>JAEULA010000034.1 GCA_016793165.1 Alphaproteobacteria bacterium | reverse complement strand
CCACGGCTTCGAGAACGTGCTCGCCCTGGACGATGCGCTGCGTCCCGAGCTCGAGCGCCGATTCGGCGCCAGCGATGCGGTCGCTCGCACCGCGTACGGCGCCCTGATGCGGGAACTGGTGCCATGATCACGGCCGAATCCCCTGTCTTCGCGCTGGGCGCGACCGTCAACGCGGTCCCCGTCGATCTCGATCGCGCGCCGCTGCCCGCACCCGCCTGGCCGCTCACCGCGGGCAACCACTTTCGCTTCGGGTTCGACACGGAGACATTCGCCGCGCGGCGCTCGGGCGGTGCGCGGTATTGGACCGCCTATGGCCGCCCGGCGCGGCGGCACGAGGGCTTCGTGCGCGAGCTGACCCGCGCGGTCGAGGCGATCGCCGCGGCGCATGGTCCGATCGCGATCGGCGGCAACGGCGGTCCGGTCGGCCTCGCGGCCGCAGCACTCGCGCGGCGGCTCGGCGCCGACGCGGTGATCGCGCGCGTCGAGTTCGACGACCATCCGGAGCCGGCATTGCCCGCGCCGCTGCCGGTCCTCCCGGTGCGGACGTCCTTCGCGGCGTTCGAGGACTTCGCCGTCGACTTCGCTCGGCGTGCAGGCTGCGGCGACGCGTGGGTCGCGCTGGCGGCTCTCGCGGTGACGCGGATCGATCGGCCGCTGCTCGCCGACCACGGCGAGATCCGTCTGGTCAACAATGGCGTCGACGAGCGCCTCGGAGTCCCGGTGGCCCCGCCCGCGGTGACGCTGGTCGACAACGAGGCCTTCACGGCGGTCGATCGCTGGATGCTCGCGCAGGGGCGGGGCGGTGTGGCCCAGCTGCTGCGCTGGTCGCCGGAACTGATCGCGGCCCAGCTCGACTCGGCGCCGTATCGCACCTGGCTCGCCGCGACCCATGCGCCGGGCGGAGCCGCGCGCGTCGCCTGGACGAATCGCGCCGCGCGTCTTGCCCTTTGGCGGCAGGGCTTTCCGGAGATCGCCTTTGCGGCCGACTCCCGCACCGCCTGCCGCGACGCGCGGCTGGTGATCGGACTCAAGCGGCTGTCGCGCCGCATGCGGCGCGCGGCGCCCGGCTGCGGGTCCCAGCATCACACGCCCCTCCATCGCCTCGCCGAGCGACTCGCGATCGCGATCGAACCGGCCTGGCTCGCGCCGGCACGCCTCTACGGCGATGTCGCCCGGATGCCGTTGCGTCGTGCCGCGGCGGGAGGCGCGCCATGACGACGGTGGCGCTCGAGGCGGCGTCGCGGGCCATGCTGCCGGCCCGCGATCGGCTGCGCTTCACGGTGCTGCCCTTCGCCACATGGCGCCAGGAGATCGCGCCGCTGTGGCACATGGAGGGCGCGGCGCGCTTCCTCGGTCCGCTGATCGGCGGCTATGGCCAGCTGCAGTTCTGCGGCGAGGAGCTCGCCGCGCGCGTGCGCTGCGTGCCGCTGGCGGCCGAGCTCGACGGCACGCGTGTCGCGTGGACGTCGATCTACACGCTGTCGGACGAGGCCCTGCGACTGCGCGGGATCTACGTCGTGCCGTCCTGGCGATCGAACGGGATCGGGCGGGCACTCGTCGACCACGCGGAATCGCTGTGGCCGGCGCACTGGAATCGCGTCTTCCTCTATGCGCGGATGCCCAACGTCGAGCGCTATCGCCGTTGGGGCTTCGAGATCGTGGCCGGCAACCTGCCGCGCACCCATCGGTTCGGCCCCGGAATCGCCGATGGCCGGATCGTCCAGATGGTGCGATGGCGGACCTCTTCGTGACCTCGCGGGCGTTCCTCACCGAAGTTGTGAAATTCCGCCGCAATTCGGCCGCAACTGGTTTATACCCCTGCAAATCTCGGCATCCGAGCCAAGTCGAAAGGGGTCGCACGCGATCATGCACAACTCGTCCGTCACCGAAGTTCCGTCCGCCGGCGCCGCCGTCGCGCCGGGTCGCCGCCTGTTGTTCTCGACCGCCGCCGCGGCCCTGCTCGCCTTCGGCCTCGGCGCCTGCAGCACCACCGATGGCGGCGGCTCCGGCACCTCGGGCGACGGCTCGTCGACGGGCGCGGGTCGCGCCGGCGCCGGCGTCACCGGCGGCGCCCTGACGGGCGATCAGCTCCGCGAGGCGCTGTCGCGCGAAGGCGTCAGCGATCGGGTGTTGTTCGCCTACGACTCCTCGGATCTCAGCGCCGAGGCGCGCGGAACGGTCGAGAAGTGGGCGCGCGTCCTGAACCAGTACGGCGGCACGAAGGTCGTGATCGAAGGACATTGCGACGAGCGCGGCACGCGCGAGTACAACCTCGCGCTCGGCGAGCGCCGCGCCGTGGCCGTTCGCAATTACCTCTCGAGCCTCGGGATTGCGGCCGCGCGCCTGCAGACGATCAGCTTCGGCAAGGAGAAGCCGGTCGTCGTCGGCTCCAACGACCAGAGCTGGGCGCAGAACCGCCGCGGCGTTCTGGCCGTCGAATAGCCGAGCCCCGCGTAGGCGGGCCTGCACAGGTGCAGGCCCGCGCACGATCGGGCGGGCGGGGCGGCTTGCGCCGCCGCGCCCGCTTCGTCAGGTGCCCGACGACGAGCGCTGTCGGTCCGGCGGCTTGCGCGCTGCGGGTTGCCTTCGCGGCGCGGACGCCGTTTCGATACGCGTCGCGAGCATGGCGATATGCCGACACGTGAGGCTGCCACGACGTGACGCTGCCACGATGTGACGCTGCCACGATGTGAGGCTGCCGGTAGGTGAGGCTGCCGATAGGTGAGGTGCCGATAGGTGAGGTGCCGACAGGTGAGGCTGCCGATAGGTGAGGCTTCACGATAAGTAAGGCGGCCAACAGTTGAAGCGGCCAACAGGCGAGGCGGCCGACATGCGGGGCGGCAGGCATGCGGCGCGTTGAGCACGCGTCGACTCGAATCCCGATCAGCCTGATTTTCAAAGACCATGCCGCGCGAATAAGATCGCCGTCTCATGGTCCGCCACCGCATCACCGATTCGCTGTTCCTCGACGAGGACGATCTCGTCGTCGAGGGCGTCCGCGCGTCGGGCCCGGGCGGCCAGAACGTGAACAAGGTCTCGAGCGCGATCACGCTTCGCTTCGACCTGGCCCGGCTCCCCGGCATTGGGACCGGAATGCGCGAGCGCGTGGCGCGCCTCGCCGGCCGGCGGTTGACCGACGAGGGCGTGATCGTCATCAAGGCGCAGGGCTCCCGCAGCCAGACGGTCAACCGCGAGGATGCGATTGCGCGCCTGCTCGAGCTGCTGCGCGAGGCGTCGGTCGCCCCGCGGCCGCGGATCAAGACCAAGGTGGGGCGGGGACAGCGCCTGCGGCGGCTGGAATCGAAGCGCCACCGCAGCGCCACCAAGCAGCGGCGGCAGGCCGGCGGAGACGACGGATGAGCGAGATCGTCGAGTTCCTCCGCGGCAAGGGTCGCGACGGCGCCGGCCGACGGCTCTCGGACATCTGGGCGATGAACGACGCCGAGCTCGAGCGCAGCCACGACTACATCCAATGGCTGTTTCCGCTCGACGAGCCGAGCGGGGCCAATCCCGGCGCCCCGGTGCTCGCCGCCGAGGACGTCGCGGCGATCCGCAAGGACCAGGTGATCCGCGCCAACATCCGCCGCTCCCTGGACCGCATGCTGGGCTTCTTCGGCTTCGCCTGGGGCGGCGAACGCCGGACGCTGGTGCTCTCGCCGTATTTTCCGCAACAGGCCGCGAACTGGCTGTCCACGGGCAATCACAACTTCCTTCGCATGACCCGGATCCTCCGCTGCCTCGTGCTGGTCGGCGAACCGGACGCGGCCCGCGCCCTGCTCGCGGCGCTCGAGGCGATCTACAAGCGCGGGTACTCGCGGGTCATCGGGCCGCGCAGCCTCGAGTTCTGGCAACGGGCCGTCGAGCCGCCCGCCGGCGGCTAGGGCGACCGCCGGGCCCGCGGGCGGTGGGGCATTTCGTCGATTTGACAGGGCGTTCCGTCCCAAATATCTGCGGCGTGGGGACTTTCGCGACGGAGGGGCGACGTGGGCGGGGCTCAGTGGTCCGGTGATCGGCCGGTGATCGGTCGGCGTTGCGAGGCGTCGCGGGATGCCCGCGCGGGGGCGCCGGCGTGAGCGCCGTGCACGCGCCGCGCCGCGTGCGCGTGTCCCCGATCGCCTGGCTGGTGGGGCCGGCGCTGCTTCTGTTCGTCGTCTTCTTCGTCCTGCCCTTTGCGATCATGGCGACGCTGTCCTTCCTCAGCGGCAACCCTGTCGGCGGCCGGCGCGTCGAGTTCACGATGTTCAACTACGCGCGGATGCTCGAGGACGACCTCTATACCGAGGCGCTGTGGGCGACGCTGCGTCTCGGCCTCGTCAGCACGCTGGTCGCCCTCGTCCTCGGCTATCCGCTGGCGCACTGGATGGCACGCATCCGCTCGCGGCTCGGCCATGCGCTGCTGCTGATGACGGTGATCGCGCCGATGCTGACGGGCATCGTGGTGCGCACTTTCGCGTGGATGACGATCCTCCAGGACAGCGGCGTCATCAACTCGACCCTGAAGTCCTGGGGCTGGATCGAGAAGCCGCTGCCGCTGATGTACAACGAGTTCGGCACGGTCGTGGCGCTCGTCCACATCTACGTGCCCTTCATGGTCCTGACGCTGACGGGCGTGATCGGGCGCATCGATCTGCGCCTGGAGGAGGCGGCGCGCGGTCTCGGCGCGAACCGGCTGCGCGCCTTCCTCGAGGTGACGCTGCCGCTCAGCCTGCCCGGGATCCTGGCGGGTTCGCTGCTCGTCTTCGCGCTCACCATCAGCGCCTATGTCACGCCCAGCGCGATGGGCGGCACCGAGGTGCTCACGATCCCGATGATGATTTATCAGCAGGTCGGATCGAGCTTCAATCTCAACTTCGCCGGCGCGCTGGGCGTCGTCCTGCTCGCCGTGTCGCTGGTCGTGGTCGTCGCCTACAACCACGTGCTCGGTCGCTTCTCCGGGCAGAAGGACCTCGCATGAGACGGCGCAATCTCGAGGCGGGCCTCGCGGCGTACTACGCCTTCAACGCGGCGATCGTGACCTTCCTGCTCGCGCCGATCGTGATCGTCGGCGTCTTCGCCTTCAATCCGACGCCGTACATCTCGTTCCCGCCGGTCGGCGTCACGCTTCGCTGGTTCGAGAAGTTCCTCGGCAACCCCGACTTCATGAACAGCCTGTGGCTGTCGCTGCGCGTCGCGGCGGTCGTCCTGGTGCTCGCCACCGCGATCGGCGCGGCGGCGGCGCTCGCCATCGCGCGCGGCAACCTGCCGGGCGCGCGCCTGCTCACCGCCTTCTTCCTCTCGCCGCTGATGCTGCCCGCGATCCTCACCGGCCTCGCGCTGTTCCAGCTGCTGATCCTCGCCGGGCTCGGCCGCCCGGTCTGGGGCCTCGTGGTCGGGCACACGCTCGTCGCGGTGCCTTACGTCCTGCGCACGACTCTGGCCGTGCTTCACAATTTCGACCGCCGCGTCGAGGAGGCGGCCGCGGCGCTCGGCGCGCCGCCGCTGCGGGTCTTCTTCGAAGTGACGCTGCCGCTGATCCGCCCGGGCGTCATCGCCGGGGGCATCTTCGCGTTCATCGTCTCGTTCGACCAGTTCCCGATCTCGCTGTTCCTCGTGCTGCCGAAGGGCGAGACACTGCCGATCGTGCTGTTCAACTACCTGCGCTTCGATCTCGACGGCGCGGTCGCCGCCGCCTCGATGGTGTCCGTGCTGATGGCCCTCGCGGTGGTGCTGCTGCTCGACCGCCTCATCGGGCTCAAGTCCTACGTCAAGCTCTGACCGGTCCAACCCAGGAGGAAGACATGATCAAGTCCGACAAGATCACCCGTCGCGGCGTCGTCCGCGCCGGTGCCGGCGCCGCGATCGCGGGGCTGGCCGCGCCCGCGATCCTGCATGCCCAGACCGCGACCCTCAAGATCACGACCTGGGGCGGCAAGTGGGGCGACATCATGAAGGGCGAGGTGATCCCCGCCTTCGAGAAGGAGCACAAGTGCTCGGTGTCGGTCGACCAGGCCTTCCCGTTCCCGCCGAAGCTCGCGGCGAGCCCGCGCAACGATCCCCTCTACGACGTGCTGCAGGCGAACACGCCGGAGCAGTGGCTCTGCGTCGACCAGGGGCTGGTCGAGGCGAAGATCGATCCGAAGAAGGTGCCGAACCTCGCCGACGCCTATTCGTTCGCGCAGGGCGACCAGCTGGCCGGCGTGGCGATCTTCGTCAGCGGCATCGGCTTCGGCTACCGCACCGACAAGGGCCTCGCCAAGCCGACCTCCTGGAAGGATCTCGCCGATCCCAAGCTCGCCGGCGTGCGCGGCAGCTACGTCATCCCGATCAACTCGATCGGGCAGGCGCATCTCATGATGCTGGGCAAGGTCTACGGCGGCGGCTTCGAGGACCTCGACGCCGCCTACAAGGCGCTCGAGCAGCTCAAGCCGATCAAGATGTACGACTTCACGGGCGGCATGGAGAAGGCGCTGCTCTCGGCGGAGGTGCACATGGGCGTGCTGCACGACTCGGGCGTCTACCGCTACGACGGCCAGAACCAGCCCGTCGACTGGGCGGCGCCGAAGGAAGGCGTGATGATCCTCGACCAGTGCCTCAACATCACGCCGGGCTCGCCGCGCAAGGAGCTCGCCTACGCGTATATCGACTACATGCTCAGGTCCGACGTGCAGAAGAAGCTGGCGGAGGCGGTGTGGTACTCGCCGGCCAACAAGAAGGTCCAGCTTGCGCCCGAGTATCGCGCGCGCCTCTTCGACACGCCGGAGAAGGTGGCGACGCTGCTGCAGCTGCCGTGGCAGTGGTACAACAAGCGCAAGGACCAGATCGACGCGCGCGTCGCGCGCATCCTGCGCGGCTGAGCGCGGGGCGGGCGGGCGGGCGGCACCACGCCGTCCGCCCCTCGTGCCCGCCGGACACCCCATGACGACACGCCATTCCGCGACGATCGGCATCGAGTCGGTCTCGAAGTCCTACGACGGCAAGGTCAACGCCGTCGACGACGTCTCGCTGGCGATCGCGGCAGGCGAGTTCTTCGCGCTGCTCGGCCCCTCCGGCTGCGGCAAGACGACGACGCTGCGCATGATCGCGGGGTTCGAACTGCCCGATGTCGGCCGCATCCGCATCGCCGGGACCGATGTGACCGACCTGCCGCCGCATCGGCGCGACATGGGCATGATCTTCCAGTCCTACGCGCTGTTCCCGCATCGCACCGTCACGGAGAACGTCGCCTTCGGCCTGCGCATGCGCGGCGTGGCGAAGGCCGAGATCGCGACCCGCGTCGACGAGGCGCTCCGGCAGGTCGAGCTTGTCGGCTACGAGTCCCGCCGGCCGGGCGAGCTCTCCGGCGGGCAACAGCAGCGCGTCGCGCTGGCGCGCGCGCTCGTCGTGCAGCCGCCGGTGCTGCTGTGCGACGAGCCGCTGGCTGCGCTCGACCGCAAGCTGCGCCAGCAGATGCAGTTCGAGCTCAAGGGGATCCAGAAGAGCCTCGGCGTCACGCTCGTCTTCGTGACGCACGACCAGGAGGAGGCGCTGGCCATGTCCGACCGCATCGCCGTGATGAACGGCGGGCGCGTCGAGCAGGTCGGCACGCCGGCCGAGATCTACGACCGGCCGGCGAGCCGCTTCGTCGCGGACTTCATCGGCGAGATCAACCTGTTCGACGGCCGCGCCGAGGCGGGTCGCTTCACCACCGCCGATGGCCGGGTCCTGCCCGCGCCGGCGGGCATGACGGGCAGCGCGCTCGCGGTCCGGCCCGAGAAGCTGCGGGCGGCGGCGCCGGGCGCCGGGCTGATCGACGGCCGCATCGAGACCGCGAACTTCCTCGGCGGCCAGGCGCTGTATCGCGTCGCCACCGGGGATGCGCGCCGGCTGCTGCTCAAGGAAACCTTGTCGGGCGAGCACGCGATCCGGGCGGTCGGCGAGGCGGTGTCCCTGAGCTGGCGCGCCGAGGACGCGGTCGTGCTGGCGCGGTGAGCGGCGCGCGAGGCGATCAGTCGAGCGCGATGCCGAGCGTCGCGCCGCCGTGCTGGAGCATGCGGCTGTCGCAATCGTAGCGCGTGAGGTCCTCGCCGATCACCAGCGGGCCGCGCCAGGTCTCGCGCACCTCGGCGACGAGGGCGGCGCGGTCGAACTTCGTCGGCACGAAGTGGTTGAGCGCGAGCAGCTTGACGCGCGCCTCGGCGGCGACGCGGCCGACCTCTCCGGACAGCGTGTGGTAGCTCGCGACGTTGCGGATGCCCTCGGGCGAGCGGCCGGGTGCCGGCTTCATCTCGCGGTGGATGAAGCACTCGTGGACGAGCGCGTCGGCGCCGCGTGCCGCCTCGATCAGCGCAGGGCAATAGGCGGTGTCGCCGGACAGCGCGAGCTTCCGCCCGCCGCCTTCGAAGACGAAGCCGAAGGCGTGCTTCACGGGATGATGGTTGGCGGGCACCGCGGTGATCCGCAGGGCCTCGTCCTCCCACACGACGCCCGGGCCGATCTCGGTGACGTCCATCTCGAACGCCGCGATGGAGGGGCGCTTCTCGTGCGCGATGCGCTGGGCGCGCTCTTCGGCCCACAGCGCCATGGTGCCCTCGACGAAGCGCCGCGTGCCCGGCGGCCCCAGGACCTGCTGCGGCCGCGCGCGACCCTGGTGCCAGCTCGAGACGACGAGCTGGTAGAAGTCGACGAGATGGTCGGTGTGGAGATGCGTGAGCAGCAGCGCGTCGATCGCCGCGCCCGGCGTTCCGGCCTGGACCAGCCGCTGCGTGACGCCGGAGCCGCAATCGACCAGCACGGCGCGGCCGCCATGGCGGACCAGCGTCGCCGGGCCGAGCCGGTCGGGATCGCATTGCGGGCAGCCGGTGCCGAGGAGCACGAACTCCATCGCCGTCACCTGTCGAGGAGCGGCTTCATCACCGCGAACAGCTCGTTCTTCGCCTCGAAGCCGATGCCCGGGACGTCCGGCATGCGCACGCGGCTGTCGACGACGGGGATGTCGTCGGCAAAGCCGCCGAACGGCCGGAACACGTCGGGATAGGACTCGTTGCCG
Source organism: Alphaproteobacteria bacterium (assembly GCA_016793165.1). Lineage (GTDB taxonomy): Bacteria > Pseudomonadota > Alphaproteobacteria > CACIAM-22H2 > CACIAM-22H2 > CAIOSQ01. The sequence continues at coordinate 381,059 of JAEULA010000034.1, read as the reverse complement.
CCAAGGCCGAGGCCGACGGCGATGTTGAGGGCGAACTGGTGGCCGCCATGCGGCACGCAGCGTCGCGGCGACCATCCATGGGCCTTGAGCATGTCGAGCGTGCGCAGGTACTCGACGAGGCCGTAGCTCAGCGCCGGGTCGAACTGCAGCACGTCGCGGTCGGGACGCAGGCCGGCGTGGCGGATCAGGTTGCGCGCGTCCTGCATCGAGAAGAGGTTCTCGCCGGTCGCGATGGCGCCGGGATAGCGCGCGGCGATCGGCGCGTGCATGAGGTAGTCGAGCGGATCGATCGGCTCCTCGTACCAGCGCAGGCCGAGCGGCGCGAGCGCGTCGGCGCAGGCCAGCGCCTCGGCGAGCGTGTAGCGGCCGTTGACGTCGACGCAGAGCCGGTCGCCCGTGCCGACGATCTCCAGGACGGCCTCGATGCGACGCAGATCCTGGGCGAGCGGTACGCCGCCGATCTTCATCTTCACCGTCGAATAGCCGCGATCGAGGTAGGAGCGCATCTCGGCCTGCAGCTGGCCGACGTCCTTGTCGGGATAGTAGTACCCGCCGGCGGCATAGACCCAGGCGTGCGGATCTGCCTCGCCGCCGCGGTAGCGGTCGGCGAGCAGGCGCCACAGCGGCACGCGGGCGATCTTGGCGACGGCATCCCAGACGGCCATGTCGAGCACGCCGACCGCGACCGAGCGCTCGCCGTGACCGCCGGGCTTCTCGTTCGCCATCAGCGCCGACCAGATCCGCTGCGGGTCGAGATTGCTGCCGGAATCGTCGACCAGCGTCTCCGGGCGGGCCGCCAGCAGCCGCGGGATGAAGCGCTCGCGCAGCAGGCCGCTGGCGGCGTAGCGCCCGTTGGAGTTGAAGCCGAAGCCGACCACCGGCCTGCCGTCGACGACCTGGTCGGTCACCACCGCGACGACGCTCGCCGTCATGGCGCTGAAGTCGATGAAGGCGTTGCGGATCGCCGACTTGATCGGCGCGACGATGTCGTGGACGGCGGCGATGCGCATGGACCGATCGGTTCGCGAGAGGCGCGCGGGACGGCGACGCGCGCCATCGTCTATGCCGCCGGCCGCAGTTCCGGTCAATCGGGCGCCGCCCGCCGAAGCGCCGCCGCCTGCCGCGCCTCCGGGCACGACGCCCGTTGCGGCGGCACGACGCCGCGCGGCGTCTGCGTTCTGGCACCGGTCCCTGCGGGCTGTTAGCGTCGCGGCGTGATTCACGGGGCGGCGCGCACGGCGGCGCTCCATCAGCGAGGGAGACGGGGATGCGGATCGAGTTTGGGCGTCGTGGGCTGCTGGCCGGCGCGACGGGCGGCCTCACGGTGTCGTCGCTGCCGGTGGCGATGGCGCAGCAGCAGCAGGAGCTGATCGTCAACGGCTACGGCGGCTCGTGGGAGAAGTTCTGGCGCGAGTCGCTGCTGCCGGGCTTCGAGGCGGCGAGCGGCGTGAAGACGAAGTACGATTCCGGTCTCGCCCGCACCTGGACCGCCAACCTGCGCGCCTCCGGCCCGGACAAGCCGCAGTATTCGTTCATCATGATGAACGAGATCTTCGCCGCGCTGCTGCGCGGCGAGGGCTTCTTCGAGCCGTGGCCCGTCGACAAGGTACCGACGCTGAAGGACGTGCATCCCGACGCCAAGCTGAAGGACAACAACGGCGTCTACGGCATGATCTCGCCGATCGGCATCGGCTACCGCACGGATCTCGTGAAGAAGAAGCCGACGTCCTGGAAGGACCTCTGGGACAACCCCGAGTTCAAGGGGAAGATCGGCATGTACCAGATCCAGAATTCGGCCGGGTACATGTTCCTGATGCTGGCCTCCAAGATCTTCGGCAAGGGGCCGCTCGACTTCGACGCCGGCTTCCGGGAAATCCAGAAGCTCAAGCCGTTCCCGCAGGTCGACTTCTCCGGGACGATGGGCCAGCTGATCACGCGCGGCGAGGTCTCGCTCGGGATCCTCGACCTGCCGGAGGTCATCCGCCTGCGCAATGCCGGCGCGCCGCTCGATTTCGTCGCGCCGAGCGAAGGCATGTTCATGTTCGAGCAGAGCTTCAACCTGCTGAAGAACGGCCAGCACAAGGACGCGGCCTGCAAGTACTTCGACTACATGCTGAGCGAGCCGATCCAGAAGCGCAGCGTCGAGGAGTTCTTCATCACGCCGGTGAACACAAAGGTCGCGATCCCCGACGCGCTCAAGGACAAGATGCCGATCGGCCCGAACGACATCAGCAAGATCCTGCAGTGGGACTGGGCCGCCGCCAACGCCCAGCGCGACCAGGTCACGGAGCGCTGGAACCGCGTGATGCGCTGAACCGCGCCTTGCGCATCGCCGCGGGCCGCCGCCGCAACGGCGACGGCCCGCGCGACGTTTCGTGAGCAGAGTCAGATGACAAGATTGAAGATCGCGGCGCTCGAGAAGCATTTCGACAAGGTCGCCGCGGTGAAGGGCATCGACCTCGACGTCACCGAGGGCGAGCTCGTCTCGCTGCTCGGCCCGTCCGGCTGCGGCAAGACCACGACGCTGCGCTGCGTCGCCGGATTCGAGCTGCCCACCGGCGGGTCGATCACCTTCGACGGCGCCGACGTCACCATGCTGCCGCCCGAGAAGCGGGACATCGGCATGGTGTTCCAGAACTACGCGTTGTTCCCGCACATGACGGTGCGCCAGAACCTCGGCTTCGGCCTGGAGATGCGCAAGGTCGCGGGCCCCGAGATGGACCGGCGCCTCGCCGACGTGCTGGGCATGGTGCAACTCGGCGGCATGGAGGCGCGCTATCCGCGCCAGCTCTCCGGCGGCCAGCAGCAGCGCGTGGCATTGGCACGCGCGCTGGTGATCGAGCCCAAGCTGCTCCTGCTCGACGAGCCGCTCGCCAATCTCGACGCCAAGCTGCGCGACGAGATGAGGTTCTTCATCCGCGGCCTGCAGCAGCGCGTCGGCATCACCACGCTCTACGTCACGCACGACCAGGCCGAGGCGATGGTGATGTCGGACAAGATCGTCGTGATGTTCGACGGGTTGATCCACCAGGTCGGCAACGCGCGCGAGATCTACGACCATCCTGCGACGCGCCAGGTCGCGAGCTTCATCGGCCTGTCCAACTTCATCGAAGGCGAGGTCCTCGGCCGCGACGGCGAGCGATTCCGCCTGCGCACCAGCCTCGGCGAGATCTCCTGCGGCGGGGGTTTCGCGCCGCCCGTCGGGTCGCGCGCGACGGCGATGGTTCGTCCCGAGGCGATCGCGTTCGACCGCGGGTCGCCGCCCGGGTCCTTTCCGGGCAAGGTGACCGAGCGCTACTTCCTCGGCAACCTGCTGGACTACCGCGTCGCGATGGCCGACGGCACGGTGCTGCAGGTCCAGCAGCCGGCGACCGCCGGCTTCGCGCCCGGCGATGCGGTGGCCGTCACGCTGCCCGCGGAGCGCGCCTGGCTGGTCCGGGACCGCATCGAATGAGCGCCGCCGCCCGGGTCGCCGCGCGCAATCGCCGCGCGGTCTTGATGATGGCCGTGCCGGCGCTGGTGGTGATCGCCGCGCTCATCGTCGTGCCCTACGTCAACATCGTGGTGATGAGCTTCCGCATCCCTTCGACGAGCAAGCTCTACCTGGATGGCTACACGCTCGGGAACTACGCCAAGGCGCTGACCGATCCCGACGGATTCTACTTCGACCTGCTCTACGACACGCTGCGCCTGGCCCTGACAATCACGATCGGCTGCCTCGTCATCGCCTACCCCGTGGCGTTCCACCTGGCGCGCACCACGTCGAAGTGGCGCGGCGTGCTCTACGGGCTGGTGCTGTCGCCGCTGCTGGTCAGCGTGGTGATCCGCACCTACGGTTGGATCATCCTCCTGGGCAACAACGGCCTGATCAACCAGGTCCGCGCCCTGATCGAGCTGCCGCCGCTGCAGCTCATGTACAACGAGTTCGGCGTCGTGCTCGCGCTGATCCACGTCTTCCTGCCGTTCATGATCCTGCCGATCATGGGGGCGGTGCAGGGCATCGACCCGCGGCTCGAGGAGGCAGCGCGCTCGCTCGGTGCCGGCCGTACCAAGGTGTTCCTGCGCGTGCTGCTGCCGCTGTCGATGCCCGGGATCCAGTCGGGCTGCGTGCTCGTCTTCATCCTCGGCTGCGGCGCCTACGTGACGCCCGCGCTGCTCGGTGCCGGCCGCGTCCACACGATCACCACCGAGGTGATCACGCTGCTCGACCAGTTCCTGTGGCCCTTCGGGGCCGCGCTCGCGCTGCTCCTGTCGCTGGTCGGGCTGGCGGCGGTGGCGATCTACGCCTGGCTCGCCGGGCGCCTCATGCGGGGCATCGCATGAGCGCCGCGCGGCTGCTGATGGGCGCCGGGATCGCCGCTGTCTACGTCTTCCTGATGCTGCCGATCGTCATCGTGATGATCGCCTCGGTGAACTCGGGCAAGTACCTCAACTTCCCGATCCAGGGCTTCTCGCTGCAGTGGTACGCGAAGTTCTTCGCCTCGCAGCCCTTCATGGATGCGACCTGGCTGTCGCTGAAGCTCGGCGTCGTTGCGGCGGGGGCGGCCACGCTGATCGGCACGCCGGCCGCGATCTTCTACGTGCGCCACGCGAAGCACTGGCGCGAGGTCTTCCGGGTCTACACCCTCGCACCTTTGCTGCTGCCGGAGATCCTGACGGCGATCGCGCTGCTGTTCTTCTACTACCAGATCGGCATCGGCACGAAATCCCCGGTCGGCCTCTATCTGGGCCACATCGTCGTCTGCGTGCCCTTCGTCTTCCTGCAGGTGACCGCCTCGCTCTACAACATGTCGCCGTCGCTTGCCGAGGCCGCACGCTCGCTCGGCGCCTCGCCGGCGACGACCTTCCGGCGCGTGACGCTGCCGCTGATCAAGCCGGGCGTGATCAACGGCGCGCTGTTCGCGTTCATCATCTCGTTCGACAACGTATCGATCTCGCTGCTGCTCAAGGGCGTCGGCACGACGACGCTGCCCATGCAGGTCTACGACTATCTCCGCTGGGACTTCGACCCGACGACCGCCGCGGCCTCGACGGTTTCGATCGTGATGACGCTCGGCGCGGTCCTGCTGGTGGATCGCCTCGTGGGCCTGCGCGCGATGCGCTACTGAGCCGCGCGCCCCGGGGACGGGCGCTTGCGGACGATCGACGCGGCTCGTCCCGCGTTCGCGCCGGTGCACGACGCGGCCGCCGACCGGGCTGCGCGGCGGCCGCCCCGACGGACATGGTGAACGCGGGCACGATCGCAGCGGCGCGCCCCCGACGATGGACTCCGCCCGTGCCGCCACCTCGGGTCGTCGCGCGGGCGCGTACCTCCTTTGAACTCCCAAGGCGGACAGGCGGGCCGGGCGCGAACGGCGGACACGAACATTCGTGCCGTCTCTCGCGCTGATCGGGACGCGGGCCGCCCGAACCTGCGCCCCCAGTTAAGCAGGCCTTTACGTGTCTCGGAGCAATCTCCCTTCGATCGTGCAGACAACTCTACGCAATCTCTCAGCGACCGGGATCCCACGTGACCGCTTCCGATGACGCGTTGACGATCGCCCTTCCGGCGCAGCTCGACCTCACGGCGGCCCCGAGCCTGCATCGGCTCCTCCGCGAGAGCATCGACAGCTCCGGCGATCTCAAGCTCGATGCCGAGACCGTCGGCGTCGTGACGAGCCCCTGCCTCCAGGTCCTCGCGGCCGCCGCCCTCACGCAACGCGCGCGCGGCAAGTCCCTCGCGGTGACGGCCGCGTCCCCCGCCTTCCGCCGCGCGATCGAGGAGCTCGATCTCGCGCAGGTCCTGACGCTGCCCGCCGCGGCGGCCTGACCGTCCGAACGCTCGACCCATCGAAGGAACAGCAGAATGGCCAAGAAGATCCTCGCCGTCGACGACTCGAAGACGATGCGCGACATGGTCAGCTTCACGTTGAAGGGCGCCGGCTACGAAGTGATCGAGGCTGCCGACGGGAAGCTCGCCCTGCAGCAGCTCGCCAAGGGCAAGGTCGACCTCGTGATCACCGACGTGAACATGCCGAACATGGACGGCCTCACCCTCGTCCGCACGCTGCGCGCCGATCCGGTCCACAAGGTCACGCCGATCCTGGTCCTGACCACCGAGGGCGACGCGACGAAGAAGAACGAGGGGCGCGCCGCCGGCGCGACGGGCTGGATCGTGAAGCCCTTCGAGCCGGACAAGCTGGTGCAGGTCGTTCAGAAGGTCTGCGTCTAAGGGACGACGGCACGACGTCAGCAGGTAGCAGGACGCCATGGACGATTTCAGCCGCTTCAAGGTCACGTTCTTCGAGGAATGCGTCGAGCAGCTCAGCGAGCTCGAGAGCAACCTGGCCCGGCTCGACGCGGGGGAGAGCGATTCCGAGACGCTCAACGCGATCTTCCGCGCCGTCCACTCGATCAAGGCCGGCGCCGGCGCGTTCAAGTTCACGGCGCTGGTGACCTTCGCGCACTGCTTCGAGACCGTGCTCGACCATCTCCGCGACGCGCGGCTCGCGCCGTCGCCGGAGGTCACGAGCCTCCTGCTTCGGGCGGGCGACGTGCTCGCCGACCTCGTCGATGCCGCGAAGACGGAAACGCCGCTACCCGCCGACTACGGCCGCGACACGGCCCAGGAACTCGAGGCGCTGATCACCGGCGAGGACAAGCCGCGTGCCGCGGAGCCGGCGGCTCCCCGGCCCGCCGCGGCCGCTGCCGCGCCGGCCGGTCCGCGCACGGCGCGCGAGGGCGCCACGAAGATCCGTTTCGTGCCCGGTGCGGCCCTCTACCGGCATGCCAACGAGCCGCTGCTCCTGGTGCGCGAGCTCAAGACGCTCGGGCGCCTCACCACCAGGATCGACCTGTCGCGCCTGCCGTCGCTCGATGCCCTCGATCCCGAGGAGGCATATTTCGCGTGGGACTTCGAGCTCGAGACGTCGGCCGGTCGCAACGCGGTGATGGACGTCTTCGAGTTCGTCGTCGACGACTGCGAACTGACGATCGACGAGCCGGCCTCCGCCGTGACGGCCGTCGCGGTCCCGGCGCCCGCGTCCGGGGCCACGCCCGCCGCGGCGGCGCCGGAGCCTCCGGCACGCGGCGCGCCCGCGCCGGCGAAGCCCAAGGCGGCGACCGGCGGCCGGCCCGAGGTGAGGCCGGATGCGGCGAGCGCGGCGCGCACGACGTCGATCCGGGTCGATCTCGATCGCGTCGACCGCCTCGTCGACACGGTCGGCGAGCTGGTGATCACGCAGTCGATGGTCGCCCAGCGGATGAGCGACATCGCGGAAGCCAGCCACCCCATGATCGCCCAGGGGCTCGAGGCGCTCGGCATGTACATGCGCGAGCTCCAGGAAAGCGTCATGGCGATCCGCATGCAGCCGGTGAAATCCGTCTTCGCCCGGATGCCGCGGATCGTGCGCGACGTGTCCGCCAAGCTGGGCAAGCAGGTCAGGCTCGTCACCAATGGCGAGAACACCGAGGTCGACAAGACGGTGATCGAGGAGATCGCCGATCCGCTGACCCATATGATCCGCAATTCGATGGATCACGGCATCGAGACGCCGGCCGAGCGCCTTGCCGCCGGCAAGCCCGCCGAGGGTACGATCCATCTCTCGGCCTCGCATCGCGGCGGCCGTATCGTCATCGCCGTCGAGGACGATGGCCGTGGGATCAACCGCGACAAGGTCCTCCGGCTCGCCAAGGAGCGCGGCCTGGTCGCGCCGACGGCGCAGCTCTCCGACGAGGAGATCGACAACCTGATCTTCGCCGCCGGCTTCTCGACCGCGGACGCGGTCACGGACATCTCCGGCCGCGGCGTCGGCATGGACGTCGTCCGCCGCAACATCCAGGCCCTCGGCGGCCGCGTGACCATCCAGTCGACCCCGGGGAAGGGGTCGCGTTTCACCCTGACGCTGCCGCTGACCCTGGCGGTGCTCGACGGCATGGTCCTGTCGGTCGGCAGCGAGCGCTACATCCTGCCGATCAACTCGATCGTGGAGAGCCTGCGTCCGCGCCCGCAGGATCTGCACCACCTGCCGAACGGCGAGAACGTCGTCTCGATCCGCGGCGACTACGTGCGGCTCGTTCATCTCGGATCGATCTTCGGCGTCGACGACGCGATCACCGATCCGGCCTCGGGCCTGGTCGTCCTGGTCGACACCGAGGATCGCGGCCGCATCGGCCTCGTCATCGACGAGCTGCTCGGCCAGCAGCAGGTCGTCATCAAGAGCCTCGAGGAGAATTACGACCAGATCGAGGGCATCTCCGCGGCGACGATCCTGGGCAACGGCCGGGTGGCGCTGATCCTCGACGTCGACGGCCTGGCGCGCATGCGGCCGCTCGCCGGCAATCCGGTTCTCGCCTCCGGCGGCGCGGTGCGCGAGCAGGCGGCGGCCTGATCGTGCGCACGCGTCCCGTTCCGTGCTCCGGTGCCGAGCCGGCGACGCCCGCAATGGCGACGCGGGGCCGGCCATGAGCCTGCTCGCCCGCCTGATGGGCCGGGCGGCCGCCGTCGCGGAGACGCCGAGCCCCGCCAACGACACCGTCGTCGCAACGGCCGCGCCCGAGACCGCGGCACCGGCGATAGATCCGCTGCTCGCCGATCTGGTGCGGCGCTGGCAGGGCCTTTCGGCCACGCATCGCAAGGTGATCCACGCGGTCTGCAGCGAGATCGGCACGACCTCGCAGCTCGTCGAGACCAAGGTCGTCGACCTGTCCCGGCAGTTCCGGGATCTGGCGAACAGCGCGATGGCGCAGTCTCAGAAGCTGAACGAGGTGATCGAGGCGACGGCGAAGGTCCGCTGCGGCGACAGCGAGGTCGAGACTGCCGAGGTGATCCAGGTCATCGACGGCCGCCTGGGATCGCTGATGTCGCAGATCGTCCAGACCTCCAAGCACAGCGTGAAGGTCGTCTACTCCCTCGACGACGTCGTCGGCGATCTCGGCCAGGTCGAGCAGCTGATCGCCGACGTCGAGCGGATCAACAAGCAGACGAACCTGCTCGCGCTCAATGCGCGGATCGAGGCGGCCCGCGCCGGGGAGGCCGGCAAGGGCTTCGGCGTCGTCGCGCACGAGGTCCAGGAGCTTTCGAAGTCGATGAACGCGATCGCCAACCGCATGCGCAGCGGGATCGGCCAGGTCGCCTCCGGCATCCGCTCGAGCCACGCCGCGGTCCGCGAGTCCGCCAACGTCGACATGACCGACCTCATCGTCGCCCGCGAGGAGATCGTGAAGCTCATGCAGGCGCTGATCGAGCAGTACAAGGGCCTGACCGAGACGGTGGCCGGCGCGATGGAGATCTCGCGCGAATCCTCGGCGCTGATTTCGCGCAGCGTCGTCGACATGCAGTTCCAGGACCGCGCGACGCAGCGCCTCCAGAACGTCGTCGACGCGCTGTCCACGCTGCAGGCGGCGCTCGAATCGATGCAGGAGACCTCGGCGTCGAGCTCCGGCCTGCCCGACGGCACCCCCGACGAGGCATGGCTGCGCAGCCTGATCTCCCAGCGCTCCCTCGGCGAGATGCGGGAGCGGTTCATCGCCGCGATGCTGCTCGACGGCGTCGCGCCGCCCGAGGCGGCGCCGGCGGCGGCGGCGGACTCCGGCGACGTCGAACTTTTCTGATTCCCATTCGGGAGAAGGTCAATGAGACAGACTGTCATCCAGCGCGGCGACGACGTCGAGATCCGGTTCGTCGGATCGCTCTCGATGGAGGACCACGGGGCCTTCCGCGCCCTCCTGGCCGACGTCAGCCAGCGCAAGCCCAAGCACTGCGCCTTCGACCTCCGCGAACTCGAGTCCATCGATTCCGCCGGCATCGGCATGCTGCTGATCGCCAGCGAGGAGGCGAAGAAGGCCAGCTGGACCTTCTCGGTGAACAATCCGACCGGGCATGTCCGGCGGGTCCTCGAGCTCGCCGACCTGTCGAAGATCGTCACCATCCGGACGTGATTCGGGGCGGGGTCGGTCGAATCCAGGTCGACGCATGGGTTCCGAGGCGCCGGTCCGCATCGATGCCGTGGCGAATGCGGAGCCGTCGGCATTGCCCGCCGCCGAGGCCGTGTTCAGCGAGCTGACGGGCAGCTCGATCCTCATCGTCGACGACTCGCGGCTGTCGCGGAACCTGATCCGGAGCGCGTTCGCGAAGGCCGGCTACGCCAATGTCCGGCAGGCGGCCGACGGCGTTCAGGCCCTCGCCGAAGTGGCCCTGCAGTGCCCGGACCTCGTGATCGTCGACCTGCATATGCCAGAGATGGACGGCTTCGAAGTGTGCCGACGGCTGCGCGCGGCGCCGCAGACGGCGCGGCTGCCGATCCTCGTCCACAGCTCGATCGACAAACCGACCGACATCGCCGCGGTCTTCGCGGCGGGGGCCTCCGATCTGCTGCGCAAGCCGGTCGAGCTCCCCGAGCTCCTCGCCCGGGCTCATTCGCATCTCGAGCGCTGGCGGTTCGAGCAGCACCTCGTCGCCTATCGCAGCCGCATCGACCGCGAGCTCGCCGCGGCGCGGCGACTGCAGGCGAACATCGTGCCCTCGGAGGCGGAGCTGCAGGAGGTGGCGGCATCCACCGGGCTGATGATCCACGGGATGGTCGAGCCGAGCGCGGAGATCGGCGGCGACATCTGGGGCATCAACAGGATCGATGCGCGCCGCGTGACGGTGTTCGCCGCGGACATCACGGGCCACGGGATCGTGTCGGCGATCAACGCCTTCCGCGTCCACACGCTGCTCCAGACGGGGAACTTCGATCTTTCCGATCCCGCCGCGGCGCTGATGAAGATCAATGCCGGCCTGTGCCGCACGCTCGAGACGGGCGAGTTCGCGACGTTCATCGTCGGCACCCTGGACCTGGAGACCAACGACTTCGTCTACGCGACCGCGGGCTCGCCGCCGCCGATCATCGGCGACCTGAAGCGCCCGGTGGCCCGGGTCTGCGACGCGCGCGGCCTGCCGGTTGGCCTGTCGCCCGCCGCGACCTACGAGAACCGCCATACGGTGCTGGCGCCCGGCGAGTTCCTGATGCTCTACAGCGACGCGCTGACCGACCTGCGCATGCAGGACGGCGAGGCGATGGGTTGGGACCGGCTGTGCCAGACGGTCGCGGGCATCCCGCGCAGCTACGGCGCCGCGGCGACCTTCGAGCGCGTCTGGGACCGGCTGCGCACCAGCGTGCCGTGGCCGCTGCCCGACGATCTCACCATCGCCATGATCGGACGACCGCCCGCCAAGGAGGGGTCACAATGAGTCGCATCCTCGTCATCGGGGCCGGGGCCGCCCGCGTGGAGGCGCTCAAGGCGCGTCTTCAGGCGGCCGAGCACGAGCCGGTGATCGTCGACGCGGCGGGGGATCCCGCTGCCGTCGGCGAGGTCGACGCGATCGTCGTCGGCACGGACCTGTCGTCGCAGACCGCCTGCGCGCTGATCAAGCGCTGGGGGTGCCTGGACCATCGCCTGCCGATGATCGCGGAGAGCCAGAGCCTGTGCGCGACGATGTGCACCGAGGGGGCGTTCGCGGGTCCCAGCCACTTCGCGATCGACGACCTGATGTCGCCGGCCCTGCCGCAGCTCCTGGCGAGCGCCTTGGCACAGCATCGCGAGATCTCGCGCCTGCGCAACGAGGTGGAGCAGCGCGGCTCGGCGATCGGCCTGATCATGGGCGGGCTGTTCCAGGTCCGCACCTTGTCGGAGGCGCGCAACCTGTCGACGATGCTGTCGCTCGCCTGCCCGGATCCGGCGCGGGTCGTGGTCGGCCTGCGCGAGCTGATCGTCAACGCGATCGAGCATGGCAATCTCGGCATCTCCTGCGAGGAGAAGGGTGAGCTGATCAAGAGCGGGAACTGGCAGGCCGAGATCGATCGCCGCCTGGCCCTGCCGGAATACCGCGATCGCCGCGCGACGGTGCAGTTCCGCCGCGAGGCGCATCGCGGGATCTTCCAGGTTCGCGACGAGGGCGCCGGCTTCGACTTTCGCCGCTACCTGAAATTCGATCCGGCGCGGCTGCTGGCGCCCAACGGGCGCGGCATCGCCATGGCGCGCTCGATGAGCTTCGACACGCTGACCTATGTCGGCGCCGGCAACGACGTGATCGCGATCACCAATTTCGACGTGCCGGACGCGGCCGACAAGGCGGCCTGACCGCGGCCGCTCGCGCCGGCGCCTGGCGCCGAGGGCCGGCCGGGGCCGGAAGCAGCCGGGGTCAGATGCAGTAGGTCTTGAGTGGCTCGAAGCCGTTGAAGGCGACCGAGGCGTAGGTCGTGGTGTAGGCGCCGGTCGCACGGATCTCGAGGCGATCGCCGACCTCGAGGTCGAGGGGCAGGCGGTAGTCGGCCTTCTCGTAGATCACGTCGGCGGAGTCGCAGGTCGGCCCGGCCAGGATCACGCGCTCCACCTTGCCGCGGCGCGGTGTGGAGATCGGGTACTGGATCGCCTCGTCCAGCGTCTCGGCGAGGCCGCCGAACTTGCCGATGTCGAGATAGACCCAGCGGCGCGGATCGTTGCGGCCCTTGCGGCTGATCAGCACGACCTCGGTCTGGATGATCCCGGCATCGCCGACCATCTGGCGGCCCGGCTCGACGATGATCTCGGGCACGCGGTTGCCGAAATGGCGCTTGAGCGCCGCGTCGATCGCCTCGCCGTAGGTGCCCATGGTCGGGATGTCGCGGCGATAGCGCGTCGGGAACCCGCCGCCGATGTTGAGCATGTTCAGGGTGACGCCCGCGGTCTCGCACTCCTTGAAGATCCAGGCCGCCTGCGCAACGGCGGAATCCCACGCCTCGGGGTCCTTCATCTGCGAGCCGACATGGAACGACACGCCGTGCGGGACGACGCCGCGCTTGGCGGCCTCGATCAGCAGGTCGCGGGCCATCTCCACCTCGCACCCGAACTTACGGCTGAGCGGCCAGTCGGCGCCGACGCCCGAAGTCAGGATCCGGCAGAACACCCGGCCGCCGGGCGCCGCCTCGGCGATCTTGTCGAGCTCGGCCTGGCTGTCGAAGGCGAAGAGCCGGACGCCGCGGGCATGCGCCGCGGCGATGTCGCTCTTCTTCTTGATGGTGTTGCCGTAGCTGATCTTGTCGGCCGACCCTCCGGCCGCCAGGACCATGTCGATCTCGTTCAGGCTGGCGGTGTCGAAGGACGAGCCGACGCCGACGAGCAGCTTCAGGATCTCCGGCGCCGGGTTGGCCTTGATCGCGTAGTAGATCAGCGCCTGCGGCACCGCGGTCTTGAGCTTGCGGTAGTTGTCGGCCACGACGTCGAGGTCGACCACCAGGCACGGGGTCTGGGGGCGGTTCTCGGCAAGGAAGCGCTGGATCTTCTTCGTCACGTCTGGGGTCCTTCTCTCGGGCGCGGTTATACGACGCGGAAGTTCACGAATTGCCAGGGATCGGAGCGGTCGAGCGTCTCCGGGAACAGGGACTCGCGGCCGTGCAGCGGCGTCCAGTCGCCATAGGCGCCGACGACCTCGCCCAGATAGGGGCGGGCGATCTCGAGGATGCGGTGATGGTCGATCTGGTCCGCCTCGACCACGCCGGCCCGCGGGTTCTCGATCGCCCAGATCATGCCGCCCAGGACCGCCGCCGTGACCTGCAGGCTGGTGGCGTTGTTGTGCGGCACCAGGCGGCGGGCCTCGGCGATCGACAGGCGCGAGCCGTACCAGAAGGCGCCCCTGGCGTGCCCCATCAGCAGCACGCCGAGTTCGTCGATGCCCTCGACGATCTCGTCCATCATCAGGCGCTTGCGCGGCTGCAGGGCCCAGTTCTTGCCCGCGATCTCGTGCAGGCTGAGCACCGCGTCGTCGCAGGGGTGATAGGCGTAGTGGACGGTCGGGCGGTACGCCACGGCGCCGTCGCGCTCCAGCGTGTAGTAGTCCGCGATCGAGATCGACTCGTTGTGGGTCACCAGAAAACCATGGAACGGCCCCTCGAGCGGCGTCCAGCTCCGCACGCGGGTACTGGCGCCGGGACGCATCAGGTAGATGGCCGCGTCGCAGCCGAACTCGTGCCGCCGCCCGTCCGCGGGAAAGTGCCGCTCGTGCGTGCCCCAGCCGAGCTCCGCCGGCTGCGAACCCTCGCCGACGAAGCCGTCGATCGACCAGGTGTTCACGAACTCGCCGCGCGTCTTCGGCGCCGCCGCCGCCTGGGTGTCGCGCTCGGCGATGTGGATCACCTTGATGCCGAGATCGCGGGCGAGCGCGGCCCAGCCGGCCCGGTCGGACGGCGTCGCGGACCGACGGCCGGTGTCGCGCGCGATGGTGAGCAGCGCTTCCTTGACGAAATGCGACACCAGGCCGGGGTTGGCCCCGTGGGTCAGCACCGTCGTCGGGCCGCCCGCGAAGCGCGGCGCGAGCGCCAGCGCCGCCTCGCGCAGCGCGTAGTTTGAGCGCTGCGACGGCGACAGGGTGGGGTCGGTGTAGCCGCCCGCCCAGGGCTCGATGCATGTGTCGAGGTAGAACGCGCCCTTCGCCTGGGCGAACTCGATCAGCGCGACGGACGCGACGTCCACGGAGAGGTTCAGCAGGAAGTCGCCGGGCCCGAGCAGCGGCGCCAGGGTCCCTTCGAGGTTCTCGCGCGTGATCGCGGTCTGGACGAAGGTCACGCCGTGCTCGCGGGCCACCGCCTCGCCCCGCGGCTCGGCGGTGACGATCGTGATCCGGTCGCTCGGCATGTCGATATGCCGGAGGACCAGGGGGAGGACCCCCTGGCCGATGCTGCCGAACCCGACCATGACCAGACGGCCGTTGAACGTGACGTGCTTCATTCCTGCGCTGTTCCTCGGGCGTCGGTTCGGGTTGGGGTCGCTAGTTGGGCGGGTAGCCGGGGGTGGCCAGCATCGGATCGTCGCAAACGTCGACGAGTCGCGCGCGGTCAAATCCGTTGAAGGCCGTTCGAAGCGCGGCGCCATAGGCGCCGAGCTGGCCGATCTCGAGCCAGTCGCCCTCGCGCACGCAGGCCGGCAGGACGAACGGGCCCTTCATCCGGTCGGCGCTGTCGCAGGTCGGGCCGAAGAGCTCGAAGCCGCCGGTGCGGGCATCGACTTCGCGGCCATCGCCGGGAATGAGACGGCACGGGAAGCGGAAGCCGGGGGCCCCGGCGTCCGACAGCGCGCCGTAGACGCCGTCGTTGATGAACAGCGCACCGTCGCGGCGCAGCGCCACCTGCACCACGACCGAGGCGCCGCCCGCGACGAGCGCGCGCCCGGGCTCCGCCCACAGCGCGAGGCCGGGGATCTCGAGGCCGCGATGCGCCTCGCCGATCACCGTCATGAAGTGCTCGAGCGCGGGCGGCACGATGTCCGGATAGCTCGCCGGGAAGCCGCCGCCGACATCGAGGACCTCGACCGGAACACCTGCCGCGCGGATGACCTCGCCGGCCAGCGCGACGGCCGCGGCGTAGGCCGCCGGGTCGAGGCACTGCGAGCCGACATGGAAGGACACGCCCAGCGTCCGGGCATGCGGCCGCGCCGCCCGCAGCAGCTCGACCGCGTCCGCCGGGCGCGCGCCGAACTTGCCGCTGAGGTCGTAGGAGCCGCCGCCCTTGACCGCGAGGCGCACGACGAGGCCGAGCGCGTCGCCGCCGGTCTCGGCGACCAGCTTGGCGAGCTCGTCCGCCGAGTCGAAGGCGAAGACGCGCACGCCATGCGACGCGTACGCCTCGCGGATCGCCGCGCGCGTCTTGACGGGGTGCATGTAGCGGATCCCGGCCGCTTCGCCGAAGAGGTGGCGCACGACCGCGACCTCGGCCGGCGAGGCGCAGTCGAACTGGCGCACCCCGCCCGCCCAGAGGGCGCGCAGGACGCGCGGCTCCGGGTTGCACTTCACGGCGTACAACGTGTCGCCGGGGAAGGCCGCCACGAAGGCGCGTGCCGCCGCGGCGAGGGCCGCCGGGCGCAGGCAGTGCAAGGGCTCCTCGGGGCGCTCGGCGCGCACGACGGCGTCCACCGTCGGCAGCGCGGCCGGCGCCGCGTCGACGCGCCGGCGCAGCGGCGCGACCGCGGCGCGGAACCGCGGCGGCTCGGCCGCGGCGAGGGCAGTGCCGGTCAGCGGAAACGGGGAGAGGGTCGGAGGCGCGGAGGTCGCGCGCGCGGCCGCGGCGCGGCTCGACGCGCCGATCGGCGACGCGGCGGTCCGAGTCGCGCGGCGCCCGCCCGGCAACGCCTCGACGGCGGCCTGCGACGGGGCCGAGCGATGTGCAAGGTCAGGAGGCGCCGCGGCGCGACGTGCCACAACCATGAAAGGCTCCCATAAGGTGCCGACCCACTGATGATCGGCGCTACCGAACAGGACGCGTTCCGTCGTTGCTTGACCCCGCTCGCTTGATCGCGAGCTAGCCTAGGGCACGTGCGATTTGCGTCTGAGCGCCGGTAAATAATCGAACCACGCCGACGCGCAAGCCTTATTCGCAGACTGAGCCAAAAGATCTCGCGCGGTGTGTCCCGGCACACGCACAGGCGCGCTCAAGCGCGCGAAGCGCCGCTGCCGCCGGCGAGCGCGAGGTACTCCCACGCGATCGTCGCCGCGGCGAGCGCGGTGATCTCGGCGACGTCGTAGGCCGGCGCGACTTCGACGACGTCGGCGCCGATCCAGTCGAGGCCGCCGAGGCGGCGCAGGATCGCTTGCGCCTGCCAGCTCGCGAGGCCGCCGATTTCGGGCGTGCCGGTGCCGGGCGCAAAGGCCGGATCGAGCGCGTCGATGTCGAAGCTGAGATAGGCGCCCGAGTCGCCGATCGCGGCGCGAATCGCCTCGGCGACGGCCGCGGCGCCGAGCTCGTGCGCGCGCTCGGCGGTGACGATCGTCACCCCCTTGCCGAGCGTCCAGTCCCACACCTCGCGCTGGACCGGGCTGCGGATGCCGATCTGGATCATCCGCCGCGGGTCGACGAGGCCCTCCTCGATCGCGTTGAAGAAGACGGAACCGTGCCCGTAGCGCTGGCCGAAGCTGTCCGGCCAGGTGTCGACATGCGCGTCGAAGTGGACGAGCGCGACCGGCCCGCCGCGACGCTTCGCGAGGGCGCGCAGCAGGGCGAGCGTCACGCCGTGGTCGCCGCCGAGCGCCACGAGGTGGCGATGCGCCGCCGCCTGGCGCTCGATCAGGGCGAGGCTCGCCGGAATGTCGCCCAGCGCGATGGCGAAGTCGCCGACGTCGGCGACCGCGCCGCGCGCGGGGTCGACCCAGCGTTGCGGATGCAGCCCGTCGACGAGCATGCGGCTCGCCTGCCGGATCGCCGTCGGCCCGAAGCGCGCGCCGCTGCGGTTGGTCGTGCCGATGTCGAACGGGATGCCGGCGACCGCAATCGCGGCGTCGGCGCGCGGCCCGAGTCCGAGGAAGCCGCCGCTCTGGGCGAATGTCGGCGGGGCGGCGCTCATGCCGTCACGTAGCCGAGCGCGCGGTCGCGGCCGGCGGCCTCGACCGCGCGGGTCGCCGGATCGCCGAAGCCTCCGCCGCCCGACGTCTCCAGCCTGATGACGTCCCCCTTGAGCAGCGGCAGGTTGCTCACCTTCGAGTGCAGCGGCGTCGTCCTGCCGTCCCGGATCAGCAGCAATCGGCCGGGCGCGCCCGCGCCGCCGCCGGCAAGTCCGTAGGGGCGATGGCGGAAGCGGTCCATCTGCGCGGTGAAGGTGGCGCGCTCGGCGTCGACCCGCCATTCCCGCCACAGGCCGAGCCCGCCGCGCTGGCGGCCGCTGCCGCCCGTGCCGGGCAGCAGGCCGTAGCCGACGAAGGCGATCGGCATGCCGGCCTCGATCATCTCGATCGGGATGTTGGCGTTGTTGTGCATTCCGAAGCTGAGGGCGCTGGCGCCGTCCTCGTCGGGCAGCGCGCCGTTGCCGCCGATCTCGATCTCGACCAGCACGTTGCGGCGATGGTCGGCGGTCTCGGTCTGGAAGCTGCAGACGTAGCTGCAGCCGTAATAGGCCGCGGGCATGCGCTCGGGCACCGCCTGCGCGAAGGCGCCGAACAGCACGTTCACCAGCCGGTGGCCGGGGGCGATGCGGTGCGCGACCGGGGCGGGATGGCGCGCGTTAACGATCAGACCCTCGGGCGCCACGATCTCGATCGGCCGATAGCAGCCGGCATTGGGCGGGATCGGCCGGTCGGCGCAGGCCATCGCGGCGTAGTAGACGGCCGAGCTGGTCGAGCCGAGCGTGGCATTGATCGGGCCGGGGACCTGCGGGCTCGAGCCGGACAGGTCGACGATCATCCGCTCGTCGGCGATCGTCACCGTGGCGTGCAGGCGGACCGGCTTGTCGGTGGTGATGCCGTCGTCGTCGAGGAAGTCCTCGAAACTGTAGGTGCCGTCCGGCATCCGGCGGATGACGTCGCGCATCGCGGCGTCGGAGGCGTCGAGGAGGGCCCGGCAGGCCGTCGTCAGGGTCTCGGCGCCGTACTTGGCGGCGAGCTTGCGCACATTGCCGACGCCGACCTCGAGCGAGGCGATCTGCGACTGCAGGTCGCCGAGCACGATCGCGGTCTGGCGGACGTTCTGGCCGAGCATCGCCCAGACCTCGTCGTTGCGCACGCCGCGCTTGAACAGCTTGATCGGCGGGATGCGCAGCCCTTCCTGGTAGATCTCGGTCGCGGTCGCCGTGTAGCTGCCCGGCGACATGCCGCCGACGTCGAGGTGGTGGCAGAGCGTGCCGACGATGGCGACGCGCGCGCCGTCGTGGAAGACCGGCCGGAATGCGAGGATGTCAGGCAGGTGCTGGCCGCCGCAGTACGGGTCGTTGGCGATCACGACGTCGCCGTCCTCCCAGCGCTCGAGCGGGATGAACTGCTCGACGATGGTGCGCAGCGCGTAGCCCATCGAGTTGAGGTGCTGCGGGATCCGCACCGACTGCGCGACGTTGAAGCCGTCGCGGTCGTAGATCGCGGTCGAGTAGTCGAGCATCTCGCGAACGATGGTCGAGCGCGAGGTGCGCCAGACCGTCACGTCCATCTCCGCGGCGGCGGCGGTCAGCGCGTTGCGCAGGACCTCGAGCTCGATCGGGTCGAGGGTCTGGGCCGGGCGGCTGGATGCGTCCGTCATGTCAGGTCCCTCGTCGCGATCAGGTGGCCGGTCGGGTCGACGCGCAGCGTCCAGCCGGCGATCAACAGGGCGGTCGTGTAGTCCTCCTCGATCACCGCCGGTCCGGCGACGGTGGCGCCCGGCCCGAGCGCGTCGCGCCGCAGGACCTTGACGGGATGCCAGGCGCCATCGAGCCACACCGGCCGCATGCCCGCTGCCGCCGTGCTGCCGGCAACTGCCGCCGCGGCGCCGGGCGGACGCTCGAGCCGGCCGATGGCCGCCAGCCGCAGGGTGACGATCTCGACCGCGTCGTCGGGATTCGCGTAGGAGAACCGCTGGCGATGCATCGCGTGGAAGTCGGCGACCAGGCCGTCCAGCGCCGCTCCATCGAGCTGTTCGAAGCGCCAGGGCACCGTCAGCTCGAAGGCCTGGCCGCGATAGCGCAGGTCGGCGGCGAACCGCAGCGCGCGATCCGCCGGAGAAATGGCGTCCGCGGCGAGCCGCGCCTCGCCCTGGCGCGTCAGCTCCGCCGCCATGGCCGCGAGAGTCGGCAGGCTCTCGGCGGTCGCGGGCATGACCCGCGAGCGCGCGAAGTCGTGGCCGATGTCGGAATGCAGGATGCCCCAGGCCGACAGCGTGCTCGCGTCGCGCGGGAAGATCACCCGGCGGATGCCGAGTTCCTCGGCGACGTGGATCGCGTGCAGCGAGCCGGCGCCGCCGAACGAGAGCAGCGCGAAGTCGCGCGGATCGAGGCCCTTCTCGAACAGGCTGAGCCGGATCGCCGCCGCGAGGTTGGCGTTGGTCATCGTCAGGATCCCGCCGGCCGCCTGCTCCGGGCCGACGTCCAGCGCGTCGGCGATGCGCCCGGTCAGGGCGCGGCGCGCGCCGGCGAGGTCGAGCTTCATCTTCCCGCCGAGGAAGAAAGCCGGGTCGAGCCGCCCGAGCACCAGGTTGGAGTCGGTGACCGTCGGCTCCGTGCCGCCATGGCCGTAGCAGACCGGCCCGGGCCGCGCGCCGGCGCTCTCCGGTCCGACCGCGAGGCGCCTGCCCGCGTCGACGCGCGCGATCGAGCCGCCGCCGGCGCCGATGGTGCGGATCTCGACCATCGGCACGCGCACCGGCAGGCGGTCGATCTCGCCCTGGTTCACGAGGTCGATGCGGTCCTCGCGCACGACCGAGACGTCGTAGCTGGTGCCGCCCATGTCGACCCCGACCAGCGACGGCTCGCCGAGCGCGCGCGAGAGGTGCAGGGCGGCGAGCGCGCCGCCGCTCGGGCCCGACAGCAGCAGCCGGACGGGCTCCTGCGCCGCCGTCTCCGGCGTGCAGACCCGGCCGTTCGACTGCACGATCAGCAGGCGCGGCTCGAAGCGTGCCTCGGTCATCCGCGCGACGAGCTTCTCGAGATAGGCCTTCACCACCGGCGTGAGCAGCGCGTTCAGGACGGTGGTCGAGCTGCGCTCGTACTCGCGGATCTCGGGGCTGATCGCCGAGGAGATCGACACCGCGACGCCGGGCAGGGCCGCGGCGAGATGATCGCGGATCGCGTGCTCGTGCGCCGGGTTCACGTAGGCGTTCAGCAGCGACACGGCGACCGTTTCCACGTCGAGCGTCGCCAGACGCCGCGCGAGCGCGTCCAGCGCCGCGCGCGTCAGCGCCGTCTCGATGCGGCCGTCGGCGCGGATGCGCTCGGCGACGCCGACCCGGCGGTCGCGGGCGATCAGGACGGGGAAGGGCCGCGGGCGGACGGAATAGACCTCGCGGCGCGCGTGGCGGGTGATCTCGAGGACGTCCTCGAAGCCGGCGGTGGTGACGAGTGCGCCGCGCGGGAACTTGCGCTCCAGCACCGCATTCGTCGCGATCGTCGTGCCGTGCAGCAGATAGCCGACGTCGTCGAGCGCGAAGCCGAAGCGCTGTGCCGCCTCGCGCACGCCGTCGAGCAGGCCGATCGAGGGGTCGGCGGGGGTCGTCGCGACCTTGTGGCTGACGAGCCGGGCGTCGCGCAGGTCCAGGATCTGGAGGTCGGTGAACGTGCCGCCGATGTCGACGCCGATGCGGATCGGCTTGCGGGTGGGGCTCAGGGGGCGCTCCGTCGCGTGGAGGGGAACGAGTGCTCGGCCGCACTCTTCACCGATCGACGGCCGCGACGCCAGCCCTCAGAAATGCGAGCGGGGCCGGCGACGTGTCGCCGACCCCACTCGCGCCGGCGCAATGCCGGGACGGTGCCTCAGATGCGCATACGACGCGGGGTCGAGGCGTAGCAGCGCTGCAGGATCTCGCCCGGGATCTTGTGCAGCGGCACCTCCACTTCGACGGCGCCGACCTCGCGCGCGACCTTGGGCATGCCGTAGACGACGCAGCTCGCCTCGTCCTGGCCGATCGTCCGAGCGCCGGCCTTGCGCATCTCGAGCAGGCCGTCGGCGCCGTCGCGGCCCATGCCGGTCATGATCACGCCGACGGCGTTGGCGCCGGCATTTCGCGCGACCGAGCGGAACAGCACGTCCACCGACGGACGGTGCCCGGAGACCGGCGGCTGGTCGTGCAGCTTGCAGATGTAGTTGGCGCCGGAGCGGCCCAGCTCGAGATGACGGCCGCCCGGCGCGATGTAGACGTGGCCCGGGAGCACGCGCACGCCGTCGGTCGCCTCGGCCACCACGACCGCGCATTCGGAGTCCAGGCGGCGCGAGAAGCTCGCCGTGAAGGCGGGCGGCATGTGCTGCGTGACGACCACCGCCGGGCTGTCGGCGGGCAGCGCCTGGAGCACGTGATGCAGCGCCTCGACGCCGCCGGTCGACGACCCGATCGCGACGACGACCTCGCTCGACGAGTAGCCGGGGCCGACCGAGGCCCGGGCGGCGCGCTCGACGAGCTTGCGCGGCCGGATCCGCGCGGCGGCGGCCGTGCGCACCTTGGCGATGACGTCGGCGCGGAACTCGGCCTGGCCCTCGGCGATCATGCCGCCGGCCGGCTTGGCCACGCAGTCGACGGCGCCGAGCTCGAGCGCGCGCAGCGTCGCGTCGGTCCCGGTCTGTGTCAGCGAGGAGACCATGACGACCGGCATCGGCCGCAGCGTCATGATCTTCTCGAGGAAGGTCAGCCCGTCCATCTTCGGCATCTCGACGTCCAGCGTCACGACGTCGGGATTGGTCGCCTTGATCTGCTCGCGCGCCTGGAAGGGGTCGTTGGCGATGCCGACGACCTCGATGTCCGGCTCGGAGCTCAGCATCGCCGAGATCATCTTCCGCATCAGGGCGGAATCGTCGACGACAACGACGCGGATGGGCTTTCTTTGCACGAGGCGGCCTCAATCGAAGAGTTCGATGTCCCCCGAGCTCGGCGGCGTGCTGAGCTTCGTGAGGTAGGACTTCTCGGTGTCGAGCACGACCTGGTCGTCGGTGCGCTTGAGCTCGCGCATCATGACCTTGCCGGTCACGGGGAAGTAGTGGACGCGGCGCGGGAAGTTGCCGCGCAGATGGCTCGCCACGGCCGTCAGGCCTTCGGCGGCGAGATAGGATTCGACGAATGCGGCGTTGCGCGTGCCGACCGGGGTCGATCCGGCGAGCACGTTGCCGCCGCCGAAGACCTTGATCTCGAGGCGCTCGCGGCGCCCGCCGCGCGACAGGATCTCGTTGATCAGGACTTCCATCGCGAAGTTGCCGTAGCGCATCGACGCCGAAGCGGCGCCCCAGGCTCCGTCGGCGCTCTGCGGCAGCATGAAGTGGTTCATGCCGCCGAACTTGATCAGCGGGTCGCGGATGCACGCGGCGATGCACGATCCGAGCACGGTGACGATCATCTCGTCGGCCACGTCGGTCACGTAATGCTCGCCGGGAAGCACCTTCACGACGGTCGCGTTGAACTCCGGGTCGCGATAGCGCCGGACCTTGTTGTTGAGGAGCGGCTCCTCGATGCCCCTGCGCTGTCGCCGCTCGGTCGGCTTCTGGGCCAGGTTCATCAGGACACCCGGCGGTAGATCGTGCGGCCCTGGAGCTGGAAGCGGTCGGTGATGCCGAGAAGGTTCTCGGAATGGCCGATGTAGAGCCAGCCGTTGGGCTGCAGCAGCTCGGCCATCCGGTCGAACAGCACGCACTTCTCCTGCTTGTCGAAGTAGATGACGACGTTGCGGCAGAAGATGACGTCGAACGGGCCGCGCATCGGCCAGTCGTCCATCAGGTTCAGCTGCTTGAAGGTGATGAGGTTGCGCACGCGCTGGTCGATCTGCACCCTGCCGCCCTGCTCCGGCCCGACATAGCGCGAGCGGTACGGCTCGGGCATGCGCTCGACGGCGTCGGCGCCGTAGCGCCCCGCCTTGCCGTGCGCGATGACGTCGGTGTCGATGTCGGTGGCGAGGATCTTCGCGTCCCAGCCGCCGGTCTCGGGCACGACGCTGCGCAGCACCATCGCGATCGAGTACGGCTCCTCGCCGGTCGACGCGGCCGAGGACCAGATCCGGATGCGCCGCTGCCCGTTCGCGCGCTCCCTGACCAGCGGCTTGAGGACGTTCTCCGCGAGGTGCTCGAAGTGGTGGGCCTCGCGGAAGAACCCCGTGAGATTCGTCGTGATCGCGTTGATCAGCGACCCGTGTTCCTGGTCGCCGTCGGGGCCCTCGAGGTAGTCGCAATAGGCGGCAAAGCTGTCGAGGCGCAGGGCCCGCAAGCGGCGGACGAGCCGGCTGTAGACGAGGTCGCGCTTGCGTTCGCTGAGGACGATCCCCGTGCGGGTGCGGACGAAGGCCGAGATCTTGTTGAAGTCAGAGTCGCTGAGCGTGAACTCGGTCTGCTTTGCGGCTTGCATGATCCTGCCCAGTGCTGGAAGGGCGTTCCGGCCGCGCCGTTGTCGGCGCGGCCGGAGGCTTCAGGGCGTCGCGATCGGATCCCGATCAGAACTCCTGCCAGTCGGCGTCGCCGCCGCCGCCCGCCGCGCGGCGCTTGGGCGCCGTCGGCTTCTCGGCCGTGGCGGGGCGTGCCGGCACGGCGGCCGGGCGCTTGGCCGCATCCGAGCCGGGACGCGCGGCGGCCGCCTTGCGCACGGCGCTGTCGACGACCGGATTGCCGGTGGCCGCCGGGCGCGTGGCCGGCCTCGCCGTCGACTGATGGCCTTCCGCGAGGGTGAAGTCGGCGACCATGGCCACCAGCCCGCCGGTCTGCTCCTCGAGCGACTTGGCCGCAGCCGCGGCCTCCTCGACGAGGGCGGCGTTCTGCTGCGTGATCTTGTCCATCTCGGTGACGGCGGTGTTGACCTGCTCGATGCCGCCGCTCTGCTCCTGCGACGCGGCCGAGATCTCCGCCATGATGTCGGTGACGCGCTTCACCGAGGCGACGATCTCCTCCATCGTCTTGCCGGCGCTCTCGACCAGCTTCGAGCCCGTCTCGACCTTGCTGACCGAGTCCGAGATCAGGGCCTTGATCTCCTTCGCCGCGTTGGCGCTGCGCTGCGCGAGGTTGCGCACCTCGGCGGCCACCACCGCGAAGCCGCGGCCCTGCTCGCCGGCGCGCGCGGCCTCGACCGCGGCGTTGAGGGCGAGGATGTTGGTCTGGAACGCGATCTCGTCGATGACGCCGATGATGTCGGAGATCTTGCGGCTCGAGTCCGTGATCCCGTCCATCGTCCGCACGACCTGGCTGACGACGCTGCCGCCCTTGATCGCGACCTCGGAGGCCGAGCTGGCGAGCTGGTTGGCCTGCTGGGCGTTGTCGGCGTTCTGCTTCACCGTCGAGGTCAGCTCCTCGAGGCTCGCTGCGGTCTCCTCCAGGCTCGACGCCTGCTCCTCGGTGCGCTGGGAGAGGTCGGTGTTGCCGCTGGCGATCTCGCGTGCGGCGTTGGCGATCTCGTTCGACGAGTCGATGATCCGCGCCACGATCGAGCTCATGCTGTCGATCAGGCCGTTGACGCCGTTGCACAGCTGCTCGATGTCGCCGGTCTTGCCTTCCATCGGGATGCGCTTGCTCAGGTCGTTGGCCATCGCCGCGGCGACGACGTCCTGGGTCTCGCGCACGGCGGCCTGCAGCGTCTGCGTCGCCTTGATCCGGTCGGTCACGTCGGTCGCCAGCTTGACCACCTTGATGACCCGGCCCACCTCGTCCTTCACCGGCGCGTAGACCGCCTGGATCCAGACCTCCTTGCCGGACTTCGCGATGCGCTTGAAGACGTCGCTGGTCGCCTTGCCGCCCTTGAGGTCGGCCCAGAACTGCCCGTAGGCGGGCGACGTCTCGTACGACTTCTCGACGAAGAGGCGGTGGTGCTTGCCCTTGATCTCGTCCAGCTGGTAGCCGAGCGTGTCCAGGAAGTTCTTGTTGGCGTTCAGGACATTGCCGTCGGTGTCGAACTCGATATAGGCGAAGCTCGTGTCGATGGCCCCGAACAGGCCGCGCATCGCCTGGCGCTCCAGCTCCGCGGCTGTGATGTCGTAACGCACGCCGAGGTACTTCTTCGGCTTACCGTTCTCGCCGAGGAACGGCATGATCACGGCGTCCACGTAGTACGGCGTGCCGTCCTTCGCGCGGTTCTTGATGACGCCGCGGAACGGGCGCCCGCGGCCGATCGTGCTCCACATCTCCTTGAACACTTCCTTCGGCATGTCCGGATGCCGGGTCGTGTTGTGGGGCTTGCCGATCAGCTCGTCGCGGCTGTACTTGGAAACTTCGCAGAACTTGTCGTTGATCGTGACGATGTCGCCCTTCAGGTCGGCGTAGGACACGATGCTGGTCATGTCCATGATGTCCGAGCGCACCTTGAGCTCGAGCGCGTCGGCCTGCGCCTTCTGCGTCTGGGCGGTCACGTCCCAGCCGGTGACCACGACGGCCGTCACGACGCCCTTCGCATCGACCACCGGCGCGTAGGATCCCTGGAACCAGACCTCCTTGCCGGCCTTGCTGGCGAAGCGGTACAGGCCCGACTGGGTCTCGCCGCGCGCCACCTTGTCCCAGAACGGCCGGAAATCGGGCTGCGCGCGCCAGGCCGGATCGGCGAAGACCGAGTGCTCCTGCCCGACCAGGTCCTCGAGGGCGAAGCCGGTCGCCTGCAGGAACACCGCGTTCGCGTCGACGATCACGCCCTGCGGCGAGCACTCGACGAAAGCCTGGGCCGTGCGCATCGCGTCGAGCTGCGCCTTGGGATTCGAGGCGCCCTTCGCGGCGGGCTTGCCCTTCGCCGAGGTGGAAGTGAGCTTTGCTGTTCTGGCCATCGTTGTCTCCATATCGATTCGTTCGGGCGGCACGCCGATCGGGCGGCCGCAGGGTCAGTTGGAAGCTTCGGGGGACTCGGTCTTCGACGCGGTCGTCGCGGGACGCAGCTCGCCGGCCGCGTCGTTGATGTGCGCGAACAGGCCGTTGAGCGAGATCAGCGTGACCATCCGGTCGCCATGGGCGACGAGGCCGTCGAGGAACCGGTCGTCGCTCGGCAATCCCATCTCGGGCACCGGTCGGATCGCCTCGGGCTCGATCGTGATGATGTCCGAGACCGCGTCGACCAGGAGGCCGATCGTCTTGCCGCGGGTGTGCACGATGATGACGACGTGCATCGGGCTCGGCGTGGTGCGGCCCATGCCGAAGCGCGAACGGAGGTCGAAGATCGGCACGATCACGCCGCGCAGGTTGATGACACCGCGCACGTAGTCCGGCGCATTGGGGATGGTGGTCGTCTCGGCCCACCCCTTGATCTCGCGCACGACCATGATGTCGATGCCGTATTCCTGGCCGTCGAGCGTGAAGGTGATGAACTGCTGGGTGTTGTCGCCGATCGTCGTCCGGTCGGGCGGCGCAAAGCCGGCGACGGGCGGGCTCCCGGTCTCGAGTGACTGCATCTTGATTTCCTTCCGGCGGCTCAGGAGTGGCGCGGGTTGTCGTGGGGATCGGTCGCGTCGGGGACGCGGCTTGCGGATTGGCGCCCGCACCGCGCGGGGCGGCATTGCGACGGAGCGGTCGTCGCGGCCGCCTGCGGCTCTGCGATGCGCAGGCGCGGGGGGGCGTGCGACGGGAAAGCGCGCGAGCCAGTTCCCATGAAGTCCCTAGTCCGATCTTGTGAGGGGCCAGCTGCAGCGGGCCCGCAATGAAGCCCCACAATATTCAAGGAGGGATTTCTGATCGGTTAAGTGGGGATGTCCGCTGCGCCGCTCGCGCAAATTCGCGGCGAAGCCGGTGCAATCCGCTTCAAATGCCGGCGACCGTCGCGCGCCCGGCGGGCCCGGGCGCGACGCGCCCGTATCGCGCCGCGCGTCACCGGCTTCGTGCGCGTCGCGGGTGCCGCGCCCGCGGCGTGCCGCGCGCAGGTCGAGAACGGGGTGGCGCGCCGCACGACCATGCGTATCCTCCCGGGCGGGACGGTTTTCGGCCGCCGACGGCGGCGAGGGGCGAGGCCATGGGCAGCGAGGGCGAAGCGTCGTCGGCGAGCCGGGAGATCGAGCATGTCGTGCGCGGCATGCCGACGTCCGACGGTGCGGGGGTGAAGCTGCTGCGCGTGCTGACGCAGAACCTGCAGCGCCGCCTCGATCCCTTCCTGATGCTGGACGAGTTCCGCTCCGACGATCCCGGCGACTATATCGCCGGCTTTCCCGACCACCCGCATCGCGGCTTCGAGACCGTGACCTACATGATCGCCGGCCGCATGCGCCATCGCGACACGACGGGCGGCGAGGGGCTGCTCACGGCCGGCGGCGTGCAATGGATGACCGCGGGGCGCGGTCTCGTTCATTCCGAGCTGCCCGAGCAGGAGGCCGGCCTGATGCACGGCTTCCAGCTGTGGCTGAACCTGCCGGCGCGCGACAAGATGATCGCGCCGGGCTACCGCGACATCCCGGCGACGGAGATACCCGAGACGCGGATCGGCGACGCGACGGTGCGCGTCGTCGCAGGGCGCTGCGGCGCTGTCGCGGGCGCGGTCACCCGTCCCGCGACCGAGCCCCTCTATCTCGACGTCATCTTCCCCGCCGCAGGCGCGGCGGCGCCGGCGATCCCCGCCGGGCACAACGCGTTCGTCTATTGCTATGAGGGCGCGCTCGCCGTCGGCGCGCGGCGGCAGGTCCTGCCCAAGCAGGCCATGGCGATCCTCGACAATGGCGACGGCGCGCGGGGCGTGCGCCTGGCCGCGACGGGGCCGGCCCGTGCCCTCGTGATCGCCGGGCGGCCGTTGAACGAGCCGATCGCGCAATGGGGGCCGTTCGTGATGAACACCCGCGCCGAGATCGAGCGCGCGGTCGACGACTACCGCAGCGGGCGGTTCTAGGGCGCGTTCGCGGCGGAGCGGGGACGGATGACGGGCGGCATTCCGCGGCCCGTGCGGCTGTGGCGTCGAGTCCTCGTGTCGGCGGTCGGCATCCTGCTTCTGCTGCTCGGCGCCGCGGTCGCCGCGACGATTCCCTACATGCAGCGTCTCGAGGCCGTGGCCCAGGTCGCGGCGCCCATCCACTCGCGGGTGCGGCTGGGCGAGGTCGTCGACTATCTCGTCCCCGGCGAGGTGCTGCCCGTGAGGGGATGCCGCGACATGAAGCATTGGCTGCTGATCGAGACGCCGCCCGGCTTCGTTCACTCGGGCGACGTGGTGCTGCGGGGCCACGATCTGCTCGATTGGGGCCGCGGCGCGTTGTCGGTATCGTGCCCGCCGGTCGCCCGGCGGCCGCCGGGCGCCCCGGCTTGAGGCGCTGATGTTGCGCGAGGACGACGCATGGCTGCGCTAGCACGCCGCTCCTGGGTTCCGAAGAACTGCGACGATCTCGTCGATGCGCTGGCCGGCGCGGCCGCCGCGCGCGGCGTCGACGCCAACGCCGCGGAGATCGACCGCCTGATCGCGGAGAACCGCCGCATCCACGAGCAGGACTGCGTGAATCTCAATCCGGCGACGAACGTCATGAATCCGCGCGCCGAGGCGGCTCTCGGCGCGGGCCTCGGGTCGCGGCCGTCGCTCGGCTACCCCGGCGACAAGTACGAGATGGGCCTCGAGGCGATCGAGCGGATCGAGGTGATCTGCGCGGAGCTGGCGGCCGAGGTGTTCGGCGCGCGCTTCGCCGAGATCCGCGTCGGCTCCGGCGCGCTCGCGAACCTCTACGCCTTCATCGCCATCCTGCGGCCGGGCGACCGGATGATCGCGCCGCCCGGCAGCGTCGGCGGCCATGTCACCCATCATCGCGACGGCGCCGCCGGGCTGTACGGGGTCGAGATCCATCCCGCGCCGGTCGACGCCGCCGGCTACACCGTCGACGTCGACGCGCTGCGCGCGCAGGCGCGCGCGCTGCGACCGCGGCTCATCACGCTGGGCGGCAGCCTCAACCTGTTCCCCCATCCCGTCGCCGCCGTGCGCGCCATCGCCGACGAGGTCGGCGCCATGCTGCTGTTCGATGCCGCGCATCTCTCCGGCATGATCGCCGGCGGCGCATGGCCCAATCCGCTCGCCGAGGGCGCGCATCTGATGACGATGAGCACCTACAAGAGCCTCGGCGGGCCGCCCTCGGGCCTGATCGTGACGGACGACGCGGCGCTGGCGGAGCGCCTCGATCGCATCGCCTATCCCGGGCTCACCGCGAATTTCGATGCCGCGAAGTCGGCCGCGCTGGCGATCACGCTGCTCGACTGGCAGGCGCACGGCCGCGCCTATGCCGCGACGATGGCGACGACCGCGTCCGCGCTGGCGCGCGAGCTGATGGGCCTGGGCCTGCCCGTGCATGCGGCGTCGCGCGGCGGGACGACTTCGCACCAGCTGGCCCTCGAGGCGGCGCGTTTCGGCGGCGGACAGGCGGCCTCGAAGCGGCTGCGGCGCGCGAACCTGCTGGCCTGCGGCATCGGCCTGCCGGTCGCCGACGTGCCCGGCGACGTGAACGGGCTGCGCGTCGGCACGCCGGAGATCGTGCGCTGGGGCATGACGGCGGCCGACATGCCCGCGCTGGCGCAGCTGATCGCGCGCGGCCTGATCGGGAACGAGGCGCCGGAAAGCGTCGCCGCCGACGTGACCGCGTTCCGCCGGCGCTTCCGCGCGCTGCACTTCATCCGCTGATCGCCGCGCCGCCTGCCCGCGACGCAGGGCGGCTTCGCCGGAACTGCGCGTGACCGCCGGGGCGAAGCGCGGTGAACTGCCCGATGGGGGAGATCCACACGTCCGTGACCGTTGCGCCGGCCACCCATCGACCGCTGCTCGGCATCGCCCTGATGTGCCTCGCCGGCACCGTGCTGCCGTTCATGAACGGCTTCGGCAAGCTCTTGAGCGCGACCTATCCCGCCGAGCAGGTCGTCTGGGCGCGCTTCGTCTCGCATCTCCTCTGGGTCCTGCTGCTCGCGGGTCCGCAGCTCGGCACCGCGCTGTTCCGCACGGCGCGCCCGGGC
This sequence comes from Alphaproteobacteria bacterium, assembly GCA_016793165.1. GTDB lineage: Bacteria > Pseudomonadota > Alphaproteobacteria > CACIAM-22H2 > CACIAM-22H2 > CAIOSQ01. Next base: position 350,791 of record JAEULA010000034.1, on the reverse strand, counting down.
CTGCAGCTGGCGCGCTCGCTCGCGATGCTGAGCTCCTCGGTCATCTTCTTCGTCGCGTTGCCCCATATCGGGCTGGCCGAGGCGTCGGTGATCAACTTCGTCTCGCCGTTCCTGGTCATGCTGCTCGCCCTGCCGATGCTGGGCGAGCGCTTCGTCGCGCATCGGCTGATCGGCGTGACGATCGGCTTCGCCGGGGTGATCGTGGTCATCCGTCCGGGCGCGGACGTGTTCAACTGGGCGAGCGTCGCGATCTTCGTGAGCTCGGGGTTCTACGCGCTCTACCAGGTGCTGACGCGGATGGTCGCCGGCCACGACCGGCCCGAGACCTCGATCCTCTACAGCGTGCTCGCAGGATCGATCGCCATGTCGTTCGTCATGCCCTGGGTGTGGACGACGCCGATGTCGACGATCGACGCCGTCCTCATGGCCAGCCTCGGCTTCATCGGGGCGATCGGCCACTACTGCCTCGCCCGTGCGATGTTCTACGCGCCGGCGAGCGTCATCTCGCCGTTCAACTACTGGCAGCTGATCGGCGCGGTCGGCGTCGGGTACGCGCTGTTCGCCTCCCTGCCCGATGCCTGGACGTGGATCGGCGCCGTGCTGATCGTGGGGGCCGGCCTGTTCATCGGCTGGCGCGAGACCGGCATGCGCGGCGGCGGCGCTCAGAACTCGGCGGCCACCGAGAAGTAGATCCGCGGACCCTGCTCGCGCAGCTTGCGTACCGAGCTGTCGAGCGGGTGGCCGAGCTCGACGGCCGCGCGCCAGGTGGTGTCGACGCGGGCGCGCAGGCCGATGCCCGCCGAGGACAGGTGGTCGCGCACGCGCGTGCCGCCGGCGGTGATCCAGGCGATCCCCCCGTCGGCGAAGGCGAACAGCTCGGTCTGCTCGATCGCGGGCAAGCGGATCGGATCTGCGTAGCGCAGCTCGAGGCCGCCGGCGATCGCACGGTCGCCGGACAATGCGCCGGGCTCGAACGCGCGTCCGAAGCGCGCACCGCCGAGATCGAACTCTTCGGCCGAGAACACCGCGTCGTCGGCGAGCTGGCCGCCCGCCCGCAGCTCGAGCGACCACGGGCCGGACAGCGGCTGCATGCGGGTCGCGTCGACGCGCAGCTTGGCGAAGCGCGCGTCCGCGCTCGGTCGCGATCGCAGCGCGCCGGTCGCGGAGGCGCCTGCGACGTCGAGGCCGAGGCTGCCCTGCGCCGCGAACCAGGTCGACGCGCCGTCGGCCTCGACATGCACGCCCGAGAGCGTCGCGCGCAGGACGCGGAGCTCGTCGATGAAGAAGCGGCGATGCGAGCGGTCCTCGGCGATGCGCAGCGCGTCGGCGCTGACCGCGCCCCAGAGGCTGAGCCGTCGCGCGCGCAGGAACGGGTAGGAGAGATTCACCGTCAGGCGCGCGCTCTCTGTGCGCGCGTCGACATCGGCGAGCGCGCCGCCGGCCACGTTGCGGCTGCCCGATGCCTGCGCACGCAGCTGCAGGCCGTCGGTGCCGAGGCTGCGCATGAGCGCCGCCTGGCCGTAGAGGATCTCGCGCGGGCTCGCGGGCGCCGTGAAGATGCCGCCTTGCGCGGCCCAGGCCGCGGTCCCGTCGATCGCGTTCGCCTGGCCGCTCGTCCACAGCTGCAGCGGCCCGTAGTCGCGGCTGCCGCGGTTGTCGAGCGCCATCGCGGCCTCGAGGCGTCGCACGCGCAGGGGCAGCACCAGCGCGTAGCTGCCGGCGGCAAGATCGATCGGCCGGAGGCGCGGGCGGCCGAGCTCGACACCGGGCAGGTCGCCGATCAGCAGCAGGCTGCGCTCGAGCGTGGCGAGGCGTGTGGGGCGTTCGGCGAGCAGGGCCGCGGACATCGCGCGCGCCAGCGCCGCGGCCTCGGCGCCATTGCCGCCGTCGTCGATGTCGACGCGCTCGACATGGCCCTCGACGACCTGGATGACGGCGATCCCGCCGTCGCCGCGCTGCGGCGGCGCATAGGCGGTGACGAAGGCGAAGCCGGCGCGGCGATAGCGTTCGACGATCTCGGCGCCGATCGCGTCCAGCTCGCGCGGTCCGACGCGGCGCGCGAGCATGGATTCATAGACGTCGATGAGACTCGCGGCGTCGAACACGCTCGATCCGCGCACGACGACGCCGAGCAGGACGAACTCCGGTGTGCCGGCGGTCTCGGCCGGCGCGGCCGGCGTCTCGGGAACGCGTGGCGGCGCGGCCGCGGGTGGCGGCCCGGGTTGCGGAACGCGTCGCTCCACCTCGCCGCCCGTGCCGCGACCCGTTCCGGGCGACTGCGCCAGCCCCGTCTCCGGCGCGAGTATCGTTAACGCGAGGGCGATCCGCGCCGCGACGATCGCAAACTCGCCGATCAGATGGCTGATGCCGCCGCCGGCACGGCGAGGCGCCTTGCCCGGCTCCGTGAATTCGCCTACGAGGTCCGCTGCCGCTAGCGGAACAATCGACGGACCGACAGCGCTGACTCCGGAGACGACCATGGAGCGCGTAGCTTGTTCAGGGGTGGACGCTCAACGCAAGGCTGCTGATGGCGGATGCGTTGCATCCTGGGCGATGCGGCTCGCGATCGCCTTCTGCATGCTCGCGGGCGCCATCGCTCCGGTGGCGGCGCAGCAGCGCGCGAGCTGGGTCGTCGTCGAAAGCAGCGGCCGCGCTGAGATCTTGGTTTCGGGTGCGCAACCGGTGTCCCTGCGAGCGGGCGGCGCGCTCGCCGGCGGAGAGCAGGTCCGGACCGGCAGCGATGGCCGCGTGGTGCTGCGCCGCGGCGGCGATACCCTGATCGTCGCGCCGGACAGCGCCGTGGCGCTGCCGGCGGACGCAGACGGCATGTTCACGCGCGTGCTGCAGCTGATCGGCTCCCTGATCGTGCGTGTCGAGGCGCGCAAGGACGGCGCCTTCGAGGTGCGCACGCCTTATCTCGTCGCGGTGGTGAAGGGCACCTTGTTCGCGGTGTCGATCGATGCGCTCGGCGGCAGCGTCCACGTCGCCGAGGGCCGCGTCGAGGTGACCGATCTCGCGGGATCGCCGCCCGTGCTGCTGGGTATCGGCGAGCGCGTGCACGTCACCGCCGGCCAGCGGCCGTCCCTGCAGCCCGCGCCCGCGACTGTGCCGAGCCTGCCTTCGCTCGAGCGGGTCACACGCGACGTCGCGGCCGGCAGCGCCGGCCTGCTGGCGATCGAGGGCGCCGCCGTCGACTCCGGCGCTGTGATGAGCGGCGGCGGCGGCGCCGAGACGGCGCTGACTCGACCCGATCCGCCGGCCGCCGCCGTACTTCACGGCCTGGGCGGCAATCGTGCGCGTTTCGGCGGCCCGTCGGTCTCGGGCGCGCCGGTCGGCGGGAGCAGTGGTGCGGGTGGCGGCGTCGGCGGCATTGGCGGTGGGGGAGGTGGTGGTATCGGCGGTGGTGGCGGCAACGGCGGCAATGGCGGCGGCGGCGGCGGCGGGCAGTGACAGCCATGGGCCGAATCCGACAAGCGACGATGCGGCGCGTGCCCGAGGCCTGAACGCATGGGGGGCGGATACCTGCGACGCCTGCGCCGGGCGACCTGGGCGCTCGTGCTGGCGGTCATCGTCGCGTCGCTCGAGTTCGTCGGCGCGTTCGAAGGCTTCGATCGCGCGCTGCTGGAGTGGCGCTATCGCGCGCTGTCGCATCGTGTCGAGCCGTCGCTCGTCGTCGTCGACATCGATGCGCGCAGCCTTGCCGAGATCGGACGCTGGCCCTTCGCGCGGCGCCAGCACGCGGTCGTCGTCGACCGTCTCCTCGCCGCGGGGGCGCGGGACATCGCGATCGACGTCGATTTCGGGCTGCCGACGACGTCTGCCGACGATGCGGCGCTTTCTGAGGCGCTGCGGCGCGCGGGCGGGCGCGCGATCCTGCCCGTCTTCGTCCAGCCGGGCGGCGAGGGGGGGCGGCTGGTCGAGAACCGGCCGTTGCCGCAGTTTGCCGAAGGCGCGCAGCTCGCCGCCGTCAACATCGCGCCTGAAGCCGACGGCCGGGTCTGGCGCTATCCCGTCGCCGCCGCGCTGCCGAGCGGCTTTCGTCCGAGCATGGCCGTGCGCCTTGCCGGAACCAGCGCATACGGCCACCCCAGCTTCCTGATCGACTACGCGATCGCCGCCGGCTCGCTGCAGCGCATCCCGTTCGTCGACGTGCTCGAGGGCCGCGCGGACCTCGCCCAGGTGGCGGGACGCGGCGTGCTGATCGGGGCCACGGCGCTCGAGCTCGGCGATCTGCGCGCCGTGCCGGTCGCCGGCAACCTGCCGAGCGTCGTCGTGCAGGCGCTGGCGCACGAGAGCATCGTGCGCGGCCGCATGCTGCAGGCGACGGGCATGCCGGTCACGCTGCTCGGTCTCGGCGTGATCGTCGTTCTGCTGACATTGCGACGCGGCCGCGGCCCGGCCGCCTGGGTCGGCGACGTCGCGCTCGTCGGGACACTCGGCGCGGCCGTGATCGCCGGAAGCCTGATCGTGCAGGCCGCGACGCCGCTCGTCGCGACCGTCGGCGCCTGGCTCGCGATGCTCGGCGCCTGGCTGCTGGCGACGATGATCGCGCGCGTCGAGACCCTGGCCGAGCTGCTGCAGCGCCGCCGGCGCGCGATGCTGCGCACGCGCGCCCTCGTCGACGCCGTGGTGGCGGACAGCTTCGACGGCGTCCTGGTCGTCGCCCCGTCCGGCGTGATCGAGCTCGCCAACCCCGCCGCCGCGACGCTGCTCGGCCGCTCGCGCGGTGAACTCGTCGGGGCGCAGCTCGCGCAGGTCTGGCCGGCGGCGGCCGAGATGATCGCGTCGCCCGGGGACCGCAGCCATGCCGAGATCGCCCATCGCCGGCCGGACGGGCAGGATCGCATGCTCGACATCGTCGCCAACCGCTCGATGCGGCCGGTGGACGAGCCGGCGCGCCAGGCTCCGCTGCACCTGATCAACTTCCGCGACGTCACCGAGCGGCACCGCTCGCGCGTCGCGCTGGGGCTCGCCCACGAGCGCGCGCAGCAGGCCAGCCGGCTGAAGTCGCAGTTCCTGGCGACGATGAGCCACGAGCTGCGCACGCCGCTCAACGCGATCATGGGCTTCTCGGAGCTGATCCGCGACGGCCGGTTCGGCAACGACGTCGCGCGCTATCGCGAGTACGCCGCCGACATCCATGTCAGCGGCGAGCATCTGCTGCAGGTGATCAACGACATCCTCGACCTGTCGCGCATCGAGGTGGGCCAGATCGAGATCCGCCGCGAGCTGGTCGATCTCGGCGCGGTGCTGCAGACCTGCGCCACGATGGTCCGCGATCTCGCGCAGCGCCAGCAGGTCGGCCTCACCGTCGACCTGCCGCCGCCCGGAGCGGGGCTCGTCGTGGCCGACGTGCTGCGCATGCGGCAGATCGTCCTCAACCTGCTCTCGAACGCGATCAAGTTCACGCTGCCGCCCGGCAGCGTCTCGGCGAGCGTCCTCCGGCCCGGCCCGGATCGGGTCGTGATCGAGGTCGTCGACACCGGCATCGGCATGTCGGCCGAGGAGGTCGCGATCGCGCTGCAGCCGTTCCGCCAGGTCGACAGCCGGCTGGAGCGCCGCTTCGGCGGCGCCGGTCTCGGTCTGCCGATCGCCAAGGCGCTGGCCGAGCTGCAGGGCGGTTCGCTGGAGATCGAGAGCGCGCCGGGCCAGGGCACGCGGGTGCGCGTCGTCATCGAGGCCGCGCGGGTCGACCGCGCCGTCGCCTGACGCGGGCGACGCTCAGAACCAGCGCCGGACGCGCGCGGCGTAGTCGCGATAGGCCTCGCCGAAGAGTCCGGCGAGCAGGCGCTCCTCGCGGCGGATGACGAGATGGTGCAGGGCCGCGACCACGACCGGCAGCAGCACCAGTGGCCAGGCGGTGTCGAGCGCGACCGTCGCGGCCGCGTAGACGAGGATCAGCGCGACATAGATCGGGTTGCGCGACCAGCGATACGGGCCGCTGGTCACGAGGCTGGTCACGCGATGGTGGACCGGTATGCCGGTTCCGGCGCGGCGGAACAGCAGCACCGCCCACAGGGCCAGCGCCAGACCGGCCGTCGCGAGGATCGACGCCGACACCAGCCGGGCCGCCGGGCCGAAATCGCCCAGCGGCAGCGGCCCGAGCCGGTCGAGGATCCAGCCCGCCGCGAGTCCCGCCGCGAAGAGCAGCGGCGGGTGGACCCGGATCCCGGTCGCGCCGCCGCTCAGGGCGACCTCACTCCGCGGCGCGGCGCAGGGCCGCCCGCCGCGCGTCGCTGGCCGTGCGATCGATGCGCGCGCCGGACATGACCACGCCGTAGTCGCGGACGGCGCCGGCCGGCGTGACATAGCCCTCGGCGATGTCGCGCTCGATCGCGTCGTAGGTGCGGTCGAGGGGATCGCCGTAGCCGGCGCCGCCGGCGAGCAGGATCTCCGCGATCTCGTCGCCCTGCGTGAGCGTCACGAGCTGGCCCGTGGCGAGGTCGCGGCGCTCGCCACCGCGGGTGACCGCGCCGCCGACCGCGCCGCCCGGCCGGCCGCCCTCGAGGCCGGGATAGGCGATCCCGACGCCCTCGGGATACATGCCCGCGAGCGTGTCGTGCCCGTCGGTGGCGCGCTTGCGGAAGCGCACGATCTGGCCGACGCCGCCGCGATGCGCGCCGGGGCCGCCGGTGTCGGGCAGATACGACTTCTCCAGCACCATGCACGGCGTGCGCGCCTCGAACAGCTCGATCGGCGTGTTCGCCGCGGACGTCGGCCACATCAGGCCGGACTTGCCGTCGCCATGCGCCGACGCGCCCTGGCCGCCGCCCATGAAGATGTGGTCGTTGTAGGCGCGGCCGTCGGTGCCCCGGCCGTAGACGAAGACCGCGACCGGCAGGCCGGTATTGGCCTGCACGCGGTCGGGGATCGCAGGGGCCAGCGCCTTGAACAGGTTCGGCGCGATGTACCAGCCGACGCGCGTGCGCATGTTCACGGCCGCGGGCTTGCGGCAGTTGAGCACGCTGCCCTCCGGCGCCTTGACGGTGAAGGGCCGGTAGCAGCCGGCATTGCCGCGCACGTTGGGCGTGAGCATGCACTTCAGCGGATAGGTGGCGTGCGCCGCGGTGTAGTTGAGCGTGCAGTTGTAGCCGCCCTGCGGCAGCTGCGGCGGCGCGCCCTCGAAGTCGACCTCGAGCGAATCGCCCTTCACCGTGACCTTCACCGGGTAGTCGAGCCGCTTGCCGAGCGGGTTGTTCGAGATCGTGCCCTCGTACACGCCGTCGGGGATCTCGCGGATGGCGTTGCGCATCGCCGCCTCGGCGCGGTCCTGGACGATCTTCGCCAGCCCGCGCAGGTCGTGGACGCCGTACTCCTCCATGAAGGCGACGAGGCGCTGCGCGCCGACCGCGTTGGCCGAGACCAGCGCGTGCAGGTCGCCGAGCACCTGCTCGTTGTTGCGCACGTTCTCGGCGATCAGCGTGAACAGGTCCTCGTTCGGCACGCCCGCCCGGAACAGCTTCATCGGCGGGATCTGGATGCCCTCCTCGTAGATCTCGCGCGCGCGCATCGAATCCTTGGTGCCGCCGATGTCGGAGACGTGGCCGACGGTGCCGACCAGGCCGACGAGCCGATCGCCGCGGAACACCGGGGTGACGATGGCGATGTCGAAGAGATGCCCGGCGCACAGCCAGGGATCGTTGGTGATCAGCACGTCGCCGGGCTTCAGCGTGGCGGGCGGGAACTTCGCGAGCAGGGCGCGTACCGCCAGCGGCAGGGTCAGGTTGAACACCGGCATCGCGCGCGGGCTGTGCGCCAGCGGCTCGCCGTCGGGATCGAGCAGGTCGCAGGCGAAGTCCTGGCTCTCCGAGATGATGAGCGAGAAGGCGGTGCGGCACACGGTGAGCCACATCTCCTCGACCACGGTGATCAGCCGGCTCCACATGATCTCGAGGCCGACCGGGTCCGCCTCGAGCTGCGCGACCGCATCGGCCAGCGGCGTCTCGGCGGTGATCTTCGCGGGCACCGCCGCGGGCGCGGCGATCCGGATGCGCAGGTTCAAGCTGTCGTCGACGGTGACGACATCGCCGGGCGGCACGATCGTCGTCGCCTCGCGCTCCTCGATGATCGCCGGCCCCGCGACGCGATCGCCGGGTCGCAGCGCGTAGCGGTCGTAGACCGGCGTGTCGACGAAGCGGTCCTCGAAATAGGCCGGGCGCGCGCCCTTGCTGGCGGGGCGCTGGTTGGACCCCTCGGAGGCCTCGCGGATGTCCAGCTGCGGCGTCGGCCCCTCGGCCGCGACGCGCCAGGTGATCGCCTCCATCACGGCGCCGGAATAGACGTGGGTGTAGCGGTCCTCGTAGACCTTGTTGAATCTCCTGGCGATCTCGTCGATCGACGCGGACGTGAGCCGGCCGTCGGGCAGCGGCACGTCGATCTCGTGCATCTGGCCGAGCAGGCGCATGTCGGCCGAGCGGCGGACGCGGATCTTCTCGGCGGGCACGCCGGCGGCGACCAGCGCCGCGCGCGCGTCGTCCTCGAGGCCTTGCAGCGCGGCCTGCGCCGCGGCGGCGTCGAAGCGCTCGCGGTCGAGCACCATCGGCAGCGAGCGCATCCGCTCGGCGCTCAGCGGGGCGGCGAGGAATCCCAGCGCCGATGCGGCGCCGCAGGCCGCGGGCACGATGACCTCGGGCATGCCGAGGATGCGCGCGACACGGCAGGCATGCGCGGGTCCCGCGCCGCCGAAGCCGACCATCGAATAGCGCCGCGGATCGCGACCCTTCTCGATCATGTGCACGCGCGCGGCGGAGGCCATGCTCTCGCTGACGACGGCGTGCACGCCCCAGGCCGCCTCCATCGCCGACAGCTTGAGCGGCTTGCCGAGCGCCGCGAGCGCCGTCTCGGAGGCGGCCTTGTCGAGCGACATGCGGCCGCCGAGGAAATAGCCGGGGTCGAGATAGCCGAGCAGCAGGTTGGAGTCGGTCACCGTCGCCTGCGTGCCACCGCGGCCGTAGCAGGCGGGCCCGGGATCCGCGCCGGCACTGTGCGGCCCGACCTTCAGCAGCCCGAGCTCGTCGATCGCGGCGATCGAGCCGCCGCCGGCGCCGATCTCGATCATGTCGATGACGGGCGCCTTGATCGGGATGCCCGAGCCGCGCTTGAAGCGGTGGACGCGCGCGGCCTCCATCGAGGCGGCGATGTCCGCGCGGCCGTCCTCGATCATGCAGGCCTTGGCGGTCGTGCCGCCCATGTCGAAGGACAGCATGTCCTTGAGTCCGGCCTGCTTGCCGAACAACGCCGTGGCGAGGCCGCCGCCGGCGGGGCCCGATTCGAGCAGGCGGATGGGGAAGGCGCGCGCCATCTCGGGCGAGGCGAGGCCGCCCGAGGACTGCATCAGCATCAGCCGGCCGGCGAAGCCGCGGCCCGCGAGCTCGGCCTGCAGCCGCGCGAGGTAGCGGTCCATCAGCGGCTGGACATAGGCGTTGGCGCAGGTCGTCACCGCGCGCTCGTACTCGCGGATCTCGCCGACGACGCCCGACGCGAGCGACACCGCGAGCTGCGGGAACTCCCGTGCGGCGAGCTCGGCGACCGCCTTCTCGTGCGCGGGATTGGCGTAGGCGTGCAGGAAGCACACCGCCACGGCCTCGATCTTCTCGGCGGCGAGCTGCGCGAGCGCCCGGCGCACCTCGTCGAGAGCGATCGGGGTCAGGACGCTGCCGTCGGCCAGCACGCGCTCGCTGATCTCGAGGCGGTGGCGCCGCGGCACGAGCGGCACGGGGAACTGCAGGAACAGGTCGTAGATGTCGTAGCGCTGCTCGGTCGCCATCTCGAGCGAATCGCGGAAGCCGCGCGTCGTCAGCAGGCCGAGCGCCGCGCCGCGCCGCTCGATGATCGCGTTCGTGACCAGCGTGGTGCCGTGGACGATCTCGCTCACCTCGGACAGGGCGATGCCCTGCGCGCGCGCCAGCGCCTCGAGGCCCTCGAGCGCGCCGCGCGACGGATCGTCGGGCGTCGTCAGGCATTTGTAGAGCCGGATCGCGCCGTTCGCTGCATCGTGCAGGATGAAATCGGTGAAAGTGCCGCCGATGTCGAAGCCGATGCGGTAGCGCAGGGCGGTGCCGGAAGCGTCGGGCATGTAGGACCTCGGTGATGGGATGGACGATCCTTACACGAGGGCCGGCGGGGGATCGACCCCCTGGCGGACCTCGCCGGCGGGTCCGCACGGGGGAGTCGATCGAGCGCGGGGGATGGTGTAGCCATCGATAGCCAAACCGACGAGGCCGCCATGACGCTCAAGCTCTTCTATTCGCCCGGCTCCTGCTCGCTCGCGCCGCACATCGCGCTCGAGGAGACCGGCGCTGCCTATGAACGCGTCAAGGTCGCGCTGGCCAGCGGCGAGCAGAAGACGCCGGCCTACCTGGCGATCAATCCGAAAGGGCGCGTCCCGGTGCTGGCCGAGGACGACCATGTGGTGACCGAGAACCCGGCCATTCTGCGCGCCATCGCGCGTCGCTTCCCGGCCGCGCGCCTGTGGCCCGACGACGACATCTGGGCCGAGGCCGCCTGCCTCGAATGGTGCGCCTGGCTGTCGAACACCATCCATGTCCACTACGCCCATGTCCGGCGCTCGGAACGCTATGCCGACGACGAGACCGCGAAGGCGGAGGTGCAGCGCAAGGGCAAGGAGGTCTGCCGCCAGCTGTGGGCCGATGTCGATGCGCGGCTGAAGGGCCGGACCTGGGCGATCGGCGAGCGCTACAGCGTCGCCGATCCCTACCTGCTCGTGTTCTGGACCTGGGGCCGCGGCCCGGTGCTCGGCTTCGACATGGCGAAGGACTATCCGAACTGGACGGCGCACGCCCGCCGCATGGCGCAGCGCCCCGCCGTGCAGCGCGTCTTCGCCCGCGAGGAGCTCGCGCTGCCGGGGTGACGCGGCGGCGCGTGCCGTCGGGTCGGGGTCAAGTGCTCCTCGCGAACAGCCATCCCCAGATCAGCGGCGGCCGGGTGTCGGCGAGCTTCAGGCACAGGAACATGACGGTGGCGGTCGCGCCGGCGATCGCGACGGCCTGCCAATGCCCGAGACGCTCGCGCGTCCATAGCCAGGCGAGGGTGGTGGCGCCGCAGGCGAGGGGAAGGCCCGCGACCGCAGCGACGAGCAGCAGCGCGCCGCAGGTCGACATCACGGCGACGGCGCCGTGCGTCGGTGGCGGCGTCCCGCCCGTCGGCGCACGGGCGCGATGCGAGAGGCGCAGCAGATCGAGGACCGCGACCGCGGTCAGCACGCTCGCCGCGGCGAGCGGCAGCGTGGCGGCAATCGCCGGCAGGCCGCGTGCGACGGCGAAGGCGCCGATGCCGATCGCGGCGACGACCAGGCCGAGGCCGAGATCCCAGCGGCGTTCCGCGGGATCGGTCGCGGCCGCGGCCGCCTGGCGGCGCCAGCCATAGGCCAGGGCCGCGACGATGCAGAGGACGCCGATCACGACGCCCGGCCGCAGCAGTGCGTCGAACCCGTAGAGCGCGGTCGTCTTCATCAAGGCGCCCTCCGCCACCGGGCCGACGACGAAGCCCAGCACCAGCGGCGGCCGCGGCCAGCCCGCCTGCCGCATCGCGCAGCCCAGCGCGCCGAAGGCGGCGAGCTGCAGCAGCGTGCTCACGAAGGGCGAGGCGTACACGGCGCTCGCCACCGCGGCGCAGACCGCGAGGATCGGGATCGCGCGTCGGGCGCGCAGCGCGATCCAGGCGAGCAGCGGGGCGCCCGCGAGGCAGATCGGGACCGCGACCAGATTGGCGATCACGATCGTCAGCGCGAGCGCGTGGGTGAACGGCGCCTGCGTCTGGAGGAAATGACTGCCGGGCCGGATCCCCATGCCGGCGAAGGCGGCGATCATGATCGCCATGCTCGAGCTGCCGGGAATGCCGAGGAACAGCGTCGGCGCCAGGGCGCCGCCCTCCTTCGAGTTGTTCGCGGCTTCGGGCGCCAGGACGCCGGCCAGCGCACCGCGGCCATAGGGCACGCGCGACGGCGAGGTTTGCACGGCATGTCCGTAGGCGAGCCAGACGGCGATCGCGGCACCCATGCCGGGTACGAGGCCGACGACGATGCCGATCAGGCTGGTCCGAAGCAGCAGCGCCCAGCGCCGGGTGACCGCGGCCATGCCGAGCACGACGCCGCGCATCCGCATCCGCCGCAGCGGTACCGCGCCGCGCGATGCCGCGGCACCGCCGGAGGGCGCCAGGAGCTCCGGGATCACGAAGAGCCCCGTGACGACCGCCGGGATGTCGAGCCCGTCCCACAGCTCGAGCATGCCCAGCACGAAGCGCGGCGTGCCGGACGCCGGGTCGAGTCCGACGCAGCCCGCGAGGACGCCCAGCGCCGCGGCCGCGACGCCTGCCGCGACGCGGGTCCCGGAGAGCGAGGCGATCATCGCGAGGCCGGTCAGCGAGAGGACCAGCACCTCGGGCTGGCCGATGGCGGCGATGATCGGACGGAAGACATGGATCATCGCGACGAGCGCCGCAGCGCCGAGGCAGCCGCCGAGTGCCGAGGCCGCGAGGCTGACGCCGAGCGCGAGATCGGCGCGATTGCGCCGCGTCAGCGCGTAGCCGTCGAGGACCGTCGCGGCCTCGGCCGACGAGGTCGGGATCCCGACGAGGATGGCCGGGATCGAGCCCGAGGTGTGGACGATCGAGTGCAGCGCGAGAAGGAACACCGTACCGAGGAGCGGATCCATCCCGATCATCAGCGGCGCGACGACGATCAGGCCGGTGCGGCCGCTGATCCCCGGGAGAACGCCGAACACCAGCCCGACGAGCGTCCCGGCCAGCAGCATCCACAGCGCGGCGGGATTTCCGAGGAGCAGGAGGGCGCCGTCGAGCATCGGTCTCGCGTGAAGAGCGGCCGCGCGCGGATCAGCAGCCGGGCGGACCGTTGTCGGCGATCGTCATGCCGCAGGCGAGCGCGGCATCGAGGGCGCCGCGGATCGCGGCCGCGGACTCGAAGACCGCGGCGATCGAGGTCTCGAGCGCCGCGCCGGGCAGCGGCAGGAGCGTGAGCCGCGCGGCGTCGATCTCGCCGCGATAGGTCGCGTCGCGCACCAGCTCGTCGATGGCGGCGCGCCAGGCGAGGGTCATGGCGGACGGCGTGCGCGGCCCGAGGCACATCGCGCGACCGAAGCGGAAATGCGCGTCGAGCAGCCGCATCAACTCGGGATGCGCCGCCGCGGCTTCGCTGGCGACCAGCGCGGGCGGCGGCGCGGCGATGCCGGGCAGCGGCAGGTCGTTGAGCCGCAGGACCACGTTCACGTGGCCCTCGGCGAGCAGCGCGGTGAAGGTCTCAAGGCTGCCGATCGCGGCGCCGACCTCGCCCGACATGAGAGCACCGCTCCGCATCACGGAGGAATAGCCGGGCACCGGCTTCAGGCGGATGCCGAGGATGCGGTTGAGGAGCAGCGGCTCGTACCAGCTCGCGGAGGCCGTCGAGACCGCGGCGAGCGAGATCGGTCCGGCATGACGCCGCAGGGCGTCGAACGAGTCGATCCCGAGCCGGCGCGACAGGACGAGCACGCGGGGCTCGGCGTCGAGGCTGCCGATCCATTGCAGGCGGGGCAGCGAGAACGCGACGCCCTCCTCGCCGAGGATCTCCGCGAAGATCAGTCCCGAGGGCAGCATCGCGATCGTGCGGCCGTCGCCCGCCGACTCATGGACGAGCTTGGCGGCGAGCTTGCCGCCGGCGCGCGGGATCGTCTCGACCGTGATCCGCATCCCGGAATGCAGCCGCGGCAGATGCCGGGCGAGGAGCCGCGCATGCCGGTCGTAGGGCGAGCCGAGCGGCGTGCCGACGAGGATGCGGATGTCGTCGGGCAGGGCGGCCGACGCGCGAGAGCCGAGCATGAGGCCGCCCGCGGCCGCGAGCGCTCCGAGGCCGAGGGCCCGGCGCCCGAGCCCGATGCGTTCGGGCCGGCGGACGGGCGGTCGCGGATCCTGTGCTTCTCCGTCGCTCATGCGTCGACTTGGCGCGAACGGTCGCGTCGGCGCAAGCATGCTGATGTCGTAGGCCGTCCCGTCCGTGCGCCGCGCCGCGGGGCCCGGGTACGGTTAATCGAGGACGGCGGCGGCCGCTGCCCGACCGGGTGCGCCACCCGATCCGCCGAGCGCGCCGCCGCGACGCGCCGCAATCGGGCTAACCCGTATTGCAGGTGGTGGCGCGTGGCGATCTGCGTCACCGTGGGCAAGGCCTCGCGAGCATCATGACCGACCTGCAGACGACCATGGGCGCCCCCGCGGCGACCGACGCCCTTGACGCCGTGCTGTCGCTCGGCGCGCTGGCGCCGGTCCTCGACGTCCTGGCCAGCCGGCATGGCCAGGTCGAGGCGCTCGCGGCGCCGGGTCGGATTCCGCTGCGCTTCGCGGACATGCCGGCGGCCCTGGCGGCGATCAAGGCGGCGTTGAACCGCCGCGGCATCGGCCGCGGCGACGTCGTCGTCATCGCCGCGGGCAGCGGCGCCGACGCGGCACTGTGGTGCGTCGCCACCGCCGACGCCGCGATCGCCGTGCCGCTGAACCCGGCCTATGCCGCCGAGGAGTACGCACGGTATCTCGGTCGCATCCGGCCGCGCGCGGTGATCGTGCCGGCCGACCAGCCGTCGCAGATCCGTGCCGCCGCCGCGGCGCGCGCGATCCCGGTCTTCGAACTCGTCATCGACCCGGCGCGCCCGATCGGCGACTTCGTCCTCACGCCGGACATCGAGGCCGCGTGCCGCGACACGTCGCGCAACGGCGGCGACGACGTCGCGATGCTCGGGCATACCTCGGGCACCACGGCGCAGCAAAAGCTCATCGCGCATCGCATGCGCCACCTGCTGCTGTCGGCGCGCGACATGCGACGCAGCTTCCGGCTGGCGCCGGGCGATCGTTCGCTCCACGTCATGCCGCTCTTCCACGGCCACGGCATGCGGGCCGCCCTGCTGAATCCGCTGGTCGCGGGCAGCACCATCGTCTGCGTGCCCGGCTTCGCCTCCGCCGAATTCTTCACGCAGCTGCGCGATCACGCGATCACCTGGTACTCGGCGAGCTACGCGATCCACAAGACGGTGCTGGATCTCCTGCGCGACGACCCGACGGCGGCGGCGGGCGTGCATCTGCGCTTCATCCGCTCCGGTTCGGGCAAGCTGCCGCTCGACGTGATGTTCGGGCTCGAGGCCGCGCTCGGAACCGTCGTGATCGAGCGCTACGGCCAGACCGAGACGGGCAACGTCGCGGTCAACCCGCTGCCGCCCGGACGCCGCAAGCCGGGCACCGTCGGCCTGGCGGAAGGGTACGAGATCGTCATCCGGTCGCCGGAAGACTTCTCCCCGCTCGCCGCCGGAGAGGAAGGCGAGGTGACGGTTCGCGGCCCGACCCTGTGCGACGGCTATCTCGACGATCCGGCGGCGACGCAGGCCGCATTCCGCGACGGCTGGTTCCGCACGGGCGATCTGGGCCGTGTCGATGACGAGGGCTATCTGTCGATCACGGGCCGGCTCAAGGAGATGATCAATCGCGGCGGCGAGAAGGTGAGCCCCTCCGAGATCGAGGCGGCGCTGGCGAGACATCCCGCGGTCCACTCCGCCTGCGCCTTCGCGATCCCCCATCCGCGCCTGGGCGAGGATGTCGCGGCGGCGGTGGTCCTTCGCGAGGGGGCGGCCGTCGACGAGGACGACCTGATCGCGTTCGCGGCCGCATCGCTCGCGGATTTCAAGATCCCCCGCCGCATCCACCAGGTCGCGTCCCTCGCCATGGGAGCGACGCACAAGGTGGATCGCCGGGCCATCGCCCGGCAGTTCCTCGCCGCGGAATCCGCGACGGCGGGCGACGGCGAGGCGGCGGATGCGACGGCGACCGGGATCCGTCGCCGGCTCGAGCCGCTGTGGCGATCCGTGTTGAAGCGCGACGCGGTCCCGCCGGGCCGCGACTTCTTCCTGCTCGGCGGCGATTCGCTGTCGGCGGCGCAGCTCGTCACGGCGGTCGAGCGCGAATTCGGGATCGCGCTGCCGCTGCGGTCGATCTTCCGCGAAGCCCGCAGCCTGGCGCGCATGGCGACGGTGATTGCCGCGCATTCGATGGCCGGTCCCGCGCCGCCCCCCCGATCCGGGGCGGAGCCGCGAGCGATGGCGCCGCGGCCGGCTTCGGCCGACGTGCCGCTGTCCTTCGCGCAGGAGCAGATCTGGGCCCATGACCGCCTGATCGTGGGCAGCCCGGCCTATACGATCAGTCGCGTCGTCCGCATCCGCGGCCCGCTCGACGTCGCCGCGCTGTCCCGCGCCTTCACCTTCCTTGTCCAGCGCCACGAATCGCTGCGAACGACGATCGGCGAGCGCGATGGCGTGCCGCATCAGGTCGTCGGCGCGCCGTTCGCCGTGCCGGTCGAGGTCGTCGACCTGTCGGGCCTGGAGGCGTCGGTGCGCGATGCTGCGCTCGAACGCGTCGTGGCCGAGGAAGCGGCGCGCGCGTTCGATCTCGCGATCGGCCCACTCCTGCGCGCGCGCGCATGGCGGACCGCGCCGGACGATCATCTGCTCGTGGTCGCGCTGCATCACGTCGTCAGCGACGGCGGCAGCATGCGGACTTTCGCGCGCGAGCTCGGCCTGGCCTACCGGCACTTCGTCGAGGGCGAGCCGCCGCTGCCCGCGCCGTCGCGGATCCAGTTCGCCGATTTCGCGGTCTGGGATCGCGCCGCCGACGATCCGGACCGGCTCCGGTCGCAGCTCGCGTTCTGGCGCACGGAGCTTGCCGGCGCGGTCGATGTCGAACTGCCGACCGACGGTCCGCGCCCGCACCGGCTGACGGGCGACGGCGATCGTCGCATCCGCGCGCTCGAGCGCGTCGACCTCGCCCGCCTGCGCGCCCTTGCGCGCGCGGAAGGCGGGTCGCTCTTCGGGGTGCTGATCGCCGCGATCCACGTCTTCCTGCACCGGCTCACGGGCGCGACGGACATCGTGGTCGGCGCCCCGATCTCGCGTCGATCCGGGGGCGATCTCGACGGCGTCATCGGCCTGCTGCTGAACGTGCTCCCGATCCGACAGGATCTCGGCGGCGACCCGAGCTTCCGCACGCTGCTGCGCCGGACGACGGCGCGCGTCCTCGGCGTGATCGAGAACCGTGACGCGCCACTGACGCGCATCCTCGAGGAGGCCGGCGTGCGACGGAGCGCCGATCGGCACCCGCTGTTCCAGACCGTGGTCGGCCTCGCCAGTCGCGACACGTTCGAGCTCGACCTGCCCGGCCTGGCGACCGAGATGATCGCCGCCGACGACGGCACGTCGAAGTTCGACCTGCAGATGACCTTCGTGGAGAGCGGGGACGAATTGTCCCTTCGTTTCCACTACGACAGCAGTCTCTTCGATCCGCGGACGGCCGACCGGTTCATCGACGTCATCGAGCGGTTGCTGGAATCGATCGCGACGACGCCGGACCTGCGAATCTCGATGCTGGCCGCGGTGCCGGAGGCGCAGCGCCACCTTCTGCTCGAGGCCTGGAGCGGTGCCGGGACGCTGCGACCCGTGGCGGGCACCGTCGCGGCGCTGTTCTCGGAGCAGGCGCGCGCGCGGCCCGACGCGACGGCCATCGCCTGCGGCGAGACGCGGATCGCCTATCGCGCGCTCGAGGACTGGTCGACGCGGCTCGCGCATCGGCTGCGTGCGCAGGGTGTTGGCGACGGTCACATCGTCGCGCTGGCGGCCGGCCGCACGCCGGTGCTGATCGCGGCGCAGCTGGCGATCCTGAAGGCCGGGGCCGCCTACCTGCCGCTCGATGCGCAACTTCCGGCGGCGCGCGCTGCACTCATCGTCGCCGACGCGGGCGCCGACCTCGTGCTCGCGGTCGATGAGGCGCTCCCGGCCCTCGTCGACAGCCGCGCACGCGTGCTGCGGCTCGATCCGCTCGGCGCCGATCTCGCCGCCGAGCCCTGCACGCCGATCGCGAGCGGCACGGGGCCGCGCTCGCTGGCCTACGTCATGTACACCTCGGGCTCGACCGGGGCCCCGAAGGGCGTGGCCGTCGAGCAACGGGGCGTGATCCGCCTCGTGCGCGACGCCGACTACGCGCGCTTCGGACCCGAGGAGCGCGTCCTGCAGCTCGGCTCGATCGCCTTCGACGCCGCGACGTTCGAGATCTGGGGCGCGCTGCTCAACGGCGGCTGCGTCGTGCAGGTCGCGACACCGCAGCCGACGCTGCGCGAGATCGCGCGGATCATCGTCGACGCGAAGGTCACCACCGCGTGGTTCACGGCCGGTCTGTTCAACGAGCTCGTCGATCATGTTCTCGACGATCTCGCGGGCGTCGGCCAGGTGCTGACCGGCGGCGACGTGGTGTCGGTCGCGCATGTCCGGCGCTTCCGGGCGGCGCATCCCGGCTGCCGGCTGCTCAACGGCTATGGCCCGACCGAGACGACGACCTTCGCGACCACGCATGCGACCGGCCAGCTGCGGGCGGAGGACGTCGCCATCCCGATCGGGCGACCGATCGCGAATACCTGCGTCTACGTGCTCGACGCGCAGCAGTCCCTGCTGCCCGTCGGCGCGGTCGGCGAGCTCTGCATCGGCGGGGCGGGCGTCGCGCGCGGCTATCTCGGACGCCCGGACCTCACCGCGGCGCGCTTCGTCCCCAATCCCTTCGTGCCGGGCGACGTCCTCTACCGCAGCGGCGACCTCGTGCGCTGGCGTGCGGACGGCGTGCTGCAGTTCCTCGGACGCGTCGATCGTCAGGTGAAGCTGCGCGGCTTCCGCATCGAGCCCGGCGAGATCGAGGTGGCGGTCTGTACCCATCGCGCGATCCGCCGGGCCGCGGTCGCGCTGCGCCGCGATGCGCGCGGCGAGGCGCGGCTGGCGCTCTATGCCGTCGCCGAGGCCGGCGTGCCGGCGCCGTCGGCCGGCGAGCTCGCGGATTTCCTGCGCGAGCGCCTGCCCGGCTACATGGTGCCCGCGGCGATCGTGCTGCTGCCCGAGCTGCCCCTGACGACGCAGGGCAAGGTCGACCTGGACGCCTTGCCGGCCGTCGAATTCACCGGTGCGGGCGCGCATGCGCGCGTGGCGCCGCGCGACGAGCTCGAGGCCCGGCTCGAGACGATCTGGCGCGAGGTCCTCGGCGTGCCGGAGATCGGCGTCGACGACGACTTCTTCGACCTCGGCGGCCACTCGCTGATCGCGGCGAAGCTGCTGGCGCGGATCGACCCGCTGGTCGACCGCCCCTTGCCGCTCGCCACGATCTTCGACGCCCCGACGATCGCGCTGTTTGCCGACGTCATCCGCAAGGCCGCGTCGCCCGAGCGCTGGCCGACCGCGGTGCCGGTGCAGCGCCGCGGCGGCCTGCCGCCGCTCTTCGCCGTGCCGGGCGTCGGCGGCAACGTCGTGTGCTTCGCCACGCTCGCGCGCCGCCTCGGCGAAGCGAGGCCCCTGGTCGGCATGCAGGCGCGCGGGCTCGACGGTCACGAGGCGCCGTTCGACCGCGTCGAGGACATCGCGGCGCACTACGTCGAACAGATGCGAGCCATCCAGCCGCGCGGCCCCTACCGGATCCTCGGTGTCTGCATCGGCGGCGTGTTCGCCTACGAGATGGCGCAGCAGCTCAAGCGCGCGGGCGAGCAGGTCGCCCTGCTGGCGATGCTCGATCCCGCCTTCCATCACGTGCGCGCGGCATCGGCACCGCTGCGGCGGACCGGCTATCGCATCCGCCGCGCGCTGGGAGTCGCGGCGTTCTCGGCCGGGCGCCTGCGGCTCTATGCGCGCGACATCGCGCGGCTGCCGGTGTCGCAGTGGGGCGGCTTCCTGCGCCGCAAGGTGGCGGTCGTCCGCCGCGCCGCCGCGCCGCGCCGCCTGCCGAACGACGTCCGGCGCGAGATGGCGCAGCAGCAGGTCATCGCCGCGCATCGCGCGGCGCTCGAGGCGTATCGCCCGCGGCCGATCGCGGGCGACTTCGTCGTCTTCCGCTCCGACGACTGGGAGAACCGCAAGGGGCGGATGTCGATCGACTGGCGCGGCATCACGGGCCGGGACGTCGAGTTCGAGCGCGTCCCGGGCAAGGACGCCGGGCAGGCGCTCTACGATCCGAACGCGCCCGAGCTCGTTCGTCGGCTGCAGGACCATCTGCGCCGCATCGACGGCGAGCCCGGCTAGACGGTGCGCGCGCAGCCCGATCGCGTCGACATCTGGCATGCCGGGCTCGACGCGCATTGCGAACCGGTGCCGGGCATCCTGTCGACGGCCGAGCACGCGCGCGCCGAGCGTTTCGCGACCGACCTCTTGCGGCGTCGCTTCCGCGCCCGCCGCGCGGCGCTGCGCCGCCTTCTCGCGCGCTACCTCGAGACGGATCCCGCCGCGCTCGTCTTCGACGCGGGGCCTTGGGGAAAGCCGGTGCTCGTCGCGCCGTCGACCGCGGCGGGACTGGCATTCAACCTGTCCCACAGCGACAACCGCATGGTCTGCGCCGTGTCCGCGCAACGTCGGATCGGCGTCGACATCGAGCGGCCGCGCGCGGGCTTCGACCTCGCCGCGCTGGCCCGGCGGCACTTCTCGTCGCGGGAGATCGCGTCCTGGACGGCGTTGGATCCCGCGGATCGCGGGCGCGGCTTCCTCGCGTGCTGGACCCGCAAGGAGGCCTACATCAAGGCGATCGGCCTGGGCCTGAGCATGCCGCTGGATTCGTTCTCGGTGTCGCTGGCGCCGGGCGAAGCGGCCGCGCTTCTCGCGGTCGAAGGCTCGCCGGGCGAAGCCGCGCGCTGGCGGCTGGCCGAGTTCGTCGCGGGCGAAGGCGTCGTCGGTGCGATCGCCGTCGAGGGCGACGGCTGGACCGCGGTGCACCGCCGATGGCCCGAGGACGCGGCGTCGCCCGGCCCGACGTGACGGCGCGCGACGTGGCGGCGCCCGAGGGCGTCGGCCTCAGCGGTTGGCGACGATCATGTCGCGCAGCACGGCCGCGAAGCGCTCCGGCTCCTGCTCGGCGACGAAATCGGTCGCGCCGTCGAGCGTCACGGTCCGCGCCGCGGGAAGCAAGCGGACCGCGCGTTCGTGCATGAACCCGATCCGATCGCGGGTCCCGGCGATCAGCAGCGTCGGCACCGCGCGCCAGTCCTGCGCCTTGCCGGCTAGGTCCCAGCGCCAGATCGCGCGATAGGCCGTCGCGAAGTCGCCGCCGGTGGCGAGATAGTCGGCCACGAAATGCGTGGCGAGCCGCGGGTCGATCCACGGGTATTCGCCCTTGATGCGCCGCCAGATCCAGGCGAGATGCCCGCCCTCGTCGTCGGGGGCGAAGGGCGGCGCGAAACTCGCCAGCCGGTCGGCGCGCTCTGCCGCGGTGTAGACCGGCAGCCCGTGCAGGGTCAGGCTGTGCAGGCGCTCGGGCTGCGTCATGGCGGCGGCCAGCGCGAAGACCGTGCCCGTCGCCCGCCCGAAGAGATGAAAGCGCGACTCCCCCAGCCGGTCCGCCACGGCGAAGACGAGGTTGGCATAGTCGGCGACCTCCCACGTCGGCTCGGGGAGGTCGGAGCCGCCATAACCGGGCGTGTCGACGGCGATCGGGCGGCAGAAGGCCCCGAGCAGCGGCAGCACCCGGTCGTAGTTGCGGGCCGAGAGGGGCGACTGGTGCAGCAGGAGCAGCAGCGGGCCCGCCGTCGCGGCGGCCGCGGTGCGGTAATGGACCTGTCCCCACGGAAGGTTGATGTAGCCGCGGGCAATTCTGGCTGGTGTCACGTCGCCGAACCTTGTCTCGTCGTGTTCCGCGCCTCGGAACCGGGCAGCGCGCGCCCCATGGCACTCGCCTGGAGGCGACCGCGGCGACTACAGTCGACACCAATCGAACTCGAGGGGGCAATCATGAAACTCCTGAAGCGACTGGCCGTCATCGCGCTCGCGGTCTCCGCCTGGACGGCGGACGCCGCTGCGCGCGATCTGCGCGTCAACATCAATGCCGATCCGGAGATGATCGATCCGATCACCTACTCGGCGCTGATCGCCGGCGACGTGCTGCGCAACGTCTACCAGGGCTTCACGGATGTCGGGCGCTCCGGCGCCATCGAGCCGGCGCTGGCGACGAAGTGGACCGCGCATCCCGACAATCTCGGCTGGCGCTTCGAGCTGCGCAAAGGCGTCAAGTTCCACTCCGGCCGCGACTTCACCGCCGCCGACGTGAAGGCGAGCTTCGAGCGGCTGCTCGCGCCCGGCAGCAAGGCCGGCCTCGCGCTGCAGTACCTGCAGCGCATCGAGGGGGCCAAGGCCGTCGCCGACGGCCAGTCCAAGGATCTCGCCGGCGTCAAGATCGTCGACGACCACACGCTCGATGTCCGGTTCACCGCGCCGGACGTCCTCTTCCCGATCTATCCGTTCATGATCTTCGACGCGAAGGTGATCGACGAGAAGGGGCCGGAATGGTTCCTGCAGGTCTCGGCCGGCACCGGGCCATTCAGCTTCACGCATTGGAAGCGCGGCCAGGAGGTGAAGCTGGCGGCGCACAAGGCCTATTGGGGCGGAGCACCGCGGATCGACGGCGTGCACTACGTCATCGTGCCGAGTGAAGACACGGCGGTGTCGATGTACGAGGCCGGCGAGCTCGACCTGCTCAACGTCGCCGGGACGGATCTGGCGCGCCGGATCATGCGCGATGCCAAGCTCAAGGCGCAGGCGATCACGGCGCCGGCGGCGCAGATCAACTTCCTGGGCATGAACCAGAACCTGTTCGCGCCGTTCAAGGACCGGCGGGTGCGCGAGGCCCTCTGCCTCGCGATCGACCGCGACGCGATGACCCGCGGCCTGTTCGGCGGCCTTGCCGAGCCGCTCGCCGGCCAGGTCACGCCGGGAATTCCCGGGGCCAATCCCGAGCTCAAGGCGCTGAAGTTCGACGCCGAGCGCGCGAAGCGGCTCATGGCCGAAGCGGGATTCCCGGACGGCCGCAACATGCCCGCGCTCAAGATCGCGGCACTCGCCCCGTTCCGCAACGAGAACGCCTACTACGTGGACCAGTGGAAGAAGGTCCTGGGGCTGACCGTCGAGATCGAGATCATGGAACGCGCGACCTTCCTGCGCGCGCTCAATGCCGGCGAGGTGCCGCTCTTCGCCTGGGGGTGGACGGCCGGCTATCCCGACGCGCTCTATTTCCTGAGCCAGGTGTGGCATTCCAAGAGCCCGTACAACCGCGCGCGCTACGCCAATGCCGAGTTCGACCGGCTGATCGATCAGGCGCAGGTCACGCCCGACGATGCCGCGCGCTACAAGCTCTACAATCAGGCGGAGAAGGCGCTGCTCGACGATTTCGGCACCTGCGGCCTCTTCGTGCGCACGCAGGTCGCGCTTGTGAAGCCCAATGTGAAGGGCGTGACCCTCACGCCGATGCGCTACCTGCCTTACGGCGGCGTGACGATCGAGTGAGCGCGCGCGCGATCCCGGCATCCCGATCCTCCCGCGACGCGACGCGACGGGGGGCGGGGCGGGGCGGGGGCCTTGCCGTCGGCGCGCCGCGGGCGCCGACGCGGCCGGCCCGGAGGCGCTACGCGTGATCCGCTTCCTGCTTCGTCGACTGGTCGGCCTGCTGCTCACCGTGCTCGCCGCGGTCGTGCTCACCTTCGTCGCCAACCAGTTCGTCCCCGGCGATCCGGTGACGGTGATGCTCGGCGACCAGTCGGCCAATCGCGCCCTCGCCGACAAGCTGCGCGCCGAGTACGGCCTCGACCGTCCCGTGCTGGCGCAGTTCGCGGGCTATGTGGCCGGGCTGCTGCGCGGCGAGATGGGGCTGTCCTTCCGCTTCCCCGGCACCACGGTGGCGGCGGTCATCGCCGACGGTCTCGCGATCTCGCCACTCATCGCGGGCGCGGCGCTGCTGATCGCCGCGCCGCTCGGCGTCGCCCTCGGCATCTTCGCGGCCCTGCGGCGCGGCTCGCTCGGCGATACCGGCGTGATGCTCGTCCTCGTCGCCGGGCTGTCGATCCCGAACTTCGCGATGGCGGCGCTGCTGGTCTGGCTGTTCAGCATCAAGCTCGCCTGGCTCCCCGTCGCCGGATGGGGACGGCCCATCCACGCGGTGCTGCCGGTCGTGCTGCTGGCGATCCCGGCGACGGCCTATCTCGCGCGGCTCGCGCGGACCTTCATGCTCGAGGTGCTCCAGCAGGACTACATGCGCACGGCGCGCGCCAAGGGCCTGGCCGAGCGGCTGGTGGTCTGGCGCCACGGCCTGCGCAACGTGCTGCTGCCGATCCTCACCGTGCTCGGCGTGATCCTCGGCGGCCTGATCACCGGGACCTTCGTGGTCGAGACGCTGTTCAACATCCCGGGCCTCGGGCGCATCGCGATCCAGTCGATCTTCGCGCGCGACTATCCCGTGACGATGGGCATCGTCATGCTGTTCACGCTGCTCTATGCGGCGATCAGCTTCGCGGTCGACGTCCTCTACGGCGTGATCGATCCGCGCGTCCGCGTCGGAGGCGGGCGATGACCGACGCGGCCGAGACGATCGACGACGGCGTCGGCGCGCGCGGCTTCCTCGCCCGGCTGCTGCGCAACCGCTCGGCGCTGCTCGGCGGCGCGATCGTGCTGGCGGTCGCGCTCGCGGCGCTGCTCGGGCCGATGCTGGCGGCGAAGGACTGGCGGTCGACCGACATGGCCTTCGTGTGGGAGCCGCCGGGCGACGACTTCGCGCTCGGCGCCGACCAGCTGGGCCGCGACGTGCTCGCGCGGCTGCTCACCGGGGCGCGCGTGTCGCTGGCGGTCGCCGGCGGCGTCCTCGCGATCGCGATGCTGGTGGGCGTGGGGGTCGGCATGCTCGCGGCGTGGCGCGGCGGCTGGATCGACGCGGTCGCGATGCGCGCGGCCGACATCACCTTCGCCTTCCCCGAGCTGATCATCGCGATCCTCGTCGCCGCCATGCTCGGCCCCGGCATCCCGACCGTGATCCTGTCGCTGGCCGTGGTGAGCTGGCCGGGGATCGCGCGGTTGACGCGCTCGCTGGTGATGTCCCTGCGCGGCGAGCTGTTCATCGACGCGGCGATCGCCTGCGGCACGCCCGGCTGGCGCATCCTGCTCGGCCACTGCCTGCCCAACATCGTGCCGGCGCTGATCGTGCGCGCCTCGGTGGGCGTCGGATTCATCGTCATGGCCGAGGCGACGCTGAGCTTCCTCGGCCTTGGCGTGCAGGAGCCGCTGCCGAGCTGGGGCGGCATGATCCGCGACGGACTGCCCGCGCTGCGCAGCGACCCGTTCCTGGCGCTGTTCGCCTCGGCGGCGCTCGGCGCGACCATCATCGGCTTCAACATGCTGGGCGACGGGCTGCGCGACCTGCTCGACCCGCGGCTGCGCGAACGATGACCGTCCCGTTGCTCGAGATCGAGGAGCTTTCGCTGAGCTTCGGGCGCGGCCGGCCGCGCGTGCTCGATGCGGTCGGACTGACGATCGCGCGCGGCGAGATCGTCGGCCTCGTCGGCGAGAGCGGTTCGGGCAAGTCGGTGACGGCGATGGCGGCGATGCGGCTGCTCGGCGCCGCAGCGCGCGTCGAGGCGGGCGCGATCCGCCTCGACGGGGAGGATCTCATGGCGCTGACGGAAGGCGCGATGCGCGCGCGGCGGGGTCGCGAGCTCGCGATGATCTTCCAGGAGCCGATGACGAGCCTCAATCCGCTGTTCCGCGCCGGCTTCCAGATCGGCGAGACGCTGGAGGCCCATCTCGGGATCGGCCGCGCCGAGGCGCGCCGGCGTGCGGTCGATCTCATGCGCGCGGTCGGCATCGCGTCGCCCGAGACGCGGGTCGACGCGTATCCGCACCAGCTCTCGGGCGGCATGCGCCAGCGCGTGATGATCGCGATGGCGATCGCCTGCGCGCCGAAGCTGCTGATCGCGGACGAGCCGACCACCGCGCTCGACGTGACGATCCAGGCGCAGATCCTGACGCTGATCCGGCGGCTGCGCGACGACACGGGCATGGGCGTGCTCCTGATCACGCACGATCTCGGGGTCGTCGCCGGCATGGCCGATCGCGTCGTCGTCATGTACGCGGGCCAGGTCGTCGAGGAGGCGCCGGTCGGCGCGCTGTTCGCGCGCCCGCGCCATCCCTACACGCGCATGCTGCTGCGCGCGGTCCCGCGCGTGGCGCGCAAGCTCGCGCGCCTCGCGACCATCGCCGGCACCATGCCGCCGCCGAGCCGCTTCCCCGCCGGCTGCCGCTTCCATCCGCGCTGCCCCGACGCGATCGAGCGGTGCCGCGCCGAGGCGCCGGCGCTGGTCGACGACGGCTCCGGCCGGATGGCGCGGTGCTGGCGCGCGGACGAGACCGGCCTCGCCTCCGAGGCCGTGGCATGAGCGGGCTGCTCGAGGTCGCGGGACTGACCAAGCGCTTCGTCGCCGGCGGGGTGCGCTTCGCCGCCGTCGACGATGTCAGCCTCGGCGTCGGCGCCGGCGAGACGCTGGGCATCGTCGGCGAGAGCGGATGCGGCAAGACCACGCTCGCGCGGATGATCCTGCGGCTCACGGCGTCCGACGGCGGCACGATCCGCTTCGAAGGCCGCGACGTCACGGCGGCGGGCGAGGGCGAGCTGCGCGCGCTGCGCCAGGCCATGCAGGTCGTGTTCCAGGACCCGTTCAGTTCGCTGGATCCGCGCTGGCGGGTGCGCGCGATCATCGCCGAGCCGCTGGTCAATCTGGGATGGGACAAGCCGCGGATCGCGGCCCGCGTCGCGGAGGTGATGCGGCTCGTCGGCCTGCCGCCGGACTACGCCGACCGCTACCCGCATGCCTTCTCGGGCGGCCAGCGCCAGCGCATCGGCATCGCGCGGGCGCTCGCCCCGGGCCCGCGCCTGATCGTGTGCGACGAGGCGGTCTCGGCCCTCGACGTTTCGATCCAGGCGCAGGTCCTGAACCTGCTTCGCGACGCGCAGGCGCAGCTCGGGCTCGCGCTGCTCTTCATCTCGCACAATCTGGCGGTCGTGCGGCAGATCAGCGATCGCGTCGCCGTGATGTATCTCGGCCGCGTCGTCGAGCTCGCCCCCGAGGCGGAGCTTTTCGATCGTCCGCTGCATCCCTACACCGCATTGCTGCTCGCCGCGGTGCCGGAGCCCGACCCCGCGCTCGGCTTTCGCGGCGCGCGGCTCGAGGGCGAGCTGCCCAGCCCGCTCGCGCCGCCGCCGGGCTGCCCCTTCCATCCTCGCTGTCCCGTCGCGCGCGACCGGTGCCGCGTCGAGCCGCCCGGCTTTGCCCCGGCGTCCGGCCGGCGCTGGGTGCGCTGCCACTTTCCCGGAGAGATCGACGCCTGATGATCATCGAACGCACGCACTACTTCGCCCACACCGGCCGCGCGGCCTCGGTCCTCGCGACGCGCCGGCGCGCCTGCGACGTCCGGCTGTCGCTCGGCCTTCCTGCCGGCGCGATCCTTGTGAAGGCGGATCCGGCAGCCGACGGCCCCGACGTGTCGTGGTCGTGCAGCTTTCCCGACAAGGCGGCCCATGCCGCCGATCTCGCGGCGCGCGCCGCGAGCCCGGATTTCGAGGCGGTGCGCGCGCAGATGCGGCTGCTCATCCAGCGTTTCGAGCGCCTGATCGAGGCGCCGGTGCCGCGCGATCCGGTCTGGGGCGCTGACGTCGACGCCACCACCATCGCCGCCGCACCGGCGGCGCACGACTTCGAAAGCGCCGGTCGTTCGCTCAAGGGCTATCTTTTCATGCCGCCGGGCGAGGGGCCGTTTCCGTGCGTCATCTACAACCACGGCAGCGCACTGGCCGAGGGGCACGAGGACAATGCGGTGCCGGGGATCCCGCTGCTGCTGAACAGCTGGGGACTGGCGTGCTTCGTGCCGCACCGGCGCGGCTACGGCTCATCGCCGGGGCCGACGTGGCGCGCGGAATGCGACGCCGAGCCCTTCAGCGTCGCCTACAATCGCCAGCTCGTCGCGCGGCTCGATGCCGAGAGCGACGACGTCGTCGCGGCCTACGAGCATGTGCGCCGTCTGCCGCGGATCGCCGGCGAGCGCATCGCCGTCATGGGCAGCTCCTTCGGCGGCGTGAACACGCTGCTCGCGGCGGCGAAGGAGCCGGGATTCCGATGCGCCGTGGAGTTCGCCGGCGCGGCGATGAACTGGGACCGCAATCCCGCGATCGCCGCGCACATGACCGACGCGGCCAAGCGCCTCACGCAGCCGGTCTTCTTCCTGCAGGCGGCCAACGACTTCTCGGTGCGGCCGACGCGCGAGCTCGCGGCCGCCCTGGCCGGCACGCGCCACGTCTTCGAGGCCAAGGTCTACCCGGCCTTCGGGCACACCGCGATGGAGGGCCACTACCTGGCTGGCCGCGGCCCGCTGGTCTGGGGCGCGGACGTGCGACGCTTCCTCGAGCGATGGCTGTGACCACGATGACCGGAGAGATGAAACCCATGACGCAGGAGACCGTCGTCACCCACGCCCGCGACTCGGCGTTCGACCAGGGTCTGCGCGCATTCTTCGCGTATCGAGATCTCGGGATCCGTGCGGCGAGCGGCGGCCGGGTCGGTGCGCATGTCATCCGCGCGGTGCCGGGGACGCACGCGAACCCGCAGTGGCACACCCACGCGCTCGATTTCCAGATGGTCTACGTGCTGCGCGGCTGGGTCGAGTTCGAGTATGCCGATGTCGGGCGGGTCCGGCTCGAGGCTGGAAGCTCGGTGTACCAGCCGCCGGGGATCCGGCACCGGGAGCTCGCGCACAGCGACGATATCGAGATGCTCGAGATCACGTCGCCGGCGGTCTACGAGACCACGCTCGTCTGACCCGGGCGC
The DNA here is from genome assembly GCA_016793165.1 of Alphaproteobacteria bacterium. GTDB lineage: Bacteria > Pseudomonadota > Alphaproteobacteria > CACIAM-22H2 > CACIAM-22H2 > CAIOSQ01. Next base: position 322,104 of record JAEULA010000034.1, on the reverse strand, counting down.
CCGGCGGCGCGAACCATGGTCCGCGGATCTCGCCGTTTTGTCGCGGCGACGAGGGAACGAATTTCCCGCGGCGGTGTTTAGTGAGATGCGCAGTCCCTGGACGAGGGCTCCGCGCCGGTCGCTGCGGGCGTCCGGCGAAGGAAGCCCCGACGGCGTGGCGCTGGGATCTCTCCCCGGGAGTTTCGGCATTTCGGACAGGACGATGACGGCTCTTGCCCTGGCGCTCGGGTTCGCCGTGCTCGGCGGGGCCTTCGGGCTCGTCGCACCGATCGACGGGGCCGCGATGTCGCTGCGCAACGCCGCGGTTCTCGCGCTTGCGGTCGTGCTCTTCCTCGGCTGCACGGTGTTCGGGGGATGGCTGGCCTGGTCGACGCTGCGCCGGCTGCGAGTCGAGACGGGCCGCCCCGTGCGACGCGGTCCCCTGAATGTCGTCGAGCGCAAGCCCGAGGAAGCGCCGGCGCACGACGCCTGACGACCGTCCCCGGCCGCAGCGAGCGGTCCTTTCCCGGGCCGAACCCCGGTAGGATCGGGCGCAGCGAGGATTTCCCGGGGGACTGTACATGCGCGGCGTTTGGCTGGAAGACCTGACCTGGCCCGAGGTCAAGTCGCGCCTCGATGCTGGCGCGGTTGTGGTCGTGCCGATCGGGGCGGTTGCCAAAGAGCATGGCCATCACCTGCCGATGAGCACCGACTACCGCGTGGCGCGCGCGCTTGGCGATCGCATCGCGGCCGAGTTGCCGGTGCTGATCGCGCCGGTGATCAGCTTCGGCTACTACCCGGCCTTCGTGCGCTATCCCGGCAGCCAACATCTGCGCAGCGAGACCTTCGTCGCGCTTCTCACCGACATCCTGGGCAAGCTGGTCGCCGACGGGGCGCGACGGCTTGCCGTGATCAATACCGGCGTTTCGACCGAGGCGCCCCTGCGCGTCGTGGTGCGCGACCTCTACGAGCGCACCGGCGTGCGCATCCACACCGCCGACATCCGGATGCTGGGCCGCAAGACCAAGGGCCTCATGGCGCAGAAGCTCGGCGGTCACGGCGACGAGTCCGAGACCTCGACGCTGCTCGCCATCGCACCGGAGCTGGTCCGCATCGAGCGCGCGGTCGTCGACTACGGGCACGCCCTCGACGAGCCGCAGACGGTGTTCTACACGCCGACGGTCTTCGTCGGGGACCCGGCGAGCGGACCGGACTATTCGGTCAGCGGCGTGCGCGGCGACCCCACGCTCGCGACGCGCGAGAAAGGCGAGGCGGTGCTCGCCGACATGGCCGGCGAGCTTGTCGAGGGCCTGCGCCGGGTCTTCCCCGATGCGTGGTGACCGGCAAGGGCGGCGAGCGGAGAGCCGGCCGTGAGCCTGCGCGTCGCGCCGCCGCGCCGCTGGGACGAGACGGCCGATGTCGTCGTGGTCGGTTGCGGCTTCGCGGGCGCGATGGCGGCGATCGCGGCGCACGATGCCGGCGCGCGCGTCGTCCTGCTGGAGAAGATGCCGGATCCCGGCGGCATCTCGGTCTGCTCGTTCGGCGGCGTGCGGGTGACCGATGCCGCGGCCGACGCCTTCGCATATCTCGCGCGCACCAACGGCGACACGGCGCCGGTCGACGTCCTGCGCGCGCTGGCCGCGGGAATGGCGGGACTGCCGCGCGTCCTCGCAAGCCTGGCGCGCGGGACCGGCGCGGTGCTCGAGCAGCGCGCCGCACCGGGCAACTACCCCTTCGCCGGCTACCGCAGCTTCGGCTTCGTCAACGTCGTATCCATCCCCGGCGTCGATCCGCAGCGCGTCTATCCGCAGGTCCGCGGGGCACCGGGCGGGGCCCTGATGTTCCGGCTGATCGAGATGAATCTCGTGCGGCGCGGCCTGCGGCCGCGCGTGTCGACGCCGGTGGAGAGCCTCGTCGTCGATCGCGGCGGCCGGATCGTCGGCGTCGTCGCCCGCCATCGCCGGCGGGCTGCGGCGATCCGCGCCCGCGGCGGCGTGATCCTCGCCTGCGGCGGCTTCGAGGGGGACGCGGCGATGCAGCGGCAGTACTGGCCCGAGCAGCCGGTGCTCAATGCGGCGTTTCGCGGCAACACCGGCGACGGCATCCGCATGGCGCAAAGCGTCGGCGCCGATCTCTGGCACATGTGGCACTACCACGGCGCCTACGGCTTCCGGCACCCGGATCCGCGCTATCCCTTCGGCATCCGGACGAAGCGACTGCCCGACTGGACGCCCGGCGAGCGGCTGCGCGGCGACGTGCGATGCCCCTGGATCCTCGTCGATCGCTTCGGCCGCCGCTTCATGAACGAGTACGAGCCCTATCTCCAGGACACCGGCGCGCGGCCGCTGGCGCGCTATGCCAGCGACGTCCAGGACTTCGCGGCAATCCCGGCCTGGCTGATCGCCGACGCCGACGGCCACGCGTTGTGGCCGTTCGGCCGGCCGACCTGGCACGAGCGCGGGGTCGGATACGAGTGGAGCGCGGACAACGAGGCCGAGCTGCGCCTCGGCCTGCTGCACCGCGCGCGGGATCTCGACGAGCTGGCGCGCGGTACCGGCGTGACGCGCGCGGCCCTCGAGCGATCGCTCGGGGATTGGAACGCGGCCTGCGCAGCCGGCGCCGACGCGCAGTGGCGACGACCGCCCACGAGCATGGTCCCGATCCGGCGTGCGCCGTTCACCTACGCCCCGGTCTGGCCGATCGTCTCGAACACGCAGGGCGGGCCGGTCCACGACGCGCGCCAGCGCGTGCTCGATCCCGCCGGCGCGCCGATTCCGGGCCTCTACGCGGCCGGCGAGTGCGGATCGCTCTTCGGCCACCTCTACATGTCGGGCGGCAACATCGCGGAGTGCTTCGTCGGCGGGCGAATTGCCGGTCGGGGGGCGGCGCGATCGGCGATCGAGCGTCGACGTTAAGCCAAGATTAATAGGCCGATGCGGAGACTGGCTTTCTAGGCACGGCGTCGGCCGCTTCACGATCAGCGGCGGCCTCGCCGTTGCCTGAGGAGAGCCATGACCCGTCCGTTCGCCCTCGTCGCCGCCCTGATCATCGGCCTGCTCGGCGGCGACTCCCGCGCGATCGCCGAATCGCCGGCGGTCCGCCTGAACCTCGCCAGCACGTTCCCCGGAAACATGGTGCTGATCGGCGAGGCCGCAACGCTGCTGCCGCAGCGCATCGCGCGCGCATCCGGCGGCGAGGTCGAGTTCGTGTTCCACGAGCCCGGCAAGCTGGTCCCCGCCGCGCAGACCCTCTACGCGGTTGCGGACGGCCGCATCGACGCCGGCTGGGGCGGCGCCGGCTGGTTCACCGACGTCGACTCCGCCTTCAACATGTTCTCCTCCGTTCCGTTCGGACCCGGCATCGGCGAGTACATGGCGTGGATGTTCCACGGCGGCGGCCTCGAGCATGCCCGCGCCCTGTTCGCGCAGCACAACCTCCACAACGTGCCCTGCGCCGTGATCCCGCCGGAGGCATCGGGATGGTTCCGCCGCGAGATCCGCACGATCGGCGACCTGCGCGGCCTGCGCATGCGGTTCTTCGGCCTGGGCGCGCGCGTCATGCAGAAGCTGGGCGTCGTCACGCAGCTGATCGCGCCCGGCGAGATCCTGCCGCTGCTCAAGGACGGCAGCCTCGACGCCACGGAATTCTCGCTGCCGGCCATGGACCAGAAGCTCGGCTTCCACGAGGCGGCCAAGTTCTACTACTTCCCCGGCTGGCATCAGCAGGCGACGTTCTTCGATCTCTACGTCAACAAGGCACGCTGGGAGCAGCTGGCCGATCGCCACAAGGCGGTCATCGAGCTCGCCTGCGGCGACATGATCCGCGAGGCGATCGCGCGCGGCGAGGCGGCGCAGTGGAAGGCGATGACCGAGATGCGGGCCGCCGGCGTGCAGATCCGCCGCTGGAGCCCCGAGATCATCGCCGCCATGGAGAGCGCCTGGAACGAGGTCGTGACCGAGGAGTCCGAGCGCAATCCCAACTTCAAGCGCGTCTACGACAGCTACGACCGCTTCCGGCAGGACTACGCGATCTGGCGCGACCACGCGTACCTGAAGTGAGCGCCTGGCGCGCGGACCGCGTCACATGAGCGACGTATCGCCGCCCCCCGCGGGCGACCTCGAGCGGCCGGCGCCCGGTCCGGCGGCCGCGGAATCGGTGCGACCGGAGTTCGAGGCCACGACGCCGCGCCTGGGGCGCTACGGCCGCTCGCCGGGCCATCTCGTCGTCGCGGCGACATCGATCGTCGTGCTGGTCCTGGTCGGCTGGTTCGTCATGGCGCAGCGCCAGGGGTACCAGCAGGCCGTCGAGCGCGCCGAGCGCGACACGCGCAACGTGGCGCATCTGCTGGCGGAGCACGCGGCGCGGACCTTCGACGCGGTGGGCGAGACGCTGCGGGCGGTCGGCCGGCTGCGTGCGGACGTGGCGCGCGGCATCTATCGCAGCCAGGCCTCGATCCACGTGAACCTGCGCACGATTCACGGCGGTTCGCCGCTGCTCGAGGAGCTCGGCTGGTTCGATTCCTACGGGACGCGCGTGGCGACGTCGCAGCAGATCGACCCGCCGCCCGTGTCGGCGGCGCAGCGCGAGTTCTTCCGCGTCCCGGCGGACGCCGGCATCGGCGACGTCGTCCACGTCTCGCGGCCGACGAAGGCCCCGGTCGGCGGCGGCACGCTCATCGACTTCTCGCGGCGGCTCGAGAATCTCGACGGCAGCTTCGCGGGCGTGGCGCACGGCACGCTCGATCCGCGCCGCTTCGTCGAGGTGTATGCCGCGCTCGACCTCGGCCCGGGCCGCGAGATCACCCTGCTGCGCCGCGACGGCGTGGTGCTGGCGCGGGCGCCGGTCGCCGGCGCGTCGCCCGACCAGCCGATCGACCGCGGCCTCGTGCCGCGCGCCGCGCGCACGGGCGGGACGGCCGAGACCTATCACGAGGTGTCGCCGCTGCGCGGCGTGCAGGTCATCGGCAGCTTCGCGGTCGTGCCGCGCACCGGTGGCCAGCTCGTCGTCGACATGAGCGTCACGCGCGACGCGGCCTTCATGGCCTTCTGGCGGGAGTTCGCGGAGGACGCCGGGGCGCTCCTGCTCGCGCTCGTCGCCCTGGTCGCCGGTGCCGGCCTGCTCGCCAAGAGCCTCAATCGGCGCGAGGCGCTGCTGACCGATCTGACCGCGGCGAACGCGACGGCCCAGGCCGCCCAGGCGTCCGCGGCGCGCATCGCGCGCAGCGAGGCGGATCTGCAGCGCGCCCTCGCCGCCGAGCGGGAGATGAGCGCCGAGCAGCGTCGCTTCATCTCGATCGCCAGCCACGAGTTCCGCACGCCCCTCACCATCATCGACGGCGCCGCGCAGAGGCTTGGTCGCCATGTCGGCGACCGCAACCCCGACGGCGAGAAGCTGCTCCTGCGAATCCGCGCGGCGGTCACGCGGATGACCGAGATCATCGAGCGCACGGTCTCGCTGTCGCGCGTCGACGAGGGGCGGATCGAGGCGCAGCAGGGGCTCGTCGACATGGCGCGGCTGCTGCGCGACGCGTGCGCGCGCCAGCGCGACCTGGCCCCGAGCTTCGAGATCGAGATCGAGATCGGGATCGAGCCGCTGTTCGTGGCCGGCGATCCCCTGCTGCTCGACCAGGCCGTCGGCCACGTGCTGTCCAACGCCGTCAAATACTCCGGACGCTCGCGCCGCATCGTCGTGTCCCTCGCCGAGGCCGAGCGCACCGTCGACGTCGTGGTGCGCGACTTCGGCGTCGGCATTCCGCGCACCGAGCTGCCGAAGCTCTTCACCCGTTTCTACCGCGCCTCCAACGCGGGCAATGCGCCCGGCCTCGGCGTCGGCCTCCACGTCGTGCGGTCGATCATGTCGCTGCAGGGCGGCACGGTGGAACTCGACAGCGTGGTCGACCGCGGCACGACGGTCACGCTTCGCATGCCCAGGCGCGATGCCGGCACCGCCGGCCGCAGCGAGCGCCGGCTGCTCGCCGCCAACGGCTGACGAGCGGTCAGGCGGTCTCGCGCTCGAGCAGCCGCGACACCGCGTAGCCGAAGACCAGCCCCCAGAACGGTGCGCCGATGTTGAGGACGGCGATGCCGGACACCGTCACGAGGAAGGCGACCAGCGCGCCCAGCGCGCGGGGTCCGCCGAACGCGGTCGCGAAGGCGGTCTGCAGGACCTTGAGCATCGCGAGGCCGGCGAGCGTCGCGATGAAGGCGTGCGGCGCCGCGAGCATCAGCCGCGTGAACAGGGGCGCGAAGAGGCCGAACGCGACGGCCAGGATCCCGACCAGCACGCCGGCGGCATACTGGGTCTCGCGGCTGCCGTTTGCAGAGATGATGGCGTTGACGGGCCCCGTCAGGCAGGTCGAGACGGTGCCGACCAGTGCCGCGACGATCGACGCGGCGCCGCAGGACGCGGCGATGGCGTTGGCGGGCGGGCGATGGCCCGATGCGGTGAGCACGGCGATGCCTTGGCCGTTCTGGACGAGCAGGACCGTGATCGCCAGCGGAACGACGAGCTCGACCATCGCCTGGGCGGAGAAGCGCGGGACCTGCAGCAGCGGCGCCGCGAGGACGGCGCCGGCGGCGAGATCGGGCGCGTAGCTGCCGGACGCGCCGGCGACGGCGAGCCCGACGACGAGGGCCGCGATCAGCGGCGGCACGCGCCGTGCCAGGGACGGGACCGCCGTGAGGGCGAGGTGCGTCGCCGTCATTGACGCGGCGATCGGCAGGTCCTCGCCGAAGGCGCCGATCCAGGCGAGGCCGAATTGCAGGAAAACCCCGGCCACCATGCCCATCACGATCGGCATCGGCACGGCGTCCATGCAGCGTCGTACCAGGCCGCTGAGTCCGAGCGCGAGCATCAGCACGCCGGTGGCCAGGAAGGCGCCCACGATCTCGGCGAAGGGGAGATGCGTGAGAGCGGGCCCGACCAGCACCGTGCCGGGGATCGTCCAGAAGAACGTGAGGGGCTGGCGATAGACGAGGCTGAAGGCGATGCTGACCAGGCCATTGACGACGAAGGCGCCGAAGACCCACGAGGCGAGCTGGGGCTCGCTCAGGCCACCGCGGGTGCCGACCGCGAGAATGATCGCCACCGGCCCCGACGCCGCGAAGATGAATCCGACGACGGCGTTGGTGGCGTGGGTCGCGGACAGGTCGCGCAGGACGCTTGCAGGCGTCGCCGCGCTCTGCTGCGGACGTTCGATGTTCATCGCCGCGAACCGGACACCGGCGGCGCGGCGCCTGTCGAGGGGGAATTTCGGCGCGCGAGGCGTGGCCGTATTGCCCACGGCTTGGGCGCGGGCGCGACCCCTCGGACTTATCCCCGAGCGGATCGCGATGCCCGCGCTTGAACGCGTGCCGGGCGACTGGGCAACCGGAGGGGAAGCCGATAGGTTCCGCATCAACCGGCCCCCAGCATCCGCGAGGCCGGAAGGACCGGCCGGCGTCGTGAGGCCGGCAATCGAGGGTTGACGAGATGGAACTGCCGGGCAAGCAAGGCCTCTACGATCCGCGCAACGAGCACGACGCCTGCGGTGTCGGCTTCATCGCCAACATCAAGGGCGCGAAATCCCACGCGCTGATCCGCCAGGGCCTGAGCATCCTGGTGAACCTCGACCATCGCGGCGCCGTGGGCTCGGATCCGCTGGTCGGCGACGGCGCCGGCTGCATGATCCAGATCCCCGACGCGCTGCTGCGCGACTGGGCGGTGAAGGCCGGCAAGGACCTGCCGCCGCCGGGCGACTACGCCGTGGCCATGTGCTTCCTGCCGCAGGACGCGGCGGCGCGCGCCTTCGCGGTGAAGCGCTTCGAGCACTTCGTGAAGGTGGAGGGCCAGAGCCTGATCGGCTGGCGCGACGTGCCCGTCGACCTGGCCGGCCTGGGCAAGACCGTGATCGCGACGATGCCGATGATCCGCCAGGCGATCGTCGGCCGCGGCCCCAAAGTCGTCGACCAGGACGCCTTCGAGCGCAAGATCCTTACGATCCGCAAGCAGACGCAGAACCCGCTCGCCGACCTCGAGAAGAAGCACAAGCTGCCGGGCCTGAGCCAGCTCTACATGCCGTCCTTCTCGTCGCGGACGGTCGTGTACAAGGGGCTGCTGCTCGCCCACCAGGTCGAGAGCTTCTACGCCGACCTTCGCAACGACCTGACGCGCTCGGCGCTGTGCCTGGTGCACCAGCGCTTCTCCACCAACACGTTTCCGAGCTGGCGCCTCGCGCATCCCTACCGGTTCATCGCCCACAACGGCGAGATCAACACGGTGCGCGGCAACGTGAACTGGATGTACGCGCGCCGCCGGATGATGGAATCGGAGCTGATCGGCCCCGACCTCGACAAGATGTGGCCGATCATTCCGCACGGCCAGTCGGACACGGCCTGCGTCGACAACGCCCTCGAGCTGCTGGTCGCCGGCGGCTACTCGCTCGCCCACGCCATGATGATGCTGATCCCGGAGGCGTGGGCCGGCAATCCGCTGATGGATGCCAAGCGCAAGGCCTTCTACGAGTACCACGCCGCGCTGATGGAGCCGTGGGACGGCCCGGCCTCGATCGCGTTCACCGACGGCAGGCAGATCGGCGCGACGCTCGACCGCAACGGCCTGCGCCCGGCGCGCTTCCTCGTCACGTCCGACGACCACGTGGTCATGGCGTCGGAGTCCGGCGTGCTCCCGATCCCCGAGGAGAAGATCGTCCGCAAGTGGCGGCTGCAGCCGGGCAAGATGCTGCTCATCGACCTCGAGCAGGGCCGCATCGTCGAGGACGACGAGGTGAAGCGCGCGCTCGCCGAGGCCAAGCCCTACGACGAGTGGCTCAAGGAGACTCAGTACAAGCTCGAGGAGATCGCCGATCTGCCGGACGCGGCGCCGCTGCCGCCGGCCAACGACCCGGCCATCCTGCTCGATCGCCAGCAGGCCTTCGGCTACACGCAGGAGGACATCCAGTTCTTCCTCGAGCCGATGGCCAAGGAGCCGGACGATCCGATCGGCTCGATGGGCACCGACACGCCGATCGCGGTGCTCTCCAAGAAGCCGAAGCTGCTGTTCAACTACTTCAAGCAGAACTTCGCCCAGGTCACCAACCCGCCGATCGACCCGATCCGCGAGGAGCTGGTGATGTCGCTGGTGTCGATGATCGGCCCCCGCCCGAACCTGCTCGGGCGCCAGGCCGGCGCGCACAAGCGCCTGGAGGTGTCGCAGCCGATCCTGACCAACGCCGAGCTCGAGAAGATCCGCGCGATCTCCGATCTCCTCGACGGCGCCTTCCGCACGGCGACGATCGACACCACCTGGCCGGCCGATGAGGGGCCGGAGGGCATGCGCAGGGCGCTCGAGCGGATCTGCATCGAGGCCGTCGACGCCGTGCTCGCCGACATGAACATCCTGATCCTGTCCGATCGCGCGGTGTCGGCGGAGCGCGTGGCGATCCCCGCGCTGCTCGCCACCGCGGCCGTCCACCACCACCTGATCCCGCGCGGCCTGCGCACCCAGACCGGTCTCGTGGTCGAGACGGGCGAGGCGCGCGAGGTGCACCATTTCTGCTGCCTCGCCGGCTACGGCGCCGAAGCGATCAACCCCTATCTCGCCTTCGAGACGCTGGAGCAGATCCGCATCCAGAACAACCTGCCGCTCGCCGCCGAGAAGGTGCAGAAGAACTACATCAAGGCCGTCGGCAAGGGACTGCTGAAGGTGATGTCCAAGATGGGCATCTCGACCTACCAGTCGTATTGCGGCGCGCAGATCTTCGACGCCGTCGGCCTGTCGACGGAGTTCGTCGACAAGTACTTCACCGGCACCGCGACGACCATCGAGGGCGCCGGCTGGCGCGAGATCGCCGAGGAGACCATGCGTCGCCATCGCGACGCCTACGGCGACAACCCGATCTACCGCAACATGCTCGACGCCGGGGGCGACTACGCCTTCCGCCTGCGCGGCGAGGACCACGCCTGGACACCGCATTCGGTCGCCAGGCTGCAGCACGCCGTGCGCGGCAACCGGCCCGAGGAGTACCGGGAGTTCGCGCGATCGATCAACGAGCAGAGCGAGCGGCTGCTCACGATCCGCGGCCTGATGGAGATGAAGTGGGCCGATACGCCGGTGCCGATCGAGGAGGTCGAGCCGGCGAAGGAGATCGTCAGGCGCTTCGCCACCGGCGCCATGAGCTTCGGCTCGATCAGCCGCGAGGCGCACACGACGCTCGCAATCGCGATGAACCGCATCGGCGGCAAGTCGAACACCGGCGAGGGCGGCGAGGAGGCGGACCGCTTCAAGCCGCTGCCCAACGGCGACTCGATGCGCTCGGCGATCAAGCAGGTGGCCTCGGGCCGCTTCGGCGTGACGACCGAGTATCTGGTCAATGCCGACGACATCCAGATCAAGATGGCGCAGGGCGCCAAGCCCGGCGAGGGCGGCCAGCTGCCGGGCCACAAGGTCGACAAGAACATCGCGCGCGTGCGCCACTCGACGCCGGGCGTAGGCCTGATCTCGCCGCCACCGCACCACGACATCTACTCGATCGAGGACCTGGCGCAGCTCATCCACGACCTGAAGAACGCCAACCCGCGCGCGCGGGTGTCGGTGAAGCTGGTCTCGGAGGTCGGCGTCGGCACGGTCGCGGCGGGGGTGAGCAAGGCGCGCGCCGACCACGTCACCATCTCGGGCTTCGAGGGCGGCACCGGCGCCTCGCCGCTCACCTCGCTCACCCACGCCGGCTCGCCCTGGGAGATCGGCCTGGCCGAGACCCAGCAGACGCTCGTGCTCAACGGCCTGCGCGGCCGCATCGCGGTGCAGGTGGACGGCGGCCTGCGCACCGGGCGCGACGTCGCCATCGGCGCGCTGCTCGGCGCCGACGAGTTCGGCTTCGCCACGGCGCCGCTGATCGCTGCGGGCTGCATCATGATGCGCAAATGCCACCTCAACACCTGCCCGGTCGGCGTCGCGACGCAGGACCCCGTCCTGCGCAAGCGCTTCACCGGCCAGCCGGAGCACGTGATCAATTACTTCTTCTTCGTCGCCGAGGAGCTTCGCGAGATCATGGCGAAGCTCGGATTCCGCACGCTCAACGAGATGATCGGGCGCGTCGACCGCCTCGACATGCGCCGGGCCCTCGACCATTGGAAGGCCAAGGGCGTCGACCTCTCGAAGCTGCTGCACCAGGCGCCGGCGAAGTCCGGCGTGGCGATCTGGAACAGCGAGCGCCAAGCGCACGGGCTCGACAAGGCGCTGGATCAGGACCTGATCGAGGCGGCGGCGCCGGCGCTCGAGCGCGGCGAGAGGGTCGCGATCGAGCGCCCGATCGGCAACGTCAACCGCACCGTCGGAGCGATGCTCTCCGGCGAGGTCGCGCGGCGCTACGGCCACGCGGGGCTTGCGCCCGACACGATCGCGATCGCCCTGCGCGGCACCGCGGGCCAGAGCTTCGGCGCGTTCCTCGCGCGCGGGGTCTCGCTGACGCTCACCGGCGATGCCAACGACTATGTCGGCAAGGGCCTCTCGGGCGGCCGCATCGTGGTGCGGCAGCCTGCCGGCACCGGCCGCGATCCGACGAGGAACATCATCGTCGGGAATACCGTGCTCTACGGTGCGATCGCCGGCGAGGCGTATTTCGAGGGCGTCGCCGGCGAGCGCTTCGCGGTGCGCAACTCGGGCGCGATCTGCGTCGTCGAGGGCACCGGCGACCATGGCTGCGAATACATGACCGGCGGCGTCGTCGTCGTGCTGGGCGACACCGGGCGCAACTTCGCGGCCGGCATGTCCGGCGGGATCGCCTATGTCTACGATCCGACGGCGCGGTTCCGCGCGCTCTGCAACGCGGCGATGGTCGATCTCGAGGCGGTCGGCGCGGCGGGCGACGCCGCCGCCGACGACCCGGGCCGGCCGCTGCCGGCCTCGCCCGGCGTCGAGGACAGCGGCATGGGCGACATGCTGCGCTTCGATGCGGAGCGGCTGCGCATCCTCGTCGAGCGCCACGCGGCGCACACCGGCTCGGCGCGCGCCAAGTCGCTGCTCGCGGACTGGGAGAAGTCGTGCGCGCTGTTCGTCAAGGTGATGCCCAAGGACTACCGCCGCGCGCTGCTGGATCTGCGCGCCGCGTCCAAGGCGATCGCCGCGGAATAGGTCACACGGTCAGGCTTCGGAGTTCAGAGCGATGGGTCTTCCCACCGGCTTCCTCGAGATCGCGCGTCAGGACAGGCCTTACGAGAAGGTCGAGGCGCGCCTCAAGAACTGGAAGGAGTTCGTCCTTCCCCTCGCCCCCGCGGAGATGAGCCGCCAGGGCGCGCGCTGCATGGATTGCGGCATCCCGTTCTGTCACAACGGCTGTCCGGTCAGCAACCTGATCCCCGACTGGAACGATCTCGTCCGGCGCGACAAGTGGCGCGAGGCGCTCGAGGCGCTGCACTCGACCAACAACTTCCCGGAGTTCACCGGCCGCATCTGCCCGGCGCCGTGCGAGGCGTCGTGCACCCTCAACATCGACGACAACCCGGTGACGATCAAATCGATCGAGTGCGCGATCGTCGATCGCGGCTGGCAGGAGGGCTGGATCGTCCCGCTGCCGCCCGCGCGGAAGTCCGGCCGGCGGGTCGCGGTGGTCGGCTCCGGGCCCGCCGGTCTCGCCTGCGCGCAGCAGCTCGCGCGCGCCGGCCACGCCGTGACCCTGTTCGAGAAGAACGACCGCATCGGCGGGCTGCTGCGCTACGGCATCCCCGACTTCAAGATGGAGAAGCACCTGATCGACCGCCGCATGCGGCAGATGGAGGCCGAGGGCGTCGAGTTCCGTACCGGCGTCGAGGTCGGCGCGATGATCTCCGTGAAGTCGCTGCTCGAGGGCTACGACGCCGTGGCGCTGACCGGCGGCGCCGAGGCGCCGCGCGACCTGCCGGTGCCCGGGCGCGAGCTCGAGGGCATCCATTTCGCGATGGAGTTCCTCGCGCAGCAGAACAAGCGCGTCGCCGGCGACGACGAGTCGCGCGCCGCGCCGCGCGGCACGATCAGCGCGAAGGGCAGGCACGTGATCGTCATCGGCGGCGGCGACACCGGCTCGGACTGCGTCGGCACGTCGAACCGTCACGGCGCCGCCTCGGTGACGCAGCTCGAGGTCATGCCGCAGCCGCCCGAGAAGGAGAACAAGGCGCTGACCTGGCCGGACTGGCCGCTGAAGCTGCGCACGTCGTCGTCGCACGAGGAGGGCTGCGCGCGCGACTTCGCGGTGCTGACCAAGCGCGCCGTCGGCTCGAACGGCAGGGTCGAGGCGCTGGAGTGCGTGCGCGTCGAATGGGCCAAGGGCGCCGACGGCCGCATGGCGATGCAGGAGGTCGCGGGCAGCGAGTTCCGGATCAAGGCCGACCTCGTGCTGCTGGCGATGGGGTTCGTCGGCCCGCGCAAGGCCGGCATGATCGAGCAGGCCGGCGTCGCGCTCGATGTGCGCGGCAACGTCCGGGCCGCCGTGGACGACTACAAGACCTCGGTGCCGAAGCTGTTCGCCGCCGGCGACATGCGCCGCGGCCAGTCGCTGGTCGTGTGGGCGATCCGCGAGGGACGCCAGTGCGCGCGCGCCATCGACGAGAGCCTCATGGGGGCGTCCACCCTGCCGCGCTGACGGCGCGTCGTCCCCGCTCAGGGCTCGAGACGCTGGCCGACGTAGATCGTGTGTCCCTGGTCGTCGGCGAAGACGAGCTCGCGGGTCCCCCAGGGCGTGTCGTGGACCTCGCGCAGCAGCGCGACGCCGCCGGCCGCGAGCGCGACGGCCGCGGCGCGCGCGTCCTCGACCTCGAGGTAGAGGTGGAAGTGCCCGCCCGCCCGGACGTGCGCGATCGACGGGTCCGGCGCGTCGACGCGCTTCAGGTGGAAGACCTGCGTGCCCGCGCGTATGCCGGCATAGAAGTCCGCATACCGGAAGTCGAGCGCGAGCCCGGCGCGCCGGGTCCAGAACTCGATCGACGATTCGAGATCTGTCGTCCGCAGCTGGGCGATGATCGCGCCGACCTTGATCGTCATGCCGCGGGCACGTCGTCGGGCGCCAGGCGCAGCGTGCGGACGAGCGTGCCGCCGGGCGGGATGAGCACGATCCCCGGTCGATTGGCGAGGTCGCCGTCGTCGCCGATGTCCGGCGCGAAACCCTGCCACGGCTCGAGGCAGAGATAGGGCGCGCCGGGCTTCATCCAGATGCCGAGATGCGGGCAATCCGGGTACTCGACGCGCAGGCCCGGCGCGCCCGGCACGCCGAACCACAGGCGCCGGCTCGCGAGGCGGTCGAAGATGATCGCATCGTCCACGAACAGCGAATCGTCCAGCGCAAGCACGCGGCCGCGCACCGGCGACGGCAGCGGCTCCCTGACGCCGAGGCCGGTCCTGTCGATGCGCCGGATGGGTGCGGGCTCGTCGTGCTCGAAGCGCACGACATGCGCGGTCTTCGCGTGCCCCGGCACCAGCGGCCAGGCGAAGCCGGGATGGAAGCCCAGGCAGGCCGGCAGCACCACCTCGCGCGACGGGTTCTCGACGCGGGCCGTCATCGTGAGCGACGACGGCGCGAGCGCGTAGTCGACGACGAGACGGAACGCGAAGGGATAGTGGCTGCGCGTCATCGCGTCGTCGACGAGCTCGAAGCGCGCCGCGCTGGCGCCGGCCTCGACGACCCGGAACAGGCTCTGGCGCGCCACGCCGTGCGGCGGCATCTCCATGCGCCGGCCCTGCCAACGCACGTGGCCATCGGGCGAGCGTCCGACGACCGGGAACAGGAGCGGCGAGCGCCCGCTCCACCACGCGGGCTCGCCCTGCCAGAGCCATTCGCGGGAGCCGTCGGGCCGGAAGGAGTGCAGTTCGGCGCCGAGCGGATGGATCGCGGCGGTCATCGCGCCGGCGGCAATCGTGATCGGTCGGGTCATCGGTGAGTCCATGCGGTCATGACGTGATGTCCGGCCGTCGGCACGGCCGGGCCGCTCTCATGCGAGGCGGAGGGTCGGGATGCAAGCGTCGATCCGGCTGCCGCGCGTCGGCCGGTCCGATCGTGGGTCGGGTCACGGCGCCGCCGCGACGGATCCGGCGGCGGCGCGCAGCCGCGCGCGGCCGATGTCGGTGAGCACGACGGTGGCGCGTTCGTCCGAGGTCAGGCGCACCAGCCCGGCGATCGTCGCGTCCTCCCACACAGACAGGCGCGGGCAGGATGTTCGCCACGCGTCCATCGTCTCGGCGTAGCTGCGCGGCGCCTCGTCGATCCAGGCGAGGAACTGCAGGGTGAGCATGTCGATCGCCGTCGCCATGTGATCCCTCCCGCGCACGCCGTCGGCCCATGCGGATTGACGTCCGTGACGCCTCCCGCCTCCCGACGAAAACTGCAACGCTGCCGCGCATGCGATCAAGACGCTTGCGCGCCGGGCGCAAAGGTGAGCAAGTGCCGCCCAGGCTATGTGTTCGACCGACGGCGATGACCGCCGCAGGTGACAAGGGGCCGGTGGATGGCGCGGGTGTTCCGCGCCTCGAGTCCCGCGGTTGGCCAATCCCGATCAACCATCGACGACGTGAGCTGAAGGCCGCGCTGTCGCGCAGCCTCGCTTCCACTCACACAAGACATCGTGAAAGGACTATTCGATGACGAACGGAACCGTGAAGTTCTACAACGCCCACAAGGGCTTCGGCTTCATCCAGCCCGATGGCGGCGGCAAGGACGTGTTCGTCCACGCCACGGCTCTCGAGCGCGCCGGCATGGGCACCCTGGCCGAGGGCCAGAAGGTGATCTTCGACGTCGCCGAGGATCGCCGCAGCGGCAAGCTCGCCGTGAACAACATCCAGGCGGCCTGATCTGACGCCGTCGGGCCGGCCCCTCGGGGCTGGCCGGGAAAGCCGCCCCCCTTCGGGGCGGCTTTTCGTTTCTTGGCTCCGGTGTCGGGGCGCCCTCGCGGGCGCGGCGCGACACGACACGCAAGACGAATGGAGACGCAATGAGCGGATTCAAGCCGAACGACTTCAACGACCGGATGAAGGCGGCCGCCGACGCGCGGCGCGCGATGATCGAGAAATTCCGCGCCCGCCCCGGCGACGACGATCCGGCCGTAGCGGCGCAGCGCGCCGAGCGCCTCGCGATCAGCCAGGCGCGCGAGGCGCGCGAGGCAGCCCGGAAGGCGCAGCGCGAGGCCGAGGCAAAGGCGGCCGAAGAGGCGCGTATCGCGCGCGAGGCCGAGGAAGCCCGGCTGGCCGCCGAACGCGCCGCCCAGGCCCTCAAGCTGGAGGCCGAGCAGAAGGCCGCGCGCGACGCGCGCTACGCGGCACGCAAGGCGCGCCGCTGAACGCCGCGGGGCGCGCCGCCGGGCGTGGAGCCCGCGGCGCTGCCCTTCACGTCCGCAGGATTCCGCGCGCGGCGAGATTGCGCATCAGCGCGCCGGTGCCGTAGGTCCACGGCTTGCATTCGTTCGAGCGGCGCACGCGGTTGACGAGCCGTCCGAGGCTCGGCGTCGAGATCGTCACCACGTCGCCGACCTTGTGCGTGAAGCCCATGCCCTTGCCGTCGCGGTCGTCGGTGGGCGCGAACATCGTCCCCAGGAAGAGGACGAAGCCGTCGGGATACTGGTGGTGCGAGCCCGCGGTCTGCGCCGCGATCGACGCGGGCGAGCGGCTGATCCGCGACATCGAGCTCTTCCCCTCCAGCCTGTAGTTGTCGGGCCCCTCGACGGTGAGTCCGATATCGGCCTTCGACACGGCGTCGAGGGTGAAGTGCTCGTCGAACAGCCGGACGAAGGGCCCGAGGGCGCAGCTCGCATTGTTGTCCTTGGCCTTGCCGAGCAGGAGCGCCGAGCGCCCCTCGAAGTCGCGCAGATTGACGTCGTTGCCCAGCGTTGCACCGACGATGCGGCCCTGCGGGTCGACCGCGATCACGACCTCGGGCTCGGGATTGTTCCAGGTCGATTCGGGATGCAGGCCGACATCGGCGCCGTGGCCCACGGCCGACATCGGCTGCGACTTGGTGAACACCTCGGCATAGGGGCCGATGCCGACCTCGAGATAGGGCGACCACTTGCCCTTCGCCATCAGCAGCTTCTTGAGCTCCTCGGCCTGCGGCGAGCCGGGCACGATCTTCGAGAGGTCGGTGCCGATCGCCGCCGTCATCTCGCGCCGGATCGAATCCGCGAGCGTCGCGTCGCCGCGCGCCTGCTCCTCGATGACGCGCTCGACCATGCTCTGGGCGAAGGTCACGCCGGCGGCCTTGAGCGCCTGCAGGTCGGTCGGCGCGAGCAGCCAGGGCTTGCCCGGATCGCGCGCCGACTCGTCCGAATTGGCGATCGTCGCGGCGAGGGGGGCGAGCACCGGCGCGCCGGCGATGCGCAGGCGCAGCTGCGCGATGTCGAGCCCGTCGAGGAGCATGCTCGTGGTCGGATAGAGCGCCGTCAGGTCGACGAGGTCGCCGCCGCGCACCGCGACGACGCAGGGGCCGCCGACCGCGCCCGGCTTCCAGGCGCGTCCGACCAGCAGCGCGCGGTCGGCATCGGCGGGCAGGCAATCGGCGACGGGCAGGGCGCGAGACATGGCGATCCTCGACTTCTCGTTCAGGGTTGTCGTTGCGGAACCGGCGTCCAGCAAACCGGCTGGACGGGCCGATTGCAAGCCCGCGGCGCGGGGCACCGCTCAGCGCTCGCGCAGCGCGTCGTGCCGAAGCCGCAGGAGGGGGGCGGCGAGCGCGGCGGCGACGCTGCGGCGCTCGGTGACGACGTCGACCGTGACGCGCAGTCCCGGGCTCAGGGGGATCGCCCGCTCGCCCGTCCGGATGTGCTGCCGCGCCAGGGCGATCCGCACGGGGAAGCTCGGGCCGACGCGCGCGTCGTCGATCGCGTCCCGGCCGACGTCGCGCACATGGCCGTCGAGCGTGCCGTAGATGGCGAAGGGGAAGGCCTCGAGCTTGATCTGCGCCGGCTGGTCCGGCGTGACGAATCCGGCATCGCGGTTGGGCACGAGCGCCTCGACCTCGAGGCGCGCGTCGTCGGGCACGATCTGCATCAGCGTCTCGCCCGCGGCGACGACCCCGCCGAGGGTATGCACGGCCAGCTGCAGCACGGTGCCGTCGATCGGAGCGGTCAGGCGCTGGTAGCCGAGATGGCGCTCGGCCTTGGCGAGCTCCTGCGCCAGGCTCACGTCAAGCCGCTCGACCTCGACGAGGCGCGCCTCGGCGCGGCGTCGAAGCGCCAGCTCCGCCGCGCGCCGCTGCTCGGCCAGCATCGCGCGGACCGCATCGATCTCCCGTCGCCGCGCCTCGAGCTCGCGGATCTCGTGGAGCCGCTCGAGCCGCTGCTGCTCGCTGTCGAGCCAGGCGAGCCGCGGGCCGTGGCCGCTCTCGGCGAGGCGTCGACGCGCCTCGCTCCGCTCCTCGGCCAGCGGCAGGATCGCCGCGTGGCGCGCGATCGCGGCAGCGGTCGCCTCCGCGCGCGCCGCCTCGCGCCGCATCTGCGCGTCGATGCCGGCGAGCGCGGCGTCGTGCTCGGCGAGCTCGGCGTCGAGCAGGGTCCGGTGGCGCGCGCGCTGCGCGGCGTCGACCGTCGGGGACGGCTCGTAGCGATGGGCGGGCGCATCGGCGAGGGCGCGCAGCCGGGCCAGTTCGGCACGGTTCGCGGCCCAGCTGTTCGCCAGGCGGTCGCGGTCCGCGCGGTGCAGCGCGTCGTCGATCTCGACCAGCACGTCGCCGGCGCGCACGCGCGTGCCGTCGTCGACATGGATCGCGACGACGCGCCCGGCCTCGACGGGCTGGATGCGCTGCACGCGCTGGATCGGGATCAGCCGTCCCTCCGCCGTCGCCACGACGTCGACCTCTCCCAGCGTCGCCCAGGCGCCGAGGCCGGACAGCAGCAGCACCAGCACGCGCGCGCGCCTGCGCGTCGCGCGGCGATCACGCCGAGCGCGCATGCCCGGGCCGTGGCGCCTGGGCCGGCAGATCGATGGCGACGCGGCCGGCGCGCAAGGTGAGCCGGCGGTCGGCCGCCGCGTGCCAGGCGGGCAGGGTCGTGACGACGACGACGGTGGTGCGGCCGCGCTGCGCCAGGAGAGTCGCGAGCAGACGATCGGCTGCGGCGGGTTCCAGCCGATCGGGCAGCGCGTCGAGCAGCAGGATCCGCGGCTCCGCGGCCAGGGCGCGCGCCAGCGCGATTCGTCGCCGCAGCGACGATGCCAGGTCGCGGCCGCCGACCCCGGCGGTGCGCCCGAGGCCGAGCGGCAGGTCGCGCATGCTCTCCAGGGCGCCGGCGCCGTGCAGCGCCGCCATGCGCGCGGCGTGACGCGCGCTGGCCGGCCCGGGGAGGACGATGTCGGCGATCGTGCCGTCGGGCAGCCAGGGATCCTCGGCCACGAAGGCGAGCGGCGCCCGCTCCGGCGAAGCCCGCCGCACCATTCCGCCACGCGGCCGCTGCGCGCCGGCGATCACCCGCAGCAGCAGCGACTTGCCCGCGCCGGGTTCGCCGTCGATCGCCACGAAGCTGCCGGGGGCGACGGTCAGCGACAGGTCGAGGGCCGGCTGGGCGGATCCGGGCGCGCGCACGACCACGTCGCGCAGCACGATCGCGCCGGCGGCCACGGCGTCGGGCCGTGCCGGTGCGGGCGCGTTCACGGGACCCACGAGCGCCGTCGCTTGCGGCGCCAGGGCGTCCGCCCGGTCGAGGACGGCAATCGCGCCGTCGAGCAACGCTTGAACCTGACGCAGGATCATCAATGCGGCGATCAGGCCGCCCGTCGTGAGCGTGCCGGCGGCGATCGCCAGCGCGCCGGAGCCCAGTGCGGCGACGTGGGTCAGCCGCTGCACGATCATGGCCAGGCGACGCCGACGGTCGCGCAGGTCGTCGAGCGCGTCCTGCGCGTCGCGCGTCGCGCTCTCGATCGCCGCCTCGCGGTCGCGCGCCTCGCGTCGCCAGCGGTCGTCGCCGTCGACGGCCAGCGCGGCCTCCGCTCGCCAGCGATCGGCGGATCGAGCGGCCCGCCGCGCCGTCTCGCGCGCCGCGCGATGCGTGCCGGTCGCGAGGCGATGCACGGCGATCTGCATCGCTCCGCCGAGGATCGCGGCGAGAGCCAGCGCAGGATCGGCGAGGGCGAGGGCCGCGAGCATCACGGCGGCCAGCGCCGGCGCCGTCAGGGCGAGCAGCAGCAGATCGATACCGGCACGCGCCACCGCCACGCGCGCGCCGGGCGACGCGTTGGCGCCCGGCGCCGGGTCGGCGTCGGGATCGGGGAGCGACGCGGGCAGGCTTGCCTCGACCAGGGCCGCGAGTTCGCGCAGCGCCGCGTCGCGGGCGGCCGCCATGACGGACTCGGCGGCTGCGATCAGCGCGAGCCCGCCGAGGATGACGACGAGAGTCGCCGAGGCGTGGCTGGTCGCGACCTTGTCGATCACGAGCGCGAGGCCGAGGGCCGGAAGCAGGCGCGCGATCTGCAGCAGCAGCGCGAGGGCGACGGCTTCCGCGACCGTCGCCTTGGCGCGCGCACCGTGTGCCCAAAGATGACGCCAGGCGGAGCTGCGTGGTCGACCCGCGTCGCGCGACGGGCCCGTCGATCGTCGTGTCATGGCGGCGGTCCTTTCGCGTGCACGCTAGGCGGGCTTACGGCGGACCAAGACACACGCAGAGGTCGTAGTTCGGGTGCATCCGGGCGTTCGTGTCGGGGCGGCCCCAGGATCCGCGCCATGACGATGCCGATGATCGCCGCCGATCTCGCCGCGCTCGCCGCCGCCAAGGGTTGCGAGGTGGTCGATCTGCGCTTCACCGACCTGCTCGGTCGCTGGCTGCATGTCGCGCTGTGGGCGAAGGGCCTGCGCGGCGGCGGCGACGCGATCTATGTCGCGGCGTCGAGCATCGCCGGCTGGGGGCGCCTGGAGGCGTCGGATCTCCTCGTGCGCCCCGACCTGGCGACCGCCTTTCGCGACCCCTTCGCCTCGCGCGCGACGCTCGTCGTCATCGGCGAACTCTGCGAGCCGACGAACGGGCTGCCGTGGCGGCTGGACTCACGCAGCACCGCGCGCCGCGCCTTCGCGGCGCTGCGGGAATCGGGCGTCGCCGACGACGTGCGGCTCGGCGTCGAGCTCGAGTTCTATCTGTTCGACGACGTGCGCTTCCACATGTCGCCGACCCAGTGCTTCTTCGCCGTGCGCGAGCGCGATTCCCTCGAGAATACGCGCCGCCGCCAGCGCCGCGGCAATCCCGGCCATCGCGTCGCCTATCCGGCGCTGCATCTTTGCGGCGCGCCGTTGGACCAGGACGAGGCCTGGCGCACCGAGCTCGTCGCGATGGCCGAGACGATCGGCCTCGCACCGACGCGGCACCAGCACGAGGCGGGGCCCGGCCAGCAGGAACTCGGGCTGCATCACGACACGCTGCTGCGCGCGATGGATAAGGTGCAGATCGCGAAGTGGCTCGTGCACGGCGCGGCGCGCGCGGCCGGCCGAACCGCGACGTTCATGCCCAAGCCGCTGCCCTACCAGCCGGGCTCAGGCCTGCACTTGAATCTGTCGCTGTGGCGCGACGGGCGGCCGCTCTTCGCGGGCCCCGATGCCGACCGCCTCCGACGTCGCGTCCTCGGCGGCGTGTTCGCGCATGCCCGCGCCCTGAATGCACTGACGAATCCCAGCACCAACGGATATCGCCGGCTCGCGGCGCTCTACGGAGGAACCGCCGCGCTCGCCTACGGCCCGGGAAACCGCGCGGTGCCGGTGCGGCTGCCCAGCTCGGCGATGCCGTCGGCGCAGCGCCTCGAGCTGCGATTTCCCGACGCGACCGCGAACCCCTATCTCGCCGCGGCCGCCATCTTGATGGCCGGTCTCGACGGTATCCGTCGCGATTTCGATGCCGGCCCGCCGGCGACGGGCAATCCGCGCGGTGCGGAGGGCGGCGACGAGCTGCGCCGCGGCGCATCGTCCGGCTTCGCCCTCGATCTCCGGGAGGCGGTCGCGGCCCTGGACGCGGATCGCGCCTTCCTGTGCGCGGACGGGGTCGTCGACCCGCTGCTGATCGACACGCTGCTGGCGGAACTCGACCGCCAGCACCGCGTCAATCGCAGCCTGCCGCATCCCAACGAGTACTACCTCTACTTCAGCGCCTGACGGCTCAGCGCTTGTTCGGCAGGAGAGCGCCGACCGCGGCTCCCCCGGCGCCGCCGATCAGCGCGCCGGTCAGGGCCGAGCCGCCGGTGATGACGCCGACGGCGGCGCCGCCCGCGGCGCCGATCGCGCCGCCGGAGAGCGCGCGCTGCTCGCGCGCGGAAAGCCCCGAGCACGCGCTCAGGAGCGTGGCGGCTAAGACGAACGCGATCGGGACCGACATCGTCCGGCGGATTGTCATTGCTGTTCTCCCTCATTGAACCGATGGCCGCGGCGCGCCCTGCGCGTCGTGACCGCGGCGAAATCTAGGAGGCGGATCGGGGCCGAAGCGAGGCAGCCCGCGTGACTTCGCTGTGATTCCCGCGTCAGTCGATCAGCTGCCACCCGCCGTCGGGCATGAGGCACATCGTTCCGTAGCGATGCACGTAATGGGTGCCGGTCCAGACCGGCCCCTCCCACGCACGGCAGTGAAGCGGCGCGCCATAGGCCGGATACCAGTAAGGCGCGGCATGGCGGTGGAAGGCCGGGCGGGGCGGCGCATAGACCGGTGGCGCGTAGCGCGGCCAGGCGGGCCGCACGACGATCGTCGCGTGGCCGCCATGGTGACGATGGCCGTGATGACGCCGATCGTGCTTGTCGCGCGGATCTGCCTGCACGACCGGCGGAGCGATCGCGACGGCAGCGATGACGAGAAGGCCGGCCAGGAGCCGGGCAAGACCGCTCGGGCCCGACGGGGGGGCAGTGGCGGTCGAAGCGAGCGGCGCTCGCAACGGGAGGCGGGTCACGGCGGGTTTCCCTCTCTGGCGATGCGGCGCCCGCATGGGACGACGCTTGGCAAGAGAACGGGCGACCCGCCGTCACCATTCCGGATCCGGGCTGAACCCGGATCCGGAGGTTCAGGTCGTCGCGGGAAATGCCCCGTCGGTCAGAGTGGGTAGTCGCGCGCGGGATCGATCCCGCAACTCTCGATGAACTTGCGGATCTGAGTGACTTCGTCGCGGGCGAGGTGATGCTGCGGCGTGTGGAAGACCGCCGTATGGCCATTGAGCTTCACGCCGATCCGGGCCTTGTGCCGGTTGTCGATCTCCGCGCCGAGATGCTTCAGGACGGACTCCACCTCCTGCATCGAAATGTTCGCGCTGATGGGGTGCGCGAAGAGGGAGTGGAGGGTCTGACGCTGGTGATGGTTCATGGGACTCCTGCCGGCTGGGCGCGGACGGCACCGTGCCGCCTCGCCCGATACAGCGTGGGCATGGCGTCGTGCCGCCGCCAGGGTTGCGACGCGCGCGAAACGTCGCAGGGCTGCGGCGATCGGTCCGAGGCGTCCGGGTTGACCGCCGTGCGGGCGGAAGGCGGCGCTGCCGCCGGGCTCAGCGCCCAGGTTTCGGCGGCGCTCGGCGCAGGCGCTCGAGGATCGCCCGGCGCTCCGCCTCGCCCAGATCGGGCCAGTTGGCGATCTCGTCGATGCTGCGGCCGCAGCCGATGCACAGCCCCGTCGCGGGGTCGAGGCGGCAGACCGCGATGCACGGCGACGTCGTCATCGCCGCGCCGCCTCAGCTGCCGGCGCGCGGCGCGTGGAGGACGCGCGGCGCCTGTGGCGGCGGGTCGTCCGCCGGGCAGGCGGCGTCACCGCTGCAGCAGGGCTCGATGTTGATGCGGCAGTGTTCGCACTGGGCGTGGCCGTGGACCCAGATCGGGCGCGTCGGCCGCTGGCACCAGCCGCAGTGGGCCGGCGCGGCGCTCACGGATGACGCGGCTCGAAGAACGTGACGGTCACGCCGTCGGGATCGAGCATCACGAACTCCCGCGTGCCCCAGGACTTCTCGGCGAGCTTGCCGTCGGGGTGGACGACGCCGCGATTCACGCAGCGCGCATAGAGCGGCTCGATCCCGTCGACGCGCACGCGGCAGCCCGAGCGTTCGAGGACCTTGGCGTCGTCGCAGCGGAAGAAGTGGATCTCCGCGCCGTCCCGCTTCATGCCCGCGTACTCGGTCGGCGAGCCGTGCGCGAAGCTGCGGCGGAAGTCGATCACGCTCTCGAAGAAGCCGAGCGTCGCGTCGATGTCGCGGCTCGGCAGCATCGGAACCGCGTAGGGGTAGATCGTCTCGGGGACGTGGAACGGATGGGACATGGTCGGCGCGACTCGTTCGGGCGTTCAGACGAGGATGGAGATGCCGGGGGCCGGGGCCTCGCCCGCGGATGTGCCAGGCGAGCCGAGCGACTGCGCGCGCGCATAGGCGCGCGCCGCGCCGCGCCAGTTCTCGAGATGGGCGCCCGGGCCGAAGCCTTCCTGCGCCATCCGCTGCGCGGCGAAACGCGGCGAGGCGAAGCGCATCGCCGGCGACGGGCGCGCCGCCTCGTGCTCGCGGCCCTGCGCGTCCCGCCAGGCGATCGACCAGTCGTCGCGCCGGCGCCCGACGCGCGGCGAGTCGTCGCGCGCATCCGCGCTCCGCGGCGAGATGATCTCGATGCGGTCGACGGAGCGCGCGAGCAGAGCGCGGTCGATGGGCGAGGGTACGGGCAGCACGATCGGGAGCGACGTTAGACTCGAAGAAGCTAAAACTCCCGATGAATTGCTTCAATCTCCATCCCCGTCGTCGCCGCGATCCGCCGCGCGGCGCTTAACCTTAACGCCGGCCGCGCTGCGCCGGCATTTCAGCCTTCATTAAGTCGGTACGCTTACCGTCCGTGGATCGACGACGCGGCAGCCTGAAGCGGCGCCGATCCCGCAGACCACGAGACGAGAACCGGCTCGACATGCAGCGCGACCCCGCAAGACTGGAACGGATGGCCACTGCCCTCGCTGCCGCCGGCGACGTGGCATATGAATGGGACGTCGCGACCGGTGCGATCGAGTGGCTCGGCGACGCCGTCGCCTTCATGGGCGAGGCCTTCGCCGGCATCGCCACCGCCGACGCGCTCGCCGAGCGGATCTTCGCCGACGACGTCACCGCGCGCGCCAAGGCGCTTGCACGCCATCTGGGCGGAGAGGGCCTCTACGACAGCGAGTACCGGATCCGCGACGACCATGACGATCCGATCTGGGTCCACGACCGCGGTCGCGCGACGCTCGACGCCGGCGGCCAGCCCGTGCGCATCGTCGGCGTCCTGCGCGCCATCGGGGCGCGCAAGTCGCGCGAGGCGCAGCTGGAGTTCCTCGCGAGCCACGACGAGCTGACCGGCCACTTCAATCGCGCGCGGCTCAAGGATTCGCTCGAGCACGCGCTCAACTTCGCGACCCGCTACGAGGTGCCCGGAGCCTACATGGTCCTCGGCATCGACAAGCTGGGGCCGATCAACGACGCCTTCGGCCACGAGGCCGCCGATGCGGTCATCGTCGCGATCGGCCGGCTGCTCGACCGCAGCCTCCGGAACACCGACGTGATCGGCCGGATCGGCGGCGATCGCTTCGGCGTCGTCCTCAGCCATTGCCCCCTCGACGACGTCGCGCTGACCGCCGAGAAGCTGCTCACCGCCGTCCGCCAGGCCAAGATCGAGACGCCCGCCGGGGAGATCCACGTCACGGTGTCGATCGGCGCGGTCTCGTTCCGCGAGCATGCGCCGACCGTGTCCGAGGTGATGAGCCGAGGCGACTCCGCCCTGCAGTCGGCCAAGCACCAGGGGCGGAACTGCTTCTCCATCTACGAGGACTCGCCCGCGCACCGCGAGCAACGCCGCTACGCCGTGGCGATCGTCGAGGAGGTCCAGACCGGCCTCAAGGACGGGCGGATCATGCTCGCCTACCAGCCGATCGTCGACGCGCTGACGCATGCCGTGGATCACTACGAATGCCTGATGCGGCTGCGCCGCCGCGACGGCCAGATCGTGACGGCCGGCGCGTTCGTGCCGTTGGTCGAGCAGTCCGGCCTCATGCGACAGGTCGATCGCCGCGCCCTCGAGCTCGCGATCGAGGAGATGTGCGCCCATCCGCGCGTCAAGCTCGCCGTCAACATCTCCGGCCACACCGCCGCCGACCGCGCGTGGCTGCGCATGCTCAGCGCGCTCGTGCGCGGGATGCCGGAGGTCGCCGAGCGGCTGACCGTCGAGATCACCGAGACCGTGGCGCTGCAGGACATCGACGACACCGCGCGCTTCGTGAGCAAGCTGCGCGACCTCGGCTGCCGCGTCGCGCTGGACGATTTCGGCGCCGGCTACACGAGCTTCCGGAACCTCAAGGCGCTGGACGTCGACTGCGTGAAGATCGACGGCTCCTTCGTCAAGGGCCTGTCGGAGAACGTGGACAACCAGCTGTTCGTGCGGACGCTGCTCGGCCTGGCCGAGGGCCTCGGCCTGAAGACCGTCGCCGAATGCGTCGAGACGGCCGCCGACGCGGCGCTGCTGGCGCGTCGCGGCGTGCGCTACCTGCAGGGCTGGTACTTCGGCAAGCCGGTGCTCGAGCGCCCGTGGCTGGCCGACGAGGCGTTCAATCCGCCGCGCGCGGCCGCGGCGAGCGGCCCGCCGAAGCTGACGGTGGTCAGCAGCACCAGCTGAGCGCGCTGCCTCGCGACCGAGATCCCGGCCGCTCGGCCGCCGTCGTCGTTCCTACTTCTTGGCGAGATCGTCGAGGCGACGCTGCATCGCTTCCATCTGGCGCTTGAGCTCGTCGAGCGACGGATTGTCCTCGGCGGGCTTCGGCGCGGCGGCCTCTCCGGCGCTGGCGCCGGCGGCCGCGTTCGCCGCGTCGCGCGCCTGCTGGGCGAAGGGCGCCCACATCTGCTGCAAGGCGTTCTGGAACAGCGCCATGTTCTGCTTGCTCATCTCCTCGAGCTGGTGCCCGAAGGGGAAGAACCCGCCGAGCGTCGCCTGCATCGACTCGCGGAACTGCTCCTGGTTGCGCGAGAAGATCTGCATCGAGGCCTCGAGGTAGCGCGGCACGAGCGACTGCAGGTTGTCGCCGTAGAACCCGATCAGCTGGCGCAGGAACCCGATGGGCAGCAGGTTCTGGCCGCCCTTCGATTCCTCCTCGACGATGATCTGGGTGAGCACCGAGCGCGTGATGTCCTCGCCGGTCTTGGCGTCGTGGACGACGAACTCCGTCCGCTCCTTCACCATCCGGGCGAGGTCGTCGAGCGTGACGTAGCTCGACGAGGCGGTGTTGTAGAGCCGCCGGTTCGCGTATTTCTTGATCTTGACGACGGTTCGGTCGTCGGCGCCGCCGACGGCCGCATCGGCCGGTTTGTCCGTAGACGTCATGGTGGCATCGTGCACGCGGCTTCCGTCGCTTGCAAGCATTGCCGACCGGGGCGCCCGACGGGCATGCGGCCACAACCTGCGACCGATCGGGGCAAGCAATGAGCGATCCTTCCGACCTCGAGGCGCTGGCCAGGCGCTTTCTCGACCTGTGGCAGGAGCAGGCCTCGGCGGCCGCGGCGGACCCGGCGATCGTCGGCGCGACCCAGCGCCTGGCCGAGATCGCCGCCGCGGCGCCGGCCACGTGGTTTGCGATGTGGACTCAGGCGCTGCAGGCGGCCCAGCATGCGCAGGCGCATGGACAGTCACCCGAGGCCGGATCCCCAGCTCGCGCGCCGCATGGCGCCGCGGCCGCTGGGACTGCACCTGACGGCGGCGATGTCGACCTGGGCGAGCTCGCTCGGCGTATTGCCGCCCTCGAGCAGCGCGTCGGCGATCTCGAGCGGGAGCGCGCCGCCCGTGTTCGCAAGCCCCGGGCTCGCAAGCCTGTGGCCGCAACTGGCGGCGGCGGCGCCTGACGCGCTGCGCGCCGCGGTCGACGCCGAGATCCGCCGGCGCGCCGCGGCCCTTGCCGGGGCGATTGCGGCGTATCGTCGCCATCCGTATCGCCGTGCCGCCGTGCCCTGGCCGGTGATCTGGTCCGAGGGCACGACCCGCATGCTCGACTGCGCCCCGGATGCGGCGGCGCCCCCCGTGCTCGTCATCCCGTCGCTCGTCAATCGCGGCTACATCCTCGACCTGCTGCCGGAACGCAGCTTCGTGCGTGCACTCGCCGCGGCGGGCTTTCGGCCCTTGCTCGTGGACTGGGACGCGCCGGGCGACGTCGAGCGCGGCTTCGGCCTCGACGCCTATGTCGCGGGCCGCCTCGCGCGCGCGCTCGAGGCGGTGCGTGCGTTGGGTCCCGGCCGGCCGGTGGTCGCGGGCTACTGCATGGGAGGTTTGCTGGCATTGCCGCTCGCCCTGCAGCATGCCGAGGCGCTGCGCGGCCTGGTGCTGCTGGCGACGCCGTGGGACTTCCACGCGGAGCGCCGGGACCTGGCCGTGGCGCTGGCGGCGCAGGCGCGGGTCTGGCTGCCGATCGTCGATGCGCTCGGCGAGCTGCCGGTCGACGGCATCCAGGCGCTGTTCGCCGGGCTCGATCCGTTCCTGGTGCCGCGCAAGTTCCTGGGCTTCGCGGGCCTCGATCCCGGCGGCGACAAGGCGCGCGAGTTCGTCGCGCTCGAGGACTGGCTCAACGACGGCGTGCCGCTCGCCGCGCCGGTCGCGCGCGAATGCCTGCTCGACTGGTACGGTGACAACGCGACGGCGGCCGGACACTGGCGCATCGCCGGCGACGCCGTCGATCCCGCACGGCTGCGCGTGCCGAGCCTCGTCGTCGTGCCCGAGCAGGATCGCATCGTCCCGCCGCGCTCCGCCCTGGCGCTGCATGCGGCGCTGCCGGGCGCCGCGAAGCTCGTGCCGCCGCTCGGGCATATCGGAATGGTCAGCTCGCGGCGCGCACCGGCCACGCTCTGGCCGCAGGTCTTCGATTGGCTGCGCGCGCTTGCGCCGTGAGGCGGCCGCCACCTATCTACCGCCGTAAGGTCGACGTAAGCTCGCTTGCCTAGATCGCGCGTCCAAAATCGCATGAGGAGGATCACATGGCCGACATCGTCATCGCCGCCGCCGCCCGCACGCCGGTCGGCAGCTTCAACGGCGCCTTCGCCTCGCTCGCGGCCCATGAGCTCGGGGCGATCGCCATCACCGAGGCGATGAAGCGCGCCAAGGTCGAACCCGGCCAGGTCGACGAGGTGATCATGGGCCAGATCCTCTCTGCCGGCGCGGGCCAGAACCCGGCGCGCCAGGCCGCGATGAAGGCCGGCATCCCGGTCGAGAAGACCGCCTACGGCATCAATCAGCTCTGCGGCTCGGGCCTGCGCGCGGTGGCGCTGGGCTTCCAGGCGATCCGCAACGGCGACAGCGCGATCGTCGTCGCCGGCGGCCAGGAGAGCATGACCCAGGCGCCGCACTGCGTGCACATGCGCGGCGGCGTGAAGATGGGTTCCGCCGAGCTCGTCGACACGATGATCAAGGACGGCCTGTGGGACGCCTTCAACGGCTACCACATGGGCAACACCGCCGAGAACGTCGCGACGAAGTGGCAGATCACCCGCGAGGAGCAGGACAAGTTCGCGCTCGCTTCGCAGAACAAGGCCGAGGCGGCGCAGAAGGCCGGCAGGTTCAAGGACGAGATCGTCCCGGTGACGATCAAGACGCGCAAGGGCGACGTCGTCGTCGCCGACGACGAGTATCCCAAGCACGGCACGACGCTCGAGACGCTGACCAAGCTGCGTGCGGCCTTCGACAAGAACGGCACCGTGACGGCGGGCAACGCCTCGGGCATCAACGACGGTGCCGCCGTGGCGGTGCTGATGAGCGAAGCCGAGGCGGCGAAGCGCGGCGTGAAGCCGCTGGCGCGCATCGTCGCCTGGGCGACCGCCGGCGTCGATCCGGCGATCATGGGCTCGGGCCCGATCCCGGCCTCGCGCCTCGCGCTGAAGAAGGCCGGCTGGAAGGCCGAGGACCTCGACCTGATCGAGGCCAACGAGGCCTTCGCCGCGCAGGCCTGCGCGGTGAACAAGGACATGGGCTGGGACGTGGCCAAGGTGAACGTCAACGGCGGCGCGATCGCAATCGGCCACCCGGTCGGCGCCTCGGGCGCGCGCGTGCTCAACACGCTGCTGTTCGAGATGCAGCGGCGCGACGCGAAGAAGGGCCTCGCCACGCTGTGCATCGGCGGCGGCATGGGCATCGCGCTCTGCGTCGAGCGATGACGGGCGCCGGGCGCTGAATCGCCCGGATCGCCGCAGCCCAAGAACGAAACCGCAGGAGGGAGACGAAAATGGCATCACGTGTCGCACTGGTCACCGGCGGAACGCGCGGCATCGGCCGCGCGATCAGCGAGCACCTGAAGAAGTCAGGCTACAAGGTCGTCGCCAACTACGGCGGCAACGACGAGGTGGCGAAGAAGTTCACCGCCGAGACCGGGATCCCGGCCTACAAGTTCGACGTCGCGGACTTCGCGGCTTGCCAGGCTGCGGTCGCGAAGATCGTCGCCGAGCAGGGCCCGATCGAGGTGCTGGTCAACAACGCCGGCATCACGCGCGATGCGACGCTCAAGCGCCAGAGCCGCGACATGTGGGACGCGGTGATCGACACCAACCTCGGCTCCTGCTTCAACCTGTGCAAGTGCGTGTGGGATTCGATGAACGAGCGGAAGTTCGGCCGCATCGTCAACATCGGCTCGATCAACGGCCAGGCCGGCCAGTACGGCCAGGTGAACTATGCCGCGGCGAAGTCGGGCATCCACGGCTTCACCAAGGCGCTGGCGCAGGAGGGCGCGCGCGCCGGCATCACCGTGAACGCGATCGCGCCCGGCTACATCGACACCGAGATGGTGCAGGCGGTGCCGGCCGACGTGCTGCAGAAGATCGTGGCGCGCATTCCCGTGGGACGTCTCGGCCATGCCGAGGAGATCGCCCGCGGCGTGGCGTTCCTCGTCGCCGACGACGGCGGCTTCATCACCGGCTCGACGCTGTCGATCAACGGCGGCCAGCACATGTACTGAGGGGCTGCCGGGGCGCCGGCCGCCGCATGGCGCCCCCTGGCGTCCGCCGCGCGGACGGCAGGGGGCTGCCGCGTCCGAGGAGCCCCGACGCAAGGACCGATCGCGGCTCGTGGCGCCGCGATCGACAGCCCGACCTGGCGGCGCCCCGGCGACCGCGTCAGGTCATCTTCGCCACGAGATCCTTGGTCGCGTCGATGAAGCGGTCGACGTCCGCGCGGGAGTTCCACACGCAGGCATTGACGCGCTGCGGATGGTCCATGGGCGCGGGCGCGAGCGTCGCGGGATCCCGGTTCGGGATGGTGCCGGACGGGAACGCCGCCGCCTCGGGATCGGGCTTGCGCGTCAGGCCGTTGCTGCCGACCCCGAGCCCCGAGATGCGGAAGCCGTACTCGCGCAGGATGCGGCTCCGGAAGTCCACGTTCAGCTTCTCGTCGCGCCGCTGCTCGGGCTTCGGGAAGGGGTTGAAGCCGATGATGCCGGACTGCAGGGCGGGATCGTGCTGCGGGCGCAGCACGGCGGCCTCGCCGAAAGTCTCGACGATCCGGTCGCGGAAATACGCGCCGAGCCGCAGGTGCCAGGTCTCGATGCGCTTGCGGCCGATCTTGTCCCACAGCGACACGGCATCGCCGAGGGCGCGCCAGTCGGCGGATTCCGGGAAGCCGTAGAGCGACAGCGCCGCGCCGACGTCGTAGCCGCGGCTGCCGTCGAAGGGCACCTCGCGCGACTGCGTGCGCACGAGATGGAAGCGCGGCAGCGGCGTCGGATTCGACGGCAGTTCGCGGTTGCGCACGTAGAGCAGGCCGGTCCCGCCCGGCCCGTTCTGCCATTTGTGTCCGCAGAGCGCGAAGAAGTCGATGCCGCTCTCGTCGAGCCGCGGGTCGAACATGCCGTTGTAGTGCGCGCCGTCGACCACCGTGATCGCGCCGGCCTTCTGCGCGATCTCGGCGATTCGGCGTTCGGGCATGCGCATGCCGGTCGGCCACAGCGGCGACGAGAAGAAGACGACCTTGGTCTTGCCCGGAACGACGCGCCGCTCGATCGCGGCGACGACCTCGTCGGCGGAGCTGCGCGGCAGGCTCGGCACGCCCCATTGCCGGACGACGACGCCGTAGCGCGCCGCGATGCGCAGCGCGATGGTGATCCCCGTCGGATGCTCGAGCGGCGTGATGAGGATTTCGTCGCCCGGCTTCCACTCGATCCCCATCATCGCCAGCGTGAGGGCGTCGGTCGTGTTGCGGGTGATCGCGATCTGGTCGGGTGTCGTGCCGTAGGCGGCGGCGATCCGCTCGCGGATCTTCGCCGACGGCTCGACATAGACCGGGAAGGGGTCGCGCGCCACGTGGTCGAGCCCCTCCTTCATGCGCGCGAGGACGGGCTTCGGCATCGACCCCTTCTGGGCCGCCATGAAGTAGGTCACCTTCGGGTCGAGGGTGAACTCCTTCGCGAACTCGAGGAAGAAGGGCTCCTCGGCCGCGAAATAGGCGGCGTCCTCGGCGCTGACCGCCGCGTTCGAGCGTGTTGCGAGCGCGAGTGCGCCGGCCCCTGCGAGCACGGTGCGGCGGCTGACTTGCTGATCCATGGTCCCTCCTCGGTTGGCGCCCCAGGCTACGCCGCCCGGCGCCGCGCCGTGAATGGCCATGGGGTCGCGCCGCGCCGCCTCGCGCGGGCGGCACGCCGGGGCAGCCGTGTCACCGGGGCGGCGGCGGCTCCTCGGCCGCCGGGCCGGCGGCGGTGCCGAGATAGGCGTCGAGCAGGCTCGGATCGCGGCGCGCCGCATCCGCGGTGCCGCGCCAGACCGTCTCGCCGGACTCCAGCACGGTGATCGTGTCGGCCACGCTCATCACGCGCTCGGTGTTCTGCTCGACGAGCAGGATCGCGAGACCCTCGTCGCGCAGGCGGCCGAGCGCCTCGTAGCAGGCGTCGATCACCTTCGGCATCAGGCCGAGCGACAGCTCGTCGATCAGCAGCAGGCGCGGGCGCGCCATCAACGCGCGACCGATCGCGAGCATCTGCTGCTCGCCGCCCGAGAGCGTTCCCGCAAGGCTGGCGATGCGCTCGCGCAGGCGCGGAAACAGCGCCAGCACCCGGTCGCGGTCGCGGGCGAACTCGCGCGCCGGATGGATCATGCCGCCGACGCGCAGGTTGTCCTCGACGCTCAGCGTCTTGAATAGCCGCCGGCCCTCGGGCGCGATGGCGATGCCGCGGCGGACGCGCTCGTGGGGTGGCAGATGGTCGAGCGGCGAGCCGTCCATGACGACGCGACCCGCCGTCGCGCGGACATGGCCGGCGATGCACATCAGGGTCGACGACTTTCCGGCTCCGTTGGGCCCGACCAGCGCGGCGATGCGCCCGGCCTCGACCGCGAGCGAGAGGCCGTGCACCGCGGTGATCGCGCCGTGGCCGCAGCTGAGGGATTCGAGCGCCAGCATCGCCGCCTCAATGCCCGAGATAGGCCGCACGCACCGCGGGCTCCGCCATCACCGCGCGCGGGTCGCCGTCGGCGATCTTGCGCCCGTTGTCGAGCACGACCAGACGCCGGCACACGCGCATGACCTGGGTCAGGTTGTGCTCGATCAGCACGGTGGTGACTCCGGCGGCGTTGATCTCGGCGATGGTCGCCGCGAGCGCATGCGCCTCGCGCGAGTTGAGCCCGGCGAGCGGCTCGTCGAGCAGGAGCAGCCGGGGCTCCAGCACGAGGGCGCGGGCCATCTCCAACCGCTTGAGCACGCCGAGCGGCAGGGTCGCGGGGCTCTTGTCCGCATGTACCGCGATGCCGACGCGATCGAGCGCGGCGCGCGCCCGCGCGGACATGGCGGTCGCGTCGCGCGTGATCAGGGCGCGCCAGGGCCGCGCGGTGACCGCGCCGCCCGCGGCCAGGACGACGTTGTCGAGCACGCTCGCCATGCGGAAGGGGCGAACCAGCTGCTGCGACAGTGCGAGGCCGCGGCGGACCCGCGCCTCGACCGGCAGCCCGTCGAGCGGCGCGCCCGCGAGCCGGATCGAGCCGGCCTGCGGCTCGACGATGCCGACGATGGCGCGCATGACCGTCGTCTTGCCGGCGCCGTTGGGGCCGATCAGGCCGACGAGCTCGCCCGGCGCGACCGAGAACGAGACGCCGTCGACCGCGACGACGCCGCCGAAGCGCACGGCGATGTCCTCGACGGCGAGGATCGCGGCGCTCACGGCAGGGCCTTGCGCCAGCGCCGGCCGGCGCGGGCCAGCGCGCCGGCGAGCCCGTCGGGACAGAAGCGCATCGTCGCGAAGAGCAGCCCGCCGTAGACGAGGAGCTTGTAGTTGCCGATCGCCTGGAACCATTGCGGCAGCACGGCCATCGCGGCCGCCGCGACGGTGACCCCCGCGACCGAACCGATGCCGCCGATCACGACCATCGACAGCAGGGCGATCGACTCGACCAGCGCGAAGCTGTCGGGCAGCACGATGCGCAGGTGGTAGGCGAGCAGGGCGCCGGCGAGCCCGGCGAGCGCCGAGCCGAAGGCGAAGGCCCACAGCTTGAAGCGCGCGGCGGCGATGCCGAGCACGCGGGTCGTGTCCTCGTCCTCGCCGACGGCGGCGAAGACGCGTCCCATCCACGAGCGCCGGACCCAGAGGCAGAAGACGATCGCGAGCGCCGCGAGGCCGAGCACGAACCCCGCATAGGCGGTCGGGTCGAGGCCCGGGCCGGGGATCCCGGAGACGCCGAGCTCGCCGCCGAGGAGGCTCTGCTGGCGCACGACGCCGACGAAGAGCAGGTTCACGCCCATCGTTGTGATCGCGAGGAAGTCCTCGCGCACCCGCAGCGCCGCGAGCCCGGTGACGACGCCCAGCGCGGCCGCGATCGCCATCGCCGGCGGCAGGGTCGCGAGCATCGGCACGCCCGCCTTGGCCAGCAGGGCGGCGACATAGGCGCCGACCCCGACGAAGGCGGCATGGCCGAGCGAGATCTGGCCGCAGAACCCGGCGATCAGGTTGAGCCCCAGCGCGGCGATCACCGTGATCCCCATCGTGACGGCCATCGAGGCGGCGTACTGCATCGCGGCCCGCGCCCTCAACGCCGCGCGAACAGGCCGTGCGGCCGGACCATCAGCACCGCGATCAGGAAGGCGAAGGCGATCGCGTTGCGGTCCATCAGCCAGCCGAGGTGGATCGTGCCGAAGGATTCGACGATCCCCAGCACCATCGAGGCGGCGAGCGCGCCGGCGGTCGAGCCGAGGCCGCCGAGGACGATGATCGCGAGCGCCTTGTAGGAGGGCACGGCGCCGAGCCCGGGCTCGACGAGGTTGTTGAGCAGCCCGACCATCACTCCCGCATAGCCGGCCAGCGCCGAGCCGACGAAGAACACGAGGTCGCGGACGCGGCGGAGATCGATGCCGGCCGACTGCGCCATCGCCGGGTCGGCAACGCTGGCGATGCAGGCGATGCCGAGGCGCGTGCGTCGCTGCAGGATGGCCAGTGCCGCGATGATCGCGGCGGAGGCGAGGATGACGACCAGCTCCGCCGCCTTGAGCCCGATCCCCGCGGCCGCGAGGCGCGACTGCAACGGCGGCGCCTGGTAGGAGAGGCCGAACTCGCCGAAGACGATGCGGAAGACCTCCTCGGCCGCGATGTAGAGTCCGATCGAGGCGATCAGCGCGACGAAGGGCGGCCGATGCAGGATCGGCTCGTAGCAGAGCCGGTAGAGCGCGACGCCGGCGAAGCCGCAGAGCAGCGTCGCCGCGAGGCAGCCGAGCGGCAGGCTGCCGGTGGCGTTCGTGACGACGACGCCGAGATAGGCGCCGAGGGTGAACATCGCCGCATGGGCGACATGGAGGACGCGCAGCAGGCCGTATACCAGCGTCAGTCCGAGCGCGATCAGCGCATAGATGCTGCCCTGGACGACGCCCTGGACGAGGAGTTCGAGATGCAGCATGCGCGGGCGCGGGCGGGCGATGATCCGCCGCCCGCGACGGGGCGGGCGGCGGATGCTGTCGCGATCACCGGTCGGGCGGGGCGAGCAGGACCGGGTCGTCGATGACCGAGTGCCGGTGCCAGGCGCCGCCCTTCACGACCTGGATCTGCAGCGGCTTGCGCACCTCGCCGAGCCTGTTGAACGCCAGCGGACCCAGCACCGTCGGGACCGTGTTCGCGGCGATCGCGTCGCGCAGCGCCTTCGGATCGGCGGTCCCGGCCTTGCGCATGTTCTCGATGACGACCTTCATCGCCGCGTGCGCCGAGGCCGCGACCATGTCGGCCTTGGAGCCGCCGAAGCTCTTCTCGTAATCGTCGATGAAGCCGCGGGTTTCGGGATCGGTCGAATCACGATCCAGCGCCGTGGTGATCACCACGCCCTCGGCCGCGGCGGCGCCGACGATGTCGATGAAGGTCTGGCCGTCGATGCCCTCGGTGCCGACGATCTGGACGGCGATGCCGGCATCGCGCAGCTGCTTGACCAGCGGGCCCCCGTTGAAGAAGTAGCCGACGAGGTAGATGGCCTCGGGATTGTCGGCGCGCACCGACGCGACCAGCGGACCGAACTGCCGGTCGCCCATCCCGAAATTGTATTCCTTGACGATCGTGATGCCGAATTTCGGCGCCGCCTCCTTGAACCCGGCGGCGACCGACTGGCCGAAGTCGTTGTTCACCGTCAGCATCACGACGCGCTTCTTGCCGAGCGCCTCGCCGGTGAGCTTGGCGCCGCCGCGGCCCTGCACCTCGCCGACGAAGGCGGTGCGGAAGGCGAAGTTGCCCGACGTGGTGATGTCCGGATGCACGGCATAGGCGGAGACGTAGGGGATGCCGGCCTGATGGAACACCGTCGCGGCGGAGCGCGTCGGGCCGGAGTAGCTGCCTGAGACGACGGCGACGAGCTTGTCGCCGACCATCTTGTTGGCGAGCGCCACCGCCTGGTCGGCCTTGGTCTGGTCGTCGTAGGAGACGAGCTCGACCGGCGAGCCGCCGATGCCGCCGGCGGCATTGGCCTGCTTCACGGCGATCTGCGCGCCCTGCAGCGCCGACTTGCCGTCGGCCGCCGCGGGCCCGGTGAGCGGGGCGTGGAACCCGATCTTGACCTGTGCCGGCGCGAGGCCGGTCAGCAGGCCGAGCGCCGCGCCGGCAGCCAGCAGCCGCGCGGTCCATGTTCTGCGTGTCGTCATTTCGCCTCCTGTCGTGGGAACGCCCGCTTGCGCGCGGGTTCAGTTTCGGGGATGCAGCAGAGGGAAGTCCGGGCCTGTCAGCGCGTCGCCGGTCTTCAGCGTGAGATGGGACATCGGCGGCGAGCCCTTGCCGCCGCGGTCGACGAACCGCGCCGCTTCGCCCACCACGCGCCACGACACGGCGCGGCGCCGGCGGCCGCCGTCGGTGTTCGCCGGCGCGCCGTGGATCGTCGAGTAGTGGAAGGCGAGGGCGTCGCCCGGGGCCATCTCCCAGCCCAGGATGCGCCACCGGCCGCGGTCGGCGTCGATCGCGGGCATCGGCGGGCGCGTGTCGGCGGCGTAGAGGTCGGTCCCGTCGAATCGCTGCGGCTTGTACTCGACGTTGCCGCGATGCGTGCCGGCCACGAATTCCGGCGAGACCGCGCGCGCGACGGGATCGAGCGGGATCCAGAAGCTGATGCTCTGCTCCGGCGTGACGCAGTAATAGGGCGTGTCCTGGTGCCACGGCGTCACGATGCTGCTGCCCGGCTCCTTGACGAGGATGTGGTCGTGGAACAGGCGGACCTCGCGACATCCCATCAGCGTCGCGGCGATGGCGCCGATGTTGGAGCCGTCGAGGAAGCGCTGGAACTCCGGCGTGTCCTTCCATCGCGCGAAGTCCTGGAAGAACGGGGACGAGCCGTCCTTCGGCTTGTAGGACCGCTCCCAGGGGCCGGGAGTCGCCATCGCGCGTTCGACGCCGGCGCGCAGCGTCTCGACCCAGTCGGCGAAGATCGCGGGCAGGTGGATCGCGCCGTCGCGCGCGAAATCGGCGGCATGGCCGGCGAGGCCGGAAGGCGCGGCGGTGCTCACGAGCGAAGTCTCCCTTTGCCGGGACTGTGTCACAGGCCGGCGCGGGTGAGAATGCGCGATCGGCCGTCGCCCGGGCGCGATCGGGGTCAGTACCCTCGGGTGGCGGAAGGATCGGCGTCGATCCGGCTCGCGCCGATGCGGTTGGCGCCGGCCCGCAGCATCGCATGCGCCTGCGCGCGCGATCGGATGCCGCCGCTCGCCTTGACGCCGATCTCCGGGCCGACCGTGCGGCGCATCAGGGCGACATGGCGCTCCGTGGCGCCGGCGCTGCCGAATCCGGTCGAGGTCTTCACGAAGGCGGCGCCGGCGGCGGCCGCGATCAGCGACGCCTGCGCGATCTCGAGATCGGCGAGATAGCAAGTCTCGAGGATGGCCTTCACCGGCACGCCCGCGGCAGCGACGCAGGCCGCCACGTGGTCGAAGACGTAGCGGTGATCGCCGCCGCGCAGGCGGCCGACGGCGATCACCATGTCGATTTCGCGCGCACCGGCCGCGACGGCATCGCGCGTCTCGGCGGCGAGGCTCTCGCGACGCCCGGCGCCCAGTGGAAACCCGACGACGCTGATGGGCCGCGTCGTCGAGCCGATGAGCCGCGCCGCGACGCGGTCGACCACGCCGGCATTGACGCACACGGCTGCCGCATGCGCCGCGCGCGCACGGTCGGCGAGCTGGTCGATCTCGGCCGGCGTGGCCTCGGGCTTGAGCAGCGTGAGGTCGGTCCACAGCATCGGGTCGGCCTCGGCCTTCCACCCCGGCGGTGGCTCGATGATACCGCCGGGCGCGTCGGCGGCGAGGCGCGGATGGTCGGGGACGCGGCCACGCAGGCCGTCGCGCGCGGCCGCGACGATCGCATCGAGCTCGGCGAGCAGGGCCGACGTCATCGCCAGGACGCCATCAGCGCGTCGATCTCGGCGCGTTGCGCCATCGCGGGCGCGGTGCCGATGCGTGTCGTCGACAGGCCCGCCCCGGCATTGGCGAAGCGCACGGCCTCGAGCAGCGGGCGGCCTTCGGCGATCGCGCAGGCGAAGCAGCCCGCGAAGGAGTCGCCCGCGCCGGTCGTGTCGACCGGCTTGATGCCGGGCGCCACCGGCACCAGGGTCTCGATGTCGCGCGACTTCACGAAGGCACCCTTGGCGCCGAGCGTCATGATCACAGTGCCCACGCCTTTGGCGAGCAGGGCGGCGGCGGCCTTCGCGATGCCGGCGTCGGTGTCGGTGGCGATGCCGGTCAGGCTCGCCGCCTCCGTCTCGTTCGGCGTCGCGTAGGCGAGCTTCGGGTAGATCGAGTCCGGCAAGGCCTGGACCGGTGCAGGATTGAGAAGCACGCGGATTCCGGCCGCATGCGCGCGGTCGATCGCGCGCAAGGTCGCGGGCAGGTTTGTCTCGAGCTGGAAGATCGCGAGGTCGCAGCCGGCGAGCTGCGCCGTCGCGGCGTCGACCTCGGCGTCGGTGAAGTGCGCGCAGGCGCCGATCGCGACGGTGATCATGTTCTCGGCCGAGCCCTCCTCGACCATGATCAGCGCCGCACCGGTCGCGACGCCGTCGCGATCGGTCACCGCGAAACGCGCATCGATCCCCTCGGCCGCGAACATGCGCAGCGCGCTGCGGCCGAGGTCGTCGTCGCCGACGCGGGTCGCGAACGTCACCGCCGCGCCGGCACGGCGCGCGGCGACCGCCTGGTTCGATCCCTTGCCCCCCGGCCCGACCTGGAACGGGCCGGCGAAGATCGTCTCGCCGCGCTTGGGCAGGCGCGGCGTGCGCATCATCAGATCGGTGATGTAGCTGCCGAGAATGAAGAGCTTGGCTGTCATTCGGTCCCTCCGTCGCGCCGGAGGCTACGCGGCCGCGGCGCGTCGGCCAAATGCTTTGGGCCGCGCCCCGGGGCGCGCGCTGCACCCGGGCGCGCGACGGACGCGGCGCCTGGCGGTTTCGGTGAATCGCCGCTTAACCGTCGGCCGCTTTTGCTTAAAGACCCCAGCGCCGCGGCGTTCGCCGGGCAAGTGCAAGAAAGCATTCATGTGGCCCGTGGATTGCTTTGTTCAGGCATAGACCTGCTCGGGCATAGACCTGCTCGGGCATAGACCGATCCCCTCTCGGCTCAGAAAGGCCCCTCGATGACTGCTCGCAACTCGCTTATCGCTTCGCTCGCCGCGCTCGGCACGCTTGCCGCCGCGTCGATCGCCCAGGCCGTGCCCGTCTACGGCACCGCGGCGGACCTCGCCGGCTCTCGCACGCTCGTCGGCGGCACCGGCGTCGGAACGACGCCCAACGGCCTGCAGGGCTTCGTCAACGGCGACAGCGACGTCGCCAACATCAGCTGGACGATCACGGCATTCAACGCGACGACCTACCGCTACACCTACACCTTCAGCTCGTCGGCGCAGCAGACCATCAGCCACCTGATCCTCGACCTCAGCACCAACTGCACCTCGGTCGGCTCCTGCTTCAGCTCGTTCTCCTACAACGGCGTCGCGATGGCCGACGCGCAGCTGGTGTTCGGAACCTACGCGGGCGGGCCGAGCAACCCGAACCTCGACGGCTCGATCCAGGGCGTGAAGTTCAACCGCCCGGAGAGCGCTGCCGGCACTTCGGAGTTCACGATCTCCTTCCTGTCGGACCGCGTCGCGGTGTGGGGGGACTTCTACACCAAGGGCGGCAACGGCACCTCGAACGGCTTCTCGATCTACAACACCGGCGTGAACGAGCACGGCACCTCCGAGAGCATCTACGACTACATCGCGGTGCCGGACACGGTGACGGCCTGCACGGCGCCGGGCGGCTGCACGGGCGGCGCGCCGGATCCGAGCGGCGATCCGGTGCCGGTGCCGGGCATGGCCGGGCTGTTCGCGCTCGGCGTCGCCGGCCTGATCGGCGTCCGTCGTCGGCGCGGCTGACCCGCAAGGCGCCGCGTCCGGTCCCTCCCTCCGGCGCGGCGCCGGGTCTTCTCGAAGTCGCGCGTCGGCGAGGCTACGATCCGCCCCGAGGGGCGGATCGTAGCCTCGTTCGTTTGGAGCCGACGCGCGATGAAGATGATCGAATACACCGATGCACCGCCGCGGGTCCGCGCGGTCTACGACGACATCATGCGGACCCGGAACATCGACTGGATCAACAATTTCTGGAAGGTGCTCGCCAGCGATCCGGCCTCGCTCGAGCGCACCTGGGCCTCGCTCAAGGCGATCATGGCGCCGGGCGCACTCGACCCGCTGACCAAGGAGATGATCTACCTCGCGATCAGCGCCTCCAACGGCTGCGGCTATTGCATCGCTTCGCACGGCGCGGCCGCGCGCAAGGCGGGGATGTCCGAGGCGATGTTCGGCGAGCTCATGGCGGTCGTGGGCATGGCCAACGAGACCAATGCGCTGGCGCAGGGCTGGCAGGTTCCGGTCGACGAGCGGTTCCGGTCCCGCTCGTGAACGGGACGACGACGGCGACCTCGCGCGCCACGGCGATCGGCTGCATCGCGCTGGCGCTGTGGTCGACGCTGGGACTGCTGACCACGATCGCGACGGGTATTCCGCCGTTCCAGCTCGTGGCGACGACCTTCGCCCTGGCCTTCGCCCTGGCGCTCGGCAAGTGGCTGCTGCGCGGCGAGGACATCCGCGCGCATCTGCGCGTGCCGACGCGCGCCTGGCTGCTGGGCGTCGGCGGCCTGTTCGGCTACCACGCGCTCTACTTCGCCGCCTTCGCGCGCGCGCCGGCGGTGGAGGTGAATCTGCTCTGCTACCTTTGGCCGCTCTTCGTGGTCCTGTTCGCCGGCATGCTGCCCGGGGCGCGGATCGCGCCCCGCCACATCGTCGGCACGGTGATGGGGCTTATCGGCTGCGCGATCCTCGCGGGGGCAGGTGCGGCGATGCGTGCCGAGCACATCGCGGGCTACGTGCTCGCGGTCGCCTCGGCGGCGGTATGGGCGGGATACTCCGCGCTGTCCCGGCGCTTCGCCGAGGTGTCGAGCGACGCGGTCGGGGGATTCTGCGGCGTCACCGCGGTGCTCGGGCTCGCGACCCATCTCGCGCTCGAGCGCACGACGTGGCCGGATGCGGCCGGCTGGCTCGCCATGGTCGCGCTCGGCATCGGCCCGGTCGGTCTCGCCTTCTACGTCTGGGACCACGGGGTGAAGCGGGGCGACCTGACGCTGCTCGGCGCGCTGTCCTATCTCGTGCCCCTCGCGTCGACACTGATGCTCATCGCCTTCGGGTATGCGCAAGCCAGCTGGCGGCTCGCGGCCGCCTGCGTCCTGATCGTCGGCGGCGCCCTTGTGGCGAGCTTCGCCGGGCTACGCCGCCCGGCCGCGCCGCCGCTTGGATGAGAGCCGTGCAGCGAGAAGGGGATGCGGCAATGACAATTCGGACCCGCTGAGCGGCATGGCGACCCCGACGGGAGTCCGGATCGTCAAGGGCTGTTGCCCGCTCGACTGCCCGGACAGCTGCGCCTGGACGGTCCATGTCGAGGACGGCCGGGTCGCGCGGCTCGAGGGCGCGCGGACGCATCCCGTCACGCGCGGCGTGCTGTGCGCCAAGGTCCACGACTATCCACTGCGCCTGCGCGCGCCGGACCGCCTGCTCCATCCGCTCCTGCGCGACGGCCCGAAGGGAGCGGGCCGGTTTCGGCGCATCGGCTGGGACGAGGCCGTCGCGCGCATCGCGGAGCGCTTCGGTGCGATCGCCGCCGCTCATGGCGGGGAAGCCCTGCTGCCCGTCGCCTACATGGGCTCGCTGGGCGTCGTGCAGCGCCGCGCGCCGCTGCGGCTCTTCCATGCGCTCGGGGCGTCGCGCTTCCATGGCAGCATCTGCGGCGCATCCGGCAATGCGCTCGCGGCCGAGGGCCATCCGATCGGCTTCGATCCGGAGGAGATGAGCGAATGCCGCCTCGTCGTCCTCTGGGGCGCCAACGTGCTCACGACGTCGCCGCACCAATGGCGGTTCATCAAGGCGGCGCGCTCGCGCCATGGCGCGCGCGTCGTGACCATCGATCCGCGCCGCACCGTCACCGCGCGAGCCGGCGACGAGCATATCCCGATCCGGCCCGGGTCCGATGCCGTGCTCGCGGCGGGGCTGGCGCGGATCTGGCTGCACGAGGGGCTGGCGGACCTCGAGTTCGCGAATTCGGCCGCGCACGATGTCGAGGCGTTTCGCGAGCAGGTCGAGCCCTGGGATCCCGCGCGCGTGGCAGGTGTCTGCGGCATTCCGGCCGCGACGGTGGTCGGACTCGCGCACGCGATCGCCGCCGCGCAGCCGACGGCGATCCGCGCGGGCATCGGCCCGCAGCAGACGGTGCACGGAGAGGCGTTCGTGCGCCTGCTCTCGGCGCTCGCGATCGTCGGCGGCCACTGGCGGCGGCGCGGCGGCGGCCTGCTGGTGGAGGCCGGACCGCGATTGCGCGACGAGCCTGTCGGCCGACCCGACCTCGCGGCGGCGCCGACGCGCAGTTTCGATTTCGCCCGCCTCGGCGCGACGCTGACCGACCCCGACCTCGATCCGCCGGTGATGGGCATGATGATCTGGGGCACCAATCCCGCGGTCACGCAGCCGGACGGCGGCCGCGTGCGCGAGGGGCTGGCGCGCGAGGACCTCTTCACGGTCGTCGTCGAGCACTTCATGACCGACACGGCGGCCTTCGCCGACATCGTGTTGCCGTCGACCATGCAGCTGGAGCATTTCGACCTGCAGGGCGCATGGGGACACCGCTACGTGACCGCGAACACTCCTGCGGTCGAGGCGGCGGGAGAGGCGCTGTCGCACGGCGAGATCGTCCGTCGTCTTGCGCGCGCGATGCGGTTGACCCACCCGGCGCTGCACGAGACCGATGCGGAGATGGCATCCGCCGCGCTGCCCTCGCGCGCGTCGCTCGATGCCGCGATGGCGGCGGGTTGGATCAAGGACGCACCGGGGCGCTGGAGCCCCTCAGCCGGCGCGAAGCTGCGGCTCTGCGGCGGCGTCCCGCTTCCGCCGGCGGCGCCTGCCCCCGGCCTGCTGCAACTGCTGACGCCGAAGGGGCACTATTTCCTGAACTCGAGCTTCGCCAACGCCGATCGCCATCGCCGCGCGATGAAGGAGCCGATGCTCGAGATCCATCCCGAGGATGCGGCCGCGCGCGGCCTCGCAGACGGCCAGGAGGTCGAGATCCGCGGGGCCCGTGGCCGCCTGCGGGTGCGGCTCGCCGCGACCGACGCGATCCGCCGCGGCGTCGTCGCGCTGTGCGGCAAGTGGTGGACCGCCGACCTCGGCGCCGCGTCCAACATCAATGGACTTGCGCCGGCGGCGTGGTCTGCGGCGGGGCAGCCGGCGTTCAACGACGTCTTCATCGAGGTCCTGCCGTAGGCGGCGACCGTCTCGGCGCGGCGACGCCGGGTTGCCGCACGGCCGGGGACGCGCTGCGTCCCAGGCCGTGGGCCGGACCGTCACTTCGGCATGGTCGAGCCGAAGCTCGGGCGCTCCTTGTTCATCCGGTCGACCCACGCGAAGAGCTTCGGCCGGGTCTTGCGCGCATCGGGCAGGACGTTGCGGAACTCGAGCCAGTTGCAGGCGCAGACCACGGCGACGTGGCCGACGTTCAGCGGGCCCTCGAGGTCGGAGGCCTCCCGCTCGAGCTGGTCGAGCGCATTGCCGACCTTGGCAAGCTGGCCGGAGATCCACTCCTTCCACTGCAGCGCGGCCGGACGCATCGCGAGCTCGTAGCGCACGAGGATGCCGGCATCGGCGAGGCCGTCGGCGATCGCCTCCATGCGCAGCGCCTTCCAGCGCGCCTTGCCGGCCGCGGGGATCAGCTTGTTGCCGCCGAGCGAGTCCAGGTACTGGACGATGACCTTCGATTCGACGAGGTCGATCCCCTCATCGGTGACCAGGGCGGGGATCTTCATGAGCGGATTGTGCTTGGCGATCTCCGGGTTCGGCACCGACGGGTTGGTCGCGGCCGGCACGGTCTCGATCCGGCCGTCCAGCCCGAGCTCCTTGGCGACGATCATCACCTTGCGCACGAATGGCGACAGCGGCGAGTAGAGCAGCTTCATCTTGTCGTTCCTCCGGTTGATTCAGCGGAATCCGTCCTTGGCCTTGCGCAGATGCGCGAATA
This sequence comes from Alphaproteobacteria bacterium, assembly GCA_016793165.1. Taxonomy (GTDB): domain Bacteria; phylum Pseudomonadota; class Alphaproteobacteria; order CACIAM-22H2; family CACIAM-22H2; genus CAIOSQ01. Next base: position 277,230 of record JAEULA010000034.1, on the reverse strand, counting down.
CGGCGACGGGGTCGCGTCCGTCGAAGCCGTGCGCGCGCGCGAGGGCGGGGTCGTCGGCGCGCAGGAAGGGGTTGGTCGCCTTCTCGAGCCCGAGGGGTGCCGGCACCGTCGCCTCGCCGCGCGCGCGCATCGCGTCGATCTCGGCACTGCGCCGCGCCAGCGCCGCGTTGTCCGGGTCGGCGTGACGCGCGAAACGTGCGTTGGACTGCGTGTATTCGTGGGCGCAGTAGACGAGCGTGTCGTCCGGCAGGGCGCGCAGCTTGCCGAGCGAGGTCCACATCTGGGCCGGCGTGCCCTCGAACAGGCGCCCGCAGCCGAGCAGGAAGAGCGTGTCGCCGCAGAACAGCGCCCTCGCGCCGCCGAACCAGAAGGCGATGTGGCCGCGCGTGTGCCCGGGCACGTCGAAGACGACCGCCTCTTCGGCGCCGAGCGACCAGCGCGCGCCGTCGGCCAGCGCCACGTCGATCCCAGGAATTCGTGCCTCGTCGGCGCGCGGGCCGACGATCGTGCATCCGGTGGCGGCCTTGAGGGCGAGATTGCCGCCGACATGATCGGCATGGTGGTGGGTGTTGAGGATGTGCGTGAGGCGCCAGTCGCGCTGCGCGAGCGCGGCGCCGACGGGTGCCGGATCGGCCGGGTCGACGGCGGCGACCATGCCCGACGCCGTCTCGCGCACGATCCAGACGTAGTTGTCGTTGAAGCAGGGGACGCGGACGACGTCGAAGGGCATGGCGGACTCGGGCGCGGTCAGGAGCCGCGGAACAGGCCGGTGAAGCGGCGCAGCAGGCGCAGCGCCGGCAGGCGCTCCTCGGCCGGCTCGACTTCGAGTCCGACGCGGACGACGTGGCCCTTCTCGACATCGCGCACGATGAGCTCGACCGGACCGATCGCGATGCGGTCGCCGACCACCGCGCTGCCGCCGAGGCGCATCCGCATGAACTGGTCGAGCGTCTCGTTGTGCATCAGCGGCTCGAAGGGAATGCCGTAGAGCGAGCACAGCCGGCCGAGCTCGACCTCGCCGTGGAAGACGAACTCGCCGAGCTCCGCGGCGGGCCGCCGGCGCATCTCGAGCGGCGTCGAGAACAGCCGATCGAGGGTGATCACGTGCTGGGGGGGCGCGAGCGCGATGATGTAGTCGTCGACCTCGAGCCGATCGAGGGTCTCGCGGTTCATCACCGTGCCGCCCCGGATGACCGCGATGATGCGCGTGCGTCGCGGCAGCGTCAGGTCGCTGAAGCGCATGTCGGTCGCCGGGCTGCGCTCGGCGACGCGCCAGCTCGCCGCCTCGCGATCGGCGGAGAGCGGCAGGTCGATGCCCTGGCGATCGGCGGGCTCCGGCGTGGGCGGAAGCTCGAGGCCGAGGAACCGCGCCGCCGGCGACACCGTCCAGCCCTGGATCAGCAGCGAGGTGATGACCACCACGAAAGCGACGTTGAAGAACATCATGCCGTTGGGCACGCCCGCGATGACCGGGATCGAGGCGAGGAAGATCGGCACGGCGCCGCGCAGCCCGACCCAGGCGATGAAGGTCCGCTCGCGCCAGCTGAATCGGAACGGCGCCAGGCCGATGAACACTGCGACCGGGCGTGCGAGGAAGATCAGGGCCAGGGCGACGACGATCTCGCCCGACCAGTTGTTGAGAAGCTGCGAGGGCGTCACGAGCAGGCCGAGCAGCAGGAACATCGAGATCTGCGAGAGCCAGGCGAGCCCGTCGTGGAAGCGGCTGATGACCTGCTGCGCACGGTGCCGGTTGTTCCCCAGCACGAGGCCGGTCAGGTAGACGGCGAGGAAGCCCGAGGCCTCGACGAGCTGCGCGCCCGCGAAGACGGTGAGCGCGATCGCCGCCGCGAGGATCGGATAGAGGCCCGCGGCGATCTCGATGCGATTGACGAGCCAGAGCAGGAAATAGCCGCCGCCGATACCGATCGCGGCGCCGCCGATCATCTGGATCAGGAACATCATCACGATGTGCGTCGGCGCCATGTCGGCGGCGCCGTGGGTGATGAGCTCGATGCAGGCGACCGTGAGGAAGATGGCCATCGGGTCGTTCATGCCCGACTCGAGCTCGAGCGAGGCGCTCACGCGCTTCGACAGCTCGGTCCCGCGGGCGTGCAGCAGCAGGAAGACGGCCGCCGCGTCGGTCGAGGCGATCGTCGCGCCGACGAGCAGCCCGGGCAGCATGCCGATGCCGAGGACCCAGCTCGCGACCGCGCCGGCGAGGCCGGCGGTGACGAGGACGCCGAAGGTTGCGAGGCTGAGCGCGGGCCACATCGCGACGTTGAATGCCGTGCGCGGCGTGCGCAGCCCGCCGTCGAACAGGATGATGGCGAGCGCGATCGAGCCGAAGAGATAGGTGGTGCGGAAGTCGTCGAACTCGATCCCGCCGGGGCCGTCCGCGCCGGCGAGCATGCCGAGGCCCAGAAAGACGAGCAGCAGCGGCGCGCCGACGCGCGAGGAGACCATCCCAAGGAGGATGCTGACCGCGACCAGCAGCGCCCCGACGAAGATGACCTGGAAGATGACCTGATTGATGAGTTCCACGGCGGCTCCGGTTTTGCCCGATGGGGGACGGGTCGGGCAAGCGTTGAGGGCTTTCGGCCGGCGGCCGCGGGCGGGCGCATGCTAGGATTTCCGCCCACAATGGCAACCGACGTCGTCGACCTGCGCGACTTCTACGGGACCCCGCTCGGGCAGTTCGCCCGGCGCGCGATCCGATCGCGCATCCGCGGGCTCTGGCCGGATCTGCGCGGCCAGCGCGTGGCCGGGATCGGCTACGCGGTGCCTTATCTGCGGCCGTTTCTCGCGGAGGCCGACCGCGTTCTTGCGCTGATGCCGGCGGGCCAGGGCGTGCTGCACTGGCCGCCCGAAGGCCCGAACGTCGCCACCCTGGTCGACGAGGCGGCCCTGCCGCTGCCGGACCTGTGCGTCGACCGGATGGTCGTCATCCACGCCCTCGAGCACGCCGAGCAGCTGCGACCGCTGCTGAGGGAGATCTGGCGGGTCCTGGCCGGATCGGGGCGGGCGATATTCGTCGTCCCGAATCGGCGCGGCATCTGGGCGCGGGTCGACCGGACCCCGTTCGGGCACGGGCAGCCCTATTCGGCGAGCCAGCTGTCGCGTCTGCTGCGCGAGAACCTGTTCACGCCGACGGCGACGGCGCCCGCCGTGTTCATGCTGCCGTCACAGTCGCGCCTGCTGCTGAGCTCGGCGAACGCGTGGGAGCGCGTCGGCAGCCGCTGGTTCGAGCGCTTCGCCGGCGTCGTGCTGGTCGAGGCGACCAAGACCCTCTACGCGCCGACCGGCGTGCGGGCGCGCCAGGCCGTGCCGCTGCGTCGCCCGGTCCTCGTGCGCGGCTGGCGGCGCGGGAGCTCGACATGACCGGCCCGACGCTGACCCTCACGCTGCGCGACGGCACGTCGATCGTGACCGCCGACAACATCGAGCGCATCTCGACCTACGTGCTGCTCGAGCAGGAGGACTGGTTCGAGGACGAGCTCGCGCTCGTGCGCCGGCTGGCCCGGCCGTCGCTGCGGATGCTCGATATCGGCTCGAACATCGGCATCTACAGCCTGGCCGCCGCGCGCGCGGCGGGCGGCGACGCCCGGATCTGGGCATTCGAGCCGACGCCCGAAGCCGGCGGGATGCTGCGGCAGAGCGCCGCGCTGAACGGCTTCACCGGGATCGAGGTCGTCCCGATCGCGCTGGGCGACCGCACCGGCGAGGCCGTCCTCGTCAGCGACGGCGACTCGGAGCTGAACGCGATCGCGCCGGAAGGCGACGGGCCGCGGATCATGGTCTCGCGGCTTGACGACTTCGCGGCCGCCGCGGCGCTCCCGGCGATCGAATTCGTGAAGCTCGACGTCGAGGGCTCAGAGGCGGCGGTCGTCGCGGGCGGCGAGGCGTTCTTCCGCGACCAGAGCCCGCTGGTGATGTTCGAGATCACCAGCCCTCAGGGCGTGACGATGGCCGCCGCGGATCGCCTGCGCGCGCTCGGCTACGGGATCTATCGGCTGGTCGTGGAGCCGGGCGCGCTGATGCCCGACGAGGCGCAGTCCTACGCGTTCCGGTTGAACCTGTTCGCCTGCAAGCCCGATCGAGCGGCTCGGCTCGCGGCCGACGGGCTGCTGGCCGGCGCGTCACGCACGCCGCGGCCGGCCGATCGCGACGAGATCGCGGCCCTGGTCGCCGCGCCGCCGGCCCTCGCGCCCGCATCGCGTCGCATGCGCGAGCTCGCGCTGGGCCTGGACATGGACGACGCGCACGCGGCGGCGCTCGGATACTACGCCGCGAGCCGTCGTCCTGGAGCCGATGCCGATGAACGGGTCGGGGCCCTGAGCGCCGCCTTCGCCGCCGCCGAGGCGGCGGTCGCCGCGCGACGGAGCCTGCCGCGCGTCATGACGGCCGCGCGCGTGGCGTATGCCTGGGGCCGTCGCGAGCGCGCGGTCGCGCACGCGCGATGGCTCGTGGACGCGGTCCTGCGCGGCGACCGGATCGCGATCGACGAGCCCTTCGTGCCCGCTCTCGCGGCCTACGAGGCCTGGAGCCCGGCCGACGGGCCAGGAGCATGGATCAATGCGATGGCGCTCGAATCGCTGTGGCGCTGGAAGAGCTTCAGCGACCTGTTCGTCGATCCGACGATGCCGCAAGGCCACCCGCGCGATCTGCTGCGCAAGTTCGGCCGCGAGGCGCCGGAGTTCGAGCGGCGCCATCAGCTGGGCATGATGTTCCGGAAGCTCGCGTCGGCGCCGCGGGCCCATCCGCTGCTCGTTCGGGACGGACCCGACAACCGCAACCCAGGCTACTGGGGCGGCGTCAGCGGCGCTGCTTGAGGACGAAGAGACCCTGCTCGCCGAGCAGGTTGGCGAGGAAACCCGGCGCGCGCAGCGCCCTCGGCCGGCCCTTGGCGTCGAGTACCATGCCCTGCTCGATCTCGATGCCGACGTCCTCGCAGAGCTCGACGAAGTCGTCGATCGTGCAGAGATGGATGTTCGGCGTCTCGTACCAGGCGACATCGTAGGAGTCGGTCACCGGCATCTTGCCGGAAACCAGCAGCTTGAGGCGGACGTGCCAGGCGCCGAAATTGGGGAAGCTGACGATCGCCCGGCGCCCGATGCGCACCAGCTGCTTGAGCACCTCCTTGGGATCGTAGGTCGCCTGCAGCGTCTGCGACAGGATCGCGAAGTCGAAGGCGTCGGACGGGTAGTCCTTGAGGTCGGTGTCGGCGTCGCCTTGGATCACCGACAGGCCCTGGGCGACGCAGGCATTGACGCCCGCTTGGCTGATCTCCATGCCGCGCGCGTCGGCTTGGCGGAAATGCGTCAGGTAGTCGAGCAGCGCGCCGTCGCCGCAGCCGATGTCCAGGACCCGCGCGTTGGCGGGGATCATGTCGGCGATCGCCTTGAGGTCGACGCGGATATTGGCGCGCGGATGCGCGCCGACGGGCTGGATCTGGCTCGCCATCGCGGGTGGACCGGCCCTCAGCTCTTGAGTCCGCGCCGCTCGGCACAGCCCTCGACGAAGCCGCCGAGGACGGCGAACAGCTCGGGCTCGTCGAGCAGGAAGGCGTCGTGGCCCTTGTCCGTCGGGATCTCGACGAAGCTGACATTTGCGGCCGCGGCATTGAGGGCGTGCACCAGCGAGCGGCTCTCCGCGGTCGGGAACAGCCAGTCCGAGGTGAAGCTGACGACGCAGAAGCGGGTGCGCGTCCCGCGGAACGCGTCGGCGAGCTGTCCGCCGAAGTCGCGGGCGAGGTCGAAATAGTCCATCGCGCGGGTGATGTAGAGGTACGAGTTGGCGTCGAAGCGGTCGACGAAGGTCGAGCCCTGGTGGCGCAGGTAGCTTTCCACCTGGAAATCCGCGCCGAAACCGTAGCTCAGCGCGTCGCGGTCCTGGAGGTTGCGCCCGAACTTGCGATGCAGCGCCGTCTCCGAGAGGTAGGTGATGTGCGCCGCCATGCGCGCCACCGCGAGGCCGCGATGCGGCCGGGTCCCGTGCGCCTGATAGTCGCCACCGCGCCAGTCGGGATCGGCCATGATCGCCTGACGGCCGACCTCGTGGAACGCGATGTTCTGCGCCGAATGGCGCGCGGCGGTGGCGATCGGGATCGCCGCGTACACGGCCTCGGGGTACGCGGCGGCCCATTGCAGGACCTGCATCCCGCCCATCGAGCCGCCGACGACGCAGAACAGCTGCTCGATGCCGAGCGCGTCGACCAGGCGCTTCTGCGCGCGCACCATGTCCCCGACCGTGATCACCGGGAAGTTCAGGCCGTAGGGCCGGCCGGTCGACGGATCGATCTCCTTCGGCCCGGTGGTGCCCATGCAGCCGCCGACGACGTTGGCGCTGATGACGAAGTACCGGCCGGTGTCGAGCACGCGGCCTGGCCCGACGAGCGTCTCCCACCACCCTGGCTTGCGCGTGATCGGGTGCTCCTCGGCCACGAACTGGTCGCCCGTCAGGGCATGGCAGACGAGCACGGCGTTGCTGCGCGCCGCATTCAGGGTGCCGTAGGTCTGGTAGGCGATCGTCACCGGGCCCAGCGTGGCGCCGCTGTCGAGCTTCAGGGGGGCGTCCGCCGGGATCAGCAGGCGCTTGCCGGGCAGGATCGGCGGCGGCGGCGCCGCGGTCGACAATGTCGTCGTCGAAAGCGTCATGCGCGTGCAGCTGGACCGGCGCGAGGGGCGAGGGGGGCCGGGAAGATTGCATCCCGACCCCCGAGGTTCAAGGCCGCCATTTGATTTCGCGGAGCGCAGCGGATATCTCGAACACACCATGCCGCGTGACACACGATGACCGAACCGTCCAAGTCCCTCGACGAACTGCGCCGCGAGATCGACGCGCTCGACGACAGCATCCACGACGCGCTGATCGCGCGATCCGAGATCTCGCTCGCCGTCCGCGCCAGCAAGGGCCCGGGCGGACCGACCTTTCGCGCCGGCCGCGAGGCGGACGTGCTGCGCCGTCTCGTCGCGCGCCATCGCGGGCGGCTCCCGCATCTCGTCATCGTGCAGCTCTGGCGCGAGATCATGTCCGCCTCGAGCCGGCTCCAGGGCCCGTTCACCGTCGCGGTGGCGGCGGGCGCCGCCGGCGGCGCCGCGCTCGACCTCGCGCGCGACCATTTCGGCGCGCTGACGACGCTGCAGCAGGCTTCCTCGATCGCCCAGGCGATGAATGCGCTCGCCGAGGAGCGCGCGATCCTCGCGGTCGTCCCGCTGCCGGAGGACGTCCCCGACGAGCCGTGGTGGCGCGGCTTCGGGCTCGGCTCGAGCCGACCCCTCAATATCCTCTCGCGCATCCCGATCACCGCGAACCTGCGCAGCGGCGCGGCCCTGATCGTCGGCCGCCAGCCGTTCGACGCGTCCTCGGCCGACCATGGCTTCGCGGTGGTCGAGACTCGGGACGAGATCAGCCAGGCGCGCCTGCGCACGAGCCTCGAGAAGGCGGGGCTGCGCGTGATCGGCTTTCCGGCCGCGATCGACGATCCCGGGGCCGGTTCGCTGCAGCTCGTCGAGTTCCTCGAGGCCGTCGCGCCGACCGATCCGCGTCTGGCCGTCGCGGCGGAGACCCTCGGCAGCGGCTCGCAGCTGCGCCCGATCGGCGGCTACGCAGTCCCCCTGGAGCTGCCGCGAAGCTGATCCCTCGCCGGCGCGCCGACTCGCCCGGCGCGCGGCGCGCGGACTAGAGTGCCGCGACGTCCGCGCCGCAATCCGTTCCCATCGAGACACCCGCGAGAGCCCCCCCCCATGTCGAATCCCGTTCCGCGTCCCGGCGTCCTGTCGATCGAGCCCTATGTCGGCGGCAAGTCCGCGCTGTCCGGGGTGAGCAAGATCATCAAGCTGTCGTCGAACGAGGGTGCCCTCGGCCCGAGCCCGCGCGCGATGGAGGCCTACGCGCGCACGGCCGGCGAACTGCACCGCTACCCCGACGGCGGCGCCACCGCGCTGCGCACGGCGATCGGCCGGCGCTTCGGTCTCGACGCCGAGCGCGTCGTCTGCGGCGCCGGATCGGACGAGCTGATCGCGCTGCTGACCAAGGCCTATGCCGGCCCCGGCGACGAGGTGCTCTACAGCCAGTACGGCTTCGTCATGTACCCGATCGCGACGCATGCGGCCGGCGCCACGCCGGTGGTGGCCGCGGAGAAAGGCTACCGCACCGACGTCGAGGCGCTGATCGCCAAGGCCTCGTCGCGCACGAAGATCTGCTTCGTCGCCAACCCCAACAACCCGACCGGCAGCTACATCACCGCCGCCGAGCTTCGCCGCCTGCGCGACGGCCTGCCGCCGCACACGCTGCTCGTGGTCGACGCCGCCTACGCCGAATACGTGAGCCGCAACGACTACTCCGCGGGCCTCGAGCTGGTGGAGGCCTGCGACAACGTCGTCATGATGCGTACCTTCTCGAAGATCTTCGCGCTCGGCGGCCTGCGGCTCGGCTGGGCCTACGGACCGGCCGGGATCGTCGACGTCCTCAACCGCGTGCGCGGCCCGTTCAACGTCTCCTCGGCGGCACAGGCCGCGGGCGTGGCGGCGCTCGAGGATCTCGCCTTCACGGACCGCGCACGCGCGCACAACGACGCCTGGCTGCCCTGGCTCGACGGGGAACTCAAGGCGCTGGGCCTGACGACGCTGCCGTCGGTCGGCAACTTCCTGCTCGTCGGCTTCCAGGGCACCGGCCGCAGCGCGGCCGACGCCAACGCCCATCTCAACCGCGACGGGATCATTCCGCGCGCGGTCGCCAACTACGGCCTGCCCGACTTCCTGCGCGTCACCATCGGCACCGAGGCGGAGATGCGCGCGGTGGTGGCGAGCCTCGCGACCTTCATGAAGGGTTGAGGTCGTGGCGCGCTCCCAACCGCTTTTCGGCCGGGTGACGCTGATCGGCCTCGGGCTGATCGGCTCCTCGGTGGCGCGCGTGATCCGTCGCGACCGGCTCGCGCGCGAGATCGTCGCCTGCGATGCCGCCGCCGCGGTGCGCGACAAGGTGCTCGAGCTCGGCCTGGCGGATCGCGCGGTGGCCGATCCGGCGGCCGCGGTGGCGGGCGCCGACCTGGTGATGCTTTGCACGCCGGTGCTGAGCTACGGCGGCCTCGGCGCGCTGATCGGGCCGAAGCTTCGGAAGGGCGCGATCCTCACCGACGTCGGCTCGGTCAAGCAGGCCGTCGTCGACGCGTTGGCGCCGCATGTGCGGCGCGGCGTGCACTTCGTGCCCGGGCACCCGATCGCCGGCACCGAGAACTCGGGCCCCGAGGCGGGCTTCGCCGAGCTGTTTCGCGGCCGCTGGTGCATCCTGACTCCGCCGCCGGGCGTCGACGCACGGGCGGTCGAGCGCGTCGCGAAGCTGTGGCGCGCGGCGGGCATGGAGATCGCCACGATGCCGCCGGCGCATCACGATCGGGTGCTGGCGATCACCAGCCACGTGCCGCACCTGATCGCCTACACGATCGTCAACACGGTCAGCGACCTCGAGGGCACGATGCGCGCCGACGTCATCAAGTTCGCCGCGTCGGGCTTCCGCGATTTCACGCGTGTCGCCGGCTCGGATCCGACGATGTGGCGCGACGTGTTCCTGTCCAACAAGGACGCCGTGCTCGAGATGATGGGCCGACTCTACGAGGACATCGCGCTGCTGCAGAAGGCGATCCGTCACGACGACGGCGACACGCTGCACAAGGTCTTCGCGCGCTCGCGCCAGATCCGCCGCGGCATCGTTCAGGCCAAGCAGGCCTGAGGCGGGCGCCGGCTCAGCGCTGCGGCAGCGCGATCGGCGGCAGCGGCAGGAGCGGGAAGCCCAGGATCGTCAGCTGCCCTTCCTGCGCGGTGATCGGCAGCACGACCTCGTTGCGCCTGGTCTGCGGATTGGGCTTGGCCAGCGCCGCGAGCGCGATGCGGAGGCCGGTCGCCTGGCGCGTGCCGATCTGCCGGGACTCCACGAGCGCGTTGAGCAGCTCCTCGTAGCCCGAGACGCGGAACGACAGTGCCGCCTCGGGGCGGTTCTGCCGGTCGAGGCCACCGGCGCCCGCGCCGGTGACCACGAGCGGGGACCAGTCGAGCGTCAGGTCGCGCAACTCGACGACGCCCATCGAGTCGCGCCAAGCGATCACGGCGTCGGCGGGCGAGGCGGCGCGCACGCGCTCGCCGCGCACGCCGATCTCGAAACCCGCACGACGGATCGGGCGGTTGAACGGCGCCATCCAGCCGGACGGCGGATCGACCTGGTCGAGCGCGACGGCGAGGTTCCAGAAGTCCCGGGTCTTCGGATCGATCGGGTCGATCTCCCGCGCCACGATGCTCGCGCGCGCGGCGGTCAGCGTCGCCGCCGTGTTCGGTACGCGCAGCGTGAGGCCACCGAGATCGAGGTCGAGCTCGCGCATCCGGCCGGCGGGTGTGAGCAGCAGTCGCGCCTCGGGGCGCGTCGCCTCGATCTCGAAGACGAATCCGCCGCCGACGTTCTGGCGCTCGAACCTGTGCATGCCGGGCAGGCGGATCGGGATGTCGTGCAGCCGCCACGGCAGGAGTGTCGCTTCGAGCCGGTGCCCGGAGACGCGCTGCGCCACCGGATCGCCCTGGCCGATGACGTAGTCCTCGGCCACGAGTCGCCACGTGAAGGGGAAGCCGTCGATCGCGAGCCGCTTCGCCTCCATCGCGGTGCCCGCGGCGCGCTGGCGCTCGACCCAGGCCAGCGTGCGGTGCTCGATGTACGCGGCGATGCCGTACCAGCCGGCGCACCATAGCAGCGCCGCGGCGACGACGATTCCGAGCGCGCGCAGGAGCGGGCGGGACATCATCCTTCGCCGACGCCCGCCAGGGCCTGTCGCGTGCACTGCCGCGCGCGGAACAGCACGAGCTCGCGCCAGGAGTCGGTGTCCGGATAGAAGGCGCGACGGGTCGCCGCGCGGATCCTCGCCTGGCGCGGGTCGTCGGCCGACAGGCCTTGCGCGCGCGTCCAGCAGTCGCCGCGCAGCGCCTCGACGACCTGGTCGCGCGCGAAGGTCCCGAACTCGAGCGTCACGAAGGCCAGCCGCTCGCCGAGCAGATCGCGCCAGCCGAAGGCGGTGAGGCCGGTCCGCAACGTCGACACCGAGGTGCCGCGCGCGGGCTCCGTCACGGACTCGCCCCAGATCCGCATCACGCGCGCACGCGCCGGCGAGCTCGCGGGCATGTGCGAGATCGGCTCGCCGTAGCCGTAGGGTCCGAGCCCCGTATGCATGTCGATGATCGCGATCGCCTCGCGCCCGCCGAGACGATGATCGGCGATGATCGCCTCCTCGGTGCGTCGCGACCAGGTCGGGCCCCTGCCGCCGAAGAACATCCCGGTCTCGTGGCGGTACTGGCCCGAGGAGACGGCGCGGAACCACTGCTCCTCGCTGCGCGTCGTGCGCCAGGCGGCGAGGGCGGCGTCGGCGGCGGCGCGCGCCGCGCCTTCGAACTCCGACGGCACGAGATGGAGGGCGAGCTCCTCGTACCCCGCGTTGTCGGGCAGGGGGGCCGTGAAGTCGATCCAGTTGCGGTTGAGGTCGACGTTCTCCTCGGTGGTGCGGCTGAGCCAGGCCCAGCCGAACGGGTTGACGGCATGCACCAGCAGCACGGCGGTATCGCGTGGCAGCGAGGCCGGGCCGCCGTCGAGCAGCCAGTCGACCTGCGCGCCGGAGCCGCAGAAGCCCTCCACGCCATGGGTCCCCGAGAGCATCCCGACCACGAAGCGGGCGTCGGCCGGGCCGATCCAGGCCACATCCGTCGCAAGCGCTTCGCCCGCAGGCCCCCGCTTCGGGTTTTCGTAGCTGCGCAGCGGGACCCCGAGCGTCTCGCAGGCGAGCCGGAATTTCGTGCGCGCGGACGCGTAGTCCGCGGCGAAGCAGAGGCGGGCGGCGGCGGCGATATCCATGCGGCTGCTTTACCCCAATCCGGCTTCGCGTTCCTCCTTGCAATGCGCGCCCGGAATGTGGCGAAGGTTCCGCCGTGGCACGAAAGACGGCTTCCGTTGTCGACGACCGCTCCTGTCCGCCGCCGCCGGACGGCCAGGATCTCTGGGTCTTCGCCTATGGCTCCTTGATCTGGGATCCCGGCTTCCCCTTCGAGGAGGCCCGGCCCGCGACGCTGCGCGGCTATCACCGGGCCTTCTGCCTGTATTCCGTGCGCTATCGCGGCACGCCGGAGCGGCCGGGGCTGGTGCTCGGCCTCGATCGCGGCGGCGCCTGTCGCGGCATCGCCTATCGCGTCGCGGCGGCGCGCGTCGAGCCCGTGCTCGCCTATCTGTGGGAGCGCGAGATGATCAACCGCTCCTACCACTGCCGGTTGCTGCCCGTCGCGATGGCCGGCGCCACGGTCAAGGCACGGACCTTCGTCGTCGATCGCGCCCATCCCAGCTATGCGGGAAAGCTGTCGCTCGAGCGCACCGCGGACATCATCTGCCACGCGCACGGTCAGCGCGGCGCCTGCTTCGCCTATCTCGACAACACGGTTAAGCATCTCGATTCGCTGGGCCTGCCGGATCGCTACCTGCACCAGCTGCTCGCCGCCGTGCGCGCCCGGCGCGACGCCGGACATCGTTAATCTTGTTGCCGCGGCGGCCGACCGTTACGAGTCGATCCTCGGGCACTCGATGAGGTCGACGATGCGGATGGGATGGACATTGTGCGTGGCGGTGGCCTTCGCCGGACTCGCGCTCGACGCATCGGCGCAGGAGCGCGCCGCCCCGCGTCGCGCCGGTGGCGCCACGCTGCTCACGGTCGAGACCGACGCCGCCGCGAGCTGCCGCGTGGTCGATGCGCATGGCGGATCGCGCACGAAGGAGTTCGGAGCGCCGGCGACGGTCGCGCTGGCCTCGCGCCAGGCGGGCGATCAGGTCGTCTGCGTGCGCGACGGGCGCGAGACGCGCGCCGCGGTGCCGGCCGCGGGCCGGCGTGTCGCGCTCACGCTGGGCGGCGCGACGACGCTCGCGACGCCGGTCCGGCGCCTGGTGACGACGGCATCGGTCCATCCCTATCCGGGCGCCATGCGCCTCACGGCCCGTGCAGAGCAGGATCTCGTGTGGCTGCGGCAGCGTTACGAGGAAGGCGCCATCTCCGAGCGCGATTATTTCGCGCGGCGGCGCGAGGTGATCGCCCGCGGCGCGGTGCTCGAGCCCGCGCGCGCGCCGCGCCGCACCGCCGCGGCCCAGCCGGACTCCGCGGGCGCTCCGGCGACGGCGCCGCGCCCGCTCGCCGGGCGCGGCACACGCGCAGGCTGACGCCCGCGCGTCAGCGCCTCGCCAGCCAGGCGGCCAGCCCGTCCGCCAGCGCGCTGACGCCCTTGTAGCGCCGCTCGGGCTCGGGCAGCTGCGCGATCGCCGCGCCGAGGTTGCGCGCGTCCTCGGGCGAGAGCTCGGCGAGCGGCCAACGCTGCGTGTCGATCGTGAACAGGATCGCCTGTGAGCGCGCGAGACGGCGGAGGGTCTGCCGCTCGGAGCGCAGAAAGAGGTCGCTGCCGAAGCGCTCGGGCGGCACTTCGTGTCGCCGCGGCGACTGCGGCTGGAACAGGTCGGGTCGGTCGTGGATCGTCCAGTTGACACGCTGGACGATGCGGCCCTGCGCCAGGGCGCCGAAGAATCGGTCCACCGGGCGCTGCAGGACTTCGCCATAGGCCGGCACCGGCTCATGGATCTCGCCTACCGGGCGGCCGAGCTTCTCGTGCAGCCGCCAGCGCGAGGGAAAGCACAGCGATGCCGCCGTCAGGCGGTACGTACCGCTCGCGTCGGCCTGCATCAGGCAGAGATCGTCGGGCACGATCCGGCCGGCGAGGTCGAGCGGATGCAGGCCGGGGCTGCGCATGCCGATCAGCTCCGAGGTCGCGGCGATCGCGAACATCGATCCCATGCGCGGATAGGTCGTCGGGAAATGGCGCGGCAGGGTGTCGAACAGCAGGTCGGCGACCTCGCTGCCCGCGTCCTCGGTGCCGGGCAGCGCGCCGAACACCTCGTCGTGCCGCTCGGCCAGGAGCTGGCGTTTCAGGACGAGCTTCTCGCGCAGGTCGGGGCCGGGCTGGATCCACGCGCGCTCCGGGATCGCCACTAGCCCCATCTGCGGGCGGTGGGGCTGCGCCGCAGCCTGGGCGAGGAGCGCGGATACCGCGGGATTGACCATCATGCCGATCTGCTCGCGCGCCGCGCGCGATCCTGGGTTGCCGTTGTGCCGGTGATCGCGCTCGATGCGTTCGTGCTCCGCAGCCGGCTCGAGTGGGCCGACATTCCCGCCGTTCCGGGGGCTGCTGCCGCCGGCGCGGCGGCTGGCGCCCGCGCCGCCGAGGCGGACATCGCGGCATGGCGCGCGGGGCGGAGGCGCGACACGACCGGGCCTGCGCTGCGGATGACCGCGAGGTCCGGGGCGATGGTGGCGATCTCGAGCGCCGCGGTCGCGATCGTGGTCAAGCTGCTCTCGGCGCGCCGTCGACCGTCACGCGCATTTCGAATAGCCGCAGCTCGTGCAGGTGTCGCAGCCTTCCTGGCGCATGAGCGAGGGCTGGTTGCATTTCGGGCAATGGCGCATCAACCGCGCCACGTTGCCCGACACCGCGCTGAAGCGGCTCGGCCCGTCGCCGGCCGCTACCGGCGTCACCTCTGCGCGCGGTTCGCTCGCGGCGATCGCCGCCGGCACCAGCGCGCTTGCGGCATAGGGATCGGCCGCGCTCGCCTCGCCGGGGCGCAGGAAGCCGATGTCGATCATGTGCCGCTCGATCACCTCGCCGATCGCCGCGAGCAGCGAGGGCACGTAGCGGCCGTCCATCCACTGGCCGCCGCGCGGGTCGAAGACGGCCTTGAGCTCCTCGACGACGAAGGACACGTCGCCGCCGCGGCGGAACACCGCCGAGATCATGCGCGTCAGCGCCACCGTCCACGCGTAGTGCTCCATGTTCTTGGAGTTGATGAACACCTCGAACGGGCGTCGGCGCGCCTCCATGACGATGTCGTTGATCGTGATGTAGAGCGCGTGCTCGCTGTCGGCCCAGCGGATCTTGTAGGTCCGCCCGGGCAGCGCCTCGGGCCGGTCGAGCGGGCGGGTCATGTAGACGACGCCGCCCGCGTCGAACGGATCGGCCGGCCGTGCGGCCGGCTTGCCCAGCGGTAGAGTCTGCTGCACCGGGGCGCCCTTCTTCCCGTCCGACTTCTTCGTCTCGAGCACCGCGCCGGTGATGTCGTTGGGCCGATACGTCGTGCAGCCCTTGCAGCCCAGCTCGTAGGCCTGGAGGTAGACGTTCTTGAACGCCTCGAAGGAGATGTCCTCGGGCACGTTGATCGTCTTGGAGATCGACGCGTCGACGTGCCGCTGCACCGCGGCCTGCATGACGACGTGCTCCGCCGGTGTCAGGCGCTGGGCATCGACGAAGTAGTCCGGGACCTCGGCGTTTTCGCCGAACATGCGCCGGTAGAGGCGATAGGCGTAGTCGCTGATCTCCTCGGTGCGCCGCGAGCCGTCGGGCATCAGCACGGTGCGCAGGTAGGAGAAGCTGAAGACCGGCTCGAGCCCGGACGACACGTTGTCGGCGAGCAGCGAGATCGTGCCCGTCGGCGCGATCGAGGTCAGCAGGGCGTTGCGGATCCCGTGTCGCTCGATCGCCTCGCGCACGTCGGCATCGAGCCCGGCGACGGTCTCGCCGGCGAGGAAGGCGTCGCGATCGAAGCGCGGGAACGCGCCCTTCTCCTTCGCGATCTCGACCGAGGCGAGGTAGGCGAGGCGCTGGATGCGCTTGAGCCAGCGCTCGGTGAGCGCGACCGCGGCATCGGAGCCGTACCGGGCGCGGCACATGATCAGCGCATCGGCGAGGCCGGTGACCCCGAGCCCGATCCGCCGCTTGCCCTTCGCCTCGGCCTGCTGCGCTTCGAGCGGGAAGCGCGACACGTCGGTGACGTTGTCCATCATCCGCACAGCGAGCGGCACGATGCGGTCGAGCTCGGCCTCGTCGAGCGCGGCCTCGGCGGTGAAGGGCGCCGTCACCAGGGCGGCGAGGTTGATCGAGCCGAGCAGGCAGGCGCCGTACGGCGGCAGGGGCTGCTCGCCGCAGGGGTTGGTCGCGCGGATGTCCTCGCAGTAGTGGAGATTGTTCCGGCGGTTGATCCGGTCGATGAAGATGACGCCCGGCTCCGCGAAGGCGTAGGTCGAGCGCATGATGCGATCCCAGAGGTCGCGCGCCCGGACGGTGCGGAAGCTCGTCGCCCCGAAGCGCAGCTCCCAGGGGGCGTCCTGCCGCACCGCGTCCATGAAGGCGTCGGTGACGAGCACCGACAGGTTGAACATGCGCAGCCGGCCGGGCTCTCGCTTGGCGTCGATGAAGGCCTCGATGTCGGGGTGGTCGCAGGCGAGCGTCGCCATCATCGCGCCGCGGCGATGCCCCGCCGACATGATCGTGCGGCACATCGCGTCCCACACGTCCATGAAGGTCAACGGGCCGGAGGCGTCGGCGCCGACGCCCTTCACCGGGGCGCCCTTCGGGCGCAGCGTCGAGAAGTCGTAGCCGATGCCGCCGCCCTGCTGCATCGTCAGCGCCGCCTCGCGCAGATGCGTGAAGATCCCGCCCATGTCGTCCGGGATCGTCCCCATGACGAAGCAGTTGAAGAGCGTGACGTGGCGGCCGGTGCCGGCGCCGGCGACGATCCGCCCCGCCGGCAGGAACTTGAAGCCTTCGAGCGCGGTGTAGAACGCCTCGGTCCAGCGCGCCCGCGTCCCCGGCGCCTCCGCCTCGGCGAGCGCGGCGGCGATCCGGCGCCAAGTGTCGGGAATGTCCTGGTCGACCGCCTGTCCGCGATCGTCCTTGAGCCGGTATTTCATGTCCCAGATCTGCTGGGAGATCGCGGCGACGGGCTGCATGCGCTCAGTTCCTTCGGAGGGGGCGGAACTATAGGACGCGGCCGTCGGCGCCCTCAATGTTCGCGTTCTGTTTCCGCCCGCCGCGGAACGCTCCCTTAGGCTTCTGCAAACAGGTGGCCCCTAGGGTTGAGCCCCTTCCCGCAGGGGTCCAGGAGGCAGTCAGCCCGATGTTCGGTCTCAACGCATTGTCGATCCGCGCCTGGCTCCTGGTCCTGAGCGGCGGTTGCCTCGCCATGGTGGCGCTCGTGGCCCTGCTCGGCCTGCGGGTAAGCGGCGAACTGCGCAGCGACCTCGAGCAGTCGACGCTGATGGCCGAGGCCCTGCGCAATCATCTCCAGGCGGACATGATGCACGACGCCATTCGCGGCGACGTGCTGCTGGCTTTGCGCAGCGCGACACGCGGCGAGTCGGAGGGGATCGCCGAGGCCGGCAAGTCGCTGGCCGAGCACATCGCCGACCTGCGCGAGCGGCTCGCGGCGAACCGGTCCCTCGACCTGCCCGGCGAGATCGGGGACAAGCTGGCGCGCGTCGCGGCGCCGCTGGACGCCTACGCGGCGTCCGCCGGCACCGTCATCGCGACCGCCGGAACCGACCCGGCGGCGGCGGATCGCCAGTTCCCCGATTTCATGAAGACCTTCACGCAGCTCGAGCAGGGCATGGGCGAGGTCTCCGACGCCCTCAAGGAGATGGCCCTCCAGATCCAGGCCGAGGGCGCCGCGGACGCACATTCGGCGCAGGTCCAGATCCTGGTGCTGTCCGGGCTGGCGCTGGCCTTCGCCGCCTGCGTCTCGTTCGGTGCGATCCGGACGATCTCGCGCTGGATCAGCGCGATGGTCGGCGCGATGGCAGCGCTGGCACGCGGCGAGCACGACATCGCGATCCCGGGCGTCGGCCGGAAGGACGCGCTGGGCACGATGGCGAGCGCCGTCGAGATCTTCAGGCAGAACGCCATCCGGGTCGGGCAGCTCCAGTCCGAGCAGGAGCGGGCCAGCGAGGAGAGTCGCATCGCCCAGGCCGCCGCCTTGCGGCGCATGGCCGACGCCGTCGAGCACGACATCGGCAAGGCGATCACGAGCCTTTCACGCGAAGCGCAAGCGGCGACGAGCAACGCCGCCGAAATGCGCGGATCCGCCGAGCGCGTCAGCACCAATGCGAGCGCGGTGGCCAGCGCCGCGGTGGAGGCACGCACCGGCACCCAGACCGTGGCCGCCGCCGCCGAGGAGCTGTCGAGCTCGATCCGCGAGATCAGCAGCCGCATCAGCGACGCGTCGACGGCGATCTCCACCAGCGTGACCACGACACGCAAGGCGACGCAGACCGTCTCCGACCTGTCGCGCGAGGTCGACCGCATCGGCGACGTCGCCAAGCTGATCGCCGACATCGCCGCGCAGACCAATCTCCTCGCGCTCAACGCCACCATCGAGGCGGCGCGCGCCGGGGACGCAGGCAAGGGCTTCGCGGTCGTCGCGGGCGAGGTCAAGAACCTGGCCAGCCAGACCGCGCGTTCGACCGAGGACATCGCGCGGCTCACCGCCGAGATCCGCGCGCGCACCAGCGACGCGGTACGCGAGATGAGCGAGATCGCGACGGGGATCGACCGCGCCAACGAGATGGCCACCGCGGTCTCCTCGGCCGTGGAGGAGCAGAACGCCGTGACGGCCGAGATCGCGCAGAGCGTGCTGCGCGCGGCCAACGCCGTCGACGACGTCTCGCAGCAGATCGCCTCGGTCTCGGGCGAGGCGAACGACACTGGCGGGCGCGCCGCTGCGGTCGAGGCCGCGGTGAGCGCCTCCAGCCAGAGCATCGCCGATCTCAGCAGCCTGGTGAGCCGGGCCTTGCGCACGTGCTCGAGCGACATGGACCGCCGTCGCCACAAGCGGGTCGATGTCGAGTGGGGCGGCACGGTGAGCGACGGCGGGATGTCGGTCCGCGGCCGCCTGATCGACGTGTCGTTCGGCGGCGCGGCCTTCGCGCCCGACTCGCCCGCGCCGGACCTGTCGCGCGGCGTCCTTCACGTCGAGGGCTTCGAGCGCGGCCTCGCCTTCGAGGTCGCGGCGCGGCGCCGGGGGCTGCATCTCGCCTTCGCGCTGTCGAGCGAAGACCAGGCGCGCTGGCGGGCATGGCTCGTGGAGCGTCTGCCCGAATTGCGGCAGGACGCCGCCGCCTGAGGCGGCTCACCCGCCGCGCGTGCCCTCGGCCTCGAGGCGCGACGTCGCGCCCTCGATCGCGGCTTCGAGGGTGCGCATGAACTCCGCCCGGGGCAAGCCGGCCGGGATGTCCGGCAGGATCTCGACGATGATCGTGCCCGACCGCTTGGCGAAGCTGCGACGACCCCAGACGATGCCCGAGTTGAGCGCCACCGGCGTGACCGGGAGCTTGAGCGCCTGGTAGAGCGCGGCGACGCCGGGCTGGTAGGGCACCGCCGACGCGTCGGCGCCCGGCGCCGTGCGCGTGCCCTGCGGGAAGATCACGATCTGGCGTCCCGCATCGACGGCGTCCTGAGCGTCGCGCATCATGCGCTTGAGCGCCGACGCGCCGCCCTTGCGGTCGACGACGATCATCTTCTGGTGGCGCGAGAGGCGCCCGTAGATCGGCACCGCCATCAGCTCGGCCTTCATCACGTAGGCCGGATCGCTCGCGAGCAGGTAGAACAGCATCGTGTCGATCGCCGACTGGTGCTTGGCGGCGACGACGCGACCGCCGAAGAGCTGACCGCCGCGCACCTCGAGGCGCGCGCCGACGACGACGCGCAGCAGCAGCAGCGTGGCGCGCGCCCAGAAGATGCCCATGCGGCGCAGGCCGTGGCGGTCGACGAGGAGCAGCGGCACGCTCGCGACCGCGAGGACCCCTGTGAGGGCGAAGAAGCAGGCGTTGAAGATCAGCGAGCGGAGCCAGGTCATCGCGGGGATCCGAGATAGGGGCGGAGCAGGGCGGCGATCATCTTGTGGTACTCGCTGACGACGAGCTGCAGCGTGCCCGGCCAGGCCCACCACGCCTCGCGGCGGAAGGCCTCGGGGGCGACCGGATGCGGGACGATGCGCAGCTCCGGCAGCGCGCGGCGGAACTCCAGCAGGCTGCGCGGCATGTGGTACGAGGCGGTCACGAGCCGCAGGCTGCGATAGTGCTCCTTCTCGATCCAGAGCTTCGTCTCGGCGGCGTTGCCCTCCGTGGTCTCCGCCGAGTAGCCGAGCACGATGCAGCATTCGAGCGCTTCGGGCGCCTGCTTCTGGGCGCGGAGGAGCTCCTGCACGTCCACGCCGCGATAGACGCCCGAGACGAACAGTTTGCGTGCGCGCCCCTGCGACAGCAGCTCGAGGCCGGTCCGCACGCGCGCCACGCCGCCGGTGAGGACGACGATCGCGTCGGTGGTGCTGCCGTCGTCGCCGATCGCGCGCGGGATGCTCTCGGCGAACCACACCAGGCCCGCGACATAGGCTGCCCCCGGAACGACGAGCAGCAGGCCGAGGAACCGTATCCACGACAGCAGGCCGCCGCGGCGCCGCGCGGCGTTCACGCGCCTTCTCCGAGCAGCGCGGCGACCGCCGCGGCGAGATCGGCGTGGACGCGCACCGGCAGCACGCTCGCGGGCAGGCCCTCGGCCTGGGTGCGCGCGCCGTGTCCGGTGCGCACGAGGCATCGCGCCGTGCCGGCGCGCTGCGCGGCCTCGAGGTCGCGCAGGGAATCGCCGATCATCACGGCGTCGGCCGCGGCGACGCCGAAGCGGCGCATCGCGTCGATCAGCATGCCCGGCGCCGGCTTGCGATGCGTGGTCGGGGCACCCGGCGGATCGGGGCAGGCGAAGACCGCGTCGAGGCGCGCGCCCTCGCGTGCGAGGGCCTCGCGCAGCCGCTCGTGGATGCGCTCGAGCATCGCCGCCGAAATGATCCCGCGCCCGACCGCGCTCTGGTTGGTGCAAAGCGCGACGCGGATGCCGGCGGAATTGAGCCGCGCGACCGCGGCCGCGGCGCCTCGGATGAGGACCAGCTCGTCGGGCGTCTTCACGTAGTCGCGACGGTCCTCGTTGAGGACGCCGTCGCGGTCGAGCAGGACGAGGCGGGGGCGCGGGCCGGGGCTCATGTCATCCGCCGCAGGACGCCGAGCGCGGCGAGCAGCGCCGTGCTGCCGGCGAGCGCCGCGCCGATCGGGAGCGGCAGCAGGATCGCGAGCCATTGGCCGGCCGTCAGCTTCTGCATCGGCAGCGCCGTATCATCGAGCCCGGCCGCGAGCCAGCTCAGCCCGGCGATCAGGCCGAAGGCCAGCGCCAGTCCGACCAGGCCGCCGATCGTGCCGAGGCGCATCGCGTCGCGCGCGAACTCGCGCGCGATCGTCGCGTCGGTGGCGCCCATGAGATGCAGGATCTCGATGTGGTCGCGATGCATGGCGAGCCGCGCGCGGGTGGCGAAGACCACGGCCGAGATCGCGGCGGCGAGCACGGCGAGCAGCATCGCGCCGGCCACCGCGGTCGCCAGCCAGGCGGCGCGGCTGACCGAGTCGCGCCAGCTGCGATGGTCGTCGATCAGCGCACCGGGCACCGCCGCCGTCAGCAGGCTTTCCATCCCGGGGAGGTCGATCCGGGTTCCCGGCGCCAGACGCACGTCGATCAGCGCGGGCAGCGGCAGGCCGTCGAGGATCGCTCCGTCGCCGAGCCACGGCGCCAGCAGGCTCCGCACGCGGTCGCGCGGCAGCGGCTCGGCGCGCACGACGCCCGGCATCGCCTCCAGCAGACGGACCGCGGTGGCGACGGTGGCGTCCATGTCGGCGCGCTGGGAGATCTCGACGGTCAGGGCGTTCTCCAGGGCGCTCTGCCAGCGCGCCGCCAGGCTTGCGGCGGCGAGGGCGAGCGCGAGCGCAAGACAGGTCAGGAACGTCGCCGCCGCGGCGATGGCGGGCAGATGCAGGCGCGCATCGTCGTTCGACAGGGCGAGCAGGCCGCCCGCCCAGGGCTCGGCAAGCGCGGCGCGCAGCGGCGCTTCGTTCGTCATAGCAGCCGCGCCGCCTTCGCCGGCAGGCGCGTGATCTGGCCGTCGTCGAGGCGAAGCTCGGGGTAGGCGAAGCGCTCCACGAGCGACATGTTGTGCGTGGCGATGACCACGGTCGTGCCCATCCGGTGCAGCGCCTCGAAGAGATAGAGCAGCCGCACCGCGAGCTGGTCGTCGACATTGCCGGTCGGCTCGTCGGCGAGCAGCAGCTTCGGCCGCGCGACGACCGCGCGGGCGATGGCGAGACGCTGCTTCTGGCCACCCGACAGGGTCGGCGGCCGTGCGTCGAGCAGGCCGCCGAGGCCGACCCAATCCAGCAGCTCGACGACGTTGGTCCGGCTCTCCTGCGGATCGCGGCCGGCGATGCGCAGGGGCAGCGAGGCGTTGTCGACCACGCTCAGATGGTCGAACAGCCGGAAGTCCTGGAACACGACGCCGATGCGGCGGCGCAGCAGGGTGAGGGTGCGGCGGTCGGCCTTGGCGACGTCCTCGCCGAAGATCGACAGCCGGCCGCGGCTCGGCATGCGCGACAGGTACAGCAGGCTCAGCAGCGAGGATTTCCCCGCCCCCGACGGTCCGGTGAGGAAGTGGAACGAGCTGGGCGGCAGCGTGAGCTTGAGGTCGCGCAGCACCTCCGGGCCGACGCCGTAGCGAAGGCCGACATGTTCGAACTCGACGACCGGTGGCGCCGGCGAGGGGCTCGACTCGGGGTGCGGCATGAGGACGGGGCCGAGATTGGCATGCCCGGCGGGGCCGAGCAAAATGCATGTGCTGACAAGCGGTTGGAGTGCCGATGCCACTGCGCCAATCCTTGTCTTTGCAACGACCGGTCGCGTAATAAGGAATTCCGGCCTCACGGCCCGCGCGACTCGGCACGGTCCATGAAACTCGCCTGTCCCAACTGCACGACGACGTTCTCGGTCCCCGACCAGGCCTTGCAGCCGGCCGGTCGCACGGTCCGTTGCAGCAAATGCACCCATGTCTGGTTCGCCGGCCCCGATGGGCAGGTCGCCGCCCCACCCGTGCCGGCGCCGCTGACTCCACCGCCAGTCGCCGAGCCGCCGCCGCCGGCCGAGCCGCCTCCGCCCCCGCCGCCGCCGCCGCCGCAGCTTCCGAGCGTCGTCACGACGCCGACGCCGGCGCCCGAGCCGGAGCCGACTCCCGTCAGGGCCGCCGCCGCGAAGACGCAGGGGCGTCCGCGGCGCGACCTGCGCACGATCCTCGGCTGGATCGTCTTCGTGCTGATCGCCGCGGCCCTGGCGGCGGCCGTCTACTTCCACGAAGTCGTGGCCGCCGAATTTCCGGTGAGTCGGCCGTTCTATCGGTTCACCAAGCTCATGCCGCTGCAGCAGGCGAGCGAGCAGAGGGGCGACGACCGGACGGCGGCCACCGCCGCGGGCCTGTCGCTCGACGGTCTGCGCTTCCGCACGACATCGGACCCGGATCTGACCCAGTTCCACGGCCGCGATCTGCCGCCAGTGGTCGCGGTGACCGTCACGATCGTCAACGAGTCGTCGCGACCGCGCTCGATCCGGACCTTGCGCGGCGCGACGATCGACGCCAAGGGCAAGCCGTTGACGACGTGGAAGCCCGTGCTTGCCAGGGCGTGGCTGTGGCCCGGCGAGCAGACGACGTTCACGAGCGAGGTCTCGCTCGCCGGCGAGCGCCCCGCCGAGATCCAGTTCAAGCTCGAGCCGCTCGAGTAGGTGCGGGATGGCGCGCGTGCTGGTGGCCGAGGACGAAGCCGCCGTTCGGGCGTTCGTCGTGCGGGCGCTCGAGCATGCCGGCCACGAGGTCGTCGCGGTCGACGACGGCCAGCAGGCGCTCGAGCGGCTGAGCGCCGCGCGCTTCGACCTGCTCGTCACCGACATCGTCATGCCGCATCTCGACGGCATCGCCCTTGCGCTCAAGGCGACGCGCGACTGGCCGGACATGGCGATCCTGCTGATGACGGGATTCCCCGCGGAGCGTCAGCGCGCCTTCAACCTCGAGGCGCTGATCGACCATGTCATCCTGAAGCCGTTCTCGCTCGACCAGTTCCTCGCCTTCGTCACGGCGGCGCTGGAGCGCCGGCCGATGCGGTGAGGCGGATCGGCGCCGCTTCGCGCGGCGCCATCGCTCAGAACCGCCGCAGCAGCCGCTCGATGTAGTCGCGCTCGAGCTGCGGGCGGAAGCGCTCGCCCGAGCGGCGCAGCAGCTCCTCGAGGATCTCGCGCGAGCGCTGCAGTTCGCTCTCCGCCGGGATGTTCACGTCGTTGGAGTTGAGGCCGTTGAGCCCGTTGTTCATCGGCCGCCCGGCGGGATCGCGCTCCTGGGCGGTCTGGTCCGCCTCGGCGGGGCTGTCGCCCTGCGCCGGGTCGCCCTGGCCCTGCTGCTGCGCGAGCTGCTCCATCATCTGCTGCATCAGCTCGCGCGCGCCCTGGCGCATCTGATCGAGCGCATCCATCTGCGGGCGCAGGGCGCGGCCCGCCTGGCCGCGCTGCATCGAGTCGAGGGCATCGCGCATCGCGCGCTCGGCGCGGCCGAAGCCGTTCGGGATCTTGCCCATGCGCTCGGAGAGCTGGCGCATCATCTCGCCGAGCTGCTGGCGCAGCGCCTCCTGCTCGGCGATGTCGCCGTCCATGCCCTCGCCGTCGCCGGGCTGGCCGCCCTGCTGGCCCTGTTGGCCCTGTTGACCCTGCTGGCCGCGCTGGCCCTGCTGGCCGCGCTGTCCGGGGCGGTTCTGCTGCGAGCGGCGGAAGGTGCGGTCGGTCAGCTGCTGCTGGCGCTGCAGCATGTCCTGCAGGCTCTGCATCATCTGCTGCGAGCTGCCCTCGCCGTCCTCGCCCTCGCCGCCGGGCTGCGCCTGCATCTGCTGGCCGGCGCGCAGGTTCTCGAGCATCTCCTGCAGGCGCTGGAGCATCTCGCGCGCCTGGTCGCGCGCGCCGGTGCGGGCCATCTGGCGCGCCTGGTCGAGCATGCGCTGGAGGTCCTGGCGGTCGATCCGCTGGGCGTTGCGGTCCATAGGCCGCTGGTTGCGCGGATCCTGCGGATTGCGCATCGCGTTCTCGATCATCGCCTGCAGGTACTTGTCGATCGCCTGCTGCAGCTCGCGGATGAGCTTCTCGATCTCCTCGTCGCTCTCGCGATTGGCGATCGCGTCCTGCAGGCGCTGCTGCAGCGCGCGCAGCTCGCGCTCCGCGAGGCTGAGCTTGCCGTCCTCGATGCGCAGCGCGGTGTCCCACAGCAGCGACTGCACGCCGTCGACCGTCGCCTTGGGCGCGTCGTCGTGCCGCGCGCCCAGCCGCATCGCCGACATGCGCAGCGCCAGGAACACCACCGTGTCGTCCTGGTAGTGGGACGGGATGCCGGCGATCGCGGAGAGCGCCGCCGCCACATTGCGGCGCTGCGCCGCCGGGTCGCCGACCAGGACCTTCCGCTGTTCGATGATGGCGCGCGCGACCGGATGCTGGAACAGGCGCTCGGGGAGCGTCACCTCGACCGTCTCGGACTCGCCGATCAGGCCCGCGGCGTCGGTGGCGCGCAGCTGGATCCGCGCCTTGAGCCCGGCCCAGGGATGTGCGGTCAGGTCGTGGAAGCTCGAGCCCTTCGCTTCACGCGCATTGGGGCTCGGCAGCGACAGCGGCAGGTCGATCGACTCGTCGTCGACGCCGGTCGGGACCACCGCGCGGCGGATCTGCGCGGCGACGGTCGCCAGCCCGTAGTCGTCCTGCGCCTCGTAGTCGAGCTTGAGGGCGTTGCGTCGCGTGCGCTCGGGGGCGCGCGGGAAATGCACCGTCGGGGCGTTGTCCGGCACGACCAGCATCGTCCAGGACGCGAGCGGCTGGCCGTTCTGCTCGATGCGCAGCGCGGTGCCGGCATTGATCGGCAGGGTGACGCGGAAGCTCTTGGCGTCGACGCTCTCGAAGGCGGTGGCCTGGTCGTCGAGGAGGAGCCGCGGCGCGCCGCGACCGCCCGACACCTGCGCCAGCAGCGTCGAGCCGGCCGGTACGCTCAGGGCCTCCGCCTGGTCGGCGCGCGGCACCAGCGGCGCGATACCGGTATAGGCCGGCGGCGTGATCCAGATGTCGAGCATGCCCGGCGGGGCGGCCGCGAGCTGCACGCCCGGGCTCACCGCGCGCGCCAGGCGGTCGCGCCATCCGCCGGCGCCGGCGGCGAACGCGATCACCAGGACGAGGGCCAGCAGCCCGCGCAGCGCGATCGGGTCTCGCGCCGCGAGATGCGGACGCGGCCAGCCGACCTTGACCTTGCCGAGCGCGATCGCGATCCGGCGGCGATAGGCGGCCCAGACCGCCTGGCTCGCCGCGTCGTTCGCGCCGACGCTGATCTGGTCCTCGAGCGCGGCGAGCGGCCGATGCGCGAAGCTCGAGGCGGTCTCGAGGCGGCGACGGGCCGCGGCATGGTCGGGCCAGCTGAGCCGGCGCACGAAGTGGACGAAGGCCGCGGCGGCCGCGGCGGCAAAGACGCCGAGCAGTCCGGCATGCAGCCAAGTCTCGAGGTGCGGGAGGATGTCGAACAGCGCCACGACGAGGAAGCACCCGGCCACCGCCACCAGCGGCCACAGCGCGGGCCAGGCCTGCTCCCACAGCAGCGCCCAGCGCGCCCGCGCCATGCGACGCGCGAGGCGCGCCTGGATGGCGGCGTCGGCGCCATCCGGCGGCGCACGATCGGCAGCGGCGGCGATGCCCGGTTGCTTGGTCGGAGCCATGGCCCATCCTTCGCTTCGCGTCGGCGCCCGGGCGGCGGCGCCCGGTTCGGGGCGTTGCCGTTCGATGCCGAGCCTGCACACACCAGCCCGCAAGGCGCGGCCTGTCGGCCGGTCCTGCGCCGCTTCAGGCGGCTCGCGAGTCGTGCCCGCGTGCCGCGCGAAGCGGAGCAATTAGTGTGCCCGAGCAGTCGCGCCAGGGTCTAGAGACCTTGGGGGTGGCGGCGCGCCATGCCCCCGTTCCGCCACAGTCAGGATGTCAGCCAGGGCGCGAGTTTTTCGCCGGCGATCAGGGCGTCGATGTCCTGGCGCGGGCGGATCACGGCAACTTGATCGCCGTTGACCAGCAGTTCGGCGGCCAGCGGGCGGGTGTTGTAGCTCGAGCTCATCGCCGCCCCGTAGGCGCCGGCGCCGCCGACGACGAACAGGTCGCCGGCGTTGAGCGGGGGCAGCTCGCGGTCGAGGGCGAGGTAGTCGCCGGTCTCGCAGATCGGCCCGACGACGTCCATCAGCGCGCGGTTGGCGCCGGGGCGCGGCTCGCTCACGGCGAGGATCGGCATCCACGCTTCGTAAAGGGTCGGGCGGATCAGGTCGTTCATCGCCGTGTCGACGATGGCGAAGCGCTTGGCCACGCCCTCCTTGACGCGGATCACGCGGCCGAGCAGCACGCCGGCCTCGGCGACCAGGGAGCGGCCGGGCTCGAGGATCGCGCCGACGCCCAGCCCGGCGATCGCCGACCGCACCGCTTCGGCGTAGTCGCGCAGGTCCGGCGGTGCCTCGCCGGCGTAGCCGACGCCGACGCCGCCGCCGAAGTCGAGGCGCCGGAGCGCCGGTCCGCCCGCGGCATTGACCTGGCGCGCGAGGGCGCCGAGCCGGGCGAAGGCGGTGCGAAACGGCGCGACGTCCATCAGCTGCGAGCCGATATGAAGCGCGAGGGCCTCGAGCGCGATTCCCGGCAGCGACTTCGCCAGCGCCGCGACGCCGGGCGCGTGGTCCATGTCGATGCCGAACTTGTTCTCGGCCTTGCCGGTCGTGATCTTGGCGTGGGTCTTGGCGTCGACGTCGGGATTGACGCGCAGCGCCACGGGCGCCGTGACGCCCATGCCGCACGCGACATCCGAGAGCAGGCGCAGCTCGGGCTCGGATTCGACGTTGAACTGCAGGATGCCGTGCTGCAGGGCGAAGCGCATCTCCTCGGCCGTCTTGCCGACGCCGGCGAAGACGATCTTGCGCGCGGGCACGCCCGCCGCGAGCGCGCGCTTGAGCTCGCCCATCGAGACGACGTCGGCGCCGGCGCCTTCGCGCGCGAAGGTCGCGATCACGGCCTGGTTCGAATTGGCCTTCAGCGCGTAGCAGATCAGCGGATCGATGCCGCGGAACGCCTCGACATAGGCGGCCAGGCGCGCGCGCAGGGCCGCCGTCGAGTAGACGTAGGTCGGCGTGCCGTGGCGCGCGGCCAGCTCGGGCAGGGGCACGTTCTCGGCATGCAGGATGCCGTTGCGGTAGGTGAAGCTCATGGGCGCGACGCGTCGGTTCGGGGGTGGGGTCTGCGAGGGGCGGTATTGCGGCGGGGCGCGGACGTTATCCGGCCGCGCGGCTCAGCGCGACGGATAGCGGCGCGGGTAGGCGGGGTCGACGTCCTCCGGGGCCTCGGGCTTGCCGCGGCGGCCGCAGGCCGCGAGCAGGCCGCCGAGCCCCGCCACGAGGAGCCACGCCCACAGGGCGCGCCGACCCGTGCGCGTGGCGCTCACCTCGGGCCTCGCAGATAGAGCTTGCGCGCGGCCTTCGCGGCCTTGCGCACGTTGGCCGGCGCGGTGCCGCCGAAGCTCGTGCGCGAGCGGATCGAGTTGTCGACCCCGAGCACGCGGAACACCGCGCGGGTGATGCGCTTGTCCACGCGCTGCATGTCGGCGAGCGAGAGGTCGGGCAGGTCGCAGCTGCGCTCCTCGGCGAGCCGCACCAGGCGGCCGGTGACGTGATGCGCCTCGCGGAACGGCAGGCCCGCCTCGCGCACGAGCCAGTCGGCGAGGTCGGTCGCGGTCGAGAAGCCGCCGCCGGCCGCGGCGCGCATGCGCGCGGGATTGGCCTTGAGATCGGCGATCATGCCGCCCATCGCGGCAAGGCTGAGCTCGAGCGCGTCGGCCGCCTCGAACACCGCCGGCTTGTCGTCCTGCATGTCCTTGCCGTAGGTCAGCGGCAGGCCCTTGAGGATGGTCGCCAGCCGGATGAACGCCCCGAGCGCGGCGCCGACCTTGGCGCGCACGAGCTCCGCCGCGTCCGGGTTGCGCTTCTGCGGCATGATCGAGCTGCCGGTGGTGAAGGCGTCCGACAGCGTCACGAATCCGAACAGCGGATTGGTCCAGATCACCAGCTCCTCGGCGAGGCGCGAGAGATGGACCGAGGTCGTCGTGCAGGCGGCGAGGAACTCGAGCGCGAAGTCGCGGCTCGCGACGGCGTCGAGCGAATTGGCCATCGGGCCGTCGAAGCCCAGCGCCCTGGCCGTCGCGTGGCGGTCGATCGGGAACGACGTCCCGGCCAGTGCCGCCGCGCCGAGCGGCGAGCGGTTGCCGCGCTTCGCCGCGTCGGCGAAGCGGCCGCGGTCGCGGCCGAGCATCTCGACATAGGCGAGCAGGTGGTGGCCGAAGGTCACGGGCTGGGCCGGCTGCAGATGCGTGTAGCCGGGCATGACCGCGTCGGCGTTGCGCTCGGCCTGCGCGATCAGCACCTGCTGCACCGCACGGATCTGGCCGTCGCAGCGCGCGCAGGCGGCGCGCAGCCACATCGTCATGTCGAGCGCGACCTGGTCGTTGCGCGAGCGCGCGGTGTGGAGGCGGCCGGCGGGCTTGCCGATCAGCTCGGCCAGCCGCGCCTCGATGTTCATGTGGATGTCCTCGAGCGCCGCCTTGAACTCGAAGCGGCCGGCCTCGATCTCCGCCGCGATGCGCTTGAGGCCGCGGGTGATCTTCGCGGCGTCGGCGCGCCGCACGATGCCTTGGCGGGCCAGCATCGCGACATGTGCGAGCGAGCCGTCGATGTCCTGGCGCCAGAATCGGCGATCGACATCGATCGAGGCGTTGATGGCGGTCATGACGGCCGAGGGGCCGGCCGCGTAGCGGCCGCCCCAGAGGGCGTTGGCCGCGGTCGTGCCGGCCTCGGATCGGGCAGTCGTGCGCGCGCGCCGGCGCGAGGTCGTCGCCATGGTGGTCTCGTCTGGGAAAGGGTCGAAACGGAAGCCGGGCGCTGTTATAGGCCAGCCCGACTTGGCCCCGCACCCCCGAATCTGACGTGAACCTGCCGCTCGTCCGTCTCGCCGTCTCGGTCGTCGCCCTCGCGCTGGGCGTGACGCTCGTCGCGCGCGTGCTGCTCGACAGGTCGGCTCCGCCGCTGCCCGTCGCGACGCCGCCGGCGGAGGTCGCGAGCCTCGGGAAATGGGTGCCCGCCGCGTCGCCGGGCGAGCCGGTTGCGCTCGCCTTCACCGCCGGCGACGGCACGACGCGCGAGCTCGCGCTGCTGCGCGGCAGGGTGGTTCTGGTCAATCTCTGGGCCACGTGGTGCGCGCCCTGCATCAAGGAGATGCCCGCGCTCGACCGGCTGCAGGCCAAGCTCGGCGGCCCCGACTTCGAGGTGGTCGCGATCGCGCTCGACCGTCAGGGCGAGCGCGTGGTGCGGCCGTTCTTCGAGAACCTCGCGCTCAAGCGGCTCGCGCTGAACCTCGATCCGTCGAACGCGGCGTCGCGCGTGTTCAAGGCATCGGGTCTGCCGGTCTCCGTCGTGCTCGATCGCGAGGGGCGCGAGCTCGGCCGGGTCCTGGGGGCCGCCGAATGGGACGCGCCCGAGTTCGAGAGCGTCCTTCGCGACGCGATGCGTCGCTGACTCTTGCAGTGGATCGCGGCCCCGTGCCGTAGTGCGACGCAGGAGATCGACGGAAGCATGGACGAGCAGCGCACCGCGTCGGCGGCGACCTTGGCGGCGGCACCGGCGTCGGCCACGGCGCGACGGAGCGCGGCGGTCGAGGTCGGATCGCGCGACGGTCTGTTCGGGCTGCTGATCCGGAACATGCTGCTCGGCGCGCTGACCCTGATGCTCTACCGGTTCTGGGCGCGCACCGCGCTGCGGCGGTACCTCTGGGGGCGGGTCCGGATCGACGGTGATCCGCTCGAGTACACCGGCCGGGGCAGCGAGCTCTTCGTCGGCTTCCTGGTCGCGATGGCGGTGCTGGTGCCGATCCTCGGCGGCTTCGCCGTCGTCGAGCAGTTCCTCGAGCCGGCGTCGCCGACCTTCTTCGTCGAGAAGCTGGTCTACGTGCTCCTGATCCTGGTCCTGATCGCCGTGGCGCAGTTCCGCGCGCGCCGCTATCGGCTGTCGCGGACGCTCTGGCGCGGGATCCGCTTCGCGCAGACCGGATCGCAGGTCGCCTTCCTGCGCCTCACCCTGGGCTGGACGCTGCTCGCTTTGGCGACACTCGGACTCGCCTATCCGTGGCTGCGCTGGGCGCAGACGCGCTACCTGATGAACAACACCTGGATCGGCGACCGTCCGGTTGTGTTCGCCGGGTCGGCGCGCGCCGTGCTGCTGCCGTGGCTCCTCGTCGTCCTCGCGGCCATGGTGCCTATCGCGGCGATGGTCGCGGGCATCCTCGAGACCCTGGCGCTGGTCGATCTCGAGGATCTGGCGAGCCGCATCGGGCCGATCCGCGCCGTCGCGACCGCGCTGACCGTCGGCGCGATGGCGTCGGTGCCGGTGCTTTTCCTCGCCTACCTGAACTTCCGGGTGCGCGAGATCCGCGCCATCGCCGCCGCGACGCGGCTGGGCGACGCCTCGTTCCGGTCGCAGGCGAGGACACGCAACATCGTCGGCCAGCTCCTGCTCTACGCGCTGGCCCTGCTGCTGCTGGTCGCGGTCGTCGCGTCGATCCTCGGCGGCATGGCCGTGATGGAGGCGGTCGACGTGTCGGGCCGCGGGCGCGGGCCGAACGCGGGCGCGATCGGCGCCATCGTCGCCGCCCTGATCGCCTTCTACGCGCTGGCCGGAACGCTCTGGACCTGGATCGTCGGCTACGGCGTGCTGCGCCACGTGGGCGCCACGCTGACAATCGACAACGTCGACTCCCTCGCGACGATCGGTCAGTCGACCTTGGCCGGCCCGCGGTCGGGCGAGGGGCTCGCGGATTCGTTCGATGTCGGCGTTTGACACCGGCGCCTACGCGGCGGGCTACGCGGACGGCCGCACGGCGCGCCGCGTCGACGTCATCGCGATGGTCGCCCCGGGACAACTCGAGCTGCGCCACCCCGACGGCACGATGCTGGAGCGCTGGGCCTTCGCCGACATCCGCCTCGTGGCCGCGCCGCGCGAGGGCGAGGCGGGGATGCTGCAGGGCGGGGAAGGCGGCCGCGCGCGCCTGCGGTTCACGCAACCGGCGCTGCTGGCACGGCTGCGCGAGGCCGGCGCCGCCGTTCCGCATGCCCATTACGGCGACCGCAGGATCGCGCGTCGCGCGCTGTTCTGGGGCGCGGCGACGGTGGCGGGCGTCGCGGCACTGTTCCTCGTCGTCATCCCGCTGCTTGCCAAGCAGATCGCCGCGGTGATCCCGCGCGGCTTCGAGGCGCGGCTCGGCGATCGCTACGTCGAGATGCTGACCGGCTTCCTGGCCGACGGTCCGGGGCCGGCGCGGCTCTGCGGCCGTCCGGAAGGACGCGCCGCGCTCCAGGATCTCGT
The DNA here is from genome assembly GCA_016793165.1 of Alphaproteobacteria bacterium. GTDB lineage: Bacteria > Pseudomonadota > Alphaproteobacteria > CACIAM-22H2 > CACIAM-22H2 > CAIOSQ01. The sequence continues at coordinate 244,997 of JAEULA010000034.1, read as the reverse complement.
CGATCGCCTGCAGGCCCATGCGCGGGTCGATCCGCCGCCGGTCGTCAGCGTGATCAACGGCGGCCTGGTCAACGCCTTCGCGCTGCCGGGATCGCGGCTCATCGTCCTGCGCGGCCTGATCGACGCGGTCGGCGATGCCGACGAGCTGGCCGCCGTGATCGCGCATGAGCTCGCCCATGTCGTGCACCGCCACCCGACCGAGGCGGCGGTGAAGCGGACGGCGGGCAGCTTCGTCGTCGGACTGATCCTCGGCGACGCGATCGGCGTCTCGATCGCCGGCACGATCGCGGGGCAGCTGCTCTCGGCCGCCTACACGCGCGAGGCGGAGGCCGAGGCGGACGATACGGGGCTCAGGCTGCTGGCGGCGGCGGGCATCGACGCGAGCGGCTTCGCGCGCTTCATGGCGCGCATGGCGGAACAGGAGGGCAAGGGCGCGGGCTCGGGCGTGCTCGCGCATTTCAGCACCCATCCGCCGAGCGAGGCGCGCGCGGCGCTGGCGCGCGGCCAGGCCGGCCGCGGCGCCTCGGCCATGAGCGGCGAGGCGTGGCGGCGGCTGCGCGCGATCTGCGCCGTCACTCCGTGACGACCTCCGACGTCGCCGACGCGGCGCCGAGACGCGCGGCGATCGCGTTGCGCGCGAGATAGGCCAGGGCCGCGCCCGCGGTGACGGCGAGGCCCGCCGGCGTGGCGAGCCGCGCGACGGCGGCGATGCCGGCGGCGATCGTCGCAGCGGACAACGCGCCCTGGACCTGGTGGCTGTTGCGCTCGCCGGTCGCGCACCAGCTGGCGAAGTGCTGGCAGTTGTCGGTGAACAGGTTGTAGTCGGGGGCGCCGATGGCGGCCTGCGCGCGACTCAGCGTCTCGGCGTGGTCGAAGCGGCGGTCGCGCAACTCGACGACGCGCGCCGCGCCCTCGGCATCGAACTCGGCGAGGCGCTCGCGCACCACGCCGCGGCCGAAGACCTGTCGGATGACGCCGCCCTCGGTGTCGGCGATCGCGTCGTGGTCGAGGCCGAGCCAGTCGGTGCGCCGGAGCACGTCGCCGGGCCGATAAGCGAGAACCGTCATCTTCGCGAGACTCCCCTGGGGCAGCGGAGCCGGGAAGCTGGCGAGGCAGCGTGGCGAAAACAAGACGCCGCCGCACGCATCCGGCGCGGCCGCGAGGCAGGACGGCGTCCGAAGATGCCGCCGGCCGTGGTCGTCGGGCGGCCGGTCGGCCGGGGATCAGCGCGTCGGGACCGGCTTCTCGCCGTTGTAGTCGTAGAAGCCGCGCTTGGTCTTGCGGCCGAGCCAGCCGGCCTCGACATACTTCACGAGCAGCGGGCAGGGGCGGTACTTCGAGTCCGCGAGGCCGTCGTACAGCACGTGCATCACGGCAAGGCAGGTGTCGAGGCCGATGAAGTCGGCGAGCTCGAGCGGCCCCATCGGATGGTTCGCGCCGAGCTTCATCGCGGTGTCGATCGACTCGACGTTGCCGACGCCTTCGTACAGCGTGTAGACCGCCTCGTTGATCATCGGCAGCAGGATGCGGTTGACGATGAAGGCGGGGAAGTCCTCGGCCACCGCGGCGGACTTGCCGAGCTTGACGGTGAGGTCGCGGATCTCCTTGAAGGTCTCCTCCGAGGTCGCGATGCCGCGGATGATCTCCACCAGCTTCATGACCGGGACCGGATTCATGAAGTGCATGCCGATGAACTTCGCCGGCCTGTCGGTCATCGCGGCGAGCCGCGTGATCGAGATCGACGACGTGTTCGAGGCGACGAGGGCGTCGGCCTTCAGGTTGGGGCAGAGCTTCTTGTAGATCTCGCGCTTCAGCGCCTCGTTCTCGGGCGAGGCCTCGATGACGAGGTCGCAGTCCTTGAACGCGGCGTAGTCGAGGCTGGTCTTGATCCGGCCGACCGCGGCGGCGCGCTGGTCGGCGGTGATGATGTTCTTGGCGACCTGGCGGTCGAGATTGCCGCCGAGCGTCTTCAGGCCGCGGTCGATCGCCTCCTGATTCACGTCGACCAGGGTCACCGCATAGCCGGCGACCGCGCAGACATGCGCGATGCCGTTGCCCATCTGTCCGGCGCCGACGACGCCGATGTGCTTGATCATGGGGTGTTCCTTTCGAGCGGAGTCACGTCAGAGGGGCGGGCGGCGCGCGGCGTCACTTGCGGGGCGGCAGGGCGGCGGTGAACTCGGGCACGACCTTGAACAGGTCGCCAACCAGGCCGTAGTCGGCGACCTGGAAGATCGGCGCCTCCTCGTCCTTGTTGATCGCGACGATCACCTTCGAGTCCTTCATGCCGGCGAGATGCTGGATCGCGCCGGAGATGCCGACGGCGATATAGAGGTCCGGCGCCACGACCTTGCCCGTCTGGCCGACCTGGTAGTCGTTGGGCACGAAGCCGGCATCGACCGCCGCGCGGCTCGCGCCGACCGCGGCACCGAGCTTGTCGGCGAGCGGCTCGAGGTAGGTCTTGAAGTTCTCGCCCGCGGCCATGCCGCGACCGCCCGAGACCACGATGCGCGCGGCCGTGAGCTCGGGGCGCTCGGACTTCGACAGCTCCGACTTCACGAAGCTGGAGAGCCCGGCGTCGCCGGCCTCGGCCAAGGACTCGATCGCCGCGCTGCCGCCGGCGCCCGCGGGCGGGAAGGCGGTGCCGCGCACGGTGATGATCTTCACCTTGTCCTTGGACTGCACCGTGGCGAGCGCGTTGCCGGCGTAGATCGGGCGCACGAAGGTGTCGGGCGACACGACCTGAAGGATGTCCGAGATCTGCTGCACGTCGAGCAGCGCGGCGACGCGCGGCATGATGTTCTTGCCCACCGTCGTCGAGGGCGCGAGCACGTGGCCGTAGCCTGCCGCCAGCTTGGCGACCAGCGGCGCGATGTTCTCGGCGAGCGGATGGCCGTACGGCGCGGCGTCGACCTTGATGACCTTGGCGACGCCGGCGACCCCGGCGGCGGCCTTGGCCGCGCCGTCGCAGGCGGCACCGGCGACGAGGACGTGCACGTCGCCGCCGATCTTCGCGGCGGCGGTGATGGCGTTGAGCGTTGCCGGCTTGAGGCCGGCGTTGTCGTGGTCGGCGAGGACGAGGACGCTCATGTCAGATCACCTTGGCTTCGTTCTTCAGCTTGTCGACCAGCTCGCCGACATCCTTCACCTTGACGCCCGACTGGCGCTTGGGCGGCTCCTCGACCTTCAGCGTCACCAGGCGCGGCGCGACGTCGACGCCGAGCGCGTCGGGGGCGACGGTCTCGATCGGCTTCTTCTTCGCCTTCATGATGTTCGGCAGCGAGGCGTAGCGCGGTTCGTTGAGCCGCAGGTCGGTGGTCACGATCGCCGGCAGCTTCAGCTTCACCGTCTCGAGGCCGCCGTCGACCTCGCGGATCACCTCGAGCCCGCCGTCGGCGATCGTCACCTTGGAGGCGAAGGTGCCCTGCGACCAGCCGAGCAGCGCGGCGAGCATCTGGCCCGTCTGGTTGCAGTCGTCGTCGATCGCCTGCTTGCCCAGGATCACGAGCTGCGGGCCCTCCTTGTCGACGAGCGCCTTGAACAGCTTGGCGACCGCCAGCGGCTGCAGCTCGGCATCGGTCTGGACCAGGATGCCGCGGTCGGCGCCCATCGCGAGCGCGGTGCGGATGGTCTCCTGCGCCGCGGTCGGGCCCATCGACACCGCGACGATTTCGGTGGCGACGCCCTTCTCCTTCAGGCGGATCGCCTCCTCGACCCCGATCTCGTCGAAGGGGTTCATCGACATCTTGACGTTGGCCGTCTCGACCCCGGTGCCGTCCGCTTTGACGCGGACTTTCACGTTGTAGTCGATGACGCGCTTGACCCCGACCAGGATTTTCATCGCTTGAAGCCCATTTCGCCTTTGGAAATCCGCAACTTAGCGGCGTTCGCCCCCAGGGATGCGGCGGCGCAAAATAGGCGCGGGCCGGAGCCGGAGTCAACGCGGGCCTGCCGTGCAATCGGGCCGCAGGGCGGCGCATTTGCTACACTGCGGCCTCAACTCAGGGATCGCCGCGTCCGTACCGGCGGCCAGCGGGGGACGTAGAACGATGCTTACACGCGCGCAGCTCCTTGCCTTCATGCCGAACTCGGCCAACGTCGCGGATCGCTTCGTGCGGCCGCTGAACGAGGCGATGGAGCGCTACTCGATCAACACCCCCGCCCGGCAGGCCGCTTTCCTGGCGCAGCTGGCGCATGAATCCGCGGAGCTTCGTCGCACGCAGGAGAACCTGAACTACTCGTGGGAGCGTCTGCGCAAGGTGTTCCCGCGATTCTTCCGCACCGACGCCGAGGCGCAGTCCTACGACCGCCAGCCCGAGCGCATCGCCAACCGCGTCTATGCCAATCGCATGCTCAACGGCGACGAGACCAGCGGCGACGGCTGGCGCTATCGCGGCCGCGGGCCGATCCAGGTGACCGGCCGCGAGAACTACCGCAAGTGCGGCCAGGCTCTGGGCATGAACCTCGAGAGCGATCCGGACCGGATGCTCGACCCGACCGTCGGCTGCCTCGCCGCGGCGTGGTTCTGGCATTCGCGCGGCCTCAACTCGCTCGCCGACGCCGACGACGAGAACGGCTTCCGCGAGATCACGCGCCGCATCAACGGCGGGTTCACCGGACTGGTCGAGCGCATCGGGTTCTGGGAGAAGGCGCGCCAGGCCGTCGGGCTCCCCGGCTTCGGGCCGGTGATGGCGCCGCGCATCACATCCGTGCGCATGCCGCCGGGCACGCCCGCCCCGATGCCGCCGGAGGAGGAGGAATTCATCTCCGACCTGCCGCCGGCCAAGCCGGCGCGCCGCAAGCCTGCGCGCAAGGCGGCCAAGCCTGCCCAGCGGGCGAAGTCGAAGAAGCGGCCGGCGGCGCGGCGCGCCGCGGTCAAGCCTTCCCGCACCGCGGCGAAGCGCGGCGCCGCGAAGGCGACGTCCAGGAAGACGGGCGCCAAGAAGGCCGCCAAGCGCAAGCCCGCGATGCCCCGGAAGGCCAAGAAGCGCTGAGCGTCAGCGGTTCCGTCCGGGCGCCCAGAGGACGTCGAGCGCGCCGTCGTCGTTGAGGTGGCGCGACATCACGAACAGGTGGTCGGAGAGCCGGTTGGCGTAGCGCAGCGCGGCGGGATTGATCGTCTCCTGGGTCGCCAGCTCGGCGATCAGCCGCTCGGCCCGCCGCGCGATCGTGCGCGCGACGTGCAGTTGAGCCGCCGCTGGCGTGCCGCCCGGCAGCACGAAGGACGACAGCGGCGCGAGCCGCTCGTTCATCGCGTCGATCTCGCGCTCGAGCCGCTCGACCTGCGCGTCGGTGATGCGCAACGCCTCGTGTCTGGGGGGCGGCTCGTGCGGCGTGCAGAGGTCGGCGCCGAGATCGAAGAGGTCGTTCTGGATCCGGCCCAGCATCTCGTCCCCTTCCTGCCGGCAATGCAGGCGCGCGACGCCGATCGCGGCATTCGTCTCGTCGACCGTTCCGTAGGCGGCCACGCGCAGGCTGTGCTTCGCGACGCGGCTGCCATCCCCGAGCGAGGTCTCGCCGGCATCGCCGCCGCGCGTGTAGATGCGCGTGAGCCGGACCATCAGACGAGCCGGGTGAGGACGAACCAGAGGGCGATCAGGCCGAGGGCCGCGCCCTGGGCGACGACGCGCGCTCGCATCAGGCGGTTGCCCCAACGCGCGTTGAATTCGCCGCCCCGGGTCATGCTGACCAGGCCGCCGAACAGCGTGGCGATCACGGCGATCAGGGAAAGGGCGATGCCGTAGGGGAGGACCGTCTGGACCATTTGCATGACAAGCGACCTAGGGCGTCCGCCGGCTCAGGCGAGGTGAAACCGCACATCGCGCCGGTCCTCGGCAAGCTGCCGGAACAGCGCCACCAGCTTCTCGAACTCGGCGCCGAGGGCCGCCTGGGCCTTGCGGTGCTCGCGCCAGACGATTTCGAAAGGGCCGCCGACGTCGCGGCTCAGCACGTCCCACAGCGCGTCGAGATTGGGGGCGAAATGGCCGGGGAACTCCAGATGCGTCGCCAGGCGCTCCAGCACCGCGTCGCGCGATGCGAGATCGCCGTCGAGAAACACCGTCTTCATCGCGGCACCTCGCGGAAGGACTGGTAGTGGTCGACCGTCACGTAGATCAGCCCGTCTGTCGAGAACACGAGACGCTTGGGTCCCCGCCGCCCGCAGTTGAAGTCGAGGTCGGCCTCGCGCCAGTTGCGCCCCTGGGCGGCCGGCAGCCGACGCTCGAAATTGCCGAAGCGGTCCCCGCCGATCGCGCGCCCGCGCGCGACGCGGCACAGGTCCATGCCCGGCTGCCAGCCGGCGCGCTCGGCCTCGCTCTTGGTGATGTAGCGCGCGGGCAGTCGCTTCGTCGTGCGCAGGCTCTTCACGGTGCCGACGAAATCGTCGACGTCGAGCAGCCGCATCTGGCGCGCGAAGGCGGCCAGCCGCGCCTCGTCGACGGCCTGCGCCGCCGCCGGGCCGGCGATCAGCAGCGCGAGGAGCAGGGCGAGGCAGCGACGGAGCATCCGGTCAGTTCCTCCGGGCCAGCAGCCCGCGGGCGATCACCTGGGCCTGGATCTCGGCGGCCCCCTCGAAGATGTTGAGGATGCGCGCGTCGACGAGCAAGCGCGAAACCGGATATTCCTCGGCATAGCCGTTGCCGCCATGGATCTGGACGGCGTTGTCCGCGGCCGACCAGGCGACGCGGGCGGCGTAGAGCTTGGCCATGCCCGCCTCGATGTCGCAGCGCCGATCGCCGTCCTTGGCGCGCGCCGCGTCCAGCGCGAGCTCGCGCGCGATCGTGGTCTCGATCGCGATCGCGGCGAGCTTGTGCGCGACGCGCGGGAACGCCGAGATCGGGCGGCCGAACTGGCGCCGCGCCCGCGCATAGGCCATGGCCTCGGCGAGTGCGGCGCGGGCCACGCCGACCGCGCGCGCGGCGGTCTGGATGCGCGCGGACTCGAATGTCGCCATCAGCTGCTTGAAGCCCTGGCCCTCGATCTCGCCGAGCAGCGCCGTTGCCGGCACCGGCAGGGCGTCGAAGGCGAGCTCGTACTCCTTCATGCCGCGATAGCCGAGGACGCGGATCTCGGTCCCGGTCAGCCCCGGCAACGGGAATGCGTCGGCATCGGTCCCGCGCGGCTTCTCGACCAGGAACATCGAAAGGCCGCGATGGCCGTCCTCGGGCCGGCCGGTGCGCGCGAGCACCGTCATCAGGTCGGCGCGCGCGGCATGGGTGATCCAGGTCTTGGCGCCGGTCAGCCGGTAGACGTCGCCGTCGCGGACGGCGCGCGTGCGGAGATTGGCGAGGTCGCTGCCGATGTCCGGCTCGGTGAACACCGCCGTCGGCAGGCAGCTGCCGTCGGCGATGCGCGCGAGGTAGCGCGCCCGCTGGCCGGGCGTGCCCGCGCTTCGGATCAGCTCCCCCGCGATCTCCGAGCGCGTGCCGAGCGAGCCGGCGCCGAGGAACGCGGCCGAGAGCTCCTCGGTCACGGCGCACATCGCGACCTTGCCGAGGCCCAGGCCGCCGAACGCCTCGGGGATGGTCAGGCCGAAGACGCCGAGCTCGGCCAGACCCGCGATCACCTCGATCGGGATCAGCATGTCCTCGCGGTGCCAGCGCTGGCCGAAGGGCTGGATGCGCGCGCGCGCGAAGCGGCGGATCGCCGCGGCCATCCGGTCGGTCTCGTCGTCGCCGAACTCCGGCTCGAGAAGCGTCTCGTCGAGCAGCGCCGCGAGGCGCTCGCGCGCCGCTGGGGTCGCGCGCGCGACCAGCGCCGCGGCGGCCGGCGTCGCGAGCATCGCCGCGGCCTCGGCCGCGAGGCCGAGATCGGCGGGGCGCGCGGTCTCGGCCTGGCTCATCGCGATCCCGGTGCCGAGCTGCAGCAGCAGGTCGGCGGCGCCGAGCTCCGCGATCAGGCGGTCGCGCTCGCGCCGCGGGGGCGCGTCCGCGCGGCGCCTGTCCCAGGCGACGAGCGCCTCCAGCGCCGCCACGACGCTGGCGAGCCAGGCGAAGCCGTGGGCGGCGAACTGGTGGGTATCGAGCAGTGCGGCATCGGCGCTGCCGTCGCGGCCGACGAGGTCGAGAAGGGCGGTGCGCGCGCGTGCGCGATAGGCCTGCGCGGCGTGGAGGGCCGCCTCGAGATCGGCGGGGCGCGTCTCGTGCGTCGACGTCGTCATGGCGCGCGCAATCTGGTCGGCGCACCGGCCGGGGTCAATGCCGGTGGCGACGCGGCGAGCGCGCGTGCTAGAGGCGCGCCATGTCGTTCCTCGACCGCATCGCCGCGTGCAACACCCACGACCTGCGCGGCTTCGTTCCGTTCCATGTCGGCGCCGAGCGCGTGGGCTGGGTGCGCCCGGCCCTGGCGCGGCGGCTTGCGGAATTCCGCGACGTCTTCGCGCCCGCGGCGCCGGGCCTCGCGCTCGATGCCGCGCTGGCGGACTTCGACTCGCGCTCGCGGGCGATGGACGGCGTCGTGCGCACGCTCGAGGCGGAGGGGCGCATCGCGGGCCGGCGCGACGAGTTCTACGCCGTGACCAACGACCTCGACTCGCCGCCGCTGCTGCAGATCGAGCGCTGCGCCGTCGCGCATTTCGGCCTGCGGGCCTACGGCGTGCACATGACCGGCTATGTGCGCCGCCCCGACGGGCCGTGGATCTGGGTGCCGCGGCGCGCGCTGACCAAGTCCACCTATCCCGGCATGCTCGACAGCACCGTCGCGGGCGGCCAACCGATCGGGCTGAGCCTGATCGACAATCTTGTGAAGGAGTGCCGCGAGGAGGCCGGGATCCCCGAGGCGCTGGCGCGCCAGGCGCGCTTCACGGGGACGATCCGCTACTGCGCCGAGGCGCCGGACGGTCTGAAGCCGGACGTGATCGCCTGTTACGATCTCGAGATGCCGGAGAGCTTCGAGCCGCGGCCGGTCGACGGCGAGATGGACTCGTTCGAGCTGTGGCCGGCGGCGCGGGTCGTGGAGACGGTGCGCGACACCGAGGCGTTCAAGTTCAACTGCAATCTCGTGCTGATCGACTTCTTCCTGCGCCACGCGATCGTGACCCCGCCGCCCGAGGAGTCGGCCCGACTGCGGGCCGCGCTGAAGGTCCGCCTGCCCTGAGCCAAATGGTTAACGCCGCCGTCTCCGGCCTCGCCAACGCGGCCGAGATGCGGCAGAAATGGTCGCACCGTCGCGATGCCGGTGGGTGTTGCCGCGGCCGTGACGCCGGAGGACGCGAACAGGGGTACTGGCGACGATGCGATTGCGCGTGCTGCTGCTGATCGTTGCGACGCTGATCTCGGTCGTCCCGCTCGGGCTGTTCTGGCTGTGGCCGCATTCGCTGGCGATCGAGATGGAGCTCGACGACGTCCGCGACCGGCACCTCGTCCTCGCCGACAAGGTCGGCGTCGCGTTGCAGCGCTACCACCGCGACGCCGCCGCCACCTTCGCGATGATGGCGGCGAACGTCGCCGCGGGGCAGGAGCCGATCGGCGCCGCGTCGCTGCTCGGCAATCTCCACTTCCGCCACATCAGCCTGGTCGAGCCGGCGACCGGTCGCGTCCTGCGCACGGTCGCCGTCGCCGACGGGATGCCCGGGCCGGCCGTGGCCGAGCCGCTGCTGTCGGAGATCGAGCGGCTCGCCGTCGACGACACGGTGCGGTTCAGCGGCGTCGTCGCCGGCAGCGACGGCCGCCCGATGCTCGCCATCGTCCGTCGCATCGGCGGCGCGATCGCGTTCGGCGCGCTGGACACCGACTATCTCGCGTCGATCGGCAGGTCGATCAGCTTCGGCCGCCACGGCCATGCGGTGATCGTCGATGCGGGCGGCCGCGTCCTCGCCCATCCGATCGCGAGCTGGGTGCAGGAGCGGCGCGACATCTCGGCGCTTTCGATCGTCAAGCGGCTGCTGGCCGGGCAGCGCGGTATCACGACGTTCCATTCGCCCGCCTATCAGGCGGACATGGTCGCGGCGTTCGTGCCGGTGGCTGGCACCGGATGGGGTGTGATGGTGCCCCAGCCGATCAGCGAGCTCCACGATCGCGCGACCGCGACCGCGCGGCCGGTGCTGGTCGTGTTCGCCATCGGGCTCTGCATCGCGATCCTCGTCGCCGGCGCGGTGTCGGTCGCGGTGTCGCGGCCGATCCGCGCGGTGATCCACGCCGCGCGGCGGCGCGCGGCGGGCGACGAGTCGGCGCGCATCCCCGACGTCTCGCGCTCGATCCTGCGCGACGGCACCGAACTCGTGCAGTCCTTCAACGCGATGGCCGACACCGTCGATCGCGCCCGCGCCGAGACCCAGGCCGCGCTGGTGCGCGCCGAGGAGGCGAGCGCCAGCAAGACGCGCTTCCTCGCCAATGTCAGCCACGAGCTGCGCACGCCGCTCAATGCCGTGCTCGGATTCGCCGAGCTGATGCTGCGCGGCGACGGCGGCGCGCAAAAGCGCGTGGAGTACCTGCACTACATCCACCAGAGCGCGACGCATCTCCTCGCACTGATCAAGGACCTGCTCGACCTGTCGAAGATCGAGGCCGGCGCGGTGCGCCTCGACCCGAGCAACTTCCCGCTCCGCGGCCTGCTCGCCGAGGCGCTGGCGCTGATGCGCACGCAGGCCGACCTTGCCGACGTGAGGCTCGCGCTCGTCGACGAGACGGCGGGCCTGCACCTGAATGCCGACGAGCGCGGCCTGCGCCAGGTGCTGCTCAACCTGCTCGCCAACGCGATCCGCTACACCCATGCGGGCGACACCGTCGAGCTGCGTGGCGCCGTGGGCGCGTCCGGCGACGTGGAGATCGTCGTGCGCGACAACGGTCCCGGGATCCCGCCGGGCGATCTCAAGCGCGTGCTCGAGCCGTTCCAGCGCGGCACCGAGACGGCGGCGCGCGGCTTCGAGGGCACCGGCCTCGGCCTGCCGATCTCCAAGCGGCTGGTCGAGCTGCACGGCGGGACGCTCGTGCTGGAGAGCGTGCTGGGCAAGGGCACGACCGCGATCGTCACGCTGCCGGCGGCACGGATCGTGCCGCCGCAGAGCTCGATCGCATCCGCGGCCTGATCGGCGCGCCGATCCGCGCTTTGACGCGGAGCCGGCGCGCATGGTGGGATCCGCGCCCTCGATCGGGGAAGGGCTTCGATGACGACGGACAAGGTTGCGATGATCTCCGGTGCCAATCGGGGCATCGGCCTGGCGATCGCGCGCGAGCTGGCGCGGCGGGGCTACCGCCTGAGCCTGGGCGTGCGCCGCCCCGGCAACGTTCCCGCCGATCTCGCGGCGCTCGGCGACGCGCGCTGCTTCCGGCATCGCTACGACGCCGCGGAGCCGAAGGCCGGCGACGATTGGGTCGCGGCGACCCTGGCGCGCTTCGGGCGCCTCGACGTGCTCGTCAACAACGCCGGCATCTCGCGCAACGTCGAGCTCGAGACCGGCAGCGATGCGGACCTCGACGAGCTGCTCGACATCAACGTCAAGGCGCCGTTCCGCCTGCTGCGGGCCGCCTTCCCGGCGCTGAAGGCCGGCGGCAGCGGCCGCGTCGTCAACGTGGCGTCGATGTCGGGCAAGCGCGTGCTCGGCCTCAATGCAGGCTACCAGATGGCCAAGCATGCGGTGGTCGCGCTGAACCATGCCGTGCGGCGCGCGGGATGGGACCACGGCATCCGGTCGATGGCGTTGTGCCCGGGCTTCGTGAACACCGACATGGTCAGCGGCCGCAACGAGCTCGACATGCGCAAGGTGACCCAGCCCGCGGACCTCGCCACGCTCGCGTGCACGGTGATCGACCTGCCGAACACCGCGGCCGTGGCCGAGCTGCTGGTCAACTGGCGCCACGAGCCGCTGTTCTGACGCCGGGCCCGGCGCCGACATGACGCTGCGCTTCGCCGCGATCGGCCTGAGCCACGACCACATCTACGGCCTGTGCGATGCGCTGCTGCGCGGCGGGGCCGAGCTCGTCGCGATTCACGAGCCGAGCGACGCATTGGCGACGCGCTTCGTCGCGCGATTCCCGCAGGCGCGCCGGGTCGCGACGCTCGATGCGGTCCTCGACGATCATGGGATCGCGACGATCGCCTGCGCCGCGGCCAACCCCGAGCGCGCCGGCATCGCGATCACCGCCCTGCGCCGCGGCAAGGACGTCCTGATGGACAAGCCGGCGGTCACGAGCCTCGCCGAGCTCGGGGCGGTCGAGGCGGCCGCGCGCGAATCCGGCCGCCGCTTCCTCGTGATGTTCGGCGAGCGCTTCGAGAACCGCGCGACGGTCGCCGCCCTGCGCCTGGTCGCCGACGGCGCGATCGGCACGGTGCTGCACATGACGGCGCTGGGGCCGCATCGGCTGCGTGCCGCCACGCGGCCGCCGTGGTTCTTCGAGCGCCGCCGCAGCGGCGGCATCCTGTGCGACATCGGGGCGCATCACTTCGATCTCTTCGTGCATCTCGCGGGGGCTCGGCCGGCGACGGTCGTCGCCGCACGCACGGGGAACCGGGCGCATCCGCAATGGCCCGAGTTCGAGGATGTCGGCGAATGCCTGGTCGAGGCCGGCGGCCTGGGCGGGTTCATGCGCGTCGACTGGTTCACGCCGGACGCCATGCCGGCGTTCGGCGATGGCCGGCTGTTTCTGGTCGGCACCGCCGGCACGCTCGAGCTGCGCAAGTACGTCGACATCGCCGGCCGGCCGGGCGGCGACCACCTGTTCCTGGCCGACGGCGCCGGCACGCGGCATATCGACTGCGGCGGCCTCGAGTCCGGCTTCGGCGCCCGGCTGGTCGCGGATCTTCGCGACGGCACCGAGCGCGTCGTCAGCCAGGCGCACGGCTTCGCTGCCTGCCGGCTGGCGCTTGCGGCGCAGGCGATCGCCGACGCCGCCGGCGGCGCGCCGTGACGGCATGGCCACGCGGGGCCGCTCGCTGGAGTTGCCGACCGCAGGCTGCGCGGCCGTCCGCGCGCGTCGGGAGGCCGACCGTTGGCGACGCCGCGGCCGGCCGCCGCGCTGCGGCCGGGATCGCGAGGCTTGACGCGCTGGGCACGCCAGCCCCAAGACGCTACAAGAACTCCGGAGATCAGGATCGGTGACGGCTCAGTTCGTTCGTCTCAAGCCGCGATCGGGCGCGGTGGTGAACATCACCATCGACGGCCGGCATGCGACCGCTCAGGCGGGCGACACGTTGATGACGGCGATGCTGCTGTCCGGCGCGGTGCTGCGCCGCTTCGAATTCGGCGAGGCGACGCGGGCCGGCTTCTGCCTGATGTCCGCGTGCCAGGATTGCTGGGTGACATTGGACGACGGGCAGCGCCTGCGCGCCTGCTCGACCCTCGTCGCCGAGGGCATGGCCGTGCGGACGGGGACCGTCGATGGCTGACCTGCGCGTCGTCGTGGTCGGCGCCGGTCCTGCCGGCGTGCGGGCGGCCGCGACGCTCGCCGCCGCGGGCCTCCGCCCGACCATCGTCGACGAGGGGATCAAGCCGGGCGGGCGCATCTACCAGCAGCCGCCGGAAGGCGCCGAGCGCCCCGCGGCCGAGCTCTACGGCTTCGATGCCGCCAAGGCGACGCGCCTGCACGCCATCGTCCCGGCGTTGCGCATGCGCATCGACTATCGGCCCCGGACCCTGGTGTGGAACGTCTTCGAGGGCGCGCTCGACCTGCTGACCGCCGAAGGCCGCATGGAGCAGCTCGGCTTCGACGTCCTGCTGCTCGCCACGGGAGCCACCGACCTCGCCCTGCCGTTCCCGGGCTGGACGCTGCCGGGCGTGTTCTCGCTCGGCGGCGCGCAGATCGCGCTCAAGACGCAGGGCTGTGCCATCGGCCGCCGCGTCGTGTTCCTTGGCGCGGGGCCGCTGCTCCCGCTCGTGGCGTGGCAATACGTCAAGGCCGGCGGCGAGGTCGCGGCCGTGCTCGACGCCACGCCGTTCGTCGCCAAGCTGCGCGGCGCATGGCGCATGGCGTCGGCGCCGGCGACGCTCGCCAAGGGCGTGTACTACACCGGGCAACTCCGCCGCGCCGGCGTGCCGATGCACTACGACGTGCGTCGGCCCCGTGTCGACGGCGCCGGCCGGGTCGAGCGGATCCGCTTCGAAGCCGGCGGGCGGACGCACGAGGCGGCTTGCGATGCCGTCGGCGCGTCGTTCGGTCTGCGCTCGGAGACGCAGCTGGCCGACCTCGCGGGCTGCCGCTTCGTCTACGAGCCGCGCGCGCGGCAGTGGCTGCCGCACCGCGAGGCGGGCGGCCGCAGCTCGGTGAAGGGCGTCTATCTGGCGGGCGACGGCGCGGGAATCGCCGGCGCCGACGCGGCGGAACTCGCCGGCGAGCGTGCGGCGCTGGCCGTGCTCGAGGACCTCGGGTACCGCTTCGACGTCAATCGCGCCCTCGATCTCGACGGCCGGCTGGCCCGCCTCGACCGCTTCCGCCGCGGGCTCGAGACCGCCTATCCATTCCCGTCGCATCTCGTCGCGGACCTGCCGGACGAGACGCTGGTGTGTCGCTGCGAGGGAATCGACGCGGCGACGCTGCGCCGGACGATCCGCGACAAGGATGCGCGCGAGGTGAACCGGCTCAAGGCGCTGAGCCGCAGCGGCATGGGCCGTTGCCAGGGTCGCATGTGCGGTCTCGCGGCGGCGGAGCTCCTTGCCCACGCGCGCGGCGCCGACCTCGCCAGCGCCGGGCGGCTGCGCGGCCAGCCTCCGATCAAGCCGATCCCGATCGTCGCGGAGGCGCTGGAATGAGCGCGCTGGCGACCGATGTCGCCATCGTCGGCGGCGGCACGGCCGGTTGCGCCGCCGCGCTCGCGCTGCGCCGGCGCGGTCTGCGTGTCGTGCTGCTCGAGAAGGGGCTGTGCGGCGCCATGGCGAGCGGCACGAATTTCGGCGGCGTGCGCCGCCAGGGCCGCGACCTGCGCGAGATGCCGCTGGCGCATCGCGCCCGCGAGATCTGGAGCCGGCTGCCGGCGATCGTCGGCGAGGACTGCGAGTTCCGCGTCACGGGCCACATCAAGCTCGCCCGCGACGACGCCGAGATGGCGGAGCTGGAGGCCTACGCGCCGGTCGCGCGCGACGCCGGTCTCGACCTGTCGGTCGTCGGCGCAAATGCGGTGCGCGACCTCTTTCCCTGGCTCGGGGCGAAGGTCATCGGCGCGTCGATCTCGCCAGACGACGGACAGGCCAATCCGAGGCTCGTCGGTCCGGCCTTCGCGCGCGCCGCGCGCGCGGCGGGGGCCGACATCCGCGAGCATGCCCGCGTCACGGCGGCGCGCTGGACCGGCACGCGATTCGAGGTCGAGGCCGGGGTCCTCACGGTCCATGCGCGACACATGCTGAACGTTGCGGGCTATTGGGGCGGCGAGATCGCGGCGTGGTTCGGCGAGCGCGTGCCGATCGCGCCGCTCTGCCCGAACATGATCGTGACCGAGCCGCTGCCGTACTTCATCGACCGCTCGATCGGCGTGTGCGGCGGCAACGTCTATGTGCGGCAGGTCGAGCGCGGCAACGTCATCTTCGGCGGCGGTCGCGGCTGGGGCGATCCCGGGCTCGAGCGCTCGCGACCGCGCGCCGACGTCGCGCGATCGGCGATGGCGCGCCTGCTCGAGGTCGTGCCGCAGCTGCGCACCGCGCAGGTCATCCGCAGCTGGACCGGTTTCGACGGCGAGATGCCCGACGACATCCCGGTGATCGGCCCGAGCGGCACGACGCCCAACCTGATCCACGCCTTCGGCTTCTCGGGCCACGGCTTCCAGCTCGGGCCGGCGGTCGGCGAGATCCTGGCGGAGATGGTCGTCGACGGCCGCACCGCGTCGCCGATCGCGCCGTTCGCGATCGAGCGCTTCACCCGGGCCGATGCCGAGCGGCGCACGGCCTGATCCCCTCCGACGAACCGAGCAAGACTGCAAACCAAGGGAGACACACGACATGAAGACGACACGAACGATGCTGCTCGCCGCCACGGCGCTGGCTTGCGCCAGCGCCCCGGCCTTCGCGCAGAAGGTGCTCAGCGTCGGCATGGCCGCGCAGGACGTCCAGCAGATGGATCCGCACCGCGCGGTGACGACGCAGGACCGGCCGTTGGCGAGCTGGCTCTTCAACGGCCTCGTCCGCCTGAAGCCGGGCAGCGTCGACCTCGAGGCGATCGAGCCCGACCTGGCCGAGAGCTTCGAATCCTCGGCCGATCGCCTGACCTGGACCTTCAAGCTCCGGCGCGGCGTGCAGTTCCACAAGGGATTCGGCGAACTGACGGCCGACGACGTCGTGTTCTCGATCCAGCGCTCGGCCGATGCGAAGACGTCGGCCTTCTCGTCGAGCTTCGCCGCAGTCGACAAGGTCGAGGCGGTCGACTCGCACACCGTGCGCATCACGCTCAAGAACCGCGTGCCGTTCTTCCTCGGCAGCATCCTCAACTACGAGGGCGGCTTCATCGTCTCGAAGAAGGCGGTCGAGCAGGCCGGCGACAACTTCAAGACCGCCCCGGTCGGCACCGGTCCCTTCGCCTTCCAGGAGCACAAGGCCAACGACCGCGTGACCTTCGCGGCGCATGCCGGGTATTTCCGCGGCAAGCCCAAGATCGACACCGTGCACTACCGCTTCATCCAGTCGGATGCGAGCCGCGACATCGCCTTCCAGGCCGGCGAGATCCAGGTGATCTACGGCCGCCAGGACCAGGTCTGGGTCGAGCGCATGAAGAAGGAACCGAACACGGTCGTCGACGTGATCGCGCCGGCCGAGTTCAGCCTGCTGCACCTCAACACCAAGCAGAAGCCGCTCGACGACAAGCGCGTGCGCCTGGCCATCGCGCACGCGGTCAATCGCGACGAGCTCGTCCGCGCCAAGGGCGCGCTGATCGCGAAGGGCGGCACGTCGCTGATACCGAGCGGCTATCTCGGCAGCGATCCGAACGCGGGCCTGCCGGCGCACGACATCGCCAAGGCCAAGGCGTTGCTCGCCGAGGCGGGCTTCCCCAACGGCGTGCAGGTTAAGGCGATCCACACCCAGTTGCCGGGCATGCTGCAGACGATCCAGGTCGTTCAGGCGCAGCTGAAGCGTGCGGGCATCGATCTCGTGATCGACCTGGTCGACCATCAGACGTTCCACGCCCAGATCCGGCAGGACCTCAGCCAGATCACGCACTACTCGGCCGGGCGCTTCCCGGTCGCGGACATCTACCTGACTCAGTTCTACCACTCGCGCAGCATCGTCAAGACGCCGACCGCGGTGACGAACTTCTCGCACTGCGCCGTCGCCGACGCCGACATCGATGCGGCGCGCGTCGAGACGGATCCGGCGAAGCAGAAGCAGTTCTGGTTCGCCGCCCAGCGCAAGATCATCGACGAGGTCTGCGCCGTCGCCCTGCAGGAAGGGCTGTCGGTCTGGGCGCGCAAGGGCAACGTGGACTACGGCCACAAGCCCGAGGGCTACCTCAATCTCGGCCCGACGCTCAGCGAGACGACGACGCTGAACTGACGCCGGACGACCGGCCGGACGGCGAAGGGCCGCGGGGCAACCCGCGGCCCTTTTCGTCGGCGGCGCCGGGGCCGCTCAGCGGCGCGGCGGGACGATGGCGATGTCGATCAGGTCCGTGCCGAGACGGGCGATCGCGGCGATGCGCCGGGCGCGGCCGCTTTCGAGGTCGATGCCGTAGAGGACGCGGCGGGAGACCGCGAAGGCGCGATTGCCGCCGTCGGCGGTGGGAACGATGTCGAAGGCGGTGGTCGGGGAGAAGTCGATGCCGAGCCGGCCGCGGCTCTGCAGCACGCCGTCGTTCGGCGGGCTCTGCAGCACGAGCACGTCGAGCGCGGTGTCGATGTTGAACAGCTCGGTGCCGCGCGCGCCCGCGAAGGCGTTGGTGTAGGCGCCGGCGGTGACCGTCGGCCGCACGCCGTGGTGCCGGTCGCCCTCGGCGAAGCGCAGCGTGCCGTCCACCGTCACCGCGCCGGTCTCCGGAACGACGCGGAAGCTCGTCCCGGCCACATTGATCAGGCGCAGGCGGTCGGCCTGCGGATTGAAGTCGACCACCGGCTTGGGGGCGGCGGCGAAGCCCTGCGTAAGCGTGGCCACCGCGGTCGCCGCGCCGCTGCGCGGATCGATCGTGTAGATCGTGCCGCGCTCGCTCACGCCGTAGAGCTTGCCGTCGGCCGGCCGGAAGTCGATGCCGAGCAGGCGGCCCTCGACGCCCGAGAGCGCGATCCGCGCCGTGACGACGGGCCGGCCCGTGTCGAACACGACCAGCCGGTTGTCGTCCCCTAGGCCGAGGACCTGCAGGGCGGCGGCGGGGCCGGCGGCGAGGACGATGGCAAGGATCAGCGCGGCGCGGCGCAGACGAGGGATCATCGCGGGACTCCGTTCGGGTTCGAGGGCGGGCGGCCTCACCGCACGGTGACGGCGAGGCGCATCTTCAGGTGGATGGCGCACTGGACGGTGAAGCTGCCGGCGCGGTCGAACAGGATCTCGACGGTGTTGCCGGGGCGCTGCTCGCCGGAATCGAACCTGAACTGCGGCGACTCGACGAACACGTGGTGCAGGAACGGATCCTCGTTGGTGAACTGCAGCGTGTCGCCGCGGCGGATGTCGACGGTCCGGACGCTGAACATGGTCTGGCTCTGCCGGATCATCGGCGCCGTCGCGCTCAGGGCCGGCGACACCGCCAGCCCGCCCAGGAAGCACCAGATGATCGCGACGCGATCCGGTCGTCGCCCAGCCGCTGAAGCCATGGGGCCGTGATAGCGCCGACAGGATTAAGAGAAACTAAAGCGCGCCCGCCGGACACTGCGCCGAGAGTCCCATGGCTTCCCCGCCGCCCGCCGATCCGCGTGCGCCGGTGCGCGCGACCGCCGGCGTCCGCGTCCCGACGATCCGGCTGAAGATCCTCCTGGCGTTCCTCCTGATGGCGGGGATCACCGGCGTCTTCGGCTTGTCGGCTGTGCGCTCGATCTCGGAGTCGGGCGAGCTCGTCGTCGAGTCCTTCGACCAGTCGCTGATGTCGGTGAACCATGCGCGCGCCGCGCAGGCGGGCTTCGTCTCGCTGCAGGCGCGCGTCGCCGCTGCTGCCCAGGGGCGGCGGGCGACGACGATCGCCTCGGAGCTGGACGCGCTCGGGGAAGGCATCCTCGAGGACCTCGCCATCGTCGCCGATCGCGTGCTGTCCGACACCGCGCGCCGCGCCGCGCTCGACGCCGTCGAAAGCGTGCGCGCGTGGCTCGTGCTCGGCCGCCGGGCGGGGAGCGAGGGCGCCGGCTCCGCCGCGCTCGAGGCGCTGGGCGCGCAGGCGGCAGAGCGCTTCGAGCTGCTCGTCAACTTCGTCGCGAGCGACGCCTTCCGCGGCCGGCAGCACGCGCTCGCCATGATCGCCGAGCAGCGCCGTCGCGTCGTCGGCGCGGTGATCCTCGCCGTCTCCCTCTCGGCCGCGATCGCGTTCCTGCTGACGCGACGGATCCTGCGGCGCGTCGCGGCCGCCTCGCAGGTCGCGGCGACGATCGCGGCCGGGGAGCTCGATGTCGCGATCCCCGTGATGGGCGGCGACGAACTGGGCCGTCTCCTCGGCTCGATGACGATCATGCGCGACAACATCCGGGCCATGGTCGAGCGCGAGCGCCGGCTGCGGCGCTCGGCGCAGGTCCAGCTGCTCGACGCCATCGAGGGATCGCGCGAAGGAGTCGTGCTGGTCGACACCGACGGCACGATCCTGCTTGCCAACTCGCAGGCGCACGCCTTCCTGCCCGGCCTTGAGGACCAGTTCGGCCGCGGCGTGCACTACGACGCGCTTCTCGAGGCGGCGGTGTCGCTGCGCCGGTTCCGCTGGGAGACGCCCGACGAGGCCGCGGCGCTGCGCGCGCGGCTGACAGCGGGCGACACCGGCACGGACGAGGCGCAGCTCGACGACGGCCGCTGGCTGCGGCTGTCGCGCAGCGCGACGCGCGAGGGCGGGTTCGTTGCGATCTGGTCGGAGATCACCGTGCTGAAGGAGCGCGAGGGCGTGCTGCGCGACGCCGCGGCGCGCGCGCAGGCCGCGAACCGCGCCAAGACCGAGTTCCTCGCGAACATGAGCCACGAGCTGCGCACGCCGCTCAATGCCGTCATCGGCTTCTCGGAGATGATGGAGGCCGAGATGCTCGGGCCCATCGGCAGGCCCAAGTACAAGGAGTTCGCCGGCGACATCCTGCGCAGCGGCCGCCATCTGCTGGCGATCATCAACGACATCCTGTCGCTGGCCAAGAGCGAGGCCGGCCGCCTCGTCCTCGACGTCGCGCCGGTCGACCTGCCGGAGATCATCGCCGCCAGCGGCCGGATGATGGCCGAGGCGGGCCGGTCGGCCGGCGTGACCCTGTCGATCGACGCGACGAGCGACCTGCCGACGATCGAGGCGGATCCGGTGAAGGTGAAGCAGGTGCTGCTGAACCTGCTCTCGAACGCGATCAAGTTCACGCCGGCCGGCGGCCGGGTGGACCTGACGGCGCGCGCGACCGGATCGGGAGTCGCGATCGCGGTGCGCGACACCGGGATCGGCATGGCACCGGAGGAGATCCCGATCGCCCTGGCGCCGTTCGGCCAGGTCGACAGCCGGCTGGCGCGGAAATACGAGGGCACCGGGCTCGGCCTGCCGCTGACCAAGGCCTTCGTCGAGCTGCACGGCGGGACGCTGGCGATCGACAGCGCGCGCGGCGCCGGCACCACCGTCACCGTCACCTTCCCCTTCGCGGCGGCGATGCGCGACGCGGCCTGAGCCGCCCGGCCCGTCACCCGTCCGTCGACTCCAGCCCCACGCGGCGACGGACCTCCGCCGCCGTCGCGCCCCCGTCGCGCAGCGCGCGCAGGCTCGGCGCACCCGCGCTCTTCGCCAGGCGCTGGCCGTCCTCGCCGCGGACGAGCGGGTGGTGATGCCAGGTGGGCACGTCGAGTCCGAGCAGGGCCTGCAGGAGCCGATGGATGTGCGTTGCGTGGAACAGGTCCTGGCCGCGCGTCACCAGCGTCACGCCTTGCAGATGGTCGTCGAGCGTGACGGCGAGGTGGTAGCTGGTCGGCGTCTCCTTGCGCGCCAGGACGACGTCGCCGAGCGAGGCGGGATCGGCGGCGATGCGGCCCGCGGCGCGGTCGGTCCAGTGCAGGGGGCCGGCGAGGGTGGCCGCCTTCGCGGTGTCGAGGCGCGTCGCGAAGGCTTCGCCCGCGGCGACCCGCGCCGCCGCTTCCTCGCGCGGCAGGCGGCGGCAGATCCCCGGATAGAGCGGGCCGTCCGGCCCGTGCGGCGCGGCGCCGGCCCGCGCGATCTCGGCGGCGATGTCCTTGCGCGTGCAGAAGCACGGATAGAGCACCGCCAGCGACTCGAGGCGCCGCAGCGCCTGCGCGTAGTCGTCCAGATGTTCCGATTGGCGCCGGACGGGCCGCTCCCACTCGAGACCGAGCCAGGCGAGGTCGTCGAGGATCGCCGCTTCGTGATCCGGCCGGCAGCGCGTCGCGTCGATGTCCTCGATGCGCAGCAGGAAGCGCCCGCCGTCTTGGCGGGCGGCATCGAAGGCGAACAGGGCGGCATAGGCATGGCCGAGATGGAGCCGGCCCGTCGGCGACGGGGCGAAGCGGGTGACGGTCGTCATCGCCCTCGACGCTAACACGCGCGATCCGCTAGCTAGAGGCCATGTCCGACTTCTTCACGCTCCAGGGGCCGAGCTTCGGTCCCGCCGCCGGCGGGCGCCCGCGTTCGCTCGTCATCCTCCTGCACGGGCTCGGCGCCGACGGCGACGATCTCATCCAGCTGGCGCCGTACTGGGCGGACCGGCTTCCGACGACGGAATTCCTGTCGCCGCATGCGCCTTTTCCCTGCGACATGGCACCGTACGGGCGCCAATGGTTCAGTCTGCAGGACCGCGATCCGAAGGCGGTGCTGGCGGGTGTCGAGGCGGCCGCCCCGATCCTCGACGCGTTCATCGACGCGAGCCTCGAGGCGCGCGGCCTCGACGACTCGGCTCTGGCTCTGGTCGGCTTCTCGCAGGGCACGATGATGTCCCTGTTCGTCGCCCCGCGGCGCAAGTCGCCCATCGCGGGCGTGGTCGGATTCTCCGGCGCGCTCATCGCGGGCGAGCGCCTGGCGGCCGAATGCCGGGCGCGGCCGCCGGTCCTGCTGGTCCACGGCGAAGCGGATCCGATCGTGCCCTTCGCCGCGATGGCGGCTGCCGAGTCGGCCCTGCGCATGGCGGGACTCGAGGTGGCGACCGAGGCGCGGCCCGGGCTGCCGCATTCGATCGACGAGGTCGGCCTTGCCAAGGGCGGCAGCTTCCTGGCGACCAGGTTGCCTCGATGACGGCGGCGCGACGCGCCGATCGCCCGGTGCGTCCGCTACATCGAGATCTCGTGCCGGACGCCTCGGGGCGATGGACGCCGCTCGGGCCGCGCGCCTTCGGTTGTGCGCTGCGGTGGATTCGGATACGAATTCGCTGCGGCTGCGGTGCCGTGTGACGCCGCTGCCAGCGCCCGGAACATCGACTGCGAGGTAACGCCTTGCCGCTCGAAAACTGCCCCGCGCTGGTCCTGAATGCGGACTTTCGTCCGCTGAGCTACTTTCCTTTGTCCCTGTGGTCCTGGCAGGACACGGTCAAGGCCGTGTTCCTCGGACGTGTCAACATCGTCTCGGAATACGACCGCGTGATCCGATCGCCGACGCTGGAGATGCGGCTGCCGTCGGTGATCTCGCTCAAGGAGTTCGTGCCGGCGGAGCGGCGCCCGGCCTTCACGCGCTTCAACGTCTTCCTGCGCGACCGCTTCACCTGCCAGTACTGCGGCGAGGCGTTCCCGACGCACGAGCTGACCTTCGACCACATCGTGCCGCGCTCGCGCGGCGGCTGCACGACCTGGGGCAACGTCGTGACGGCGTGCAGCTGCTGCAATCTCGTGAAGGGGAACCGGACGCCGGCCGAGGCGCGGATGTTCCCGCGAATCGGCGCCTTCGAGCCGAGCGCGCAGCTGCTGCAGGAGAACGGTCGGGCGTTTCCCCCGAACTTCCTGCACGAGAGCTGGCGCGACTTCCTCTATTGGGACAGCGAGCTCGACCCGGTGTGATCTGATCGCGGCGCTGCGTCAGCGCGGGCGGCGGTCGTCGGTGCGGATCGGAATGCGCTGCGGCTCGTCGGTCCAGGCGCCGATCATCCGCGCGATGTGGAGCGGGCAGAGCGCCGCGAGCGCTTCGCGGATCCAGGCGAAGATCGACGGCTGACCGTTGCGCTGCATGCGGGCGTCTCCTCCGGGGCGATACCCCGACGCAAGAAAGCCTAGACGCCCGCCGTTTCCCGCCCGTTAACGGCTGCAGGGAGAGGTTGCAAGTCCGAGGCGGACGCGCGCGGCGCAGATCTCGGCGAGGAGATCGTCGCGGCTGATCCGGTCGCGTCGCAGGATCGCCTCGAGGACCGGATCGTTCAGCAGGTCGCGCAGCGACGGCTCGCCCGGATCCAGGGTGCTTGCGCGTCTGTTCATCATCGGGATTCCCCTCTCGATCGATCGCCTCGTGACGGCACGGCGCGGAAATTCAACGTCCGAAGCTTGGCCCGTGTTCCAAGGCCGAATGATGGCAGTGCACGGGAATCTCGGTGACAGGCGTCGCCTGCGCAGCGACGACCGTCACATCCCCGGCACGCGGACGCGCCGGCGGCCGATCGATCAATCAAATACGCGTCGAAAGCCAGATGGCGAGGCGCGAGCCCGCCTTGATCGCGCCGGCGAGGATCTCGTAGCCCGGCGCCTCGTGCGCGCCGGCCGCGACGCCGTGGTCGCGATGCTCGACTTCCTCGAGCCGGAACTTCTCGAGCTGCGCGGCGAGCTCCGGACGCGACTCGGCGAGCTCCGCCACCTGGCCCGCGTAGTGCTCGTCGATGACCTCCTCGACGGCGACCGTGCAGGCCATCGCAGCCTTCTCGCCGAGCGCCGCGGTCGCGGCGCCGAGCGCGAAGCCGGCGAGATGCCAGAACGGCGTGAGCAGCGTGGGGCGGACGCGATGCGCGGGCAGCAGCCTGTCGAAGGCCTGCAGATGCGTGCGCTCCTGGTCGCGCATGCGCCGGATCGCATCGCCTGCGGGGCTTTCGCCGAGCACGGCAAGCTGGCCCTCGTAGATGCGCACCGCGCCGTACTCGCCGGCGTGGTCCACGCGCAGGATCTCGGCGAGACGCTGCGCCGGCGTCGGGTCTCCGGGAAGGATCGGCGGACGGTCGGTCATCGGCGGCACATCGGTTGCGAGGCGGCGGGTCGCGGCGCGGCCGGGCCGCCGCCCTTCAGCGACGGACGCCGGCGCGATCGCGCAGGACGGCACCCAATGTAGCGAGGCCCGCGGCCGCGGCAATGAGCCCGTTCCAGCCGGCCATCGAGATGCCCAGCATCGACCACGGGATGTCGGTGCAGCGCACGACCGGCGCCTCGAGGATCCGCTTCAGCCGCTCCTCCGCCGTGAGCCCGCTCGCGATGCCGCCGCACTCGGCCGTGCCTTCCCACCAGCGCTGCTCGACGCCGACGTGGAAGCCGGCGATGCCGGCCCCGGTCAGGGCTGCAAGGCCGGCGAGCGCGACCAGCCCCGTGCGCGGAGCGCCGGCCGGTGCGGCCGTCGCGGCCAGCGCCAGAGCGAGTGCGGCGAACCAGGCGTAGCGCTGCCACCAGCACAGCACGCAGGGCGGCATCCTGCCGATGTGCTCGAAGGCGAAAGCCCCGGCGAGCATCGAGGCCGCGACCGCGGCGAGGCAGAGGGCGATGGCGCGCGGGCCCATGCTCACCCCTTCGGCAGGAGATAGCGGATGACCACGAAGCCGCCGACGAGACATACCGCGAAGACGGTGGTCACCAGCGTGAGGCGGCGCTCGATGAACTCGCGGATCGGGGCGCCGAAGCGGCGGATCAGGGCCGCGACCATGTAGAACCGCGCGCCGCGCGTCACGATCGAGGCGAGGGTGAACACGACGAGATCGAAGCTCGCCGCGCCGCTCGCGATGGTGACCACCTTGAACGGGATCGGCGTCAGGCCCTTGATGAGGATGATCCAGAGGCCCCAGTCGGCATACGCGGCCTTGAAGGTCTCGAAGCCCTTCTGCAGGCCGTAGAACTCGATCACCCAGCGGCCGACGGTCTCGAAGAAATAGAAGCCGATCGCGTAGCCGCCGAGCCCGCCGACCACCGACGCCACGGTGCACAGCCCGGCGAAGAACCAGGCTCGCGCACGGTCCGCCAGGACCATCGGCACCAGCAGCACGTCGGGCGGGATCGGGAAGAACGAGCTCTCGGCGAAGGCGACGACGGCGAGCGCCTTGGGCGCATCGGCGCTGCCGGCCTGCCGCATGGTCCAGTCGTAGAGGGCGCGTATCATCGAGGGGCCGGGATGTAGCAGCCGCCGCGGCCACGCGGCAATTGATCAAGCGGGGCGATCGAGCGAGGTGATCCAGCGGGGCGATCGAGCGGGCCGATCCAGCGGGGCGATCAAGTGGGCGAAGGAGCCGACGGGTGCGCTGTCCCGGGACGCGTGGCACGCACGGCGCTGCGGCGCTCTCGTCGATTGACCGGACTCGGCGCGCCTCTATGATGCCCGCGTCGCAGGCGCCCCACTGGCGGAACGGTAGACGCGGCAGACTCAAAATCTGTTGTTCGCAAGAACGTGCTGGTTCAAGTCCGGCGTGGGGCACCAGCGACGAGCCCGCGTGGCTGCGGCGCCACGCCCGCCCGGCGCGTGGTCGATGGCGTCGCGGGCGGCGGGCGGTGTAGCGTCGGCCCCTCTCAATTCCTGGATTCGGAAGGTTTTCCATGGGGCTGATCGGCGGGATCGACCATGTCGTGATCGCGGTGCGCGGACTCGACGACGCCTATACGCGCTACGCGCATCTCGGCTTCACGCTCACCCCGCGCGGCGTCCATACCCAGCTCGATACCGCGAACCACACGATCATGTTCCCCGACATGACGTATTTCGAGGTGCTCGCGGTGACGCGGCCCGGCGTCAAGAACGCCTACTACGCCGATTTCGTGCGCCAGCGCGAGGGCGTGGCGGGGATCGCGCTGAAGGCCGACGACGCGCGCGTCGTCCAGGCCGCGCTCAAGGATGCGCCGTTCCATGCCTCCGACGCGATCGACTTCGCGCGCCCCGTCGACATGCCGCAGGGCCGCGCCGAGGCGCGCTTCACGGTGACGCAGTTCGACCCGGTGGCGACGCCGGGCGCGCGGTTCTTCGTGTGCCAGCACTACACGCCCGACGTGGTCTGGCGGCGCGACATGCTGACCCATGCCAACGGCGCGCTCGGCCTCAAGGGCGTGACCATCGTGGTGCGCGATCCGCTCGACGCGGCGCGGCGCTACGAGACGCTCTTCGGCGCCAAGCTCCAGCGCCAGCCCGACCGCATCGACATCCCGACCGCGTCGGGGACGCTCAGTCTCGTCGCCCCCGCGACCTTCGCCGAGCGCCATGCCGGCGATCCGATCGTGCGCCTCGCGCCGCCCTACTGCGCCGCCCTGTCGTTCAAGGTGGTCGACCGCGTGACGACCGACATGGCCCTGCGCGCCCGCGGCGTCGCGACGCGCACGCTGCGCGACGGCACGGTCGTCGTGGGCTCGACCGAGGCGTGCGGGACGATCCTGACCTTCGGGTGAATCGAACGCGGCGCATTGCCTCGCCGCGCGGCCGCAATGCTATGGTCGCCGCTCCACGACAGAGGGGTCGATCATGACGTTCGGGCGTCTATTCGCAGCATTCGCTGTCACCGCCGCCATCGGGCTGGCCGCGCCGGCCGCCGAGGCCCAGAACTTCCGTTGGAAGATGGTCGTCATCTCCAACGAGAACTCGGTCTACACCACGGTGTTCGCCAAGCCGTTCGCCGAGAAGGTGGCCGAGCTGACCAACGGCCGCGCGCAGATCGAGGTCGTCCCCTCGGGGGTGATCGCGCCGCCGTTCCAGGAATACAACGCGGTGATCGACGGCCTCGCCGACATGGCCAACGTGCCGTCGATCTACATCTACAATCGCGATCCCTCCAACGGCATCCCGGCGCTGCCGGGCGGCATGCCGCCGATGGCGGCGTTGCAATGGGTCTACGAGGGCGGCGGCGACGCGCTGTGGAAGCAGTACCGCCGCGAGTCCCTGAAGATGCACGCGATCGTCGCCGGCTTCGGGCCGACCGAGATCATCCATGGCCACAAGCCGATCCGGACGATCGACGACCTCAAGGGCGTCAAGTTCCGCACCGCCGGCATGTGGGCGTCGATCCTCAAGGACAAGTTCGGTGGCGCGCCGACGGTGGCGCCGGTCGGCGAGATCTACACGCAGCTCGAGCGCAAGGTACTCGATGCGGCGGAGTTCTCGACGCCGTCGGAGAACATGATCCTCGGCCTGCAGCGCGCGGCGAAGTACATCATGGTGCCGGGCGCGCACGTGAACAGCTTCTTCTTCGAGACGGTGATGAAGCAGGAGACGTTCGACAAGCTGCCGGCCGACATCAAGAAGGCGATGGAGACCGCGGGCAAGCTGGTCAGCTTCGAATCGCTGCTCAAGTGGCAGTCGCTGGACATGAAGGCGATGGAGCAGCTGCGCGGCGGCGGCAACGAGATCGTCGAGCTGTCGCCCGAGCTGCAGAAGGCGATCCGGGATCGCACGCGGGAATGGGTCTACGAGGAGGCGAAGCGCCAGGAGGAGAAGAACAATCCCTGGATGAAGCGCCTCGCCGATTCCTACTACGGCTACCTGGACCACTGGGAAAAGGCCTCGGTCTTCATCGCCAAGTAGGCCGCTTCGACGAACTGCGGTGGCCGGCATCCTCGCGATGCCGGCCGCATCGCTTCCGGAAGATCCCATGATCGATCTGCTCTGCGCCGCGATCGACCGCCTCTCGACGGCCCTGCTCTGGGTCTCGAAGGCGGCGCTGATCGGCCTCATCGGCGTGACGCTCTACGAAGTCGTGGCGCGCTACATCCTCAATGCCCCGACGCTGTGGAGCTCGGACATCGGCTACATGCTCAACGGGGCGCTGTTCCTGCTGGCGATCGCGTACACGCTGCTGTCGGGCAACCACATCCGGGTCGACTTCTTCTCGGCGCGCTTCAGCCCCCGCCTGCAGGACTGGATCAACGCCGTTTTCTTCGCGGTCGTCCTCCTGCCCGCGCTGACGTGGCTGTCCTGGGTCACCGCGCGCCGGTTCTGGCGCGCGTACGAGACCGGGGAGCTCGATCCGATGAGCTCCTGGGCACCGCTGATATGGCCGTTCTATCTGGTGATCACGATCGGCTTCATGACGCTCGCGCTGCAGGTGCTGGTGGAGACGATCCGCCACATTCGCGGCACCTCCCCGCAGATCAAGCGCGGATGACGCCGACATGAGCCTCTTCGCCGCTTATGCGCCCGCGCTGATGTTCCCGGCGCTCTTCCTTCTCGTCTTCCTCGGCATCCCGGTCGCGTTCTCGCTGATCGGGGTGGCCTTCGTGTTCGGCTGGTACGCGAGCGGCGACCTGATCGGTTTGCAGCTCTTCCGATTCACCTGGTCGGTGACGTCGAACTACATCCTGGTCGCGATCGCGCTGTTCGTGTTCATGGGCTCGATGCTGGAGCGCTCGGGGATCGCCGAGAAGCTGTTCGAGGCGATGCGCGTCTGGCTCGGTCGGTTTCGGGGCGGCCTCGCGCTCGCGACGATCACCATGTGCGCGATCTTCGCGGCCGGGACGGGGATCGTCGGTGCGGTCGAGGTGCTCGTCGGCCTGATGGCGATGCCCGCGATGCTGAAGTACCGGTATCATCCGGCGCTGATCTCGGGGACGATTTGCGCCGGGGGCTCGCTCGGCACGATGATTCCGCCATCGATCGTGGTGGTGATCTACGCCGCCCAGGCGCGTATTCCCATCGGCGATCTGTTGGTCGGCGTGCTGGTGCCCGGTGCGATCATGGTCGGGCTCTTCCTCCTCTACATCGTCGTGCACACGCAGATCCGGCCCGACCACGGCCCGCCGGTCCCGGAGGAGGAGCTCGGCATGTCGACGGCGGAGAAGCTCAAGCTGCTTCTCACCGCGCTCGTGCCCGCCACGATCCTGATCATGTCGGTCGTCGGGTCGATCACGTTCGGCATCGCGTCGCCGACCGAGGCCGCCGGCGTCGGCGCGCTCGGCACCATTCTCCTCACGGTCCTCTACGGCCGCTTCACCTGGCGGGTCTTCATCGACGCGCTGCGCACGACGCTGACGATCAACGCGATGATCATGATGATCGTGCTCGGCGGCACCATGTTCACCTCGATCTTCCTGACCACCGGCGGCGCGCGGATGGTCAACGGCCTCGTCGAGACCTGGCAGCTCGGCGCCGCCGGCGTCACGTTCCTCTACCTGTTCCTGATCTTCCTCGGCGGATTCATCCTCGACTGGGTGTCGATCGTCCTCGTCACGGCGCCGATCTTCGAGCCTCTCTTGAACAAGTTCGGCCTGGACAAGCTCTGGGTCGGCGTGATGGCGGTGATCGTCATCCAGACCAGCTACCTGACGCCCCCGATGGCGCCGTCGATCTTCTACCTGCGCGGCATCGCGCCGCCGGAGGTCACCTATCGCGACATGTATCTCGGCATCGTGCCCTTCGTGGCCTGCCAGCTGCTCACGCTGCTGATCGTGCTGGCGATGCCCGGGACGGCGACCTGGCTGCCGAAGATCAGCGCGTCCTTCTGACCCACGTTCCGACGGGAAGCGAACCATGAAGGCAGTCGTCTACACCGCCCACGGCGGGCCGGAGAACATCTCGATCACCACGCTCGACGATCCGACGCCGGCGCCGGGCGACGTCCTCGTTCGCGTGCGCGCGGTGGCCCTCAACGGCTTCGATCCGATGATCCTCAAGGGCATCCCCGGGCTGAAGACGCCGATGCCGCACATTCCCGGCGGCGACATCGCCGGCGAGGTGGCCGGCTTCGGCGCGGGCGTCGAGGGCGGGCGCTGGAAGCGGGGCGACCGCGTGCTCGTGAACCCCTACGTCATCGGCCGCGGCATGATGGGCGAGACGGCGCGCGGGGGCGCCTGCGAACTCGTCAGCGTGCCCGCCACCCATCTCGTGCCGATCCCCGACAACGTCTCGTTCACCGATGCGGCGGCGCTGCCCGTCGCCTACGGCACCGCGATGCGCATGATGATCACGCGCGGCCGGGTCGCCCGCGGCGAGAGCGTGCTCGTGCTCGGCGCCAGCGGCGGCGTCGGGACGTGCTGCATCCAGCTGGCCAAGCTGCGCGGCTGCCGCGCCATCGGCGTGACGTCGTCGGCGGAGAAGGCCGCCAGGCTCCTGGCCATCGGCGCCGACGAGGTCATCAACGCCGGCGAGGGCGACTGGGCGAAGCAGGCCGTGGAGCGCTTCGGCAAGCCGCGCGTGCACGGCGAGAGCGGCGGCGTCGACGTCATCGTCAACTATGTCGGCGGCGAGGACTGGACGAAGGCCTATCGCGCCCTCAAGCGCGGCGGCCGCATGCTCACCTGCGGGGCCACCAACGGCTACGCGCCGCCCGAGGACATCCGCTATCTCTGGTCCTTCGAGTACGAGCTGATCGGATCGAACGGCTGGAGCCAGGAGGACCTCGGCACGTTGCTGGCGATGGCGAGCGACGGGCGCATGAAGCCGGTGATCGACTCGATCCGGCCGCTCGACGACTTCCTGACGAGCTACGCCGCCCTCGCGGATCGCAAGGTGTTCGGCAAGGCCGTGCTCACGGTCTGAGTCGCCGCCGGCCGGCCGGCGGCGGCGGCGCTGCGGGGACGATCGCGCGGTCCACCGGATCAGGCGGCGCTGGTGGCCGCGGCGCCCGACTGCACCGGATTCGTGGGCAGCCGCACCGTGAACTCGGAGCCCTCGCCGACGGTGCTGCGCACCGCGATCGTGCCGCCGTGCAGCTGCACCAGCTCCTTGACGAGGTTGAGCCCGATGCCGGTCCCGGGCAGCCCCTTGGCGGTGCTGGCGCGATAGAAGCGCGTGAACAGTCGCGGCAACTCCTTGGCCGGCACGCCGATTCCGTAGTCGCGAATGCGTACGTTGACCGCCGCGCCGTCGACCTCGATCGCGATGTCGATACGCCGGCTGTCGCCCGAGTACTTCACGGCGTTCGACAGCAGGTTCGTGAACGCCTGGTCGAGCAGGCGCGAATCGCCGGCGATCACGTGCGGCCTCTCGCCGCCTGCGATCCGGATGTCGAATTCCCGCGCCATCCCGTCGAGCCGCCGGCAGATGGAGTCGATAAGGGCGACGAGATCGAGCGGAGCGAGGTTCAGCTCGACATGCCCGGCATCGAGCCGGGCCGAATTGAGTGTGGTGTCGACCAGCTGCGCCATGCGCGCGACGGCCTGGCGGATCTTCTCGGCCCGTTCGCGCAGGTCGGCGGGCGTGATGCGCTGTGCGTAGCGGTGCAGCCGCTGCGCGGCGCCGTCGATGATCGTCAGCGGAGTCCTGAATTCGTGCGCGGCGACCGAGATGAAGCGCTTCTGCTGCGCGACGACGTCGCGCTCGCGTTCGAGCGCCTGCGCGAGCCGGTGTTCGTGCTCCTTGCGCTCGGTGATCACGCTGGCCACCGTGACCACGCGCTCGACGGAACCGTCGCCGCCGCGCACGGGCACCGAGTCGACCGCGGCCCAGAACGGCCGGCGATCCTTGGCGTAGGCGAGGATCTCGATCTTGAACGGCAGGCCGAGGATGAAGGCCTGGCGCATCGTGTCCATCGTCTCCGGGCTGGTTTCCGGCCCCGCGAGGAAGCCCATCGGGCCGCGACCGCGCAGCTCCTCGAGGGTGAAGCCGGTCGTCCGCTCGAAGGCGGGATTGACCCACTCGACGCGCCCCTCGCGATCCGAGATCAGGACCAGGCTGTCCGTGTTCTTCGCGACCAGCGCGAGCCTCTGGACCTCCTGCTGGCTCGCCACGAGCTCGGCATTGGAGCGCGCCAGGGTCTCGTTCGTCGTCGCCAGGTCCGCCGTGCGGTCGGCGACCTGCCGCGCCAGCTCCTGGCGATGCGAGGCGAGCTGGTCGTCGCGGATCGCGATCTCCGCCAGCATCCGGTTGAAGCTGCCGATCAGCGTGCCGATCTCGTCGCGGGCATCCTCGGTGAGGCGGATCCGATAGTCGTTGGTCTTGCGCACGGCCGTCATCGCGTCGGCGAGCCCGATCACGCGGGCCGTGATCCCGTGCTGGAGCACCGAGGACAGCACGGCCGCGAAGGCAAGCGCGAGCGCGGTGCCGAAGGCCCCGAGCAGCAGGGAGGCGCGCAGCTCCCGGCTCAGCGCGTCGGGGTCCTCTACCAGGTGGACATAGGCGATCCGCTCGCCGTCGAGCCGGACCGGCGCGAGAACGTCGATGCGCGCGTCGCCGCGGCTCACGATCGTGTCGGTCCGCCGCGAGGCGATCGCGGTCCAGCGCCAGCGCTCCGCCGCCTCGGCGTCGACGGGCAGTCCGCCTTGGGGCGAGACCCAGCGCGCGAGGCTGCTGCCGTCGGGCAGGATCACCATCGCCTCGCGGATCGAGGGCTGCTCGGCCAGCGTCGCGAGGGTCTGCTCGGCGGCGCGCTCGTCGGCGAAGGACACCGCGGCGGCGGTGTTCGCGGCGAGGACCTGTGCGAGCGCCGCACCCTGCTGGACGGCCGCGCGGCCCAGCGTCGCGGAATGGTTCCAGCTGATCACGCCGATCGCGATCGCCAGGCTGATCGTGGTCGTCAGCATGATGATCGCGATGATCTTGCTGCGGATCGTGGCGTCGGCGAAGCGCTTCATGGCGCGCGATCCCCGACGATGGTGGCGAGCTTCAGCAGCTGCGAACTCAGGCCGATGCCGGCGCGCTGAGACGCGCCGGGATTCACGAGGAAGCGGACGCGGCCGTCGACCAGCGCGAGCTCGATCATGCCGCCGGCCTGGGCGAAGCGCGGCGCCTCGGCGACGGTCAGGACGGGATGACCGTCAAGCCGTCGGGCGATCTGGATCGCGTCGGAGGCCGAGGCGGCGCCGATGAACGCGACCTGGCAGCGCCGCGCGTCGTCGCCCGCGGCGAGGCGGACGACCTCGATCGCGCGCGCGCCGACCGGCTTTCCCATGACGGCTCCGAGCGAGGGCCCGAAGGGGTCGGTGCCGACCACGCACAGCCGGAACCTGTCAGGCTGGGCGAAGGCGGCGGCCGGCCACTCGCCGAAGCGCGCAAAGTTGTACAGGAAGGCGGCCTTGACGTCGTACTCGCCGGCGGCGCCGACCTGCGCGATCGCCCGGGCGGCGACGAGCGCGAGCGGGAGGATCGCGCAAATCCAGCGCGCCGCACGCCGCCGTCCCTGCTGCCGCCGTCGCGACATCCTCGCCCGCCCTAGCGCGTCGCCTAGAAGCGGACGGCGATCTTGCCGTAGACGGTCGGGCCGACCTTGGCGGGCACGACGCTGAGCAGGTCGGGAACGAACTCGACGCGCTCGCCGCCAATCAGGTTGGTGCCGGCGAGCGAGATCTCGACGCGCTCGACCGGCTGCCACGCGACGCGCAGGTCTCCGGTGACGTAGCCCTGCACCGCGCCGTATCCGGTGAGCGGGCTGACGCCACGCAGCACCGCGTCGAGCTTCACCGTCGGCGAGACGTCGTAGCTGGCGTGCGCGAAGGCCTGGTGGCGCGGGTTCTTGCCCGGCGCCTCGCGCAGTGCGGCGGCATCGCTCGATTCGATGCTCATGCGTAGCAGCGAGTAGCTCGCGCGCAGACGCAGGTTGTTGAACGGCTGCCATTCGGTCGCGAGCTCGAAGCCGTAGGCGCGGCCCCTGTTGATCGAGCGCATGCCCAGCGGCACGAGGATGTGCATCGGCGGACCGACCACGAGCTGGGAGCCGCCGACCGTGGTGCCGAGGAGGTCGTCGTAGATGTTGTAGAAGGTCGCGACGTCCGCGAAGAGGCGCGGGTCGACCCGCACGCGGTAGCCGGCTTCGAACGCCGTGATCTTCTCGTTGCGGGACATCGGCGTACCGCGGTTCTCGAACAGGATGGGCAGCCCCGTCCCGGTGTCGACCCGGATGTCGGCCGTCACGCGCCGCCCGTCGGTCTCGCCGACGGACGGCGTGCGGACGGCGCGGGCGATCGAGCCCCAGACCGAGTGGCGATCGTTCGGCGTCCAGGACAGGCGGGCGTTGGGCTGCACGTTGACGCCCGTGAAGTGGTGGTGCTCGATCCGGCTCCCCACGGTGAGGCGCAGATGCTTCGGGACCAGCGCGATCTCGTCCTGGATGAAGGCGCTGAACACGCCGGTGGTGCGCGTCTGCGGATCGAAGACGATGTCCTCGCGCGGCGCGAGCTGGGTCTCGCGGATGCGGTAGCCGGTGCCCCAGACCAGGTTGTGCCGATCGCCCCAGGCGAAGCGGTGCTGCAGCTCCATGTCGAAGGTCGTCGCGAGCGTGCTGACCGCGTGGAGATCGCCGCGCTCCCGGCTGGCGTAGGACTGCACCTCGATCTCGGAGCGCTCCGACAACGCATGCGTCCAGCGCCCGAGGACATGGGTCGACTCGACCGACACCCGGTTGCGGAACGGCGTCTTGAACGGCGTGGTCAGGCTGAACCGGTTGGGCACCTCGCCGGCCGATCCGGCGGTATGGCCGGCGCTCAGGTGGTAGGTGTTCGCGCCTTCCTGCGAGTCGAGGCGAAGCCCGAAGCTGCCGTTGTTGACGCCAGCCGGCGACGAGCCTTCGTCGTAGCGGGCGAGGGCGGTGCGATGCGAGCCCTCGATCGAGGCGCGGTAGTAGGTGCTGTCGCCGAGCTTGCCGCCCCAGCGCAGCGAGCCGAAGCCGCGGTCGTGGGTTCCGGCGCCGGCCGTCGCCAGCCCGCCTTGCGTCGCGGTCGCGCTCTTGGTGATGATGTTGATGACGCCGTTGACCGCGTTCGAGCCCCACAGCGAGGCGCCGGGTCCTCGGATCACTTCGATGCGCTCGATGTCCTCCGGCAGCGCCTGGTGCAGCTCCCAGATCACGCCGGAGAACAGCGGCGTGTAGATCGTGCGTCCGTCCATCAGCACGAGCAGCTTGTTGGAAAACCGGCCGTTGAAGCCGCGCGACGAGACGCCCCACTTGTCGGCATCCATCTGTGCGACCTGCATGCCGGGCACGAGGCGCAGCGCGTCGGGAATCGATCGGGCGCCCGAACGCCGGATGTCGTCGGCCGTGAGCACGTAGATCGCCGAAGCGACGTCGTTCAGGCGCTGGGAGCGGCGGGCCGCCGACGTGACCGAGACGTCGACGCTCATGAGGTCCTCGAGCGAGAGCGTCGTCAGGTCGCCGCCGGATCTCGGCGGTCGGTCTTGCGAATGTGCCGGGCGGGCGACGAGGGCGGCGAGGAGAAAGAAGGCGACGAATGGGAGACGGGTGCGCATCGAAAGTCCGGACTTACGGCGAGGCGGGATCGCGGCGCGAGGTGCCGCCTCCGCGTTATCGGCCGGCAGGGTTAAAGCGCGCTTAACCCTACTGGATCTCGGGCGCTTCCCGGGTGGGGCGACGGCGTCTTCGCCCTAGCGAGCCGATTACCGACCGCGACATCGGACCGTCGGCGTCCGTCGCCGCACCGGCATGGCGTCCTCGACCGCGCCGCGGCGAGGCGTCGTCGATCCGGCGCGTGACGGTGCGGATGCTCGCGCCTCGAGGCCGCGCGTCAGAGCAGCGAGCGTCCACCGTCGACGAACAGCGTCTGGCCCGTGATCATCGCCGAGGCGTCGGAGGCGAGATGCAGCAGCGGACCGATGAGATCGGCGGTGGTCGCCCAGCGCCCCGCTGGGATCTGGCTCATGACCTGGGCGCGCCGCGCCGGGTCGCTCCAGCTCGGACGCGAGAGGTCGGTGAGCACCTGGACCGGCCCGATCGCGTTGGCGGTCACGCCGGTGCCGGCCCATTCCAGGGCCATCCCGCGGGTGAGCATCTCCAGCGCCGCCTTCGACACCGCATAGGCGTTGAGGTTCTTCACCGGCGCCCGCGCATAAACCGAGGTTACGTTGATCACGCGGCCGTGCCCGCGTGCCAGCATGCCCGGAACGACCGCCTGCGCCGCGGCGGCCGGCGCGACCACGTTGGTATCGAGCAGCCGCGAGAAGGCGCCGGGATCGAGCTCGAGCACCGTGCCGCGCAGCGCCGTTCCGCCGTTGTTGATCAGCACGTCGATGCCGCCGAATGCGTGCTCCGCCTCGGCGACGCGCGCCTTGAAGGCCGCGACGTCGGCGAGGTCGACGGCGAAGGCCTCCACGCGCGGCGCGATCGTTCGCAGCGCCGCGACCGCCTCGGCCAGGCGTGCCGGATCGCGAGCGAAGAGCGCCAGCGACGCGCCGGCGCGCGCGCAGGCCTCCGCGAAGGCCAAGCCTAGGCCTCGGCTCGCGCCGGTGACGAGAACACGCCGCCCCGCAAGGAGTCCGGCGTGCCGCGTCCAGTCGATGACGACCTCGGGCGTCATCCCGCGCTCGTCAGGTAGACGCCGCGCCCCGACGCGATCAGCGTCCCGTCGGTCTTGCTCACGGTGGCCTCCGCCGTCGCGACGGTTCGGCCGAGCTTGATCACCCGCCCGCGGCCGATCAGCTCCTCGCCGGGCAGCGCGGCCTTGTGATAGTCGACGCGCATGTCGATGGTCGGCACGCCGCGGCCGAGCTTCGCGGCGACCGCATAGTCTGCGGCCAGGTCGATCAGCGTCGCGAGGATCCCGCCATGCGTGTAGCGCGCGGTCGGGTCGGCGATCAGCTCCTCCCGCCAGGGCAGGGCGATGGCGATGTGATCGGTGCCCAGCTCGACGAGCCTGAGACCGAGCCAGGCGTGGAAAGGCGACGACAGGATGAGACGCTCCATCGCGGCGGCGTCGACGACGTTGGCGGGCATGGCACGCTCCGATGTGACAGACGTGCCCAGACTAAGAACAGAACCCCCGGGTCGGCATGTATTTTCCGCCGCGCCTCGCCCTGGCGCGACGCGCGGTCACTCGCGTCGACGACCGCGCCCGGCGATCAGCGCGCTACCGCCGAGCAGCATCAGGGCGAGGGTGCCCGGCTCGGCGACGTCGCTCGCCGGGGTGCCGTCGGTCAGGATCGAGTCGACGACGGTGACCCGGCGCGCGATCCCGTCCGTGTCGACCACGGTGACCACCCGGCCCTCATAGGTGCTCCCGAGCCCGATGCCGGCCTCGTCGACGAGGAACATCGAAAGCGACTGGCCGAGGACGTCTGCAAAGGTGGCGGTGCCCCCAAGCAGGATCTCGACCTCGGCGCGGGCGTCGAGCAGCCCCGCGACCTCGATCACGTCGCGGGCGATCGAGCCGTCGGCAGCCTCGACGAAGTCCAGCATCAATCGAGCGCCCGCTTCGGCGACGAGATCGCCGGCAATCCGGATGATGCCCGGGCTGAAGCCGGGCCCCAGGGTCGCACCGGCATGCAGCGTCACCGTTCCGACGTCGAGCAGGCCGACCCCCGTGATCCCCGCGCCGGCGAAGGCCTCGAACGTCGTTGCCCTGACGATGCCGACGTCGAGCACCAGCTGCGATCCGCCCGCGATGGCGCTGCCGCGCAGGACGACCTCGTTCGCGCTCAGCGTGCCGGCCGAGACGACGACCCGTCCCGCCGCGCCGACATGGACGCCGTGGGCGCTGGCCGTCGCGCCGTTGCGCAGCGTCAGGACGCCGGCGCCGCCCTCCTGGACGTCGCCCGCCGCGTAGGTCGCGCCGACGCCGAGGAACTGCGCGGCACGCAGCGACGCTCCGTGATCGAGCAGCACGTCCCCGGTCGAGCCGGCGCTGCGGGCGATCGCGACGCCGACCTTCGAGCCGGCCGCCGTGGCCGCCGCGGGATCGAGCGCGACCGTGCCGCCGTTGTCGACGACGAGGAATCCGCGGCCGCCGGCATCGCGCCCGACGCTGAGGAACGCGCCGGTCCCGGCCGCGCTGGCGCCGGCCAGGCGCAGCGCGGCGTCGTCGATGCGCATCGAGCCGCGCGCGCCGTCCGCTCCGGACTCGCCGCGGCCGATCGACAAGAAGGTCGTGGTGACCGCCGCCCGGTCGGCGATCGTCATCGACGCATCGGTGTCCGTGCCCCAGCGGCCGACATTGATCGAGCCGCCGGCCCCTTCCGCGCCGCCCGCGCCGAGGAAGTCGATCCGCGTGCCGGCGCCCGTGACCAGGACGCTTGCCGTGCCGGACGTGCCGGCCACGGGCAGGCCGCTCACGGAATCCACGAACGGAGACCGGCCGCCGATGTTGATGAAGCTGCTCCTCGATGCGGCCGCGCTGCTGGCGTCGAGCGTGACTCGCGCGCCGCCGGCGACGACGAGCTCTCCCTTGCCGCGATCGCGTCCCAGCCAGATCTGGCCGCCGTCGCCGTCGATGTCGCGTCCGCCGAGCGCCAGGGTCGAGCCGGCGCCCGCGACCGTTGCGCGGCCCGTCGCGCCGTCGGCGCCGCTCTGGCCCATGCCGATGCGCAGCGTGTTCGCGGCGACGGCGCCGCCGTTCGCGACGACGAGCTCGCCGCGGCTCGCCGCGCCCCAGCGGCCGATCTCGATATTGGTGTCGTCGCCCCGCATCTCGAGACGCGATCCCGCACCGGAGACCGTGATGCGGCCGTCGCCCTGGACGCGATTGGCGAGATCGCTGCTGTAGTTGCCCCCGGCCTGCACGACCGTGCTCAGGATCTCGCGGCCGTCCACGATGATCGATCCGCCGTTGGCGAGGTCGAGCGTGCCCGTGCCGCCGCGACCGACGAAGAAGCCCGAGCGGAACGCGGAGGCGCGGTCGTGGTTGACGTCGAGCTCGACGCGCGCGGCGTCGACCCGCATCGATCCGGTCGAGCCCGCGTCGCGACCCAGCGTGATGCCCGAGCCGGTCGCAGTCGGTCCCGCCGGCGTGTCGATGCGCAGCGTCGCGCCGCTGCGCAGCTCGATGCTTCCCGTGCCGCCGGCGCGGCCCGCGGTGAGGCCCATGCCGCCCGCGGTGTTTCCCCCGATCGACATGCCGCCGCCGGACTCGATCAGGAGCGCGCCGACGCCGCCGTCGCGGCCGATGTTGAAGCCGCCGCCCGATGTCGTTGCCTGGGACGCATCGATCACGAGGTTGCCGCCGTTGCGGACGATCATCGTCCCGCGCCCCAGGTCGTCGCCGACGGTGCCGCCCGGCGCTTCGCCTGCGCGGCCGCGGCCGATCAGATGAACGCTCGAGCCCGGCCCGTCGATCGTCGTCGTCCCGGTGGCGCCGTTGGCGCTGCTGCTGCCCACACCCGTGCTGAGGAACATGGCCTCCACGCGCCCGCCGGCGACGACGCCGAGATTGCCAACGCTCGTGGCACCGAAATTGCCGACGGTGATCCCGGCGCCATTGCCGGTCATGCTGAGACGCGATCCGGCGCCGGTGACCAGCAGATCGTCCGATCCCGAGCTCGAGGCCAGGGCGGGGTCCGAGCCCGGCGGACGTCCGCCGATCGACAGGAAGGCGCTCGACGTCGTCGAGGTCGAGCCGACGACCACCGTGCCGCCGTTCGAGATGGTGAGGCGGCCGAATCCCTCGTCGCGACCGATGGCGATGCCGCCGGCGACGCCGCTGCCGTCGACCCCGGAGATCGCCAGCATCGATCCCGCGCCGTCGACGCGCGCGATGCCCGTGGCGCCGTCGATGCCGAACCCGGCATTCGTGTTGCCCCGCCCGAGACGGACGCCGAAGCCGGCGGACATGTTCACGACCCCGCCTTCGACGATGTTGAGCGTCGCGGTGCTGCCGCCGCCCCAGCGCCCCACATTGATGATCGATTCGACGCCCACGAGTTCGATGCGGGAACCGGCGCCGCGGACCGTCACGTCGCCGTTCCCGGTCGTCGGGGTGCCGGACTGGTTGCCGCCGATGTTGATCTGGCCGGCGTCGATGCCGCCCGGCGCCATCGTCAGGACGCTGCCGGCGGCGACTTCGAGCGCGCCCGTCCCGCTCGGCGCGATGCCGACGAATCCGGCGGTCGCGTTGCCCGCGGCATTCACGGGATTGATCGCGATTCCCGTCGTGACGATCGTCGCGTGCGCCGGCATCGCGGCGGCGATCAGGGCGACGAGCGAGACGCTGGCGGCGAGACGGGACCTCGGTTGGGACATCGATTCCTCCGGTGGCAGGGCGCCGCGGAGGAGACGCGAAGCCGCCGCGGCGGACATCGCCCCGTGGGGGAGCGCGCCCGCGCCTCGGCAATGAAGGGGATGTGCCGCGCCGTCCGCGTTTCGAACGGCCGGGCGTCGTTGTACGGTGACCCGCGGGAAGCAGGCGGAGGGACGGGTGCGCGTAGCGGTTCTGGGGGCCGGCATCGCCGGGGTGACGACGGCGTATGCGCTGGCACGCGACGGCCACGAGGTGACGGTGATCGACCGCCAGCCGCTGGCGGCGAACGAGACCAGCTTCTCGAATGCCGGCATGGTGGCGCCGGGTCACGCCTACACGTGGGCGAGCCCGCGCGCGCCGATGATCCTGCTGAAATCGCTGTGGCGGAACGATACGTCGCTGCGCTTCAAGTTCTCGACGGATCCGCGTCTCTACACTTGGTCCTTGCGCTTCCTGCGGGAGTGCAATGCCGCATCCGCGGCACGCAACACCGGCAACAAGCTCCGCCTGTGCCTTTATTCGCAGGCGCAGCTACAGGAGACGGTCGCCGCGACCGGCATCGAGTACGACCGTGTCACGGGCGGCGCGGTCTATCTGTATCGCGACAAGGCCCTGTTCGACGCGGGCGTGCGCAACACCCGGGTGCTGACCGATCTCGGTCTCGAGCTCGAGGCGGTCGATCCGCAGCGCGCAGCGGCGATCGAGCCCGCGCTCGATGCGGTGAAGGGGAGGCTCGCCGGGGCGATCTACAGCCCGAGCGACGAGTCGGGCGACTGCCATGGCTTCGCCAACAAGCTCGCGGCGATCTGTGCGGGGCTCGGCGTGCGGTTCCGCTGGAGCACGACGATCCGGCGCATCGAGGCGAGCGCCGACCGCATCGAGAAGGTCGTCACCGACCAGGGCGACGTCGTCGCGGACGCCTACGTGATGGCGCTCGGCTGCTACGCGCCGATCGAGGCCCGCAGGATCGGCGTGACACTGCCGATCTATCCGGTGAAGGGCTATGCGCTGACGCTCAAGGTCGGTGGACGCAACGGCGCGCCGCGCCTGTCGGGCGTCGACGAGCAGAACCTCGTGGCTTGGTCGCGTCTCGGCGATCGATTGCGTCTGACCGCGACCGCCGAATTCGCCGGCTACGACACCAGCCATCGGCCGGCCGATTTCGCGCACATGCTGTCGGTGGCGCGCGGCCTGTTCCCGGGTGGCGCCGATTTCGACGATCCCTTCTACTGGGCGGGCCTGCGCCCGATGACGCCGAAGGGCACGCCGATCCTCGGCCAGGCGCGGCACCGGAATCTCTGGTTCAACACCGGCCTCGGACACATGGGCTGGACCATGAGCCACGGCACCGCGCGCGTCACCGCCGACCTGATCGCGGGCCGCGCGCCGGGTGTCGATCTGACCGGCATGCGGCTCGCCGACGCCTGACGTCGGCGCGCGCGCCGACAGCCGTCAGCCCCGCCGGATGCGTCGCAGCGCCGCGAAGTTCGCGACGTAGTAGAGGAGCAGGCCGGCGCCAGCCCAGACGGCGCCGAGCCAGCGGTCCTGGGCCTCCGTCTCCTCGGAGGTGCCGACGTCGCTGCCGTTGAGCACCAGGGCGCAGCCCACGATCCAGGCGCCGAACAGGAACAGCGGCCACAGCACGGCACGCGGCACGAGCGGATCGTTGGTCCTGAAGGCCAGCAGCAGGATGTTGATCACCGAGACGACACCGAAGGCCAGCATGTGGAGAAGGATCAGCAGGAACACGGCCTCGCCGCCCTGGGGGCCGGCGCCCGGCTCGTAGTGAAGGAAATAGTCGGCGAACCAGAACAGCGGCAGCAGCAACGCCACGTGCACGAAGTACCAGAGCTTCCAGAGGCCCGACCCGGCGCCATAGGTGGTGGTGGTCGAAATCACGTCCTGCTCGCTCCCGAATGTCGAACCTCAATAGGCGCCTCGGCATCGTGCCGGCGCAATGATGCCTCGGCAGGGTGCGCCGTTCCACGCGGCTTACGCCGATCGCCCGTGCCGCCGGCGCCCGCAGCCGGTGCGGATGGTACGCCGGCGTTGCCCGTCAGAGCGAGAACAGCCTTCCCCATCCCTCGACCGGATCGCGATAGCCGGCGAGCCGCAGCGCGTGCCAGGCCATCGCGTGGTTCGAGGCGGTGGCCGGCTTGCCGGTGGCCGCCTCGAGGCGGTCGATGATGCCGGCGGCGCGAAAGCTCGAGCAGCTGATGAAGACCCCGTCGACCTCGGGGCTGCGCCCGAGCTCGATCGCCTCGCGCAGGATCGTCTCCGGCGAGATCGACGAGGCGACCAGATCGTCGGGGTTGTTGAACGAGCCCATCGCCGGAACGCAGATGCCGCGCGCCTCGATGTGCGCGCGCATGAGGTCGTTGATCGCCTGCATGTAGGGGGTGAGCAGCGCGACCCGCTTCAGACCGAGCGCCTTCAGCGCGGTCAGCCCCGCGAGCATCGGCGAGGTGACGGGGATGCCGGGGCGATGCTTGTGGACCTCGGCCTCGACGAACGCGTCGCCGAGGACCATCGCGCCCGACGTGCAGCCGAAGGCGACCGAGTCCAGGCGTTCGTCGTTGGGAAGGATCAGCCGCGTCGCCGGCGCGATGTCCGCGCCGAGCGCCTTGAGCGTCTCGGGCGTGATCTGCGCGTCGTTCCAGATGCGCGCGACGTAGAAGTCGACGCCGGGCAGGGCGAGGATCCGGCGCCACT
Source organism: Alphaproteobacteria bacterium (assembly GCA_016793165.1). Classification (GTDB taxonomy): domain Bacteria; phylum Pseudomonadota; class Alphaproteobacteria; order CACIAM-22H2; family CACIAM-22H2; genus CAIOSQ01. Next base: position 202,315 of record JAEULA010000034.1, on the reverse strand, counting down.
CGTGCTCCATGGTGTGGTCCGTCGCGAGCACGATGGCGCCGATACGCGCGCGCGCGCCGGTGCCGCGATCGGTCTCGTAGGGCAGATGCGTTCGATTGACCGTCAGGGGCGTGCCGCTCGTGTCCATGCTCGCGTCCTCCCGATTCAGCCGCCCAGCGGCTGGTCGCCGACGATCTCGCGCATCCGCTTCGCCACCAGCTTGCGGTCGATCTTGCCCGGCCCGTTGAGCGGCAGCTGGTCGACGAAATGGATGCGGCGCGGATGGGCATAGGCCGGGCCGTTGGCCAGGCAGAACTTCCGGAGCTCGTCCTCGGTCGTCGCGGCCCCGCTGCCCGACCGCACGACCATCGCCACCGGCACCTCGCCCTTGATCGCGTGCGGGAACGGCACGACCGAGACCTCGGCGACGCCGGGGTGCTTGAGCAGGATGTTCTCGACCTCGAGCGGATACACGTTCTCGCCGCCCGAGTTGAACATGTCGTCGACGCGGCCGCGGAAATAGTAGAAGCCCTGGTCGTCGAGGCTGAACAGGTCGCCGGTGCGCAGCCAGCCGTCGACCAGCCGCTCGCGATTGACGTCGGGCAGCTTGTAGTAGCCCGGCGTCACGCCGGGATTGCGCACCCAGAGCTCGCCGTAGCTGGGGTGCTCCCGGCCGTCGGCGCCGACGAGCTTGCACTCGCCCTCGGGCCAGATGACGCCGCACGAGCCGTGCGGCGCGCGCCGCCCGTCGCGCGGCGGCCCGAGCATGACGGGACCACCCTCGGTCAGGCCGTAGCTCTCGCCGACGGGCACGCCGAAAGCGGCTTCCACCGCGTCCATCAGCTCCTTGGGCGTCGGCGCCGAGCCGATCTTGAGCGTCTTGAGTGCCGACCAGTCGAGCGACTTGATCAGGTCCTTCTGCTGCAGCAGAAGGGTGAACACGGCCGGCACGCCGCCGGCGACGGTGCAGCGGTATTTCGACAGCACCTCGAGGAAGCGCCGCGCCTCGAAGCCCGGCAGCAGCACGACGGACCCGCCGCAATGGAGCAGCGGCTTGATCGCGCCCGCCATCGCGTTCTTGTGGAACAGCGGCACCGCGGCGAGCGCACGGTCGTCGACGCCGCCGGGCCAGTACTTCTGGATGCAGCGGATCCACCACAGCTGACCCTCGTGCGTGAGCACGACGCCCTTGGGCCGGCCCGTCGAGCCCGAGGTGTAGGGCAGGAAGGACATGTGGTTCGGCGGCAGCTCCGGCGGGTCGAAGCGCGGCGGCGTCGCCATCAGCGCGCTTTCGTAGTCGCGCCAGCCCGCGGGGGCCGGGGCGAGCGCCAGCTTGGAGCGCAACTTCGCCTGGTCGCAGACCTGCACGATCGACGGGTTCGACGCGGGATCGACGACCGCCGCGACGCACTCCGAGTTCTCGAGGATGTAGGCGAGGGTGTCGGCGCCGAGCTTGGTGTTGAGCGGCACGGGCACGACGCCCGCGCGCATCGCGCCGTACATGATTTCGACGAACTCGAATCGGTTGCCCACCGACATCGCCATCCGGTCGCCGGGCTTCAGGCCCGCCGCCGTGACCATCGCGGCGAAGCGGTCGAGGCGCTCCTCGAGCTCGCGATAGCGCACCTCGCGCGGCGTGGCCGGGCTGAGATCGATCAGCGCCGCGCGATCGGGATGCGCGCGTGCCGCGTCGTGGCACCAGTAGCCGAGATTGTTGAAGCGTCGATCCGTCACCAGGGGGCCCCCGCGAAAGAGGGGGGAAGAAAACCAGACCCCCGGCGCCGTCTCAAGCCTCGCGGCCGCTACGGGGCGGGCGCCTTCGCGACGACGACGGTGGGACCGCCCAGGCCCGAGATCTCGCGGATCAGCTTGTTGCGGATCGCAAAGGCGAAACTGCTGAAGTCCTCGGCGACCATGAGGAAGGCGCCGGGACCGCCGATCACCTGTTCGCGGTAGTGCTGGTCGAGCGGCGGCTGATGGAAGGGGCGCCAGCCGCCGGGGCCCGGCCGGTCGTTGATGATCGCGAGCCCGTTGATCGTGATGCCGCTGGCCACCGCCTCGTCGCGTGCGATGCTCGCGGGCCGGCCGTTGTTGTTCACGCCGTCGCCCGAGACGTCGATGACGCGCCGCGTGCCGCGATAGGCCGCGGTGCCGAACTGGGCGCGCGAGTAGTCGATCGCGCCGGAGATCGACGTCCAGTTGAAGGACAGCTTCGGCGTCGCGAGGATCGCCTCGGCGAAGGCCTCGCTCGACTCGGCTCCGTCGATCAGCGTCCAGGGGATCATCGTGCGCTGGTAGTTGGCGCCGGCCCACTCGATCATCGTGACCGCGATGCGCCCGTGCGCGCCGGACTTGATCGCCTGGATGATCGCCGGGTGGACGAAGGCGCCGGCGTAGCCCTGGCGCTGCAGCTCCAGCTCCTCGTCGTCCATGCTGCGCGAGACGTCGAGGGCGAGCACGAGCTCGAGATCGACCGGGACCGTCTGCGCCGTCGCGCTCGCCAGCGCGAGCGAGATCCAGGCGATCAGGACGAGCAGCAGACGACGCATCGAGGAGGACTCCCGCGGTCGGATGTCGAATCCCAGTCCATCGACGATAGCAGGTTTCCCCGGCCGGCAAGCGCGCACGGAAATGCGCAAGCCCGATCAAGAGGCGTCTGGCAGGATCGCCGGCGTCCAGATCGGCACCCCGGCCGGTCGCTTCCGATCCGCCGTCGTCCGATGCCCAAGCCGCGCACCGCCATCGACTACGCCAAGCGTCTGGGGCGCGTGGCGGCGCACATCGCCGAGCATCTCGACGATTCCCTGCCGCTTTCGCGCCTGGCCGCGGTGGCGAACCTCTCCGAATTCCATTTCCATCGGCTGTATCGCGAGCTCACGGGGGAGACGGTCGCCGAGGCGCTGCGTCGCCTGCGTCTGCATCGCGCGGCCGGCGACCTCGTCGCCGGGGGGCTGCCGATCGCGCGCGTCGCCAGGCGTGCCGGCTACGGCAGCGCGGCAGCGTTCACGCGCGCCTTCGCCGCCGCCTACGGCATGGCCCCGGCCGCGTATCGGCGCCGGCGCGGCGCGGTGGCGGCGAATCCCGTTTCCCGAAACCAGGAGGTCGACATGCACGAGGTCCAGATCCGCGAGTTCCCGGCCCGGCGCCTGGCCGCACTGCGCCATCACGGCGCCTATCTCGACATCGGCGGGACGTTCGACCGGCTGCTGGCCTGGGCCGGTCCGCGCGGCCTGATGACCCCGGGGACCCGATGCCTCGGCCTCTATTACGACGACCCGCAATCGGTGCCGGCGGCGAAGCTCCGATCGGACGCCTGCCTGACCTTGCCGCCCGGCGCCTCCGTCGAGGGCGAGATCCGGATCGTCGAGCAGCCGGCCGCGCGATGCGCCGTCGCGCGCCACAAGGGCCCCTATGCCGAGCTGGAACGGACCTATCGCTGGCTCTATCGCAGCTGGCTGCCGCAGAGCGGCCACGAGCCGGCCGACCAGCCGTGCTTCGAGGAGTACGTCAATGATCCGCGCACCCTACCGCCGACGGAGTGGCTCACGGACGTCTGCGTGCCGCTGCGCCTCTGATCGCCGGCGGCCGCGGCGACCGGCGCCCCGCAACCGGCGCCCCGCAACCGGCGCCCCGCAACCGGCGCCGATGCGGAAGCCTCAGCGCCGTTCGCTCCGCGGCGCGCGGTTGACGATGTCGATGACGCCGTCGGCGGCGTTCTCGCCGATCGCGCTGGCGATCTCGGCCCAGGAACGCTCGAGGATCCTGGCGGGCACCTCGTTCTGCTGGCGCAGCGTGCCGAGCTCGGCGCCGTCCACGCCGAGCACGCGCCAGTCGACGTCGAGAGCGACCATGTTCTGGGGCCGGTCCTGGAACCGGATCCGGCCGGCGAGCGTGAGCGTACGGCCACCGGGGGCGTCGGCGACCTCGAGCTTCGCCCGGCGCAGCGCGTAGTCGAGGGCGCGCTGCAGCGGTCGCGAGGTGGTCTCGTTGAGCCCGTCGATCCTGGCGATGAAGACCGGCGGCGTGCCGAGCGGCGCCGCGACGGCGCCGGGATTCACCTGCGCGGCGACCGCCTCGGCGATCTTGCGCAGGACCTGCTGCCGGCGCGGGCCGTCGGAAAGGATGTCGCGCGGCTCGACATTCGCCTCGTAGGTGCCGGTGTCGCCCTTGCCGGGCTCGGACAGCCAGAGGACGAGCACGCTGCCGGCGTTGGGCTTGCGCTCGAGGAAGCTCGAAAGGACGAGGCTGGCGCGGTTGCCCGCGCCGGTATGGGCGTTGACGTCGAGATCGCGAAGCGCGCGGGCGAGCGCCTCGGCGAAGCCGTGCGACTCCGAATCGGAATCGACCCCCGCGATCGGCATCACGATGATGCCCGCCCGGTCGCCGAGAACCAGCAGCGGGTTCTCGACCGACTTGTCGTCGGGCTGGAACGGCCGGGGCAGGTTGCCGCAGGCGGCGAGCAGCGCGCCGAGCAGCAGGAATGTCAGAAGCCTAGAGAAGCGCACAGGTCACCACCGTCGCCAGGACGGCGAAGAGCAGGAGCATGAAGAGATGGGGCACGGGGCGCCGGTCACGGCTCGAGCGCGATGGCCGAAAGCAGGCGGCCGTAGTCGCTCTCGCCCCGGTGGCAGGCGCGGCGATAGCTGAAGAAGCGATCCTCCTCTGCGAAGGTGTCGTTGGGCATGATCGCGACGCGGTCGACGGCGCAGGCCGTCAGTCGCGAGGCGACGAATCCCTTGAGGTCGAACAGGCGCTTGTCCGCCGCCGCGCCCGGAAAGAAGTACTGGCCGTTCGTCGGGTCGAGGGCGAGGAACGGCGCGAGGAAGTCGGCGCTGACCTCGTAGGAGCGCTTGCCGATCGCGGGCCCGATGCCGGCGACCATCCGCGCCGGGTCCGCGCCCAGGGCGACCATGGCCTTGATCGTCGCCTCGATGACGCCGGTCAGCGCGCCCTTCCAGCCGGCATGCGCGGCGCCGATGACGCGGGCCGTCGCATCGGCGAGCAGGATCGGCGCGCAATCGGCGCTGAGGACGCCCAGCGCGATGCCCGGCATGCGGGTCACCATCGCGTCGGCGCGCGGCAGCGCGTCGCGGCCCCACGGCGCCACGACCTCGATCACGCTCGCGGAATGGATCTGGTTCAGCGTGACCAGCCGGTCGCGGGCGACCTCGAGCTTGTCGGCGCAGCGCGCGCGGTTCTCCGCGACATGCGCGGGATCGTCCTTCGAGCCGAAGCCGCAATTGTTCGAGGCGTAGATGCCGCCGCTCACGCCGCCCAGGCGGGTGAAGAACGCGTGGCGGATGCCGTCGATCGCGTTGAGCGGGCCGGTGGTGACCCGGGGCATGCGGGAGTCCTTCAGGCCTTGGGGGATGTTTCGTTCGGCGACGGCGGGTCGAACCCCGGCGGAGTTCCGTCGAAGTCAGGATGCGTGAGAGCGAGCGCCTTGAACAGCGTGCCCATCTCGGAATCGTCGACCAGCCGGCCGGCGCCGCGTTCGACCGTGCGCCGTTCCTCCTGGCTGCCGGACTTCGTCAGCATCGCCGCACGGGCGTGCAGACCGAGGCGCGTGAGGAAGATGCCCTGCGGGATCGGCCCCCAGCTCTTGGCCCCGGCGAGCCGGGCGACGCGGGCGAGGGCCGCGAAGTCGACATGGGTGGTGAGATCGACCTCGCCGGGCCGCTCGAGCGGGTCGGCGCGCTGGTGCTGGCTGACCGCCTGCAGCGTCTCGCCGATGCCGCTCGCCAGCGGGCCGTAGTCGATGAACAGCGCCGCGCCGGTCTGCCGGCGGATGCGCCGTGCGAGGTTGGAGACCAGCGTGCGCGCGACGTCGGAGGTCTCGACGACGTCGCCGATCGTCGCCTTGAGATGCGCCGGCTCGAGCGCCGGGCTCTCGACGACCGGCCCGAGCGTGAAGTCGAAGCGGCCGTCGGCGTGCGTGACGTGACGCTCGCGCCAGCCGTCCGTCGATCGGACGAGCTGGCGCACCGGCAGCGCGTCGAGGAACTCGTTCCCGACGACGATCATCGGGCCGGGCGGCACCGTGTCGATCGTGTCGTGCCACATGGCGTTGCGGTCGATCGTCTTCTTCTGGATGCGCCGGAGTTCGAGATTGATCTCGACGAGGTGGAGGTCGATTGCCTGGAAGAAATCCTGCGCCGGCCGCATCACCGCGCGCAGCATGTCGGCCATCAGGGTACCGCGTCCCGGCCCGAGCTCGACCAGGCGGATCGTGCGCGGCCGGCCGAGCATCGCCCAGACTTCCGCGCACCAGGCGCCGATCAGCTCGCCGAAGATCTGGCTGATCTCCGGTGCCGTCGTGAAGTCGCCGCTCTTCCCGATGGGCTGGACGCGGCGGTAGTAGCCGTGCGCGGGGTCCGCGAGGCACGCGTTGATCCATTCCGCGACGGAGATCGAGCCTTCGCTGCTGATTCGCGCGGCGAGCTTGCGGGCGAGGGGCGTACCGGGCGGGTTCACGAGTTCGCCTCCTGGCTGGTTGCGGGGGCGCGCAGGGCGCGGGCGACGAGGGCGATCCCGGCGGCGAGCATCGGCAGGCTCAGGAGCTGGCCCATCGTCGCGCCGGCGTAGAGGAATCCGAGATGGGCGTCGGGTTCGCGGAAGAACTCGCAGACGATCCGAGCGATCCCGTAGCCGACAAGGAAGAGGCCGCCGATGAGGCCGGGCCTGAGGCGCGCCGCGGTCAGGCGCTCGACGAGCACGAGCGCCACGAACAGCACGAGGCCCTCGAGCGCGGCCTCGTAGAGCTGGCTGGGATGGCGCGGCACGCCGCGCGGATCGCTGGGGAAGATCATCGCCCAGGCCACGTCGCTCTCCCGGCCGTAGAGCTCCGCGTTCACGAAGTTCGCGAGGCGGCCGAAGAACAGGCCGATCGGCGTCATCATGGCGACGATGTCGGCAAGGGCGAGGAAGCGGACGCCGCGCCGCCAGGCGAAGGCGACGGTCGCGAGGATCACGCCGAGCGCGCCGCCATGGAACGACATGCCGCCGTTCCACAGCGCGAAGACCTCGAGCGGATGGCCAAGGTAGTAGAGCGGCTTGTAGAACAGCACGTAGCCGAGGCGGCCGCCGAGGATGACGCCGAGCGTCACCCAAGCGATGAAGTCGTCGAGCGCGGCGCGGCTCATGACGCGCGGCGGGCGCTCGACCATGCGCAGGGCCACCCGCCAGCCGATGACGATCCCCGCGATGTAGGCGACCGCGTACCAGCGCAGCGCGAAGGGCCCGATCCGGAAGATCTCCGGCTCGATCGCGGGAAACGCGAGGACCAGCGGCGTCATGCGTAGGGATCCGCGGCGTCGAGATGGCCGCGGACATAGCGCGCGACGCCGTCCTCGAGCGTGGTGAAGGGTTTCGCATAGCCGGCGGCGCGCAGCCGGTCGAGGCGCGCTTCGGTGAAGTACTGGTAGCGGCCGCGCAGCTCGGCGGGCATCTCGCGATAGGTCACGTTGAGGTTCCGGCCGCAGGCCGAATAGACCGCGCGGGCCAGGTCCAGGAAGCTGCGGGCCTTCCCCGATCCGACGTTGAACAGCCCGCTCGCCGATCCGTCGGCGAGCAGCCATGCCGCCACGTCGACGCAGTCGCCGACCCACACGAAATCGCGCTGCTGGCCACCGTCGGCGACATCGGGGCGATCCGACTTGAACAGCGCGAAGGCGTCGCCGCGCGCGGCGACGGGATGGATCTGGTGCGCCACCGAGCGCTGCCCGCCCTTGTGGTACTCGTTGGGTCCGTAGACGTTGAAGAAGCGGAGGCCCGCATGCTGCGGCGGCCGGCGGCGCCCGGCCGCGACCTCCGCGGCGACGAAGCGGTCGAAGAGCAGCTTCGACCAGCCATAGGCGTTGAGTGGACGAAGGCGCGCGAGGGCGGCAACGCCGGGATCGTCGTCGAAGCCCAGGCTGCCGTCGCCGTAGGTGGCCGCCGACGACGCATAGATCAGCGGCCTCTGCCGCGTGCCGCACCACGTCCACAGCATGCGGCTGAACGCGAAGTTCTGCTCGAGGATGCGATCGACGTCGCGGGCCGTGGTGTCGCTGACGGCGCCCATGTGTACGACCGCGCGCACCTGCGCCGCCGCCGGGGACTGCAGCCACGCCGAAAGCCGGGCCGGCGAGACGACGTCCCACAGCGTCCGCTTGGCGACGTTGCGCCATTTCTCGCCGTCGCCGAAATCATCGCAGCAGACCAGGCGCGCGCCGCCCGCGGCCTCCAGCCCGGCAAGGATGTTCGAGCCGATGAAGCCGGCTCCGCCGGTGACCACGATGATGTCGTCCATCCCTGCCTTATAGGTTTGCCGCTCGCGCGCTTGCAACTCGGCGGGCGCGTCGCGATAGTCGCTCTATCATGCAATCGCAGAACCGACTTCTCGATGACTTGGCCCGGGCCGCGACCGGGGCGATGGGCGCGCTCGGCGGTCTCAAGGCCGAGCTGGACCAGCAGGTGAAGGCGCTGGTCGAGCGGGTGCTCAAGAACCAGGATTTGGTCACGCGCGAGGAGTTCGAGGCGGTCAAGGAAATGGCGGCGCGGGCCCGGACCGAGAATGAGGTCCTGCAGCAACGTCTTGCGGAGCTCGAGAGCCGGTTGGGGGCATCGACGACCGCCAGCTGAGGCCGGGATCGCCAGAGATCCACAGCTTCCTGACGTAATTTTGTTTTACCGCAGGGTATTTCCCTTGCGGCTCTGAATCCTGTTTGGCAACCTACTGCATATGGTGTGCCATAGCGATTCGCTCCCAAGATCAAGCGGCAACTATGGCATCAACCGAGCCTCAGGCTCGGAATAGAAGAAGGCTCGCCATCCGCATGCACGGCAGGACCGACGAAGCCCGCGCGACGACCTCCAATCCCCTGGATCTTCTTGAAGAAATCGCGTCTGCACGCGAGTGGATCTTCGATCGCATGGGGGACGAGGAGCTGATCACGCAGATTGCCGGCCGGTGGGGCGATTACCGCCTGCATTTTGCCTGGAGCCACGACATGGGAGCGCTGCAGGTGTTCTGCGGCCTCGACCTGCGCGTGCCGCGGCACCGACGCACCGCGATCGCCGAACTGCTGATCATGGCGAACCAGCGCATGTGGCTCGGCCATTTCGACCTGCCCGAGGACGACGACATGCCGTTGTTCCGCCATACGATGCCGCTGCGCGGCATGCGCGGCGCATCGGTCGAGCAGCTCGAGGACGTCATCGAGGGCGCCGTGAACGAGTGCGAGCGCTACCACCCCGCCTTCCAGTTCGTCGTCTGGGGCGGCAAGTCCGCGGCCGAGGCCGTCGCCGCGGCGCTGGTGGAGACGCGCGGCGAAGCCTGATACTGACGGCACGTCGCCTTTCACGATCGCGAGGAGAGAGTCATGGCGCCATCATCTGGCGGGCTGTTGCTCGTCGGCTGCGGGAAGATGGGGGGAGCGTTGCTGGCCGGCTGGATCGCGGGCCCCGCGGCACCGCGACCGGTCGTGATCGTCGAGCCCAGCCGCGAATCGGTGGCGCCGTTCGCGGGCAAGCCCGGCATCCAGTGCTACGCAAGCGCCGCGGAGGTGCCGGCCGACTGGCAGCCGGACGTCATCGTCTTCGCGACAAAGCCCCAGGTGATGGACGCGGTGGCGCCCGCCTATCGCCGGCACGCCGAGCGCGGCGCGCTGGCGATCTCGGTCGCGGCCGGCAAGACGATCGCCTATTTCGCCGGCCATCTCGGCGGATCGGCGGCGATCGTGCGCACGATGCCCAACACGCCGGCCCAGGTCGGTCGCGGCGTTACGGTGTGCTGCGCCAACGCGAAGGTCAGTGCCGCCCAGCGTGGGCTCACCGAGGTCCTGCTGAAGGCCGTCGGCGAGGTCGGCTGGGTCGAGGACGAGGCGCTGATCGATGCGGTCACGGCCGTGTCGGGCTCCGGTCCGGCCTACGTCTTCCTCCTGGCCGAATGCATGCATCGCGCCGGCGTCGAGGCGGGGCTTCCCGATGAGCTGGCTGCCCAGCTGGCGCGCGCCACGGTCGCGGGCGCCGGCGAGCTGCTGCATCGCTCCGCCGAGAGCGCGGCGACGCTGCGCCAGAACGTGACCTCGCCCAACGGCACGACGGCCGCCGCGCTCGCCGTGCTGATGGCACCCGATGGGCTCCAGCCGCTGATGTCGCGCGCCGTCGCGGCGGCCCAGCGCCGGTCGCGCGAGCTCGCGGGCTGAGAACCGCCCATGGCGCTTTCGGCAACCGCGCAGCGGGTGCAGGACGAGCTTCGGCGGGCGGGCTTCGCCAACACGGTCCAGGAATTCGCGGACTCGACGCGCAGCGCGGCCGAGGCGGCTGCCACCATCGGCTGCACGCTCGCGCAGATCGCGAAGTCCATCATCTTCAAGGCGGGGTCGGGACGTGCCGTGCTCGTGGTCGCCTCGGGCGTGAACCGCGTCGACGAGCGCAAGGTCGCGGCGCTGATCGGCGACCGGATCGGCAAGGCGGACGCCGAGTTCGTGCGCGACCGCACGGGATTCGTGATCGGCGGGGTTCCGCCGCTCGGCCATGCGACGCCCTCCGTCACCGTGATCGATGCCGACCTGCTCGCTTTCGACCGGATCTGGGCGGCCGCGGGCACGCCGCGCTCGATCTTCGGTCTGACGCCGGCGGAGCTGTTGGCGATGTCGGGCGGAACGGTCGGCGACGTGAAGTCCGTCGTGTGACGGCGATTTGACCGCCGGGCGGATCTGCCTAGTTTGACGCCTGCCCCTTTTTCACCGGCGGAGGATCCGATGGCCCAGCGCCGACGCAAGCCCAAGGCCACACGCGCGACGAGCGGCGAGTCGCGCGCCGCGCCCGACCGGGCGGCCGTGATCGACGCGGCCCTGTCGCTGTTCGCGACGCGCGGATGGCGTGAGACCACCCTTGCGGACATCGCGCAGGCGGCCGGCACGGGTCTGGCCGCGGTCTACCCGATGTTCCCGTCGAAGGTGGCCGTCCTGCGCGGGTTCATGGCACGGATCGACGCGGCCGTCCTCGCCGCGCCGACCGATGCCGACGGCACCGTCCGCGAGCGGCTCTTCGAGATCTTCATGCGCCGGTTCGACGCACTGCAGCCGAATCGCACGGCGATGCAGGCGCTCGCGCGCGACCTGCCTCGCGACCCCTGTGCGGCGCTGTGCATCGCCCAGCGTGCCGGTCGTTCGCTGCGCGCAATGGCGGAGCTGAGCGGCGTGCGCACCGATGGCCCGCTGGGCGTGCTGCGCGTGAAGGCGCTGGTCGCGCTGCATCTCTGGGTCATGCGCGCATGGCTCGGCGACGAGTCGGCGGACATGGCCCGGACCATGAAGGCTCTAGACCAGGGGCTCGACCGCCTGGAGATGCTCGCGCGCAGCCTGCCGGGCGCGCGGCGCGAGACCGAAGCGGCCGCGCCGGGCTAGACTCCCCGCGTCCCGCGCCAAGGAGGCCCGAAGATGGTCAATCCGACGAACCCGTTCATGAATTTCGACCCGATGAAGATGTTCGACTTCGAGCGCCTGGCCGGCGAGCTGCGTCGCGGCGGGATGACCGCGGTCGACATGCAGTCGGTAGTCGAGGCGCAGCGCCGCAACCTCGAGGCCCTCGCCCAGGCCAACCAGGTCGCCGCGGACGGCATGAAGGCGCTGGCGCAGCGCCAGGGGGAGATCATGCGCCAGTCGATGGAGCAGGCGACGGCGGCCGTGCGCGACCTGATGGGCGCGAGCAGCCCCGAGGAGAAGGCCGCGCGCCAGACCGAGCTCGCGAAGGCGGCATTCGAGCGCGCGGTGTCGAATGCGCGGGACATGGCGGAGATGGTCGCCAAGGCGCAGCAGGAAGCGAGCGATGTCATCGCTAGGCGCATGGCCGCGGGAATGGACGAGCTCAAGAAGATGATCGAGAAGCCGGGAGCCTGATGCACGTGAGCGAGAAGACAGCACCGGCGCAGCCGCCCATCGTCTACGACGAGTTCGCGAAGGTCGACATTCGGGTCGGCACCATCGTCGGCGTCGATCCGTTCCCCGAGGCGCGCAAGCCGTCGTTCAAGCTTCGCGTCGATTTCGGCGCCCCGATCGGCGTCAAGCGCAGCTCGGCGCAGATCACGAAGCACTATCGCGCCGACGAGCTGGTCGGCCGTCAGGTGGCGGCGGTCGTCAATTTCCCGCCGCGACAGATCGGGCCGTTCATGTCCGAGGTTCTCGTGCTCGGATTCCCGGATCCCGAAGGCGGCGTCGTGCTGGTCGGACCGGAGCGTGCAGTGCCGAACGGCGGCAAGCTGTTCTGACGTCGCGGGGTCCCGCGACGCCGGCGCGCTCCTCAGACAGGCAGTTTGATGCGCGCGCGCAGGCCGCCGAGCGGCGAGTCCTCGAGCCAGATCTCGCCGCCATGCGCGCGCACGACGTCGCGCGCGATGGTCAGCCCGAGCCCGACGCCGCCGGTCGCGGTGTTGCGTGATGCGTCCAGGCGGAAGAACGGCTTGAAGACGTCCTCGCGGGCCGATTGCGGTATCCCGGGACCGTCGTCGTCGATCGTCAGCTTCAGCGAGCGCTCGCGCCGCTTCGCGCGGATGTCGATGCGGGCGCCGTGGCGGGTCGCGTTCGCCAGCAGGTTTCGGATGGACCGTTTGATGGCCTGCGGCCTCAGGGGCAGCGTCAGATCACCCTCGGTGACGAGCCGCACCGAGTGGCCCTCGCGCTGTGCGGCGGCGACGAGATCCTCGAGCATCGCCTTCAGGTCGACCAGCTCGGGCGCCTCCTCGCCCTCGCCGCGGACGAAGGCGAGATAGCTGTCGACCATCCGCTCCATGTCGGCCACGTCGGCGCGCAGTCCGGCCACCGACGGCACGTCGCCGAGCAGCGCCAGCTCGAGCTTCATGCGCGTGAGCGGGGTGCGAAGATCGTGGCTGATGCCGGCGAGCATCTCCGTGCGCTGCTGCAGGAAACGCCGGATGCGTTCGCGCATCACGACGAAGGCGGCGCCGGCCTGGCGGACCTCGCTGGCGCCCGCGGGGCGGTACGGCTCGTCGTCGCGGCCCTTGCCGAACTCCTCGGCGGCCTCGGCGAGGCGCCGGATCGGGCGCACCTGATTGCGCATGAAGATCGACGCGACCGCGAAGAAGATGATCGACGAGCCGACCATCCACAGGATCATGACGTACGACGTCGTCGTGAAGACGCGCTCGCGCGCGAACCGCACGCGCATGGTCGCGTCGTCGAGCTGGATCTCGACCACGACGTCGCGCGGCTGGCGCCAAACGTCGAGCGCGAAAGGCCGGCCGACGCGCTCGCGCAGCGCCTGGATGAGGCGGCGCTCGAGGATTCCCGACCCCTCGTCGACGGTCGGTGCCGCGAGACGGCCGCGATCGTCGATCTCGATGAACAGGCCGAGCGACGAAGCGGCGGTCGCGAGCACGTGCGTGCGCGTCTCCACGGAGTCGGCGCGACTCATCATCGCGACGGTCATCGCGATCTCCCCGGCAACGGCCTGGCTCAGGCGCCGCGTCACGGTCTCCCAGACCCGGTCGTAGAAGACGAAGATCGCGACGAGCTGCACGAGCACGAGCGGCAGCACGATGATCAGCACGGCGCGTCCGAACAGCGTGCGCGGGAGCAGGGACTTCGGGACGATCGGCATCGCTCAGCCCGTCCGCAGGATGTAGCCGGCGCCCCGGACCGTCTGCAGCCAACGCGGATTCTTCGGATCGTCCTCGAGCTTGCGGCGCAGGCGCGTCACCTGCACGTCGACGGTCCGCTCGCCGCCGTCGACGCGCCCCCTCGCGATCAGCTCCTCGCGACTGACCGGCCGGTCGGCACGCTCCGCCAGCGTCCGCAGGAGGCTGGCCTCGGCGGTCGTCAGCTTCACGGCGACTCCTTCGCGCACCAACTCCTCGCGTGGAATGACGAAACGGAACGGGCCAAAGGCGACGGTGTCCGGAGTCGCCGGGACCGGCGGCGGCGCCCGGCGCAGGATGGCACGAATCCGCAATAGCAGCTCGTCCGGTTCGAACGGTTTCGGCAGATAGTCGTCGGCGCCCGAGGCTAGGCCGGCGATCCGATCCTGCGTCTCGCTGCGTGCGGTGAGGAGCAGGATCGGCAGCGACCCGCGGGCACGCAGGCGACGCGTCAGGTCCAGGCCGGATTCGCCGGGGAGCATCACGTCGATCACCGCAAGGTCGAAGGTGATGGCGCCGAGAGTCGCATCGGCCTCCTTGGCGTCGCCGGCGGTAGTGACGTGAAAACCGCTGCGCGTCAGGAACTGGCGCAGCAGCTCGCGCAGGCGCACGTCGTCGTCGACGACGAGGATGTGGGCGCCGTCGGTCATCGCGGGCGCCCCCGTCAGGCGCCGCGCGAGCGGGCGCGGCCCTGCCCCGCGGCCGGCCCGATGAGGGTCGCCCGGTCCGTCTCGTTCACGAGGCCGAGCATGACGCGCTTGAAGCCGTCGACCGCGGCGGCCCCGGCCGCGCGATAGGCGGCAGCGACGCGATTGCGCTGGTTCTCGGTCAGCTCTCGCTCGAGCGCCACGCCGGTCGGCGTCAGCGACAGCCGGCGCTGGCGCCGATCGGTCGTCCCCGGCGTCGCGGCCACGTAGCCCTTGCGCAACAGCTCGCTCAGCACGCGCGAGAGCGACTGCTTCGTGATTCGCAGGATCGTCAGCAGCTCGCCGACCGTGATCTCCGGATGCCGGCCGACGAAATAGATCACGCGATGATGCGCGCGGCCGAAGCCCAGCTTCGCGAGGATCCGATCCGGCTCGCCGGTGAAATCGCGATAGGCATAGAAGAGCAGCTCGATTCCGAGCCGAAGATCCTCGTCGCGGAGGAACAGATGCTTGAGCGCTGGGGCGGTATCGGCGGACATGGCTTCGAGCGTTGGAACTTGTCGGAGACTGCGCAGATTCGCATGGCGGATATACGTCAGTAACATTGACGTATATCGTGGCAATGTGTTCTTCTGCGCCCCGTTCTTCGAAACAAAGTTACGCGAACATCCCCGCATCCGGAAGGAAGTGACTCGGCCATGGCTCAGAAGCTCATCCCCTTCGACGACCGCGACGGTTTCATCTGGTTCAACGGCCAGCTGGTCGCCTGGCGCGAGGCGAAGCTCCACGTGCTGTCGCACGCGCTGCACTACGCCTCGGCCGTGTTCGAAGGCGAGCGCGTCTATTCGGGACGCATCTTCAAGAGCCGCGAGCATTCCGAACGCCTCGCCCGCTCGGCGGAGCTTCTCGGCTTCCAGCTGCCGTTCGGCGTCGACGAGATCGAGCTGGCCAAGGCGGAGACGGTCAAGGCGAACGCCATCGTCGACGGCTATGTGCGGCCGATCGCCTGGCGCGGGTCGGAGCAGATGGGCGTGTCCGCACAGGCGTCGCGGATCAACGTCGCCATCGCGACCTGGGTGTGGCCGAGCTATTTCCCGCCTGAGATTCGCGCCAAGGGCATCCGGGTGACGATGTCGAAGTGGCGCCGCCCGGCTCCGGATACCGCGCCGACCGCGAGCAAGGCCGCCGGCCTCTACATGATCTGCACGATGTCGAAGCATGCCGCCGAGTCCGCAGGCTACCAGGACGCGCTGATGCTCGACTGGCGCGGACAGCTCGCGGAGGCCACCGGCGCCAACCTCTTCCTGGTGATCAACGGCGAAGTCCACACGCCGACGCCCGATTGCTTCCTCGACGGGATCACGCGTCGAACCGTCATGGAATTGGCGCGCAGGCGTCAGTTCAAGGTCGTCGAGCGGGCGATCTGGCCGGAGGAGATGGCCAAGGCGCAGGAGATGTTCCTGACCGGGACGGCGGCGGAGATCACACCGGTGGGCGAGGTCGACCAGTACCGCTTCGCGCCGGGGCCGGTTACGAAGGCGCTCATCGAGGACTTCGAGCGCCTGGTGCGCGCGCCGGCCTGAGCCCGCGGCCGCACTCAACCCTTCCGCCAGCGCGCCGCCGCTGCGTCGTCGCTGGCGCGGGCTTCGACCCAGTGCGCACCGGCGTCGGTGTCCTCCAGCTTCCAGAACGGCGCCTGCGTCTTCAGGAAATCGATCAGGAAGGCGCAGGCGTCGAAGGCAGCCTGGCGGTGGGCAGAGGCGGCGGCGCAGAGCACGATCCGCTCACCGGGCTCCATGCGACCGAACCGGTGGATGATCGCGACGGCGGAGAGCGGCCATCGCTCATGCGCCTCGCCGGCGATGCGGTTCAACTCGCGCTCCGTCATGCCGGGGAAATGCTCGAGGGTCAGGGCGCCGACGCGCCGGTCGCCGTGGATGTCCCGCACGAGCCCGACGAAGCTCGTGATGCCGCCGATGTCATGTCGCGCGCGTGCCAACTCGTCGAGCGTCGCGCCGACGTCGAAGTCCTCGCGCTGCACGCGCACGAGGATGCGCGGGCTCTCGACGCTCCGGGCGTCGCCGCCCACCGCTCAGCCTCCGGTGACCGGCGGGAACAGGGCGATCTCGTCGCCCGGTTTCAGCCGATGATCGAATTTCACGTAGGTCTGGTTGACCGCGACGCGGACGACCGCAAGCTCCTTCAGCGCCTGCGCATGCCCGGGCGAACGGCCGCGCAACCATTCGACGAGGCCGGCCACGTCGACCACGTCCGCCGGAGGATCGACGATCTCCTCCGCGGTGCCGACTCGGGCGCGAAACCAAGCGAACCACAGGATCTTCATCAGACGTCGACTTCGCTGAACGGGATGAACTCAACCATCGCGCCCGCGGGAACCTCGGTCAATTCCTCCGGCAGCTCGATGAGGCCGTCCGCCGCCACGAGCGATGTCAGGATGCCGGCGCCGTCGCGCGGGAACTTGACCGCGCGCAGCGTGCCGTCGTCGGCGCGCTCGAGCCGGGCGCGAAGCCACTCGCGCCGCCCCTCCTTCTTGGCAAGCGCGGTGGCGCTCGGGACGCGGAAGCCGTGGGGGACGACCGAAGCCGCGCCCGCGAGGCCGAGAAGGACTGGGCGCGCGAAGCGCATGAACGTCACCATCATGGCGACGGGATTCCCGGGCAATCCGACGAAGGCCTTGCCGCCGACCTGGCCGAGCGCGACCGGGCGGCCGGGTCGGATCGCCAGGCGCCAGAAATGCAGCGCGCCGAGCCGCGTGACGGCCGCGCGCATGTGGTCCTCCTCGCCGGTCGACATGCCGCCCGAGGTGACGACGACGTCGGCCTGTGTACTCGCCCGCGCGAGGGCGCGCTCCACGGCGGCCGCGTCGTCGGCGACGATGCCGAGGTCGATGGCCTCGCAGCCGAGATTTTCGACGAGCGCGACGAGGGCGTGCCGGTTGGCGTCGTAGACCTGTCCCGGGCGCGCCTCCGTTCCCGGCTCCGCGAGCTCGTCGCCCGAGGACAGCACTGCGACCTTCAGCGGCGCGAAGACCTGCAGTGCGGTGAGGCCGATCGATGCCGCCAGGCCGATGTCCTGCGGCCGGAGGCGTCGCCCCGCCTCGAGGATGGTCGCGCCGGCGCGGATGTCCTCGCCGCGCTTCCGGCGATTTGCGCCGCGCCGGATGCCGGGCGGCAGCGTGACGGCGCCGTCACCCTCGCGCGCATCCTCCTGCATGAAGACCGTGTCGACGCCGTCGGGCATCGGGGCCCCCGTGAAGATGCGGATCGCCGCGCCCCGCGGCACGGCGCGACCCAGATGCTGGCCGGCTGCGACGCGGGCCGTCACGGGGAGCCTCGTGTCCCCCGCCGGCGCGAGGTCGTCGAAGGCCACGGCGTAGCCGTCGACAGCGGCGTTGTCGTGGGGCGGCACGTCGCGCGGCGCGACGAGGTCCGCGGCGAGGATTCGCCCGCGACAGGCCCGCAGCGCGCGCCGCTCCGCCGGAACGACGCAGGCGATGCGCGATGCGAGGATGCGCAGCGCCTCGTCGGCGCGCATGAGCGCGCCGCCGAAGGCGAAGCAGTCGTCGGAGAGCTGGGCCATGGCGGGCGCCCTCAGGGCGTCGACAGCGCGCAGCGCGCGATGACGAACTCGGCGATCCCCGCGACGTCCGCGAGGTCGAGCCGCGGCACGTGCAATCCAGGAATCTCGACATCGCTTGCGACGGCGACGATGTGCGGATCCTCGCGCGCCAGCAGCGGCTTGCCGAGCGACGGGCGGTGGATCTCGAGCTTGTCGTGCGGATCGAACTTGAAGCCCTCGATCAGGAGCAGGTCGACCGGCGTCATGCGGGCGACCAGCGCGTCGAGGCTCGGCTCCGGCTCGTCGCGCAGTTCGTGCATCAGGGCGAAGCGATGACTCGAAGAGATCAGCACCTCGGTCGCGCCGGCCTGGCGATGCTCGTAGGAGTCCTTGCCGGGCCGATCGATGTCGAAGCGGTGATGGGCGTGCTTGATCGTCGACACGCGCAGGCCGCGGGCGACGAAGTCGGGGATCAGCTTCGTCAGGAGGGTCGTCTTGCCGCTTCCGCTCCAGCCGGCGAAGCCGAAGATCTTCATGTCGGCGCGGCCGGCCTCGCCGCGCGCGCCGCGTTCGAGCCGGCCTGGGCATCGACCGCCGGAGCCGGCGGCGCCGGGCGGGTGCCGTGGGTGACGGGCTTGTCGTCGATGTGCTTGAGGCCCTCGGCGAGGTAGTCGTAGCCGGTGATCAGCGTCAGCGCGGCCGCGATCCACAGCAGGATCTCGCCGATCAGGAGCACCGGCAGCACGGCCGTCGCCTGGGCGTCGCCGACAATCAGGAATCCGAGCGCGGTCATTTGCATGCCGGTCTTCCACTTCGCCAGCCGGCTGACCGGCAGGATGGCGCGCAACTCGGCGAGGAATTCGCGCAGGCCCGAGACGAGGACCTCGCGGCAGAGGATGACGAGGGCGGCAAGCACGTCGATGCCCGCGACGCGGCGGAAGGCGACCAGCAGGAGGATCGTCGACGCAACCAGCAGTTTGTCCGCGATCGGATCGAACATCCGCCCGAGCTTGGATTGCTGCTTCCATGCGCGCGCGAAATAGCCGTCCAGGTAGTCCGTGACGGCCGCGGCCGTGTACAGCGCGCAGGCCGCGTAACGCCACGGCTCGCCGTCCAGATAGAACAGGACCACCAGCAGCGGGATCGCGGCGATTCGCGCGAACGTCAGGCACATCGGCAGCGAACCGAACATCACGCTCCAATCTAGGTCGGGCCGGGACGCGGGAAATACGGGCGGAGTTTAGCCGGGCCCTTGAAAGTGGTCATAGATCTTTCGGGCCGTCGCGGCGTCGATGCCGGCGACGGCCTGCAGATCGGCGAGTCCGGCACGCGCCACCGCACGCGCCGAACCGAAATGCAGCAGCAGCGCCTTCTTGCGCTTGGGGCCGATGCCGGCGATCTCGTCGAGCGCGGAGCCGTGGATGAGCGCGGAGCGCCGCGCGCGATGGCCGCCGATCGCGAAGCGATGCGCCTCGTCTCGCAACCTCTGCAGGAAGAAGAGAACCGGATCGTTGGGCGGCAGCTGGAACGGCGCCTGCCCCGCCCGAAAGAAGCGCTCGCGGCCGGCGTCGCGATCCGGCCCCTTCGCGACGCCGACGAGCACGACGTCGTCGATGCCGAGCTCGGCCAGCGCGCCGGTCGCGGCGGCGAGCTGGCCCTCGCCCCCGTCGACGAGCACGAGGTCGGGCCAGGTGCTTCCGGAACGGTCGGGATCCTCCTTCAGCGCGCGCGCGAAGCGGCGGGTGAAGACCTCGCGCATCATGCCGAAATCGTCGCCCGGCTCGATGCCGTCCGGATTGGCGGCCGACTTGAGGTTCCGGATGTTGAACTTCCGATAGGCGCCCTTCATCAGGCCCTCGGGCCCGGCGACGATCATCGCGCCGATCGCCTCGCGGCCCATGATGTGGCTGTTGTCGTAGACCTCGATGCGCTGCGGCGGGCCCGGCAGGCCGAACACGCGCGCGACGCCCTCGAGCAGCTCGCCCTGGCGCGCGTCGTCGACGCTTCGTCGCGCGAGCGCCTCCTTGGCGTTGGTGACCGCGTGCTCGATCGCCTTGCGCTTTTCGCCGCGCTCGGGCGCGTGGATATAGACGCGATGCCCGGCCTTCTCGCTCAGCGCGGCCTCGAGCAGATCGTGCTCGGGCACGTCGTGCGACAGCAGCACCAGTTCCGGCGGCGGCTTGTCGTCGTAGAACTGGCCGACGAAGGAGGCGAGCACCTCGGCCGCATCGAGCGTGCGGTCGTGCTTCGGGAAATACGGGCGGTTGCCGCAGTTGCGGCCGCCGCGGAAGAAGAACACCTGGATCGCCGAAGCGCCGCCGGCCTGGTGGATCGCGATCACGTCCGCATCGCCGACGCCCTCGAGATTGATGTCCTGCCGGCTCTGGATCTGCGTCAGCGCCCGGATGCGGTCGCGATACAGCGCGGCGCCTTCGAAATCGAGCGCGGCGGAGGCGGCCTGCATCTTCTCCACGAGCGCCGTCTGCGCCTCGCGCGATCGTCCGGCGAGGAAGGCGCGCGCATCGGCGACGAGCCGGCCGTAATCCTCCGCCGCGATGCGCTGGACGCACGGCGCCGAGCAGCGCTTGATCTGGAACAGCAGGCAGGGTCGCGTGCGGTTGCCGAAGACGGCGTCCGAGCACGAGCGCAGGAGGAAGGCGCGCTGCAGCGCGGTCAGGGTCTGGTTCACCGCGCCCGCCGAGGCGAAGGGACCGAAATAGTCGCCGGGCCTGACCCGCGCGCCACGATGCTTGGCGATCTGCGGGAACTCGTGATCGCGGAGGATGGCGATATAGGGGAACGACTTGTCGTCGCGCAGCAGAACGTTGAAGCGCGGCATCAGGCGCTTGATGAGGTTGCTCTCCAGCAGGAGCGCTTCGACCTCGGTGTGGGTGACGACGATCTCGACGCGCCGCGTCTCGGCGACCATCCGCTGAAGCCGCGTCGGCAGCCGCGTCCATTGCAGGTACTGGGCGACGCGCCGCTTCAGGCTGCGCGCCTTGCCGACGTAGAGCGCGTCACCGCGCGCATCGAGCATCCGGTAGACGCCGGGTCCCATGGGAATGGTCGCCAGCGCCGTGCGCAGCACCTGCGCGCCGGCCTTGAAGCTCGCCGGACTGTCGGCCTCCACTTCGAGTTCGGGATCCTCGGCGTCGGACATCGGATCTGCAGCCTACGGGCGATAACCGAGAGGAACCTCGTCCACGCCCTTTGGAGTACGCCTTTCCACTGATCCTGTGGACAAGTCTGTTGGCAACCAATCCCAGAGAAGCGCGCGCGTCACGTTTTACAGGGGTTTGCGTCGCGTTGACTAAATTTTAGCCAGTTTTGGCAACCCATTGATTCGCAATGCTTCGAATGTCTGCCGTTGTCTCGTCTCGGCAACGTTAGGCGGCCTATCAGGGGGCCTGGCCACGATGTTTCTCCTTGGCGGCGCGCTGTGGGCAATTCATTGCCGCCGGGTCATTCCGGCGCAATTCGCTCGATTTCGACGCCGACCGAGGCCGCATCGGCGTAGACATCGAGCTTTTCGACTCGCACCCGGACGTTGCGGACGCGCGGATCTTCGAGGGCAACAGCCGCAATCCGTTCGGCCAGGGTCTCCAGCAGGTGGACGTGCTCGCCTGCGGCCAGGGCCCGCACGGCTCGGGTGACCCGGTCATAGCACACGACGGCATCGAGACGATCTGGCGGTGGGACGGGCGGCTCGCCGACACCGAGATCGATGTTGATCCGGACCCGCTGAGCGCGCCCCTTTTCGTGGCTCCAGACGCCGACCGAGGCCGGCACGATCAGGTCGCGGACGAAGACGTGCCGCAGGCGATTGGCAGCCGTCGCCAGGATCGGCGAGGGCGGAAACACCGACGAGGTCATGGCTCCCCTCACTCCTCCGCGGCCGCGGGGCCGGCGGGCCCCCAGTTGAGGTGCTGGCCGCCGTCGAGCGCCAGCATCTGCCCGGTGAAAGATCGGGCGGCGATCAGGAAACGCAGGGCGGCGGCGACTTCGTCCAGCGCGGGCCCGCGGCGCAAGGGGACGCCGGCGACCTGGCGATCGAATTGCGCCTCGCTCTGCCGCGGGCTGGGCAAGGTCGGTCCCGGCCCGATCGCGCATACCCGGATCCGGGGGGCGAGAGCGAGGGCGAGCGTCCGGGTCAGCGTCCACAGGCCGCTCTTGCTGACCGTGTAGGAGATGAAATGCGGCGTCAGGCTCCAGACGCGCTGGTCGAGGAGGTTGACGATCAAGCCGTCGGCTTCGGCGGGGAGCCGGCCGGCAAACGCCTGCGCCAGCACGAAGGGCGCGCGGAGATTGGTCCCCAGATGGCGATCCCAGCTCGCCCGCGTCGCCGTCCGCGCGTCGTCGTGCTCGAACACCGAGGCGTTGTTGACGAGGATGCCGATGGGGCCCAGCGCCCGTTCCGCCTGCGGCACGAGCCCCTGCACCGCGTCCTCGTCGGCGAGATCGGCGACGACGACCGCCGCGCGCCCGCCCGCCGCGCCGATCCGCGCCGCCAGCGCATCGGCTTCGGCGCGCGAGGCGTGGCAATGGATCGCGACGGCGTAGCCGTCTGCCGCGAGCGTCTCGACGATCGCGCGGCCGATGCGACGGGCGCCGCCGGTCACGAGGGCGGAGCGAGGGAGAGTGGCGCTCATGGGCGGCGGAACATGTGTCGGGCGGGCGCCGCGATCAAGCCCGGATCGTCCGGTCGTCAGAACGCCTTGAGCTTGCGCCAGGCGAAAAGAACCATGCGCAGCAGCAGCCAGCCATGCGTGAAGCGCGAGATGTTGGTGCTGCCGTAGTCCCGGTCGGCGTAGCGGATCGGGATCTCGACCATCTTCAGGTTCTGCTTGGCGGCGCCGAAGATCAGGTCGAAGTCGCCGAACGGATCGAACTCGCCGAAATAGGCGCGGTTGGCGGCGAGGCGCACATAGTCGCTTCGGCGGATCGCCTTGGTGCCGCAGAGCGTGTCGGTGAAGCGCTGGTTGAGCAGGTAGGAGAAGGCGCGGGCGAAGGCGCGGTTGGCGAGGTTGTTGAGGAAGCGCATGGCGCCCGCCGCCATCGGGTATACGAAGCGGGTGCCATTGGCGAAATCCGCCCGGCCGGAGGCGATGGCCTCGTAGAAGCGCGGCATCGTCTCGGGCGGCGTCGTGAGGTCGGCGTCGAGGATCAGCAGCACGTCGCCGGTGGCTTCGTGGAAGCCAAGGCGCACGGCATCGCCTTTGCCCTTACCGGTCTGGCGGAAGACCTTGATGTCGTGGTCGGGATAGGCGGCCTGCACGCGCAGGCACTCCTCGAACGTGCCGTCGCGACTGTGGCCCTCGACGAAGAGGATTTCCGTGCGCGCGCCGAAGTCGGGCAGCCGCCGCACGGCGTTCTCGATGTTGCCCTTCTCATTGCGGCAGGGAATGACGACGCTCACGCTCGGCGGCGGCGCGGCCGTCGCCGGGCCCGACGGCCGCGGTCGGCCCACGATGTAATTGCGCAGGCAAAGCCGGCGGATGCCGGGGAGCGGCGCGAGATAGCGATTGATCAGCGGACCGAGGCCGGCGGCGCGCCGCGGCACCAGCTGCCGCCATTCCCGGCGGATCGGCTCGAAACCGGCGAGGTCGAACAGGTTCATGATGTCGCGGGTCGACAGCCAGTTCTGCTGGCCTTCGGGCATTTTCAGGCCGAGGCGCTCGGCGAGCTGGAGCAGCGGCTCCCAGAGCCGCGAGTGGTAGGCGACGATCAGCCGCGTGGCCGGCGCGCACCAGCGGTGCAGCGCCTGCAGCGCGCCCTGGCAATCGTCGAGGAAGCCGATCGTTCCCGGCAGCAGGATCACGTCGAAGGGGCCGGCGATCCGATCCATGCACGCGGGATCGGCGACGTCGCCGCAATGAAACTCGAGCCCGGGATGGCGCGCGCGTGCGATGTCGATCATGCGGGGACTGATGTCGATTCCGACGCCGCGCGCGGGTCGCAGCGCCGCGACGAGATCGCCGATGCCGCAGCCGACGACCAGCACACGCAGGCCCTCGGGAATCAGGAAGCGCAGATAGGCCTCGTCGGCGGCATGGAACGCCGCATTGCGCGCCATCCAGGCCGCGCGAGAGTCGGCGAGCGCGTCGAATCGAGCCTGTACCAAGGCCGGGCGCGCCTGCTTGTCCGGCGTGCCGGTCATCGGTCGCCGAGCTCCGCGAGGCTGCAGAATGCCGGCCGCGTGCGTCGCGCCGGCTCCAGCAGCGCCAGGAGGTTCGGCATCTGCTCCGGCCGTCGCCGCGTCAGGACGACGATGCGGGTCCGCGGGACGTGATAGGCGAACGGCAGGTTCGTCGCCTGCGCCACTCCGTTGACGGTCGGGCAGCCCCAGCTGCCCTCGAGGAAGGCGATCGTGTCGATCGCGCCGATGACCGGGTCGCCGGGCTTGATGTCGTCGATCCAATGGCCGCGCACGAAGTCGTGCGGCGCCAACGATATCAGCATCACGTTGGCACGCAGCTTGCCGAGCTCGTCGCGGTGGGTGCGCAGCGCCGCCATGAACGCCCGCACGTCGTCGATCGCGCGCGCCTCGCGGGAGATGTCGTACCGAACGGACCGATGGCGCGGGAAATAGAAATCGAGATGCGTGCCGAACTTGGGCAGGAAGGCGAGCGCCAGGACCGCCGCCTGCAGCGCGAGAAGGCCCCGCGTCGCGCCCGTCAGGTGGCGCGGACCGATGCGATAGAGCCCGAGCACGGCGGGCCACCCGATCATGATCAGCGCCGGATAGACGTAGTGGAAGGCGAGCGCCCAGACCGTGAGGTAGTTGGTGAGGCAGACGGTCGCGACGAACCACGGCAGCACCGCGACCGCACCGATCGCCGCGCCGAGATCGCGGCGGACCGCCGCATAGGCGAAGGACGCCAGCATCGGCCCCCAGACATGTGCCGACTGCCAGGCGAAGTAGTCGACCTTCGTGGCGATCACGTCGAGACGCCAATGGGCGAAGGGCGGGTCGCCGACGAAGTACCCGACCATGTGGCCCTGGTAGTAGCTGAGGAAGAGCGGCGCGAAGGCGAAGCCGAACACCGCGTAGGCGACGCCCGCCGCGGCGAAGACGAGCTCGGCGCGCAGCAGGCGGCGTTCGGTCCACCACGTCGCGGCGACGAAGGCCATCAGCAGCAGCGCGGCATGCAGTCCCGCGTCCTGCTTGAGCGAGAGGAGCACGACGAAGGCGAGCGCGGCGAGCTTGCGCCGCTCGAGCGCGAGGGCAAGGGTCGTCGCCAGGATCAGGCCGGGCGCCAGGACCTCGTAGTGCGGCGTCCGCGCAAGCTGGGCCGCGACCGCATTCAGGGTCATCGCGAGACCGCCGAGCAGGGCGAGCGCGGCGCCCGTCCACGGCGCGATCGCGAGCCGGCGGGTCAGGGCGCCGATCGCGGCGGCGAGGACGGCGGCGGTGGTGCCGTGGCAGGCGCCGATGACCAGCGCGTACCACTCCATCGCGTCGAAGGGCAGGAAGCGGCTGACGAGGCCGGGCAGGATCAGGAACGGCGTGAAGTGCGTCCCGAAATAGCTGCGGTTGTCGATGCTCGGCGGGTTGGTGAGGCGCAGATCGCCGAGCCAGAACAATCCGGTGTGCCAGAGCGTGTCGGAGTCGGCGCCGAAACGCAGGAAGTGATTGAGCACCGCGTTGTGGTTCAGGAGCGATGCGAGCACGAAGACCGCGGCCGTGACGACCGGGGTCGGGTCGAAGGCCGGTCGCGGCGACACGGGCGATTCGATGCGGCTGTAGTCCATGCGGGGCCCGGATGCGGCGGCGTCTTCGACGGTCGCGCTAGGCGGCGCCGGCGAGCCAATCCTCGATCAGCCGACGTGCGATCGAATCCACGCGCGGCAGGCGGAACCGATCGGGATCGTGCGTCTGCTGCAGGAAGGACCGGCTGAACCAGCCGGCGGTCTCGAGCTCCTCGGGATCGACCGCGAGGTCGCGCGACGTCGCCCGGGCATGGAAGCCCAGCATGATCGACGACGGGAACGGCCAGGGCTGCGAGGAGTGGTAGCGCACGTCCGCCACGGAGACGCCGGCCTCCTCGAAGACCTCACGCGAGACGGCCTCTTCCAGGCTCTCGCCGGGCTCGACGAAACCCGCGAGCGTGGAGTGCATGCCGGCCGGCCAGATCCGCTGGCGGCCCAGGAGCGCGTGATCCTCGTGGGTGACGAGCATGATCACGGCCGGATCGGTGCGCGGGAAATGCTCGGTGTTGCAGGCCGCGTCGGTGCAGCGCCGGACGTGGCCGGCGGCCTCGGGGCGGGTCGGCGCGCCGCAGACGCCGCAATGTCGATGCCGGGCATGCCAATGCAGGATGCCGCGGGCATAGGCGAGCAGCGCGCCCTCCTGGCGGTCCATCAGGCCGCCGACCGAGCGCAGGTCGAGGAAGCTCGTCTGAGGGCCGAAAAGCGCCGGCAGCGCGTTCTCCTCGTGACCGGAGACGTCGAGCGCGAAGTAGCTGGCGCCGTCGCGCTCGCCCAGGAATACGAGGAGCTTCGGCGGCGTCGCGAGCGCGTCGACAGAGGCCGGATCGAGGAAGACCGCGCGCGGCTGGTCGCCCGGCACCACGAGATTGCGGCTGCGCC
The DNA here is from genome assembly GCA_016793165.1 of Alphaproteobacteria bacterium. Taxonomy (GTDB): domain Bacteria; phylum Pseudomonadota; class Alphaproteobacteria; order CACIAM-22H2; family CACIAM-22H2; genus CAIOSQ01. The sequence goes on along the minus strand of JAEULA010000034.1, from coordinate 175,882 downwards.
ACACGGGCACGACCCGCGCGGCGGTGCCGGCGATCTGGCGGTCGATATAGGCCGTGTCCCGGCGCCGCTCGGAGAAGCGGGCAAGTTCAAGTCCGGCATAGAAATTCGGACGTCGCATGACGGTCCGGAGAGTGCCGGCTGGGGCAGTTTCGCGCAACCATCGGGGCCGAATCCTTGGCTTGCTTCGGCGGGCGGGCTGGCCCATATACCCGCGCGGGAGGTTGGCGGCGGACGGATCCCTCGCCAATCCGGCCAGGTCCGAGAGGAAGCAACCGTAACGAGTTCCGGTCCGGGTCGTCGTTTCAACCTCCCACCTTCCGCGCCGCTGCGTGTCTGGCCCTCGTGACGTGTCGGGCCTTCGTGACGTGTCTGGCCCGGGTGACGTTCCGGTCGCTTGCGACGTCCCGGGCTCCCGCGGTCGTCCACAGCGCGGCGCCACGGTCGTCGCCTCCCTGCCAGCCGGCCAGCTAAGCTGATGCGATGAGCGACTCGTCCCCCGCCGCCTATCGCGTGCTGGCACGCAAGTACCGGCCGACGCGACTCAGCGATCTGCTGGGCCAGGAGGCGCTGGTCCGCACCCTCGCCAACGCCATCGAGACCGGGCGCATCGCCCATGCCTTCGTCCTCACGGGCGTGCGCGGCGTGGGCAAGACGACGACGGCGCGCATCATCGCCCGCGCGCTGAACTGCGTCGGCGCGAACGGCAAGGGGGGCCCGACGCCCGACCCCTGCGGCGTGTGCGAGCATTGCACTGCGATCGCCGAGGATCGCCACATGGACGTCATCGAGATGGACGCGGCGTCCAACACCGGCGTCGCGAACATCCGCGAGCTGATCGACGGCGTGCGCTATCGCCCCGTCTCGGCGCGGTTCAAGATCTACATCGTGGACGAGGTCCACATGCTCTCGAACAGCGCGTTCAATGCGCTGCTCAAGACGCTCGAGGAGCCGCCGGAGCACGTGAAGTTCATTTTCGCGACGACCGAGATCCGGAAGGTCCCGATCACGGTCCTGTCGCGGTGCCAGCGTTTCGACCTGCGGCGCTTCGACCAGGCGACGCTGGCGACGCTGCTGGCCGACGTCGCCGTGAAGGAAGGTCGCAAGATCGCGCCGGGCGCGGCCCAGGTGCTGGCGCGCGCGGCCGACGGCTCGGCACGCGACGGGCTCTCGCTGCTCGATCGCGCGCTCGCCCATGTCGATGGCGACGTCTCCGAGGATGCGACGCGCGAGCTGCTCGGCCTGGCCGACCGAACGCAGGTCTTCGACCTGTTCGAGGCGACGATGGGCGGCCGGCCCGCCGATGCGCTGGCCCAGCTGCAGGCGATGTACCGGGTGGGCGCCGATCCGTCGGTCGTCGTGCAGGACATGCTGGAGATCGTGCATCACCTCACGCGCCTGCAGGCGGCGCCCGTGCTCGCCGACGAGGCCGCGCTGCCCCAGGCGGAGCGCGAGCGCGGCAAGGCGCTCGCCGCCAAGCTCGCGATTCCCGCCCTGGCGCGTGCCTGGACGATGCTGCTCAAGGGCCTCGCCGAGGTGCAGACCGCGCCGCAGCCGCTGGCCGCGCTGGAGATGGTTCTGATCCGCCTCGCCTATGCGGCGGACCTTCCGAGCCCCGCCGACCTCGTCGCGACCCTGCGCGACGGCGGCGGCGGCCAATCGACGCCGCGCGGTGGCGGTGGCGGTGGCGGCGGAAACACGGGCGCGCGCGCGAGCCTCGTCGTCAACGCGGTGGCGCCGGTCGCCGCGGCGGTCCCGGCAGTGGCCGCGGTCGCGGTGCCGGCCGCCCAGGCCGAGCTTGCCCAGCCGCGGAGCTTCCGCGATGTCGTCGACCTCTTCGCGGCCAAGCGCGAGGGCATCCTGCACGGGCTGTTGTGGAACACCGTGCATTGCGTGCGCTTCGAGGCCGGGCTGATCGAGATCCGTGCCCCGGGGTGCCCGCGCGATTTCGCTTCGCGCCTCATGGATCTGCTCGGCCGCTGGACCGGGCGCCGTTGGGTCGTCACGCTCAGCGACAAGGCCGACGGCGAGCCGACCCTGGCGCAGCAGGCTGCCGCGATGGTGGCGGCGCGCAAGGCGCGCGCGGCCGAGCATCCGCTGGTGCGCGCCGCGCTGGAGCTGTTTCCCGGCGCGACCCTCGAGGTCGTGCGCGGCGCCGACGAGCCGCCGGCGGCCGCCGGCGAGCCGGCCGAGGCCGGCGAGGACGCGCCGCCCGACTACGATCTCATTCCCGACAGCATCGATCCGGAGAGCGACGAGCCATGAAGAATCTCGGAAACCTCATGAAGCAGGCCTCGGCCATGCAGCAGAAGATGGCCGAGATGCAGGAGAAGCTCGCCCAGGTCGAGGTCGAAGGGCAGGCCGGCGGCGGCATGGTGAAGGTCACCGTCAACGGCAAGGGCGAGATGAAGCGCGTGAAACTCGAGCCGAGCGTCGTCGACCCGGCCGATGTCGGCATGCTGGAGGACCTGATCGTCGCGGCCTATGGCGATGCGCGCGGCAAGGCGGACGCGGCGATGCAGGAGGAGACGCAGCGCCTGATGGGCGGTCTCGGCCTGCCGCCCGGGTTCAAGCTGCCGTTCTGAGCCTCCCGCCCGCGCGGCCGATCCGGCGATACGCATCGACATGACCGGTCCCGAACTCGAGCGGCTGATCCAGCTCCTCGGCCGCCTGCCGGGCCTCGGCCCGCGCTCGGCGCGCCGCGCGGTGCTCGACCTGATGAAGAAGCGCGAGCAGCTGCTGCTGCCGCTCAGCGAGGCGTTGCGCGAGGCCGCCGACAAGGTCGTCACCTGTGCGACCTGCGGCAATCTCGATACGATCGACCCCTGCACGATCTGCAGCGACGAGCGCCGCGACCCCCGGACGCTCGTCGTCGTCGAGGACGTCGGCGACCTTTGGGCGCTGGAGCGCGCCGGCGCCACCAAGGGGCGCTATCACGTGCTGGGCGGCGTGCTGTCGGCGCTCGACGGCGTCGGCCCGGACGATCTCAGCGTCGCCGGCCTCGTGCGCCGCGTGCAGGCAGGCGGCGTGGGCGAGGTGATCCTGGCGATGAACGCCACGGTCGAGGGGCAGACGACCGCGCATTACGTCGCCGATCGGCTCTCCGGCCTCGGCTGCAGCGTGACGCGCCTCGCCCATGGCGTGCCGGTGGGCGGCGAGCTCGATTATCTCGACGACGGCACGCTCGTCGCGGCGCTCAAGAGCCGGCGCAGCTTGTGAGCCTGCGCGGCCCGGACCGCTCGCGAAGCGTTAACGACCGCCGGTCCAGGCTCGGCGACGACACTCCCAGATCTGAGGTCGGCGTCATGAGCCGCGTCCTGCCGGCAATCCTGCTCGGCCTTCTCCTTGGCGCCCGGACCGCGCCAGCCCCTGCGATGAGCTTCGATGCGGCGGGCGACCAGCTCGTGCTCGCGGGTCCCGTCGAGCGCGGCGACTTCGACCGGTTCAAGTCCATCGTCGAGCGCAATCGTTTCAAGATCGACGCCATCGTGCTGCTGGACTCGCCGGGCGGCGCGGCCGCCGACGGATTCATGATCGGCGACCTGATCCGCGAGAAACGCTATCGCACGATCGTCGCGGGCGCCTGCTATTCGGCCTGCGCGCTGATCTTCCTCGGCGGCGCCGAGCGCTACTTCGCCGAGGGTGCCGACGAGCGCGCGCTGCTCGCGTTCCACGGCCTCTATTTCCGCGACGGCTCCCTGGCCCAGGAGGTCACCGGCATCAACCGGGACTGGGTGATGCGACGCACCGAGCGCTGGGTCGACGACTCCCTGCTGCGCCAGTGGACGCGCTTCGCCGACCCGCGCGACTTCGTCTATTTCCTGCCGGCCGAGAGCGCGCGCCGGCGCTTCGGCGCCGCGGTGCTCGTGTGCAAGGCGGCCACCGATCCCGCCCGCGGCCGCGCCGACTGCCAGCGCGTGCCGGACACCGACGCCTATCGCGAGGGGATCGCGACGTCGCGCCAGCCCGCGCGGCTCGATCCGCGCGTCGTCGAGGGGCTGCGCGCGCGGCGCTGATCAGCGCCCGGCGATCGTGAGCCCGTCGATGCGCAGCGTCGGCGCATCGGTGCCGTACTTGAAGACGAGGTCGTCGGCCGGCGCGAGGTTCATGAACATGTCCTTGAGATTGCCCGCGACGGTGATCTCGCTGACCGGATAGGCGAGCTCGCCGTTCTCGATCAGGAACCCGGAGGCGCCGCGGCTGTAGTCGCCGGTGATGCCGTTGACCCCCATGCCGATGAACTCCGTGATGTAGAGGCCGCGCGGGATCGCCGACAGCATCGCGGCGCGGGTGATCTTGCCGGGTTCCATGTAGAGATTGGTCGGCGACGGGCTCGGCGGCGAGGCGGTGCCCCGCGCCGCGTGACCGGTCGACTTGAGCTTGAGCTGGCGGGCAGAGCGCAGATCGAGGAACCAGGTCGTGAGGATGCCCTTGTCCACGACGTTCCGGCGCATCGGCGCGATGCCTTCCCCGTCGACGGGCTTGGACCCGAGGCCGCGCTTGCGGAACGGATCGTCGACGATGTTGATTCCCGCCGGGAAGATCGCCTGGCCCATGCGGTCCTTGAGGAACGACGTGCCGCGCGCGATCGAGCTGCCGTTGATGGCGCTGGCGAGATGACGGACGATCCCCGCGGAGACCCTCGGATCGAGGACGACCGGCAGCCTGCAGGTCTCGATCTTGCGCGGGTTCAGGCGCTTGAGCGCGCGCTCGGCTGCGCGCCGGCCGATCGCGGCGGGGTCGTCGAGATCCGCGCCGTGGAGGACCGAGCTGTAGTCGTAGTCGCGCTCCATCGCGGTCCCTTCGCCGGCAATCACGCTCGCCGAGACGGAATGCCCGGAGCGCGCGTAGCTGGCGGCGAAGCCGTTGGATGCGGCGAGCGCGATGCGGCTCGAGCTCCAGCTCGCTTCCGCCCCCTCGGAGTTGTTGATGCCCTTGACGGCGAGAGCGGCCTCCTCGGCCGCGCGCGCGCGCTCGACGAGCACCTCGGCCGCCGGCTCCACAGGGTCGAAGATGTCCAGGTCCGGCAGGACGTGGGCGACATCGCCGGGATCGGCGAGTCCCGCGAAGGGGTCGGCGGGCGCGGCCTTCGCCATCGCGACGACGCGCGTGACCAGCTCGTCGACCGCCTTGGGGCTGCGATCCGACGACGACACGATCGCCTGCTGCCGACCGACCAGCACGCGCAGGCCGAGATCCTGTCCCTCGGCGCGCTGCAGCTTCTCGAGCTTGCCGAGCCGGCGGGCATGGCTGATCGATGCGCCCTCGACGAAGATCGCATCGGCCGCGTCGGCACCGGTCCTGCGGGCCTTCGCGATGACGTCGTTGAGGAAGTCGAGCGTGTCGTCCGGCGATGCCATCGTCCTGCGCCTCGGTGATCAAGGGTCGGGGCGCAGATATAGGCCGCGCCCCGGGTCGGGGCCAGCGCCGCGGGGCGCCGCCGGTCAGGCCGGTCGTGCGTCCGCGGCGCGGGCGCGGCCGACCGGGTCGACCCGGCTCAACCGCCCAGCTTCGATTGCAGCCAGCGCGCCACCTCGTCGCGATACGGCTCCATGACGGACTCGATCCGCGGATCGCGGGCGAGCGCCGCGCGCCAGCGCCGGGTGCGCGCGCCGAGGTCGGGGCGCAGGCCGAGAACCGGCGCGAGGGCGCCGAGGATCGTCAGCGTCGCCGGGAACGCGCAGTCCGCCAGGGTCGGGGCCGCGCCGACCGCGTAGGGGCCGTCGGGATGGAGCGCGGTTTCGAGAGTCGCGAGCCGGCTCGCGATCGACGCCGCCTGGGTCTCGATCGTTGCGGCTTGGCGCGTGGCCGGCGTGACCTGACCGAACAGGCCGCGCACGGCCGGCTCGAGATGGAGATCGTGCAGCCGCGACAGGTAGCGCGCCTGCGCGCGCTCGCGCGCGGTGCCGGGCAACAGGCTCGGGCTCGGGAACCGGTCGTCGAGATACTCGATGATCGTGTCCGATTCGCTGAGCACCAGGTCGCCGTCGACCAGGGCCGGCACCGTCCCGAGGGGCACCATGGCGCGGTATGCGGCACTGCGGTAGCTGCCGTCAGGCGGCTGGCGCAACTCAGGCATGAGACGCTTGAGGGCGAAGGCGATGCGGACCTTCGCGCTGTAGCTGGACAGCGGCGACCAATAGAGGATCATGGGCGGCGATCGTAATCGCGCCCGCGCCGCGTGCAATCGATGCCGCGCGGCGCCCCGAGGGAGGTATCAGACGATGGCAACCGTGCTCCGCGAGAAACTCGCCTTCCGCCCGTTGCGCGGCGACTTCGGCGTCGAGGCGATGGGCGTCGACATCTCGCGGCCGCTCGACCCCGGCGTCGCGCGGGAGATGCGCGAGGCGTTCGGGCGACATCGCCTTCTCATCGTGCGCGGCCAGGATCTGCCGCCCGATGCGCATGTCGACTTCACCCGAGCCTTCGGCGAGCTCGAGGAGCACGTGCTCAACGAGTATCACAAGCTGCAGCACCCGCTGATCTTCGAGCTCTCGAATATCGGGCCGGACGGCAAGCCGAACGCGGTGCACCCCGATCGCGGCACGCTGTTCTGGCACACCGATGCGACCTGGCGCCGGATCCCGGCGATGGCGACGGCGCTCTACGCCGAGCGTGCGCCGTCGCAGGGTGGGCACACGATGTTCGCGGACATGATCGGCGCCTACGAGGCGCTGGGGAAGGCCGAGAAGGAGCGCTATCGCGGCATGCGGGTCGTGCACGACCTCAACATCTCGCGCCTCAAGGCCGGCTACCAGATGACGCAGGCGCAGATCGACCAGGTGCCGCCGATCGAGCACCCGCTCGTCGCCGTGCATCCGCCGACCGGCCGGCTTACGCTGCTGCTCGGCAGCCATGGCCAGGAATTCGTCGGGCTGCCGCCGCTCGAGAGCCGCGGGCTCTTCGAGCGCATCATGAACCACTGCACCGAGCCGCGCTTCGTCTACGAGCACGTCTGGAAGCCGGGCGACCTGGTGATGTGGGACAACCGGGCCACGATGCATCGCGCGACGGAATACGACGTCGCGCTCGAGCCGCGCGTCGTGCGCCGGACCGTGATCAAGGGCGAGGCCGCCCCGGTGGCGCCGGCCTGATCCGGCACCGTCCCTCCCGTCGCGCAAGGCGCGACGGGAGGGACGTCGTGCTTCAGCCGAACGACGCCTTCTGGCCCGGCACCGGCGAGTAGCCGAAGTCGCCGCGCTTGCGCACCGCGCGCTCGCCGCCGTTGGCGGCGACCTTCGCGGCCTGGTCGGCGAGCGCCTTCGCGCAGACCGCCTCCGGATCGAGGATCTTGCGCAGCTCGCGCTCGAGCGCGTCGCGCACGGGCGCATGCGCCGGACTCTCGCCGAGATCGACCGTCTCGCCGGGATCGTCCTGCAGATCGAAGAGCTGCGGCGCGTAGCCGACGTGGTGCACGTACTTCCAGCGACCCTTGCGGACCATGTACATCGCCGTGATCGACGCGGCGGCATGGTACTCCGACAGCGCGACGCGCTCCGGGTCCTCGTGCTTGATGAGCTCGAACAGCGAGGTGCCGGGGAGGTGCTTGTCCTCGGCCGTCGGCGCCACGCCGTTGCACTCCAGGATCGTCGGGAACATGTCGACAAGCGTCACCGGCGTGCGGTTCACCGCACCGGCGGGGATCTCGGGGCCGGCCATGATCAGCGGGATCGCGCAGGCCTCCTCGTAGTGCACCGACTTGCCCCACATGCCGCGCGTGCCGAGATTGTCGCCGTGGTCCGAGGTGTAGATCACGCGCGTGTCGCCCGCGAGGCCGGACGCCTCGAGGGCCGCGAGGATCCGCCCGATGTTGTGGTCGAGGAAGCTGACCATGCCGAAGTAGTTGGCGAGCGCGAGCTTCACCTGGTCTTGCGAGAAGAAGAAGTCGTCGTAGTTCATGCAGCGGCGGATGCCCTGGATGACGGGATGCATCGGCCGGTCCTCGGCGGCATAGAGCCGCGGCATCTCCATCTTCGCCGGGTCGTAGAGCTTGAACCATTCCGGCGGGCAGATCAGCGGGAAGTGCGGCTTCACCAGCGAGATGAACATCGTCCACGGCTTCTTGTCGGCCTTGGCCCGCGTCGTCAGCCACTCGCAGGCGGCCTCGGTGATGTTGTTGTCGTAGTCGGCATAGGTCGACGGGCCGGGGCCGAGGTCGCGCGCGAGGCCGCGGATGTTGCCGCGCTCGGCGGGGATCGGGCGGCGGATGCAGCCGAGCAGGTCGCCGAGCTCGTCGACGATGTGCAGCGGGATCACCTCGGGATCGAAGCCGTGGTCGTCCTTGACCGAGCGGAAGTGCAGCTTGCCGATCGACATGCCGCGATGGCCCTGGTCGCGCAGCCGGTGCGCCCAGCCCGGGATCTTTCCGTCGTAGCCGTGCGCGTTGTCCCAGGAGCCGTTCTGGTGGACATGCGTGCCGGTGTGGAGCGCGGTGCGCGCCGGCACGCAGATCGGGCAGCTCGTGTAGGCGCTGGTGAAGCGCGTGCCGCGCGCCGCCAGCCTGTCGATGTTGGGGGTCTTGATCGTCTTGTGACCGTAGCAGCCCGTGATGTCGCGGGTGTGCTCGTCGGAGAAGATGAACAGCAGGTTGGTCGGGCGTGTCATCGGGTCATTTCCTCGCTTGTTGCAGCCCTTCGCGGGCCAGTCGGTCGTGGATCTCGGCGCGGCGGCGGGCCGCCGGCTCGCCGGCGGAGTCGATCACGGCATCGGCGACGAGACGGCCGATGGCGGCGAGGCCCTCGCGGTCGTCGATCGTGCCGGGCCGGGCCGAGGCCGGCATCACGGTGTCCTGGCAGAAGGTCGCGACCAGGCCGTCCGCGCCGACGGGGTAGGACGCGAAGGCCTCGCCCGCCGCGACGGCGCGCAGGCCGCGCCGGACGAGGCGGCGCAGCATGGCGACCCCCTGGTCGGACGAGGCCAGCGTCTCGAGCGCGTGGACCGCGATCGCGCGCTGCGACACCTGGACCTCGTAGTCCCCGGGCTGGCGCTGGCGCTCCGCGTAGCTGCGCTCCTCCTCGGTCTGGCCGATGAAGTCGATCGTCTGGCGGCCGACCTTGCGCCGGTCGCCGAGGCCTTGCGGGTCGAGCTCGTCGCTGAAGTAGCGCCAGCCGATGATCGCGGTGTGCGTGTCGTCCATCGGCACCATCCAGCGGCTGATCGCCGCGCGCTGGAAGACCTTGGGGTGCTCCGCCGCCTCCCAGATCGCGCCAGTCTGGTTCGCGTTGGGCAGGATGGTCTCGGTGCAGCGCGTCCAGAAATGCTCGCCCCAGCGGCGCGTCTGGACGTTGATCATGCCGAGCGGCGTCTGTCGGTACTCGATCGCCTGGGTGGCGCCGGATGCCGGGCCGAACTGCGCGCCGGACATCCGCGTATGGAGGTAGACGACGTGCACGGGGTCCTGCGTGTTCTCGTAGACCTGCAGCCAGTTGCAGGGCATGCGGATCGCGAAGGGTACCGGCTCGGCGCCGCCGCGCGCGGTGTCGAAGACGGGGAAGGGCGGCCTCGCCTCGGGCGGACCGAAATACGCGAAGACGAGCCCGTCGTGCACGTGGACGGGGTAGGCGCCCTGGCAGCGCGTCTGGCGGATGCGGCTCGTCGGCGGCTCGGCGGGCGTGTCGAGGATCGTGCCGTCGATGTCGAAGGTCCAGCCGTGGTAGCAGCACGACAGGCCGCGCTCCATCGGGATGCCGAACTCGAGGCTGGCGCCGCGGTGGATGCAATGCTTGTGCAGCAGCCCAATGCGGTCGGAGCGGTCGCGGAACAGGACGAGGTCCTCGCCCAGGATGCGCAGCGCCAGCGGCCGCTCGCCGAGCTCGGCCAGCATCGCGACGGGCTGCCAGACCCGGCGGAGATACTCGCCGCAGGGCGTGTCGGGACCGACCTGCGTGAGTTCGGGGTCGGGAGCGGGCACCGCGCGGTGGCGATAGCCCGAGTAGGGAGTGGGGCCCGACATTGTCGCTCCTCCGTCGCGGTCAGCGACGCCGCGTCTCGTCGGCGCCCATGCGCCGCTCGAGACGTCGGACGAGATGCGAGATCACCAGGATCAGCACGAGATATTCGAGCACCAGCACGGTGTAGATCTCGAGCGGGCGAAACACGGTGACGTTCAGCTCGTTGGCCTTGCGGGTCAGTTCGCCCAGGCCGATCACCGAGGCGAGCGACGAGATCTTGGTGATGTAGACGAGCTGGTTACCGAGCGGCGGCAGGATGCGGCGGATCGCCTGCGGCAGCACGACGAGGCGCATCTCCTGCCACGGCCGCAGGCCGACGGCGCGTGCGGCCTCGCGCTGCCCGCGATCGATGGACTGGATGCCGCCGCGGAATATCTCCGCCTCGAACGCGCTGTCGCAGATCCCGATCGCGAGCATGGCCGCGACGAAGACCGATATCTGCAGGCCCGTCAGGGTCGGGATGCCGTAGAACACCCACAGGATCATCACGAGCATCGGGATCGAGCGGAACACCTCCACATACACGCGGTTGATCGTGCCGAGCGGCTGCCAGCGTGCCAGTCTCGCGCGCATTCCGCCGGCGCGCCGGTGCTCGGGCACGCTGCGGTCGAAGGGCGGGGCGAGGCGCGCGAAGGGGGTCCAGCCGGCGAGGCCGAGCAGCGCGACGACCAGTCCCAGGGTCAGGGACAGGGCGAGCGTCGCCACCGAGAGCAGGATCGTGTCCGCGAAGCCCGTGACGAGGAAGCTCAGGTTGTTCTGGCCCTGGGCGGTGGTGGGATCGACGACATGCCACCCCCAGTTGAACCCGTCGCCGGCGCATCCCGTCGTCGCCAGGGCAAGGACGACGATGCCGACGCGGCGGCGAGTCACGTCGGGCGATACGCGGTGCACTCGACCTCCACCGTGATGTCCGGATGGAAGAACGCGCTCATGTAGACCCAGCCGAGCGCCGGGCGGATCGTGCTGAAGATCTCGCCATGGGCGCGCCCGGACTCCACCCAGTGCTTCGGGTCCGCCACGTAGATGCGGGTCTTGATGACGTCCTCGTAGCCCATGTCCAGCTGGCGCAGGCAGTTGCCGATGAGCTCGAGGCAGACTTTCGTCTGCCGATAGACGTCGCCGGGGTGCAGGATCCTGCCGTTGTCGTCGGCCGGCGAGCAGAGGCTCGTCTCGACGAGATTTCCGATGCGCACGGCGCGGGCATAGCCGCACTGGGCTTCCCAGGGACGGCCGGTGGTGACGAGACGACGGGTCATGACGGGACGGCAGACAACAGCACGCGCGGGCCCGGCGCAACAACCGCCTCGTCCTTGACGCCCTTCCGAGGCGCCGCCCACACTGACGCTTTCCCGAGGGACACAAGGAGAGGCTCGCATGGATAGGCGCACACTGCTCACTTCCGGCGTCGGACTCGGCGCGGCGTCGCCGCTGCTCGTCGCCCAGGCTCAGGCGCAGGCCCCTGCGGCGGGCGCCGGCGCGCGCTCGCGCTTGCAGACGATCCAGCAGAACGGCGTCCTGCGGTGCGGCACGACCGGCGACTTCAATCCGATGAGTTTCCGCGACCCGACGAGCCGCGAGCTCAGGGGCCATCAGATCGATTCGGCGAACAAGCTCGCCGCGGACATGGGCGTGAAGGTCGAGTTCGTTCCGACGACATGGCCGACGCTGATCAGCGGGCTGACGGCCAACCAATACGACATCGTGACGACCGGCACGTCGATGAGCGTGCCGCGCATGAAGGCCGCCGCTTTCACGATCCCCTGGGGCCGCAACGCCTTCCTGCCGCTGGCGCGCAAGGATGCGGCCGCGAAGTTCAAGACCTGGGACGACGTCAACAGCCCCAACACGACCGTCGGCTTCAATCTCGGCACGACGATGGAGCAGTTCGTCGTCTCCGAGCTCCCGAAGGCGAAGGTCCGTCGCGTCGAATCCCCGGTGCGCGACTTCCAGGAGCTGATCGCGGGCCGAGTCGACGTCACGATCACCAGCCTCGTCGAGGGCTCGCAGCTGGTCGTCGAGTATCCGAACCTGACGATGGTGCTGCAGGACACGCCGAAGAACTCGATCCCGCTGTGCTTCATGTCGGCGATCGACGACCTGATCTGGCTGAACTTCCTCAACAACTGGGTGACTCTGCGCCTCGCCAGCGGCTTCTTCGACGAGCTGAACGACAAGTACAAGCTGGTCCTGCACAAGACCTGACACGCCACCCCGGCCCGCCCCCGGTCGCTTGGCTCCGGGGGCGGGGCGGTCGTGACGTCGCGCGCAACCACCCGCCCTGCCCCGGAGCGAAGCGACCGGGGGAGGGCCGGGGAGGGGGCCTACCCGCTAGCGCCACCTCATGCGCTATTCATTCCTTTCCCTCGCGCGCAATGCGCTCACCGGGCATGCGGACTGGCCGCGCGCCTGGCGCGATCCGCCGCTGCAGCAGCGCTACGACGCGGTGATCGTCGGCGGCGGCGGCCATGGCCTCGCGACCGCGTACTACCTCGCGAAGCATCATGGGCTCGCGCGCGTTGCGGTGCTCGAGAGGTCCTGGCTCGGCGGCGGCAACACGGCCCGCAATACGGTGACCATCCGCGCCAACTACCTGCGCGAGCCGTCGATGCGCTTCTACGCCGAGAGCATCCGGCTGTGGGAAGGCCTGTCGCAGGAGCTGAACTACAACGTGATGTTCAGCCAGCGCGGCCAGATCGACCTGATCCAGAGCTGGGCGAAGCTGCGCGACGTGAAGCGGCGCCAAGCGTCGCTGCGCCTGATCGGCGTCCCGTTCGACATCCTGACGCCGCAGGAGGCTCAGGCGAAGCTGCCGCTGCTCGATCTCGCCGCGTCGATACGCCTGCCGGTTCTCGCCGCGAGCTGGCATCCGACCGCCGGCGTGGCGCGCCACGACGCCGTCGCCTGGGGCTATGCCCGCGCCGCCGATGCGCGCGGCGTCGACATAATCCAGAACTGCGAGGTGACCGCGGTGCGCCGCGACGGCGGCCGCGTCGTCGGCGTCGAGACGACCCGCGGCTTCGTCGCCGCGCCCAAGGTCGCGCTCGCCGTGGCGGCGCATGCCGGCGTGCTGGCGGCGACCGCGGATCTGCGGCTTCCGATCGAGACGGTCCCGTTGCAGGCCTTCGTGTCGGAGCCGCTGAAGCCGATGCTCGACGTCGTGGTGAACATCCCGCACCTGGCGACGTACTTCTCCCAGAGCGACAAGGGCGAGCTGGTGATCGGCGGCGGCGCCGACGGCTACCCGTCCTATGCCGCACGCGGCAGCTTCGGCGTCGTCGAGGAGTCGGTCGGCGCGATGCTCTCGCTGTTCCCGGCGCTGAAGCGCGTGCGGATGCTGCGGCAATGGGCGGGCTCGATCGACCTTTGCCACGACATCACGCCCATCCTGTCGGCGACGCCGGTGGAAGGCCTCTCGCTCAGCGTCGGCTGGGGCTCCGGCGGCTTCAAGGCGATCCCGATCGGCGGCATGGCTCTCGCGCATCTCGTCGCGACCGGGACGCCGCATCCGCTCGCCGTCCATCTCTCGCTCGCGCGTTTCGACGGCGGCCGACCGCTGTTCGAGACGGCCGGCGCCTCGAACCGGATCTGAGCGGTCGCCATGCTGCGCATCACCTGTCCCTTCTGCGGGCCGCGCGCCGAGACGGAATTCGCCTGCGCCGGCGAGGCGACCGCGCGCCCGGGAGATCCGGAGGCGCTCGACGCCGCGGCCTGGACCGCGCATCTCTACGCGCGCGACAACGTGAAGGGCGTCCAGGACGAGCTGTGGTGGCATCGGCACGGGTGCCGGCGCTGGTTCCGCGTGACCCGCGACACGCGCGACAATTCGGTCGCGTCGTGAGCGGGTATCGGCTCGCGACGGCGGATGGCCGGTCGTCGGGCGCGCCGGTGTCCTTCACCTTCGACGGCCGCGCCGTCGCGGGGCGCGCGGGCGAGAGCGTCGCCGCCGCGCTGATCGCCGCGGGCGAGCGGGTCGTGGCGCGCAGCTTCAAGTACCACCGGCCCCGCGGCATCTACGGCTTCGATCTCGACGAGCCCAGCGCCCTGGTCGCCTGCGGCGACGAGATCGCGACCCTCGCCACGCGGCTGACGGTGCGCGAGGGAATGGCCGTGCGCGCGGTCAATGCCTGGCCGAGCGCCCGCTTCGACCTGCGCGCGGTCAACGACCTGTTCGGCCGGCTGCTGCCGGCCGGGTTCTACTACAAGACGTTCATGGGCCCGGCCGGCGCCTGGCCGCGCTACGAGCGCGTCATCCGCGCCGCCGCCGGCCTCGGCCGCGTCCGCGGCACGACGCCGTCGTGGCGGCGCGAGACGCGGCATGCGCATTGCGACGTCCTGGTCGTCGGCGCCGGGCCGGCGGGGCTGGCGGCCGCGCATCGGCTGGCGTCGAGCGGGTTGCGCGTCCTGCTCGCCGACGACGGCGAGGCCCCGGGCCGGGCGAGCCTCGAGGCGATGGACGCGCGCGTCGGCGGCGAGCGCGCGATCGACTGGGCGGAGCGGCTGACGGCGGAGTTCGACGCCGCGCCGGAGACGCGGCGTCTCGCGCGCACCCTCGTGACCGGCCTCTACGACCACGGCTTCGCCGTCGCCGTGGAGCGCGATCCGTGCGAGGGCCTCGACGAGCGGCTGTGGCGGATCCGTGCTGAGCGCATCGTGCTCGCGACGGGCGCGATCGAGCGCCCCCTGGTCTTCGCCAACAACGATCGGCCCGGCGTGATGTCGCTCAACGCGGTGCGCCGGTACGCCGAGCGGAATGCCGTCGCCTGCGGCCGCAGCGTCGTGGTGTTCGCGAACAACGGCGGCGCCTACGGCGACGCGGCACGGCTGCGCGGCCTCGGCGTGGAGGTCACGGCGATCGTCGATCCGCGCCCGCGCATCGACGCGGCGGCGGTCGAGCTGGTGAGCCGTCTCGGCATCGCCGTGCTGGGCGGCCAGTCGGTCGTCGACGTCGTCGGGCGGCAGGTCGAGGGAGTCCGCGTCGCGGGGCGCGATGCCGCCGAGGCCGCCCGCACCGTCGACGGCGACGTCCTTGCCGTCTCCGGCGGCTGGACGCCGCTCGTCCACCTGCACGGACATGCCGGCGGCCGTGTCGCTTACGACGACGCCGTCGCCGCCTTCCTCCCCGTCGCGGACGACCGCGGCGTGCGCAGCGCCGGGGCGTGCGCGGGGCGATTCTCGCTCGCGGCCGCGATCGCGGACGGTGCGGCGGCGGCGGCGGAGTCGACCCGCGACCTCGGCCGCCCGGTGGCGCCGTGGCGAGCGGCGGATGTCGTCACGACCGACGAGCTCGCGCTCGACCTCGAGCCCTATTTCGAATCGCCGCGGCCGCGCGAGGCCGGCAAGGCATTCGTCGACCTTGCGGCCGACACCACCGCGGCCGACATCCGGCTCGCCGTGCAGGAGGGCTACGAGTCCGTCGAGCTGATGAAGCGCTACACGACGACGGGGATGGCGCTCGACCAGGGACGGCACGGCAATCTCAATGCGGTCGCGCTGCTCGCAGCCGCGCGCGACGAGCGGCCCGGCACGGTCGGGGTGACGACGTTCCGTCCGCCCTTCGCGCCGGTCGCCTTCGGCACCCTGGCGCCGCGCGAGGGTTGGTTCCTTACGCCGGCGCGCGCCACGCCGCTGACGTCATGGCACGAGGCGGCCGGCGCGGTGATGTACGACGTCGGCGGCCATTGGCGCCGTCCGGGCTATTATCCGCGCGCCGGCGAAGGGCTCGCGGAAGCGACGGCCCGCGAGTGCCGGGCCTGCCGCGGCGGCGCCGCGATGTACGACTCCAGCCCGCTCGGCAAGTTCGAGTTCGCCGGACGCGATGTCGTCGCGTTCCTGGAGCGGATGTACTGCAATCGCTGGGCGGATCTCGGCGTCGGGAACGGACGCTACGGCGTGATGCTGCACGAGGACGGCAGGCTGTTCGACGACGGCGTCGCGTTCCGCCTGGGCGCCGAGCGCTTCCTCGTCACCACGACCACGGGCAACGCGGAGGCGGCGTTGGCGCGCTTCGAGTATCACCGCCAGGTCGTGTGGCCTGGACTCGACGTCCGGCTCGTCCCGGTCACGACCCAGTGGGCGGACATCGTGGTCTGCGGGCCGCGGGCGCGCGACGTGCTGGCGGCGGCCGGCACGACGGTGGATCTCGATCGGGCGGCCTTCCCGTTCATGGCGATCCGCGAGGGCGCGGTCGCCGGCGTGCCCGCGCGGGTCATGCGCGTGAGCTTCACCGGAGAGCTGAGCTTCGAGGTCAACGTGCCGGCGCGCCGCGCGCTCGAGGTCTGGAACGCGCTCCTCGCCGCGGGCGCGGCGCACGATATGCAGCCGCTCGGCTCCGAGGCCAACCATGTGCTGCGCGTCGAGAAGGGGTTCATCTCCGTCGGTCACGAGGCGGACGGCGTGGCCGACCCCTTCGACCTCGGCATGAAGTGGATCGTCGCGATGGACAAGCCCGACTTCGTCGGCAAGCGCTCGTTGCAACGCAATCTCGCGGACACCGCGCCGCGTGCCCAACTCGTCGGGCTGCTGTCGCACGATCCGGGGCAAGTCCCGGCCGAGGGCTCGCAGGTTCTCGACGAGACCGGTGCGCGCGGGCGCGGCTACGTCACGGCGAGCTGCATGAGTCCGGCCCTCGGCCGCTCGATCGCGCTTGCGCTGATCGAGGACGGGCGAGCGCTGACGGACGCCTCGGTGCGCCTGTTCGGTCCCTCGGGCGAAACGAGCGAGGCGCGGGTGACGCGGCCCGTCTTCCTGGATCCCAAGGGCGAGCGGATGCGGTCATGAGCGCCTGCGACCTCGCATCGCTTGGTCCCGAGCGCCTCGTCTCGATCGACGGCGCGATCGATCCCGGCCCGCTGCCGGTCCGCGCGGTACTTCGACTGGGCGAGCGCGAATGGCTGGTGCTCGACGCGGTCGCCGCCGAGATTCCCGAGCTGGCGGGCGCGCTGGCCGTCGATGTCGGCGACTCGATCGACGGCTGGCGCCTGTCCGGTCCGGGGGCGTGCGAGCTCATGGCAAAGGCCTGCCTTCTCGACCTCGATCGCCTGCCCGCCGGCGCTGCGACGCGCACCGTGATGGGCGGCGTCACGGTGCTCGTGCGCGTCGTCGCGGCGGACGTGTTCGAACTGCGGGTCGAGCGCAGCTACGCTGCGTGGTTCGAGGCCTGGCTGCGGCAGCTCTGACGCGGTTCGCCTCGCGGCGGCCGGCAGGCGTCGCCCGCCGGATCGTCCGACACTCCGGCGTATGGCGTCGCGTCCCGAGGCCGGCCGCGCGACGCGTCCGGCGTCACGCCTCGGCGAGCCGGTCGACCACCCACTTCTCGAAATAGTGCACGTTCCTCTCCCAGGTCGGGGAGAACTGGACCTGGTCGGCCACCGGTGATCCGCGCGCGGCCTGCTGCAACTCCATGCACCAATGATCCTGGCTGCGGATCCCGGTCCGGCCGGCAAGGTCGCGCGATTCGCCGAGCCAGCGGTCGAGGACCTTTTCCCGGCCCGCGGCATGCGCGCGGTCGGTCGCGGCGTCGCCGACGAAATACCAGGCCATGCTCACGCGCGTGAGCCCGGGGGCGATCGGCGTGTAGATTGCCGGCGCGTAGCTGCTGATGCCGATCGTGACGGTCGTGTTGGGAAGGACGGCGCCGGTGCAGCCCCGGAACGGCGCCGCGCCCGGACGCGTCGCGATCGGCGGCATCGCGTGCGCGGCGAGCGGTGCCGAGGCCTGGCGCGACGGCGCGGAGTCCTTGCGCCGCAGGACGAGCACGCTGCCTTCGGGCGACATCTCCGTGTAGGACTCGCCCGTCCCGAGGTCGACCTCCTCCGACATCTTGTCGAACACGCCCTCATGGACCCAGACGTGGTGGTAGTTCTCCCAGTTGTCGTTCACGAGCTTCCAGTTCGCCTTGAACTCCCACCCGTGCCGATGGGCCAGGCGCAGGCCGTCGAGATCGAGGTCGGCGAGGAACCTGTCGACTGGTCGGACATAGTCGGCCAGCGGCGGTGCCTTGCCGTCGAGATTCACGAAGATCACGTGGTTCCACACGCCGCAGCGCACCGGCACCAGCCCGTTCGATGCGGTGTCGGGCGCGGTCCGCGAGGAGTCGGGCGTGCCGTCCCAGAACGGCGTCGCCTTCAGGGCGCCGTCGAGGCCGTAGGTCCAGGCGTGATACGGGCACTGCAGGCTGCGCAGCTTCGTCGCCGGCTTGTCGAGGATAATCGTCGCGCGGTGCCGGCAGACGTTGTGGAAGGCGCGGACCGTGCCGGCGCCGTCGCGCAGCAGGATCAGCGGCACGCCCGCCACGACGACGGGCATGGCGTCGCCCGGCTGCGGGATCTCCTCGGCGAAGGCGACGCCGACCCAGGTCCGCGGGAAGAGGCGCTGCTGCTCGAGATCGAAGAACGCCTGGCTGGTGTAGGCGGCGGCCGGCAGGCCGCGGGCGGACTCGACCGGCTTGGCGATGTCGGCGATCGCCTGCTTGCCGAGGATCGACTCCACGGTCGGGCTTTGCATGGGGAACTCCCGCTAGAGTGCGGTCGCGGGCCGCGCGCCGCTTCCGCAAGTATGGATCGCGCTTACCCGGGGCGGCAATCGGCGTTCAGCGCCGCCGCGCGTAGCGGCCCTCCAGGCGGCCGAAGACGAGCGACAGCGCGAAGCAGACCGCGAAATAGACCGCCGCGACGGTCAGCCAGACCTCGTAGATGCGCGTCGTCGACACCGCGATGTCGGTCGCCATGAAGGTGAGCTCCTGGATCGAGACCAGCGACACGATCGACGAGTCCTTCACCAGCGACACGAACTGGTTGCACAGCGGCGGGATCGTGCGGGCGACGGCCTGCGGCAGGATCACCTTGGTGAGGATGCGCCGCCGGCTCAGTCCGAGCGAGGCCGCCGCCTCCCACTGACCCTTCGGGATCGCCTCGATGCCGGCGCGCACGATCTCGGCGATGTAGGCCGCCTCGAACAGGGCGAGGCAGAGCAGACCGGCGATGAAGTTCTCGACGAGCCGCGGATCGCCGAACGCGACGCCGAGGACGGCGCGCACCTCCGGCGACGCGGCGAGGATGCGCTGCTCCAGCTGCAGCTGGGGAACGAGCTGGCTGGAGAGGAAGAAGTAGAGGACGAAGATGATGACCAGCGGCGGCGTGTTGCGCATCAGCTCGACGTAGCTGCGCGCGACGAGGCGCAGGAACGGGTCGCGCGAGATGCGCAGCAGCCCGATGGCGAAGCCGATGAGCGTGGCGAGTACCATGCCGAGGATCGTGAGCCGGACGGTGTTGAACAGCCCGTGCAGCAGGATGTTCGTGACCCAGCCCTGCGAGGACGCATCCCAGCGCAGGAAGAACTGCGGGATCGGCGCCCAGTTCCAGCGGTAGTTGCCGAGGCTCGCCACGCGCCAGGCGAACCACGCGACGGCGGCGCCGGTGATCGCAAGCAGGATCCAGTCGATCGGCTTGAGGCGCGCGCGGCGCGGCGCGGGCGGTGGCGGTCGCATGCCGGAAACGAAATGCGGGAGGCGACGGCGTGTCGCCTCCCGCGTTCCTTCTCGTCGCGTCAGCTCTGGGCGACCAGGTTCGCCCAGTCGCGCGACTCGAACCAGTAGGCGCGCCTGGCCTTGAGGAAGCCGTCGGCGTGGCGGGCCTTCACCCAGTCACTGACGGCCGCGAGCGTCGTCGGATCGTTCTTGCGCATCGCGATGCCCTCGCGCTGCGGCTCGAAGACCTCCTTGACCGGCAGGTAGAGCACGGTCGGGTTCTCGATCACCGCGAAGTTCGGCTTCGGCACCGACGTCACGACGCCGTGGGCGCGGCCGTTGATGACCTCCTGCTGCGCCTGCGCGTCGTCGTCGAACTGGCGCACCGTCGCCTTCGGCGTCAATCGCGAGAGCGTGCCCGGCACCGTGCTGCCGCGCCGGCAGGTCAGCGTGTAGTCGGGCCGGTCGAAGTCGGAGACCTTGGTGTGGTTCGGCGCGAGCTTGATGTTGGCGGCGATCAGCAGGCCCGAGGTCGAGTAGGGCTCGCTGAAGTCGACCTGCTGCGAGCGCGCCTCGGTGATCGACATGCCGCCGATGATGAAGTCGAAGCGGCCGGCCAGCAGGGCGGGGATGATCCCGTCCCAGGCCGTCGGCGTGGGCTCGTACTTGACCCCGAGGTCCTGGGCGAGCCGGCTGCCGACATCGAGCTCGAAGCCGATCAACCCGCCCTGCTTGTCGCGCATCGCCCATGGCACGAAGGTCGAGAGGCCGGCGCGCAGGACGCCACGCTGCTTGATCTGGTCGATGACCGGGCCGCTGCCCGCCTGGGCGCGGACGATCGCCGGCGAGGCGCCGACGGCCGCCGCGGTGGTGAGGAATGTGCGTCTCTTCATGATGCCCTCCTGGGTTGATTCGTGGTCGTTGGTCCGTGCGGTCGATGTTCAGCCCGCGCGCGCGAAGCGGCGCTCGAGCCGTGTGACGAGGAGCGAGAGCGCCAGCGTGACCGCGAGATAGATCGCGCCGGTGGTCAGATAGATCTCGTAGCTGAGGAATGTCTCGGAGACGACGGTCCGCGCCTCGTTGAAGAGGTCGAACATGGCGATGGCGCTGACGATCGCCGAGTGCTTCACCAGCGACACGGCGAGGCTGGTCAGCGGCGGCAGCATGATGCGGATCGCCTGGGGAACGACCACCAGCCGGTAGGTGAGGCCGCGGCCGAGGCCGAGGCTCATCGCGGCCTCGGTCTGGCCCCTGGGCACGGAGAGGATGCCGCCGCGGAAGATCTCCGCGGCGAAGGCGCCCTCGAAGACGGCCAGCGCGAACACGGCGGCGAACCACCGGTCGAAGTTCAGGATCGGCGCGAGCACGAAGTAGAGCAGGTAGATCTGCACCAGCAGGGGCGTGTTGCGCACGGCCTCGAGATAGACGCGCGCGAGGCCGCGCGCGACGATGCTGTCGGAGAGCCGGCACAGCGCCGCGGCGAGGCCGATCGCGAGCGCCACGAGGAAGCTGACCGCCGAGACCTCGAGCGTGACCGCGAGGCCCTTCAGGAGCGGCCCGGGGTAGATGGCGCCGTCGATGACGCGCACGATGAAGCGCGGCACCTGCTCCCATTTCCAGGCATAGGACATGCGCGACGCGCCGTAGACGACGCCGCCGATCACGACCGCGGCGAAGGCGGCGAACTTCGCCCAGCTGGCGAGGTCGGTGCGATGGGAGGTGGCGGCGGCCATGAGGCCGCGATGCTCGGGGACCGGGGTGGTCCGCGTCAACCGCCGCGGGCGATCCCGTTGCGGATCAGATGGAGCTGCGTGGCGAGATAGCCGCGGCGGACGTCGGCGAGCCGGTCGGCGAGGATGCCGTGGAGGTCCGGCAGGGCGTGGAACGGCACCGAGGGCACGGCGTGGTGCTCGGCGTGGAACGCCATGTTCCAGGCGAGCCAGCGGACCGGCCGCCAGGTCAGCACGGTCCGCGTGTTGGCGAGCCAGTCGGCGACCTGGGGTCGGCCGACATGCTCGGACATCCGGATCAGGCGCATGAACGGCTCGCCGAGGATGCGCGGCAGCAGCCACAGCTGCACCGCGACCCAGCTTCCGGCGACGACGGAGGCGGCCGCGACGGCGCCATAGGCGACGAGCATCAGGCGCGCCTCGCGCGTCGCGTCGTCGCGGCGCAAGTCGGGCAGGAAGCGGCGCTCCTCCTCGTTGAATCGGCCGGCGGCGAGGCGCAGCAGCGTGGCGACCAGGCTGCGGAAATAGGGCCAGGCCGTCGCGTAGACGAGATAGCCGCGCAGCGTCTCCGCACTGGCGATCATCTCGGGATCGCGACCGGGCTGCTGCGTGTAGGCGTGGTGTTCGGCGTGCTCGAAGCGGAAATGGGTCGGCGGCAGCCCCAGGGCCAGGCCGCAGAACCACTCGACGGCGTCGTTCAGCCGGCGCGTGGCGAAGGCGCTGCCATGCGAGGTCTCGTGGAACGGCGCGAAGAGATGCACGACGACGATGCCGTGCAGGATCATCGGCACGATCACCTTGGCCTCGTCGCTCCAGGCCCAGATCCATGCGCCGCCCGCCACGAGCAGCGCCAGATGTGCTGCGAGGAAGGCCAGCCCGGGCCCGTCGCGGCGGACGCTCAGGCTGCGCACGCGCTCGCGGCCGACGAGCGCGCGGATCTCGTGCTGAGTGGCCACCCGCCGCGGCTGATCAGCCGGCGCGCTGGCGGTATTTGAACGCCTTGTCGAAGCGCCCGACGATGTACTCGCCGCAGGTCGTCGCCGGATACTTCGCCGTCGTCGGATCATCGAGCAGGTCGCGCGGATCGATCACCGTGTCGAAGGCGGGATCGAAGAACACGGCCACCGAGTAGCGCTCGCGCCCCGACGTGTTGACCACGCGGTGGGCGTTCGAGCTGAAGCGGTTGTTGGTCCAGCGCGCCATCAGGTCGCCGACATTGATGACGAGCGTGCCGGGAATGGGATGCGCGGTCACCCACTCCCCCGCCTTGTTCAGGACCTGGAGCCCGCCGGTCATGTCCTGCGCCAGGAGCGTGAGGCCGCCGTAGTCGGTGTGGGGGGCGACGCCGAACTGCGTCTCGCCGAGATCGGGCGGCTGCGGCGGGTAGTAGATCGCCGAGCCGCGCGCCAGGGGCTTGGCGAAATGAGAGGCGAAGAAGTCGGCCGGCCGATTCAGGCTCAACGCGAAGCCGCGGAGCAGGCGCCGGCCGCAACCCAGGATGCCGTCGTAGTAGGTCGACAGGGCCTCGCGCATCTCCGGCATGAAGCTCGGCCACTGGTTCGGGCCCATCAGTTTCTTGCCGGCCTTCACGTCGGGATCGTCGGCCCCGAGCTCCAGGCCCCAGAGGAAGCTCTCCTTCAGGTCGATCTTGGCGCCCGCATACATCTTGGCCTGGCCGACCGCGAGCCAGCCGCGGTGGATCTCGTTGATGGTGACTCCGGCCTTGGTCTCGGGCGGCAGCGCGAAGAAGGCCTTGCTGGTCGCGAACATGCGGTCGACCACCGGCTGCGGGACGCCGTGATTCCGCACGTAGAAGAAACCGATCCGCTCCGCCGCCTCGCGCATCTGCGCCGCGACGGCGCGCTGCGCCGCGAGGTCGTCGCCCGCCAGCGGCGCGACGTCGATGACCGGGATCTCCTCGACGCGGATCGTCTTGGCGGTGGCGTAGTTCATCGGCTCCGTCTCCTTGCGGCTTCGGGCGAGGAGCCTAGCGCCGTGTCGCGGCTCCGTCTGCGAGGAAAGCGGCGCGGAGTTGTCGCAGCGCGCGGGCAGCCGGGTCAGCCCGCGAAGGCCTCGATCCGGCGGACGAGGTCCTCGAATGCCGAAGGGGTGATCGGCTTGGGCAGCGCGGCCACGATCGGCAGCCCATAGGCCTCGCCCAGCCGCCGGGCCGCGGGCAGGTAGGTGTGGCTGTAGGCGCTGATCAGGACCACGGGGATGCGCAACCGGATGGATGCGAGGTGACGGAGCATCGTGATCCCGTCCTCCTCGGGCATGACGATGTCGACGATCACGGCCGTCGGCTGGAAGCTGTCGAGCAGGGCCCAGAAGCTCCGTGGATCCGCCACGGCGCGCGTCTCGACCCTGGCGATCCGCCCGCATTGGGCGAGCAGGTCTCCGGTGACGGGGTCGTCGTCGACGACGAGAAGCTTCACTGCCATGGCGGTGGGCCCCCTGCATGCATGCCGGGCCGGTCCCGATCGCGGCGAGTCATGACCGGGCTCGGACCCGGGTGTCGACGTAGCGGTCGCGCAACGAATGCGCCGTGATCCGCATCTTGGTGAGACCCTCGTCGACGAGGGATTCGATGGCGGTCTGCTTGTCGGATTGCTGCGCCTGGTCCGGCAGTCCCAGCGCGGTGCCGGCCTCGACCTCGATCCGGCGGAATGCGGTGCTCAGCGCGCGTGCTCCGAGATTCCCCGCGATCGAAACGATCGCGTGCGCCTCGCGGGCGAGCTGCGGCCAGTCGCGCGCGGCGACCAGCGCGATCACGCGCGGTTCCATCTCCGCGATGCGCTGGACCGCCATGGTCGCCAGTCCGGCAACGGCCGGCACGCCGAGATAGCGTTCGAGCTCCTCGAGATGCGCGCCGTCCAGGGTGTCCGACGAGCTGTCGTCGAAGGCCGTGGCCTCCGCGCCCTCGGAGACCTGCTCGGGCCAGCGTGCGCGCGATTCGATCGCCTGCAGCAGCTGCCGGCGGTCGATCGGCTTGGCGACGTGGGCGTCCATCCCGACCTGCCGGCATCGCATGATGTCCCCGGCGGTGGCGCTCGCCGTCAGCGCGGCGATGCGCACGCGCCGGTTCAGCGTCGGCAGGCTGCGGATGCGGGCGGTCGCCTCGAACCCGTCCATCACCGGCATGTTGACGTCCATGAGGACGACGTCGAAATCACGGGTGCGGACCCGCTCCACCGCCTCCGCGCCGTTCGTCGCGATCTCGACCTCGTGGCCGGCCTTGCGGAGGATGGTCGACGCGAGCTCGCGGTTGACGTCCATGTCGTCGACGACGAGGACCCGCAGCGACCGTGCCGGCGACGCGGCCGTCCGGTCGTCGCGCTGCGCGTCGGACGCGTCCGCGGTCTCGCCGGCGGCCGGTAAGTCCAGGGTGAACCAGAACGTGCTGCCCTCGCTCGGCCTGGAGGCGACGCCGATCGTGCCGCCCATCATCTCGACCAGCGCCTTGCTGATCGCGAGGCCGAGCCCGGTGCCGCCGAAGCGGCGGCCGATCGTGCTGTCGGCCTGCGCGAAGCGCTCGAACAGCCTGGCTTGCGCCTCCGGCGCGATGCCGAGGCCGGTGTCCGCCACCGTGATCCGCAGCCGCACGCGATCCGGCGGCGCGGCGAGCGGCTCGACGGCCAGACGCACGCCGCCGCGGGTCGTGAACTTGATCGCATTGCCGAGAAGATTGAGCAGGATCTGGCGCACGCGTCCCGCATCTCCGACGACCCGCGGGATCGACGGCGGCGCGTCGACGTCGAGCGAGAGCCCCTTGCGCGTCGCCACGACGCGGATTGCCGAGACCGCGCCGTCGACGATCTCGCGGATGTCGAGCGGGGCCTCGAGCAGCGGCAGCCGGCCGGCTTCGATGCGCGAGAAGTCGAGCACGTCGTTCAACAGGTCGAGCAGCGCGCGCGCGGACGCGTCGATGATCTCGACATGATGGCGCTGCATCGCCGCCAGGTTCGTGTCCGCCAGGAGCTCCGCATAACCGATGATGCCGTTGAGCGGGGTGCGGATCTCGTGGCTCACCGTGGCGAGGAATTCGGCCCGGGCGCGGTTCGCGATGTCCGCGGTCCGTCGCGCCGTGACGTCGCGCTCTCGCCGCGCGATCAGCCGTCCGAGCGCGATGCCGCCGCTGCTCAGCACGAGGGCGAGCAGCAATGTCGATCCGATCGCGAAACCGAGGTCGCGCGACCAGGCCGACAGGATGCCGTCGAACGTGAACCCAACCGCGGCGACCAGCGGGAACTCGCCGACCCTGCGGTAGCTCAGGACGCGCAGCTCGCCGTCGAGGGCCGCGACCCGCCGCGTCCGCACGACATTGCCGGCCCCCTCGGCGTCGCGGAACGCGTCGATGTCGGTCACCTGCCGGCCGAGATGGCTTCGCGTCTCGGCGCCGAACAGGAGGAACCTGCCGGTCCCGCTGGTGAACATCGACACGACGCCGCCTTCGGCGAAGCGCAAGTCGCCGAAGGTCTGCGCCAGATGGTCGAGATTCAAGGACGCGACGACGACTCCGAGGAACTGCTGGTCCGGGCCCGTCAGGCGCCGCGACAGGAGGACGAGCCAGCGGCCGTCGACGAGCGACCGCACGGGCTCGCCGATGAAGAGTCCGATCTCCTGGTCGCGGTGCGCGGCATAGGCCGGCTGCGTCGCATTGTTGACCCGGAGCGGTGCGGCGCTGACCGAGCGGGCGACGAGATCGCCGGCGGCATCGACCCAGGAGATGCCGACGAGGGCCGGTGTCCCGCCGTGGATCGCACGCAGCATTTCGTGGGCGCGCTGGCGCCGCGCCTCCGGCTCGGTCGGCAGCGAGCCCTGCACGTCATGTATCGCGTCGGCCGCCGCCGCGAGGGTCCGGTCGATCCCCTCGAAGGTCCGCGCGAAGTGCTCGGCCGCCATGCCGGCGAGGCTGGCGCTCAGTCTCTCGGCGTGCTGAAGCGCATTGCGGCGATTGCGCGCCAGATCGATGCCCTGAAAGGCGAGCACCGTCAGCGCCAGCATCACGCCGACGACGGGCACCAACCGGCTCGCCGGTTGGGAGATGAGTCGCAGCGGCATGGCGCGCCTCCGGAGGGCGATTGCGCGTGTCAAATGCTGCGGGTCAGGACGGAGCGGCACCCTCCGAAACAGGATGCCCTGGGGCACCGGGCGAGAACGAGACTTTTCGTTCGGATGCCGTTCAATTGAGCGACAGCCTTACGGAGGCAATGGCCTTTGACGCGGCGTTCGCGCGAAGACTCGATGAACCATCGGCTCGAAGACCGCCAAAGGGGCTTCCGGCAGCGACGGCGAGATCGTGTTCTGGTCGTATTTCGCCACGAACTCGGCGGTGGCCTCGAAGGCCGGATGGCCGCGCCAGCGGTCGCGAACGTAGCGATCGGTCCCGGGGAGCTCGCGGCAATGGATCGCCTGGAAGTACATGTGGCGCTCGAGCAGCCAGGTGTTGGCGTCGCTGATGTACGGCGCCAGCAGCTGCGCGGCGAACTCGCCGTGGGTGCTCGGGCAGGCGACGAAGCCGATGTCGTGCAGGAGGGCCATCACGACGTATTCCTCGTCGCGGCCGTCCTGCATCGCGAGGGTCGCCGCCTGCACGCAATGCCGGAAGTTGTTCACCTGGTAGCCGAAGCCGGGGTCTTCGCTGCTCGCGGCGAGGAGGCGCAGCGCCTGCCGCGCCTGCTGGTCGGAATAGTACGGCGCGCGCTGCGCATTGAGCAGCGCCCAGTCCGCGGCCCGGAAGTCGTCGAGGGTCGCCTTCTCGACATAGCGCCAGGTCGGGTCAAGCAGCGGCGATCGAGATGCGGTCATCGCGGGGTCCCTTGCAGGGCGGCGGGGAGGGCGTCGAGCACCGCATCCGTATCGGCGGGGAGGCCGATCGTGATGCGCAGCTGCGTGAGATGGCCGGGGTCGCGCCAGTCCCGGACATGGATGCCGCGCGCCGCCAGCGCCTGCATGACCGGCTGCGCGGGTACGCCGAGATCGACGGACAGGAAATTCGCCGCCGACGGGTAGACGCGCAGCTGGAGCGCGCGCAGACCGTCGCCCAGTCGAGCGCGCTCGCGCGCGACCGCGTCGAGCGTCGACCGCAGATACGCCTCGTCGGCATAGGCGGCGAGCGCGGCGGCCTGCGCCACCGCCGTCACGTTGAACTGCATCTTCGCGCGCCGCAGGCCCTCGGCCTCGAGTGCCGAGCCGCAGAGCGCGTAGCCGATGCGCAAGCCGGCAAGGCAATAGGCCTTGGAGAAGGTGCGCAGCACGATCCAGGGGCCGCGGCGGCGCGCGAGGCGGGCGAGGACGTCGGGGCCTCCGGCGTGCCGGCCGAACTCGTGATAGGCCTCGTCGATCACCAGCAGCGTCGTCGCGGGGACGCCGTCGACGACCGCGTCGAGCGCCGCGCCGGACATCATCCCGCCGGAAGGCGGGTTGGGCGTGCAGGCGAAGACGAGCGGCGTGCGCGCGTCCACGGCCGCCGCCAGGGCAGCACCGTCGGCGGCGCCGTCGCGGTCGAGTGCGACGCGCACCGGCACTGCGCCCTGGAGACGCGTCGACACGAGGTAGCGCGGGAAGCTCGGCGCCGGCGCCACGCAGCGATCGCCGGGCTTCAGGCTCATCTCCGCGATCACGTTGATGAGCTCGTCGCTGCCGACGCCGAAAACGATCCGGGCGGCGGGCACGCCGGTGCGCGCGGCGATCGCCGCGGCGAGCGCCCCGCAGCGCGTATCGGGATAGCGGTTGAGATCGTGCAGCGCGGCCTCCGCCGCGGCGATCGCCCGCGGCGACGGCGGGTAGGGGGATTCGTTGAGGTGGAGCGCGCGCTGCGGTGTCTCGGCCGTCGCCAGCTCGGCATGGGTCTGCGGCGCGTGATGCGGCGGCAGGGCGCGCACCGCTGGCGTGAGCCAGGCGGCTTCTTCGATCGTCGTCCCGGGATCGGTCATCGCGAAAGGCTAGCGCGATTGGCGGCCGCGGAAACGCGGAATGACGCTGGATCGTCGCCGCCGCCGCTGTAAGGTTCGTGGCGCATGACCGAGATCATCACGCCGGGGTCGCTCACGCTCGCGCAGCTGCGACGGCTGCGTCACGACGACGCGCCGCTGTCCCTCGATCCCGCGGCCGACGCGGTCGTCGGACGCTCGGCGGCGGCGGTGCAGGCCGTGCTTGCGGGCGGCCAGGCCGTCTACGGCGTGAACACCGGGTTCGGCAAGCTCGCCACGACGCGCATTCCCCCGGACAAGCTGCGCGAGCTGCAGACGTCGCTCGTCCTCTCGCACAGCGTCGGCGTCGGTCCGGCCCTGGCGGCGGGCACGGTACGCCTCGTCGCCGCCCTCAAGATCGCGAGCCTGGGCCGCGGTCATTCCGGGGTGCGGCCGTCGGTGATCCGGGCACTGGCGGAAATGATCAACCGCGGCGTCGTGCCCGTGATCCCGGCCAAGGGGTCCGTCGGCGCCTCGGGTGACCTTGCGCCGCTCGCCCATCTCAGCGCGGCGCTGATCGGCCACGGCGAGGCCTTCGTCGGCGGCGAGCGCATGCCGGCCGCAGCCGCGTTGCGGCGCGTCGGCCTCGACCCGGTCGCGCTCGAGGCGAAGGAGGGCCTTGCGCTGCTCAACGGCACGCAGGTGTCGACGGCGCTGGCGCTGGAAGGCCTGTTCGCGGCCGAGGCCGCGTTCGCGGGCGCCGTGGTCGCCGGCGCGCTCAGCGTGGACGCCGCCAAAGGCAGCGACACGCCGTTCGACGAACGCATCCACGCGGCGCGCGGCCAGCGCGGCCAGCGCGACGTCGCGGCCGTGTATCGCGCGCTGATGGCGGGATCGCAGATCCGCAGCTCGCATCTCGACTGCGGGCGCGTCCAGGATCCCTATTGCCTGCGCTGCATGCCGCAGGTGATGGGCGCCTGCCTCGACGCGATGCGCTATGCCGCGGGGATCTTCGAGCGCGAAGCCAACGGCGTCTCCGACAATCCGCTGGTGTTCCCCGAGCAGGGCGAGATCCTGTCCGGCGGCAACTTCCACGCCGAGCCGATCGCGATCGCGGCGGACACGCTGGCGCTCGCGATCGCCGAGATCGGCGCGCTCGCGGAGCGTCGCGTCGCGATGCTCGTCGACCCGTCGACGAACGGCGGCCTGCCGGCATTCCTGGTGCGAGAGCCCGGACTGAACTCGGGATTCATGATCGCCCACGTGACGGCGGCGGCGCTGGCGAGCGAAAACAAGTCGTTGGCGCATCCGGCGAGCGTCGACAGCCTGCCGACCTCCGCCAACCAGGAGGACCACGTCAGCATGGCGACATTCGCCGCACGGCGCCTGGGCGAGATGGCGCGCAACACGGCGACCATCGTCGGGATCGAGCTGATGGCGGCGGCCGACGGGATCGGGTTCCACGCGCCGCTCGAGACGAGCGCCGCGCTCCGCGCAGCGCTCCGCGCGCTGCGCGCGCAGGTGGCGCCGGTCGAACGCGACCGCTTCCTCGCCCCCGACCTCGAGGCCGCGCGCGAGCTGGTCGAGGCCGGCACGTTCCGACGCGACATGACCGCCGGACTGCTGCCGAGCGCGACCGACTGAACGCCGCGGCCCGACCGGCGCCGCTGCCCGAACAACCGGCAAGAAGAGGACGGAATGACCAGCTGGATCCGGATGCTGCAATACGACGAGTCGACCGGCCATCTGCGCGAGCTCTACGACCGCGTGAAGGGGCCGGGCGGGGCGATCGACAACGTGATGAAGATCCACTCGCTGCGCCCGCACACGATGGAGGGCCACTCGGCGCTCTACAAGTCGGTGCTGCACCACACCGGCAACGCCACGCCGGTCTGGTTCCTGGAATGCCTCGGCATCTACACGAGCCTCGCCAACAACTGCGACTATTCCGTCGCGCACCACTTCGCGGGCCTGACGCGCCTGCTGAAGGACGAGGCGAAGGCCAAGACGATCTACGAGGCCCTGGCGGCCGGCGACCCGGAGAGCGCCTTCAGCGGCAAGCAGCTGGCGCTGCTGCGCTACGTGCGCAAGCTGACTCTGCAGCCGCAGAAGATGCTCGAGGCCGACGTGCTGGCCTGCCGCAAGGCCGGCTGCACGGACGAGGAGATCTTCGAGGCCAACCAGGTCTGCGCCTATTTCAACTACTCGAACCGCCTGCTCAACGGCCTCGGGGTGACGACCAAGGGCGACGTGCTCGGCTTCTCGCCGCCCAACACCGGCAAGCTCGACGACTGGGAGCACGTGTGACGATGGAGCCGCGGATCAGCCTCGTCACGCTGGGCGTGCGCGACGTGGCGCTGAGCCGCCGGTTCTACGAGACCCTGGGGTGGCATGCCTCGCCGGCAAGCAACGCCGACGTCGTGTTCTTCCAGCTCGGCGGCATGGCGCTGGCGCTGTTCGGGCGCCGCGCGCTCGCTGCGGACGCGCATGTCGACGAGGGGGCCGGCTTCGGCGGCGTCGCGCTGGCGCAGAACCAGCCGTCGCGCGACGCCGTGGACCGCGTCATGGGCGAGGCCGAGGCCGCGGGCGCGCGCATCCTCAAGCCGGCGCGCGACGTGTTCTGGGGCGGCTATTCGGGCTATTTCGCCGATCCCGACGGCCACGCCTGGGAGATCGCCTGGAATCCCTTTTTCACGCTCGAGGCGGATGGCCGCCTGACCCTGCCCTGAGAACGAGGACGCGCCGATGACCGATCCCAGACGCGACAATTCGAGGAAGATCCGCGCGCCGCACGGGACGCAGCGCAGCTGCGCCTCCTGGCAGACCGAGGCCGCGATGCGGATGCTGATGAACAACCTCGACCCGGAAGTTGCGGAGCGGCCCGAGGAGCTCGTGGTGTATGGCGGCATCGGCCGCGCGGCGCGCGACTGGCAGTGCTTCGACCGCATCGTCGCGAGCCTCAAGTCGCTCGGCGACGACGAGACGCTGCTCGTCCAGTCGGGCAAGCCGGTCGGCATCTTCCGCACCCATGCCGATGCGCCGCGGGTGCTGCTGGCGAACTCGAACCTCGTCGGGCATTGGAATCACTGGGCGCATTTCCACGAGCTCGACCGCAAGGGTCTGATGATGTACGGCCAGATGACGGCCGGCTCGTGGATCTATATCGGCTCGCAGGGGATCGTTCAGGGGACCTACGAGACCTTCGCGGAGGCCGGCCGCCAGCACTACGGGGGCGACCTGGGCGGTCGCTGGATCCTCACCGGCGGCCTGGGCGGCATGGGCGGCGCGCAGCCGCTCGCCGCGGTGTTCGCCGGCGCGTGCATGCTCGCGGTCGAATGCCAGCCGAGCCGCATCGAGAAGCGGCTGGAGACCAGGTATCTCGACCGCTGGACCAGGGATCTGGACGAGGCACTGGCGATCATTGCCGAGGCCTGCGCGAAGAAACAGGCGATCTCCGTCGGCCTGCTCGGCAATGCCGCCGAGGTGTTTCCCGAGCTCGCGCGGCGCGCCAAGGCCGGCGACAGGCGCGCGCGTCCCGACATGGTGACCGACCAGACCTCGGCCCACGACCCGATCAACGGCTACCTGCCGGCGGGATGGACGCTCGACGAGCACGAGCGACTTCGCGTCAGCGACCCGGCGAAGGTCGAGCGCGCGGCGAAGGAATCGATGGCCGTGCATGTCCGCGCGATGCTCGAGTTCCATCGCATGGGCGTGCCCACGCTCGACTACGGCAACAACATCCGCCAGATGGCGAAGGAGATGGGCGTCCTCGACGCGTTCGACTTCCCGGGCTTCGTGCCGGCCTATATCCGGCCGCTGTTCTGCCGCGGCGTCGGGCCGTTCCGCTGGTGCGCGCTGTCGGGCGATCCCGAGGACATCTGGCGCACCGACGCGAAGATGAAGGAGCTGTTCCCCGAGGACCGCCACCTGCACCAGTGGCTCGACATGGCGAAGGCGCGGATCAGGTTCCAGGGGCTGCCGGCGCGGATCTGCTGGGTCGGGCTGGGCGGCCGCGCCAAGGCCGGGCTCGCCTTCAACGAGATGGTGCGCCGGGGCGAGCTCAAGGCGCCGATCGTCATCGGCCGCGACCATCTCGATTCCGGGTCGGTCGCCTCGCCCAACCGCGAGACCGAGGCGATGAAGGACGGCTCCGACGCCGTCGCCGACTGGCCGCTGCTCAACGCGCTGCTCAACACCGCCTCGGGGGCGACCTGGGTCAGCCTGCACAACGGCGGCGGCGTGGGCATCGGGTTCTCCCAGCATGCCGGCATGGTGATCGTCTGCGACGGCAGCGAAGCGGCCGATCGCCGGCTCGCGCGCGTGCTCACCAACGATCCCGGGACCGGCGTGATGCGCCACGCCGATGCCGGCTACGGGATCGCGATCGACTGCGCCCGCGAGCAGGGGCTCAAGCTGCCGATGATCGGGTGAGCGGCGATGCCGGCGGGCGCCTGGACCTGGCTGGAGCTCGCGAAGCTTCTCGCCTCGCTGTCGGTGCCCGTCGCGGTGCTGGTGCTGGGACTGATGCTCGAGCGCCGCAAGGTCGCCAACCAGGAGCTGACGCGGAAGCGCATCGCCGTTTTCGACGCGGTCGCGCCCAAGCTGAACGACATCCTGTGCTTCTACCGCGCGGTCGGGCATTGGGCGACGCTCGATCCGGACCGCATCGTCGCCGCGAAGCGCGACGCGGATCGCCAGGTCCACATCTACCGTGCGCTGTTCTCCGCCGAGTTCTTCGCGGCCTACAAGTCTTTCATGACGGCGAGCTTCGAGATGTTCAGCGATCCGGCGGGCGGCGCGCCGGCCAAGCTCCGGCTCGATCCGGCGCACTGCGCGGCCGAGATGGGCAAGGGCTGGCAGGACGCGTGGCGCGCGCGAATCAGCGACCGGCCGACGCCGGTGGCCGAGTTCGGCGCCGCGTATGATCGCCTGATGATCGCCTTCGCGCGCGAGATCGGCGTCGACGGCTGACGGGAGGGACCAGGGCCATGGATATCGCGACCTTCAAGGCTTCCGTCGCGCGGGCGACGCCGCCGGACGAGCTGGACCGGCCGCTCAAGGCGCTCTGGCATGCGGCCAAGGGCGACTGGGACGCGGCGCACAAGCTGGTGCAGCAGGACGAGGGCGAGCCCCGGCACGACTGGGTGCACGCCTATCTCCATCGCGTCGAGGGCGACCTGTCGAATGCCGGCTACTGGTATCGCCGCGCGGGCAAGCCGGCCGCGCGCGGCGCCCTGGAGGCGGAGTGGGACGCCATCGCTTTCGACCTCCTGGCGCGCTGAGGTCGCCGCGATGACCAGCGCCATCGCGCTCATCCTGCCGCCGAACGAGAGCGATCTCGGCGACGGATTCCGCGTTCGACGGCTGCTGCCGCAGGTCGCGCGGCGCGCCGTCGGCCCCTTCGTCTTCTTCGACCACATGGGGCCGGCGAGCTTCGCCGAGGGCCACGGCCTCGACGTGCGGCCGCATCCGCATATCGGCCTCGCGACCGTGACCTACCTGTTCGAGGGCCAGATCGTGCATCGCGATTCGCTCGGGATCGTGCAGCCGATCGATCCGGGCGCCGTGAACTGGATGACAGCGGGCCGCGGCATCGTCCATTCCGAGCGCACCGCGCCGTCGCGGCGCCGGTCGGGCGAGCGCCTCGACGGGATCCAGGTCTGGGTCGCGCTGCCGCAGGCGCAGGCCGAGTGCGAGCCGAGCTTCGTCCATCATCCCGCGCAGACCCTGCCGCGCTTCGCGAGCGGTGGCGCGCAGCTGACCCTGATCGCCGGCGAATCCTTCGGGCAGCGGTCGCCGGTCGCGGTGGCGTCGCCGCTGTTCTACGCCGATGCGCGCCTCGCGGCGGCCGGCGAGCTTGCGCTCGCGGCCGAGCACGAGGAGCGCGCCTGCTACGTCGTCGACGGCAGCGTCCAGGTCGATGGCGAGACGATCGCGCCGCACCATGTCGCGGTCCTGGTGCCGGGCGCGCCGGCGGTGATCCGCAGCGCCGGCCCGGCGCGGGTCATGCTGTTCGGCGGCGCGCCGCTCGACGGGCCGCGCACGATCTGGTGGAACTTCGTTGCATCGTCGAAGGCGCGCATCGACCAGGCCAAGGCCGACTGGGCGGCGCAGCGCATGGGGCGGGTCCCGGGCGAGAGCGAGCACATTCCGCTGCCCGGCTGACGGGACGGCGGACCGAGGAACAAGGAAAGGCCGGCGATCGCGATATGCGACGCCGGCCTTCGTCTTGCGGGAGCCGGTCGCGGCCTCGGGGCGGCGACCGGCGGTTGGGGTCGATCAGGCCTTGCGGCGGCGGCGCAGGGCTGCGGCCCCGAGCAGGGCCGCGCCGAACAGCGCCATAGATCCGGGCTCGGGCACGTCCGTCGCCGGAGGTGGCGGAGGCGGAGGCGGCGGCGGCGGAGGAGGAGGCGGCGGCGGGGGCGGCGGAGGCGCGTCGAAGCCGCTGATCACGAACACGCTGTTGGCCGATCCGAAGGTCGAGAACAGGAAATCGCCTGTCAGCGGGTCGATCACGGCGCCCTCGGCGCCGCTGAGGCCGGAAAGGAAGACCTCGCGGCTTGCGAGGATCGGATTGCCATTTGCGTCGATGTCGTACGCGGCCACGGCGTTGGCGCTGTATTCGGAGACCAGGACGGAGTCGACACCGAAGCCGTCATTGGCACCGTCGACATAGACGATGCCCTCCGGGCCGCCCTGGATCGGGCTGTTCTCGACGACGGTGACGTCGTACGTGCCGCTGCCATCGGCGGTCAGGGTGGCGGTGTACCAGCGGTGCGTATTGTAGCTCGCGATCTTGAGCTGGCCGGCGCCGTCGAATCCGGCCGGAACGAATGCGAGTGCGCCGACGGACGATGCGACGGCCGGGCTGATCGAGTTCAGGTTGATGATCTTGTCGGGGCTGGTGCTGCCCGGCTTGTACTGCAGCAGCGTGTTGTTCGAGTAGCCGGTGGCGAAGAGCACGCCGCCCGGACCGAAGGACAAGCCGCCGTCGATGTTGGGAGCGGTGGCGAAGGCCGTCGACGGGCCGGCGAACCCGGTGATGTGACCGCCGACCCCGCGCACCACGTCGATCTGTCGGATCACGCCCGCGCTGCCATTGGCTGCGCCGCCGATCAGCAGGGTGTCGTCGTCGAGGAAGGTGATGCCGCCGAGATTGGTCGGGATCCCGCCGGGGGTGCCGAGATTCTCGCAGGAGTAGAAGGCCGCGAACCCGGCGCCGAAGGTCGTGCCCGAGCAGGGCGCGGCGAGCGCTGTATGCGCGCTCAACCACAGCGGCAACGATACGGCGGCGGTTGCAAGACGAAATGGACGCATGAGTCCCCCAGGTACAGGAAAGTGGTGCCTAGGAAACCCGGGCCAGCAATCGGTATGCCAACGGCTCGGCCCTTGAAAAGTCACGGCGATCGCGGATGGTGCCCGGTAATTGTAAGGCCTTGGAGATAGTCGATTTGGATGAGCATCAAGGCGTCGAGGGTCGTTCCAACGCCGCCCCTGGCGTCGGCTTGAGGGATCGGCCGCAGGGGGGGAGGGGCCTCTATCTCTGTGCGGTTCCCGATCGCCGATGCTAGATAGCGGCGCGGATCGATGCCGACCGGCGAACGCCCGGTCCGACAAGACCTCCCCCGGGAACAGGGACCTACTGAGCGAATGAGACGGCGGGAACTACTCGCGACCACCCTGACGGGACTTGCGGCCGGGGCGGCGGGGGTTGCGCGTGCCCAGGGCATGCCGCACGGCCTGTTGCCCGGGAGGCTCTTCGCCGGGCAGGAGATCGTCGTCGTCCTGCCCCCTTCCAACCAGTACCGCGGCATCGCCAAGCGCCTGCCCGAGTTCCGCCAGCTGACGGGCATCTCGGTCCGCTTCGTCTTCGCCGACTTCAATCGCATGCTCGACCAGCTGCGCACCGAGCTGCGCGGGCGCGCCGCGTCGTTCGACGTCGCGAACATCGCCGATACCTGGCTGCCCTTCCTGGTCGACGACCTGATGCCGCTCGACGAGCTGATGCGCAACGACGGGCTCGACCTGCGTCGCTATCCGCCCGCCTATCGTGCCGGCGCGATGTTCCTGGGGCGCTCCTTCGCTGTGCCGATCCGCGGCTACGGCCAGCTCCTCTTCTACCGCAAGGACGCCTTCGAGCGTGCACGCCTCCAGCCGCCCGCGACATGGGAGGACCTGATCCGGGCATCGTGGCGGCTTCAGCAGTCGCCGGGCCTTCCCGGGCTGGCGCTCGCGATGGGCTATCGGCCCGATCATTCCAATCTGCACGTCTGGCTCAACTTCATGTGGGCGCGCGGCGGCGAGATCTTCAGCGACCGGTGGACGCCGCGCTTCAACGAGCAGCTGGTGATCGAGGCGACGCAGATCTTCGCGGAGCTCAATCTCCGCCACGAGATCCTCGCCCCGGGTTCGGGCAATTTCGCCGAGGAGCAGGCGCTGGTCGCGTTCGCGCAGGGGCGGGCGGCGATGACGGTCGGCTGGGAATGGAACCTGCCGAGCCTGGTCGCGCCGGTCGGAACCCTGCGGCGGCAGCAGATCGGCATCGCACCGATGCCGCGCTTCGGCCAGCGTCCCGCGGTCACCTACGGGCGGAGCCTGTCGATGATCCCCAATCCGCATTCCGCGCGGCGCGATGCGGCGTGGGAGTTCATCAAGTGGATGTCGAACCCCGAACTCGAGATCGCCGTCGCCACCGACAAGAGCGCGCCGGAGACCTCCGAAGGCATGGTCGTGCATCTCGAGAACTTCAGGAACGAGGCGATCAATAAGGCGAACGGCGACATCCCGCGGGCGAGCGGGGGAAGCCTCGAGTACTCGCGGATCCTGCCGCAGATCCGCGACTGGCGGCCGGTGGCCGACGTGCTGTCGCAGGCCGTCGCGGACGTCGGCACCGGCGTGCGCCTCGCGCGGCCGGCCCTCGACGACGCCGCGCGGCATGTCGAGCGGATCATGCGCCAGGCCGGTATGATCCAGGACTGATCGCGGCCCGACGCCGGGCCGACTTGCAAAGGGGGACTGCTTGAAGACCATCGTCTGCATCGAGCGCGCGACGCTCGGGCCCGGCATCAACCTGCGCGCGCCGCGCTTCGCGCATCGCTGGCTGGATCACGATCGCACGCCCGCGGCCGAGATCGCCAACCGGCTCGCCGAAGCCGATATCGCCGTCGTCAACAAGCTGCCGATCGGCGAGGACGTCCTGGCGCGCGCGCCAAGGCTCAAGCTCATCGCGGTCGCCGCCACCGGCACGGACAACGTCGACCTCGCCGCCTGCCGGCAGCGCGGCATCGTCGTGTCGAACATCCGCGGCTACGCGACCACGACGGTGCCCGAGCACGTCTTCGCGCTCATCCTCGGCCTGCGTCGCGGGGTCGTCGGCTACGCCAACAGCGTCCGGACCGGCGCCTGGCAGCGCGCGCAGCAGTTCTGCTATTTCGACTTTTCCATCGCCGACCTGCGCGGATCGCGCCTCGGCGTCGTCGGGGGCGGCGCGATCGGCCAGGCGGTGGCGCAGATCGGGCGCGCCTTCGGCATGGACGTCGTGTTCTCGACCCAGCGCGGCGGCCCCGATCGGCCACACTACGTGCCCTTCGACGCGGTCATCGAGACGTCCGACGTGCTGACGCTGCATTGCCCGTTGACGCCGGCGACGCGCGGGATGATCAACCGCGGCGTGCTGCGGCGGATGAAGCCGACCGCCGTGCTCGTGAACACCGCCCGCGGCGGCCTGATCGTCGATGCCGACCTGGTGGAGGCCGTTCGCGGCGGATGGATCGCGGGCGCGGCCGTCGACGTGACGGCGCCGGAGCCGCCGCCGGCCGATCATCCGCTGATGCAGCTGACCGACCATCCCAACTTCATCCTGACGCCGCATGTCGCCTGGGCCAGCGTCCAGGCGCGCCAGGCGCTGGCGGACCAGCTGATCGACAACATCGACGCCTTCGCCGCTGGCGCTCCGCGCAACAACGTCGCCCAGGCCTGACCGGGGCGATCGCGCGTCGGATCCCGAGGCCGGCGCGCGGCTCGCCGGCCGCTGCGCCCGCGGGACGACCCGTCCGCCTGGGCCTCGCGGATGCCGGCGGCGCGAACGCTTCGGCCGCCGTGCATCGGCGCCATCGTTGACGGCGCGCGGCCCGGGACCGAGAGTCCGCGCCTCGCATCGTCCGGGAGGGACACCATGAATCGCATGTTCACGGCGGCGGCGCTGGCCGCCTCCATCTCGTTGCCGGCGGCGGCACAGGAGGTCGTCGTGGGGATCTTCGGCGGCAGCTTCGCCGACAACTCGCGGGCCTGCCACGCCGCGCCTTTCGAGAAGGCCTCGGGCGCGCGCGTGCGCCATGTCCTCGGCAGCTCCGTCGACAACGTCGCGAAGTTGCGCGCGACGAAGGGCAATCCCGACCTCGACGTCGCCTTCATCGACCTCGCCATCGCGGTGCAGGCCAAGAACGAGGGGCTGCTCGACCAGGTCGATCCGGCGAACGTCAAGAACCTCGCCGACCTCTACGCCTCGGCGATCGACAAGGATCGCCGCTGGGTGGGCATGATGTACGGGGCGACGGCGCTCGCCTACAACCCGAAGCTCGTGAAGTCGCCGCCGACCTCGTGGCGCGACCTCTGGGACCCGCAATACAAGGGCAAGATCGCGCTCGGCGACATCTCCGGCACCAGCGGCCTGCACTTCCTGATGGCGATGTCGCTGTCGAACGGCGGCTCGCTCGAGAACATGGACCCCGGCTTCAAGGCCGTGGCCGAGCTCAAGCCCAGCGCGCTGATGCTCTACAGCCAGGCGGATCAGGTCGTGCCGCTCTTCGAGCGCGGCGAACTTGCGGTCGCGGTCTGGTATCCCGATCGTGTCGGCGCCGCCGCGGCCAAGGGCGTGCCGGTCGCCAGCGCCTTCCCGAAGGAGGGTGCGATCGGGATCCTGCCGACCGTCGTGATCCCGGGCGGTGCCAAGAACAAGGCGCTGGCCGAGCGCTACATCGACGTCATGCTGTCGCCCGAAGCGCAGAACTGCTTCGCGCAGAAGCAGTATGCGGGGCCGGTGAACCGCAAGGTGCAGCTCGATGCGGAGCTCGCGAAGCATCTGCCCTACGGCGAAAGCGTCGAGAAGATGATCTTCCCGGACCCCGAGGCGACGGCGAAGCTGCGCCCGGGTTGGGTCGAGCGCTGGCAGCGGGAAATCGCGCGGTGAGGCCTGCCGCGTGGCGTCGCTTCAACTCGCGGAGCTGACCAAGCGCTACGGCGCGTCGACCGCTGTCGACGGGCTGACCCTGGCCGTCGACGAGGGCGCGTTCGTCGCCCTCGTCGGCCCGTCGGGCTGCGGCAAGACGACCACGCTGCGCATGATCGCCGGGCTGATCGAGCCCGACGGCGGCCGCATCCTGATCGGCGGCGGCGAGGTGACGCGCGAGCCCGTGCATCGCCGCAACATCGGGCTCGTGTTCCAGAGCTACGCGCTGTTCCCGCACATGTCGGTATTCGAGAACGTCGCGTTCGGCCTGCGTCGGCGCGGTCTCGACGACGTGGATCGCCGCGTGGGCGCGGCGCTCGAGCGGGTGCGCCTGGGCGGCTTCGCGGCGCGCCGGCCGCGCGAGCTCTCCGGCGGCCAGCAGCAGCGCGTCGCGCTCGCCCGCGCGATCGTGATCGAGCCCCGCCTCCTGCTGCTCGACGAGCCGCTTTCGAATCTCGACGCCGCGCTGCGCGAGGACATGCGCGCGGAGCTCCGCCGCCTGCAGCAGGACCTCGGCATCACCACGCTGCTCGTGACCCACGACCAGGCCGAGGCGCTGACCATGGCCGACCGGATCGCCGTGCTGAACCGCGGCCGGCTCGAACAGTACGACACGCCCGAGACGATCTATCGCCGGCCCGCCAACGCCTTCGTCGCGCAGTTCGTCGGCCGCGCGAACTTCATCGGCACGTCGCTCGCGGTGCGCCCCGAGAGCATCCGGGTCCTCGCCCGGCCGGAGCCCGGCTACGAGACGCGCGCGGCGCAGGTCGTGGTCGCCGCCTTCGCCGGCGCGGCGATCCACTACACGCTGCGGCTGGACGACGGCGGCGAGCTGCGCGCGCACGCGGCCCCCGAGGCGCCGCCGCATCCCGCGGGGTCGCGGGTCGTGGCCGCCTGGCGGCCAGAGGATGCGATCCGCCTGCCCGGGACCGCGCGATGAGGCGCGTGCTCGCGCGCAGCGGGCTCGGCCTGCTGTCGCCCGCCCTGCTGGTGCTGCTGGCCGCATTCCTGGCGCCGGTGCTGATGATGCTGCCGATGAGCTTCCGGCCCTACCTGCCGGGCCAGGGCATCGGCCACGGCTGGACCCTCGCGCACTACGTCAAGTCCCTCACCGACGACCTCTATCTCGAGATTGCCGGCCGCACGCTGCTGCTCGGCGCCGTCGTCACGGCCAACTGCCTGGTCATCGGCTACCCGCTGGCGCTGTTCCTCGCCCGCACGCGGTCGCGCTGGCGCAGCTGGCTGCTGCTCCTGGTCGTCTTCCCGCTGCTGCTGAACCTCGTCGTGCGCACCTTCGGCTGGATCGCGCTGCTCGCCAATCGCGGCCTCGTGAACGACACGCTGCTGGCCCTGGGCCTGATCGAGGCGCCGATCAAGCTGCTGTTCAACTTCACCGGCATCCTGATCGGCCTGACCCACATCTATC
The DNA here is from genome assembly GCA_016793165.1 of Alphaproteobacteria bacterium. Lineage (GTDB taxonomy): Bacteria > Pseudomonadota > Alphaproteobacteria > CACIAM-22H2 > CACIAM-22H2 > CAIOSQ01. Next base: position 135,175 of record JAEULA010000034.1, on the reverse strand, counting down.
TCCCCTTCATGGTCCTGGTGCTGATCGCGGCGATCGAGTCGATGCCGCGCGACGTCGAGGACGCGGCGCGCACGCTGGGCGCGGGCTGGTGGGCGACATTCCTCAAGGTCACGCTGCCGCTGAGCCTGCCGGGCATCCTGTCGGGCAGCATCCTGGTCTTCGTGTTGACGGTCAGCGCGCTGGTCACGCCGCGGCTGCTCGGCGGGCCGACCTACAAGGTCATGTCGACGATGATCTACGAGCAGTTCATGCAGCTGCTGAACTGGCCCTTCGCCTCGGCGCTGTCCTTCCTGCTGATGGCGGTCAGCGTCGCTCTGATCGCCGCCTCGAGCTGGCTCGCGCGGCGCGCGGGGGCGGGGCCGTGAGCGCCGTCGCGATGCGGCGCTGGGCGCTGGGCGCCTGGGTGGCGCTGGTGCTGGGCTTCCTGATGCTGCCGGTCGCCGTGATCGTGCTCGCCGCCTTCACGACGACCTCCTACCTCACCGTGCCGCCGCGCGGCGTCACGCTGAAATGGTTCGCCCAGGTCCTCGGCGATCGCGACTACATCGATGCCCTCGCGCTCAGCCTGCAGCTCGCGCTGGTGACGACGGCCGGGGCGCTCGCCGTCGGCACCGCCGCCGCCTATGCGCTCGCGCGGCGCGCGGTGCCCGGCGCCGCGGCGGTATCGGCGCTGATGATGGCGCCGCTCGCCTTTCCCGGCGTCGTCATCGGCGTCGCGCTGCTGCAGTACTACGCGCTGGTCGGCCTGCGCGGCAGCTTCCTGGGGCTCGTGCTGGCGCATCTCGTGATCACGATCCCCTACGCGATGCGCAGCGTGCTCGCGTCGATCCACGGCACCGACCCGGACCTGGAGAACGCGGCCTGCACGTTGGGCGCGAGCCGGCTGTCGGCCTTCGCGCGGGTGACGCTGCCGCTGATCCGGCCGGGCCTCGTGGCCGGCGGCCTGTTCGCCTTCATCACCTCGTTCGACAACGTCCCCGTGACGATCTTCCTGCTGGGGGTGCGCGACATGACGCTGCCGGTGAAGATCTTCACCGCCATCGAGTACGGCGTCGACCCGTCGATCGCCGCGCTGTCGACGCTGCTCATCGCGGCGACCGCGATCGTGCTCGTGGCCGCCGAGCGCTGGGTCGGCTTCCACCGCTTCGTCTGACGGGGCGGTCAGGGCCCCGCCCGGCGCGCGCGCCACCGCACGATCGCCCGCCAGACGGCGAAGCCGAGGCTGTACAGGACCGCGGGCCCGCTGACGGGCGGGAACGAAGCCGCGACGAGCACGACGATCCAGAGCGGCTCCATAATTGCGAAGACCAGATCGCTGCCGCAGGCGATCGACAGGATGCCCGCGGTCCGGCAGCCGAGCAGGCCGAACAGCGGCGTGGCGACGATCGCGAGCGCCGCGAGGATCGCGAAGCCGGGGACGGCGGCGAGCCAGCCGATCGCGATCGCGGGGTGTCGAGTCATGCGCGGGCCTCGATGCCGGATGGTCTGGCCCGGTGATCGAGCGTAACCTCCGCGGCCATCGTGGACCAACCGAAGGGTCGCCGCCATGCCCATCGCCCCCCAGGGCTTTCCGATCATGCTCACCTTCGATCTCGACGCCGAGACGCTGTGGACGGCGCGCGATCCCAAGAACGCCGAGCGGCCCATCACCTTGAGCCAGGGCAGCTACGGCTGGAAGGTCGGGATGGGGCGGATCCTCGAGCTGCTCGACCGCTACGACATCAAGGCGACGTTTTTCGTGCCCGGGCTCGTCATCCAGCAGCGCCAGGCGCTGATCGAGGACGTCCTCAAGCGCGGCCACGAGATCGGTCATCACTCGTGGTCGCACGCCTGGATCGTGAGCCTCACGCCCGAGCAGGAGCGCGAGGAGATGGAGAAGGGGCTCGAGATCATCAAGCGCGTCACCGGCCAGGCGCCACGCGGCTACCGCTCGCCGGCCGGCGAGTTCAGCCCGATCACGCTGAAGCTGATCCAGGAGTACGGCTTCAGCTACTCGTCGAACTTCTTCGACGACGACTCACCCTACCTGCACGTCATCGACGGCAAGCCGACGGACATCGTCGAGTTTCCCTTCGCCTGGGTGCTCGACGACGCGCCGTTCTTCCTCTACTCGATCACGCTGCCCGGGCGGACGATGCATCCGCCGTCTTCGGTGCTCGAGGGCTGGGTCGACGAGTTCGACACGCTCTACCGCGAGGACCGCGAGTACGTCCTGGCGATGCACCCCCAGATCATCGGCCGGCCCTCGCGCATCACCATGCTCGAGAAGCTGATCAAGCACATGATGGCGCACCCCAAGGTGTGGTTCGCACGCTGCGACCATGTCGCCGAGGCCGTGCGCCCGGGCCTGAAGCGCAAGCTCGCGAGGGCGGCATGAGCCGTCTCGCGGGGCGGCGCGTCGCCATCACCGGCGCGGCATCGGGCATCGGCCTCGAGACCGCGCGGCTGTTCGCGGCCGAGGGCGCGCGCGTCGCGTTGCTCGATCGCGACTCCGAAGCCAATGCGGCGGCGGCGGGCGCGATCCAGGGCGCGATCGCGCTGGACGTCGATGTCACCGACGAGACGCGCATCGGCGAGGCGATGTGGGAGGCGAGTCGTCGTTTCGACGGTCTCGACGGGCTCGTCGTCTCCGCCGGCATCGACATGATGGCGAGCGTGGGCGAGATGTCGCTCGCCGACTGGCGCCGGCTGATGTCGATCAACGTCGACGGCGCCTTCCTGGCCTGCCGCGCGGCGCTGCCGGCGCTCAAGGCGTCGGGCAAGGCCAGCATCGTGCTGGTGTCGTCGGGTGCCGGCCTGCGTCCGCTCGCGCGGCGCACCGCCTACTGCGCGTCGAAGGCGGCGCTGGTGATGCTCGGCAAGACGCTGGCCATCGAGGCGGCGCCGCAGGTGCGCGTGAATTCGGTATGCCCGGGGGCGGTCGACACGCCGCTGTTCCGCTGGGGTCTCGGCCAGGGCGAGCCCACCCACCAGATGGACACGATCCGGCAGCGCTACGTGCTCGAGCGCATCGCCGAGCCGGTCGAGATCGCCAATGCGATCCTGTTCCTGACCAGCCACGAGAGCTCCTATGTGACCGGCTCGGCGCTCGCCGTCGACGCGGGGAGGTCGTTCCATTGAGCGCGCGGCTCGCGATCGTCACCGGTGCCGCGAACGGCATCGGGCGCGCCAGCGCGCTGCGTCTCGCGCGCGACGGATACGACATGGCGATCGTCGACCGCGAGGCGTCGCCGCTCGCCGAGGTCGCGGCCGCGATCGAGGGGCTGGGCCGGCGCTGCCTGCGCGAGGTGCTCGACTGCACCGACGAGGCGGCGGCCGCGGCCTGCTGCGCGCGAATCGAGGCGTTCGGCACGCCGCACGTGCTGTTCAACAATGTCGGGCAGAGCGGGCGCGAACGGGCCGCGGAGTTCTGGAGATCCGATCCCGAGGTCTGGCGCTTCGTCCTGAACGTCTCGCTGATGACGACGATGCTGTGGAGCCGTCGCCTTGTGCCGGGCCTGCGCGAGCGCCGCGCCGGCCGTATCGTCAACATGTCGTCCATGTCGGCCGTCTACGGCGATGCCGGCCTCGCCGACTACGCCGCCGCCAAGGCCGGCGTCATCGGCTTCACTCGCGCGCTCGCGCGCGAGCTCGCGCCGTTCCAGGTGAACGTCAATGCCGTGGCGCCGGGCGCGATCCGCACCCGTGCGCACGACCGCCTGCCCCCCGAGACCATCGACCGCATCCGCGCCAGCGTGCCGATGGGCTACGTCGCCGAGCCCGACGACGTCGCCCACACCGTGTCGTTCCTGTGCTCCGACGGCGCGCGCTACATCACCGGCCAGACGCTGCTGATCGACGGCGGTCGCTGGATGCTGTGACGAGGCGGCGCCGCCTGCAGGCACGCGAAGCGGTCAGCTGCGGTCGCCTGGCCGCGGCGCGAGCGCGCCCTGACGCGCCAGCGGCTTGAGGAGCCCGACCACGGCGTGCACGAGGTGCTGCGGGGCGTCGCGGCGCGTCGCCAGCATCATGTGGTGTGGCGCCAGCGACGGAGCGGTGCGAAGCAGCCGCAGGCTGCCGTCGGCGAGTTCGCCGCGGACAATGGCGGGCGGCACCAAGCTGATGCCCGCGCCGCCCGCGGCCAGCCGCGCCATGATCGTCAGGCTGTTGCAGGTGTTGAGCCGCCGGGGCGTCACCCCGGCGGTCGCGAACCAGTTGCGGACGGTGGAGAACAGGTGCGACGGCGACGGGTTCGTGACGATCGGCACGTCGACGAGGTCGCGCGGGCCAAGACGGCGCGTCGCCGAGAGCAGTGCGGGAGCGGCGACCCAGCGCAGCGTGAGCTCCACGAACGGTTCGACGTTGATTGCGTCGGTAATTCGCGGCGCAGTGAGTATGGCGAGGTCGAGGTCGCCCCGCTGCAGCCGCTGGTCGAGTTCGGCCGAATAGTCGACCGCGACGTCGATGCTGAGCGCGGGATACTTTGCGCCGATCTCGACCAGCAGCTGCGGCAGGCAGGTAGTGGCGAAGCTGTCAGCGGCGCCGAGCTTGAGATTGCCGGCGACGGCATCGCGGCCCGCGACGCTGCGATCCATCTCCTCGGCGAGCGCCACCATGCGCTCGGCATAGGCGAGTAGGTCGCGGCCGGTCGCGGTCGGCAGCGGCCGGGTGCGCGTGCGTTGCAGGACCGGAATCCCGACCGCGCGTTCGAGCTCGTGAATGCGTTGGGACAGCGCCGGCTGCGTCACGCCCAGCCGCCGCGCGGCCGCCCGGAAGCCGCCGAGGCGGTGGATCCAGAGCAGGGCTTCGAGCTGGGCGAGGCTGGGGCGCACGATAAGGCCAGCCTATCACGGGAGAGAAGAATTTCGGATTTTCCATGATCGACACGCCGGGGCGATCATCGCGGCGTTTCGGGGGAAGCGACGGGGGCACGGGTGGCAGACGCATCGGGGCCGCAGGGAATCCGCTACACGGTGGGCTGCGACATCGGCGGCACGTTCACCGATCTCGTCCTCCATGGCAGCGACGGCTCGGTGCGCACCCACAAGGTTCCGTCGACGCCGGACGACTACGGTCGGGGCATCGTGCGCGGCATCGGCGAGCTGGCTCGCGCCGCCGGCGTGGATCTCGGCGCGATCGACGGCGTCGTCCATGCGACGACCGTCGCCACCAACACGATCCTGGAGATGAAGGGCGCGAAGACGGCGCTGGTCACGACCGCGGGCTTCCGCGACGTGCTCGAGATGCGTCGACTCCGCATTCCCGTGCTCTACGACCTCCAGTACGACAAGCCGCCGCCGCTGGCGCCGCGCCGCCTGCGCTTCGAGGTCGTCGAGCGCATGGGCGCGCGCGGCGAGGTGCGCGTGCCGCTGGACGAGGCCGGCGTCGCCGCGGTCGGCGAGCGCATCGCGGCGGCCGGCGTGGACGCGGTCGCGATCTGCCTGCTGCACGCCTACGCGAATCCCGCGCACGAGCGCCGCGTCGCCGAGCTCCTGCGCGCGCGGCTCGGGGCCGATGTCTTCGTCACCTGCTCGGCGGACATCCTGCCGGAGATCCGGGAGTACGAGCGGACCAGCACCACGGTCGTGAACGCCTATGTCGGCCCGGTCGTGGCGCGCTATCTCGGCGCGCTCGGCCGACGCATCTCCGACCTGGGCGTGGATGCGCCGCTGCGGGTGATGCAGTCAAACGGCGGCGTCATGACCGCCTCGGCGGCGGCCGAGAAGCCGGCGAGCATCGTCGAATCCGGCCCGGCAGCCGGCGTGATCGCCTGCGCCCGCATCGCCCGCCGGATCGGCTGGCCCAACGTCATCTCGTTCGACATGGGAGGCACGACGGCGAAGGCCGCCATCATCGAGAACGGCGAGCCGGCACGCACGAGCGAGTACGAGGTCGGCGCCGGTATCAACCTCTCGAGCAAGCTCGTGAAGGGCGGCGGCTATGCGATCAAGCTGCCCTTCATCGACGTCTCGGAGATCGGCGCCGGCGGAGGCAGCATCGTGGCGATCGACGCCGTGGGCTCGCTGCGCGTGGGGCCGCGGAGCGCGGGCGCCGTCCCCGGCCCGGCCTGCTACGACCTTGGCGGCGTGGACCCGACCTTCACCGATGCCGCGGTCGTACTCGGCTATCTCAACGACAAGGCGCTGGTCGGCGGGCAGATGCCGATCGTCGCGGAGCTGTCGCGCCGGATGCTCGCGGACAAGGTGGCGACGCCGCTCGGCCTCGAGCCGCGGGCCGCGGCCTTCGGCGTCTTCAGCCTCGCCGTCGCGGGGATGACCCGGGCCGTCAAGGCCGTGTCGACCTACCGCGGCCGCGACCCGCGCGACTTCGCCCTGGTGGCGTTCGGCGGCAACGGCCCGGTCGTCGCGGCGGCGATCGCTGCCGAGCTCAACATGCGCCAGGTCCTCGTTCCGCCCGCGCCCGGCGTGTTCAGCGCGCTGGGCCTCGTCTTCTCGGACATCGAGCACGACGCGATGCGAACGATCTTCCGCCGGCTGGGCGCCGTGACGGCGGCCGAACTGGGCGCGATCCGCGCCGCGCTCGAGGCGGATGTGCGCGCGGCCTTCGCGGCCGAGGGCGCGGAGGCGAACGCCGTCGCGATCCGGGTCGAGGCCGACCTGCGCTACAGCGGACAGGCCTACGAGCTCACCATCCCGCTCGCGGGCGCCGACCTTCCCGCGCTCGCCGAGGCTTTCCATGCCGAGCACGCCCGCACCTACGGCCACCGCCAGGACGGCGCGCCGATCGACCTGATCAACCTCCGGGTCATCGCCAGCGCTCCGCAGCGCGGCGAGTCCGAGCACGGCGCGGTCACGATGCGCGCCGCCGATCTCGACCGCGCGTCCGGCGGCGGCGCGCGCGAATGCTATTTCGGCGCACGGTACGGCGTGCTGCAGACGCCGGTGATCGCGCGCGGCGACCTGCGACGCGGCCCGGTCGCCGGGCCCGCGATCGTCGAGGAGTTCGACGCGACCTGCGTCGTGCCGCCCGACTGCACGGCACGGCTGGACGAGCAGGCCAACATCATCATCACGGTTCCGGAGGCCCGGGCATGAGGCCGGCGATCGATCCGATCTCCTTCGAGGTGATCCGCAACGCCCTGTCATCGATCGCCGACGAGATGGCGCTGGTGATCATGCGCAGCGCCTACTCGCCGGTCGTGCGTGATTCGATGGACTATTCGACCGCGCTCTGCGACCGCCACGGTCAGATCATCGCGCAGGGGCTGACGCTGGCGGTCCAGCTCGGCGCATTTCCCGACACGATGCGCGTGATCCTGGCGCAGCCGGAGGGGTCGATCCGGCCCGGGGACGTCTTCATCTCGAACGATCCCTACGGCTCCGGCGGCCAGCATCTGCCGGACATCTACGTGATCAAGCCGATCTTCGACGGCGAGCAGCTCGAAGGCTATGCCTGCACGATGGCGCATCACTGCGATGTCGGCGGCATCGCGCCGGGCAGCACGGCGATGCACGCGACGGACATCCACCAGGAGGGCCTGACCCTGCCGCTGCTCAAGCTCTACGAGCAGGGCCGGCCCAACGAGACGATCTTCCGCATCGTGGAGAAGAACACGCGCCAGCCCGTCCAGGTGATCGGCGACCTGCGCGCCCAGCTCGCCGCCTGCGCGATCGGCGAGCGCGGGTATCTCGAACTCCTGCGCCGCTACGGCGGCGGCGTCGCGCTGCGGCCCTATCTCGACGAGCTGCAGGCGCTGGCCGAGCGGATGATGCGCCGCTTCATCCGCGAGAACATCCCCGACGGCGAATACAGCTTCACCGACTGGATCGACGGCATCGGCGAGACGCCGGAGCCGCTCCCCATCCGGGTCCGCGTGCGGGTCCAGGACGACGAGGTCGAGCTCGATTTCACGGGCACCGCGCCGCAGGTGCCGGCGGCGATCAACTGCCCGATCGCGATGATCCACTCGGCGTCGTATTGCGCGATCCGCTGCGTCACCAGCCCCGACATCCCCAACTGCGAGGGCTACATGAAGCCCGTGCGCATCCACGTGCCGGAGGGGACGATCCTCAATCCGCTGGCGCCGGCGGCCTGCGCCGCACGCGGCGTGATGGGCTATCGCGTATTCGACGCGATCATGGGCGCGCTCGCGCAGGCGGTCCCGGACCGGGTGATCGCGGGCGGCGAGGGCGGGCCGACGCTGTTCTCGATCGGCGGGCGGAAGGACGGCCAGCCCTTCGTCCTCACGGAGGTGATGGTCGGCACCTGGGGCGCGCGGGCAGGCAAGGACGGGGTCGAGGGCATCTCGAATCCGGCGGCCAACCTTTCGAACCAGCCGATCGAGCTGATCGAGGCGGAGCTGCCGCTCGAGGTGACGCGCTACGGCCTCGTGCAGGACAGCGGCGGCGCCGGCGAGCGCCGCGGCGGGCTCGCCTTCGAGCGGGCCTTCCGGCTGCTGGCCGACGACGCGGTGTTCACGCTGCGCGCCGATCGCCGCGACCATCCGCCCTACGGTCTCGCGCATGCGCAGCCCGGCACGGGCTCGCGCAACGTCTTGACCAGCGGGACCACGAGGCGGAGCCTGCCCACGATGCCGATGGAGGCGATCAAGCTCCGGCGCGGCGACGAGCTGCACCACATCGCCGCAGGCGGCGGCGGTCACGGCGACCCGTTGCGTCGCGATCCGGCGCTCGTCCGCGAGGACGTGCTCGACGAGAAGGTCTCGCTCGCCGCCGCGCGCCGCGATTACGGCGTCGTCATCGACGCCCGCACGCTCGCGATCGACGACGCGGCGACCGCGGCGCTGCGTTCGTCCCGGCGCGAGGCCGCGCAATGAGCGCGGGGCAGGCGCGGTCCTTCGCGCGAGCGGTGCGGCCGCAACCGTCAGCGCGCCGCGCATCGCGCGCGCCGGAAGCGGGAGGCGTCGCCCGATGAGCCTGGACCTGATCATTCGCGGCGGGGCGGTGCACGACGGCAGCGGCAGGCCGAGTTTCGCGGCCGATGTCGGCGTCAAGGACGGGCGCATCGTCGAGATCGGGACGGTGGACGCGCCGGCGGCGCGCGTGCTCGACGCCGCGGGGATGATCGTCGCGCCGGGCTTCATCGACATCCACAGCCACTCCGACTACACGCTGATGATCGATCCGCGGGCCGTGAGCGCGGTGCGCCAGGGCGTCACGCTCGAGGTCATCGGCAATTGCGGATTCGGCTGCGCCCCGCTGGGCGACAAGTCTCGGGCGACCAGCGCGATCTACGGCTTCGACGGCAGCGTCCCGCTCGGGTGGAGCAGCGTCGGCGGCTATCTCGAGAGGCTCGAGGCGGTGCGCCCGGCGGTGAACGTGCTGACGCTGGTCCCGAACGGGCAGTTGCGGCTTGCGACGATCGGCATCGCCGACCGGCCGGCCAACCCCGACGAGCTCGCCCGAATGAAGACGATGCTGGCCGAAGGGCTGGCCGAGGGCGCCTTCGGATACTCGACCGGCCTGGAGTATCCGGCCGAGCGTGGCGCAAGCGAGGAGGAGCTCACCGGGCTCGTGCGTGTCGCGGCGAAGGCCGATGGTCTCTATGCCACGCACACGCGCCGGCGCGATGCCGGCTCGGTCGAGGCGATCGAGGAGGGGATCCGGACCGCCGCGCGCGCCGGCGCGCGGCTTCAGATCTCGCATCTGCTGCCCCGCAAGACCGACGAGCACGAACTCGAGCGCGGACTCCGGCTGGTCGACGACGCGAAGGCGCGCGGCATGGACTTGCGCTTCGACATGCACACCCGGCTCTACGGCACGACCTATCTCGACACCATCCTGCCGCCGGCCGTCCTCGCCGAGGGGCCCGACGGCCTGCGGCGGCACCTCGATTCCGCCGAGAGTCGGGCGCGGATGCGCGACTTTCCCAGCATTGTCGCCTCGGGCGGGTGGGAGCGCGTGGTGCTGCTCGACACGCCGAGCGCCCCGGACCTCTCGCGCCGCTCGTTCGGCGAGATCGGCCGCTCGCTCGGACGCGATCCGCACGACGTGGCCTTCGACGTCCTGCGCGGCGCTGTCGGCGCGGTGAAGCGGCCGATGGTGATCATCCGGGCCTATACGCCCGATCAGCAGGAAGCGGTGTTCGCGCATCCGGACTGCATGCCGGGGTCGGATGCGACGACGCTGGCGCCCGACGGACCGCTGGCCGGCGCGGCCTTCCACGGCGCCTATTCCTGGGCCGCCTGGTATTTCCGGTTCATGGTGCGCGAGCGGGGCGCGCTGTCGGCCGAGGCGGCGGTGCATCGCCTCACGGGGCTGCCCGCCGAGGTGCTCGGCCTGTCCGATCGCGGCGCGATCCGCGTCGGCGCGCGAGCCGACATCGCGGTCTTCGATCCCGAGGCGTTCAGCGAGCGTGCGACCACCTTCGAGCCGAACCAGACCGCGACGGGCATGCGCCACGTCGTCGTCAACGGGGTGGTGACGCTCGCGGACGGCGACTTCACCGGCGTTCGCGCCGGCGAGGTCATCAAGCGGCGGTTGGCGCCGCGTTTCTGAGGCCACTCACAGGGGAGAAGAAGCATGAAGACGACGTCCACGGGCTGGCTCCTAGCCGGCGCCATGCTGCTCGGCCTCGCGGCCCCGGCCGCGGCGCAGCAGATCACCTTCCGTCTCGGCACCGTCGATCCGCAGACGACGCATTCGGGCGTCGGCGCCGACGCCTTCGCCGCGGCCGTCGACCGGCTGTCGAACGGCCAGATGAAGGTGCAGGTCTTCCACGCGGGCCAGCTCGGCCCGATCCCCGAGCAGCAGCGCAACGTCCTCGCCGGCACGCAGGACATGCACCTGCTCTATCCCGAGTTCCTCACGACGCTGATCGAGGAGACGCGCATCATCTCGGCGCCCTACGTGTTCACCTCGCACGCGCACCAGGCGAACTTCCTCAAGAGCGACGTGTTCAAGCCGGGCCTGGACAAGCTCCGCTCGCTCGGCGCGATCGTCATCGACGAGGATTGGACCTGGTGGCAGATGGATCCGCGCGGCGTGGTGAGCGTGCGGCCGATCCGGACGCCGCACGACCTCCAGGGTCTCAAGCTGCGCATCTGGGAATCCAAGGTCGCGATCGAGACCTGGAAGGGCCTCGGCGCGAACACGATCGTTGTGCCGCGGCCCGAGATGTACCTCGCGTTCAAGCAGGGGATCATCGAGGGCGGGCCCGAGACCGTCGGCATCGCGGTCGACGGCCGCAACGCCGAGATCGGGAAGTACTGGACGCGCACGGACGAGTACTTCCAGGTCGTCAACATCATGATGAATCTGCGCCGCTGGCAGGGCCTGACCGACGCCCAGCGCGCCATCCTCCGGCAGGCGTCCAAGGAGGGCGGGGCCGCCTACAAGGCGGAGTCCACGCGCGGCTACACCGAGAAGCGCGCGCGCGGCGAGAAGGAGTTCGGGATGACCATCCTGGAGCCCGACCTGACGCCGTGGCGCGAGAAGGCGAAGGCGATCCTGACCGCGCTCGAGTCCGACGGCACGATCCCCAAGGGGCTCGCGGCTCGGGCGGCGAAGGTCCCGGCCAACTGATCGGCGCGGGACCGGCGCGCATCGGGACGTCGCGGTGACCGCGCGCCAGGAACGGGGCCGGGGGGCGATCGACGCCGCCCTCCGGTCCTATCTCGAGTTCAGCAAGCGGATCGTGCTCGTCGCGTCGATCGCGATGCTGATGCTGATGGTGGCGCTCAACGGCCTGGAGATCGTCGGCCGCGGCGCCTTCGGCCGCAGCTTCACCTGGGTGCAGGAGGTGTCGATCATCGCGGCGATGTGGGTCTACTTCTTCGCCTACGGCCTCATCGCGAAGGACGACGAGTACATCCGCGTCGACATCGTCGCGAACCTGCTCGGCCCCGGCGCGCGCCACGCGCTCGGCATCGTCGCCCGGCTGACGACGGTCGCGTTCCACGCCACCGTCCTGTGGTTCGCCTTCGAGACCTGGCAGTTCCTCGGCCTCTTTCGCACCAGCGTCCTCGACTGGCCGGAATCGCTCTTCGTCCTGCCGATCATGCTGGGTGCCGGCGACATCCTCGCGACCGAGCTCATCTACCTGTACTGGTCGCTGGTCGGGCGCCTGCCGCCGCCGCGCCCTCACGCGCCGGTCGAGGAGGTCTGAGCCTTGGCATCGCTTGCGATGATCATCGTCCTGATCGGCCTGATGCCGCTGCGCGTGCCGGTCTGCGCGGCGATGGGACTCTCCGCCGTGGTCGGCCTGGCGATCCTCGACATGCCGATCAACACGCTGGTCCGCTACATGGCGACCGACGTGCGATCGGTGCCGCTGCTGGCGATCCCGTTCTTCATCCTCGCCGGCAACCTGATGAACCACTTCAACATGACCCGGCGCATCTTCGACTTCCTCGAGGCGCTGGTCGGCTTCTTCTCGGGCGGGCTTGCGCAGGCCGCGGTGCTGACCACGCTGGTCTTCGGCGGCATCTCCGGCTCCGCCCTGGCGACGATTGCGGGCGTCGGCGTCATCACCATCCATGCGATGAAGCGCGCGGGATACCGCGCCGAGTTCGCGGCGGCGCTGGTGGTGGCGGCCTCGCTGATGGACCCGCTGATCCCGCCTTCGATCATGTTCATCATCTATGCCGTGCAGATGAACGTCTCGGTCGCCGATCTGTTCGTGGCCGGGATGGTCCCCGGCGTGCTGCTCGCCGCGCTGCTGATGCTCAACAACCTCGTTCTCGCGAAGCTCGGGATCGAGCGCTTCCCGAAGCCCGAGCCGCCGTCCTTCGACCGGCTGTGGCGCAGCTTCCTCAGCGGCCTGCCGGCGCTGTTGACGCCCGTGGTCATCCTGCGCAGCATGACGACCGGGCTCGTGACGCCGACCGAGGCGAGCGTGCTGGCGGTGCTGTACACCCTCCTCCTCGGCGTGCTCCATCGCGAGATCAGCTGGGAGCGGCTGTGGCGCGGCTTCGAGGACACCGCCCGGGCGACCGCGCTGATCATGTTCCTGACCGCGATCGGGAGCGTGATGGGCTTCGTGATGACGTCGGAGCGCACGGCCGAGGCGATGGCGTCGTGGATGGTGTCGTTCACCGACAGCCGCTACGTGGTGCTGCTGCTGGTCGTGGTCGCGCTGCTGATCATGGGCGTCTTTCTCGAGGCGGTGCCGGTGATGCTGATCGCGATCCCGCTGTTCGGGCCGCTCGTCGTGAGCTACGGCGTCGACCCGGTCCATTTCGGCGTCGTGCTGACCTTCGCGATCCTGCTGGGCATCGTGCACCCGCCGATCGGGCTCGGCATCTTCGCGGTGTGCGCGATCACGCGGCTGAAGATGGGGCCCGTGGTGCGGGCGACGCTGCTGTTCTATCCGGTGCTGGTGCTCTGCATGCTGCTGCTGACCTTCGTGCCGGCGCTGTCGACCTGGCTGCCGAAGGTGATGATCGTGCGATGAGCCGCGTGCAGACCGTGCTCGGGCCCGTCGCACCGGCCGAGCTCGGCGTCACGATGATGCACGAGCACGTGCTGGCGACGGCGCCGCACATCGCTGTGCCGCCGGCGGATCCGGCGGCGCGCGCCGTGTTCGAGGCGCCGCTCGACTTCGACGTGCTGCGGGCGATCCGCTTCCGCGGGCTCGCGAACCGCGCCAATTGCGGGCTCGAGGACGAGACGCTCGCGGGCGACGAACTGTCGCGCTACGCGCGCGCCGGCGGCCGCAGCGTCGTCGACTGCACCAGCCGGGGCATCGGCCGCGATCCGGAAGGCCTCGCGCGCATCGCGCGTGCGACCGGCCTGAACATCGTCATGGGGTGCTCCTGGTACGTCGAGGCGACGCATCCGGCGGCGGACGGCGTCGCCGCGGCATCCGAGGCCGAGCTCGCGCGGCGGATCCTGCGCGAGCTGCGCGAGGGCGTGGATGCGACCGGCATCCGGCCGGGGATCATCGGCGAGGTCGGCTGCTCCTGGCCGCTGACGGCGACGGAGCGCAAGGTCCTGCGCGCCTCGGCGCGCGCTCAGCGCGAGAGCGGCGCCGCGCTCACCATCCATCCCGGTCGCGATCCGCGCGCGCCGATGGAGATCGTCGAGGTCCTGCGCGAGGCGGGTGCGGAGCTTGGCCGCGCCATCATGTGCCATGTCGACCGTACGCTCGGCGACCGGACGGCGCTTCGCCGCCTGGCCGAGACGGGGATCGTCATCGAGTTCGACCTCTTCGGCTACGAAGGCTCGTACTACGCGTGGGAGCTGCCGATCGACATGCCTAACGATTCCCGGCGCGTGCGGCTGCTGCGTTGGCTCGCGGACGAGGGCTTCGGCGACTCGCTGGTCGTCTCGCACGACGTCTACTTCAAGGACAAGCTCGCGCGCTGGGGCGGGCAGGGCTACTCGCACATCGTCGAGAACGTCGTGCCGCTGATGCGCCGCCAGGGCCTCGCCGAGGCGACGATCCGGGCGATGCTCGTGGACACGCCGCGACGGCTGCTGACGATCGGTTGAGCCGCCGCGCTCAGCTCGCGAAGACGGGGGGGCGCTTCGCCGCCCATGGCCGCACGGCCTCCAGGCGCATCGCGAGGTCGAGCAGGCGCTCGTCGTGGTCCCAGGGCGCGACGAGCTGCAGGCCGAGCGGCAGGCCGGCCGGGCTGAAGCCGCAGGGCACCGAGATCGCCGGGTGGCCGGTCAGGTTGAAGGTCCAGGTGTAGGGGTACAGGTCGCGGCGCATCGGGCCGAATTTCCGCCCGTCGATCTCGATCGGGCCCAGCGGGTCGTGGTCGAGCGGCATCGCGTCGCGCGCCGTCACCGGGCTGGCGATGACGTCGACCTTGGCGAACAGCGCCTCGATCTGGCGGTAGAGGGACGTCCGCAGCTGCTGCGCCTTGGCGAGGGCGACCGCGTTGTGGCGGGCGCCGCCGTCGATGTGCTGGCGCAGCGAGTCCGCGATCGGCTGGTTCGACTTCTCCACGAGCTCCTTCAGGCGCGACCGCAGGCTCGACTCCCAGATGACCTGGAACACGTCGACGTGCTGCGCGAGGTCGATCGTCAGCACCTCGACCCGTGCACCCATGGCGACGAGCGCGTCGACCGAGGCGTTCACGGCGGCCTCGACATCGGCGGTGACGCACGGATTGCCCATCGTCATCGCGAGTCCGATGCGCAGCCCCGCCAGCGTGCCCGGCGGCAACGGCGCCACCGGGCGCGGCGGCCGCGCGCCGTAGGGATCGCGATCGTCGGGGCCCGCGACGGCGGCGAACATCAGCGCGCAGTCCGCGGCCGTGCGCGTCATCGGGCCGATATAGGAGTGGTTGGCGAAGAGGTCGGCGGCGTGGACGTTGGGGATGCGGCCGAGCGTCTGCTTGAGGCCGACGATGCCGTTCACGGCGGCCGGTATGCGGATCGAGCCGCCGCCGTCGGTGCCCAGCGCGATCGGTCCGAGGCCGGCGGCGACCGCCGCCCCGGCCCCCCCGCTCGAGCCGCCGCTGGTGCGAGTCAGGTCCCAGGGATTGGGCGTGACCCCGAAGAGCGGCGAGTCCGTCATCGCCTTGTGGCCCCATTCGGGTGTCGTCGTCTTGCCGAGCAGCACGGCTCCGGCGGCGCGCATCCGCGCGACGGGCACGGCGTCGTCGGCCGGGACGTAATCCTTCATCACCAGCGAGCCCATCGTCGTGCGCAGCCCGGCCGTGTTGGTGAGGTCCTTGACCGAGTAGGGGACGCCGTCCAGCGGGCCGAGCGCGGCGCCGTCGCGGAACCGGCGCTCGGCCGCCTGCGCGCCGGCGCGCGCGCCGGCCGCGTCGACCGTGATGTAGCTGTTGAGCTTGGGCTGCGTGCGCCCGATGCGCGCGAGCAGCGTCTCGGTCACCTCGACCGGCGACAGCTTCTTCGAGCGGTAGAGGCGCGCGAGGTCGCAGGCCGAGAGGAAGGCGATGTCGGTCATGACGGCGTCCATGGGCAGGGCGGGCGGGAATGGCGGCGCGCCCCTGACTCCGCGCGACCGGCGCCTGCAGGATAGACGAGGCCGCCCGCATCGGAACAGGTGACCGGGCGGCCGCGTCGCGCCTATCGTCCCGTCTCGATCGTGGAGAGGGGCGACATGAAGCACGGAATCATCACGGCGCCGCAGCCCGAGGCGGTGGAACTGGGCGCCGAGGTCCTCATGCGCGGCGGCAATGCCGTCGATGCGGCGGTCGCCTGCGCGTTCGCCCAGGGCGTAGCCGACAACCTGATGTGCGGCATCGCGGGCTTCGGCTTCGCCCATGTGTTCCTGCCGGGCAAGAAGATCCACACGACCTACGACTTCATGAGCACCGCGCCGGCCGCCGTGACGGCGGGCATGTGGGAGCCGCTGCTCGAGGGCGAGACGCGCGACGGGTTCGGCTTCATCCTGAAGGGGCGGGTCAACGACATCGGCTACCAGTCGGTGGCGGTCCCGGGGAACCTCAAGGGCTACCACTCGCTGCATGCGGCGCATGGGCGCCTGCCCTGGGCGGACGTCGTCGCGCCCGCGATCAGGCTCGCGCGCGAGGGCTACACGGTCACGCCCTATGTCCGCGCCTACTGGACCACGCCCGAGAAGATGGGCCGCGTCGAGATCATCGATCGCATCGCCTACTCGAAGAATGCCCGCGGGCTCTATTTCGGCGACGACGGCGTGCCGCACCAGATCGGCACGAAGGTCCGCAATCCCGAGCTCGCCGACACGCTCGGCGGCATCGCGCAGGACGGCGACCGCAGCTTCTACCACGGCGCGGTCGCGAGCCGGATCGATGCGGAGTTCCGCGCCAATGGCGGCCATCTCAGCAAGGCCGACCTCGAGGCCTATCGCGTGCAGGAGCGGCCGCCGGTCTTCTCGACCTATCGCGGTCTGCGGCTCGCGGTGACGCCGCCGCCCAGCAGCGGCTACATGATGGCGAAGATGCTGGGGATCCTCGAGCGCTTCGACCTGCGTGCCCTCGGCCACAACTCGACCGCCTACATCAAGCTGCTCGCCGAGGTGATGAAGCGCGCGCAGATCGACAAGGAGCGTTACATCGGCGATCCCGACTTCGAGCCGGTGCCGACGGCGCCGTTCCTCGATCCCGCGCAGCACGACGCCGACGCGGCGGCCATACGTCGCGGCGAGCGGGCCGTCGTGCCGCGCCTCGCGCCCAAGGCCTACGAGAGCGCGGAGACGACGCAGGTCTCGGTGATGGACGTCGAGGGCAACGTGGTCTCGATGACGCATACGCTCGGCATGCAGTCGGGCGTGATCACGCCCGGGCTCGGCTTCATGTACAACGCCGCAATGGCGATGTTCGACCCGCGGCCGGGTCGCCCGATGTCGCTGGCGCCGGGCAAGAAGCGCGTGAGCTCGATGGCGCCGACCATCCTGTTCGACGGCGACAAGCCCGTGCTCGTCACCGGCGCGCCCGGCGGCAGCAACATCCCGATGGGCATCCTGCAGACCATCCTCAACGTGGTCGACTTCGGCATGTCGATCGTCGAGGCCGTCGAGGCGCCGCGCGTCTCGGCGATGGGCAACGTCATCGACGTCAGCCACCGCATCCCCGGCTTCCAGTGCGACGCGCTGCGCGCCGACGGCTATGCGGTCGCGCGCTCGGCGCAGAGCTACCTCGTCGCGCGCCCGCACTCGATCCGCGTGGAGGGCGGCCGCGTCACGGGTAGCGCCGATCCGGCGGCGGGCGGCATGGCGTTGATCGTCTAGGGCCGGCCGCGTGCCGACGTCGCGACGCGGGGAATTTCCGGGGGCGGTGCCGCGGGCGCTGCCGTCGCGGCGCGACACCGCGCTGTACCGTCGCGTCTTCGACGTCCTGCGCAAGGCGATCGCCGACGGCACCTGGGCGCCGGGGGCGTCGCTGCCCAGCGAGGCGAGCCTGGGCGCGCGCTTCGATGTCAGCCGCATCACGATCCGGCAGGCGCTGCAGCTGCTGCAGATCGAGGGCTACATCCGTACCCAGCGGGCGCGACGCGCGATCGTGCTGTCGCGCAATCCGCTCGGCCAGAGCAGCGGTAAGGTCGACACGATCGAGGAGCTGATCCAGGCGGCCAGCGACGCCCAGCTTCGCATCCGCAGCTGGCGCAGCGAGCTGGCGCCGGAGGTCGCGCAGGTCCTGGGTGTGCCGCCGGGCACCGACCTGCGCTGCCTGCGCAGCACGCTGCTGCGCGGCGGTCAGCGCATGGGGCGCTCGATCATCTATTTCCACCCGTCGATCGGCGCGCGCCTGCGGCGCCAGGACTTCAACGACGTCATCGTCTTCCGCGTGCTGCGACGCGAGCTTGGCGTGAAGCTGGTCGACGTCAAGATGACGGTCTGGGCCGAACTGGCGGAGGCCGAGGACGTGAGCCAGCTCGGCTGCAAGGCGGGGACCGCGATCCTGTGCACGCGCCTCGTGTATCGCGGCGAGCAGGGCCTGCCGGTCGAGGTCGCGTTCACGCGCTACCCCGCGGCCGCCCATCGCGTGACCTACAGCGTCGACGTCAAGTCGGACTGACCCGCGGCGGCGCGCCCTCGCGCTCGGCGTCGTGCAGCCGGGCGAGCTCCAGATCCTTCACCGACGGTCCGGCGGCGCGCAGATAGGGCTCGCCGAGCCGCGCGGTCCCTTTCCAGGCATAGGGATCGGCGCCCGACACCATCACGATGTCGCGGTAGTCCTGCGCCGTCGGCTGATAGGTCGTGGGATCGAACATCACCGGAGTCGCGGCGTCGGCGTAGACGTAGAGCAGGGCGCGCCGCGTGCGGTCGGCCGTGCGGTTCGGGTACGAGCCGTGCAGCAGGTAGCCGTCGAAGAACACCGCGCTGCCGGCGGGCAGCTCGAGCGGGACGGCCCGCGCCGGATCCTGGGGGTAGCCGAAGGCCTCCTCGGCGCGATCGACCTCGGGATTGTTGTGGCGGCGCATCGGCCACAGGACGCTGGGGCGGTGCGAGCCGGGCAGGACACGCAGGCATCCGTTCGCAACCGTCGTGTCCTCGAGCGCGATCCAGGCCGTGACCAGCGAGCGGTCGCGGGTCGGGATGAACAGCTCGTCCTGGTGCCAGCCGTTTCCCGGCATGCCCGGCGCCTTGTAGAAGCACTGCGAGTGCACCGCCTTGACGTTCGGGCCGATCAGCGCGGCGAGAACGCGCACGATCCGCGGATCGCCGACCATCCGCGCGAAGAGGGACGGGATCTTGTGCGGCATGATCGCGACCATGTAGCGGCGCATCACCGCCTCGTCGCTCTCGCCCGGGGCGGGGTCGACGAGGCCGCGGAGGGCGCCGAGCCGTCCCCGGCATAGGGCGAGCGCCTCGTCGCGCAGCGCCGCGCACTCTCCGGGCGAGAGCAATCCGGGAACGACGAGGTAGCCGTCGCGGCGATAGGCCTCGGAGTCGATGGCGGGATCCTGCATCGCGCACATGCTGCGGCAGCGCGCGGACGACGTCCAGCGCGGGGCCAGCCTTGACTTGCGCCCCCGCGACGCGATCATGTCATAACAAGTTTGGCCGGCGCGGCCGGCGCGCCGGCGGACCGAAACGGGAGGGTGGGGAACGTGAAGGTCGATCTCAGCGGCCGGGTCGCGCTCGTGACGGGGGCGGCGACCGGCATCGGCAAGGCCTGTGCCGAGGCCCTGGTCGCCAACGGCGCGACCGTGGTGTTCAGCGATCGCGACGAGGCGCGCGCGAAGGAGACCGCCGGCAATCGCGGCGACGTGGTCGTCATCGACGTCGCGGATCGCCAGGCGATCGCCGACGGCGTCGCGCAGACGCTGCAGCGGCACGGACGCATCGACATCCTCGTCAACAACGCCGGGATCGGCGTGCGCGCGGCGGATCGCAAGACGGTCGACGAGTTCCCGGTCGAGGCCTGGGACGAGATGCTCGCCGTCGATCTCACGGGGGTCTTCCTGATGAGCCGCGCGGTCGCCGCGGCGATGAAGGCGCGCCGCTCCGGCGCGATCGTGAACATCGCCTCGGTGCTCGGGCTGGTGCCGATGCGGCTGCAGAGCTCCTACGTCGCGGCCAAGGCCGGGGTCGTCAACCTGACCAGGGGCATGGCGATCGAGCTCGCCAAGGACGGCGTGCGGGTCAACGCCGTCGCGCCGGGATCGACCGCGACCGAGGGCTGGCAGCGCTGGATCCAGGATCCCTCCAGCGAGGTCCAGGACCTGCACAAGAGCCTGATGTCGCACATCCCGATGGGCCGTCCGGCGAGCACGCAGGAGATCGCCAACGGCGTCCTGTTCCTGTCGTCCCCGGCGGCGTCCTACGTGACGGGGCATACCCTGGTGATCGACGGCGGCTGGACCGCCGGATACGCGCGCGACTGGTGATTTGGACCTGGAGTGGATGACGATGCCCCAAGCAGCCAAGCGTAAGCCTGTCGCGACCCCGAAGGTCGCCGCGAAGCCGGCGCGCCGCGGGAAGCCCAACGACGCGCTGGGCGACCTTTCGAAGGACCAGCTGGTCGAGCTCTACAAGCAGATGCAGCTGCTGCGGAAGTTCGAGCTGGCCGCCCAGGTGGCGTGCCGCAGCGGCGAGACGCCCGGTTTCCTGCATCTCTACATCGGCGAGGAGGCGGTCGCGGTCG
Source organism: Alphaproteobacteria bacterium (assembly GCA_016793165.1). GTDB lineage: Bacteria > Pseudomonadota > Alphaproteobacteria > CACIAM-22H2 > CACIAM-22H2 > CAIOSQ01. The sequence continues at coordinate 114,723 of JAEULA010000034.1, read as the reverse complement.
GCGTCTGCGCGCATCTCAAGCGCAGCGACTGGGTGACGTCGACACATCGCGGGCACGGCCACGCGCTCGCCAAGGGCATGGATCCCAACGTCCTGATGGCCGAGCTCTACGGCAAGGGCGACGGCTGCTGCGGCGGGCGCGGCGGCACCATGCACCTCTACGATCCGGGCGTCGGCCTCTTCGGCACCAACGGCCTCGTCGGCGGCGGCATTCCTTCCGCGGTCGGCGCGGCGATCGCCGCCAAGCACCGCGGCACCGACGGCGTCGCGGTGACCTTCTTCGGCGACGGCGCCTCGAACCATGCTGCCTTCCACGAGTCGCTGAACTTCGCCGGCGTGATGAAGGCGCCGGTGATCTTCGTCTGCGAGAACAATCTCTACGCCACGGCGACGGCGCTCAAGAGCGTGACGCTCAACCCGGAGATCGCGTCGCGCGCCGCGGCCTACGGCATTCCCGGCGTCGCGGTGGACGGCAACGACGTCGTCGCGATGTGGCGAGCCATGCGCGAGGCGGCGGAGCGGGCGCGTCGCGGCGAAGGTCCGACGCTGATCGAGGCCAAGACCTATCGCACCGTCGGCCATCACGAGGGCGACCCCGTCACCGGCGTCTACCGCACGCAGGCGGAGGTCGACGAGTGGGCGAAGAAGTGCCCCATCAAGCGCCTGCGCGCGCAGATCGTCGACGAGCTCGAGCTCGTGCCGGCGAAGACCCTCGACGCCATCGACAAGGAGATCGACGTCGTCGTCGCCGGCTCCATCGACTTCGCGCGCAAGTCGCCGGAGCCGAGTCCGGAGGCGTATGCCCGGCACGTCTATGCCGATTCGATCAATCCGGCCGACGCGCTGGCGCCCGGCGCCGAGAAGTCCGGCGGTCCGGAGACCGGCTGGCTCGACGCGGTGCGCGACGGCATCGCCGAGGAGATGAGGCGCAACAAGGACATCATCTATTTCGGCGAAGGCACGGGCGAGCGCGGCGGCACCTTCGCCCACACCAAGAACCTCTATCAGGAGTTCGGCGCGACCCGCATGGTCGACACGCCGATCTCCGAGCTCGGATTCACCGGCGCCTCGCTCGGCGCCTCGGCCACCGGCGTGCGCTGCATCGCCGACCTGATGTTCGCCGATTTCCTGTTCGAGGCCGGCGGCCAGATCGCGCTGCAGGCTGCGAAGCTGCGCTACATGTCGAACGGCCGCATGCACGCCCCGATGGTCGTGCGCGTGGGCGCGGGCGCGGTTCGCTCGGCGGGGCCGCACCACAGCGGCACCTACCATCCGGCCTGGGCGCACATCCCCGGGCTGATCGTCTGCCTGCCGGCGACGCCGGCCGACGCGAAGGGACTGATGAAGACCGCGCTGCGCGCCGGCGATCCCGTGCTGATGCTCGAGACCAAGGCGCTGTTCGCTTCCAAGGGCCCGGTGCCGGACGGCGAGCATCTGGTGCCCTTCGGCGTCGCACGCATCGCGCGCGAGGGCCGCGACCTGACGATCGTCTCGGCGGGCCAACTCGTCCACCGCTCGCTCGAGGCGGCGGCGGCGCTGGCGAAGGACGGCATCGAATGCGAGGTCATCGACCTGCGCACGATCCAGCCGCTCGACGTCGACACAGTCGCCGCGAGCGTGCGCAAGACCCATCGCCTGCTCGTGGTGGACGAAGGCTGGGCGATGTTCGGCGTCGGCGCTGAGATCGGCCAGTCGATCCAGGAGGCCTGCTTCGACGAACTCGATGGGCCGATCGCGCGTGTCCACACGGACTTCGTCTCGCACCCGTTCGCGCCGGCGCTCGAGCGCGCGATGCTCGTCAATGTCGATCGCATCCTTGCCGCCGCGCGCCGCGTGGTCGCAGGGGAATCGGTGGCCGTGAGGCGCCCGCGCGGCCGCGTCGGCGGCGAGGCGCCGCGCCCGGCCGCGGTTGCCGCACCGGCTCCGGCCACCGCGCCGCCGGCGCCGCCGGCTGCAACCCCGGCGATCACCGTCGACGGCACGCCGATCAGGATGCCGTTCGGCGATCTGACCGTGAGCGAGGGCAGGTTCCTGCGCTGGCTGCGCAAGCCGGGCGAGCGCGTGAAGGCGCAGGAGACGATCGCGGAGGTCGAGACCGACAAGGCGGTCGTCGAGATCGAGGCGCCCTGCGCGGGCGTGCTGTCGCAGGCTCTGTCCAGGCCCGGCGACGTGGTGAAGATGGGCGAGACGATCGGCGCGGTGCGCTAGATCCCAACGAGCGAGGTCGAGATGACGACACGGCTGCTGCTGGTCAACTATCTCTACGCGAGCGACGAGTTCGAGAAGAAGGTCGCGCGCGAGCACAAGGTGCATATCGACATCCTGCGCGCGGTCGGCGGCAAGCCGTCGGAGATCCCGCCGAAGCTGGCCGCGCAGGCCGACGGCCTGATCAGCTATTCCGCGGTGGCGAAGATCATGCTGCCGCTCGACGCGTTCCCGAGGGTGCGCTGCGTGCTGCGCTCGGGCGTCGGGTTCGACACGATCGACGGCCCCGCCTGGGGCGCGCGCGGCGTTCCCGTCTTCAATGTCCCGGATTACGGCACGTCGGAGGTCGCCGATCATGCGATCGCGCTGATGCTGGCCCTGACACGGGGCACGGCGCGCTACCACGAGGCGCTCCGCGCCGACCCGGTGAAGAACTGGACCCACACGGTCGCGCCGGCGGTCCGCCGACTGCGCGGAGCCGTGTTCGGCGTGATCGGCCTTGGCCGCATCGGCCTGGCGGCCGCGCGCCGTGCCCAGGGCTTCGGCATGGAAGTCGTGTTCTTCGATCCCTACCAGCCGAGCGGCTTCGAGCTGGCCACCGGCCTGCGGCGGATGCGGTCGCTGGAGGAGCTGCTGAAGATCGCGGACGTGATCAGCATCCACACACCGCTGAGCGCCGAGACGACGGGCATGATCGGCGCCAAGGCGCTTGCCAAGGCGAAGAAGGGGCTCGTGGTCGTCAACACGGCGCGCGGGCCGGTGGTCGATCTCGATGCGCTCTACGACGCGCTGAAGAGCGGCCAGGTCGCGGCTGCGGGTCTCGACGTGCTGCCGAAGGAACCGGCCGATACCGGGCATAAGCTGATCCGCGCATTCCTCGACCGCGAGGAGTGGCTCGACGGGCGCCTGACGCTGAGCCCGCACGCCGCCTTCTACAGCCCCGATGCGAATGTCGACCTTCGGCGCAAGACCATCGAGACGGTGCTCGACTACATCGACAACGGCACGCTCGCCAACTGTGTCAACCGCGAGCACCTTGTGGCGCCGGTGACGGCTGCGAAGACCGCAGCCCGGCGACGGTCACGCTGAGGGGCGGCCCGCGACGCGCGCGACGAGCGCGCTGCGCTTCGCCTGGAAGAGCGGAGAGTCCAGCACGGCCGGGTTGAGGATGTTCTTCGGCAGTCCGCCCTCGGTGAGCGCGAGCAGCTCGACCGCGGTCACCGCCAGGACATCGCGGCGCAGTTCGTAGGTGTCGCAGACCGCGTGCGGGCAGAGCACCACGTTGTCGAGTGCGGCGAGCGGATCGTCGGCCGTCATCGGCTGGGTCGAGAACACGTCGAGGCCGGCGCCGGCGAAGCTGCGGGCGCGCAGGGCCGCCACCAGCGCATCCTGGTCGATCACCGGGCCACGCCCGACATTGACGAGGAACGCCGTGGTCTTCAGCCGCGCGAGCTCTCGCGCACCGAGCATGCCGCGGGTCTCCTCGGAGAGCGGGCAGCAGACCGCGACGAAGTCGCTCTCGTCGAGAAGGCTGTCGAGCGATGCGCATTGGGCGCCGATCGCCTCCGCGCGCGCCGGCGTGAGGCGCGGCGAGTAGGCGAGCACGCGCATCCTGAACGGCGCGACGAGCCGGATGAGCTCGCCGCCGATCCGACCCGGGCCGATCACGCCCAGGGTCTTGCCGTAGATCTCGCGGCCGCGATGGAACTGCCGATCGTCCCAGCGGCCCTCCCGCGTCAGGCGGTCGAGCGCGACGAGCTGGCGGCTCGTCGCCAGCATCAGGGCCAGGGCGCCGGCCGCCGTGCCTTCGGTGAGGGCGTCGGGAACGTTGAAGAGCAGCACGCCGTGCGCCGTGCACGCCTCAACGTCGATCTTGTCGACGCCGACCCCTGCGCGCGCGACGACGAGGAGTCGCCGGGCTGCCGGTGCGATCGACGCCGCCGGGAGGAACTGGCCGAGCATCAGCAGGGCGTCCGCGGCCGCGAGGTCGTCGGGCGCCACCGCGGCCGTCTGCGGCCCGGCGGAGAGCGGCGTCACGGCGATGCGCGAGGCGACGCGCGCGTAGGCGTCGAAGCCCAGCGTCTCCAGGCTGTCGCTGCCGCGGGTGTGGAGATAGTCGCCGCTCGCGACCACCTGCATGCGGTGCTGGTCCATCGTCCCCTCCCGTTCCGACCGCCGGGCGCGGACCCGGCGATCCCGCTCTTGACCTGCGTCCCGGCGCATCGGAAGTTATCATAACAAGTTGGTCCCGACAGAAGCGCAAGGGGCGGGGAGTCGGCACAATCGAGTCGTGATCGACGGGCCCGGGTCGCGCCGCAAGGCGGACCGGGCACTCGCAACCCCGCGCTTGATTCGGCGACCACTGCATAGGGAGGACTGCGCATGCTCAAGATGCTTTCCGTGACGACCGCCTTGGCCGCGACGCTCGTGGCGGCCACTGCCGCCGGCCCTGCGCTGGCCCAGAACAAGGTGAGCCTCCGCTTCGCCGTCGGCGCCAACGACTCGGCGACGGACGGCATGGCCATGGGCATGAAGGCGCTGAAGCAGTACGCCGAGTTCAAGTCGAAGGGCGAGATCGACATCCGAATCTTCTTCAACACGCTGGGCGGCTCGCTGCAGGTCACCGAGCAGGTCAAGAACGGCACGCTCGACATGGCGCTGACCGACGACTCCGTGCTGGGGTCGTTCCACAAGCCGATGCAGGCGTTCCAGATCCCCTATCTGTTCGGCTCCTCGGCCGCCGCTTGGGAGTTCGCGAACACCCAGGTCGTCCGCGACATGACCGAGGACATGCGCAAGGCGACGGGCTTGCGCACGCTGGCCTTCTCGGAGAACGGCTTCCGCAACCTCACGAACAACCAGCGCGAGGTGAAGACGCCCGAGGACATGAAGGGCCTGAAGATGCGCACGATGCAGAGCCAGGTCTACGTTGCGTTCATGCAGTCGATGGGCGCATCGGCGACGCCGATCTCCTGGCCGGAGCTGATCCCCGCGCTCAAGACGAACGTCGTGGACGGCCAGGAGAACGCCTCCACGACGGTGCTCGACGGCAAGCTCTACGAAGTCCAGAAGTTCATGAGCGTCAACGAGCACATCTACGGCTTCCACCTGATCATCATCAACGACGGCGTCTTCCAGAAGCTGTCGCCGGACCATCAGAAGATCATGATGGAGGCCGCCCGGCTCCATGCGGCGCTGGCGAACTCGCGCAAGGCCGCCGACGCGATCACGGCGATCGACGAGATCCGCAAGAAGGGCGTCAAGGTCTATGTCACCTCTCCGTCCGAGAAGGACCAGTTCCGGCAGCAGACGCAGAAGGCGGTGATCGACTTCATCGCCGGGCAGGCCGGCCGCGACACGGTCGACAAGGTGCTCGCGGCCGCGAAGGAAGCCGAGAAGCGCGTCTACGGCAACTGAGATGTCCGGCGGCGGCGCGCCGGTCGCGCCGCCGTCCGACGTCGTCGGGCAAATCGGGATGAAAAAGCTCCGCAGCGGGGTTCGCGCCATCGTCCGTGCGGCCGACGCGCTGAGCGGCGCCCTGCTGATGTCGATCGTGGTGATCAATCTCGCCGCGGTCTTCATGCGGTACGTCCTGCTCGACTCCATCTCGTGGAGCGAGGAGGGCATCCGATATCTTTCGGTCTGGATGACTTTCCTCGGCGCGACGGCCGCGAGCTGGCTGGACGAGCACATGGACATGAACATGCTCGCCGACCACGGCGGTCCGATGTTCCAGCGCTGCCACCGCGCGATCCTGCACGCCCTGACGGCCGTCTTCTCGGGCATCGTGCTCTGGCAGGGCACCATCTATTGCCGCCTCAATGGCATGCAGACGGCGCCGACGACGGGGCTGCCGATGCTCTACGTCTACGGCGCGCTGGCGGTCGGCGGCGCCCTGCTTCTGGTCGTCTCGCTGGTGAAGATCTACGACCAGTTCGATCCGCCCGAGGTCGTCGAATCGGGCAACAAGGCCGTGCTGTGACCGCGGTCGGCCTCGCTCTCGCCATACTTCTGCTCGGCGGCCTGCCGATCGCCTTCGCCTTCGGCCTCGCCGCGATCGTCGGCCTTTATTTCGAGCGGCTGCCGTTCCTGAACGTCGCCTCGAAGATGTTCGCGGGGCTGGACAGCTTCGTGCTGCTGGCCGCGCCCTTCTACATCGTCGCCGGCGAGCTGATGAACCGGGGCGGGATCTCCGACCGCCTCATCCAGCTCTCGACCATCGTGGTCGGCAAGGTCCGCGGCGGCACCGCCTACGCGACGATCGTGGCCTCGGTGCTCTTCGCCGGGATCTCGGGCACGGCGATCGCGGACATCGCGGCGCTCGGGCAGATCTTCATCAACTCGATGCCGAAGGAGGGCTACAGCAAGGCCTTCGCCGCCGCTCTCGTCACGGCCGGCTCCATCATCGGACCGATCATTCCGCCGTCGGTGATCATGGTCCTCTATGCCGCGGTCGCGGACGTGTCGGTGCTGCGGCTTTTCCTCGGCGGCGTGGTACCGGGGCTGCTGCTGGGAGTCGCCTGCGCCGTCGTCGTCTTCGTGAAGGGGGTCAAGGGAGGCCTGCCGCGCAGCAGCATGACGGTGGCCGCCGCCGAGCGCCCGAAGGCGTTGCGCGAAGGGCTTCTCGTCCTGACCCTGCCCGGCTTCATCATCTTCGGGACCTTGTCCGGCGTGTTCACGCCGACGGAGGCCGGCGGCATCGCGGTCGTCTACGCCATCTTCCTCGGCACGTTCGTGTTCCGCCATCTCGATCTCGCGGGCCTCTTCGCCGCCTTCCGCGCCGCGGCGCGCCTTACTGCGGCCCTGTTCCTGCTGATCGCCGCGGTCGAGATCGTCAACTTCGTGCTGATCCTCGGCGGCATCGAGGATTGGACGCGCGAGATCCTCAGCGTGTTCAGGGAGCACCCGACGCTGTTCATGATCAGCTGCGTCGCCGCCTTCCTGATCATCGGCCTGGCCCTCGATGCCGGGCCGGCGCTGCTGCTGCTCTCGCCGATCCTGCTGCCGTTGTCCCGCCAGATGGGGATCGACGACATCCATTTCTCGATGGTGATGATCGTGTCGACGACGCTCGGCCTGATCTCGCCGCCTGTGGGCGTCTGCCTCTTCGTCGCCTGCAAGATCGGCGACATCTCGTTGAGCACGCTGTGGGGCGAGCTCAAGTACTTCTTCTACGCCGAGATCGGCGTGATCCTGCTGCTCGTCTTCTTCCCGGTCCTGTCCACCGGGCTGCCGGATCTCGTCCGACCCTGAACGGCCGCCTGGCGGCGGCGTCGACCGTGCGAGGCGGCCACGATGAAGATCACGAAGATCGAGACGATCTGGTTCCAGGCGGTACCCGAGGCCGAATGGCGCCGCGACAATCCGCTGTCGCGCCAGGCGCTGCCGAACAACCTGTGGGTCCGGATCCACACCGACACCGGCCTCGCCGGTCTCGGCGAGACGTACTACCTGCCGCGCGCCGTCGCGGCGGTCATCCACGACGTCTTCGCCCCGCTGCTGCTCGGGCGCGATCCGCGGGAGATCGAGAACCACTGGAGCAACATGTTCTCCCTGGTCAATTTCTGCGGCTACGCGGGCGCGGAGATGCGGGCGATCTCGGCCGTCGACGTGGCGCTGTGGGACGTCGTCGGTCAGCACCACGGCGAGCCGATCTACAACCTGCTCGGCGGACGCAACCGGGACAGGATCCGCGTCTACAACACCTGTGTCGGCTACGGGCGATATCCCGACTACGACGCATGGACGACGGGACGTGCCGGCGAGCTTGCCGCCGACCTCGTGGACCAGGGCATCACCGCCATGAAGATCTGGCCGTTCGACGCGATGGCGACGACGCTCTCTGGCCCCGATCGGCTGCGCGAACCGTTCACGATCTGGGGGGCGACACATGCGGGCGGAATCCTCTGCCACGACATCTCGAACGACGACCTGAAGCGCGGCGTCGCCATCGTCGAGGACATCCGGCGCGCCGTCGGCGACCGGATCGCGATCGCGATCGAAGGGCATGCGCGTTGGAACCTGCCGACCGCGACGCGCATCGCGCGCGCGCTCGCCCCTTACGACATCATGTGGCTCGAGGAGATGATGCCGCCCGACAACGTCGAGGCGTTCGTCCGGCTCAAGGCTTCGACCACGATCCCGATCTGCCAGAGCGAGAGGGTGTTCACGCGGTTCAACTTCCGCCCCTGGGTCGAGAAGCCGGCGACCGACATCGTGATGCCTGACTTCGCCTGGGGCGGCGGAATCTCGGAGGGCCGCAAGATCTGCAGCCTGGCGGACACCTACTTCTTGCCGGTGACGTCGCACGACACGATCGGCCCGGTGGCGCTGTGGTCGGCCGCTCACCTGATGCTGCACGTGCCGAACGCCTACGTCATGGAGATGGTCCGCGGGTACGTGGACGGCTGGTATGACGACGTCCTGACCGATCGCATCGAGATCCGGGACGGGCATCTGACGCTGCCGGGTCGACCGGGCCTCGGCACGAGGCTGCACCCGGACTTCACGGCCCGCCCCAACGCCCGTGTGGAGGTCACGACGCTGGAGGATCTGCGCCGCTGGTGATGCGCCACTTCAGGGCGTCGACGGACGCAGCGCGGCCTGGAGGCGCATCAGCGACTTGCGGCCGAGATGCCGCGCCAGCATCAGCGGCGGCATGCGCAGCCAGTGCGAGCGGATGTAGAGCGCTTCGCGGCAGAAGCGTGTCGGGGCGTCGACGGCGCTGCGCCCGGACGCGGCGAGACTCGCCGCCATCATCGCGCGGACAAGCCGGTCGAGGGGCGACGGCAAGGCGAAATGCCGCAGCGCCAGGATCGTGTCGGCGGGAACGGGCGTGTCGAGGAGGGCCCGGCTCATCGCGATCGCGTAGTGCAGCGGGCGACCGAGCCGGTGGTGGTCGGCACGGCGGAGAAGCTCGGCCCAGAATCCGGGGCGCGACGCGAAGTGCCGCAGCAGATCGTCGAGATCGACGACCTCGCGCAAGCTGTGGCTGAAGTCGCCGTCCTGCGCGAGATGCGCCGCCAGGTGGAGGATCATGTCGGGGGCGTCGAGCATCCGGACTCCGGGAAGGCCGGGCACCGGCACGGCGGCCGCGATCAGCGCCGCGGCGTCCGGCTGCAGCCGGTTGGTCGCCGGCAGGATCGTGTGATGGATGTCGACGACCGAGAGCCGGGTCGCGTGGCGCAGCGGCGGCAACTCGTGCATCCAGAGCCGATAGTAGTCCTGCGTGTAATCCGCCTGGTACTCCTGCACCCATCCCTTGGCCATGAGGCTGGCTTCGACGGCCGGCAGTCGGGACTTCGGCAGGAGCAGATCGACGTCGCCCGAATGGCGGCCTTCCGCCGCCGGCAGGCCCGCGGCGACGTAGGCCGCGCCCTTCAGCAGGATCATCCCGTCGCCGAGCGCGCCGAGCGCGCGTTGCAGCCGGTTGATCTCGAACTTCGCCATCCGCTGATGCGCCTCGGCCTGGATCAGGGCGGCGCGGAAATGCTCGGCCAGCCGCGGATGGAGCGTCGACATGACTCCGGCTCGCCGCGCGCGCGCGGCGAGCCGGCCCAGCAGCGCGCAGTTGCGGGCACGGCCGAGCAGCTCGGTCAGGACCAACGGTGGGCATCCGCTCAGCCGCGAGGGCTCCCTGAGCGCATGGAGCAGCGCACGGGCCGCGTCGTCCATGCGGGGCAGCCCCCTCATCGGAAATCGCCCGCGAGCCGCTCGAACCAGTCCAGGACCGGTGAGGTGTCGCTGTACACGAGGTCGTGGATGGGGACCGACTCGACGAGGCGGACCATCGTCTGGAATCCCAGCTCGCCGAGCGCCGTGTAGTTGATGCTGTTGTGGACCAGCCGGGTGAGGGCTTGCGCTCGCGGCACCGGCGTCACGGCGAGCTCCGCCCCGGCCGTCCATTTCGGGAAGACGACGGCCCCGGGCGGCCGTCGCTCCGCGGCGCGCTCGATCGCGCTGCGCGGGGCACGAAGGATCGATATGTCGCCTTTCGGCGTGTTGCGGAAGGTGAGGCTGAACTCCTCGGCCGGATGGCGGCGCTGGGCCACGGCGATGCTCGCGTTCTTGAGCGAGACGCCCCGCGGCATCGGAACCACTTCACCCGTCTCGGGTGCGATCACCGCGAACTCGTCCGAGAACAGGCGCCAGCCCGCACTGATCAGGTTGGCGCAGAGCGTGCTCTTCCCCGAACCGGAGGTCGCCGGAAGGATCACCGCGCGTCCGTTCCGTTCGACCGCGCCGGCATGGATCTGCAGATAGGCGTGCGCCCGTGACGCGATCACCCAGTTCAACCCCCATTCGAGCATCGGGCCGCCAAGATGCGCGGACATCGAGGTGGTGAACGGGGCGCCGTCGAGATACATGCGCGCCTTGCGATGCCATGGGCGCGTCGGGTCCCAGCTCGAATGGACCGTGATCGTCGCATCCGCGAACTCGTCGTCGACGACCTCGTGGTTCGCGTAGATGTGATGGGCGAAGGCTGCGACGTCGCCGTCGTTCGTCTGGGCGCGAAGTACGAAGGGGCCGAAGCGCAGCGAGCATCCGCCGCCGGCGAGTCGGGCTGCGGCTTCGGCCGGAGACAGGTCGCCCAGCTTCACGCCGGAACCTCGGTGATCAGTCCGAGTTCGTCCATTTCCGAGATCACGCGGTCGACGGCGGTCGTCAGCGAGTCGTCGACATCGATCTCGTGACGTTCGGCGAGCCGACGGCAAAGGGTCGGTGCGTCCGCGGGACCGCCTTCGATCAACGCAAACAGCGTCTCGCCGGCGACGGCCGACAGGACGTGGGTTGAACCGGAGTGAGAACTGAAGACGACGGCCTCGTCGTCCCAGATTCTGATATTGGCGGGATCGCATCCCACCACGCGCCAGCCGTTCATACGCCCGCTCGCCGAAAGGCGGTCAAGTTACGGCGAGCGGCTTAATTTGGCCTCAAGATCTTGCGGCGACCGACTTTGCGAGCTGCGACCGGGATCAGACGCTCGACGTGATGCAGGAGCTGGACACCAGCGCAACCGGCGCACCGGCCACCGGCGCACCCGCAGCGGCCGTGCACGATGCGGCCCAGGCATTGCCGCCACGCAGGGTAATGATCAGCGGAGCGCCGACTGCGGCACCCTTCACGGCCGTCTTGAACAAGCGACGCCGGCTCATGTCCGGCTTGCCAGTGCCTGCGGCGGAGGTGGTCTGATTGAGCTTATCGGTCATGGCGATATCCAACTCTGACTCGTGGCGTAGGTCAACGCCCCTCACGAAGTAACCTGTCGTCTTCTTGTAGGGTGACGTCGCAACAATCGTGCCGCTTCGGGGCTTGGTCACAACACCATGAAATAGAAGGGTGATCCTCGACCGTCCCGATCGACACCCTGGCGTCTGTAAGAAACACCGACGAGTCGGTCCGCCAATAACCCGAATTGGCAATCAGAGGCTGCGCCCTAGCGGGCGGTCGTCGGGCTGCCGGTGCGCTCGAACCAACGTGCGATGCTGTCGACGACGCGGCCCGCGGCTTGGCCGTCCCAATAACGGGGCCGGCGGCCGGTCTGCCAGCGGCCGGCCAGGACATCGTCGACCGCGGCCGCCAGACCTTCCAGCCGAACGAGGCGGTTGGACCCCTCGGTCACGGTGATCGGCCTCTCGGTGGTATCGCGCAGCGTGATGCACGGAATGCCGAGGTATGTGGTTTCCTCCTGGACGCCGCCGGAATCGGTGACCACGCAACGCGCGGCTTGGACGAGCGCCATGAAGGCGATGTAGCCCAGCGGTTCGATGATGCGGATCCTCTGGTTCGCCGCGAGGCCAGAAAGGAGTCCGAACTCCTCGAGCTTCTTCCGGGTTCGCGGGTGCACGGGGAACACGAGCGGAAGGCGTTCGGAGATCGACTTCAAGCCGTCCACAAGCCGACCGAGCGACTCCCGGTGGTCGACATTTGAGGGGCGATGCAGGGTCACGACCGCGAACTCGCGTGGCCGAAAGCCAAGCGCTGCCGGCCCCGGATCGGCGGAGATCCGCGCACGCATCATCTCGTAGGAATCGATCATGATGTTGCCGACGCACTCGATCTTCTCGGCCGGCACGCCCTCGGCGCGGAGGTTTTCGTCGCCGTCGACCGACGGCGTCCACAGCAAATCGCTGATGGCGTCGGTGACCAGTCGATTGATCTCTTCGGGCATGCGTCGGTCCCGGCTGCGCAGGCCTGCTTCGAGATGCGCGCATGGAATGTGGAGTTTCGTCGCCACGAGCGCCGCGGCAACGGTCGAGTTCACGTCGCCGACGACGACCACCAGATCCGGGCGGTCGCTCAGGCAGAGCCGCTCGTAGGCCACCATCACGCCGGCCGTCTGCTCCGCATGGCTTCCGCTACCGATACCGAGGAAGTGATGCGGCTTCGGCAGGTCGAGGTCGCGGAAGAACGCGTCGGACATATTCGGGTCGTAGTGCTGCCCCGTATGGACCAGGCAGGGGGCGAAGGCGTCGCCCCGCCGCGCCAGCGCATGGTACAAGGGCGCCACCTTCATGAAATTCGGCCTGGCCGCCGCGATGAGATGGATCTTCCTGGGGGGCGTCGGCATCGACGGGCGGGCTCCGGTTTCCGATAAATCGATTAACGTGATCTTGAGGCAGGCAGGGTGATCGTCGTCAACGCGTCGCAAGGCACGACTGCGATGGACGGGCGATGTGCGTGCCCGTACATCTCCTAGCGCTCTTCGGACCGATTGACTCTCATGCGCATCTTACACGTCCTGGATCATTCGCTGCCCTTTCACAGCGGCTACGTCTTCCGCACTTTGTCCATCCTCGAGCATCAGCGACGGCTCGGATGGGAGACGGTCCAGGTCACGACGCCGCGTCATCGCAATGCGACCGAGGCCGTCGAACGGGTCGATGGTTGGGTATTCCATCGGACTCCCGAGCCGTCGGGATGGCTGAGCCGCGTCCCCGTCGTCCGCGAAATGACGGAGGTCCTGGCCTCGGCACGTCGGATCCGTGCGGTTGCGCGCGAGGTCCGGCCCGACGTGATCCACGCGCACTCGCCGGTCCTCAATGCCATTCCGGCCTGGCTCGTCGCCCGCCTCGTCGGCGTGCCCTTCGTCTACGAGATTCGTGCGTTCTGGGAGGATGCGGCGGTCGACCACGGGTCGACTGTCGAAGGATCCGCGCGGTATCGCGCGACCCGGATGATCGAGAGCTTCATGATCCGTCGTGCGGATGCGGTGATGACGATCTGCGAGGGATTGCGGGCCGATATCGTCGGCCGCGGCGTCGATCCGCGAAAGATCACGGTGATTCCGAACGCCGTGAATGTCGGCGACTTCACGGTCGGCCGGGCGGCCGATCGCGACTTGAAGAGGTCCCTCGGCCTCGAGGGAAAGCAGGTGCTCGGATTCATCGGAAGCTTCTACGCCTACGAGGGGCTCGACGTCCTGCTGGAGGCAGTGGAGCGATTGAAGGCCCGGCGCGACGACGTCGCCGTGCTGCTCGTCGGAGGTGGGCCCCAGGACGCCGCATTGCGGGCCCAGGCGGAGAAGCTGGGGCTGCACGATCTCGTGCGTTTCACCGGCCGCGTCCCGCATGCCGAGGTGCAGCGCTACTACGACCTGGTGGACGTGCTGTGCTATCCGCGCAAGCCCATGCGGCTTACCGATCTCGTCACGCCGTTGAAGCCGCTCGAGGCGATGGCCCAAGGCCGCATCGTGCTCGCCTCGGATGTCGGCGGGCATCGCGAACTGATCCGCGATCGTGACACCGGATACCTGTTCGCGGCAGGCGATCCCGAGGCGCTCGCGACAGCCATCGACGACGTGCTGAACGCTCGTGACGCTTGGGATGGGATGCGTGTTCGGGCGCGGCGCTTCGTCGAGGACGAGCGGTCATGGGAGCGTAGCGTGGCCGGGTACAGCCCCGTCTACACGGCGCTGTGTCGGGGTCGTGGGGCCGTACAGGCGGCTTGAGTCGAGGATTGGCCTGCCCGCGCGATCACGGGGCGTCCGGACCGCGAAATGGCCGACGCGTTGCCGCTGCGGAGATGAGCGATCGTCTTAGTTTCGCGCGTGGGAGATCGCCACGCGCGCTCCGGCGTCGACCGTAGTGCGCGTCAAGGTCGGGCGGGTGCGTCGGTGGCCATGGCTCCGCATCGCCGAGGGTTCGTGGTCGACTCCCGATACTGCAGTGCAGCAACAGCACGGCCGACGATTTCGGCACGATGCCTTCTCGGTGCGGCCTGGGGCAATGCGCGATCCCATAAAATCAATCAGGTCTACCGGCTCGGCCGATCGAGCGGAACAATGTCACCACCAATCAATTCTTGGTTTTGGACCAGCCAGCACAAGATTTGGTGTCAATAACTTGAGCTCGGCACGTTTTCCCTGTCGCGCCTCGCAATCTGCGGTGTAGAAGAATCTTACAAACGCAGAGGATTCGCGGCTTCACTGCCTGGAAGGTCTTGATTCGTAACAAAAGCCAAAACTGGCACCGGACTTGCGAAGATGTTCAGCAGCATGAGCTGCGCCCGGATTGACAGAATTTTAGGAAATGTCAGGGCAAAGTTTTCGGCGATCGGCCTCGGTGGGGCGTGTGATGCCGGGGTGAGCAGGTAAGACTGGGTTCAGGGATGGTTATGAAAGAGATCTCTGCACTTGCGGCAACGATGGAACCAGACAACACAGATCGCGTCTTGTCTCCTCGGGCGGCACTTCTGGTGTGCGCTGCAGCAGCCCTTGTCGGCTGGCTGGGTGTCGCTGGTCTCGTCTATGTGGGCAAGATTGCGATGAACGGTTTGTCTGGGACTGACATCGCTCGTACTCCGGTCACTGAAATCGCGCCGGCGGCGGGCCCCCAGCAGGGGCCGGCGAAGCGCTGAGGCGCTACCGGCTAGTCGCGGCCCAGGTCGAGTAGCGTCGTCGCCGCTGTAAGGGCCTGCCTCAAGAGGCGCTCATGCTGATCGAGCGCCCGAGCCTGGGCGGCCACGATCGCTTCCAAGGTCTCCAATCGTCCTCGGATCTCAGCGACATCTTCCGATTGCGCCGGGGCCGCAGGGTCCGTTGCAGCCGCTTCGGACTGATCTCCACGCGCTTGGGACGTCGAAGCCTGCGCCACGCTGGGCGGTACCGTCGCGGGAGCATCCGTCGTCTCGAGCGAGGGCTTGCGCGGCGCGCTCGGGGCGACTGCCGGTGGGGCATCATTTTCGCCGTCGGCGGCTGCGCGCGCCGGGCCCTTGAATTCGAGTTCCCGTCGCAGTTCGTCGGCAACCCGCTCGACATGGAACCGATCGATCCGATGGCTTTCCTCTAGGAAGCCGAGCAGCAGGATGCGCGAGCACAACGTGTTGATACGTCGCGGCACACCTCCGGTCGCCGCATAGATTGCGGCGAAGGCCTCGTCGGCGATGACCGGATCCTGGCGCCAACCGACAGCCCGCAACCGGTGTTCGATGTAGGCGCGCGTCTCCGCCGGAGCCAGCGGACCAAGGTGATAGGAGGCGATCACCCGCTGCCGCAGCTGGTCGAGATCCGGGCTGGCCAGCAGCGACCGGAACTGCGGTTGCCCGAGCAGGAAGCTCTGGAGGGGCGCCTGGGCCCCCGCCTGGAAGTTCGAGAGCATCCGCAGCTCTTCGAGCGCAGCGATCGAGAGGTTCTGAGCTTCGTCGACCACCAGCAGGCAGCGCTTTCCCTGCTGCTGGTTGCTCAGGAGGAAGCTCTCGACGAGGCGAAGCAGCGCCGCCTTGTTGGTCTCGGCGATCGGCAGTCCGAATGCCGCCGCGACCATGCGCAGCATGTCGTCGGCCTGCAACTGGGTCGACACGACGCGGGCCGCGACGAAGCGCTGCTTGTCGAGCGTCTCGAACAGGTGTCCGACCAGCGTCGTTTTTCCGGCGCCGACCTCGCCGGTGATGATGATGAAGCCCTCGCCCTGGCTCAGGCCGTATGTCAGATGGGCGAGAGCCGTGCGATGAACGGAGCTCTCGAAGAAGAACCGATGGTCCGGAGAAAGCTGGAACGGCGACGCGGCGAGCCCATAGAACTTCTCGTACATGACGGCCGCCGGCGGTGCGTGGTCAGAACGTCTTGCGGAGCATCAGGAATACGACGTTCTCGTCGTACTTCCCGGTGAACTCGTTGACCGAGAACTGCGCGCCGGTGTTCTCGCGTCGGATGTAGGCGTACCCGGCGGTCCCCTTCAGCGAGGGATTCAACTCGTACTCGAGCGCCACCTGGCCCCGCAGAGTCACGTTCTTGCCTTCGCTGTTTGCGCTGGAGCCGCCTTGGATGCGGGAGTCCGAGAACGACGCCGTGGCGATGGACGACATCTCGGGCGTCAGCTTGTGGTTCCAGGACGCGGTGAGGCCGAGCGTCTTGTCGCTTCGGCCGGGGCCGGTCGTGGCCTGGGAAATCTCGGTGTCCCGAATGCTGTACTGCGCACTCAGCACGAAGACGTTGCGGTCGCGCGGCATCGTCATCGACGCGACAAACGTCTTGCTCAGGAAGGTCTGATCGTTCTGGTCGAAGGAACCGTCGCGGCCCGTGAACGGCAATCCGGTCCGCGTGTCGATGAGGCTGCCGTCGGCGCCGCGGGCAAGGAACCCGAGGCGGCTCTGGGCCGCAAGCGACTGGGTCTCCACCGTCTCGTTGTAGCTGAAAGAGATCGTCGTCCCTTCGTCGAGCGTGGTGTTGAAGCGGCTCGACCAGTTGGGATTTCCGTAGCGGCGGCCATAAGTGAGCTCGAACAGCGTGCGCTCGCTCGGGGTCAGGCGGAAACCGCCGTTCCAGAAGGCGCCGTCGATGTTCTTGTTGAAGCCCGTCGACGAGATGTCGTCGTAGCCGACGGTCGCCAGTCCGGTCAGCCAGCGTGTGATCACGTAGCTGGGCTGAAAATCGACGCTCGTGCGCCGGAACGTGCGCTGGCCCGTCGAGGTTGACGAGCCCGATCCGTTGCCCGCTGTTTCGTTCAACGTATGCTGCGCCGTGGACCGCCAGCGCAGCCGATTGAAGTTCTCGCCGCTCTCGAGGAAGCCGGAGAACTGATGCGTCAGCGCATCGGAGAGCGTGTTCTGCGTCGTGACGCTCGTATTGCTGCGCGAGAAGTTCTGGCTGAACCGGTAACGCGCCTCCGAGTTTGCCCAGGACCCGAACCGCCCGCGCCAATAGGGGCTCGCGCTGTAGCTGTAGAATTGCGACTGATTCGATCCGGTCCGGCGATCGATCGCCGATTGGACGCCACGGGATAGCCCCGGGCTCTGGCCGGCGAACGCCGAGAGGTCGATGAAGAAATTGTCCGGGACAAGCGTGACGTTCCCGAGTCCGCGCAGGTCCTGGCGAAAGCCGTTGATGCTGCTCTCGCGAGCGTAGACGTCGTAGCTGAGCGCGTAATCCACATCGAAGCGCATTCGCGCGCCCTGGCCCGATACGCTGATCCCCGGTGATACCGTCGTGAGGAAATCGGACTTCTTGTTGCGCGACGTGAGAAGCACGTTGTCCGTGAAGGCTTCACGCACCTCGATGCGCGGCTTGATCTGCCACTCTCCGGCGGAGGCCTGGAGCGACGCCGCGAATGCCGACGCGACGGCAAGCTTGCCTGCCGTGCGAAATAAAATTGCGCGTTTCATGCCGCGACAATAGCACGGGGCGGGAAAATAGTTAATTGTCTCCGGCCTTTACCCGTCGATTTGAGTAGTAATAGTAGCCGTAGCCGTAGTTCCCGAACTCCTCGGAGCCCAGCGAGACGCGGGTCTTATTCAGGACGAGGTTGATCGAGGGGCAGCGCGAGATCAGCGACAATGCGCTCTGGACGGCCCGTGCACTGGTGCGGTCGGCCTCGATGACCACGACGGACTGGCCAACGTGAAGGGCGACGACGGTCGGCTCGGACGACGCCAGGACGGGCGGCGTGTCGATGATGATCACCCGGTCCGGGTAGCGCGACGCCAGGGAGTCGACCAGCTTGCCCATCCGCTGGCTAGCGAACAGTTCCGGCGTTCGGGGGTCGTGGCGGCCCGCCGGGATCAGCGCGAAATTGCGCAGGTTGCTTGCGCGGATCATCACGTCGGCCGGGTCGAGGGACGGATCGAGGAGGATGTCCGTCAGGCCGCGCTGGGCCTGCAGCCCCATGACCGCCATGACCGACGGGTGCCGGACGTCGGCATCGATAAGGAGGACGCTGTAGTCCTGCTCCAGCGCGATCGACAGGGCAAGGTTGCATGCGGTGAAGGTCTTTCCCTCGCCTGGGCGTGCACTGGTCACCATGATGACGTTGGCGTTCTGCGGTCGGTCCTCGATCCGCTCGAAGGCCTTCAAGAGCAGGGGACGCTTGATGATGCGGTACTGCTCGGCGATCTCGGTGTAGTCGGCCTCCGGCGTCACGAGACCTGCCAGGCGGAGGCGGTTGAAGTCGATCGACTGCTGCGCGCTGCGGCCCGACCAGGTCTGCGAGTCGGTCGCCGGTGTCCCTGGCGCCGCGGCCTGGCTGGACGGGTTCTCGCTGCGGCGATTTGGCTCGCCCATGACAGGCGCCGGGGGCGCCACGGCGGCTGGGGCCTGCTCACGCAGCTTCTGGGCTGCGCGCTCGATGGTCGAGTTCTGCTCAGCCGCGCGCAGTTTCTCGGCCGCGCGCTGGATCAGGTCGAGCGAGGAAGGGGGCGAACTCATCGTCGTTACCTCGCTTCGGCCAGGAGCTGGGTGATGCGATCAAGCTGGAACCGCTCCAGCGACAGCGGCAGGCGCGAACTCACGGCCATCAGCGTGCCGTAGAGCCCGACCAGCACGATCAGCGCCGCCGCGAAGCTGATCGCGCTGGCGATTCGCGACCGGTAATACGCCGGCGTCTGAAGTACCGAGACCGATCCCAGCACAGGGAGGTTGAAGGCCGCCTTAAGGCGATTGATGTTCGAGAACGAGTCGTCGAACTGCGCGAGTAGGAGAGCGAAGAAACCGCCGGCGCCGAGGCCGGCAAGCAGCACGCCGCTCAGGAAAAGGAGGCGGTTCGGCGCGCTCGGCTCCGTCGGCACGCGGGGCGGATCGATGATCCGGAACTGCACCGTGTCGGTGCGTTCCTCGGCGGCCTGTGCGAGGCGCGCCTGCTCGCGACGCGCCAGCAAGGCTTCGTAGTTGCTCTTGAGGACCGAATAGTCGCGGTTGAGATTCGAGAACTGCGCCTCGATCTCGAGGGCGCGCTGCGCCATCCCGCGCATGCGGTTGATCTCCGCATTGATCTGCTCGAGGCGCCGCTCGGTGGTCGAGACCTTCGCCTCTTCGTCCACCAGGCGCAGACGAAGCTGTTCGTGCAGCAGGTTGGGGATCTGGGTCACGGTCTGGCGCATGCCGCCTTCGCCGCCGCCGCGATTCTGGGCCTGCAGCGCGGCGAGATTGCGCCGTGCGGCGAGGACGTCCGGATGCTGGTCCGTGTAACGCAGCATCAGCTGGTCGAGGGTTCGCTGGGCCTCCTGGATCTGCCGGCGGATCGCCGCCGCCTCGGGGCTCCCGCCGACCGGCGCAGTCCCCTTGAGCTCCTTGAACTCGGGCGTGTTGGCGAGCTGATTGCGGAGGTTGTCGCGCTTGATGCGCGCCTCCGTAAGCTCGAGCATCGCCTTGTCGCGGTCCTGCTCGGCGTTGGCGACACGCTGCGTGAAGCCGCCGCCGCCCGGCGTCAGCACATCGATATGGCGCTGCTTGAAGTCCGCGAGCCGCTGCTCCGATGCCTGCAGGCCCGACTCGTACTCCTTCAGCTGCTGGTCGAGGAACGACTGCGCCTGGACCATGTCGCGGCGCTTCGAGCCCAGCTGGCTCTCGACGAAGATCGTCAACAGCGACTGCACGACGCGCTGCGAGGTGCGCGGGTCGGCGTCGTCATGGGTGAGCCGGAAGAGGTTCCGCGCCGTGTCCGGGCGCATCGTCGTGTTCTTCTGAAGCCTATCGATGATCGCGTCACGCTGCGTCTGGTTCTGCGCCTGCAGATCCATGTCCGTCATCCGCATCACCTGCTCCAGGTTCGGCCGGCTCAGGAGCGTGCGCTGCATGATCGAGATCTGCTGATCCAGGTTCGGGCGAACGGTGATGCCCTGGAGCAGCGGCTGAAGCAGCGTGTCGGTGTCGACGTAGATGCGGGCTTCGGCCGAGTAGCGATTGGGGATCACGGCGACGACCGCCCAGCCGGTCATGCAGACAAGCCACGCGACCAGCATCCCGGGCCACCGGCGACGCCACAACGCGTCCAGGTAGCCCATCAGGACTTCGCGAACGTCACCCATCGGCATTCCTTTCGAACAAGCCAGCGGAGATCGGACGCTCGAGGGGACCGGATCTCGCAACAGCCCGAAGTCGGCTCACGGATTTATACCGTGAGGCCGCGCACGTCAGAATTGATCGATCGGGTTAGGCCGACACGACGAAAGTGTCGTGTCGGCATGCCGGCCTACCGATCGGAAGGCTCAGAACCAAGCCTGCGGGATGATCACGACGTCGCCCGGGAGAACGTCGACGTTCGCCGAGACGTCGCCATCCTTAACAAGATCCGCCAATCTGAGCTTGTAGGTCTTCTCGCCGCCGTCCCTCTGGCGGACGAGGAGTGCCCGATTGCCGGCCGCGAACGGGGTGAGGCCGCCGACCTGGATCATGACGTCGAGGACGCTCATGTTCTCGCGGAACGGCAGGGCCTGTGGCTTGGCCGCTTCTCCGACGACGCGAACCTGCTGGGCGAACGGGCCGACGAAATTCGTGACGATCACGGTCACGACGGGGTCCTGGACGTACTTGCCCAGAAGCTTCTCGACATCGCGCGCCAGCAACGTCGGGGTCTTCCCGGCGGCCTGGAGATCGTCGATCAACGGCACCGAGATGCGACCATCGGGGCGGACCGGCACCGTGATCGTCAGGTCCGGGTTGCGCCACACGAACACAGTCAGGTTGTCGTTCGGGCCGATCAGGTAGTCGGGGCTGGTCGGCGGCGCGACGCCCGGCCGCTGCACGGCCGTCGGCAATTGCGGGTAATTCCCCGACAGCGTGTCGCAAGCGGAGAGCCCCGCCAGCGCGACGACAGCAGCAATGAACGTCAACGGAGACCGCATGGTCCTCACCTTCTCTTCACAAGCCTTAGGCAAATGTCGGTTGGATCTTACACGTGCCGGTTCGTCGGCGCGAGAGGTTTTGGACAAAAACGTCATCGAAAACACGGAGTTGGGCGGCGTCTTGAGGACTAACCCGGACGATCACGTTCGCTTCCCGACAACCTCACGCACAATGTCAGGGAGAGTCCAGGGGGCGCGATGTGATCCACGTCGCTGCGTGATTTTCCGGCTTCCGCTTTGATCCAGGTCTGGACATCGTGGCGGGAGGCGCTCTTTATGTGACCACTCGGCCTTTTGAGCTAACTCTCGGATGAAACGGATCTTTCAGCAAACCTCGCGCCGGTTCGCGGTCCTGGCTGCCTCCGATTTCCTATGGCTGCTTGGATTCTTTTACGCGGGCGCGACGGTCATTTTCGACCAGTTCAGCGAGCGCCAGCTGCTCACCACGTCAGTGTTGGGCGCCACATTTTCCCTGGTCGTATTCTTTTCACTCGGCTTGTATGGCCGCGAGACGATCTATAGCGAGCAGCAATCCCTTTATCGTTTGACTGCAGCGGGACTGATCGACTTCACTTTATTTTACTTTGCGATCATTGTCGGCTTCAAGCTCGACCCGGGCGGGCGGGCGTATCTGAGCCTGTTGGTCGCGGTGATGGCGGGCCACGCCGCCGTCTTCGTGACGCGGCTGTTCTTCGTGCGCACCTTCGATCTCGCCTTCATGCGCCGGAGCCTCCTGATCGTGGGGTGCGGCAAGCGGGCCGAGCGCTTTCGGCAATTCGTGGTCGGCAAGTTGCGGCAGGAGGTCAACGTCCTCGGGCATGTGCGCGCCACAGCCAACGAGGTCGTGGAAGGGAACCCGATCCTGATCGGCGACGAGGCGAAGTCGGGCGCCGATCTCGACCGGATCGTCGAGGACATTGGTGTCGACGAGATCATCGTCGCGGTCGAGAACCAGCGCGGCATGCCGATCGACGCCCTGCTGCGGTGCAAGACGGCCGGGATCCGCGTCCGCGACGACGTCGCGTTCCTCGAGGAGGAGGTCGGCTACATCGACACCACTGCGGTGACGGCCGGCTGGCTGGTGTTCCGACAGGGCTTCTCGCGGACCGACCTGTTCCTGCTGGCCAAGCGCGTGTTCGACATCGTGGTGAGCTCGGCGCTGCTGCTCTTCACGCTGCCGATCACGGCGGTGGCTGCGGCGCTGGTCAAGCTCGAGAGTCGCGGGCCGCTCTTCTACAGCCAGGAGCGCGTCGGTCTCGACGGCAACGTGTTCACGGTCGTCAAGTTCCGGTCGATGACGGTGGACGCGGAGAAGGACGGACCGCAATGGGCGGCCAAGAAGGACGCCCGCATCACCCGGATCGGCAACATCCTGCGCAAGACGCGCATCGACGAGATCCCGCAGGTCTTCAATGTGCTGCGGGGCGACATGAGCTTCGTGGGGCCGCGTCCCGAGCGCCCCATGTTCGTCGCGGAGCTGCGCGAGCAGCTGCGCTTCTACGACGAGCGCCATCGCCTCAAGCCCGGCATCACGGGATGGGCGCAGATCAACTATCCCTACGGGGCCTCGATCGATGATGCCCGCGAAAAGCTCTCCTATGACCTGTACTACGTGAAGAACGCGAGCATCTTCCTCGACGTCCTGATCCTCCTCCAGACGGTGCGCGTCATCATCTTCCCGTCGGGCGCCAGGTAGACGCGCAGTGACGGTTGCGCTCTGGAGCCATCTCATCTGCGTGCTGGCCTATGCCGGCCTCAGCGTCGCCCTGCTCCTGTCGGCCCGCCAGACCGTCGCCCGCTGGGGCCTCGCGGCGATGGCGGCCGCGGTTTCGATCTGGGCGCTCTGGATCGTGTTCGACCTTCGGCTGGAGCTGCCGTCTCCCGTCGAGAACTGGCTCGAACTCGCGCGGACGGGGGCCCTGCTCGGGTTCTCGATCTTCCTCGTGAGCCGGTCGCTGCCGAACCGGCAGCTGATCGTCATCTTCCAAGGCGGCCTCGCGTTCCTCGTGCTGGCCTGGGCGGCAGCCAACGTCTGGGACCCCCGGTTCCAGGGCATGGCGGTGCGCGATCAGGTCGCATTGTCGGCGGCCGTGTTCGGTCTGATCTGCCTTGAAAACCTGATCCGCAACGCGGAGCCCGAGCGGCGCTGGTCGGTGAAGTCCGGGGTGATCGGCCTCGGCCTGGTTTTCGCCTACGACCTCGTCTTCCATCTCGTGTCGGCGCTGCACGGCTACCGCGATTTCGAGCTGTGGGCTGCGCGCGGCATCGTCGACGCGCTCGCGGTGCCGCTGCTGGTCCTGTCCGCCATTCGCAACCCGGATTGGGTCGTCAATCTGCATGTGTCGCGGCAGGTCGTGTTCCACTCCGCGACCGCATTCTTCGCCGGGGTGGTGATCCTGGCCGGGGCCATCGGCGGCTACTACGTCCGGCGCACCGGCGACAGCTTCGCGTCGTTCATCCAGATCGTCATGACGACGGTCCTCGCGCTGGGCTTCGTGGTGTTCATCTCGTCCGGGGCCGCGCGCTCGCGCCTGCGCAACTTCATCAGCCAGAACTTCTTCAGCTATCGCTACGACTATCGCCACGAGTGGCTGCGATTCATCGCGACGATCGGGATGGGCGGGGGGCTCGCGAACATCCGGGTCCGGGCGATCAAGGCGATCAGCGACATCATCGACAGCCCCGCGGGCGCGATCTGGGTGCTCGACGACGTGACCGGCAAGCTGGTTCCCGGCGGCATGTGGAACCTCGGACCCACGCTGCCGGCCCTCTCCTATGCCGGATCCGGGCTGGACGCGCTCATCGCGCGCGGCGATCCCGTGCCGGTGGCCGAGGCGCTCGCGAAGTTAACGGATCTCCCGCCCGAGGACCGGGCGGCGCTGGCGCCGTTCTGGGTCTTCGTGCCGCTGTCCCATCGCTCGGTCGCCAGCCTCGTGGCATTGATGCCGATGCGCGCGCCGCGCGAGCTCGAGTGGGAGGATTACGACCTCCTGAAGACGGTCGGCGAGCAGGTTGCCAGCTACCTTGCCGAGGATGCGGCCGTCCGCCAGCTTGTCGAAGCGCGCCAGCTCGAGGACTTCAATCGCCGCTTCGCGTTCGTGGTGCACGACCTGAAGAACATGGCCAGCCAGCTGCAGCTCCTCGTCCGCAATGCGGATCGGCACGGCGACAATCCCGCTTTCCAGAAGGACCTCATCGCGACCGTGCGAAACGCCGTCGAGAAGATGACCAAGATGCTGGAGCAGCTCAGCGCGAAGCGCCTGAGCGAAGGCAAGCGCGACGCGGCGATCGAGCTGGCCTCGATCCTGCGTGAGGTCTCGACGCGCTGGCCGGCAGGTGTGGTAAGCGTATCCGGGCTCGAGGTCGGGTGCCGGATCCGTGGCGACCATGAGAAGCTGGCGGCGGCTCTCGGGCATCTGATCCAAAACGGAATCGAGGCCACGGACGGCCGCGGCCCCGTCATGCTGCGCCTGTCGCAGCGCGGCGACGCAGGGGTCGTCGAGGTCGAGGACCGCGGCAAGGGAATGGACGAGGCTTTCGTGCGTGACGAGTTGTTCAAGCCGTTCCGGTCGACCAAGTCGGCCGGCTACGGCATCGGCGCCTTCCAGGCGCGCGAGCATGTCCGCGAGGTCGGCGGCACGCTGAGCGTCGTGAGCCGGCCGGGTCAGGGAACGGTGTTCACGCTCACGTTCCCGACGGTGCGGGCATGACGTCACACCCTGAGTTCGACGGCGGAGGTTCCTGGTCGTGACGAAGAAGCCGAGCGTGCTGCTGGTCGAGGACGACACCGGGCTGCAGAGCCAATTGCGCTGGGCGCTGGAGGCCTACGACGTCGCCGTAGCCGGGGATCGCGCCGCCGCGCTCGCCAAGTTTCGCGACGAGCAGCCGCCGGTCGTGGTGCTCGATCTCGGTCTGCCGCCCGATCCGGACGGCGCGACGGAAGGGCTGCAGTGCCTGAAGGACATCCTCGCGATCGCGCCGGAGACGAAGGTCATCATCTCGAGCGGCAACGAGGAGCGCGCCAACGCGGTCGAGGCGATCGCGCAGGGGGCCTACGACTTCTATGCCAAGCCGGTGGACATCGATGTCCTCAACCTGATCATCCAGCGCGCGCTGCACGTCCACACCCTCGAGCGGGAGCACCGGGTGCGGACGGAGTCCTCGCTGGCCTCGCTCTCCGGCCTGGTGACCAGCGATCCCGGCATGCTCAAGGTCTGCCGCACGGTCGAGAAGGTCGCGCCGACGGGAGTCAGCGTCATGCTGCTGGGCGAGAGCGGGACCGGCAAGGACGTGATCGCCCGCGCGATCCACCAGCTGAGCCCGCGCGCGTCGCGCGCCTTCGTCGCGATCAACTGCGCCGCGATCCCCGAGAACCTGCTCGAGAGCGAGCTGTTCGGCCACGAGAAGGGAGCCTTCACCGGCGCGATCCGGCAGACCGTCGGCAAGATCGAGACCGCCAACCGCGGCACGTTCTTTCTCGACGAGATCGGCGACCTGCCGCTGTCCCTCCAGGCCAAGCTGCTGCGCTTCCTCCAGGACCGCGTCATCGAGCGGGTCGGCGGCCGGCAGCAGATCCCGGTCGACGTGCGGATCATCTCGGCGACCAACAAGAACATTCCCGACCTCATCCGCGACGGCCGGTTCCGCGAGGACCTGTTCTATCGACTGAACGAGATCCGGATCGACATCCCGCCGCTGCGCGACCGTGCCGGTGATGTGGTCCTGCTCATCAACTACTTCATCAGCGAGTTCAATCGCCAGCTCGGCCGGAACATCAAGGGCCTCGCCCAGGATGCGATCGAGGCGGTCCTCGAATACAATTGGCCGGGAAATGTCCGCGAGGTCGAGAACCGGGTGAAGCGGGCGGTCATCATGGCCGAGGGACGGCTGCTCACGGCGGCCGACCTCGACTTCCTTGCCGCCACCGGGGGCACTGTCGAGGAGTATGATCTCCGGGTGGCCCGCGAGCGCTCGGAACGGTCGGTGATCCAGCGGGCACTGCTGAAGGAGCAGGGGAACATATCGAAGGCCGCGCGGCTTCTCGGTATCAGCCGGCCGACCCTTTACGAACTGATGAAGCATCTCAACATTAAAGCGTGAGTCCGCCATACGTTGCCTTCGCTGCCCCTCGCAGCGAGGCCTCAAAGAGGAGCCGAACGATGCGTATCCGGAACCTGATGACGCTGCTGTGCATGGCGACGGCCCTGGCCGGGCAGCCCGTGGACCTGGTGTCGGCGCAGACCGCCAAGATCGACCAGCGCTCGATCAACTTCCACAACGACGCCAAGAAGGCGCTGGAGAAGAACGACCTGCGGGCCGCCCAGATCCAGCTGCGCAACGCGGTCCGCCAGGACCCGAACAACCTCGACGCGCGCTACGACCTCGGCATCGTCAACATGCGCCTGGGCGACCTGCCGTCGGCCGAGAAGGACCTGCAGCAGGCGATGCAGAGCGGGTTCAATCCCGACAAGGTCATGCCCGACTATGCGACGACGCTGCTGTTGCAGCGCAAGTTCGACAAGGTCCTGAGCGAGCTGAAGACCTCGCCCGACCTGTCGAAGCAGACCCAGGCGCGCATCGCCGCCTTGCGTGGCGCGGCCCATCTCGGCCTCGGCCAGCCCGCCGAGGGTGAGCGCGAACTTCGCGAGTCGCTGGCCATCATGCCGACCGTCGACGCCCACCTGGCCCTGTCCCGGGTTGCCGCCGCGAAGCGCGATCGCGACGAGGCGATCGCCCAGGCGACGAAGGCGATCGAGGTCGATCCGAAGAGCGCCGATGCCCACGTGCTGCGCGGCGAGCAGCGTCGCGCGACCAACGATCTCGCGGCGGCGCGGGCGGATTTCGACAAGGCCGTGGAGCTTTCACCGCGCCATGTCGGGGCCCTGCTGTCGCGCGCCGATCTCGCCGTCGCCCAGGCGCGCTTCGCCGACGTCGAGGCGGATTCCGATGCGGTGCTGCAGATCGCGCCGCGCAACCCGCACGCGCAGTACTACCGTGCGCTGGTCCTGGCGACGAAGGGCGAGTCCCAGAAGGCCGCCGACGTCATGCAGGGTATCCAGACGTTCACGCAGACCTACTTGCCGGCGCTCTACCTGTCGGGCGCGCTGAACTTCAACCTCAACCGGCCGCAGCAGGCCGAGACCGAGCTGACCCAGGTCATCGCGGCTCGACCCGGGCACGTCGCGGCGCGGCGCCTGCTCGCCACCATCTACCTCCGCCGCAACGAGGCCGAGAAGGCGCTGCAGACGCTGACTCCGGTGCGCGAGATCGGCGCCAACGACGTGCAGATGCTGAGCCTCCTCGGCGAGGCGTACATGAAGCTCCGCCGCTTCGACGATGCCACGCAGGTGCTCGAGCAGGCGGCGAAGATCGATCCGAACAACCGGTCCGTTCTCGCCAATCTCGGCGCAAGCCAGCTGCAGTCCGGCGATCGCGAGGAGGGGTTCCAGCACCTCGAGCAGGCGCTGGCCAAGGACCCGAACCTGACGGGCGCGTCCAACCTGCTGGTGTTCAGCCTCATCCGCCAGCGCGACTTCGCCAAGGCGCGGCAGATCGCCGAGGACCTGCGCGCGCGGACCAAGGACAATCCGATGCCCGAGTTCTACCTCGGGGTCCTGGCCATGGCAGAGGGCAAGGGGGCGGACGCGGAGAAGTCGTTCCGGCGCGCCATGGAGATCTCGCCGACATTCCGCCTCGCGGCGGCCCAGCTGGCGAACATGAAGATCCAGGAGGGCAAGTTCGACGACGCCTCGCAGATCTACGAGAAGCAGCTGCAGGCGTCGCCGCGCGACTCCGACACGATGATCAGCCTCGCCGATCTGGAGATCCGGCGTAACCGGCTCGACCGCGCCCAGCAGTGGCTTGAGAAGGCGGTGAGCGTCGACGAGCGCGCGTTCAATCCGCGCTTCATCCTCGCGGAGCTGCTGCTGTCGCGCAACGATCTGCAGAAGGCGATCGCGGCGGGCCGCGATCTCCTCAACCTCGCGCCGCAGGATCCGCGCGCGATCGAGCTGATGGGCCGAATCCACTTCGCGAACAAGGATCCCGCCAACGCGGCGACGATGTTCAAGCGGGCGGCCTCGCTGAATCCCTCGGCCGCGAACGTCCATCATCGCCTGGGCCAGGCGCTGCTGGCGTCCAACGACGAGGCGGGCGCGCGCATCGCCTTCGAGGAGGCGATCCGCGCCCAGCCGGACTTCCAGCCGGCGTGGACGGACCGCATCCGTCTCGAGGCGCAGAAGGTCGGCGGACCTGCCGCGTTGCAGGTCGCCGAGAAGCTGCGCCAGCAGTATCCGGACGCGATGCCGGGGGACCTGGTGGTCGGCGACCTCCAGATGGCGTTCAACCGCCTGCCCGAGGCGCGCACGGCCTACGAGGCGGCGCTGCAGAAGGGCCCGAGTTCCGATGCAGTCAATCGCCTGTTCGTCATCCGCCTGCGCAGCGGCGAGCCGGCCGAGCAGGCCGTGGCGTTCGTGAAGGACTGGCTCAATCGCTATCCGCAGGACACCGGCGTGCGGTTCCAGCTCTCCAGCTACTATATCGAGAACGGCCGCCTGGCCGAGGCCATCACCGAGACCGAGCTGCTGACCAAGCGCGAGCCCAACAATCCGCTGATGTTGAACAACCTCGCCTGGCTCTACGCCGAGAAGAAGGATCCGCGGGCGCTCGAGCTCGCCGAGCGGGCCCACCGCCTCGCGAGCGAGGAGCCGGCCATCATGGACACCTACGGCTGGATCCTGTTCAACGGCGGCAAGCGCGAGCAGGGCATCGACCTTCTGCGCAAGGCGGCACAGGGCGCGCCCCGCGAAGGCCAGATCCAGTACCACTACGCCGCCGCGCTCGCGGAGATCGGGCAGCGCGACGAGGCCAAGCAGATCCTGCGCGACGTCCTCGGCACGCGGCGCCTGTTCGTCGGTCGCGACGAGGCGGTGCGCCTGCTGCAGCGCCTCGAATAGGCCCGCAGCATCCGCAGCGGACGGCATGACGGCGGCCTCGCGGCCGCCGTCACTGCTTTCGGGCTATCGGGATCCAGACGAGGCCGGCCGAAGCCGGCGGCGCGCCGTCAGCTCCGGGCGGTGCCGGCCTGCGCGAACTCGCCGAGCCGGGCGCCCGCGTCGCGACGCAGGAACGTCTCGAAGGTCAGCAGCAGCCAGAGCGTCGAGGCATGGTCGTTCGCCCCGCTCTGATGCTGGTCGAGGAGCCGCGCGACCGTCGTCAGGTCGAAGAAGCGGCTGTCGGCCAGGGCGCCGCCCAGCAGCGCGGCACGGACGCGCTCGCGCAGCGGGCCGCGGAACCAGCGCGCGAGCGGGACCGAGAATCCCTGCTTGCGCCGGTACAGGATCTCGCGCGGCAGGAAGCGCTCGAGAGCGCCCTTGAGCACGGACTTGCCCTCGGTGCCGTTGAGCTTGAGCCCGGGCGGCAGCGTCGCCGCCCACTCGAAGAGCTTGTGATCGAGCAGCGGAGCGCGGGATTCCAGGCCGACGGCCATGCTCGCGCGGTCGACCTTCACGAGGATGTCTCCGGTCAGCCAGGTCTTGAGGTCGAGATACTGCGCCCAGACGAGCGGATCGGCCGTCGGGGCCTCCACGGCATAGCGGCCGAGCACGCTCAGCGCATGATGGCCGTCGAGCTCGCGCTTGAGCGTGGGCGAGAACAGCGCGTCGCGCATCTCGTCGCGGATCACCGAGACGCTGATGAAGTAGGCCTCGAGCGGGTCGAGCGCGAGCTCGCTGAACGTCGTCTTGGCGCGCAGCGGGCGCGGCGCCCAGTCGGCCTTCGGGTAGATCCTGGCGAGGGTGCCGAACAGCCGGCGCCGGATCCCGGCGGGCAGCATGTTGCGCACGGTCTCCTCGCGCGAATGCCAGAGGTAGCGCCGGTAGCCGCAGAACACCTCGTCGCCGCCGTCGCCCGAGAGCGCCACGGTGACCTTTTCCCGCGCGGCAGCGCAGACCTGCAGCGTCGGGATCGCCGAGGAGTCGCCGAACGGTTCGTCGTAGATCTCGCCGAGGCGATCGATCAGGTCGAAGGCGTCGGCATCGACCATGCGCAGGTGATGCGAGGTCTTGAACTGGGCCGCGATCTGGGCGGCATGCTCCGACTCGTCGAACTCGCGCTGCTTGAACCCGATCGAGAAGGTCTCGACGGTGCGCTCGCCGATCTGCGCCATCATCGCCACGATCGCGCTCGAATCGACGCCGCCCGACAGGAAGGCGCCGAGCGGCACTTCCGAAATCAGGCGCAGGCGGACGGCCTCGCGGAGCTCGGCGATCAGGCGATCCTGCGCCTCGCGCGGGTCCATCTGCGCCTGCGGCGCGAAGGTCGGATTCCAATAGCGCTTCGGCTGCGGCGGCCGCATGTCGCCGCGCTCGAAACGCAGCATGCAGCCGCTCTCCAGCTTGTGCACGCCGGCGTAGATGGTGCGCGGGTCGGGGACGTATCCGTAGGCGAAGTACTCCTCGATCGCGCGCACGTCGATCCGGCGGTCGAGGTCCGGATGGACGAGCAGGGCCTTGAGCTCCGAGGCGATCACGACGTGCCCGTCGGGCAGCATCGCGTAATAGAGCGGCTTCTTGCCGAGCCGATCGCGCGCGACGAACAGGACGTCCCGGCGCCGGTCCCAGATGATGAACGCGAACATGCCGCGAAGCCGGTCGACGCAGCCCTCGCCCCACTGCTCCCAGGCGTGGACGATGACCTCGGTATCGCTGCGCGTCTTGAAGACGTGTCCGAGCGAAAGCAGCTCCTTCTGCGTCTCCTCGAAATTGTAGATCTCGCCGTTGAAGACGATCGCGACGTCGCCGGTCTCGTTGTAGATCGGCTGGTGGCCGCGGCTCACGTCGATGATGGCGAGCCGGCGATGGCCGAGGCCGACCCCGGGCTCGACATGGAATCCTTCGCCGTCCGGGCCGCGATGCGCGATCGAGTCCGTCATCCGCTTCAGGAGCGCGGCATCGACCGGACGCCGGCCGCTGCGGTCGAAGATTCCAACGATTCCACACATGCGGATCGGCTCCTTCAGCGGCTCGAGGCGGCGACGCGCGCCAGCTGCGGCGCGATCGGGCCGCTTGCGGCGAGGAAGTCCTTGGCCGTCGCCAGCGCATTCGCCTCGGAATCGGCCTCGATGGACAACATGATCGCGGCCGATGCCCGCCGGCCCGAGACCAGCTTGGCGGCGACCTGGGCGAGCTTGACGTCGATGACCGAGCTCACGAAGCGGCCGTCGACCCAGTACCAGAACCAGACGAAGCGGCGCGTCGACCCCTGGGCGAGCCGGCGCAGATTGACGTCGATCTCCTGGCCGTCGATGCGCAGGCGGTTCGCGCCGTCGGAGAGGCGCCGCCACGTCTTGTCGTCCTGCAGCTGGTTGTTGAACGAGATCAGCTCCGATCCCTTGCGCTGGTCGGCGTAGTACACGACGTGGAGGTCGACGGCGCGGTCGCGACCCGCCTCGAAGCGGAACTGCTTCTCGGCCGCGGGGCGCTCGAAGATCGGGCGCCATCTGCCGTTCTCCTCGCGTGCGGCCCAGGGCGCGCGCAGGGCCGGTGCGGCGAGGGCCTCCGTGGGCCCCTTGATCACGGCGGAGTCGAGATAGGCGGCATAGGCGGGCGCGACCGCCGCCACGGCGACGATGATCGCGCCGGCGATCGCCAGCGACGCGCTGGATGCCGCGGGCTCGCCGGCCGGCGGGCGAGCCCAGCCGGGCACCCGCCAGACGTCGGGTGCATCGCGGAAGCGCAGGCCGAGCCAGGTCAGGAACAGCGTGATCGCCGCGAAGAAGCCCCAGCCGTAGACGAGATGGTCGACGCCGACCGCGTATTTGTGGTCGCTGTAATAGGCGATGAGCACGATGCCGAGTGCGCGGAAGCCGTTGGCGATGACCGGCACCACGAAGGACAGGACGATGAAGATCGTGCGCCGTTTCCAATCGCTGTAGATCAGGCTGGCGAACAGGACGCCGTAGGCGACCGACGCGATCAGGAACCGGAGCCCGGCGCAGGCTTCGGCGACGTGGAAGTTGCCGCTCGGGATCGTGATGAAGACGCCGTCGATGTAGTTGGGAATGCCGATCAGGTTCAGGCCGATCTCGATGAACCGCGTCGTGAAGTCCTGCAGCGCCGGGACGAAGTGCTCGCCCGTCGGGACGAGGAAAACCAGGTACGCCATCGGAAAGAGCAGCGCGCCGAAGACGCGCCAGCCGAGCACCGACAGCAGGAGCATCTCGATCATGCCGAACAGCGCGAACTGCTGGATCTCGAGCACGCTCGCGGTGTTCGCGACCAGCCAGGCGGCTCCGCCGATGACGACCGCAAGGGCCGGCAGCAGCGCGAAAGGCGTGGGCCGCGCGTTGGCGAAGATGTCCTTACGCTCCCACACCAGGTAGCCGACGATCGGGACGATCAGGAAGCAGTGGTTGTAGGTGGCGGAGGTGAGCCAGACGTCGACCGCGCCGACCGCCGCGTCCCGGAAGATCACGATGAGCGCGCACAGGCCGGCCGCGATCGTGGCCGCCGCCACGAGCCAGGTCCGCCGGGTCTCGGCCGCCGGATCGGACGCGGCGAGCGCGCGCGCTGCGGAATCGACGGTGGTGCTCATGGCCGACCGGTACCTGTCTGCTGGGTGCGCGTGGACGTCGCCGGGCCGGTCCCGGCGACGAGGTCGAGAAGATAGCTGAGATTGCTCTCCCAGCCGTAGTTCCGCATCACGCAGGCCCGGGCCCTTGCCGCGATTTCATGCGCCCCGGAATGCTTAATTCCTTCGATTGCCGCGGCGAAACCATACGGTTCGTCGGCGATCAGCAGGTCCTCGCCGGCGACGGCGTCGATCCCCTGCAGCGCCTTGGTGGTGGTCACCACCGGCTTCGCCATGGCCATGGCCTCGAGGACCTTGTTCTGCACCCCGCGCGCGATCCGCAGGGGTGCCACGACGGCGCCGGCACCGGCGATGTACGGGCGCGTGTCGGGCACGGTTCCCGTCACGACGATCTCGCCGGCGCGCGCGACGGCGCGGAGCTCGGGGGTCGGATTCGACCCGACGATGTAGAAGACGGCGCCCGCGACGCGTGTCCGTACGGCGGGGAGGATCTCGCGCGCGAACCACAGCGCGGCGTCGATGTTCGGCCAGTAGTCCATCGCGCCCGTGAAGACGAGCGGGAATTCCTGCGCGGCGAACAGGCCCGGCTGCGGGGGCTGCGGCGCGAAGAATGCGGTGTCGACGCCATTGCGCACGCAGCGCACCCGCTCGGCGGCCTGCGGCGCCAGCCGCTGGAAGAACTCGGTCTCCTGCCGCGACACGAGGAAGGTCGCATCGAAGCGCTCCGCGACGCGGATCTCGAAGCGCTCGAGGCAGCGCGCCTCGCGCGCGAAGACCCAGGACATCGGTGGCGACTTGCGGGTGGCGTACTGGCGCCACTTGTCCGAATCGACGTCGATCATGTCCATGACCCGGATCATCGGCGGCGGCGCATCGATCAGGTACTGGGCCATCTGCGACGAGAAGGCGACCGCGGCACGGGGCCGGTGGCGCGCGACGACGTCGCGCACCCAGGCCGCGAAACGGCGATCATGGTAGTAGGGCAGCGACAGCGCCTCGCCCGTGAGGAAGCCGCGCACCGAGCGCAGCGTCGCGGTGCGCTTGTCGAGCGGGGCGAAGTAGCATTCGCCGCCGCAGGTCTCCTTCAGGAACTCGACATGTTGCCAATCCGCCTCCGCGTCGACGAAGCAGCCGAGGTGCACCCGATGGTCGCGGGCGAGGAGCTTGAGCTCGTTCCACGACCGGATCTTGTCGCCCTTGTTCGGGGGATAGGGAATCCGGTGCGCGAGGAACAGCAGGTCGGGGCTCTGGCTCATCGTCGATCCGCGCTCAGACGCCGGCCCTGCGGCGTGTCGCCATGAGTTGGACCGACCTCGCCGTGCTGAAGCCGCTGCTGCTGCCGCCGGGCGTGCTGCTGGTCCTCGCGCTGGCCGGGCTGCTGCGCGGGACGCGCGCGGGGGGACGGCTCGCCGTCGTGGCGATCGGGCTCCTCGTGACGTTGTCGCTGCCGATCACGGCGCGGATCCTCATGACCTGGGTTGAAGGGGAGTGGTCGGGGCAGGGCGGGGAAGATGGCGCGGCGACCGTAGGGGCGCCAGCGGCCATCATCGTGCTGGCCGGAGATTACCGATCCTTTGCGCCCGAATATGGCGAGGCGACGGTCGGCGCGCTGACGCTGACCCGCCTGCGCCATGGCGCCTATCTGCATCGCAAGACCGGCCTCCCGATCGCCTTGTCGGGAGGAGGTACGCCTCCCGAGCACCGACCGGGCCTGGCGGCGGCCATGCGCATCACCATGGAGCGCGACTTCGGCGTCCCGGTTCGCTGGGTCGAGGCGGTCTCGCGCAACACGTTCGAGAACGCCCGGGAGACGACGCGGATCCTGAAAGCCGACGGCGTTTCGGCGGCCTACCTGGTCACGCATGCCTTCCACATGCGCCGCGCCGTCCTGGCGTTCCAGGCGGCCGGCCTGCCCGTCCGACCGGCGCCCGCCGGCGGTGTTCGGCGCACGACCGAGCTGCGGGCGGGGGACTTCATGCCGGAGCCGTCGGCGCTGCTGGCCAGCGCCCACGCCGTCCACGAGGCGGTCGGTCTCGGCTGGTATCTGCTCCTGCCGCGCGCGCAGCCGATGACCGGGCGTTAACGCCCGCGCGGCATTCTCGCCGGATTATCGGTTGCTGGCGGCGGTGCCGCTCGCGTAAGTCAGCCTCGCGCCGTCGCCCCGGATCCTTCAGGTCATGTCCCAAGCCCTCGTCATCCGTGAAGCCGGCCCCGCGGACGAAACGCGCTGGGACGCGTACGTCGCCGCGCATCCGGCGGCAACGCTCTTCCATCGCTATGCGTGGCGCCGCGTGATCGAGGGCGCCTTCGGCCATGCGACGCATTTCCTCATCGCCGAGCGGGGCGGCGAGCCTGCCGGCCTGCTGCCGCTGGCGCGCCAGAAGACCGCCTTGTTCGGCGACGGGCTCATATCGCTGCCCTTCTGCGTCTATGGCGGCGTGCTGGCAAGCGACGACGCGGCCCGGCAGGCGCTCGACGATCACGCGGTCGCGCTGCGCGAAAAGCTGGGTTCGCGCTATCTCGAACTGCGCGAGCGCAAGCCGGTCCGGCTCGACTGGCCGCGCAAGAGCGAGCTCTACGCGACGTTCCGCCGCCCGATCGTCGCCGAGCCGGAGAAGAACCTCCTCGCCATCCCGCGCAAGCAGCGCGCGGTCGTGCGCAAGGCGCTCGAGAACAAGGAGATGACCGTCGAGGTCGACGATTCGATCGACCGCATCTACGCGATCTATTGCCTGAGCGTGCGCAATCTCGGCACGCCCGTCTTCTCGCGCCGCCTGTTCGAGCTGTCGTGGCGCGAGCTGCGCGAGAGCGCGGAAGTCGTCACCGTGAAGATCGCGGGCGAGGCGGTGACCAGCTGCCTGAGCTTCTTCTTCAAGGACGAGGTGCTGCCCTATTTCGCGGGCGGCACGGCCGCGGCGCGCGGCGGCGCCTACGACCTGATGTACTACACGATCATGAATCGGGCGGCGGCGCGCGGCTGCCGCGTGTTCGACTTCGGCCGCAGCAAGGCCGGCACCGGACCGTTCAGCTTCAAGAAGAACTGGGGCTTCGAGCCGGAGTTCCTCAGCTACGAGTATGCGCTGGCGCCCGGGCAGTCGATCCCCGAGAACAACCCGCTCAATCCGAAGTACCGGATGTTCATCGCGGCCTGGAAGCGCCTGCCGCTGCCGGTCGCCAACCTGGTCGGCCCGATCCTCTCGCGCGGCCTCGGCTGACCCTCGACGATGGAATTGTCCTTGAAGGTGATGTCATGACTGAACGAGTCGCAGTGATTGGTCTCGGCTATGTCGGCTTGCCCCTCGCGGTGGCGCTGGCGAAGCACATGCCGACCACGGGCTTCGACATCGACGCGGGGCGCATCCGCGAGCTCGAGTCGGGCCACGACCGCACCAACGAGGTCGAGCCCGCCGCGCTCAAGGCGGTCACCGGCCTCGCCTACACGAACGACGTCGCGCGGCTCGCCGGCCACAGCATCTACATCATCACCGTGCCGACCCCGGTCGACGGTTCGAACCGGCCAGATCTCGGCGCGGTCCGCTCGGCCTGCCGGACCGTCGGCAAGGCCATCGGCAAGGGCGGCATCATGGTGCTCGAGAGCACCGTCTATCCGGGCGTCACCGAGGAGGTGTGCGGCCCCGAGATCGAGAAGGTCTCGGGACTGAAGTGCGGCGTCGACTTCTTCCTCGGCTACAGCCCCGAGCGCATCAATCCCGGCGACCGCGAGCATACGGTCGAGCGCATCAC
Source organism: Alphaproteobacteria bacterium (assembly GCA_016793165.1). Lineage (GTDB taxonomy): Bacteria > Pseudomonadota > Alphaproteobacteria > CACIAM-22H2 > CACIAM-22H2 > CAIOSQ01. The sequence continues at coordinate 78,133 of JAEULA010000034.1, read as the reverse complement.
CAAGGTCGTCTCGGGCCAGACGCCCGAGGTGCTCGAGCGGGTGGCCGCGACCTACGGCCGGATCACGTCCGGCGGCGTCTTCCGCGCCCGCAACATCAAGACGGCCGAGGCCGCCAAGGTGATCGAGAACGCGCAGCGGGACATAAACATCGCGTTCGTCAACGAGATCACGATGATCTTCCAGCGGATCGGCGTGTCGGTCTTCGACGTGCTCGCCGCCTCGCGGACGAAATGGAACTTCCTTCCCTTCACGCCCGGCCTCGTGGGCGGCCACTGCATCGGCGTCGATCCGTACTACCTGGCCGATCTTGGCCAGCGGCTCGGGCATCATCCCGAGGTCATCCTCGCCGGCCGCCGCATCAACGACCACATGGGCGCCTATGTCGCCGACCAGCTGGCGAAGCTGCTGGCGCGGCAGGACCGCCCGAACCGGCGTGCGCGACTCCTGGTGCTCGGCTTGACCTTCAAGGAGAACGTCCCGGACCTGCGCAACTCGAAGGTCATCGACGTGATCCGGGGCCTCGAGAGCTGGGGCCACGAGGTGCTCGTCCACGACCCGATGGCCGACCACGACGAGGCGCGCCACGAGTACGGCGTGGACCTGATGAAGTCTCTCGAGGGAGTTCGGGACCTCGACGGGATCGTCGCGGCCGTGTCGCATCGCGAGTACGCCGCCTTCGATACCGCGCGGCTCGCGTCGATGACGCGCAAGGGCGCGGTCATCGCGGACATCAAGGGGATGTGGCGTCAGCTCGCTCTGCCGCCGGGCGCCGTGCGCTGGGAGTTGTGAGGGGCCCCGTCAGCCCAGCGGGACGACGCCGACGAGATTGACGGCGCCGCGGAGAAGCATGTGTACGGTGCCAGGCCTGCCGCTGCCGACGGCAACGATGGTTTCGGTCAGGAGGCCGAGGCCTGCGCCAAGGACGAGGCCGAACCGGACGCAATCTCGAAGACTGTACATGGGCGTCTCTTCTCTTACGTGGCGGCGCCGAGACCATCGTCATCACGGCGCCCGATCGCCAGAACACTTACGGCGTAGGGCCTGTACGTGGATTAAGCCGCGATGACCTGTCGATGACAGTGTCGGCGATCACACCTATGCGTGCACATCCGTGACGCATCGGCGCGTCCTCTTGGCCGAGCGCCGAAAGGATTGCAACGGTTACACGGATTTTCTTGCTCCGAGTGCGGAGCGAAAGGCCGTAGACGGCGCCGCGCGGTCAGCGATCGCCGATCAGCTCCAGCACTGGACCCGGACCACGAATCGTCGAGCGCGCTCAAGGATCTGCTCGTCCGAATAGGTTTTCTCGGCGGGGCCGGGGTGGAACGACACCTTGCTGTCGCTCAAGAATTGGCGCGTCGCTCGCATGCTGACGGCGAGTCCCGAATGGGTCTCGACCGCGCCGCCGGCGAGCGTCGTCTTGCTCGTCGCTCGGGCATGGACAACCGCGACGACCTCGCCGAACTGGTTAAGCAACGGGCTGCCGCTGTGCCCGGGATAGGCGCGACCGTTGAACATGACCCGCCACCCGTCGGTCCCGAGGTCGGCGGGGCGGATCCGGGCATTGCTCGGAGTCGCGGTCGCGGTCGGATGGCCCTTGAGCGAAAAGCCGACGAGCAGCGCGCGGTCGGTCGGCGCCCGGGCGGGATCGCGGCTGAATGGCGCGACTGCGGGCGGGGTCGTCGAGGTGGACAGCAGGAGAAGGTCGATCGGCGCGGCGCTGGCCGCGACGCGGGCCACCACCGGCCTGCGGTCGTAGCCCGTCACCGTGATGACTCCGCATGAGCCGGCCACATGGAAATTGGTGAGCACCATGCCGGTCTCGTTGACGAAGAAGCCGGTTCCGCTGCCCTTCGCCATGCGCCCGATCGTCGCGTCGGGCTGGACCGGCACGGTGGTGCGTGGCGGCGGCTCGTCGCCCGGCATCGGTCGCGGCGAAGCCGGGCTCGGCGTTCCCGGTTCCGTCGGCGCGACCCAGGACGGCGGTGCGGCGCGGGGGCCGGCTTGGCCGATCGCCTTCCTGACCCGGTCGGCGCGGGCCTGGTTCAGCTTCGCCGCCTCGGCGTCGTCGACGACCCGGCCCTTGCACGCGGGGGGCAGCACGCGCGACACGGCATCCCGGTCGGCGTCGTAGCACCAGACCGCGCCGAATTCGCTGCGCGACTGGGCGGCGGCCGGCGCGGCCGATACGGCCCAGGCGATGGCGAGGGCCGAGGCAAGGCGCGCGCCGGCCCGTGCAAGGAAGCCGCGATTCATGATGCGCGAACCTACCTCGCCGCGGCCGCCGATGCAGGGTTAAACGTCGTGATCGTCCGCAGCACGTCCTTCGGTCGGTTTCGGCCCCGTCGCCGGCATGCGAGGTTGCGGCGCTCGGGGGTCGCGCCAGGCCCCTCCCGTTGGATTCGCTCCGGAATGATCCGCACGCTCACGTTCACGACCCTGTTTCCCAATGCGATCCAGCCGACCCACGGAGTCTTCGTCGAGACCCGTCTCCAGAGGCTGGTGCGCAGCGGGAAGGTCGCCACGCGGGTGATGGCGCCGATCCCCTGGTTTCCGTTCAAGGCGCCGATGTTCGGGACCTATGCGCGCTATGCCGCGGTGCCGACGGAGGAAACCCGTGGCGGCCTGCAGGTCGTGCATCCGCGCTACGTGGTGATCCCGCGCTTCGGCACGAATCTCTCGCCACGCCTGCTGTTTCACGCCGCGCGGCGCGAGCTGACCCGCATGATCGCCGCGGGCTTCGACTTCGATCTGATCGACGCGCACTACTTCTATCCGGACGGAGTGGCGGCGGTGTGGCTTGGCCGCCATTTCGGAAAGCCCGTCGTCGTCACGGGGCGGGGCTCGGACCTCACGTTCATTCCGAGGCTGCCGACGCCGCGCCGGCTCATCGGCGAGGCGGCGCAGGCCGCGGATGGGCTGATCACGGTCTGCGCGGCGTTGCGCGATCCCCTGGTCGAGCTGGGCGTCCCTGGCGAGCGGATCACGGTCCTGCGCAACGGCGTGGACCTCGAATTCTTCCGGCCGCTCGATCGCGACGAGCAGCGTCGGGCCTGGGGCTTGAGCCGCCCGACCGTGCTGTCGATCGGCAATCTCGTCGAGCTGAAGGGACACGATCTCGTGATCCGCGCGGTGGCGAGCATGCCGGGCGTCGACCTCGTCATTGCCGGCGACGGCCCCGAGGAGGGCCGCCTGCGCGCGCTCGCCGCGGAGCTCGGCGTAGGCGACCGCGTGCGGTTCCTCGGTCGTCGCCCGCAAAGCGACCTGCCGGGCCTGTACAACGCAGCCGACGTGATGATCCTCGCGTCGAGTCGCGAGGGATGGGCGAACGTGCTGCTGGAATCGATGGCCTGCGGCACCTCGGTCGTCGCCTCGGCGGTGTGGGGGACACCGGAGGTTGTCGCGGCGCCGGAGGCCGGGGAGCTCGTGCCCGAGCGCACGCCCGAGGCCTTTGCGGCGGCCTTGCGTCGTGCGCTCGCCCAGCCGCCCGACCGGGCCGCGACGCGGCGTTACGCGGAAGGTTTCAGCTGGGACGACACGACGGCCGGGCAGATCCGGCTGTTCGAGGAGATCCTGCAGCGCCGGTCTGGAGCGTCCGGCCATGTCTGATAGATTGCGGCGGGTGATCGCCCGTCGTCCCTTGCTCCGTCACCGCTGAGAGGTCGCCCGTGCCCGAGCAACTCAACGACATCGTCGAATTCCTGCGGACCCGACTGTTCGCCAACCGCGAGGCCATGGTGCTGGCCGGCGTCGTATTCGTGCAGGTGTTCCTGGCGATCGTGAACGTGATCGTGCTGGTCCAGGTGGTGCGCATGCTGTCCGCGCTGCGGCGCGCGATCGCCGAGTCCCAGTTCCGCACCAACGACCTGCACGACGAGATCATCCGACGGCTCAGCCAGGACCGCGAGGTCTTCGCCACCTTCGGCGAGCGCCTCGAGAAGGTCGGGGACGAGAAGAAGGCGAAGGTCGACGAGCGGCGCCGGATCCTGAAGACTCTGGTCGAGGGCTTCGAGGCGACGCTCGCGCAACGCAAATAGGTCGCCGCTGCCGATGGAGGGCATGCCATGAACAAGATCACCCGACCCGCGCTGGTTCCCGAAGGCCAGGAGCCGTGGAAATGGGCCGAGCCCGTCTGGCGCGGCGTCGTCGACAAGGTCCGCGCCGGCCGTTCGCTCAAGCCGAAGTCGTGGCCGAACGGCGCGCGCTGCGCCGTGGCGCTCTCGTTCGATTCCGACCATGAGACGGGGACGCTGCGCGAGGGGCAGACCTCCCCGGGGCGACTCAGCCAGGGCCAGTTCGGCAACCGCCAGGGCGTGCCGCGCATCCTGCGCCTGCTGGACAAGCACGGCATCAAGGCGAGCTTCTTCGTCCCGGCCGTCGTGGCGTTGCTCTATCCGGACGAGCAGCGCGCCAATGTCGAGGCCGGCCACGAGGTCGGCATCCACGGCTGGATCCACGAGCTCAACAGCCAGCTGCCCTACGAGGCCGAACGCGACCTGATGTTCCGCGCCGCCGACGTGCTCGAGAAGACCGCGGGCAAGCGACCGGTCGGCATCCGCACGCCGTCCTGGGACTTCAGCCCGAACACACTCGCGATCTGCCGCGAGATGGGCCTGCTCTACGACTCCTCGCTGATGGCCGACGACGATCCCTACGAGCTCGTCGAGGAAGGCGAGGCGACGGGACTCGTCGAGTTGCCGGTCGAGTGGATCAAGGACGACGCGCCGTACCTGAACATGCAGCGCTTCGCGGCGATCCGGCCGTACACGCCGCCGTCCGGCGTGCTGGAGATCTTCAAGGCCGAGTTCGACGGCGCCTGGGACGAGAGCGGGCTGTTCCTGCTCACCATGCACCCGCACATCATCGGCCATCGCTCGCGCATGTACCTGCTCGAGGCGTTGATCGAGCACATCAAGGCCAAGGGCAAGGTGTGGTTCGCCACCCATGCCGAGGTCGCCGCGTACTGCAAGGCGCAGGCGGGGCTGTGACATCGGCGCCCCGGCCGCCGATGGCGGCCGGGGCGCCCGCTTCGCGGGCCGGCCGGCGCCTCGCCGGGGCCGGTCGGAGACTGTGAGCGACGCTCCGCGTCGGGCCGGCCACAGTCCCGGTGCTGCTGCGCCGATATGCTTGGTTTCGCGCAAGGGGCCGCAATAGGTAGCGATACGGATGCCCCGCCTTGCGTAACCGCAAGGGAACCGGCGCGATTCTCGTGATCTCCTGAAGATGTGAGCTGTCTCACCCGGCCGGCCCGGTCCCGTGCGCCATTGTCGTGGCGGTGTCGGGCGACGATCACCGCAGGAATCGCAGCCCCGCTGCGTGAGTCCCGTCGGTGGTTCGAGCCGCGGCGGCATCCCGGCCCGGGACGACCGGGCGGCGGGCGAGACGGAGGATCGACGACGTGACAGCCGGAATGGAGCTTCCGATGGCGAAGACCGCAACCGTCCGAATCCAGGATGACCATTGCGATGCGCCGCCTCGTGTGCGGCCGTCGAAGCCCGAAAGCCGGGCGCTGACGCGCGCGGGCATGTCCGCGCTTCTCGATCTCGGCATGACGAATCTCGAGATCGCCCGCTACTTCGACATCAACCCGCGCCACGTCTCGATGTTGCGCACCGCCTACGGCGTGTGATCGCGGATTCACGCGGCGACCACGCGACCGACTGCCTGGTCGGACGTGATCGGCCGCCGTGTCTCGGGCTTCGGACCGTGCGCGAGTACCGCGCCGGGACGGCGGCCTGCGCTGGCCTGTCCCGGCCATCGCGGTAGGATCGCCGGCATCGCCCCGGGGAGGGGGTGCCCGCGATGAAGATCACCGACGTCGAGACCATCCTGCTTCGCCTGCCGGTCGTGCGCGAGATCGGCGACGGCTGCCAGACCATCTGCATCATCCGCGTCCACACCGACGAGGGCCTCGTCGGCATCGGCGAGGCGCACACCAATCCGCTCGCGGCCCAGGCGGTGATCGATTCGCCGCTCTACTCGGTCTCGGCGCAGGGGCTGAAACATGTGCTGGTCGGCGAGGACCCGCGCGACATAAACCGGCTGTGGGACAAGATGTACCGCCACAGCCAGACCTATGGCCGGCGCGGTCTGCTGATGCATGCGATGTCGGGCATCGACCTCGCGCTGTGGGACATCCTGGGCAAGAGTGTCGGCCAGCCGGTGCATCGCCTGCTCGGCGGCGCGCGCAAGCGCGAGCACTACGCCTACGCCTCCGATCTCTCGCAGCCGACGCTGGAGGGCACGATCGAGCTCGCGCTGAAGCACAAGGCCAGCGGCTACCGGGCGATGAAGTTCGGCTGGGGCGCCCTCGGCAAGGACCGCAAGTCCGACATCGCCGTAGCCGCGCAGCTGCGCAAGGCGCTGGGTCCGGATTTCGACATCATGATCGACATGGGGTTCTCGATACCGCTGGACCACGCCATCCATCTCGGCCGCGCCTATGCCGAGCACGACGTCTATTTCCTCGAGGAGCCGCTGTCGCCCGATGACGTCGGCGGCTTCGCCAAGCTGGTCGCCGCGTCGCCGACGCCCATCGCGACCGGCGAGAAGGCGAGCCACGAATTCGACTACCTCGACCTGATGGACCGCGGGCAGCTGCGTATCATCCAGCCGGACATCGCGCGCATGGGCGGCATCTCGTCGACGATGCGCGTCATCGCGCATGCCGAGGCGCGCAACGTGCGCGTCATCCCGCATTGCTGGTCGACCGACATCCTGGTGGCGGCGACCCTGCACTGCATCGCGACGATGCGGGACTGCCCGTATCTCGAGTACAACGTCACCGACAATCCGCTGCGGACCGACCTGCTGGTCGACCCGATTCGGCCGACGCGCGGCGTCGTCGCCGTCCCCGACAAGCCCGGCCTCGGGATCGAGCTGCGCGAGGACACGCTGAAGCGCTTCCGCTGGGAGCCGTAGCGCGTCCTCCGGGCCGCGCTCGCCGCATCGATCGGCCGGGCAGGGGCGCGCGGATCGGCCTCGTGCGGGCCGCGACGCCGATGCGTGATTGCTCGCGGACATCGCCGAGGCACGACTCGCAGCCCGAACCCGTTGCGCGCCGCAACGCTCACTCGAGGAGGCGAAGCGCGATCAGCGTGATCCCCGGGAAGACGACCAGCACGATCGTGCGCAGGATGTCGGTGACTACGAAGGGCAGCACGCCGCGATACGTGTCGAGCATCGGCACGTCGCGCGCCATGGCGTTGATGACGAACAGGTTCATGCCGACCGGCGGCGTGATCAGCCCGACCTCGACGACGATCAGCGCCAGGATCCCGAACCAGATCGCCACCTGCTCGGGCGGCAGGCCGAAGTCGAGCTTCATGATGGCCGGGAAGAAGATCGGGATCGTGAGCAGGATCATGCTCAGCGAGTCCATCAGGCAGCCGAGCACGAGATAGGCGAGTAGGATCAGCGCCAGCACGACCCAGGCGTTGAGGCCCGATCCGGCGATCGCGTCGGCGGCGATCTGCGGGATCTGGGTGAAGGCCATGAAGCTGTTGAACAGCTGCGCGCCGAGCACGATGAAGAAGATCATCGCGGTGGCGACGGCCGTGCGGCGCAGGCATTCGAGGAACCCGCCCAGCCGCATGCCCGCGCGCAGCGCGAGCAGCGCCGTGCCGAACGCCCCGACCGCCGCGCCCTCGGTCGGCGTGAACAGCCCGCCGTACATGCCGCCGATCACCAGCGCGAAGATCGCGAGCACCGGCCAGACCGCGAGGATGGCCCGGCGCAGCTCGCGGCCCGTGGCGCGCGGCGTCGTCGGCGCGAGACCGGGTGTGCGCCGCACGACGAGCGCAATGGCGGTCATGTAGCCGAGCGCCGCCAGCACGCCCGGCAGGAAGGCGGCGACGAAGAGCTTGGCGATGTTCTGCTCGGCGAGGATCGCGTAGATGACAAGCACGATCGAAGGCGGGATCAGGATCCCGAGCGTGCCGCCCGCGGCGAGCGTCCCGGTCGACAGGCTGCCGGCGTAGCCTGCCCGCCGCATCTCGGGCAGCGCCACCTGACCCATCGTGGCGGCGGTGGCGATCGACGAGCCGCAGATCGCGCCGAAGCCCGCGCAGGCGCCGATCGTCGCGATCGCGAGGCCGCCGCGCCGGTGGCCGAGCAGCGCCTGCGCAAGGCGGAAGAGCGCGGCGCTCATGCCGGCCTGCGCCGCGAAATGCCCCATCAGCAGGAAGATCGGGATGACGGCGAGAGAGTCGGTGGCGAACACGTCGTAGGCGACGCTCTTGAGGCTGCCGACCAGGGCGCTCCAGCTGCGCAGCACGACCATGCCGAACCCTCCGGCGATGAACATCGCCAGGCCGATGGGCACACGCAGGAACATCGCGGCGAGCATCGCCGCGAAGACGAGCGTGCCGAGCGCGACGGCGCTCACGGCGACCGTGCCGGCGCGAAGAGGTCGCGCGCCTCGCGCAGCGTGAGCCACGCCGCGCAGAGCACCGCCTGGGCGAAGAATGCCGCCATGCCTGCATAGCCCCACCATGCCGGCATGCGCAGCAGCATCGTGGTCTCGCGATAGGCGTGCTTGTCGAGCCCGCCCGCGACGAGGCTGCGCACGATCAGTGCCCCGACGAGGACGAAGAGCAGGTTCGCGACCACGCCGAACAGCGCGTGCCAGCGCGGGCCGGCCCCTCGAAACAGCAGGTCGACCACGACGTGGCCTGCACGCATCTGGCACAGCGGCATGAATGCGGCGACCGCCACGGCGCCGGCCATCGACAGGATCTCGAAGTCGCCCGGCACCGGGCCGAACGCGCCGAATACGGGCAGGTGCCGGCCGAGCCCGGCAAGCGCGCGGCCGGCGATGCTCAGGATCGTGACCACGATCATCGCGGAGAGCACGAGGCCGCCGAACACGGCCGCTCCGTCGGCGGCGCGCTCGAGCCCACGGCCGACGGGATCCCTCGCTGCGGCCCGCGTCTCCGCGTCGCCCGATTCCATGATGCCCCTCGTGTTTCGCGGCGCTTCTGGAGGCGGCGCGTTGATCGTCCCGAGACCGGACGATAGTTTCTCTCCCCTCGACGGCTCAAGCACGGGCATATCGGGCAGGCCGCCGGCCCAGCCGCCGACCGCAGCTGCCGACCAGGGAGGACAAGCCGCATGATCTCGATCCGCCGCCGTACCGTCGTCGCGAGCGCGCTCGCCGCCGGAGCCGCCGCCGCTGCGCAGCCCGCGCGCGCGCAGCAGGTCACGCTGCGCATCCACCACTTCCTGCCGCCGCAGGCGCCGGTCCCCGCCGGTTTCATCGAGCCCTGGGCCAAGCGCGTCCAGGACCAGTCCGGCGGGCGGTTGAAGGTCGAGATCTATCCCGCCATGCAGTTGGGCGGGCGCGCGCCCGCGCTGTTCGACCAGGCCAAGGACGGCGTCGTCGACATCATCTGGACGCTCACCGGCTACACGCCCGACCGCTTTCCCAAATCCGAGGTCTTCGATCTGCCGTTCATCTGCGGCAATGCCGAGCAGACGAGCCGCGCCGCCTGGACCTTCTACGAGCGCCATCTGCGGGACGAATACCGCGACGTGCATGTGCTCGCCGTCCATGCCCACGGCCCCGGCCTGCTGCATGTGCGCGGCAACGGCGTGCGCAAGCTCGAGGACATGCGCGGGCTTAAGCTGCGCGCGCCGACGCGCGTCATCTCGCAGCTGCTCGAGGCGCTCGGCGCGGTGCCGGTGCCGATGCCGGTGCCGCAGGTGCCCGAGGCGCTGCAGCGCGGCGTGATCGACGGCACCGTCGTCCCCTGGGAGGTGACGCGCTCGCTGCGCATTCCCGAGCTGGTGCAGAGCCACACCGACTTCTCGGGCACGCGCGCGCTCTACACGACGTTGTTCGTCTTCGCGATGAACAAGGCGCGCTACGACTCGCTGCCCGCCGACCTGCGCAAGGTGATCGACGACAACTCGGGCGCGGCAGCGGCCAACGAGTTGGGTCGCGTCATGGATGCGGGCGACCTGCCGGCGATCGAGGTCGCCAAGGCGCGCAAGAACGCGATCATCACCCTCGACGCGGCCGAGACGAAGCGCTGGCAGGAAGCAGCCCAGCGGGTGATCGACGCCTGGATCGCCGACGCGGCCAAGCGCGGCTTCGACGGCAAGGCGCTGGTCGACGACCTGCGCGGTCTGGTCGCCCAGCACGCCGGTCCGGCGGGCTGAACGCACCCGGGGTCGCCGTGAAAGTTCTCATCGCCGGAGCCGGCATCGGCGGACTCGCGACCGCCCTGGCGCTGCACGCCAAGGGCGTCGACTGCGAGGTGCACGAGCTGGTGTCCGAGCTGCGACCGCTCGGTGTCGGCATCAACCTGCTGCCGCATGCGGTGAAGGTGCTGACCGGCCTCCGCATCGCCGACCGCCTCGACGCGGTGGCGATCCGTACCCAGGAGCTCGTCTACTTCAACAAGCACGGCCAGGAGATCTGGCGGGAGCCGCGGGGGCTGGCGGCCGGGTACAACTGGCCGCAGTTCTCGATCCATCGCGGCGAGCTGCAGATGATCCTGCTTGGCGCCGTGCGTGAGCGGCTGGGCGAGGCGCGGCTTCATTTCGGCCGTCGCGTCGTGGCGGTCGAGGAGACGGCCGGCGGCCGCGTGCGCGCGCTGTTCGCCGGTGTCGACGGCGCCGATCTCGGCTGGCGCGAGGCAGACCTGCTGATCGCCGCCGACGGGATCCATTCCGCGGTGCGCGCGCAGCTCGTGCCGGGCGAGGGCGCGCCGAAGTGGAACGGCGCCATCCTCTGGCGCGCGGTGACCGAGGATTGGGCGCCGTTCCTCACCGGCCGCTCGATGATCATGGCCGGACACCAGAACCAGAAGTTCGTCTGCTATCCGATCTCGCGCGCGGCCCACGAACGCGGCCGCGCGCGGCTCAACTGGATCGCCGAGCTGCGCGTCGATCCCTCGACGCCGTGGCGGCGCGAGGACTGGAACCGGCCGGGGAAGCTCGAGGAATTCCTGCCGCGGTTCGAGTCCTGGCGCTTCGACTGGCTCGACGTGCCGGCGCTGATTCGTGGTGCAACCGGCAGCTACGAGTTCCCGATGGTCGATCGCGACCCCCTGGATCGGTGGTCGTGGGGACCGGTGACGTTGCTCGGCGACGCGGCGCATCCGATGTATCCGATCGGCTCGAACGGCGCCTCGCAGGCGATCCTCGATGCCGCGGCGCTCGCACGCGCGATCGCGGCCAACGGCACAGCGTCTTCGGCCCTGCAGGCCTATGAGGCCGAGCGCCGCCCCCCGACCTCGGCGATCGTCCTCGCCAACCGCGGCAACGGGCCGGAGCAGGTCATGCAGCTCGCCGAGGAGCGCGCGCCTGCCGGCTTCGCGCGCATCGACGACGTCGTGCCGCGCGTCGAGCTCGAGACGATCGCCGCGCACTACAAGCGCGTCGCCGGTTTCGATCCCGCCACCCTCAACGCCACGCCGGCCTGAGCGGAGGACGCGGCCGCAGGTTCTCCGCGACGCAGCCGATCGCGCATCGGCGACGTTGTTCGGCGTGCGTGCCCTGTGGTCGTCGACCGTCGCTTTCGGCGGCGTCCGGCAAGAGGCGGATTTGGATCGACGCGCAGCGCCCCAGCATCCGCGCCGTCATGAAATTCCCTCCGTTGCTCGAGTGCTGGCCCTGCCGCATCGGCAGGCTCTCGGACGAAGGCTGGCTCTTCATCCTGTACCGCGGCAGCGCGCTTCGTCTCGCGCAGCGGCATTCCCTATTTCCCGATCGCCGCCGCCCTGGCGTTCATCGAGGCCTGCGACGAGGCGGATCTTGCCGTCCTCGGCCTCGAAGGCTTCGACATCGACCCTCGCGATCGTTCCCTCACGCCCCGCATGGACGTCGTCGTCGATTCCTCCTCGAACGAGGCGGCGAGCTGGCGCGCGTTCCGGGAGACGGCGAACGGCTTCGCGCGTCTGGTACTGCGGTCGCTGGTGAACGAGCCGGACCTCGTCCACGAATTCGTCCTGTGGTCCGAGGCGGAGCGCGCTTGCCAACTCACTCGTGGAACGTCGCGAACTCCTCGACCGGGGCGCGCTCGGTGACGAGCTGGTTCTCGGGCGCCTCGGGAACGGCGTAGCCCATCGCGATGCCGCAGACGACGACCTCGCTCTCGGCGAGCGGCAGCACCTCGCGGATCGCGCGATGAAACCTGGCGAAGGCGGCCTGCGGGCAGGTGTCGAGGCCGTGGCCGACGGCGGCGACCATGACGTTCTCGATGAACATGCCGAGGTCGAGCCAGCTGCCGATCTCGAGCCGGCGGTCGATGGTGACGATCATGCCGACCGGCGCGTCGAAGAAGAGGAAGTTGCGCCCGTGCTGGGCGTGCATCTTCGCCTTGTCGGCGCGGGTGATGCCGAGCAGGCCGTAGAGGTCCCAACCGACCTTGCGGCGGCGGGCGAGATAGGGCTCGAAGAACTCGGCCGGGTAGTAGCGATAGGGCTGCTCGTGGGCCTCGGGCGCGTCGTGGGCGGCGAGGACGGCGGTGCTCAGCCGCGCCTTCGCGGCCCCGGTCGCGACGTGGACGCGCCAGGGCTGCATGTTCGTTCCGCTCGGCGCGCGCGCGGCGATGCGCAGGATGTGCGCGACGAGCTCGTGCGGCACGGTGTCGGGCTTGAAGGCGCGCAGCGAACGGCGCATCGCGATGGCGCGATCGACGTCGTTGCGCGGGGCGATGCCGATGCGTGCGAGATAGTCCGCTTCGCCGGTCCTGCGGTTCGCGATCTCGTCCATGGCGCCGGTCACTCCGCGGTCCAGCCGCCGTCGACCAGCACGGCCGAGCCGGTCATCAGCGCCGAGGCGTCCGACGCGAGGAACACGATGGCGCCCATCAGGTCCTCGACCTGGCCGACACGGCCCAGCTTAATCTTGGACATGATCCACTCCATGTTCTTCTTGTCCGCGAGGCCGGGGCGCGTCATCGGCGTCTCGATGAACGTCGGGCAGAGCGTGTTGACGCGGATGCCGTGCGCGCCGAGCTCGATCGCCGCCGCCTTGGTCAGCCCCTCGAGCGCGAACTTGGTCGCGCAATACACCGTGCGGCGCGGACCGCCGACATGGCCCATCTGCGAGGAGATGTTGATCACCGAGCCCTTCTTGCCCGCGGCGATCATGCCGCGCACGACCGCCTGCATGGCGAAGAAGGCGGCGCGGACGTTGAGGCCCATCACCGCGTCGTAGTCCTCGATCGTCACGTCGACGAGGGGCGCGTGGCGGGCGCCGCCCGCATTGTTGACGAAGACGTCGAAGGCGGGGCGCAGGTCGAGCGCGGCACGCAGCGCCTCCACCTTGGTCACGTCCAGCGCCAGCGTCTCGGCCTGGCCGCCGTTCTTGCGGATCTCCGAAGCGGCGGCGTCGATCTCGGCGGCGGTGCGCGAGACCAGCGTCACATGGGCGCCGGCCTCGGCCAGGGCTGCGGCGGCGCCCAGCCCGATGCCGCGCCCGGCTCCGGTCACCAGCGCGCGCTTGCCGTCGAGGCGGAAGGAAGGAGTGCGGGGCAGGGTCATCGCTTCACTCCGCGGCGCCGGCATAGGGGACGTTGCGCCGTCCGTAGCGGCGCACCCGGACATTGGCCTGCTCGGCATGGGCGTAGAAGCCCTCGAGCACGCACAGGCGCGAGCAGTACGAACCCACCAGCGCCGAGGCCTCGTCGGTCAGCACGCGCTGGTAGGTGCAGGTCTTCATGAATTTGCCGACCCACAGCCCGCCCGTGTAGCGCGCGGCGCGCCTGGTCGGCAGCGTGTGGTTTGTGCCGATCACCTTGTCGCCGTAGGAGACGTTGGTGCGGGGACCCAGGAACAGCGCGCCGTAGTTCGTCATGTTCTTGAGGAAATAATCCGGGTCGCGCGTCATCACCTGGACGTGCTCGCAGGCGATGCGGTCGGCCTCGCGAACCAGCTCGGCCTCGTCGTCGCAGACGATGACCTCGCCGCAGTCGCGCCACGCCTGGCCGGCGACGTCGGCGGTGGGCAGGATCGTCAGCAGGCGATCGACCTCGGCCATCGTCGCGCGCGCGAGCTTCTCCGAGGTCGTGAGCAGGAAGGCCGGCGATGTCGGCCCGTGCTCCGCCTGGCCCAACAGGTCGGTGGCGCAGATCTCGGCGTCGACGGTCTCGTCGGCGATGATCATCGTCTCGGTCGGGCCGGCGAGGAGGTCGATGCCGACGCGGCCGAAGAGCTGGCGCTTGGCCTCGGCGACGAAGGCGTTGCCCGGGCCGACGATCATGTCGACCGGCGCGATCGCGTCGGTGCCGAGCGCCATGGCGCCGACGGCCTGCACGCCGCCGAGCACGTAGATCTCGTCGGCGCCGCCCAGATGCATCGCGGCGACGATCGCCGGGTGGGCGCCGCCCTTGAACGGCGGCGCGCAGGCGATGATGCGCTTCACGCCGGCGACGCGTGCGGTGACGATCGACATGTGCGCCGACGCGACCATCGGGTAGCGGCCGCCGGGCACGTAGCAGCCGACCGCATTGACCGGGATGTTCTTGTGGCCGAGCACCACGCCCGGCAGCGTCTCGACCTCGACGTCCTTGAGGGCGGCCTTCTGCTTCTCGGCGAAGTTGCGCACTTGCGCCTGGGCGAAGCGGATGTCGTCGAGGTCGCGCTTGGCGACCTGGCTCATGGCGCGCTCGATCTCGGCCGGAGTCAGGCGGAAGCTCTCCGGCGCCCAGCCGTCGAACTTCTGCGACAGCTCGCGCACGGCGGCGTCGCCGCGCGCCTCGATGTCGGTGAGGATGCCCTCGACCGTGCTGCGAACCTTCGCGTCGGCCGCAGCCTTGGTGGCGGCGTCGACGCCGCGCTTGAGATGGCGAGCCATGTGGGTACCTCCGGATTGCCGGCGCGAGCATGGCCGCAGGCCCGCCGGTGCGCGCAAGCGGAATTCGCGCAGCGCAGGCCCGCCGCGCGGTCGCCCGGCGGAACCGGAGGATGGCGCCATCCCCATCCGATCGGTTGCCCAAACCGGCCGCCCTCGGTATATGGCCGCCCACGGATGGGGCGTAGCCAAGCGGTAAGGCAGCGGTTTTTGGTACCGCCATTCCTAGGTTCGAATCCTAGCGCCCCAGCCACTTCCCGGAACTCCAGGCCGTGATCGGTCCGGATCGGCCTCGATCCTCGGCCTGACCGCCGCATCGGCCGCGCGACCGTGTCCGCCACGCGGTCGCCGGGCCGTCCCGGCCGCACGGGTCAGATCGCGATCCGGCTGTGGGTGCGGATCGCCTCGTAGGCCCGGACGATCAGGGTCAGTGCGCGCACGCCGTCGTCGAGCGTGACCGGCGGCGGCTGGCGCGTGCGCAGCGCCGCGGCGAAGGCGATCGCGTTCTGATGATGGAAGCGGCCGCGCTTGAACTGCGGCACGAGCTCCGCGTTCGTCCACTCGCGTGTCGACTGGTCGCGGGTGTACACGCGCAGGAACGGGCCGGACGAGATGTCCCGCGAGGCGAGATCGACCCCGGAGACCAGCGCCGTGCCTTGCGTGCCGTAGATCTCGATCGAGATGTCGGCGGCGGCGAAGGAGAAGCTGGTCACGATCTCGGCCGTCATGCCGTCGGCATAGTCGAAGACGGCGATGGCCTGGTCCTCGACCGCGAGCCCGAGCGACGACGACGCCGTCGCGATCACGCCCACCGGCATGCCGAAAGTCCAGCACAGGAAGTCGGCGGCGTGGACGCCCTCGTCCAGCAGCGCGCCGCCGCCGGCGCGCGCAGGGTCGACGTACCAGCGTCGCGCGAATTCGGGATCGAGCCCGTAGAAGTGGCCGTGGCGGATGCGCACGAGCCCGATGCGCCCCAGCGTGCCGTCGGCTACGAGCCGGCGCAGCGCATGCGACACCGGGTCGAACCGCTTCGGGAAGCTCTGCATGAAGGCGATGCCGCCCGCCGCGACGGCCGCGGCGATGCGGCCGGCCGCCGCCAGGTCGGTCGCGAGCGGCTTCTCGCACAGCACGGCGCGGCCGGCGCGTGCCGCGCGCTCGATCAGCGCGACATGGGCGTGCGTCTCGCTGCACACCGCGACGGCATCGCAGCCGGCGAGGGCGGTGTCGAGATCGGCCACGAACGGGACGCCGAACCGCGTCGCGGCCTCGCGGCCGCGTTCCGCGTCGTCGTCCCAGATCGCCGTGATCGCGACATCGGACTCGGCCTGGAACGCTTCGGCCCAGAAATTCGCGTGGTAGTGGGCGAAGCTGAGAATCGCGATCCGGATCATGCGGCCTCCACCGGCACGTGCTGACCGCCGCGGGCCTGTGACCGTGCGATCGCCTCGGCGATCTCGATGCCGGCGAGGGCGTCGCGGGCGGTGGCTTCGGGCGGCGCGTCGCCAAGGAGCGCGTCGATCCAGCGCCGATGCTGGCGCTGGCCGAACGGCGGTGTCGGCAGCACGGGCGTCTCCCAGGTCTTCGTGCCGGCGCGCCAGAGCGCGAGCGGCCCGTGCTCGCTGCGCAGCCAGATCGTGCCCTCGCTGCCGTAGATCTCCAGGCGGAAGCGATCGCAGCCCTTGGCCTCGATCATCGACATCTCGTGCGAGGCCACCACGCCGCTCGCCGTCGTGTAGACCGCCCAGGCGCTGTCGGGGTTCTCGACGCGCACGCGCCGGCCGTCGGCCAGCACGCGCTCGGGGCGCAGCGTCGCGGTGGTCGCGGACACGCGCGCGACCGGTCCGCAGAGCTGCAGGATCAGGTCGATGCCGTGCACGCCGAGCTGCAGCACGACGCCGCCGCCGACGCGCGCGGACTTGAAGAACCAGTCGGCCCAGTCCGGTCCGGGCGTCGCATTGCGCAGGCGCAGGCTCGTGACCGTGCCGATCGCGCCGGCCGCCACGAGCTCGCGCGCGCGCAGGAACTCCTCGAAATAGCGGTGCATGAAGCTGACCTGCAGGTCGACCCCGGCCGCCGCCGTGTTGGCCAGGATGCGCCGGCAGGCGGTCGCGTCGGTCGCCATTGGCTTCTGAAGCAGGATCGCCTTGCCGGCGGCGGCGGCCTGCGCGGCGATCGCCTCGTGCGTGTCGTCCGGCGTCGCGATGACGACAGCCGCGATGTCCTTGCGCGCGAGGGTCGCGGCGAGATCGGTGCTCGCCGCGGCCACGCCGTGGCGGGCGGCGAGAGACGCCGCCTTTGCGGCGTCGCGTCCCACCACCGCGCGAAGTTCGGCGCGCGGGACCGCGTTCAGGCCGGCGAGGTGATAATCGGCGATCGACCCCGTGCCGATGAACGCGATCCCGACGCGATCCATCCCGCTCAGGCCTTCCACCGGCCCGGCCGGCGCACGAGCGCCGGATCGGCCGCCGCGACCGGGTCGGAGTAGGTGTAGTCGAGCGGGTGCTTGGGCGACTTGAGGCGGCCCGACGCGACGAGATACGCGCTCATCGACTCCATGTCGGCGACATAGGCGTCGTCGAAGGCCGGGTTGAATTCGTAGTCGCTCCAGATCGCTTCCACCAGCGCGCGGTCCTGCTTGGTCTGGGCCGCGACCAGGTCGAGCACCTCCGCCCGGTTGACGGGATCGGCGACGTATTTCTGGCCGCGCACCAGCGTCGCCATGAGGATCCGCGTGGCGTTCGGGTTCTTGCGCACGAACTCCTCGCTCGCGACGAAGATCGAGCGCGTCGCCGACACCGGCGCTGCCGCGCCCTTGTTCGCCGCGAAACCGCTGGTCGTCCCGGAATGGAGCATCGTCGTGGTGCCGAGCTTGAGCGCGTTGTGCGCCCAGGGCTGCCAGCACAGCAGCGCCTGGATGTTGTTGCTCGTCAGACTGGCGAGCTGCTCCGGCGGCGGCATGTTGACGATCTGCAGCTTGGACTCGTCGAGGCCGTAGCGCTTGGCGAGGTTGTGCAGCGTGGCGCTGGCGGTCGAGCCGGCGAGGAGCCCGATGCGGATGCGGTAGAGATCCTCGGGCTTGGTCACGTTGGCGTCGTTGCGAACGACGAGCTGCTCGGCCTTGGTGGCGATGCAGTTGGTGCCGAGCACGACCGCAGGCACGCCGGAATTCGCCATCGAGATCGGCGGCAGATTGCCGGGGGTCCAGAGCTGGATCTGCCCCGCGATCAGCGCCTCGCCGGCGAGCGCGCCGCTGGTGAAGCTCGGTGTCGTGATCTCGGTGAAGCCCGCGTCGCGCAGCCAGCCCTTCTGCATCGCGACGATGTGCGGCGCGAAGACGGGATCGAGGCCGAAGCCGATCCCGAGCTTCGAGATCTCGGGTCGCGCCTGGGCGCGGCCATTGACGGGTGCCGCCGCGACGGCGGCGGTGCTGACGGCTAGGAACTTCCGGCGATCCATGACGTGTCTCCCTCTCCTGTGGTTTGCGAGCGCTCTTGGTTTCCGGGAATCAGAACTCGTGCCACCGCCCCACGGTTCGGCGGATCGCGGCGGCGAGCTGGTGGTCGGCGACGAGATTGACGAGACCGATGAGGAAGATCCCGAACACGGAGACGCCGAGCTGGCCGAGCTGACGCGCCTCCATCACGAGATGGCCCATGCCGCGCTCGGCGGCGATCAGCTCCGCGGCGACCAGCACGCCGAAGCCGAGGCCGAAGCCGATGCGCAGGCCCGTGGCGATGTCGGGCATCGCGGCGGGGATCGCGACCTTGGCCAGGAGGCGCAGGCCGTCGACGTCCATCGTGCGCGCGGCGCGCAGGATGGCCGGCTGGATCGAGGCCATGCCGCGCGCGGCGCTGGTGAAGACGGGAAAGAACGTGCCGAGGAAGATGACGAAGATCTTCGACGGCTCGCCGAGGCCGAACCACACGATGGCGATCGGGATCCAGGCGAGCGGCGGGATCGGCCGCAGGATCTCGACGAAGGGCCGGCTCACCAGCGCAACGGGCCGGTACCAGCCGGCCGCAATTCCAAGGCCGATCCCCGCCGCGGCGCCGAGCGCGAAGCCGGCGCAGATCCGCCACAGGCTGGTCGCGACGTGCTCCAGGAGCGTCCAGGGCGGGATGGTCGCCAGTGCCGCGACGACCGCCTGGCTCGGCGCGGGCATGATCGCGGGATTGCGCCAGCCCAGGCGTGCCGCGAGCTCCCACAGGCCGAGGAAGGCGACGACGCCGACCAGGCCGGCATGACGAGCGAGCGCGTCGCCGGCGCGGCTCATCGCTGCTGCGCCTCCTGGCGGGCCTGCCACGGCACCAGCCGGGCCTCGAGCCGCGCCAGGGCCGCGGTCACCGCGAGGCCGAAGGCGCCGATGCAGAACATGCCGACCATGGTGATGTCGGTCCGGTAGAAGGTGCGCGCCTCCATGATCAGCGAGCCGAGGCCGTGGATCGTGCCGATCATCTCGGCGCCGACGATCACCATGAAGCCGACGCCCAGCGCCACGCGCGCGCCGGCGAGAAGGCGGGGCAGGGCGGCCGGCAGCACCACCTGGCGGAACAGCGCGGCGGCCTCGACGTCCATCGTGCGCGCGGCGCGGATCAGCACCGGATCGACCAGCTTCACCGCCGCGATGGTCGACGACAGCATCACCCAGAAGCAGCCGTAGCCGATCAGGAAGATCTTCGCCCCCTCGCCGGTGCCGAACCAGACGATCGCGAGCGGCAGCAGGCTCAGCGTCGCGACGGAACGGCAGAAGGCGACGATCGGCGCGGTCATGCGATCGAGCAGGGGGCGGCTGCCGATCGCGAGGCCGAGCGGGACGGCAAGCGCGACCGCGAGGAGGTGGCCTGCGAGGATGCGCTGGATCGTGATCCCGGCATGCGCCCACAAGGTGATGCCCTGCGGGAAGCCGGTGACGACGAGGTCGACGAAGCTGCGCGCAAGCCTGCTCGGCGGCGGGAACTGGATGGGCCGCAGCCAGCCGGCCGCGGCCGCGATCTCCCACAGCGAGAGGAAGCCGGCGAGCACCAGGGCGGGGACCAGGATTTCGGCGCGCCGGGCTCTCATGGCGCGTCCCGCAGGCAGGACCAGACCTCGTCGTACAGCGCGACCAGCTCGGGATCGCTGCGCCGGCGCGGGCGTGGCAGCGCGACGCGCCGCTCCAGCACGAAGCGGCCGGGCCGCGGTGCCATCACCAGGATCCGGTCGGCGAGAATCAGGCCCTCCCAGATCGAGTGCGTGACGAAGACGACCGTCTTGCGGCGTTGGGCCCAGACGCGCAGCAGCTCGTCCTGCATCTCGTTGCGGGTGATCTCGTCGAGCGCGCCGAAGGGTTCGTCCATCAGCAGGATCTTCGGGTCGAGCGCGAGGGCGCGCGCGATGGCGACCCGCTGCTGCATGCCGCCCGAGAGCTCGAACGGGTACTTGTGCCCGGCGCCCTCGAGCCCCACCAGCGCCAGCAGGTCGGTCGCGAGCCGCGCCGCCTCGGCCGGCGGCACGCCGCGATTGGCCGCGGCGAAGGCGACGTTGCGCAGCGCGGTCTGCCACGGGAACAGCGCCCCCTGCTGGAACACCATTCCCTTGCCGGCGCCGGGGCGGGTGACCGGCGCGCCGCCGACGCGCACCGTGCCGCCGCTGGCCTGCTCGAGCCCGGCGACGATGTTGAGCAACGTCGTCTTGCCGCAGCCGCTGCGGCCGAGCAGCACGACGAACTCGTTCTCCGCGATCTCGAGATCGACCGCACCGAGCACCGGCGGGCCGGCGTCGCCGCCGAAGGCCTTCGACAGGCCGCTGATCTCGATCGCCGCGGTCATGACGCCGTCGGGCTCACGCGAGCGCGATCGTCGCGGCACCGGCGGCGGCCGATTCGAACGCCGCCTCGATGATCCGCACCGACAGCAGCGCGTCGGCGAAGCTGCAGGACACCGGCGATCCCGTCCGCAGCGCGGCGAGGAACTCGGTCGTCAGCAGCCCCTCGTTCGGCTCGGCGGCGCGCTCTTCGCGGGCCGCGCCGCGCCGGCTGAGCCATGCCAGGTGCCAGCCGGTCGGCATCGTGAGCGGACGGCGCAGCTCGATCATGCCGTCGTCGCCGAAGATCCGGATCTCGTCCCACATGTGCCAGCCCTCCTCGATGCAGGTCATCAGGCACTCGATGCCGGGGAAGGCGAGCTCGATGAATCCGCCGAGGTCCGCGCGCCCCACGGGGCCCGCACGCAGGCGGCTGCGCAGCGCGGTGGGGCGGCTGTCGATCAGCCACGGCACGATGTCGGCCATGTGCGTGCCGCGGCCGGTGTAGGCGCCGCCGCCGCCGAGCGCGGGATCGAGGAACCAGCCGCCGCGCTCGTAGCCGAGCTGCACCGTCTGCACGTGGCGCACCGCGCCGATGCCGCCGCTTCGGATGATCTCGCGCGCGCGCAGGCAGCCGGCATCGAGGCGGCGGTTGAAGCCGACGGCATTGACGAGGCGCCCGGCCGCAGCGGCGGCGATCAGGCGGCGCGCATCCGCCGACTTCATGACGAAGGGCTTGTCGACCAGCGTCGCCCAGCCGCGCGCCAGGGCATGGTCGGCGTGGCCGGCATGCAGCGTGTGCGGCGTCGTCACGATCGCCGCGTCGGCCTCCGGCAGCTCGTCGAGCGTATCGACGAGCCGCGCGCCGCTGCGCCGCGCGAGTTCGGCCACCGCCGGCGCCGGATACGGATCGAAGATGCCCGCGAGCCGCACGTCGGCGTCGGCCAGCAGGGTCGGCACGTGGTAGCGGCGCGCGAAGCCGCCGCAGCCGATCATCGCGAAGCGCGTCGTCATGCTCGTCGTCCTTCCGGGATCGGGGCGTGCAGCGTGCGCCGGAACAGCGCGAAGAGCCGCGCCCAGACGCGCTCGGCCGCCGCCTTGTCGTAGCAATAACGTTCGGGGAACGTGAACCCGTGCGCCGCGCCGGCGTGGAGCTCGACGCGGTAGCGGCCGCCTCGCGCCGCCAGAGCCGCCTCGATCGTGCGTTGGTGCGCCGGCGGCGCGACCGGATCGTCGTCGGCCCAGCCGAAATAGGCCTCGGCCCGCGTCCGGGCGATCAGCAGGTGCGGCGAGTCCGGCCGTTCATTGACGAGGCGGCCGCCATGCAGCGAGGCGAAGCAGGCGACGCGGTCCGGATATCCGGCGGCGGCGGCGAGCGCATGGCGGCCGCCCATGCAATAGCCGACGGCGGCGGCGGGACCGCGCGCCGCCCGGTCGGACGCGGCGTGCGCGAGCAGCGCGCCGGTGTCGGCCGTCGTCATCGCCAGGCTGAGCGCCTCGTTGAGCTCGACCATCCGCGGATCGACGAGGCCCTGCGCGAGCGTCGACGGATCGAAGCTCGGGCCGCCCCAGCGATGGAACAGGTTGGGCAGCATCACGTAGTGGCCGACGGCGGCGAAGCGCCGCGCCATGTCGCGCAGCTCCTCCCGGATGCCGAGCGCGTCCATGTAGAAGAGGACGACCGGGAAGGGGCCGTCCTCGTCGGGATGGACGACGAAGACCGGCATCGGTCCGTCGGGCGTGGCGAGGACGATTTCGCTCTCGATCATGGCGCGGCCGTCCCGGGAAGACGCACGAAGATCGGGCTCGACCATGCCAGGGCGCCGTCCCATTGGCGGACGCGAACCCAATAGGCGTTCCAGCCCGGCAGGCCCTGCGGGTCGCGGAACGCGCCCGCCCAGGCCAGCGGCCCCGGATCGCGGGGCAGGCGACGGATCTCGAGCTCGCGCCGAGGAACGTCGTCGTGGATGCGGGTCGGACGCGTCGCCAGCGAACCGACGGGTACGGTCGCGGAGATCTGCGGCGTCTGCACCGTCAGGATCGCGTCGTCGGGCGCCTCGATCCGCGCCATGACGCCGTCCCAGTCGCCTCCGGTCATCGAGCGCCACTCGATCCGCCGTTCGCTCGTCGCCACGATGCCCTCGTCGGGCGTGTCGAAGGCGTAGGCCGCGACGTCGTCGAACCGGCCGCTCGACAGGCTGGCGCTGCCGTCCCAGCGCATGCGCGCACGTGAGAAATTGCCCGGCGCGGTGGCGCCCCGCCAGGCGATGCGCACCCGATCCGACAGCGGGGCGTCGTCGGGGCGCAGCGCGACCGAGTGGATGACCGTCGTGCCGCGGAAGATGTCGATCGCCTCCAGCGGCGCCGTCGCCTCGATCGCGAACGACAGCGACGGCGGATGCGCCGCGTCGAACTCGCTGCCCATCGGCCTGCCCTCGGCCGTGAACTCGAGGCGGATGCGCTCGCCCGTCGTGGCATAGCAGTTGCGCGCCCGCAGCGCCTCCCACAGGCCCTCGCGCGTGAGCGACTTGAGCGGCGCCGCGACGAGGCCGCCGCGCACGTTGCGCACGGCCTGGTGGCCGGGATGGCTCGCGCCGGGCCGGCCGTCGACCCCGTCGCTGCCCGCGGTGACGCCCATCCGATAGCCGCGCTCCAGGGCCTCGAACAGGAACCACTCGGAGGTCGCGTGCGTCGAGTGCACCTCGATCAGGCGCTCGAGCGTCGGGTCGTGGCGCCGCAGATCGGTGGTGCGCCCGCCGACATGCAGCGCGATCAGCGTGCGCGTGCCGCGGTAGCGGGCGTGCAGATCCTCGGCCTGCGGCAGGTCCGAGGCGAGGTCCGACTTGTCGTCGACGTATTCGTGGCTGCAGCGGGTGATCGGCGCTGTGTCGCCGGGAAAATAGAGATTCCGATCGCCGCCCTTCGCGGTGTCGGCCGACCACTCGAGGCCGAGCAGCGTCACGAAGGCGCCGGGCCGGTTGTGGCGCGCCGTGACCTCCTCGGTCTCCCGCCACTCGGGCGTGGAGACGAGGAAGCAGTTCGCCTGGTGGCTGGCGAAGTCGAGCTGCGAGAACTCGCGCGCATGCCGGAAGAACGCGTCGATCGTGCGCGCGCCGCACCCGATCACGCATTGGGCGTGGATGTCGCCCCAGTGCAGCCGCCGCTCCGGCTCTGCCGCGTGGACGCGGATCGGGTTGGACGACACGGTGCCAAGCGCGCCCCGGGCGACGAGGCGCACGTCGCCGACGGCGTCGATGCGCGCCGTCCAGCGCATCACGCCGGGGCGGTCGGGCAGCGGCACGGTGGCGGCGCCCTCGATTACGGGCGGTGCCGTCGGCGCGGCTGGATTGCCCCAGGCGTCCTCGAGCCGGTAGGAGAGTTCGAAGGGTGCGCCTGCGACGACATCGCTCGGCGCGACGAGCAGCCCGCGATGGGCCGGCGCGCCGACGACGGCGACGGTCAGCTGCGCGATCTCCGTCCAGCGCGTCGCATCGGCGCCGGCGCGCACGCGCACCGACAGCGGTGAGGCCTCCTCGATGAAGGTCTGGGCGCGCAAGCCGAAGCGCGCGGCGACCGCGGCGCCGGGCGGCAAGGCGTCCAGCAGGTCGATCTGGAACACGTGGTCGAAGGGATGCCACTCGATCGATCGCCGCGTGCGCCAGCGATGTCGGCACGGCGGGGAGATCGAAATCGTCGTGAAGCCGGGCTGGTCGGGCGAATGGCATTGCGGGACGTCCCAATCGCTGGGCCAGCGGCGCACGAAGGCGAGGGCGCTGCCGGCGGGCAGGCCCGCAGGGCCGGCGCGGAATGTCGCCGTCCACGTCCCTGCCATGCCGGCGACGACCGGCGACGGTCCGTCGAGGACGGCCGACCCTGCCGTGCCGCTGGTGTCGATGGGAATCGCGAGGCCGCTCATGGGTGGGTTCAGGCTCCCTAGCGAAGGTCCAGCCGGTAGCGATAGACGTCGCCGCGCATCACCGCGCGGCGGAACTCGCCGATGCGGCCATCGGCCAGGTAGGTCCGGCGCTCGATCTGGAAGACGGGCACGCCGGCCCTGATGCCGAGCTGCGCGGCGTCGTAGGCGCTCGCGATGCCCGGCTCGATCAGCTCCTCGGCGCGGGTCATCGCCACGCCGTGCTCCTCGAGCAGGATGTCGACGAGGTGCCGCTCGTCGAGTCGTCGCCGTGGCAGGCTCGGGCACAGCGCCGCCGGCAGGTAGCTCGTCTGCACGGTCACCGGCATGCCGCCTGCGAAGCGCAGGCGTTTGAGGACGAAGATGGAGCGGTTGTCCCGCAGCCCGAGGATGCCGGCGACGTTGGCGTCGGCGCGTCGCCGGGTGAGCGACAGCACGCGTCCGCCCGGATCGAGCGGCGGACCCTCGACGCGGAACTGGCGATAGGACCCGACGATGTTGCCCTCGATCTTCGGGCGACGGAGGAACGAGCCGCGTCCGACGTGACGGTCGATCAGGCCGTGGCGACCGAGCTCGGCGAGCGCATGACGGATCGTGCCGCGGCTGGCGCGGTAATGCGCACAGAGCGCCGCTTCGCCTGGCAGGGCGGCGCCCGGCAGGAAGCGGCCGGAATTCAGGGTGAGGACGAGGTCCTCGGCGATCTGGTGATGCAGCGGCACGTGCGCGGCGCGTGCGAAGGGCGGCAGCAGGACGGGTGCCGGCCGCGCGTCGGCGACGACGGGGGCCGACGGCGCTCGACGCGCGCTGCGCGATGCATCGGCCATGCGACCCCGGTCCCTCCCCTGTTTAAATGTGTAGACATCTGAACAGCCGGTCAAGGCGCCGGCGATCCGGCCGTCGTCGCGCGGCAGCCGCGACGGCGAGGCGCTTGTCGCCCGGCCGCAACCTCGCGACAATCCGCGCCGTTCACTCCGGAGGGGTCTCGCGTGGAAATCAAGCAGCCATATCTTCTGTTTCTCGGCGACGCGGCGGATGCGCTCGCCGCCAAGACGTCGATCGGCGTCGCGCAGTGGAAGCCGGAGGTCTGTATCGGCCAGCTGCGCCTGGCCGGCTGCAAGGCCGACGCGAAGCTGCCGGACATGTCGCCCGACGAGGCGGCGGCAAAGGGTGCGAAGACCATGATCGTGGGCACGACGAACCGCGGCGGCATCATCTCGCCGGCCTGGATGGCGGCGCTGCTCGGCGCGCTCGATGCCGGGCTCGATCTCGCCAGCGGCATGCACAACAAGCTCAGCGACATCCCCGAGGTCGCGGCGCGCGCCAAGGCGCGCGGCCGCCAGCTGCACGACGTCCGCCATCCGACGCGCGACTTTCCCATCGCCAACGGCGTCAAGCGCAAGGGCAAGCGGCTGCTGACCGTCGGCACCGACTGCTCGATCGGCAAGATGTACACGACGCTCGCGCTCGAGCGGGAGATGCACAAGCGCGGCCTCAAGGCGACCTTCCGCGCCACGGGCCAGACCGGCATCCTGATCGCCGGCGCGGGCACGTCGATCGATGCGGTGGTGTCGGACTTCGTCGCCGGCTGCGTCGAGACGATGTCGCCGGACAATCATCCCGACCATTGGGACCTGATCGAGGGGCAGGGCTCGCTCTTCCACGCCTCCTATGCCGGGGTCACGCTCGCGCTGATCCACGGCGCGCAGCCCGACGCGCTGGTGATGTGCCACGAGCCCGGCCGGCCGCACATGCGCGGCCTTCCCGGCTACAAGCTCCCCGACATCCAGGAATGCATCACCGTCAACGTGGAGCATGCGCGACTGACCAATTCGCGCGCGAAGTGCGTCGGCATCTCCCTCAACACCTCGCGCATGTCGGAGAAGGCCGGGCTTTCGGCGATCAAGCGGATGGAGGATCGCGTCGGACTGCCCTGCGTCGACCCGTCGCGCACCGGCGTCGGCCGGCTCGTCGACAAGCTGCGCAAGTTCAAGTGATGGGCCGCAGGCTCACGGCCGTCCGCGAGGTCTTCCCGATCCGCGGCGTGTTCCGGATCTCGCGCGGCGCGCGCACCGAGAGCGTCGTCGTCACCGCCACCGTCGAGCAGGACGGCGCCATCGGTCGCGGCGAGTGCGTGCCCTATCCCCGCTACGGCGAGAGCGTGGAATCCGTGATCGCTCAGATCGACAGCGTGCGCGACGCCGTCGCCGCCGGTCTCGACCGCGAGGGGCTTCGCGCGGCGCTGCCGGCGGGCGCGGCGCGCAACGCCGTGGACTGCGCGCTTTGGGATCTCGAGGCCAAGCGCGCAGGCAAGCGCGTGTGGCAGCTCGCCGGCCTGCCCGAGCCCGGGCCCGTGACCACGGCCTACACGATCTCGGTCGACACGCCGGAGAAGATGGAGGAGGCCGCACGCGCGGCGGCGGCGCGGCCGCTGCTGAAGATCAAGCTGACCGGCGACGGCGATCTCGACCGCGTGATGGCCGTTCGCAGGGGCGCGCCCAAGGCGCGCTTCATCGTCGACGCCAACGAGGCGTGGACGGCATCGCACTACGCATCGTTCGCGCGCGAGCTCGTTCGCCACGGCGTCGAGCTGATCGAGCAGCCGCTGCCGGCCAAGGACGATTCCGGCCTCGCGAGCGTCGAGCACCCGGTGCCGGTCTGCGCCGACGAGTCCTGCCACGACTCCTCGACGATCGCCGGCCTGCCGGGACGCTACGAGGCCATCAACATCAAGCTCGACAAGACGGGCGGCCTCACCGAGGCGCTGCGGCTGCGCGCCGCGGCGCGCGCGGCGGGGCTGCGGATCATGGTCGGCTGCATGATCGGGACCTCGTTGGCGATGGCGCCGGCCCTGCTGGTGGCGCAGGGCGCGGAGTGGATCGACCTCGACGGTCCTCTCCTGCTCGCGCGCGATCGCGATCCGGGGCTGGTCTATGTCGGCAGTTCGGTGGAGCCCTCGGCGCCCGCGCTCTGGGGCTGAGCGGACACCACTTTTGCGCCCTATTCGACCCTGGACGCTATCCTAGCGCGTGCTAGCCTCGACGACGCATTCGCTCCCGTCCGGGGGGCATTCCAGAACGAGGTATGCATCATGAAGTATGCGGCTTTGGCAGTGATCGCGCTTGGCTTGTCCGCTTGCGGCGACCGGTGGGAGCCGGGTGGCTCGATCCTCGATCCGCTGTGCATGCCGGACGGCTCGGTCGTCCTGACGGAGTACAAGAAGAAGGACGGCACCTTCGACGAGACGACGGCAAAGAAGGAAAACTGCCCCTGGTACAAGAAGTGACCGGTTGACGCCCGCCCGCGCGGCGGGCGTCGCTCCGGCCCTTCGAACCCGCGTGCGGCCCGGCCGCGCGCGGGTTTTTCTTTGCCGGGATCTCTCGTCGGCGTCGGCCGACGCTCCGGGTGCGGCCGGTCCGGCGCTCGGCCGCTCAGCTCGCCGCGCGCAGGAACCGCGCGCGCATCGCCTCGCTGGCGCGCGATGCCGCGATCGAGATCTCGCCGACGAGCCGCTCGACATCGCCGATCTGTCGCGCGCGGCATGCGCCCTCGAGCTCGGCGGCGAGATGATGCACGCGTCGCGCGCCGAAATTCCCGGCGACGCCCTTCAGGTCGTGCGCCTCGCGGGCGAGGCCGGCGAGGTCCTGGGTGTCGGCCAGCGCGCGGATCCGGTCGGCGCGCGATTCCGACGTCTCGACGTAGCTGCTGATCAGGCCGGCGAATTCCTGGGCGCGCAGCACCGACTGGACCGCGGTCAGCTGGGCGTCGTCGAGATCGGGGGCGTCGCGATCCAGGGGCGCGGTCGGGCGCGCGCTCGCGCGCGGCGCGTCGGCCTCCGCGGATGGCAGGGCATGCGGTGCCGGCGCCACGGCGATGAGCCGGCGCAGGACCGCGACGAGCTCGGCGCGGTTGATCGGCTTGGAGACGTATTCGTTCATGCCGGCGGCGAGGTAGTACTCGCGCGCGCCATGCATCGCGTTGGCGGTGAGCGCGATGATCGGCACCCGGCTGCACGCCCCGCCGAGCGCGCGGATCTTCGCCGTCGCCTCGACGCCGTTCATCGCCGGCATCTGCACGTCCATCAGCACCGCGTCGTAGGCCTTCATGCGCACGGCGGACACCGCCTCGACGCCGTTCTCGACGCTGTCGACGACGAAGCCCTCGCGCTCGAGGATCGCGTGGATCAGGCGCAAATTGATCTGGTTGTCCTCGGCGACGAGGATGCGCGGCGCGCCGTTCGCACCGGCCGGGACCTCCGAAGGCGGCGCGGCGGCGGGCGCCGCGTCGGTCGCGGCAATCGCGCCGCGGCCGCCGAACAGCCGGATCAGGCACTCGGCCATGGTCTGCAGGCGGACCGGCTTGGTCAGCACGACATCGCAGCTGCCGCGCTCGATGGAGTCCGAGCCGGCCGAGCCCATCGACGAGGCGAGGACGATCTTCGGCTCGCCGAGGGAGTGGTGCGCGCGGATGCGCTCGACGACGGCCATGCCGGAGAGGCCCGGCATCATGTGGTCGAGGACGACCAGGTCGAAGGGCGAGCTGCGCCCGTAGGCGGCCTCGAGGGCCGCAAGTGCCTCGATGCCGTCGACAGCCTCGGCGACCTGGAGGCCGAGACTCTCGAGCTGGCGACGCAGGATGCGGCGGTTCATCTCGGTGTCGTCGACGACGAGGACCCGGAGCCCGGCGAGCGAGCGCGCGGCGGCGCGCTCGTCGAGCACGGGCTGCGTCGCGAGCTGCAGGGGGAGGGTGAACCAGAAGGTCGAGCCGCGGCCCAGCTCGCTCTCGACGCCGATCTCGCCGCCCATCAGCTCGACGAGCTGCCGGCAGATCGCGAGGCCGAGCCCGGTGCCGCCGTAGCGGCGCGTGATCGAGCTGTCGGCCTGGTTGAACTTCTCGAACAGCCGCGGCCGCGCCTCGGACGAGATGCCGATCCCGGTGTCGTTGACCGCGATGCGCAGCTTCACGCGCTGCTCGTCGACCTGGTGGGCGCGGACGTCGATCTCGACGGACCCGCGGTCGGTGAACTTGATCGCGTTGCCGACGAGGTTCTGGAGGATCTGCCGCAGCCGCGTGGGATCGCCGCGCAGGTCGCGCCGGGCGGCGGGATGGATGTAGATCCCGAGTTCCAGCTTCTTCATGTGCGCGCGCGGCGCGAGCAGCTCGACGCCGCTCTCGACCAGGGTGGCGAGATTGAAGTCGATCGACTCGAGGTCGATGCGGCCGGACTCCAGCTTCGAGATGTCGAGGATGTCGTTGACGAGGGAGAGCAGCGTCTCCGCGCTGTTGCGGATCGCGTCGGCGTATTGCTGCTGCTCGCCGCTCAGCGGCGTCTCCAGCAGCAGCGCGTTCATGCCGAGGATGCCGTTCATCGGCGTGCGGATCTCGTGGCTCACATTGGCCAGGAACTCGGTCTTGGCGGCGTTGGCACGCTCGGCGACCGCGCGCGCTTCCTCGAGGTCGCGGCTCTGCTGCTCGAGGCGCTTCCGCACCTCGGTGAGCTCGGCGACTTGGCCCGCGAGCGCCTCCTGGTTGGCGCGGATTTCGGATTCGGCCCGCCGCGCCTCGGTGACGTCGGTGTAGGTGAGGACGAGGCCGGCGCCGTCGGGCAGCGGCACGGAGCTGACCGCGAGCGTGCCGCCGGTGCCGTTGCCGTGCTCGAGCCGCTGCGGGGCGAAGGCGCGGGCGGCGGCGAGATGGTCCTGGACGTGGGCGCCAGGGTCCCCCGGCCCGTAATCGCCGCGGCCTGCGCAGAAGCGGAGGATGCCTTCGAAGCTCCGGCCATTCTCGATCAGCGCGGCGGGCAGTTGCAGCAGCGCGAGGAGGCGGCCGTTGCTCGCGGCCACGTTCAGCGACCCGTCGAGCACGAGCACGCCCTGCTCGAGATTGGCGAGCGTGGTCTCGAGCACGTGATGCTTGGCGGCGAGGGCGGCAGCGGTGCCGATCTCGGCGGTGACGTCGCGCGCGGAACCGCGCCACCCGAGTCCCCGGCCCGCCGGATCGGTCGCGGGCGCGGCACTGATCCGCAGCACGCGGCGGCCGGCGGGCGTGTCGCAGGCGATCGCGGAATCGCGGAAGGCGCGTCCGGCGGCGATCGCTGCGGCGAAGCCCGCGCGCGCCGCGGGATCGGCGCCGGCGACGACCATGTCGACCGGGCGGCCGAGCGCGGCGTCGGGATCGAGGCCGAGGACGCGCAGTCCTTCGGTGACCAGCGTGAGCCGCCCGTCGGCATCGGCCTCCCAGAACCATTCGCCCGA
The DNA here is from genome assembly GCA_016793165.1 of Alphaproteobacteria bacterium. Lineage (GTDB taxonomy): Bacteria > Pseudomonadota > Alphaproteobacteria > CACIAM-22H2 > CACIAM-22H2 > CAIOSQ01. The sequence continues at coordinate 47,385 of JAEULA010000034.1, read as the reverse complement.
CAATGCGGCGAGGTCCGCGACGCGGGCGCGCTCCGCGGCCAGCGCCGCGTCCTGGCGCCGGCGCTCGTGCCACTGGCGCCGCGCGACGAAGGCTCCCGCGGCGGCGGTTAGGGCGGCGCCGATCAGGCTGGCGCCGAGCGTGGTGCCGAGCCGCGGAAGGTCGCCGGTACCGGCGACCGCCAGCGCGAGCGCGGCGCCGCCGCCGAGTCCGACGACGACCGCGACCACGAGCAGCACCGCGCCGGTGGGCAGGGTCACGGAGCGGCGAGCGGAGACATGTGGCGGCACGGCCATTGCCAGGATTTCGGCGTTGCTGCGGAGACGACGACGCTAGGCCCCGGTGCGTTAACGGCGCGTTGATCTCGGCCGCATCGGATGGCGTGGACCGGGCCGCGCGGCGTCACTCCGCGACGTCGATCATCCGCTCCAGGGTCTCGAGGCGGTCGGCCTCGGCGGCCGGCTTGTCCCAGCGGATCCGACCGATTCGCGGGAAGCGCAGCGCCACGCCCGACTTGTGGCGCGTCGAGCGCTGAACGGCATCGAAGGCGAGCTCGCAGACCAGCGCCTTCTCGACCTCGCGCACCGGGCCGAAGCGGCCGATGCTGTGGGCGCGGACCCATTTGTCCAGGCGGGCGAGGTCGTCGTCGGTGAAGCCGAAATACGCCTTGCCGACCGGCACGAGCTCGCCGTCCGCCCGCCAGCAGCCGAACGTGAAGTCCGAGTAGAACGACGAGCGCCGGCCGTGTCCGCGCTGGGCATACATCAGCACCGCGTCGACGCGGCGCGGCTCGCGCTTCCACTTGAACCACAGGCCCTTGATGCGACCGGCGACATAGGGTGCATCGAGGCGCTTGAGCATCAGTCCTTCGGCCCCCCGCGCTTCGGCCTGGTCGCGCAGGCGCTCGAGCTCGTCCCAATCGGCGGCGGCGGGCAGGAGCGGCGAGAGGTCGAGCCAGCGCGCCCTCGCCTGGCCGGCCACGTGATCGCGATGCCACGTCTCGAGGCGTCGGCGGCGGTGCACGAAGTCGAGCGTCCTGAGATCGTCGTCGCCGTCGAACAGGATGTCGTAGAGGCGCAGGAAGGCCGGATGGCGCTCGATCTGCGCCCGTCCGGGGGACTTCCGGTTGAGGCGCTGCTGCAGGTCGGCGAAGCCTGCGACCCGGTCGGGCGTGCCGGCCAGCAGCTCGCCGTCGAGGACGGCCGCGAAGCCTGCGGCGCCTGCGAACTCGGGAAAGGCCGCGCCGATGTCGTCGCCGGTGCGCGAGAAGAGACGCAGGCTGCCGTCCCCGGTCCCGACCAGCTGGACGCGGATGCCGTCCCATTTCCATTCCGCGGCAAAACGGCCGGAATCCTGGGCGACGCGATCGATGGGTTCGAGCGGATGCGCGAGCATCAGAGGCCGGAACGCGGCGCGGCCGTCGAGGCTCGGCGGCGGCGCGCCTGCCGTCAGCCAGGCGAAGAGCTCGCGGTACGGCGCGCGCTGCGCGTGCCAGAACTCCTCGATGCGGTCGAGCTCGACGCCGCCGAGCCGGGCGAGTGCGGTCTTGGCGAGACGGCCCGCGGCGCCGACGCGCAATCCGCCGGTGACGAGCTTGAGCAGGGCCCAGCGCCCGTCCTCGTCGAGGCGATCGAGCCAGCCCGCGAGCAGCGCAGGCACGGCGGCGCGCGAGGCGCCGGCCAGCGTGTCCACGATCTCGCCGAGACCGAGGGTCGCCGGTGCGGCCTGCACCGGCGCCGGCCAGATCAGCGCGGTCGTCTCGGCGAGGTCGCCGACATAGTCGTAGGACAGCGCGAAGAGCACGGGATCGACGCGCGTCTCGACCAGCGCGCGGATCGCGGCGGGCTTGGCGTGCCGGAAGTCGAGGCCCCCGGTGAGCGCCGCGAGGGCCCAGCCGCGATCGGGGTCGGGCGTGCTGGCGAGATAGTCGTGCAGCAGGCGCAGCTTGCCGCCGCGCGCCGGGCACAGCACGAGATCGTCGAGCAGGCGCGCGAAGCGGTTCATGCGCCCTCGTCGTCGAAGCCGATCAGGCGGAGGGCGCGGGCCCGGATGCCGGCCTGCGCGGCGGCGTGGACGAGCGCGTCTTCCTGGCCGTGGGTCACCCAGATCTCGGGCGCGCCGACGTCGCTGAATGTCGCGAGCAGCTCGTCCCAATCGGCATGGTCCGAGATGATCAGCGGCAGCTCGACGCCGCGCTGCTTGGCGCGCTGCTTGATGCGCATCCAGCCCGACGCGGCGACGCTGAGCGGGTCCGGGAGGCGCCTCGACCAGCGATCGCCGAGTGCCGAGGGCGGCGCCAGCACGATCGCCCCCGCGAGGTCGGACCGCGCCGCCCCGACGGGCTGGAGCGGTCCGAGCGCGACGCCGGCGTGCTCGTACACGTCGCACAGCGTCTGCAGCGCGCCGTGGAGATAAAGCGGCGACTCCCAGCCCGCTTCGCGCAAGAGCCGGATCACGCGTTGGCACTTGCCGAGCGCATACACCCCGACGAGATGGGCGCGGTCGGGATTGCGGCGCACGGAGGCGAGGAGCCGCGCGATCTCCTGCGCATCGGGCGGATGGCGGAAGACCGGCAGCCCGAAGGTCGCCTCGGTGACGAAGACGTCGCAGGGCTGCGGTTCGAAGGCGGGACAGGTCGGATCGCGGCGACGCTTGTAGTCGCCCGAGACGACGACTCGCGTGCCCTGCCATTCGAGGACGATCTGCGCCGAGCCCAGCACGTGCCCGGCCGGCGCGAGCCGGACGCGAACCCCGCCGAGCGTCAAGGACTCGCCGTAGCGCACGGCCTGGAGGCGGCGGCCGGCGGCATCGCCGTAGCGCGCGCGCATGATGGCGAGCGTCTCCGCGGTCGCCAGGACGTCGTCATGGCCCGGCCGGGCGTGGTCGCCGTGTCCATGGGTGATCACCGCGCGGGCGACCGGTCGGGTCGGGTCGATATGGAAATCGCCCGGCTCGACGAAGAGCCCCTGCGGGGTGACTCGAATCCAGGTCTCGGCGACGGGCATCATCGGGGCGCGGGTGGCGTGTCTTGCCGCCCCGACTTAGCACGCGCCGCGTCCGGTCAACCGGCGATGTGCTCGGCGCCCCCGGGATCGTCGATGGCGCCGAGGCGGCGGATCACCGCATCGCCGGGGCCTCGGGCAGGCGATCTGGCTCGACCGGCACATCGGCGTGCGGCGCGCGGTGAAGGCGTCGCCAAAGGTGGGCGCCGGCGCGACGGGCCGGATCGATCACGTACTGCGACCAGGATCGCGCGCGCATCCTGCGCGCGAAGCGCTCGACCTCCTCGACGGTCGGGCGCGGCGTCGACGAAGTGGGGCGACGTTCGTCCATGGCGACCTCCGTTTGCTTGGGGACGATCCTCCGTGCCTGGCGGCACAGCCCGCATGAGGCGGGTCACGCCGTGCCGTCGTCCGGGCGATCGGCACCGGCGCGCGCGGTCAGCGCGCAGACGACCGCAAGCCAGGTCAGCGGTGCCAGGCCCAGCAGTGTCAGACGGCGGGGCCGCGACACGGGGATCTCGGGAGCGGGCGCCTCGATCTCCGGCCTGCGGATCACGGGCTCGGCGCCGCGGGCGACGCGCAGCAGCCGGCTCATCGGAACGGGATGGCGTTCCATGACTTCCTCCTTCGCACGGGCAACTTCATCGGATGGCGCATGGTGCAGCCGTGCCCGCCTTGTGGTGTATGAACGGCTTCACAGGGATGCCACCAGACGATGGAGGGGTACGAGGTCGTGTCGTTGCCGGCCTGCATCGCGGACTGGTTCGCGGCGCGCGGTTGGACGCCGCATCGCCATCAGCTGGCGCTGCTCGCGCATGCCGAGGCGGGCGAGTCGGCGCTGCTCGTCGCGCCGACCGGCGGCGGCAAGACTCTCGCGGGATTCCTGCCGAGCCTCGCGGCCCTGGCCGTCGCGCCGCCCGAGGGGCTGCACACGCTCTACATCTCGCCGCTCAAGGCGCTGGCGGTCGACGTCCATCGCAATCTCGATGCGCCCATCGCCGAGATGGCTCTGCCGATCCATGCCGAGACGCGCACCGGCGACACGCCGGCGGCCAAGCGCGCGCGCCAGCGCGAGAAGCCGCCGCACATCCTGCTCACGACGCCGGAGTCGCTGGCGCTGATGCTGTCCTTCCCCGCGGCGCGCGACCAGTTCGCGCGGCTGCGCGCGATCGTGATCGACGAGGTCCATGCGCTGGAAGGCAGCAAGCGCGGGGATCTGCTGGCGCTCGGCCTCGCGCGGCTGGCGGTGCTGGCCCCGCAGGCACGACGCGTCGGGCTGTCCGCGACCGTCGCCGAGCCGCGGCGCCTCGCGCGCTGGCTCGGTGCCGGCCAGGCCGCCGAGCCGGTCGTCGTGCGCGGGCGCGGCGGCGTCCGCCCCGACGTCGCGATCCTCGTGCCCGAGGCGCGCATGCCGTGGTCCGGACACATGGCCCTGAACGCCATGCCGGAGGTCTACAACGCCATCCGCGGCGCGCGCAGCGCCATCGTCTTCGTCAATACGCGCGCCCAGGCGGAGCTGTGCTTCCAGGCGCTGTGGCGGCTCAACGACGACAATCTCGCGATCGCGCTGCATCACGGCAGCCTCGCGGTGGAGCAGCGGCGCAAGGTCGAAGCGGCGATGTCGGCGGGCCGTCTGCGCGCGGTGGTCGCGACGTCGTCGCTCGATCTCGGAATCGATTGGGGCGACGTCGACCTCGTCGTCCAGGTCGGAGCGCCCAAGGGCGTCTCGCGGCTCCTGCAGCGCATCGGCCGCTCGAACCATCGCCTCGACGTGCCGAGCCGCGCGCTGCTCGTGCCGGCGAACCGGTTCGAGGTCCTGGAATGCCGCGCGGCGCTGGAGGCGATCGAGGCGGGCGAGCTCGACGCCCCGCGCGAGCGGCCGGGCGGCCTCGACGCGCTGGCCCAGCATGTCCTGGGCTGCGCCTGCCATGCACCGTTCCTGGCCGACGCGCTCTACGAGGAGGTGCGCGCCGCGCCGCCCTATCGCGCGCTCGATCGCAAGACCTTCGACGACGTGCTGGCCTTCGTCGCGACCGGCGGCTACGCCCTGAAGAGCTACGAGCGCTTCCGCCGGCTCTTCCATTCGGCCGACGACCGCTGGCACGCCGTCGGCCCGCTGGTGGCGCGGCAATACCGGCTCAACGTGGGCACGATCGTCGAGGAGCCGATGCTGAGCGTCATGCTTCGCCGGCGACGCAAGCTCGGCGAGATCGAGGAGTATTTCGTCCAGGGGCTCGAGCTCGGCGACACCTTCATGTTCGCGGGCCAGCTGCTGCGCTTCGACGGCGTGCGCGAGTCCGCGGTGGACGTGTCGCTCGCGACCGGGGACACGCCGAAGGTGCCGGTCTATGCCGGTGGCCGCATGCCGCTGACCACGGAGCTCGCCGCGCGCGTGCGCGGCCTGCTCGCCGATCCGGCCCGCCAGCGCGACCTGCCGGCGCCGGTGCGCGACTGGCTGCGCCTGCAGCGCGCGCGCTCGGTCACGCCGCGCCCCGACGGGCTCCTGGTGGAACTCTTCCCGCGCGGCGGCAAGCAGTTCCTCGTCGCCTACTGCTTCGAGGGACGTCATGCGCACCAGACGCTTGGCATGCTGCTGACCCGGCGGATGGCGCGCGCCGGCCTGCACCCGCTCGGCTTCGTGGCCACCGACTACGTGATCGCGGTGTGGAGCCTGCACCCCGTGCGCGACGTGGCGGCGCTGTTCGACCGGGACATGCTCGGCGACGACCTCGAGGCGTGGATGGCGGAGTCCTCGATGCTCCGGCGCACGTTCCGCAACGTCGCGATCGTTGCGGGCCTGATCGAGCGTCGCCATCCCGGGAAGGAGAAATCGGGGCGCCAGGTGATGTTCAGCTCGGACCTGATCTACGACGTGCTGCGCTCGCACGAGCCCGACCACGTGCTGCTGCGCGCCACCCGCGCCGAGGCCGCGGCCGGCCTCACCGACATCCGGCGCCTGTCCGATATGCTGGCGCGCGCGGCGGGCCGGATCACGGTGCAACGCCTCGAGCGCGTGTCGCCGCTGGCCGTGCCGGTGCTGTTGGAAATCGGCAGGGAATCGGTCTACGGCGAGTCGATGGACGAACTTCTCGACGAAGCGGTGCGCGACCTGGTGGCGGAGGCGCTCGGCGATCCCGCCGACGGCCCGCAGGGGCGACTGCTGTGACGATCATGCGCCGCGCGACGCCCGCCGACGTGCCCGCGCTCGCGGCGATCGCCGAGGCCGCCTATGTCCGCTACGTCGCCCGGATCGGCCGGCGGCCCGCGCCGATGGATCCCGATTTCGCGACGCTGATCGCGGCCGGCGAGGTGACCCTTCGTGAGGCCGACGGCGTGGTCGGGTTCGTCGTGTGGCGCGCCAAGCCGGACCACGTCTTCATCGACAACGTGGCGGTCGATCCGGCGCGGCACGGCCAGGGGCACGGCAAGGCGATGCTCGCCTGGGTCGAGGCCGAGGCGCGTCGCATCGGCGTGCCCGAGATGCGGCTCTACACCAACGCGAAGATGACCGAGAATCTCGCGATGTACCCTCGGCTGGGCTGGATCGAGACCGACCGGCGGATGCAGGACGGCTTCGACCGCGTGTTCTTCCGCAAGCCGCTGGCGCCATGACCGCGCGGCTCACGGTCAACGGGCGTGCGCTGCAGGCGGACGTTTCCGGCGCCCTGTTCCAGCCCGACGCCGGTGCGCTGATCGTCGCCGACCTGCATCTGGAGAAAGGCTCGCATTTCGCCCGGCGCGGCCAGTTCCTCCCGCCCTACGACACGCGCGCGACGCTGGAGAAGCTCGCGCGGGTGATCCGCCGTTTCCGGCCGCGGCGCGTCGTGTGCCTCGGCGACAGCTTCCACGACGCGGAGGCCGGCGAGCGCATCGCCGCCGCCGATCGCGACGTGCTGCGCCGGCTGGTCGCGGCGCAGCCCTGGACGTGGATCCTCGGGAACCATGATCCCGCGATCCCCCCGGACCTCGGCGGCGATTGCGAGCCGAGCGTCACGCTCGACGGCCTCGTGCTGCGCCACGAGCCTGCGGCGGCGCCCGCGACCGGCGAGATCTGCGGCCATCTGCATCCGAAGGCGAGCGTCGCCGCGCGCGGCCAGCGCCTGACCGCCGCCTGCTTCGTCACCGACGGCACCCGCCTGGTGATGCCGGCCTTCGGGGCCTATGCCGGCGGCCTGGACGTCCTCGACCCGGCGATCGCCCGGCTGTTCGGACGGGCCGGCTTCCGGGCGCTGCTGCTCGGCAGCGAGCGCCTCCATCTCGTGGCGAAGGCGCAGCTCGAGCGGCCGCAGTGACGGCGGGACAGATCCGTCCGGACGGATGATCTGAAGGGCCGCGCAGCGCGTAGAAGCCCCGAGCCGCGGATCTCCCGAACCGCGAGACTCGCGCCGACCACCGCAGACCCGGACGAAACGCCCAGCGCCCGCATGACGTCGAACGCCCCGATCATCGTCTGGTTCCGCCAGGATCTGCGCCTGACCGACAACCCCGCGTTGCGGGCGGCGGCGGAGCGCCCGGTCATCGCCCTCTACATCCTCGACGACGGTTCGGCCGGGGCCTGGGCGCCCGGCGGCGCGTCGCGCTGGTGGCTGCACAATTCGCTGGCGTCGCTGGCCGCCGACCTGGCCGCGCGCGGCGGGCGCCTGGTGCTGCGTCGCGGCGACAGCGCCGCCGTGCTCGACGCGGTGATCGCGGAGAGCGGCGCGACCGGCGTCCATTGGAACCGCTGCTACGAGCCCGCGGCCATCGCGCGCGACAAGCGGATCAAGGCGGCGCTCGAGGCGCGCGGCATCGTCGCGAAGAGCTTCAACGCGGCGCTGCTGTTCGAGCCGTGGACGATCACGACGCAGGCCGGCCAGCCCTTCAAGGTCTATTCGCCCTTCGCCCGCGCCTGCCGCGCCGCGCCCGAGCCGCCGCGTCCCGAACCGGCCCCGGCGCGCGTGCCCGGGCCCGCGCGGCCCGTCGCCAGCGACACGCTCGAATCCTGGCGGCTGCTGCCGTCGCGGCCCGACTGGGCGGTCGGGCTGCGGGAGACCTGGCGACCCGGCGAGCGCGATGCGCGGGCGCGGCTCGATCGCTTCCTCGACGGCCCGGTGGCGACCTACAAGGACGAGCGCAATCGACCGGACATCGAGGCGACGTCGCGACTGAGCGGCCATCTTCATTTCGGCGAGATCTCGCCGCGCGAGCTCTGGCATGCGACGCGCGCGCGCGCCGGCGAGTCGACGGGCGGAACGCATTTCATCAGCGAGCTGCTGTGGCGCGAGTTCAGCCATCATCTCCTGTTCCACTGGCCCGACCTGCCGGAGCGCAACTGGCGGCGCGATTTCGACGACTTCCCCTGGGCCGAGGACGCGGCGGCGCTGGCCGCCTGGCAGCGCGGCCGCACCGGCTACCCGATCGTCGATGCAGGCATGCGCGAGCTCTGGCGCACCGGCTGGATGCACAACCGCGTGCGCATGATCGTCGGCTCGTTCCTGGTCAAGCATCTGCTGCTGCCGTGGCAGGCGGGCGAGGCGTGGTTCTGGGACACGCTGGTCGACGCCGATCTCGCGAACAACGCCGCGAGCTGGCAGTGGATCGCGGGGTGCGGCGCCGACGCGGCGCCGTATTTCCGAGTCTTCAACCCGATCCTGCAGGGCGAGAAGTTCGATCCCGCCGGCGCCTATGTCCGCCGCTGGGTGCCCGAGCTGGCGCGGCTGCCGGCCGACCTCGTGCATCGCCCCTGGGAGGCGGCAGAGCCCGTGCTCGCGGCGGCCGGCGTGGCGCTCGGCCGCACCTATCCCCGCCCGATCGTCGACCATGGCAAGGCGCGCGCCCGCGCGCTTGCCGCCTTCGCCGCGCTGCGCCGCGCCGACTGACCCGAGAGGACATCATCATCGTGAGCGCCGACGGCAGCTTCCCTTTCCGCGTCCCGCATCGCGAGCCGCTCGACATCGCCGTGATCGGCGCCGGCGTCGCCGGCATGGGCGCGGCCTGGCTCCTCAGCCAGCGCCATCGCGTCACGCTCTACGAGCGCGAGGGCCGCTTCGGGGGCCACTCGAACACCGTCGACGTCCCGTGCGGCGACCGCGTCACGCCGGTCGACACCGGCTTCATCGTCTACAACGAGCGCAACTACCCCAACCTGACGCGGCTGTTCCGCCATCTCGAGGTGGAAACGCGGCCGTCCGACATGTCCTTCGCCGTGTCGATCGATCGCGGCCGGCTCGAGTACAACGCCGGCACCTTCGCGGGACTGTTCGCGCAGCCCGCCAACGCGCTGCGCCCCTCCTACTGGCGGATGCTGGCGCAGGTGCTGCGCTTCTTCCGCGAGGCCGGAACGGTGCTCGAGGCGCCCGGCGAGGGGCCGAGCCTCGGCGACTGGCTGGCGGCGCAGGGCTACGGACGCGCCTTCATCGCCGATCACCTGCTGCCGATGGGGGCGGCGATCTGGTCGGTGCCGGCGCAGGAGATGCTGGCCTTCCCGGCCCGGAGCTTCGTCCAGTTCTTCCGCAATCATGGCCTGCTCGAGATCGTCGATCGGCCGCGCTGGCGCACCGTCGTGGGCGGCAGCCGCGCCTATGTCGCGAAGATCACGGCGGCGCTGAGCCGCACCGCGCGGCTGTCGTCGCGCGTCGTCGCGCTGCGTCCCGTCGGCTCGGGCGTGCTCGTCGTGGATCGCAGCGGCACCGCGCGGCGCTTCGATCAGGTCGTCGTGGCGACGCATGCCGACGAGGCGCTGGCGATGCTCGACGCGCCGACGGACGCGGAGGCGCGCGTGCTCGGCGCCTTCCGCTACCAGCGCAATCTCGCCGTCCTGCATCGCGATCGCGCGCTGATGCCGCGGCGCCGCGCGGCCTGGGGCGCCTGGAACTACCTCGCGGAGCGTCGCGGCGGCGACGCGCTCGATCGCGCCCTGTCGGTCACCTACTGGATGAACCGGCTGCAGGACGTCGATCCGCGCTCACCGCTTTTCGTGACCTTGAACCCGATCCGAGCGCCGCGGGACGATCTGACGGTCGCCAGCTTCGAGTACGACCATCCCGCCTACGATGCGGCGGCCCTCGCGGCGCAGCGGCAGCTGCCCTTCATCCAGGGCGAGCGCCGCATCTGGTTCTGCGGCAGCTATTGCGGCTACGGTTTCCACGAGGACGCGCTTGCGGCCGGCCTCGACGTCGCGGAACGCTTCGGCGTACGCCGGCCCTGGGCGGTCGATGCGCCGGCCGTGCTCGGTGCCGAGTTCATGCCCGAGCGCGCCGCCGCCGGCGCGCGCTGAGTGGGGATGCCATGCCCGAGTCCTGCCTCTACGCGGGCGAGGTGATGCACAAGCGGCTCGCGCCGCTGCGCCATCGCTTCGTCTATCGCGTGTTCTCGATGCTGCTCGACATCGACGAGCTGCCCGCGCTCGACCGCCGCCTGCGGCTCTTCGCCTACAACCGCCGCGGCGTGTTCTCGTTCCACGACAGCGACCACGGCGCCCGCGACGGCGGCGCCCTGCGTCCCTGGGTCGAGGCGCAGTTGGCGCGCCAGGGGATCGCGCTGCCCGGCGGCCGCATCCTGCTGCACGGCTTCCCTCGCGTGCTCGGCTTCGGCTTCAACCCGCTGTCGATCTTCTGGTGCTACGACGCCGGCGGCGCGCTCAGGGCGATCCTGTACGAGGTGAAGAACACCTTCGGCGAGCAGCACGTCTATCTCGTTCCGATCGCGACGCCGCCGGCGCCGGGCGAGCCCCTGCGCCACGCGCGCGACAAGATCTTCTACGTGTCGCCCTTCATCGGCATGGCGGCGCACTACGCCTTCAAGGTCCGCGAGCCCGAGGCCCGGCTGGCGATCGCGATCAGCGAGACCGGCCCCGACGGCGCGATCCTCGTTGCGACGCACACCGGCGTTCGACGCCCGCTCGACGACGCCCAGCTCCTGCGGGCCTTCGTCGCCTATCCCCTGCTTACCCTCAAGGTCGTCGCCGGCATCCATTGGGAGGCCTTGAAACTGTGGTTGAAGGGCGCAAGCTTCCATCGACGTCCGCCGCCGCCGCGCGAGGAGGTGACCGCATGACGCCGATCGATGTTCGCGCACCGGGCGCGTTGGAGGGGCTGCCGCGTCGGCTCCGCCTCTTCCTGTCCCTCGCCGCCTGCATTCGCTGCGGCACGCTGACCATCCGGCTCCCCGACGGCCGCACGTTCCGCGCCGCCGGAGAGGCGGCGGGCCCGGTCGCCGACATCGCGATCCATCGCCTGCGAATGGTCCGCCGGCTTTTCCTCGGCGGCTCGGTCGGCTTCGGCGAGAGCTACATGGACGGCGACTGGTCGACCACGGACCTGGCGCCGCTGCTCGCGCTGGCCGCGTACAACGAGGATCACCTCGGCAATGTCCACGCCGGCGGCGGATTCGGCGCGGTGCTGCGGCGGTTCTGGCATCGCCTGCGCGACAACACGCGCCAGGGCTCGCGACGCAACATCGCGCACCACTACGACCTCGGGAACGCCTTCTATGCGCGCTGGCTCGACGGATCGATGACCTACTCGTCGGCCGTGTTCGAGGCGGGGGTGCAGGACCTCAAGGCCGCACAGGAGCTCAAGTACCGCAAGCTCGCCGAGAAGCTCGCCCTGGCGCCGGGCCAGCGCGTGCTCGAGATCGGGTGCGGCTGGGGCGGCTTCGCGGAGATCGCGGCCAGGGAGTTCGGTGCGCGGGTCACCGCGATCACGGTGTCGCGCGAGCAGCTCGCCTTCGCCCAGGCGCGCATCCAGAAGGCCGGACTGTCCGATCGGGTCGAAGCCCGCTTCGTCGACTATCGCGACGTGCGCGAGCGCTTCGACAAGGTCGCCTCGATCGAGATGTTCGAAGCGGTCGGCGAGCGCCACTGGCCGACCTATTTCGGCAAGATCCGCGACTGCCTAGAGCCGGGCGGGCGCGCGGCGCTGCAGATCATCACGATCGCGGACAAGTGGTTCGACAGCTATCGCCGCGGCGTCGATTTCATCCAGCGCTACATCTTCCCCGGCGGCATGCTGCCGTCGATGGCCGCGCTGCGCCACCAGGTGGACCGCGCCGGGCTCGCGCTCGACCGCACCGAGTTCTACGGCCAGCACTACGCGCGCACGCTCGCGGAGTGGAACCGGCGCTTCCAGGCGGCGTGGCACGAGCTCGAGCCGATGGGCTTCGACCGCCGCTTCAAGCGCATGTGGGAGTTCTATCTCGCGTATTGCGAGGCGGGATTCCGCGCGGGCGCGACGGACGTCGTGCAACTCGCGCTCGTACGGCGCTGAGAGGGCCGGGGGCCGCGTCGGCGCTCCTGCGACTGATCCGGGTGTCGGCCGCGACCGAACAAGGTCGGATGCCCGATCGCGTCGCCCTGCCGCGCCTCACGCTGCTCGCCTACGGCGCGCCCGCCCTGCCGGCGGCGATGCTCGGACTGCCGCTGCTCGTCCACCTCCCGACCTTCTACGCGCAGGAGCTCGGCCTCGGCCTGTCGGTCGTCGGCTTCGTGATGCTCGCCGCGCGGATCTGGGACGTCGCGACGGATCCGCTCGTCGGCATGCTCAGCGACCGCACGCGCACGCGCTTCGGCCGCCGTCGACCGTGGCTGGTGGCCGCGCTCCCGCTGGTCCTGGCAGGCGTGTGGTTCCTTTTCCGGCCGCCGGTCGAGGCGGGGGCGGCGCACCTGCTGGCGTGGATCCTGGTGGTCTATCTCGGCTGGACGATGCTGCAGGTCCCGCACCAGGCCTGGGGCGCGGAGCTCAGCGACGACTATGCCGAGCGCGCCCGCATCGCTGCGACGCGCGAGGGCTTCGGCCTCGCCGGCGTCGTCGTCGCGGTCCTCCTGCCGGCCGCGCTGCCGATTCTCGGACTCGTCGAGCCGTCGCGTGGTGTCGCCGCCGGGCTTTGCGCGCTCGCGGTCGTCACCGCGATCGCGCTGCCGATCACGGGCGCGGCGATGCTGGCGCTCGTGCCCGAGCCGGCGCCGCGCCCGCGCCCGCCGCGGTCGCCGGGCGCGGGCTGGGCGCTGCTGCGCGCAAATCGGCCGTTCCGGCTCTTGCTCGCGGCGTGGTTCCTCAACGGCATCGCCAACGGGCTGCCGTCCACGCTGTTCCTGCTCTTCGTCGCGCATCACCTGCGCCTCGAGGTGCAGCAGGGCGCGTTCCTGCTGGCCTATTTCCTCGCCGGTCTCGCCGGCGTGCCGCTGGCGCTCGTGGCGGCCCGGCGCTGGGGCAAGCATCGCGCCTGGTGCCTCGCGATGCTCGTCACCTGTGCTGCCTTCGCGGCGGCGCCGCTGCTGCCTGCCGGCGCGGCGCTGGGCTTCGGCGCGATCTGTCTCGTCACCGGCCTCGGGCTCGGCGCCGATCTCGCGCTGCCGCCGGCCATCCAGGCGGACGTCGTCGACGAGGACACCGCCGCCGGCGGCGAGGGCCGCGCCGGCCTGTACTTCGCCCTCTGGGGCATGGCGACCAAGCTGGCGCTGGCGCTCGCCGTCGGCATCGCCTTTCCGCTGCTCGATCTCGCGGGCTTCGCGCCGGGCGGCCCCGCGACCGAGCCGGCCCGCCTGGCGCTGGCCGCGCTCTATGCCTGGGTGCCCGTCGCGCTGAAGCTCGGCGCGATCGCCCTCATGTGGCGTTTCCCGCTGGATGCGGCCCGACAGGCGGCGCTTGCCCAAGTGATCCGTTCGGCTTCTCGCCGCGAACAAGGCCCATGCGCAACTTGATGGCGGCCGTGCTCGGAGCGGTCGCGCTGCTCTTGAGCGGATGCCAGGACATGCGGATCGAGGACTTTACGGGCCGGACGCCGGCGCTGGATCCCTTCAGGTATTTCGAGGGTCGGACCCGCGCCTGGGGCATCTTCGAGGATCGCTTCGGTCGCGTGCGGCGCGAGTTCACCGTGGACATCCACGGACGCGCCGACGGCGCCGACGGCTTCGTGCTCGAGGAGGATTTCGCCTACGCCGACGGCGAGCGCGAACGCCGCGTCTGGCGCCTGCGCCGCACCGGGCCCGGGAGCTACGAGGGCCGCGCCGACGATGTCGTGGGCGTCGCCACCGGGCGTGCCGCCGGCAACGCGCTGAACTGGCGCTATGCGCTCGCGCTCAGGATCGGCGGCTCGCGCTGGAACGTCGACTTCAACGACTGGATGTTCCTGCAGCCCGACGGCGTGCTGCTCAATCGGGCGCGGATGTCCAAGTGGGGCCTCGAGCTGGGCCAGGTGACGCTCGCCTTCCAGCGCGTCTCGGCGCATGCGGCTGTCGCCGCCGCCGGATATGCGGACGCGGCGCAGTAGCGCGTCGCATCGTCAATCGTGCGGGCCGACGACGCCCGTGATCAGATTGGTCGCAAGGAGCAGCTCGCTTGGCAGGTCGCGCGGATCGCGCAGCAGCGGCTGCAGGCGCGCCGGCAGGGTCCGGATCGCCTCGACCTGCGCGCGCAGCAGATCGCGCGCCTCGTCGGCCGACACCGCGGCGAAGCGCAGGCGGTCGCCGGGCTTGAGCTGGGCCAGCGTCGGCAGCGAGGCCGTCGCGGTCGTGGCGATCTTCGGATAACCGCCGGTCGTCTGCCGGTCGGCCATGAGGACGATCGGCTTGCGCGTGCCGGGGACCTGGATCGATCCCGTGAGGATGGCGTCGGAGATCGTGTTGAAGCCGTCGCGATGCTCGATCTCCGGTCCGTCGAGGCGATAGCCCATGCGGTCCGCCTCCGCCGTCACGCTGTACTCGCCGTCGAGGAAGGTCGCGAGGCCGGCCGCGGTGAAGCGGTCCTCCTGCGGGCCGAGCACGACGCGGATCGGCGCGGGCAGGTAGGGCAGCGTGGCGGGATCGACGGCGACGTCGCCACCGCTGGCCCGCGCGCCGTCGCCGAGCGGGATGCGGTCGCCGGCGCGCAGCGGCCCGCCGCCGAGGCCGGAGCGGGCGTGCACCGAGCGGCTGCCCAGCTGCGGCGGGCTCGCGACGCCGCCGGCGATCGCGACGTAGCCGCGGGCGCCGCTGCGCAGCGCGCCGATGCGCAAGCGGTCGCCGCGCTTGAGGGTGAAGCTGCGCCAGCCGGTCGCCGGCGCGTCGTTGAGCGTGATCGCCGCGTCGCCCGCGACGGCGAGCCGTACCGATTCCGCATCGACCTCGAAGCTGTCGCCGGCGAGCGTGAACTCGATCGCGGCCTCGGTCGGCGCATTGCCGGCCATCACGTTGGCGGCGACCAGCGCGATCATGTCCATCGCGCCGGCGGGCGTGACGCCGTTGCGGAGATTGCCCCAGCGGCCGCCGTCCTGGAGCGACGACAGCGGACCCGCGGCGGTGACGACGAGCGCGCTCATGACTCGACCTCGGCGACGATCTCGCCCTTCTCCGCGAGCGCATCGAGGCGCTCGAAGTCCGTCGCGGAGATCGGCACGAAGCGCACGCGCTCGCCCGGCTTGAGCAGGAACGGGTCGGCGCGTCGCATGTCGAACAGCCGCGCCGGCGTGCGACCGAGGAGGTGCCAGCCCGACGGCGCCTCGATCGACTGGATGCCGGCCTGCTGGCCGCCGATGCCGACCGTGCCGGCCGGCACCTTGAGTCGCGGGTTGACCCGCCGCGAGTGATGCAGGCGCGGATCCAGGCCGCCGAGATAGGCGTAACCCGGCACGAAGCCGAGCATGTAGACGTGATAGATGCTGCCCCGGTGCAGCGCGATGACGTCCTCGGGCGCAAGGCCCTTGGCGGCGGCGACGTCGGCCAGGTCCTCGCCGAGCGCGCCGCCATAGGCGACGGGGATGCGCCAGATGCGGCCCGGCTTCGCGTCGCCGCGCGCCGCCGCGGCGAGCTTCGCGACCGCTGCGGCGATCGCGGCGGGATCGCTGGCCAGCGGATCGAAGCGCAGCAGCAGCGTGCGATAGGTGGGCAGGGTCTCGAGCACACCGGGCAGGGCCGCCGCGACGACGGCGCGGTCGAGCTCGAGCACCCGCGCGCTCACCGCCGGGTCGATGCGCTCCTCGAACTCGACGACCAGCGCGCTGTCGCCGGCCGGCTTGATCCGGATGTCGTCGCTCACGTGCGCTTGTTGAGGTAGTGGAGCGGCAGCCCCGCCCGCGGCCAATCCATCGCGACCAGCCGTCCCGAGCCCGACAGCGTGATGTAGGCGGTCTTCAGCCCGGGCCCGCCGAAGCAGATGTTCGTGGTCATGATGTCGTCGGTCTCGACCTGCTCGACGACGCGGCCGTCGGGGGCGATCACGGTGATGCAGGGCGTCGCCAGGGTCGCGACGCAGACGTTTCCGTCGGCCTCGACCGCCATCGAGTCGAAGCGCTGGTAGCGCTGCATGGCGGCGAGGAAGCGGCCGCCATGCGGGCTCGGCCAGGGCGCGCGCCGGACCTCGCCGGGCCCGACGATGTCGAAAGCCCAGAGCCGTCCGCCCTCGGTCTCGGCGACGTAGAGCGTCCGGTCGTCGGGCGACAGCGCGATGCCGTTGGGCGACAGGAACGGATGGACGACCTCCTTCACCAGGCTGCCGTCGGCGCGCGCGTAGTAGATCCCCCCATGATCGCGGTCGCGCGCGCGCGACTTGCCGAGGTCGGTGAACCAGAAGCCGCCGGTGCCGTCGAAGACGATGTCGTTGGGGCCGCGCAGCGCGCCCTTGTCGGTGCGCGTGTACAGGGTCTCGACGGCGCCGGTCGCGAGGTCGACCCGCTCGATGCGGCCGCCGGAGTAGTCCGTCGCCTGGGACCTCGGCCGCAGGCCGCCGATCGCGGGGTCCTCGATCCAGTCGAAGCCGCCGTTGTTGCAGACGTACATCTTCCCGTCGGGCCCCAGCGCGGCGCCGTTGGGGCCGCCGGTCATCTGCGCGATCGTCTCCTTGCGCCCGTCGGCGAAGACTCGGGTGAGCTTCGCGGCGGCGATCTCGACGAGGACGACGCTGCCGTCCGCCATCGCCACAGGCCCCTCCGGGAAGCGCAGCCCGGTCGTGACAGTCCGTTGTCCTCGCGTTGTCATGATCCTCGTCCCCTCGGCGTGCTGGCTTGATGCAGGGTCGGGATACTAGGCTCACCGACAGCTGCGAGGGGAGGCCTGAGAATGCCGAGCGTCGACTTGAACTGCGACATGGGCGAGAGCTGGGGCGCCTACACCATGGGCGATGATGCCGCGATGCTGCGGATCGTGACCTCGGCCAACGTCGCCTGCGGCTTCCACGGCGGCGATCCGCTGGTGATGCACAAGACGCTGTCGATGGCGAAGGCCAACGGCGTCAATGTCGGCGCCCATCCGAGCTATCTCGATTCCTGGGGTTTCGGACGCCGCCGCCTCGTCGGCGAGGATCCCGCCGACATCGAGAAGATGCTCGTCTACCAGATCGGCGCCATCTGCCAGATGGCCACCTATGTCGGCCACCGGGTCGCCCATGTGAAGCCCCACGGCACGCTCGGCAATGCGGCCCAGGAGGACGACGCCCTGGCCGCGATGATCGCCGCCACGGTCAAGGCGATCGACCCCCGGCTGATCCTGATGGTGATGCCCGGCGGCAGCCTCGAGCGGGCGGGGGAGAAGGCCGGCCTGCGCATCGCGCGCGAGGTCTTCGCCGACCGGGCCTATGACGACCGCGGCATGCTGGTGTCGCGCAAGCTGCCCGGGGCGGTCATCCATGACGCCGCCCTGGCGGCCCGGAACGTGCTGCGGATGGTGGAGGAGCGGGCGGTGATATCGGTCAGCGGCAAGCGCGTGCCGGTCGCCGTCGACACGATCTGCGTGCACGGGGACAACCCCGCCGCGGTCGCCATGGCGAGCGAGGTTCGCCGCACCCTCGAGACGAGCGGGGTGCAGGTCGTTCCGCTCGACCGGATCATGACCTGACGATCGCGGGGGCGGGCGGAAAGCGTCACCCGGTTAACGTGTTTTCATCACTTGGGGCGTTAGAAGCGATCTGACGAGACGAAGGGCGACACGCCGCCGCGCGGCCGGGAGTGGGCCGGGCGGAGGTCCGCGTCGCCAGCCCAAGTCGGGCGCCATGTCGGGAGCCGGGATCGGATCTGGGAATGCCTGTACGCGGAATGCCTGTACGCGGAATGCCTGTACGCGGAATGCCTGCGCGACCTGCCCATGCCCTGCGGCCCGCGGCCCTATTGCCAACCCGACCGTGCTTTCGAATGACCGGGAGTCGCCGCCCATGGTAACGCTCCGGCCGCCGCGCCACGCGACGATCGGGCCTGCCGATCGCCCGGCCTCGATGTGCCGCGTTGCGCCTGCCATTCCCGCCGTCGCGGCGACATCGCGCCGGCCTTGCGAGGACCCTCGATGATCGACGTGGCCGCGATCCTGATCAGTTGCTTGATGACGATCTACGTCGTCATCCGCGCGGTGATGATGGACCGGCAGCGGAGCTGGTTCCCCGAGCGCGACGAGTCCCAGAGGTAAGGCGCCATGCTGCGCAGCGTATTCCTGCTCGTCACGTGGCTGGTCTTCGTCATCGCCGGCTGTACCGCGCCGTTCGTCTTCGGCTTGGGCTACCTCTGGATCGACTTCTTCTCGCCGCAGCGCATCGCCTACGAGATCCTTCCATCGATCCCGATCTCCCTCATTGTCGGTGCCGGGGCCGTCTTCGGCTACGTCCTGTTTGATCGACGGGACCCGCCCAAGCTCTCCGCCGGCACGGTGCTGATGATCCTGTTTTGCATCTGGATCACGATGACGACGACGTGGGCCGAGGTTCCCGAAGCTGCGTGGTTCAAATGGGATTGGGCCGTCAAGACGCTCGGCTTCTCGATCATGATCCCGTACATGTTCCGATCGAGGGTCCAGATCGAGGCGTCCATCCTAGTCGTGCTCAGTGCGGTGCTCGGTCACGTCATGGCGGTCGCGGTCAAAACAATGGCCGGTGGCGGCTGGTACGGAACGGGCAGAGCGTTGGTCGAGGCGATGCTCGGCCTGGGCGAATCGAGCAATCTCGCGTGTGTCGCAGCGGCATCGATTCCCTTGATCCTCGTGATGGGAAAGAACTCGATACTGCTTCCGAAGATTCCGATCCGTCGAATGGCGACCGGCGCCACGGTGTTCGTATCGGTCGTCGCAACAGTTGGTACCTTCGCGCGGACCGGTCTCATCGCTCTCGCGGTTCTGGCCGCGGTCTATTTCTGGCAGTCGAAGCGAAAGATCGTGTTCGTCGTCGTTGGGGTGGGGGTGGCCCTAGGTGCCCTGTATTTCGTCCAGGACGCTTGGTACGACCGCATGTACACGATCAAGTCGTTCGACGAGGAGAATTCCGCACTGGGACGAATCGCAGTTTGGCTCTGGACTCTTGAGTATGTTGCCTCGCACCCGTTGGGCGGCGGCTTTGATGTGTATCGTATCAACGAGTACACCGTTCCCTTGGGAGAGGGCGGGGCGACCTACACTATCAAGGCCAAGGCGTTTCACAGCATCTATTTCGAAATCCTCGGCGAGCAGGGCATTGTCGGGGCCGTGCTGTTCGCCCTGATCGTGCTGATCCTATTCAAGAACCTGCGGGTCGCATTGGTTCGCTCGCGAAACAATCCGGACCTCGCTTGGATCGCGGACCTATCCCGGTCGCTCTTGATTTCTACCGTCGTGTATCTTGCCGGCGGCTCGTTCATCGGGATCGGCTACCAGCCTTACCTGTATTTTGTGCTTGGCCTGTCGATCTCTCTCCAGGCTTATGTGAAGCGGATCGCGATCAACGCACCGGTGAGGGCGCACGGCCCGACGACCTTGGGAGCGGTTCCCCGTGCGATCTCCCCGGCGGCCCGATCGCAGTTCTGAGCGATCGCGCGTCGATTGCGGTCGCGCGTCCGGCGATCGATCGGCCGGATCGGGAAGATGGGCGATCAGCCGCCTTCGCGGCTCCAAGCCCCGAGGTTCATTCGTAGGCAGGCATCGGTCGCCGCGAAGCTGGCCGCATCGACGTCCAGAACCTTGCACGCGGCAAGGCGCCTTGAGTATTCGGTCGCACCGCTTCTGTTGAAGTGCTGCAGAGGATCGTTGAAGAAGCGGTCCGGCACACCCCAGATCAGGGGGCCCAGGACCCGGAAATTGCCGTGCCGGGACTGTTTCTCCGCCAGGTAGGTGGCGAAGTCGCGGGCCACCGTCGGGGACATGTTCCTCTCAGTGGTCGCATTAAGCGGCATGGGGAGGAAGTACACCTCGATCGCGCTCTTGCCGAGCAGTTCGATCGTCCGCTCAAAGTAATGGTCGATGATCGGCAGCGCCGAAAACCGGCTCAGCCGCGCATCCGGGCCGATCACGTTGGCGGCATATGTGGTCTGAAAGAAGTACTGGCCTCGATTTGCTCGGACGTCCCTGTAGATCGCCGAGTTCTCCGTGTAACGCCCGGCGATCGCCCCGGTGAAGAGTGAATTGAAGTAGACCGGCGGCAGTCCAAGCCCGTATGCCGCCGCACGAAGCAATGCCGGAATCCGCTCGCCACCCTCGGAGTCGACAACCGACATGTCCGAGACGGATCTGGACGAAGCGATTAGTTCGCGAAGATCGGTGAAGTTGAGGAACCGGTAGCGGGCGCTCTTGCTCCAAAACGTGTCCGGACGCGGGAAATGGCTCGGCACGAGTGAGATGAAGACCCGTCGCGGTCGCACGGGGCACTCCATCATCTTGCGCACGACGACGAAGGTTTCCAGGCTGGTCGTTCCTGCCAAAGCAAGATTGATGATCCGGTCCGTCCCGAGTTCCCTGGGCATCACGTTTACGGCCGGCCGGGAATCTCCGACGAGTACGCTCGGCGGGACATCGCATGCCTCGAGGATATGCAGCTTTGCCGTCCATCTCGCGTACTCGGCATCCATGAATGCCATGGAAAAGAAGGCGACGTATAGCCACGCGGCGACGAACGTCACGGCAGCCGCAGCGCCCAGCCAAGTCAGATACTTGGTTCCACCAATCACGCGCTCGTCCACAGCATCCCCCGGGCGAAATCGCGACGTTCAAATGCCGGCAACATGATCAGAACTGGAAGTAGAGGAACTCGGTCGTTCCATTCATCGCAAGCAGTCCAATGGTTGCGCCGATCCCGATCACGACTGCCCAGACCGGTGTCGGATCCCAGGTCAACCACCTCTGTGCGGGCGCTCGAGTCGTCCCAAGGACCGGCTCGTACCTGGCAAAGACCTGCTGGCAGTTCGGTGCGGCCCAGATGATCAGATAAAGGGCGATGATCCATGCGATGTCGCGCTTTCCCGGGAGGCCCCCCAGGCCATTGAAGCCGATCATGCTGCGGATCAATTCGACCGCATGGGCGACCGAGGGGGCCCGGAAGAAGATCGATCCGAGGAGTACGCAGAGATACGTGAGCATCACGCTTGCCACAGTGACGGCATAGCGATCCATCCCGGTTCGTTTCGGAGCGTGTCCGCGCTTGATCCGCCAGAGGTGGTTGACCGTCAGATAGACGCCGTGGAGAAGGCCAAAGACGAGGAACTGCGCGCCGGCGCCATGCCAGATTCCTGCGAGCGACATCGTAAAGAAAGTTGGGACCATCACCAGTTGGAAGAAGCCCGCCGGCGTTCCGTATGCGGCGCGCGTGACGGGCCGTCCCTGCGCCACGCGACGGCGTGTGAGCCAGAGTGCAACCGGATTGTAGAGATAGAGATTCAGGTACCGGGTCAGCGTCATGTGCCAGCGCTGCCAGTAGTCGATGATCGAGGTTGCCTTGTAGGGGGAGTTGAAATTTGCGGGGAATCGGACGTTGAACATGCGGGCGAGCCCGACAGCCATGTCCGAGTAGCCCGAGAAATCAAAGTAGAGCTGGAGCGAGTAGGAGAGGGCGACATGCCACGCCTCCGCGGCCCCGAGGGAGCCCGGCGCCGCGAATCCCGGGCCGACGACCGTCGAGGTCGGATCTGCGATCAGGCACTTCTTCAGCAGCCCCACGACGAAGATCGACAGGCCGAGACCTAGGTTCAGTGCCGAGGGGCGCGAGATATCGGCCTGGGCGAATTGCGGCATCATCTCTTTGTTATGGAGGATCGGCCCGGCGATCAGATGCGGAAAGAAGGTCGCGAACAGCGCGAAGCGGAGGAATCCGCTGTGCTGGATGTGCCCCTGTCGGAGGTCTATCAAGTAGCAGATCTGGGTGAACGTGAAGAACGATATTCCCAGCGGCAAGGTCGGTGCAGCGAACTCGATGCGAACCCCCGAGGCATTGCCGATCAAGGCAAGAAACCACGCGACATACTTGAACCAGAAGAGTGCGGCCAGGTTGATCGCGATGGCCGAAGCAAGGATCCAGGTCGAACGTCCGGATGTGCTCGGAGACTGCGCGATCAGGCAGGACGCCGAGTAGTTGAAGGCGATGGACAGCATCAATACGGGGAGAAATGCGGGGATCTCCCATGAGTAGAAGAACAGGGAGGCGATGACGAGCCAAGCCAGCGCCGCCGGGGTGCCGCGCCGTCCGATCGCAAAGTATCCGGCGAGCGCAATCGGCAGGAAGACGAACGCGAAAAAATAGGAGTTGAAGAGCATGGGGTCCCGCGATCGGCAGCCGAGCCTATCGGCTGACCTTCTTCGCGATCAGCGCGACAAACTCGCCGACATTCTTCAGTTCTTCGACCTCAGCGGTGTTGAATTTCACGCTGAACCTGCCCTCCGCTTCGACCACGATCGTGATGTGCGTCATCGAATCCCAACCGACGACATCGTCGGCCGTGGTCTCAGGCGTCAGGCTGATGGCGGGGTCGCCGAGAATGTCGCGGAAGATGCTGTTGAGGACCGTGATGATCTGCTGGTCGTTCATGCGCCGCCTTGAGGAGTGAGGGGTGATTTCGGATGCTGCGTTCGCACTCAGAAGTTTCCAGTCCGAGGCGACCCGAACGTCGGGACGTCAGGCCTGGAGGATCTGGATATGCGTATGACGGGGTTCGAAGTCGGAGATGCTGAGCCGCCAATTCGTCTCTCCCGCCGCGGTCGTGTCCGTCAGTTCGAAGCCGAGCCGCGCATAGTGCTCGCGGACCATGTCGTTCTTGGCGGACGGAATGTACGTGCCTCGAAGTTCCACGGAGCCCATCTGGCGTGCCTGCTCGGCAATCAGGTTCAGGGTGGCCTCCTCGACCTGACGGCCCAGCACGCGGCAGCTCATCAGCCAATTGTCGAGATGCACAGCCCTCTCATCGGGATCGTATCGGCCGTATACGAGCGCAATGATGCCGTTGTCGCCGAACTTGTCCGTCAAGCGCAGCTGAAGCGTGAGCGATCGCGGGTCGTCGATCCTCGCTTCGACATCGGCTTCCGTCACGCGGCGGGTCGTCAGGTTGAATTGGTTGGTCTTGTTCGTCAGCTGCGTAATCCGCGCAAGCCCGGTCCGATCGAAGCGCCGCCACATCAGGCGCATTTCCAGGCTCCGGAGGTAGCCCTCAATGTCGGTGGTGGACGCCTTGGTGCGCTCCCGATCGAGATTCGCCTGGTATTGAGCTGAGCGCTGCAGATCCTCGGTCGTAACGGTCGCTGCTTCAAAGTAGCCGGCATCGGCGATGGTGCTGGCATAGCGGGCCGGGTCCTCCGGCAACTCAGGTACGGCGACCTCCGGGAGTTCGCGCCGTACGATCGCGCGCTCCGCCGGATTGTCATCGGCGAAAACGAGACTGTCGATCCCGATGTTCAGGGCCTTGGCGATCGTCCTGAGGTTCGAGGCCTTGTCCGACCAGTTCGCCACGAAACATGCGATGT
Source organism: Alphaproteobacteria bacterium (assembly GCA_016793165.1). Lineage (GTDB taxonomy): Bacteria > Pseudomonadota > Alphaproteobacteria > CACIAM-22H2 > CACIAM-22H2 > CAIOSQ01. The sequence continues at coordinate 23,765 of JAEULA010000034.1, read as the reverse complement.
CGCCGCGTTTCAGGATCATCTCGGGATGCGCTTCGAAGGGCTCGACGGCGTTCTTCTCGTCGTTCTTCGAGCACACTGCGAGAATGATGCCGCGCCTCGACAGGGATTGGGCATAGACTTGGAAATCAACAAAGGCTTCGCCGAGGGCGCTGCCTTGGCCGAGGACGATCCCGCCGAGACCGTCATCGCCGATGACGCCGCCCCAGAGAGTATTGTCGAGGTCAAGAACTAGGCACTTGGCTGAGCGACCGAGTCGTGCGGTCACGATCCTCACGGCATGATCGGCGTACAGCGGAGCCGCGGCGGGATGGATCTCCTGCTTCGCTCGATGCCAGAACGCCGGATGATGCCAGGCAGCAATGCCGTGTTGGGCCGTGAGGACGTCGAGCGCAAGGATGTCGACCGATTCGGAATCGGCCAGTTGCCGCAGGCGGGCATTGACCGCTTCGACGGTGGCGGCGCGACTGGCGACGAAGCGATGTTCATTGTTCCCGAGCAGGCGAGGAAACACCGGCAACACGGTCTGCTGAATGATCGGCCCGTCGCAGAACGCGCGCGCCATCCGCCACAAGCCGGAGATGTCGTTGCAGATGGAGTCGGAATCGACGCTGGCGGCCCCAGTCCCGAGCAGGTGGCGGGCATCCAGCGCGAACAGGATTGCGGTCGGCCTGAAGGTCCGGAGGCGCGAAGCGGGGTCAGAGAGTTCGGCTCGATACTGGCCGTAGTCTCCGACATGGCACTCGAGCCATAGGCCGCGGCGCAGGCCGGCAACGCGAAGCGCTGGCAGCAAATGCTCGACGGTCGAGGAGGCGAGAATTGCAAGGCGCACGTGGGGGCCGTCCGGCGGTGTCGGCAGGCGCCTCCTGGCTTCGCGGTCGAGCTTGAGGGTCCCGACCATGTCCAGCTGGGTATTCGCGGCGCGCATCACCGCTTGCCAGAGCGCGTGCCCGGTCAGGCCCTCGAGGCTGGCTGGCCAGTTCGGATCCGGGCTGGGGAGCCAAGAAAGTTGCGGGGAGGAATGAATCATCGCACGAACTTCAGCGGTCAGCGTGCGCGTGACGCGCATGAACTTGGTATAGGTGCATTGTTACCAAATCGTTCTCACTTTATTAAGCGACTCGGACCAGCGCAGTGATCGCCTCTTTGCGCGCGTACTGGCGCGTTCGCGGCGGTCGCTCACGGCACCTTGCGATGCGCCCAGCGGATGATCGGGCGCTCGACGAAACGGAAGATCAGCCACGCCGTGAAGATGGCGAGCGCCTGGCCGATCGTGAAAACGACGATCTCGGGCAGGTAGCCGTAGAGGCCGATGCGGCTGAGGATCGCGTAGAAGTATCCGATCGGGAACAGGTGGACGAGATAGAGCGAGTAGGAGATCGATCCGAGCCACACGAGCACGGTCGGGATGCGGACCTGGCGGTCGTGGAGGATCAGCAGCGATCCGAGGAGCGCGCCGCAGATGTTGGCCACGCCGAGATAGCGCGGCATGGACCAGCGATCGAGGCCCGCGGCAAGCACATGGGCCCATAGAGCAAGGCCGATCACCGCCAGCACGACCACGGTGGCTGGAAGCCAGGCGCGCCGCTGCGTGTAGATGAACGACAGCGCCATGCCCGTGAAGAACATCGCCATGTAGGGATTGAGCGCATAGTAGATCAGCCCCTCGGTCACCTTCTGGGCGCCCAGGAACCACGCCACCGCGCAGACGATCGCCCAGGCGACGAACAGGATGCTGCCGGCGACGCGCGACAGGATCATGACGACGAAGGCGAAGTAGAAGAAGAACTCGTGCTGCAGCGTCCAGGCGATCGCAAGCCACAGAGGGCTGTCGAGCAGCAGGACGTTCTTCACCAGGTACAGCGGCGTGACGATCGCCTTGTCCCGCTGCAGCAGCTGGTTGAGGAGCAGGCTCAGCGACGCGATCAGCCAATAGGTCGGGAGGATGCGCGTGACCCGCCGCCAGACATAGCGGAACGCGCGATGCGGCACCCCGATGTCGGTGTGGTGGACGAAGACGATGATGAATCCGCTCAGGACGAAGAAGAAGTCGACGCCGAGGAACCCGTACTCGAACAGGCCGCCGAACCCGACCCGGCCCTGATACTGCGGGGCACTCATCATGTTCGCGCCGTGCAGGAACGACACGGCGAGCGCAGCGAGGCCGCGACCGCTTTCGATCGAGGCCATGCGGCCGGTCGCGGCGGTCGACGCTGGGGCGTTCATGGGCGGAATCATCCGGGGGCGCGTGGGAGGGCGGACTTTGTCGTTCCCGGGATGCGACCGCAAGCGATACGCGAGCGCCGCCGGTGCCTCCCGTCGCGGCCGGATCTAGCGCAGCCGGCCGTCGCCGAAGGCTGCACCGCGGCACATGATCAATTGGTGAATGGGCGTCGCCCGTCGATCGATTGACAGGGCGCGAGCCGCGAGCCGACTATCCCGCACGATGGCTTCATCGAGCGCGGTCGGGATGCCGCCCGCGACCGCCCCCGATCCGCCGCAACTCCGCGATCCCATGCGCTTGGCTGCGACCGTCTCCCGACCCGTTGCCGGGCTCCCGGCGCTTGCGGGGATGATCGTTGGTGCCGCCGCCGCGAGGGCCGGCGCGTGACGACGTTCCGTCTGGAGCCCGCCGCCGACGCGGCCGCGACCGAAGCCCGCTGGCGGGCACTCGAGGACCGCCTGGCCCCGCCCTTCTTCCTCACCTGGCCCTGGATGTCCGCCTGGCTCGGCGTGACGGGCGTGCGGCCGCAGCTGCTGGTCGGCCGCGCCGACGACTCGGACGTGGCCCTCGGCTTCATCGGCGGCGGGCCCGCGGCCGACGGCACCATCGCGTTGAACGAGACCGGGGTGGCGGCCCGGGAGGTCGGCTACATCGAATACAACGGCCTGCTGTCCGGGCTGGCGCCGGAATCGCTCGCGGATGGCGTCCTCGCATGCCTGCTCGGCGCGCGGAGCGCCGGTCCGCTGCGCGGCTGGCGGGCGCTCGCGCTGAGCGGCGTGCCGGTGGCCTGGTCGGAGCGCTGCCGCGCCGCCGGCCTCGTCGTCGAGCTGCGCGCCGAGCAGCGCTGCTACGCCGTCGATCTCGACGCATTGCGTCGCAGCGGGTCCGACGTGCTGTCGACCTTGAGCGCGAATGCGCGCCAGCAGCTACGGCGCGCGCGCCGGCTCTATGAGGCCGAGGGGGCGCTTGCCGTCACGCGCGTTGCGCCGGGGTCCGCGACCGACGAGGCCCTTGCCGAGCTGATCGCGCTGCACCAGGCGCGCTGGATCGCGGACGGCAGGCCCGGCGCCTTCGCCGCCCCGCTGTTCGAGCCCTTCGTGCGCCAGCTCATCGCCCGCAGTCGCCCCGGCGGGCCGCATGTCGAGATCCTGCGCATCGCGGCGGGCTCGCGCACGATCGGACTGCTGCTCAATCTCGTCGCGCACGGCCGCATCGCGAACTACCTGAGCGGCTTCGTCGCCGAGGACGACAACCGGCGCAAGCCCGGGCTCGTCTCGCACCTCGCGGCGATCGACCATCACCTCGCCGCCGGCGCGGCCTGCTACGACCTGCTGGCCGGCGATGCGCGCTACAAGGAGACTCTTGCGACGCCGCACGCGACGCTGGTGTGGCTCACGGTCCGGCCGCGCACCGTGTCGACGGCGATCGGGGCGCTCGGACGGATCGCGCGGAGGGCCGGCGGGCGGGCCCTCAGGATGGTCTCGCGATCGTCCTGAACCGCGCGGCGATCGCCTTGAGCGCCGTCGGGCCGAAGTTCCGCGCCGCGGCCGCGAGGCCGCGCGGCGAGCGGAGATTGGCGGCGAACAGCCCGTGGACGGGGCGGCGATCGCGCAGCCAGAGCTTCTTGTAGGGATCGTCGCCGCGGCCGAGATCGATCTCGTCGAAGAGCTTCGCGTCGAGCGCGTCCTCGAGCATTCGTGCGGTGAGAACGGTGCCCGGCGACAGCGCCTTGGCGGCATCGTCGTAGACGAGCTTGGCGATGGTCGCGTGGCGGCCCCAGGCGAGCCAGATCTGCGCGGCGAGCGGACGCTCGTCGACCCAGGCGACGCCCATCCGCACCGCCCCGACGGCGCCGAAGCGGCGCACGAAAGCCGGGATGAATCCGGGGAAGGGCTCCGGCTCCTTCCAGCTGCGCGCGTGCACCTCGAGATAGGCGGCGAGGCCGCGCTCGAGGTCGGAGGCCGCGGTCATCAGCTCGAGCCGCGCGCCGGCCTGGCGCGCGAAGCGGCGTCCCTTGCGCTCGATCGTCGAGCGCAGCTGCCCGTCGCGCGCGGCGAGATACTGCGCGAAGCCGATGCCGCGCACGTCCTCGAACCAGTTGCCGAACTGCTCGTAGCGCTGGACCGCGAAGCCGCGTGCGCGCAGGGCGGCGGCGACAGCGTCCTGCGGGTCGTCCTCGGCCCGGAGATTGTCGAAGCGCAGCGTGTCGATGCGCGGCCGCTCCTCGGAAAGCCAGGCCGCGAGGCCGGCAGCGAGCTCGCGGTCGACCGCGCCGAGCACGGGCGCATAGCGGCAGGTGTAGAAATTCCCGAGATCGCCGAGCTGCCGCCCCGCGCCGCGTCGCTCGCGCAAGGCGGCGACGCCGCGCCGCGCGCCGGCGTCGATGGCCAGGAACAGGGGCTCCACGCCCGGCTCGGGGCAGCTTTCCAGGAAGACCTCGAACCAGGTCGCGCTGAAGAACGGATCGATGGCGCGCGTCGGCGCGAGCTCGGCCTGCGCCCAGGACGGCAGCGACGACAGGCTGTGGCGCGTGACGAGTGACGGCATCGTGGCGGTGGCGCGGACCGGGCGAAAAGGAGCGGGCCTTGGCAGGGCGCGGATCGGCCCGGCGCGCGACTTCTAACATGCCGTGCGCGCGAGGGCGCGGGATGACCCCGCTTCTTTACGAAGCCTTAGCGGAAATGCCGCGAATCCTAGGGGCATGCGAGCGAGCATCGTCAGACGCGCCGCCTATCCCCGGCCAGCCGGGGCCGACCGGGCGCGCCTTCGCCTCCTGCACGTGTTTCCGAGCTTCTCGATCGGCGGCATCCAGCGCCAGTTCGCCTATGTCGCCGGCGCGCTCGGCGCCACCGCCGAGCATCTCGTGATCGCGCTCGACGGCCGCACCGAAGCACTGGCGATGCTGCCCTCGGGCGTCCTTTGCGACGTCGTCGATCCGCCGAGCCTGCCCGAGGACGGCCCGCTCGCGCGGCTGCGTTCGATCCGCAGCTGCCTGCGGCGGACGGGCGCGTCGCTGGTGCTCACCTACAACTGGGGCGCCATCGAGTGGTGCCTCGCCAACCGGCTGTTCGGCACGGCGCCGGGCCTGCACAGCGAGCACGGCTTCGGGCCCGACGAGACCGAGCGGCCGTTGCGCCGGCGCAGCCGCTTCCGGCGGCTGGCCCTCGGCGGCACGGTTCCGCTGGTCGTCCCGTCGACGACGCTGATGCACGTCGCCACGGAGGATTGGGGCTTCCCGGAGACCCAGCTGCGCTTCGTGCCCAACGGCGTCGACGTCGAGGCGATCGAGCGGCGGGTCGCCGACGCCGCCGGCGGGGTCGTGCGCCGCGGCGACGAGATCGTGCTCGGCTGCGTGGCGCCGCTGCGCCCGGAAAAGAATCTCGCGCGGCTGCTGCGCTGCTTCGCCGCCGTCGCGACGGAGGATCCGCGCTGGCGACTGGTGGTCGCGGGCGACGGGCCCGAGCGCGGCCGGCTGGAGATCGTGGCGCAGCAGCTCGCCATCCGGCATCGCGTCCAGTTCCTGGGCTGGGTCGACGATCCCGCGCCGATGCTCGGATCGGTCGACATCGCCGCATTGTCGTCGGACACCGAGCAGGCGCCGTTCAGCGTGCTGGAATCTGGAGCGACGGCGCGGCCCCTGGTGGCGACCGACGTCGGCGACATCCGCGATCTCGTCTCCCCCGGCAACCAGCCCTTCGTCGTCGCCCGCGACGCGGAGGACGACTTCGTCGCGGCGCTGCGCCGCCTCGGCGGCGACGCCGCGCTGCGCCGGCAGGTCGGCGAGGCGAACCGCGATCACGTCGCCGCCAATTTCGCCGCGGCGCGGATGGTCGACGGGTTCTGCGCCGCGATGGACGAGGCGCTCGCGCGTTCGCCCGACGCCGACCGATCCGGCGTCGTGCTGCGCATCGAGCCGCTGCGCACCTGAGCGCCCTCAGCCCTCGCGCAGCTGCAGGCGCCGCTTGATCCGGCGGATGAGCCAGCCGACCACGGGCAGCTTCTCGTAGAACTGGCCGGCCGCATCCCAATGGTCGACATGCTCGAGCACGCGACCGTCGGCATCGAAGCGCAGCTCCGTCATGCCGTCGATCACCCAGGGTGCGCGACCCCCGCCGGGATCCGAGGTGTAGCGCCACAGCAGATAGCCGGCGCGCTCGGAGACCGCCTGGTCGATCACTTCGAAGCGCGGCGTCCCGTGCTCGTACATCGTCGCCAGGAGCCGCACGATCCGGTCCGCGCCGCGCACATCGTTGAACGGGTCCTTGAAGCGGGCGTTCGGCGCCAGCAGCGCCGCGATCCCCGGCAGCGTCGCGGGCGACAGCGTCTCGTAGAACCGCGCATAGGCGGCGAGGGCGTCGACGAGCCGCGTCATCGGCCGGTGAACCTGCGCACCGCGGCGAAGTAGGCCGCCTCGGGCATCGCGTTGAGAAGCCTGAGCAGCAGGGCGAAGCGGCGCGGGAACGCGATCTCGAAGCGGTTGCCCGCCAGGCCCGCGACGAGCGCGGTCACGGCGTCCTCGACCGGCATCAGGAAGGGCATCGGGAACTCGTTGCGATCGGTGAGGGGCGTCTTGACGAAGCCCGGATTGACCAGCTGCAGCTTGATGCCCAGCCGGTCGCAGTCGAGCTTCAGCGACTGCGCCATGTTGATCAAGGCCGCCTTCGTCGCGCCGTAGGCGGCGGCGGTCGGGAGGCCGCCATAGCCGGCGACCGAGGCGACGATGGCGATGTGGCCGGACCGTCGGGCGCGCATGCGCTCGAGAAGCGGGGCGAGGCAGTTGACGACGCCCATCAGGTTCACCTCGACCAGCCGCCGCGCGGTCGCGACCGAGAAGTCGTCGGCGGACATCGGCGCATGGGTTCCGGCGTTCAGCACCGCGAGGCCGATCGGCCCGGCCTCGGCCTCGATCGCGGCGACCGCCTGCGCGCAGGCCTCGGCATCGGTGACGTCGAGCGCGTGGCTGCGGATGCGCCCCGCCGCCGCCGCCGCGAGGGCGTCGAGCGCGACGGCGGAGCGCGCGGAGGCCACCACGGGCCGTCCCGTCGCGGCGAGTCGTCGCGCAAGCGCCTCGCCGATCCCCGAGGAGGCGCCGGTGATCCAGGCCGTGGTCATGTCAGTCGCTCCAGGAATTCGCGCGCGTCGCGCGCGAGCTGTGCCCGACGCGCCGGGGTGAAACCCCGCAGCGTGCGATAGGCCATCGCGAGGCGGGGATTGCCGGCGAGAGTCGCGGCATTGGCGTCGAGGAACGCCCAATAGAGGAAGTTGAAGGGGCATGCCGTGGGTCCGTCGCTGCGAGCGACGTCGTAGCGGCACTCGACGCAATAGTCGGACATGCGGTCGATGTACTTGCCGCTCGCGGCATAGGGCTTCGAGGCCAGCATCCCGCCGTCGGCGAACATCACCATCCCGTGCGTGTTCGGAAGCTCGACCCAGTCGAAGGCATCGGCATAGACGCCGAGATACCACGCCTCGATCTCGCGGGGCGCGATGCCGGCGAGCAGCGCGAAGTTGCCGGTCACCATCAGGCGCTGGATGTGGTGGGCATAGGCGTTGCGCCGGGTGTCGGCGATCGTCTCGGCGAGGCAGCGCATGTCGGTGTCGCCGGTCCAATAGAAGCCCGGCAGGGGCCGGCGGGCATCGAGCGCATTGGTCGCGGCATAGCCCGGCATCCTCGTCCAGTAGAGTCCGCGCACGAACTCGCGCCAGCCCAGGACCTGGCGAATGAAGCCCTCCGCCGCGTTCAGCGGCGCATTGCCCTGGCGATAGGCCGCCTCGACGCGGCGCACGACGTCGCGCGCATCGAGCAGGCCGGCATTGAGGTACGGCGCTATGGCGCTGTGCCAGAGATGCGGCGCGCCGCGGCGCATCGCGTCCTGGTAGTCGCCGAACAGCGGCAGCCGGTCGCGCAGGAAGGCCGCGAACGCCGCCTCGGCGTCGGCTGGCGTGACGGCGAGCCCGAAGGGCAGCAGGTCGCCGAAGCTCGCCTCGAACCGCCGCGCGACGAGATCGAGCACTTCCGTCGTGATCGCGTCGACGGTCGCGGCGGGGACCGGCGGCGGGTCGAGGGAGTCCGGCAGCGGCTTGCGGTTCTCGCGATCGAGGTTCCACTGCCCGCCCTCGGGGTCGCCGGCCGCGTCGATCAGGATGCGGTGTCGGCGCCGCATCTCGCGATAAAAGAATTCCATTCGCAGGCTCCGGCGCGGGCCGGCCCAGCGGCGGAACTCCTCGACCGAGCAGAAGAAGCGGTCGTCGTCGCGGATCTCGACGGGGACGCCGATTCCGTCCGCCCAGTCTCGCATCATCGCCAGCACCCGCCATTCGCCCGGCTCGGTGACGACGACGCGGTCGGCGCGGTGCCGGCCCACGGCGCGGGCGAGCTCGCCGGTGAAGCTGCCGGAGTTGCCCGGGGCATCGAGGGTCACGTAGTCGACGAGGATCCCGCGGGCACGCAGCGCCTCGGCGAAGTGACGCATCGCGGCCAGGATGAAGGCGATCTTCTTCTTGTGGTGCGGCGCATAGGTCGTCTCCTCCGCGACCTCGGCCATCAGCACGATGTCGCGATCCGGATCGATGTCGCGCAGGCTCGACATCGCCGGCGACAGCTGGTCGCCGAGGACGAAGCGGAGCGTCGTCATCCCTTGACCCGCAGCGAGCCGCGCCCGCCATCGACGCCGATGACCTGGCCGGTGATCCAGCCCGCCGCCGGCGACAGCAGGAAGGCCGCCATCGCCGCCGCATCGTCGGCTTCGCCCAGGCGCTGCATGGGATGAAGCTGGGCGATCGCTCGGGCCATCGCCTCGTTGCCGGTGAGGCGCGCCGCCAGCGGGGTGCGCATGAGACTCGGCGCGACGCAGTTCACGCGGATGCGGGGTGCGAGCTCCGCGGCAAGCGCCCGGGTCAGACCTTCGACCGCGCCCTTGGCGGCCGCGATCGCGGCGTGGTTGGCGAAGCCCTGGCCGACCGCGACGCTCGAGAACAGCACGATCCCGGGCGGCGAACCGTCCCGTGGCGCGAGCCCCGGCGCGGCGGCCTTGACCGTCATCGCGGCGCCGACGGCGTTGAGACGGAACGCCGCGTCGAAATCCGCCGGAGTCAGCTGCCCCAGCGGCTTGATGGGGATCGACCCAACGCAATAGGCGAGTCCGGCCAGGCCCGTCGCCGCGATTCCGGCGACGGCCGTCGCGAGTTCATCCGGGGCAAGGACGTCGGCCGGCGTCGCGGGGCAGCCCAGCGCCGCCGCAGTCGCCGCGAGGCGCGCCGGGTCGCGCCCGATGACGTGAACGGGGCTGCCGGCGCCCACGAGTTGGCGGGCGAGGGCGGCGCCGATGCCGGTGGTGCCGCCGACGACGAGGATGGGGTTCATGGCAGTGAGGATCCGAGGGACAAGGTTGGTGCCGGTTCGTCTCCGGCCCCGCGGGGCGGGCCCCGGGACCAGGATCGGATGGCGCGCGACGGCGCCAGCCCGTACAATTCGTCCGAACGCAGCGATTGGATGACTCCCATGACGACGCGTCGTTACGTGCTGAATGCCGGGTTTTTCGCGGCGGCGGCCATTCTCGCCGGTGGTCCGCGGGCCGCCTTCGCGTTTCGGATCGAGGAGGACGGCGAGTCCCCCCGCGCCCGGCTGCTGCTCAGCGCCTGCGAGACGCGAAACGCGCACGAGAAGCTTATTGCCGAGCTGCTTGCCGATCTCGAGCCGACCCAGGGCCAGGAGAAGGCGGCGGAGACCGTGCGCGGCATGGACTGCCCCCTGTGCGGCTGTCGCCTCGGGCTGGCGATGCCCGCCGAGCCGTCCGCGCCGCGCTTCTGAACGCGCGCCGGGGGTTCGGCCATGGCGACCTCACCGGTATCGCCGTCGCGCCGTCGCCAGGCGCGGGCGACGGCGGCGCCGCATTTTCCCGACCCGCATCACGACCACGGGCGTTGCGCAAGCGATGCGCTCGATCGCGCCGCCAGCCTGTGCGAGTCGCGTCGCGAGCGGCTGACGGCGATCCGCCGGCGCGTGCTCGAGATCGTCTGGCGCGGCCACGAGCCCGTCGGCGCCTACGCGATCCTCGAGGCGATGCAGCGCGAGCTCGGCAAGGTCGTCGCACCGCCGACCGTGTATCGCGCGCTCGATTTCCTCCAGGCCCAGGGTCTGGTCCATCGGGTGGAATCGCTGAACGCCTATGTCGGCTGCCACGACCCCGAGACGCCGCATAGCGTCCAGTTCATGATCTGCAGGTCGTGCAAGACGGCCGTCGAACTGCACGACCGCGCGATCGCGGATGCGATCGCCGCGGCGGCGGGGGCGGCGGGATTCACGCCGGCGGAAAGCGTGGTCGAGCTCAGCGGCCTGTGCGGGCGCTGCGCCCGGTCGCATGGTGGGTCGCCAGCGCCAGGGTGAGGACGACGACGGCGCCGGCCTGGTGCAGGGCGCCGAGGCTCACCGGCACGGCATACAGCAGGGCGAGGATGCCCAGGGCCACCTGACCGAGCACGGCGGCGCCGAGCCAGCTGGCGAGGCGGGTGGCGCGCGCGCCGCGGCGCGCGGCATGGACGGCGCCGACGAAGGCGAGCACGACGAGCGCGGTCGTCACCGCGAGCCAGCGATGGTTGAACTGGATGGCGGCGACGTTCTCGAACGCATTCAGCCACCACGGCGACAGGTCGCCATAGCCCGCAGGCACGAAGCGGCCGTCCATCATCGGGAACGTGTTGTAGATGCGGCCGGCATCGGTGCCGGCGACGAAGGCGCCGGCGAGGATCGTGACCGCCAGCCCGGCGAGCGCGAGCTGCCCGAGCCGGGCAAGCCGCGGCGGCCTCTCGGCGCGCGGGTGTTCCTCCAGATCGAGCGCCAGCCAGGCGATCAACGCGAAGATCACGAGGGCGAGCCCGAGATGCGCGGCGAGGCGGTAGGGGCTGACGTCGGTGCGATCGACGAGGCCCGAGGCCACCATCCACCAGCCGACTGCCCCCTGCAGCCCGCCCAGCGCGAGCAGGCCGCCGAGCTTCCAGGCGAGGGCGCCGCGGGCACGGCCCGAGACCAGGAACCATGCCATCGGCACGGCAAAGACCACGCCGATCAGGCGCCCCCACAGCCGATGCACGAACTCCCACCAGAAGATCATCTTGAACTCGGCGAGCGTCATCGTCGCGTTCTTCTCGCGGAACTCCGGGATGCGCTGGTACTTGGCGAACTCCGCCTGCCAGGCCGCGTCGTTGAGCGGCGGCAGGATGCCGGTAACTGGACGCCACTCGGTGATCGAGAGGCCGGACTCGGTGAGGCGGGTGATGCCGCCGATCACCACCATCGCGAAGATCATGGCGGCGCAGGTCCACAGCCAGACCCGCACCCAGCGCAACCGATCGGGATCGCGGTCGACCGTGGTCGGGACGAATGACGACGACATGGACACGCGGAGCGAATTAGGCCGGTTCGAGAACGCGGGCAAGCATTGCAGCCGCGTCGCTTGACCGCAGGCGGCTGCCGCCGTTAGTTGTTCGCATACATACAACCAGCGCCGACCCGCGGGCGGCGGAGGTGCCCCTCGTGCCAGCCCCATCGAGTGCCGCGCGGATCGCCCGCTCGCCCGCGGGATCCGGGGATCCCGACTACCGTCTCGAGGACCAGGTCGGCCACCTGATGCGGCGCGCCCATCAGCGCCATGCGGCGCTGTTCCAGGACGCCATGACCGGCATCGATCTGACGCCGACGCAGTTCGCCGCCCTCGTGAAGATCCGCGACCTCGGCGAGGTGACCCAGAACCAGCTCGGCCGCCTCACCGCGATGGACCCGGCCACGATCCAGGGCGTGGTGCAGCGGTTGCTGGCCCGCGATCTCGTCGTGCGCCGCGCCGATCCCGCCGATCGCCGCATGACCATCCTGAGCTTGACCCCGGCGGGCGTGCGGCTGGCGCGCGAGGCGATCGGGCGTGCGCGGGAGATCACGCGCGCCACGCTCGCCCCGCTCACGCCGGGCGAGCAGACCCATTTCATCGAACTCCTGCGCAAGCTGAGCTGACCCGCATGTCCGATCTCGCTCTGGCCTTCGACCTGGGCTTCCCCGATCTCCACACCCATGACGGCCTGACGCGGCTCGATCGCGCCTTCATCGCGTGGCTGACCTCGCGCGACGTGGCGCTCTCCAACCGCCTCCTCGCCGCGCGCGCCGCGCCCGACGCGCTCATGGCCCTCGACGAATCGACCCTCATCATCGATCTCGCCCCGGCGCTCGAGGCGTTCGTCGCGACGCTGTTCGGGGTCGGCGACGCGGTGGCGGCGGTGGCGGCGGCGACGCGGACGCTCGATCCGCTGTGGCACGTGAAGCGCAACTTCGTGCAGCGGCGCGCGCTCAAGGCGCATAAGCCCGAGGCGGCGGGGGCGTTCGACGGCGACGAGCTCGCGCGAGGGCTCGAGGCGCTGATCGGCGAGCCGCTGACCGAGGCCGGCTTCGCGCGCGCGGTCGTCGCCTGGGAGCAGGCGCCGGAAGCGCAGGCCGACGCCCTGGCCGTTGCCGAGCGCTACGCGGCCTGGGCGACGCTGACGTCCGCGGGCCGGCAGCGCCATGCCGGCGGCGTCCTGTTCCGCGTGCCGCACAAGGTCGACCCGATGAACCTGGTTCCGGTCGAGCGCATCGAGCGCGACGGCGTGACGATGATGCGCCTGCCCGAGCACGAGTGGCGCGAGCGGGACGCCTTCGCGCTGACCGACCGCGGCATGGACGTCACCCAGGCACTCGACCAGATCAACTACTGCATCTGGTGCCACACGCAGGGGAAGGACTCCTGCGCGAAGGGGCTGAAGGATCGCAAGACGGGTGCCTATCAGAAGTCGCCGTTCGGCGTGACGCTGGCGGGCTGCCCGCTCGAGGAGAAGATCAGCGAGATGCATACGCTGCGCGCGCAGGGCTGCGCCGTGGGCGCCCTCGCGACGATCGTGATCGACAACCCGATGGTGGCGGCGACCGGCCATCGCATCTGCAACGACTGCATGAAGGCCTGCATCTACCAGAAGCAGGATCCGGTCGACATCCCGCAGGCGGAGACGCGCGTGCTGAAGGACGTGCTCGCGCTGCCTTGGGGATTCGAGATCTATTCGCTCCTCACGCGCTGGAATCCGCTGAACCTGCGCCGCCCGCTGCCGCGACCGGATTCGGGCCGCAAGGTCCTGGTGGTCGGCCTCGGACCCGCCGGCTACACGCTCGCGCACCACCTGATGAACGACGGCCACACGGTGGTCGGCATCGACGGCCTGAAGATCGAGCCGCTCGACGCGGCGCTCGGCGGCGTCGCATCCGACGGGAGCCGCGTGCCGTTCCATGCGGTCCGCGAACTCGCCGCGATCACCGAGGACCTCGACGAACGCGTGCTCGCGGGCTTCGGCGGCGTCGCCGAGTACGGGATCACCGTCCGCTGGGACAAGAACTTCCTCAAGGTCGTCCGGCTCCTGCTCGAGCGCCGCGACCGCTTCGCCATGTACGGCGGCATCCGCTTCGGCGGCACGCTGACGCTGGACGACGCGCTCGCGCTCGGTTTCGACCACGTCGCCCTGTGCATGGGGGCGGGCAAGCCGACCGTGATCGAAATGAAGAACGGGCTGGCGCGCGGTGTGCGCCAGGCCTCGGACTTCCTGATGGCGCTGCAGCTCACGGGCGCCGCCAAGAAGGAGTCGATCGCCAACCTCCAGCTGCGCATGCCGATCGTCGTGATCGGCGGCGGTCTGACGGCGATCGACACGGCGACCGAGTCGCTCGCCTATTACGCGCGACAGGTCGAGAAGTTCGTCGAGCGCCATGACGCGCTCGTGCGCGAGCGCGGCGAGGCGGCAGTGCGCGGGCGCTGGACGCCCGAGGATGCTGAGATCGCGTCGGAGTTCCTCGCCCATGGCCGCGCGATCCGCGCCGAGCGCGCTGCCGCGGCGGCCGAGGGCCGGCCCGTACGCCTGCGACCGCTGCTCGAGTCGTGGGGCGGGGCGACGATCGCCTATCGCCGGCGCCTGATCGATGCGCCCAGCTACACGCTGAACCACGAGGAGGTGGCCAAGGCGATGGGAGAGGGCGTGCGCTTCGCCGAGGGCCTGACCCCGGTCGAAGTCGTGCTCGATCGGCTCGGCCATGCCGCGGGACTCAAGGTCACCTGCAGGACGGAGGCGGGCGAGGAAGCGGTGACCCTGCCGGCGCGCGCCGTCCTCGTCGCGGCGGGCACGCAGCCCAACACCGTGCTCGCGCGCGAGGACGGCCGCATCCGCCTCGACGGCAGGTATTTCGAGGCGATCGACGAGGACGGCGCCCGCGTCGCGCCGGAGCGTTCGATCTCGAAGCCGCAATCCGCATCGGTGCTCATGCACCGCACGGCCGATGGCCGCTTCGTGAGCTTCTTCGGCGACCTGCACCCGTCGTTCTTCGGCAACGTCGTCAAGGCGATGGGGAGCGCCAAGCAGGGTTATCCCGTGGTCAGCCGCGTGCTCGCCGCCCGCGCCCCGACCGCCATCGCGGGCGCGGCGCTCGTCGAAGGGCTCGATGCGAGCCTGCGCGCGCGTGTCCACGCCGTTCATCGCCTCACGCCGACGATCGTCGAAGTCGTTGTCGCGGCGCCGCAGGCGGCGCGCAACTTCAAGCCCGGCCAGTTCTACCGGCTGCAGAACTTCGAGAGCCTGGCGCCGCGCGTCGACGGCACGGTCATGGGAATGGAGGGCCTGGCGATGACCGGCGCCTGGACCGATCCGGAACGCGGTCTGGTCTCGGTGATCGCGCTCGAGATGGGCGGCTCGTCGGACCTCTGCACGGTCCTGAAGCCCGGCGAGCCCGTCATCCTGATGGGGCCGACGGGAGCGCCGACGGAGACGCCGGCGGGCGAGACGGTCGCACTGGTGGGCGGCGGCCTCGGCAACGCGGTGCTGTTCTCGATCGGGCGCGCGCTGCGCGACGCCGGATCGCGCGTCGTCTATTTCGCCGGCTACAAGAGGATGGAGGACCGCTACAAGGTCGACGAGATCGAGGCGGCCGCCGACGTCGTCGTGTGGTGCTGCGACGAGGCGCCCGGTTTCGAGCCGCGGCGACCGCAGGACAAGCGCTTCGTCGGCAACATCGTCGCCGCGATGGCCGCCTATGGCGACGGCTCGCTCGGCGACCAGCCGGTGCGCCTGGCGGATGCCGACCGCATCGTCGCGATCGGCTCGGACCGCATGATGCAGGCGGTCGCGCAGGCGCGGCACGGCGTGCTCCGGCCGCTGCTCAAGGCCTCGCATTGCGCCATCGGCTCGATCAACTCGCCGATGCAGTGCATGATGAAGGAGATCTGCGCCCAATGCCTGCAGCGCTGGGTCGATCCGCAGACCGGGCAGGAAACGGTGGTCTTCTCGTGCTTCAACCAGGATCAGCCGCTCGACAAGGTCGATTGGGCCATGCTGAACGAGCGCCTGAGGCAGAACGGGCTGTCCGAGAAGCTGACCGCGCAATGGATCGACCGGTGCCTGCGGCGACTCGACCTGCGGCCTGCGCCCTCGGCCGCGTAGCGCGGCGCCTCGCGGTCGGCGCGGCGGCGATCGTCGCGGTCGCCGTGCCGGGCATCGCCTATGAGCGTCTCTCCCCCTATGCGGGCGGCCATTACGTGAATGCGGCGCTCGGCTTCGCGGTCGAGCTGCCGCGCGACATGGTCGCGTGCCAGCTGCCCGCCGATCGCTGGCGCGAAGGTATCGTGCTGCTGCCGGGGCGCGGCGCATCCTGCGCGGCGCTCGATCGCGTGGTCGCCATCGTCACGGTGTCCGGCGAACCGAACACGGAGTCCCTCGGCGACGTCGACTCGCTGGCGGCGAGCGTCTGCGCCCATCCGACATGGGGACCGGTTCGCGTCCAGCCCGCGCGGCGCGCGGTCGCCGGCCTCGCGACGCTGAGCTGCGTCATCCAGGAGGAGTCCGGCACGGTGGCGATCGAGGTGGTGGCGCAGCGCGCCACTGCGGGGCCCGCCGCGACCTGGACAAATCTGCGTGCCACGCTGCTGGTGCGCGGCGACCGCTGGCTGGAGTTCACGCGCCTGCTCGACGACGTGGTGGCGCGCATCGGCCTGTTGTCGCCATGAACCGCCGCGCCATGAATTGCCGACCATCGACCGGATGCCGGAGGCCCGCCACGCGATGAATCTGCTCCTGATCACGGCCGACCAATGGCGCGGCGATACGCTGGGCCATCTCGGCCACGCTTGCGTGCGCACGCCGCACCTCGATGCCCTCGCCGCCGAGGGCACGAGCTTCGCGCGGCACTATTCGGTGACCGCGCCGTGCGGCCCGGCGCGCGCGAGCTTGCTGACCGGGCTATACGCCCACAACCACCGCTCGATCCTGAACGGCACGCCGCTCGACGGCCGGCTGACGAACCTGGCCCTCGAGCTGCGCAAGGCGGGCTATGCGCCGACGCTGTTCGGCTACACCGACACCAGCGCCGACCCTGCCGGGCTCGCGTCGTCCGATCCGCGGCTGTTCAGCTACGAGGGCGTCCTGCCCGGCTTCGACGTCGGTCAGCTGCTGCTCGAGGACTTTCGGCCCTGGCTCGCCTGGCTTGCGCGGCGCCGCGGCGCGGCGCTGGAGACGCACCCGCCGATCCACGAGCCCGTCGACGGAAGGCTGGGCGGCGCAGCGCGCTACACGGCGGCCGAGTCGGAGACGCAATTCCTCGCGGATGCCGCGATCGACTGGCTCTCGACGCGGCGCGGCGAGCGGTGGTGCGCGCATGTCTCGTTCCTGCGGCCGCATCCGCCATGGAATGCGCCGGCCGAGTACCTCGCGCTCTACGCGGACGCGGAGATCCCGCCGCCGCGGCGGGCGGCGACCGCCGAGGCCGACGCGGCGGTGCATCCGTTGCAGGCGGCGGTCCAGGCGCAGACGTTGATCCGCAGCTTCGTGCCGGGCTTCGAGGGGCGGATGTCCGCACTCGATGCCGTGAGCGTCAGGGACTTGCGACGGGCCTACTACGCCCTGATGACCGAGATCGACCATCATGTCGGGCGCCTGCTCGACTTCCTGCGCGACAGCGGGCAACTCGACGACACGCTGGTGGTGTTCACGTCCGACCACGGCGAGTGCCTCGGAGACCATCATCTCTTCGGCAAGCGCGGCTATGCCGAGCCGGCATTCCATATCCCGCTGATCGTGCGGCAGCCCGGCGGGCGCCGCGGCGCGCGCGTCGATGCGTTCACCGAGTCCGTCGACGTGATGCCGACGATCCTGGCGGCGCTCGGGATCGAGGTTCCCGCCGCGTGCGACGGCCGCGCGCTGACGCCGTTCCTCGCCGGCTCGGGGCCGGCCGACTGGCGACGCGCAGCCCATTGGGAGGTCGACTACCGCGACCTCTTGGGACCGTCGGCGCCGGCGCTGGGATCCGATCCGGAGGCCGCCTCGCTCGTCGTCCATCGCGCCGACGACCACGCCTATGTCCACTTCGCCGCCGCGCCGCCGCTGCTCTTCGACCTGCGCGAAGATCCCGCCTGGACTCGCAACCGCGCCGACGATCCCGGCGCGGCGGCGACGCGGGCCTCGTGCATGTCCGACCTCCTGTCCTGGCGACTGCGGCACGAGGACCGTCGGATGTCCAATCTGCGCGTCACCTCGCAGGGGCTGATCCGCTGGCGCTGAAGGATCGCCGGGGCGACCGCGCCTTGACTCCGCCATCGCCGCCTCGGCAGACTGTTCGTAGACGAACGATCTCGGGGAGGCGGAGACGGTGGCGAGTTACCTGCGGCCGCGCGCGTTGTCCGACGCCTTGCAGGCGCTCAGCCTGGCCCCCCGGGTCATCCTCGCCGGCGGCACCGACTTTTATCCGGCGCGCGTCGGGCGTCCCCTCGACGACGACGTCCTGGACATCACCGCATTGCCGTCGCTGCGCGCGATCGAGACGACGAACGAAGGCTGGCGGATTCCCGCGCTCTGCACCTGGGCCGACCTTGCCGGCGCGGAGCTGCCGCCGCTTTTCGACGGGCTGAAGGCGGCGGCCCGCGAGGTCGGCGGTGTCCAGGTCCAGAATGCCGGCACGCTGTGCGGCAATCTCTGCAATGCCTCGCCGGCCGCCGACGGCATTCCGAATCTCCTGGCCCTCGATGCCGAGGTCGAGCTCGCGAGCCTGCGCGGCACGCGCTGCGTGCCGATCGGGGCGTTCGTGGAGGGCAATCGCCGGACCGCACGGAACCCGGACGAGCTCGTGGTCGCGGTCCGGATCGGGCGGCGGCCGGCGGCCGCGCGCGGCGTTTTCCGCAAGCTCGGGGCGCGGCGGTATCTGGTCATCTCCATCGTGATGGTCGCGGCGGTCGCGGAGGTCGCGGATGGCCGCATCGCGTCCGCCGCGGTCGCCGTCGGCGCCTGCTCGCCGGTCGCGCGACGCTTGCCGGCACTCGAGGCGGCGCTCGCCGGCCGCCCTGCGGATGCACAGCTCGGCGATGTCGTCCAGCCGGTGCATCTCGCGGATCTCACGCCGATCGACGACGTCCGCGCGCGCGCTGCCTATCGCGCCGATGCCGCGCTGACCCTCGTCCGCCGCGCGCTGGCAGGGCTGGCGACATGACCGCGGACCGCGTCCGTGTCGGCTTCACGCTCAACAGGCGCGGCGTGGCCGTCGACGTGTCGCCGCTCAAGCGCCTCGCGGACCTGCTGCGCGAGGACTTCGGCCTGATCGGGACGAAGATCGGCTGCAACGCGGGCGATTGCGGCGCCTGCACCGTCCGGCTCGATGGTCAACAGGTCTGCAGCTGCCTCGTGCCGGCGGCGCAGGTGGAAGGCCGCGTCGTCGAAACCGTCGAGGGACTTGCCACGGGCGAGCGGCTGTCGCGCCTGCAGCGGGCTTTTCTCGAGCATGGCGCGGCACAGTGCGGCATCTGCACGCCCGGCATGCTGATGGCGGCCGAGGACCTGCTCGCCCGCCGCCCGGCGCCCGATGAAGCGGAGGTGCTCGACGCCTTGGGCGGCGTGCTTTGCCGCTGCACCGGCTACCGCAAGATCGTCGAGGCGGTACTGGCGGTCGCGGCCGCCGGTCAGGGCCCGGCTGCTTTCGACATCGCCGGCTCCGTCGGCGCGCGGCTCGCGAAGGTCGACGGCATCGCGAAGCTGCGAGGGAGCGAGCGTTACGGCGCCGACGAGACGCCGGCCGATGCGCTGGCGCTGCGCGCGGTCCGTTCGCCGCACGCCGCCGCCCGCTTCACGCTCGGCGACCTGACGGCTCTGCGCGCTCGCTTCCCGGGATTGGTGCGCGTGTTCACCGCCCGGGACGTGCCGGGGAGCAATGCCTTCGGCATCTATCCGACCGGCAAGGACCAGCCCGTGCTCGCCGACGGCGAGGTGCGCTATCGCGGCGAGGCCGTCGCAGCACTCGTCGGCGACACGGCGACGATCGAGGCGATCCGCGACGAGGACGTGCCGATTGCATGGACGCCATTGCCGGCGCTCGTCGGGGTCGCGGCGGCGCTGGCGCCGGGTGCGCGCAGGCTGCACGACCATCTCGCGGACAACGTCCTGACGGCAGGGCGCGTGGTGTGCGGCGATGCCGACGCCGCCATCGGGCGCGCCGCTGCGGTCGCCACGGGCCGCTTCGAGACGCGCTTCGTCGAACACGCCTATATCGAGCCGGAGGCCGGCTGGGCGCGGCGGACGGGTGACCGCATCGAGGTCTTCGTCACGACGCAGAGCCCGTACATGGATCGCGACGAGATCGCCCATGTGCTCGGGATCGCGCGCGAGCAGGTGCGGGTCATCCCGTCGGCCTGCGGCGGCGGCTTCGGCGGCAAGCTCGATCTCTCGGTCCAGCCGCTGATCGCGATGGCCGCGTGGCATCTGGGCCGGCCGGTGCGCTGCGTCTACACGCGGCCGGAATCGATGGCCTCGTCGACCAAGCGCCACCCGGCGACGATCGAAGCGACCTTCGCGGCCGACGCCGACGGCCGCCTCGTCGGCGCCGTCTTCCATGGCGACTTCAACACCGGCGCCTATGCGTCCTGGGGACCGACGGTCGCCAGCCGCGTGCCGGTGCATGCGAGCGGGCCCTATGTCGTGCCGAACGCGCGCTGCACGTCGCGCGCGGTCCACACCAACGAGCCGCCCGCGGGCGCCTTCCGCGGCTTCGGCGTACCGCAGGCGGCGATCGCGCATGAGGCGCTGATGGACGAGCTCGCCGCCAGGCTCGGCTTCGACGCGCTCGAGTTCCGTCATCGCAACGCGCTCGCCGCCGGCTCGACGACGACGTCGGGCCAGCGCCTCGAGGCGAGCGCCGGGCTCAAGGCCTGCCTCGACGCGCTGCGCCCGCGCTGGCAGGCGCTGCGCGCCGAGAGCGAGGCCCACAACCGGACGGCCGGGCGCACGCGCCGCGGCGTCGGTGTGGCCTGCATGTGGTACGGCATCGGCAATACCTCGATGTCGAACCCCTCCGAGATGGAGGTCGGCATCGCCCGCGACGGCACGATCACGCTGTTCTCGGGCGCGGTCGACATCGGCCAGGGCGCCAACACGATCATGGTCCAGATCGCCGCCGAGGCGCTTGGGCTGGCGCCGTCGAGGATCCGGCTGGTGGCGGGCGACACGGATGCCACGCTCGATGCCGGAAAGAGTTCAGCCTCGCGCCAGACCTTCGTCTCCGGCAACGCAGTGAAGGCCGCGGCCGAGGACCTGCGGGCCCAGCTCGCGCGGCTCGGCAACGTCGACCTCGCGACCCTTCCCGAGGTCGCGAAGGGATGCGTCGTGATCGGGCGGGGCCGCTTCGACCCGCCGACGACGCCGCTCGACGCGAACGGGCAGGGCGTGCCCTACGCGACCTACGGCTTCGGGGCGCAGCTGGCGCAGGTCGAGGTCGACCTCGACCTCGGCACGACCCGCGCGCTGCGCATCGTCGCGGCGCACGACGTCGGTCGCGCGGTCAATCCGACCCAGGTCGAGGGCCAGATCCACGGCGGCATCGCGCAGGGGCTCGGCCTCGCGCTGATGGAGGAATACGTGCCGGGCCGCACCGAGAATCTGCACGACTACCTGATCCCCACGATCGGCGACGTGCCGCCGATCGAGACGTTCCTGATCGAGGACGCCGAGCCGCTCGGCCCTTACGGCGCCAAAGGCGTGGGCGAGCCGGCTCTGATCCCGACCGCGCCCGCGATCCTCAACGCGATCCATCACGCAACGGGTGTGCGCGTGCGCAGCGTGCCGGCGACGCCGGATCGCGTGCGCGCGGCGCTGCGAGGAGAAGGCCCATGAGCACCCGCGAGTCGACCGACGCGCCGAGCGCCGAGGCGCTCGCCACGGCGAAGGCCGCCGACGGCATCGTCACCTGCGATGCCTGCCCGGTGCTCTGCCGCATCCGGCCCGGCAAGACCGGGGCGTGCGACCGCTACGGCAACGTCGAGGGTCGGCTCACGCGCACGGAGCCGTTCGTCGTGCTCGAGCGCACGCTCGAGAAGGACGGGAAAATCGTTCCCTTCCTCGGGCAGCGCTGGAACGGGGCGATGCTGCGCGACGGCTCGACCTTCGTCACGGGCATCGGCGCGGGCACGACCTACCCGGACTACAAGCCGGCACCCTTCATCGTCGGCTCGCGCATCGACGGCGTCGACATGGTCACGGTCGTGACCGAAGGAATCTTCAGCTACTGCGGCCTCAAGGTGAAGATCGACACCGACCGTTGGCTGGGGCCCGAGCAGGCGGCGGTGCGCGTCGCCGGCGAGGCGATCGGCCATGTGACGACGGCCGAGTACGGCTCGCAGATGCTCTCGCTGGGCGGCGTCCACCATCTCACCGGCGGCGGCAAGAAGGAGGGCATCGTCACCTGCGAGTCGATGCTCAAGCTTTGCGGGCTCGAGCCGGTCGAGATGACGATCGACGGCGGCGCCACGGTGATCGTGCAGGCGGGGCACGCGCCGATCATCAACGGCGTGCCCGAGGTCCGCATGCGCGTGGGCTGCGGCTCGGCCACGATCGGCATCTTCGCCAAGCAGTGGCACGGCCATGCCGACGAGGTGATCGTCGTCGACGACCACATCACCGGCGTCCTGAGCGAGCACCAGGCCGGCCGCTTCCTCGACATGAAGCCGGCGGGGATCCGCGTGCGCGGGCGCAAGTCGACGCCGGGCCGCTATTTCCAGGTCGCCAATCCCGGCATCGGCTGGGGCGGCACCGACATCACCGAACCGCTGTCGATCATCGAGCGGATCGACCCGAAGACCGCCTGGCCCGGCATGCGGCTGCTCATGGTGTCGACCACCGGCGAGCACGCCGCCTGGTTCGTGCTCGACGAACAGCTGCGCCCGCAGCCGGCCGAGATGCCCCCGGCGATCCGCACCGTCGTCGAGCGCATCGGCGAGAACTGCGAGCCAGCACTCTGCAGCATCCTGTTCATGGCGGGCGCAGGCGGCAGCTTGCGCGCCGGCGTGACCGAGAACCCGGTGCGCCTCACACGCTCGGTGCGTCAGGAGATCACGCGCGTCACCTCGGGCGGCGCGCCCGTCTATGTCTGGCCGGGCGGCGGCATCACCTACATGGCCGACGTGACCGCGATGCCGGCGCGGAGCTTCGGCTACGTGCCGACGCCGGCGCTCGTCGCCCCGCTCGAGTTCAGCATGCCGCGCGCCGCCTACGAGGCGATGGGCGGCCATGTCGACCACATCCGCCCGCTCGAGAGCCTGCGCGCCGAGACGCGGCTCGAGGCGCGCGAATGGCCGCGCGGCAATCCCTGGCCGTTGCCATGAGCGCTTTCGTTCGCAGCCTCGCCGACGGTCGTCGGCTGCATCTGAACCACGGGCCGATCGATGTCGTGCTCGAGGCCTGGGGCGCGCCCGCCGAGGTCGAACGCGCCTACGCGCAGGCCGCGGCGGCGTTTCCCGACGTGCTGCCGACGCTCTGTCGCGAGTTGCCGCGCCTGCGCGCGCCGGTCGACGACGCGCCGTTCGCCGGTCCGGTCGCCGAGCGCATGCGGCGGGCGTGCCGCGCCGCCGGAGTTTCGCGCGATCCAGGGCGCAGCGAGTTCCTGACGCCGATGGCGGCGGTGGCGGGCGCCGTCGCCGATCACCTGCTCGCCGCGATGTGCACGGGACGAGCGCTCGAGAAGGCCTACGTGAACGATGGCGGCGACATCGCCTTCCATCTCGCGCCCGGGGCGTCGCTCGCCTGCGGTCTGGTGGCCGACATCGGCGCGCCGGCCCTCGACGGGCGCTTCGACCTGACCCACGACCTGCCGGTGCGCGGAATCGCGACGTCTGGCCGTGCGACCAAGGGGCAGGGCGGACGCAGCTTCTCGCTCGGCATCGCCGACGCCGTGACCGTGCTGGCGCAGGACGCGGCAGGCGCCGATGCGGCGGCGACGATCGTCGCCAACGCCGTCGACCTGCCGGATCACCCCGCGGTGGCGCGCGTGCCGGCCGACACGCTCGATCCTGACAGCGACCTCGGCGCGCGCCGCGTGACCGTCGGGCTCGGCGCGCTGAGCGCGGCGGAGATCGATGCCGCTCTCGCGCGCGGCCGCGCGGCGGCGGAGGCGCTGAGGCGCGCTGGACGCGTCTTCGCGGCGGTGCTGATGTTGCGCGGCCGCATGGCGAGCGCCGGCCTGACG
>JAEULA010000011.1 GCA_016793165.1 Alphaproteobacteria bacterium | reverse complement strand
TCCGACCAGAACATGGACGTCGTCATCGACCTCGCGCGCCACGCGCAGAGGATCGGCGCCGAGTACATCGTCGTCCATGCGCCCGTCCTCCACTTCCTCAAGGAGCGCGACGAGACCCTGCTGCGCTACTACGAGGCGATCGCGGCCGAGGTCGATATCGGCATCGCGCTGTGGAGCCACCCGGACTCGGGCTATCTCATGAGCCCCGAGCTCTGCGCCCGGCTCGCCGACATCCCGAACGTCGTGGCGATCAAGTATTCGGTGCCGCGCGAGATGTATGTCCGACTCACCGAGATCGCCGGCCACAAGCTGCTGGTGAGCACGGCCTCGGAGGAGGACTGGTTCGACAACATCGTCGAGCTGAGCTGGCGGCTCTATCTCTGCTCGTCGCCGCCCTATCTGCTGCAGACGGCCGTCGATCGGCGCATGCGCGACTACACCGATCTCGCCTTCGCCGGCGAGATCGGCAGGGCGCGGGCGCTGCGCGACAGCCTCGAGCCGGTGCGGCACGCGCTCAAGTCGACGCGGCCGCACGAGAAGCCGCATGCGCATCAGAAATACTGGCAGACGCTGCTCGGCCAATGCGGCGGCGCGGTGCGCCGGCCGATGCTCGAGCTGACCGAGGCGGAGAAGCAGGCGACGCGCGCCGCCTTCGCGGCCTGCGGCCTCAAGCTGCCGTCGACCGCGCGCGCCGCCACGGGAGACTGACGATGACGCCGCATGCGCGCTTCAAGCCGTTCAACTTCCAACGCTGGATCGCGGACAACCAGCATCTGCTCAAGCCGCCGGTCGGCAACAAGCTGGTGTTCGAGGACGCCGGGATGATCGTGATGGTCGTCGGCGGGCCCAACCAGCGCGTCGATTTCCACGACGATCCGGTCGAGGAGTTCTTCCACCAGCTCAAGGGCGACATGCTGCTCAAGATCGCCGAGGGCGGCCGCATCTACGACGTGCCGATCCGCGAGGGCGAAGTGTTCCTGCTGCCGCCGCATGCGCGCCATTCGCCGCAGCGCCCCATCCCGGGTTCGGTGGGCCTCGTCGTCGAGAGCCCGCGCCTGCCCGAGCACAGGGACGGCTTCGAGTGGTTCTGCTTCGCGTGCGGCACGCGCGTGCACCGCATCGAGGTGGCGGTACGCAACATCGTCACCGATCTGCCGCCGCTCTACGAGGCGTTCTACGCCGACGAGCGGCAGCGCACCTGCCCGAGCTGCGGCGCCCTGCATCCCGGCAAGCAGCCGCCCGAGGGCTGGGCGCGGCTGTGAGATGCGGCGCCGTCTCGACGGCGCCGCCTCCTCACGGGCTCGTCTTGATGTCGCTGTCCCACCTTGCAAGCAGGCGGCGGCGCTCCTCTGCGGAGCCGAGCTTGCGAAAGTCGTAATTGATCAGCTTGATCTCGGACAGCTTCGGCCCCTGCGGCGCGGGCGCGGCGGCGCGATTCGACGGCGTCTGGTAGCTGAGACCCGCGCGAATCCCGAGTTCCTGCGCCGGCGTCGACAGGACCCAGTCGTACCAGCGCTTCGCCGCATCGGGATTGCGGGCGCCCTCGACGATCGACATCGCGCCGATCTCGTAGCCGGTGCCCTCGCAGGGGGCCACGACCTGGACCGGGAAGTTGCGCACCTTCTGCGTGACGATGTCGTCCATGAACGAGATGCCGATCAGCGTCTCGCCGCGCGCTGCCGCGACGATCGGGGCGGCGCCGGACTTGGTGTACTGGTTGACGTTGACGTTGAGCTTCTTGAGCCAGTCGAAGCCGGGCTGCTCGCCCCAGAGCTGGACCATCGTCGCGACGAGCGTGTAGGCCGTGCCGGAGGAATGCGGATTGGCGACCTGGATCTCGCCCTTGTATTCGGGCTTCACCAGGTCGGCCCAGCATTTCGGCTCGGGCAAGCCCTTCTTGGCGAGCAGCTCGGTGTTGAAGCCGAAACCGATCGCGCCCGAGTAGATCCCGACCGCGCGCCTGCCGCTGGTCTGCCACAGCGCGCTTGCCCATGGATGAAGCTCGGCGATCATCGGCGAGTCGTAGGCCATCGTGAGCCCCTCCTCCGCCGCCTGCAGATGCGGATCGCCGGTCCCGCCCCACCAGACATCGGCGCGCGGGCTCGCCTTCTCGGCACGAAGCTGCGCGTAGACCTCGCCGGAGGACTTGCGCGTCATCGCCGCGCGGATGCCCGTCGCCTTCTCGAACTCGTTGACGAGCATCTGGCACCATTCCTCCTGCGACGAGCAGTAGAGGACGAGACGCGCCTGGGCCGAAGCCTGGCCCGCGACGACAAGGGCCGCGCCGAGCGCGACCAGCCCGAGGAATCGTGACGTCATCCACAAGTCTCCTGAAGCATGCGCCGCAGCCGGGAATGGGCGGCGCCGGAATGCGAGCCCGGCCAAGGAAAGCGAACGACCGCGCGGACCGTCATCGGCCGCGGCCGTCCTGCCAGCGGTAGTACAGGATCGACGGCGCGAGGAACCACGGGTTGCCGGTGTAGAACGGCCGCGTCTGGAAGGCGAGGTCGTGGAACGCGGTGCGCCCCTCGGCCTTGCCGAGCACCTGCTGGCCCAGGCGCATGCCGAGGTAGCTCGCCATGCCCACCCCCGAGCCGCAATAGCCCATCGCGTAGTGCAGGCCCTCGTGGCGGCCGATATGGGCGAGTTCG
This sequence comes from Alphaproteobacteria bacterium, assembly GCA_016793165.1. Lineage (GTDB taxonomy): Bacteria > Pseudomonadota > Alphaproteobacteria > CACIAM-22H2 > CACIAM-22H2 > CAIOSQ01. Next base: position 7,100 of record JAEULA010000011.1, on the reverse strand, counting down.
TCGAAGGTGTAGGCGATGTAGCCGCACCAGGAATGGCTGATCCGAGTCGACACGAGTTCCGGAAAGATCTTCACAAGATCCGCGTGCAGCTTCGGGCCGCTGATGCGCGGATCGGTCTCGTCGTGCGAGACGCGGCCGCCGAACAGGATGCGCCGGCGATCGGGCGACGCGCGGTAGTAGAAGACGACCTTGCGGGTGTCGCTGACGATGCGGTCGCGCGGCATCAGCCGGTCGATCAGTCCCGCCGGCAGCTCCTCGGTCGCGATCACGTAGCTGCCGATCGGGATGACGCGGCGGCGCAGCCACTTGGTCTGCGGGCCGGTGTAGCCGTTGGTCGCGATGACCACGTCGCGCGCGGCGATCGTGCCGCGCGGCGTCGTCACGCGGAAGCCTTGGCCGTCGGGCTCGATCGCCGTCGCCGGGCAGCGCGCGAACACGGCGGCCCCCGCCTCGAGCGCGCGCTCCAGGATCCCCTGGTGGTAGCGCGCGGGGTCGACCGCGGCATGGCGGGTGTAGACGACGCCGCCGAAATAGGCGTCGGTCCCGAGCTCGCGGCGCTGCTCGGCGCGCGGCACGATCTCGTAGGGCACCTCGTGCCCCTTGGGTTGCGCCGTCACGCGCTTCACCAGCGCCTCGTACTGAGCCGGGTTGTGTGCGGCGTGGAAGCGGCCGGCGATGCGGAAGTCGCAGTCCAGCTTCTCCGCCGCGACGAAATCGGCGACGAAGTCGAGCGAGGCCTGGCCCTCGCGCAGGATCGCATCGGCGCGCTCGGCGCCGTGGCGGCGCGCGAGTTCCTCGAAGCCCGGCTTGATGCTCGTCGAGATCTGCCCGCCGTTGCGGGTGCTGCAGCCCCACCCCGCATCCTCGGCGTCGAGCACGACGGTGTGCCGCCCGCCTCGGGCGGTCTGCACCGCGGCATGCAGGCCGGTGTAGCCGGAGCCGACGACGACGACATCCGCGCGCGCCGGCGGCTCGGCCTGGGGCAACGCCGGGCGCGGCACGTGCTCCCACCAATAGGGCGTCAGCTTGAAGTCGGCCGTGAACAGGGCATCGGTCATTCGCGTCTCCGGACTGGGCTCATCCCCGCGCATCCTGCAGCACGAGGTCGGCACCCTTCTCCGCCACCATGACCACGGGTGCGTTGGTGTTGCCCGAGGTGAGGGTCGGGAAGATCGATGCGTCGATCACGCGCAGCCCCTCGAGGCCGTGGAGCATCAGCGCGGGATCGACGGCGCAGGCCCTCGGATCGGGCCCCATGCGGCAGGTGCCGACGGGGTGGAAGACGGTCGACGCACGCTTGCGGATGTGGTCGAGCAGGGCGGCGTCGTCCTGCGCCTCGACCCCGGGCTCGATCTCCGATTCGATCACTGCGGCCAGCGCCGGCGTCGCGGCGAGGCGGCGCAGCAGCTTCGTGGCGGCAAGCATCGCCTCGACGTCGTGATCGGTCGCCAGGGAGTTTGGATGGATCGTCGGCGCGGCCGCGGGATCGCGGGAGACGATCTGCAGCCGGCCGCGGCTGGTCGGCCGACAGGGCTGCGCGCTGGTCAGGAATCCCGGGAAGCGGTCGGGGCTCATCAAGGGTCGCTTGCCCGGCGGCGAGCGCGTGTAGCTGACCGGCGAGAAGTAGAGCTGCATGTCCGGCCGCGCGAGACCTTCGCGCGAGCGCACGAAGCCGCCGCCCTGGTTGACGCTCAGCGCGAGCGGCCCGCGTCGCGCGAGCACGTAGGCGAGGCCGGCGCGCAGCTTGCCCCACCACGGCCCGAGCTCCTGGTTCAGCGTCGGCACGCGCGCGCGATAGAGATGATCGATGCAGACGTGGTCCTGGAGATGCCGGCCGACGGCCGGCGCGTCGAGCACGACGTCGATGCCGAGCGGCCGGAGGATCTCGGCCGGCCCGACGCCCGAGAGCTGCAACAGCTGCGGCGTGTTCACCGAACCGGCAGCAAGGATGATCTCCCCGCGGGCCCGTGCGGTGCGCGTCGCGCCGTCCTGGCGATACTCGACCGCGACGGCGCGTCGCCCGTCGAAGCGCAGCGCGGTCGCGAGCGCGCCGGTCTCGACGCGGAGATTGGCGCGCCGTCGAGCGGGATGGAGATAGGCCCGCGCGGTCGACATCCGCCGCCCGCCGCGCGTCGTGATCTGGTAGAGCCCGACGCCCTCGCCCTGCGCGCCGTTGAAGTCCGGCGTCTGCGGCAGACCGAGCTCGCGCCCGGCACGCAGGAACACCTGGCAGAGCGGATGCAGCGAGCCCGAGACGTCGCTGATGCCGAGCGGCCCGCCCCGGCCGCGCGTCTCGTCAGTGCCGTCGGGCGCGTCCTCCATGCGCTGGAAGTAGGGCAGCACGTCGCGCCAGCCCCAGCCGGGATTGCCGAGCGCCGCCCAGTCGTCGAAATCGGCGGGCTGGCCGCGGATGAACACCATCGCGTTGATCGCGCTGGAGCCGCCCAGCACCTTGCCGCGCGGCCAGTATCCGCGCCGGCCGTCGAGCCCGGGATCCGGCTCGGTGCGGTACATCCAGTTCACGCGCGGGTCGTAGAAAGACTTTCCGTAGCCGATCGGGATCTGCAGCCAGGGATGGCGATCGCGGCCGCCCGCCTCGAGCAGCAGCACGCGATGGCGTCCCGTCTCCGTCAGCCGGGCCGCGAGCACGCACCCGGCCGAGCCCGCGCCGACGACGATGTAGTCGAATTCGTCCATGCTACGCTTGGCGATCCTCGGGGGAGACAGTCATGCAGGAACCGACCACGCGCAAGCCATCCAACGTCCACGAGCTGCGACGCGATCTCGCAGCGGCCTTCCGCGCCACCGTGCGTTTCGGCATGCACGAGGGCGTGTGCAACCACTTCAGCCTCGCCATCGACGACAACCGGACGTTCCTGATGAACCCGCACGGCGTGCATTTCAGCCGCCTGCGCGCCTCGAACCTGATCGTGGTCGACGCCAGCGGCCGCGGCGTCGATGCCGAGGAGAAGCGCCACACCGCCTTCTACATCCACAGCCGCATCCACCTCGCCAATCCCAAGGCGCGCTGCGTGCTGCACGCACACCCGATCTACGCCACGGCGCTGGCGATGATCGAGGGCGGAAGGCTCCTGCCGTGCCATCAGAACGCGATGCGCTTCTTCGATCGCTGCGCCTACTACGACACCTTCGGCGGGCTGGTCTTCGACGACGCCGAGGGCGACCGCATCGCCGCGGCGCTCGCCGACAAGACCGTGCTGTTCATGAAGAACCACGGCGTGATGATCGTCGGCGAGACGGTCGCCGAGGCGCTCGACGACCTCTACTACCTCGAGCGCGCCGCCCAGGCGCAGGTCACCGCGATGTCCACCGGCCGCCCGCTCGCCGTCGTCCCCGACGACGTCGCCGCCATGTGCCAGCAGCAGTTCCTGCGCGTCCTCGCCGGCAACGCCCAGAAGCATTTCGCCGAGATCAAGGCCCTGCTCGACGACAGCGAGCCCGACTACGCGAACTGAAGGCGGGCGCGGAAGCGACCGCCGGCGCCGATCCGTGATCGCCGAGAATTGCGTGGCGCGCCGGGCGCCGCCGCCCCCGCTCCGACCCGTCCACGGGGCGCCTTGGCGCCGCGGCCTGCCGGGATGGCGGCGAGGCCCGGGCAGGACTCCCGGCAACTACTTGCGCGCCGGGACGCTCCTGGGTGCGACGGTATCGTTGCGGATCGCGAGCTGCAGGTCGACGAGCGGCTTCTGGCTCACCTCGATCAGCCCGCGGCGCGGGCGATCGAGGTCGAGGATGATGAACACGAGCACCACGATCAGCGTGATCATGATGTAGCTGACCAGCGACGGGCGATGGCCGGCGACGCCGCAGGCGAGGCCGACGATCGCGCCGGCCATCAGGAAGGTCACGTAGAGCAGGAGCAGCACGAGTTCGGGCACGTGGCGGTCGAGCGCCGCATCGCGCTTGCCGAAATCGTCGATGACCTCGTTGAGCGCGGGAATGAAGGTGCCCGTGCGCACCGGATGGGGGTCGACCTCGGCCGCCCGCCGCGCCTGGGCCCACAGCGAGCCCTGCAGCGCCAATGTCCGCTCGGTCGTCGCGTCGCGCGTCCTCGAGTCGACGACCGATACGTCGCCGGCCCGGACGCGGACATCGGCGTAGTCGCGCAGCAGCGAGAGGACGTCGTCGCGGACGGACTCGTGCAGGAGCTGGGCGCGCAGATAGGCGGTGCCGATGGCGTTGGCCTCCTCGACCACCGCCTCGCTGCGCGCATCATAGCGCTGCAGCGACAGCGAGAAGGTGAAGCCGAGCAGCAGCGCCAGGATGCCGAGGATCGAGCCCTGGATCGCATTGATGTGCGACTTGGCGTCCTCGCTCGCCGTGTGCCGGCTGCGCAGGCCGAGGCGGTAGCCGAGCTCGACGACCGCCACCAGCGAGACGAACAGCACAGCGGCGATGACGCCGCTGTCGATGCCGTACAGGAACTCCTTCATCGCAAGCGCACTCCGGACACGGCGCGGCCGGTTTCGGGTTTGCAGCCGTCGCGCGGCGGCGAGCCTATGCCGATTCCGGCGACGGCTCCAAGGAACGGCCTGCAGCACGCGGGGCGATCGCGGACGGCGAAGGCGGCCCCCGACCGCTCCCCCTCTTCGAGGCCGGCCCATCGCATTTGGATTCGTTTGTCGCGACCGGGCGATCCGACCGTCCTCGTCGAATGAGGGGGACAGGCCGCGAAGCGGCCAGGGGAGGGTCGCGGTATCGCAGGAGACATTGCGCGGAGACCTGCTGCGCTTCCATCTCCTTCGGCTGGCGCGCTGCGCGCTCGAGCCGTCCCCAGATTCGAGGGGGACGGTCGGGCAAGCGACGGCGTCGTCGCCGACTGCTCGGCTGCGACATGGCGCGCCGGCAACGCATGTCTGCGATCGCCATCGTCGGCAGCGCATCCCCCGGCTTGTCTGGCGCCGCGCCACCCCCGATGCTGGCGCCACATCGCCCGGGGGAAGTTGCGGATGAAGATCGCGAGCATCGAGACGTTCAGCACCCAGTATGTCGGATTCGTCCGCGTCACGACGGACACCGGCGCGCAGGGCTGGGGCCAGGTCTCGACCTACAATGCCGACATCACGTCGCTGATCGTGCATCGCCAGGTCGCGCCGTATGCGCTCGGCCAGCCCGCCAACGAGATCGAGCGCATTGTCGACATGATCCCGGAGAAGGAGCACAAATTCCCCGGCTCCTATCTCTGCCGCGCGACTTGCGGGCTCGAGACGGCACTGTGGGATCTCCAGGGCAAGCTTGCGGGCAAGAGCGTGTGCGAGCTGCTCGGCGGCAAACCGCGCCGCCTGCGCGCCTACGGCTCGTCGATGCGCCGCGACATTACGCCGGAGCAGGAAGCGGACCGCCTCACGCGGCTGCGCGACAAGCACGGCTTCGACGCCTTCAAGTTCCGCGTCGCGGCGGAATACGGCCACGACGTCGACGAATGGCCCGGCCGCACGGAGGAGATCGTGCCGCTGATGCGCAAGCGCATGGGCGACAAGGTGGCGCTGCTGGTCGACGCCAATTCCGGCTTCTCGCCGCGCCGCGCGATCGAGGTCGGCAAGCTGCTCGTCGACAACGGCATCTCGCATTTCGAGGAGCCCTGCCTCTACTGGGAGCTCGAGCAGACCAAGGAGGTCGCCGACGCGCTCGACATCGACGTGACCGGCGGCGAGCAGGACTGCTTCATGCCGGTGTGGAAGCAGATGATCGCGATGCGCGCGGTCGACATCGTGCAACCGGACGTCTGCTACATCGGCGGCATGATCCGCACGCTGCGCGTGGCGAAACTCGCCGCGGCCGCCGGCCTGCCCTGCACGCCGCACAGCGCCAATCTCGGCATGGTGACTCTGTTCACGATGCACCTGCTCGGCGCGATCCCGAATGCCGGCAAGTATCTCGAGTTCGCGATCGAGGGACCCGACTATTACCCGTGGCAGGAAGGCCTGTTCCGCAATGCGCCCTACGACGTGCGCGACGGCCACGTGACGATCCCGAGCGAGCCCGGCTGGGGCGTGGAGATCGAGCCGCGCTGGCTCGAACAGTCGACGTACCAGGTCAGCCGCGCCGAATGAGTCAGAAGCGCGGGCGCTTGCCGTTCCAGCCCGGCTGGTGCTTGCGCATCTCCGCGCCGTCGTCGCGCTTGCGGATGCCGCAGCGCAGGAAGTTTCCGTGCAGCCGCGCGAGCGCCTCGCGATCGAGGGTCACGCCGAGGCCGGGCCCCCTGGGCACGGCGAGCGTTCCGCTCTCGAAGCGCAGCTTGCCGCCGGCAATGACCTCGTCGACCTGCCAGGGGTAGTGCGTGTCGGCGGCGTAGGCGAGGTTTGGAATCGCGGCGCCGACATGCGTCATCGCCGCGAGGCTGATGCCGAGATGCGAGTTCGAATGCATCGAGAGGCCGAGGCCGAAGGTGCGGCAGATCTGCGCGAGATGCTGCGTGGCGCGCAGGCCGCCCCAGTAGTGATGATCCGAGAGGATCACCTGCACCGCGCCGAGGCGGATCGTCTCCGGGATATGGCCGAAGGCGATGGTCACCATGTTGGTCGCCAGCGGCATTCTCGCGAAGCGCGCGACCTCGCCCATCTCGGCGAGCGTGCCGACGGGATCCTCGAGATACTCGAGCAGCCCGTCGAGCAGCGGCATCACGCGCCGCGTCGTCGCCACCGACCAGCCGCCATTGGGATCGATGCGCAGGGGATGATCGGGGAAGGCGGCACGCAGGGCACGCAGCGTCTCGATCTCGAACTCCGGCTCGAAGACCCCGCCCTTGAACTTGATCGAGCCGAAGCCGTGGGCGTCGATCATCCGGCGCGTCTCGCCGACCATCTGCGCGTGCGTCAGCACCTCGCCCCAGTCGTCGGCCGGTACCGCCGGATCCTTGTGCCGGGCGAATTTGTAGAACAGATAGGCGCTGTAGGGCACGCGCTCGCGCACCGCGCCGCCGAGCAGATCGCAGAGACGCAGTCCCGCGATCTGGCCCTGCAGATCGAGGAAGGCGATCTCGAAGGCGCCGAGCGCGGAGGCGCGCGGCTTGTCGCCGCCTGCCGGAAATTGCGCCGCCGGATCGCCACTGCCCGGAAATCGGGCATGGACGACGCGGG
>JAEULA010000119.1 GCA_016793165.1 Alphaproteobacteria bacterium | reverse complement strand
GTCGAAGTGGTTGTAGAACGTGCCACCCCCGACATCGGCCGTCTCGGTGATCTCATGGATCGCGATGTCCGGCAGGCTCTTGCGCGACAGCAGCTTCATCAGCGCGCGCAGAAGCCGGGCCCGCGTCTCCAGTCGCCGACGGTCGTGACGAGTCGAGTACGAGGCGCGCCGGGCTTCGGCCGTCGCCTTCTCCGATGGAGGGCGGGCGCGGGCGGTGTTCAGATCGTTCATGAGGCGTCTCCAGACTTTCTGAGATCAATTGCCACTCTTGGGTGGGCCGAGCCGAATTGGGGATTGGGGTTTTTCTTGCTTTGCGTGCCTGGCATGACCGCCATGCCCGTCGAGATCTGGCGCAAAGGCCGCCGACACCAGGCGTTAACCACACTTGCATGAACGTCTTGGGCGAGCATCTTTCGGTCGAATATCGCCCAATAAACGTCTCCTGCCACAGACGCGCAACGAGGCGGCGATCCCGTCGACCAGGCTGTGGGCAACGCCAAGTTCGACCGCCGCGTATGGCCGCGTTGTTCGAGAACCACGCAGCGCGACGCCGGAACGGACAAGCGCGAAAGCAGGAAGAAGTGGGCGGGGGCGGCACCGAGGCGGCGTGACGACAGTCCCTGCCGCGCTGCAACCCGGGACTTCAAAATTCCGAGCCGGAGGTGTAATCGCTGCCCCGCCCTTAACCATCCTTTGGGGGCTGCGGCGCGAGGTTCGCGCTTCTGCGCGAAACATCCTCGCCCTCGCCCCGAACCCGGGAGACATCCGTGACCACAATCGGCACCGACAGCCTCAAGACCCGCCGCACCCTCAGCGTGGACGGCAAGTCCTACGACTACTTCTCGCTCGAGGCGGCCGAGAAGGCGGGCATCGCCGGCATCGGCCGGCTGCCGATGTCGATGAAGGTGCTGCTCGAGAACCTGCTGCGCAACGAGGACGGGCGCTCGGTCACCGTCGACGACGTCAAGGCGATGAGCGCCTGGGTCCAGACCCGAAAGTCCGACCGCGAGATCGGGTTCCGCCCGGCGCGCGTGCTGATGCAGGACTTCACCGGTGTGCCGGCCGTCGTCGACCTCGCCGCGATGCGCGATGCCATGGCCGCGATGGGCGGCGACGTGCGCAAGATCAATCCGCTCTCGCCGGTCGACCTCGTTATCGACCACTCGGTCGTGATCGACCATTTCGGCACGAGCACCTCGCTGTCGCAGAACGTGGGCCTCGAGTACGAGCGCAACGGCGAGCGCTACAACTTCCTGCGCTGGGGCCAGAGCGCCTTCGGCAATTTCCGCGTCGTGCCGCCCGGCACGGGGATCTGCCACCAGGTCAATCTCGAGTATCTCGCCCAGACCGTCTGGGTGTCCGAGAACGCCGGCAAGAAGATCGCCTATCCCGACACGCTGGTCGGGACCGACTCGCACACGACCATGGTCAACGGCCTCGCCGTGCTGGGCTGGGGCGTCGGCGGCATCGAGGCCGAGGCCGCGATGCTGGGTCAGGCGGTGTCGATGCTCATTCCCGAGGTGGTCGGCTTCAAGCTGACCGGCAGCCTCAAGGAGGGCATCACGGCGACGGACCTCGTGCTCACCGTCACGCAGATGCTCCGCAAGAAGGGCGTCGTGAACAAGTTCGTCGAGTTCTTCGGTCCCGGGCTGGACGCGCTGTCGCTCGCCGATCGGGCGACGATTGCCAACATGGCGCCCGAGTACGGCGCGACCTGCGGCTATTTCCCGATCGACAAGGAGACGATCAACTATCTCGCCTTCACCGGCCGAGATGCCCACCGCGTCAGGCTGGTCGAGGCCTATGCCAAGGCGCAGGGCCTGTGGCGCGACCCGTCGACGCCCGACCCGGTGTTCACCGACGTGCTCGAGCTCGACATGTCGTCGGTCGAGCCGTCCCTCGCCGGTCCGAAGCGGCCGCAGGATCGTGTCGCGCTGTCGTCCGTGAAGGCGAACTTCGAGAAGGCGCTGCCCGAGCTGCTCGGCCCCAAGGCTGCCAAGGAGCCGGTCAAGGTCGAGAAGGGCAACTACTCGATGCGCCACGGCGACGTGGTGATCGCCGCGATCACGTCCTGCACGAACACCTCGAACCCGGCGGTGCTCGTCGCTGCGGGTCTGCTGGCCAAGAAGGCGAATGAGAAGGGCCTGCAGCGCAAGCCCTGGGTGAAGACGTCGCTGGCGCCGGGATCGCAGGTCGTCACCGACTACCTCGCCGCCGCCGGCCTCCAGCCGCATCTCGACGCGCTCGGCTTCACGCTCGCGGGCTACGGCTGCACGACCTGCATCGGCAATTCGGGCCCGCTGCCGGCCGAGGTCGACGATGCGATCGTCGCCGGCGACCTCACGGTCTCGGCGGTGATCTCCGGCAACCGCAACTTCGAGGGGCGCGTGCATCCGCAGGTGAAGGCGAACTACCTCGCCTCGCCGCCGCTGGTCGTCGCCTATGCGCTCGCGGGCTCGGTCAACCGCGACCTGACCACCGAGCCCCTCGGCATGGGCAGGGACGGCAAGCCCGTCTACCTGAAGGACGTCTGGCCCTCCAACCAGGAGGTGACCGAGACCATGCGCAAGACGCTCACGCCGGAGATGTTCCGCTCGCGCTATGCCGACGTCTTCAAGGGCGACGCCAACTGGCAGAAGATGGGCGGCGCCGCGGGCATGACCTACAAGTGGAACGACGGCTCCACCTACGTGAAGCTGCCGCCCTATTTCGAGGGCATGTCGAAGGACGCCGGCAGCCTCGCCGACATCAGCGGCGCGCGCGTGCTGGCGCTGCTCGGCGACTCGATCACGACGGACCACATCTCGCCGGCGGGCTCGATCAAGCGCAACGGCCCGGCGGGCGAATATCTCCTCGAGCGCCAGGTGCGCGAGCAGGACTTCAACCAGTTCGGCACGCGCCGTGGCAACCACGAGATCATGATGCGCGGCACCTTCGCCAACATCCGCCTCAAGAACGAGATGGTCGCGGGCACCGCGGGCGGCGTCACGAGGCACCAGCCCTCGGGCGAGCAGATGTCGATCTTCGACGCGGCGATGCGCTACCAGAAGGACGGCGTCCCGCTGGTGGTCGTCGGCGGCAAGGAGTACGGCACGGGATCGAGCCGCGACTGGGCGGCGAAGGGTACGCGCCTCCTCGGGATCAAGGCGGTGCTCGTCGAGAGCTTCGAGCGAATCCACCGCTCGAACCTCGTCGGCATGGGCGTCCTGCCGCTGCAGTTCAAGGACGGCATGACCCGCCAGAGCCTGAAGCTCGACGGCACCGAGGTGTTCGACGTGACGGGCATCGCCGGCGGGATCAAGCCCGGCATGGACGTCGCGGTGTCGATCAAGCGCGCCGACGGCAAGCTCGACCGGATCACGGTGCAGTGCCGCATCGATACGCTCGACGAGGTCGAATACTACCGCCACGGCGGCATCCTGCCCTACGTGCTGCGCGGCCTCCTCAAGGCCGCCTGACGCTCGGCGGCGACAGCGACGAGCAAGCGGGGCCGGCGTGCAAGCGCCGGCCCCTTTCCTTTCCAAGTGCGTCTCCTTCCATGGGAGTACGCCGCGGCTCCGGCGCGTGGTTAATCCTGCTCACCTCGGCGTAGGCTCTTCGCATTCCATAGAGATTACCGGTTCGTTAGGGATGCGCCGTCACAGTGCGGCGCATGAGAACGCTCCGAATCCCCCGAGGGGCGGATGACCGCGCAACGCGCTCCGCCACCGCCCGCCTGCGCCGCCGGCGCGGCAATATCGCGACCGTCGCGGCGATCACCGTCGTTCCGCTGATCGCAGCGGTCGGCTTCGGGGTCGACTACACGCGCATCTCGCTGGTGCGATCCGAGTTGCAGCGCGGCGTCGACGCGGCCGCCCTTGCCGGAGCCCGCGTCATCAACGCGGACGGCACCAACACCGACGAGATCTCCGGCGACGCCCTGATGTATTTCTGGGCCAACTACCGCAAGAGCGTCGCGGACGCGACGATCGTCGGCGACAATCCGTCCGTCGCGCTGCTGCAGCCGAACAAGGACACGGTCAAGGTCGACGCCTATGCGACGATCCCGCTGGCCTTCGGCCGCTTCCTCGGCAAGTCGACGGCGTCGACTCATGCCACCGCGTCGGCCTCGCGCGCCGTCGGCGGCATGGAGGTCGTGCTCGTCCTGGACAATACCGGGTCCATGTCGCGCGGTACGCGCATGTCCGACCTCAAGGAGGGAGCCAAGGACCTCATCGAGATCCTGTACGGGTCGACGTCGACCGACACGAAGTCCCTGTCGCACTGCCCGAACGGCAACAACGGAAGTTGCACGACCGAGTACACGCTCACCGTGGGTCTGGTGCCGTTCATCACCACGGTGAACATCTCGCCCGGGCGCGCCAACGGCGGCAACGGGAAGAGCAACATCATGGATGCCGCCGCCGTCGCCCGTCAGGACTGGGGTCGCAGCAACGGCTGGAAGGGCTGCGTCTTCGCGCGCCCCTATCCCTTCGAGGAGAGCCGCGCCGATGCGACGCCGACGGCCTCGCCGTTCTCGCCCTACATCTGGAAGGCGACGAACGGGCGCGGCGCGAACTCGTGGTCCAACTCGACGGTCGAGTCCTGGCCGACCGACGCTGCCGAGGCGGGGCAGTCGGCGATCAACCGCCAGACCGTGGGCGCCGGCTCGGGCCGCGAGAACGGGCCCAACATGGGCTGCGGCCAGCCACTGATGCCGTTGCAGCCCTCGCAGGCTGCGGCCGTCGCGCAGATCGACAATCTCGAGGTCGGCGCGTCCAACGGCACGGCCGTGCCGGTCGGGCTCGCCTGGGGCTGGCGCCTCCTCAGCCCGGACTGGCGCCCGTGGTGGGAGAACTCCTCGACCAAGCTCTTCCTGAAGAAGAAGCCGGTCACCGTCACGACGCCGGCCGGCGTGCCGCGCGACTACAAGGCCAAGAACTACGAGAAGGTCATCGTCCTGTTCTCCGACGGCCAGAACGAACTCGGCGCCAGCCGCAGCAATGACGATTGCTGCGTCTCGGGCTATGGCGATCCGGTGACGGTCTACAACACGCTCGGCGCCGATCCGGTGCCGGAGCTCAACCGCCGCACGTCCGAGATCTGCACCGCGATCAAGGCAAAGGGGATCAAGATCTACGTCGTGCTGCTGTATCCGAATCCGCCGCAGTCGCTGGTCAATCTCTACAACGAGAACGGCTGCGCCAGCGGCAAGAACTATTACTTCCTCGCGTCGAGCGAATCCCAGCTGCAGACCATCTTCCGCACGGTCGGCTCGCAGCTGAAGAATCTCCGGCTGGTGCAGTGATGATCCTGAACAAGCTCCGCCATAGCCTCCGCGATCGCCGCGGCCTCTCCGCCGTCGAGGGGGCGCTCACCATCCCCGTCGTCCTCACCGCGATGGCGGTCGGCTACGACCTCTCGACCTACGGAACGACGCAGAGCCGGGTGCGCGAGGTCGCCTTCCGCATCGCCGACTTCGCGGCATCCGACGGCGGCCTGGGGATCAACGGCCGGCTGACCAGCGTCGCGGACATGCGATCGGCCGCCCGCGACATGCTCACGCCGCTCAAGGCCTGCGACGTCGCCGGCGTGATCCTCTCCGGCGTCACGAATCCAAACGGGAATGCCGCGACGATCGCCTGGCAGGAGAAGTGGCACTATCCGTCGGTGCAGGGCTCGGCGGACTGCGTCGGCGTGGCCTCGAGCACGATGGTCTCCGGGCTCGGCGCGGTCGGCCAGACGCCCAAGTTCGCATCGGTGCTGCCGAACCAGGCGACCCGGGCGATGGTCGTCAAGCAGAAGGACGCCGTGATCATCGCCGAAGTCGTCTTTCGCGACGTGCAGTCGGTGATCCCGAACATCTTCCACGCCACCCTGCCGACCACCCACACGGCGGCCGGCGCGGCACGCGTGCGCAGCCAGATTCCCTGATCCGGCCACGCGCCGTCGCGGCCTTGCCACGGCCGCGGC
>JAEULA010000023.1 GCA_016793165.1 Alphaproteobacteria bacterium | reverse complement strand
CGTGGACTGGAAGCCCTCGACCTCCTTGCGCACGCCGTTCACATGCAGCGCGGAGTAGGCGATGACGCTGGTGACGGTCTCGTCGACGATCTTCTGGAACTCCGCGAAGATCTCCTTGCGCTTGGCGTCGTCGTTGGTCTTTCGCGAGGTGTCGAGCAGCGCGTCGACGCGCGCGTCCTTGTACAGCCACAGCTGCTTATTCCAGCTGCCCTCCGAGTGGTAGAAGGGATAGAGCGCGGTGTCGATCGTCGGCCGCGCGAAGTAGCCGTCGACGAAGAGCTGCGCCTTGCCCGAGACGTTGGCGGTGTAGGACGCGAAGGGCACACGCTCGACGTTGATGCGGATGCCCGCCGCCCGCGCCATGTCGCGCACCGCGACGCCGAGGCGCACGCGCTGCTCGCGCTCCATCGGCACCTGCATCGTCACGTCGAAGCCGTTGGGCAGGCCCGCCTCGGCGAGCAGCTTCTTCGCCTTGGCGATGTCCGGCTTGGCGATCGGCAGCGCCTTGTTGAAGTAGGGGTGGCTCGGCGGGATCGGGCTGTGCGTCGGCGCGCCCTGGCCGAACAGGACCAGCTCGACCAGCGCCTCCTTGTCGATCGTCGCCGCCAGGGCCTGGCGCACCCGCACGTCGTTGAAGGGCGGGCGGGCGTTGTTCATGATCACGCCGTCCCAGGTCGCGGTCGCGACCGCGTCGGCGCGCGCCACCGCGTTGTTCTTGTACTTCTCGACCGACTCGTAGGGCAGGTTCCAGACGATATCGATGGCGCCGGAATCGAGCGCCGCGAGACGCGCGGCCGGTTCCGGCACGATGCGGATCGTGACGCCGTCGAGCTTCGGCAGCCCCTGTTCGAAGTAGCTGGGGTTCTTGACCAGCTCCATGCGGTCGCCGGGCGCCCACGACTTGACCATGAACGGGCCGGTGCCGGTCGGCGTCGTCTTCACCTCGGCGAGCTTGTCCTTGGCGAGGATGCGCAGCTGGCGCTCGCCGAAGATGTCCTGGAAGCCGGCATAGGGGATGTCGAGGGTGAAGCGCACGGTCAGCGGATCGATCGCCTCGACCTTGGTCACCATGCTGAGATTGGCGCGCGCGCGCGACCCGGTCGCCGGGTCGAGGATGCGCTGCATCGTCGCGACCACGTCCTCGGCGTCGAGCGTGCGGCCGTGATGCCACTTCACGCCCTCGCGGAGCTTGAACGTCCAGATCTTGAGATCGTCGGACGCGGTCCAGCTGACAGCGAGATCCGGCTTCACCGTCAGGTCGCGTTCGATCCGCGTCAGGCCGTTGAAGACGAGATGCACGTAGATGTACTCGTCGCCGATCGTGGTCAGCGCCGGGTCCAGCTGGGTGATCGTGGTGCCGACGGCCACGCGCAGCGTGCCTTGGGCAAGGGCAGGGCTGATCAGTCCGAGGGCAATCGCCCCGGCGAGCAATAGGCGTCTCATCTCGAGCTCCTTCTCATGATGCGCCTCAAGCGGCGCGAGGTCGCGAAACGTTGATGTGGTTCAGCTCTTCGGTACCGGCGCGCGTGTCGCGTTGTCGGGATCGACGGCGCGCACGACATAGGGATCGGCTTCCGGCTCGTAGGCTTGCCAGAGCCGTGCCAACTCGACGATTGGCGTCGCATGCCGGTCGACGCGCAGATCGACGTAGGGAAAGCTCTCGCGATGCGCGACGAGCAGCGCCGCCGAGACCACCGGCACGTGCTCGCCGCCCGCCGCTTCGCCGGCGCTGAGCGCGTTCACGAGGCGCAGCGGTAGGGGTAGCGACGGATCGAGCTCGAAGGCGCGCGCCATGGCGCGCGGCACCTCGGCCGAGCGCACGATGTTGGCGATGGCGACGCAGTCCCGGCCATGCGCTTCGCCGAGCTCGCCGCGCACCAGTGCGCCCGTGAAGGCGGCGGTGCGGCCCGCGGCGTCGATCACCGCGAGCTGACGCCAGCCGCGATCGGGCGTAGCCGCGACGACGGCGTCGAGGGCCTGCTGCGCGGTGAAGCCGCGCCGGACCATGTCGAGGATCAGGGGCCCGAGGCGCGGGTCGGTGCGGTTCTGGGTGAGCGAGGCGCCGATCCCGGGCTCGGCATAGGGGCAGCGAGAGCCGACCGCGAGCGCCGAGGTGGTGACGGCGGCGCCGAGCATGCCGGTGCGCGGGCAGCGGCCGACGAGCGAAAAGGTCATCGGGCTTCTCCCGGGACGATCGCGGTGACGTCGACTTCCATGAGCAGCTCCGGGCTCGCGAGCCCCTTGACGATGATCGCGCTGAACGCGGGCGCCGCCGCGCCGAAGCGCTTCGTCACCGCGTGGCAGACGCCGGCGAGGAAGGCGCGGTCGGTGACGAAGACGGTCGCCTTGACGATGTCGTCGACCCGCGCTCCGGCCTCGCCCAGCAGGATGGCAACGTTGTCCATCGCCTTTTCCGCCTGCGCGACGGCGTCGCCCAGGCCGTACATCTTCTCGTCGAGGCCCATGCCGGTCTGGCCGCGCAGCACCACGCGGTTGCCGGCGCGCACGGCCATGCAGAAGTCGCAATCGAGCGGCTGCTGCTCGGTGCCGTAGCGCGCGTTCTTCGAATGATAGGGCCGTACGCGGCGATGCTTCGCGCCGCCCTGTTTGGGAAAGGCCTGCACGTCGATCTCGAACAGGATTTCCGGCCGTGCGAAGCCGTTGATGATGATGCCGGTGGAAACGGGATGCACCCCGCGCAGGTGCTTGCCGATCATCGGATAGACGGCGTTGCGGTAGCCGCGATCCGGGATGAAGACGGTGATCTTGCCGACGTCCTCCATCGACGCGCCGGCCTCCCTCAGCAGCGTCGCGAGATTGGCGAGCGCGAGATCGGCCTGGGCGCCGGCATCGGCGGCCTGGCGCCCGGGCCCCGCCATCGACTTGCCGTCGAGCGCCGAGCCGGTCTGGCCGCGGATGAAGATCTCCTCGTCGCTGGTCGAGATCATCGCGCCTTGCCATGCGATGTCCTGGCCGAACCAGTCCTTGAGCGCGAACTGGCGATGCTTGCGCACCGCGCCGTGGCCCGGCATCGGGATCACCGCCTCGGCGTCGATCTGAACCGTCAGCTCGGGCAGCGGCAGGCCGCCGACGACGAGGCCGGTCGACACTGGGAACACGCCTTGCAGCCGGCGCGCGATCGCCTCGTAGACCGGCTTGCGATGCGCGCTGTCGACGACGCAGGTCGTGAGCTTGACGACGTGTTCGAGCGAACCGCCCGCGGCGGCGAGCGCCTCGGCGATCGCGTCGAAGGCGGCATCGGTCTGCGCCGCCGCAGCGCCGAGGCCGGCGACGGTGCCGTCGGGTCGCAGCGCGCTCGCGGCGCTCAGATAGACACGCTCCCCGGCGCGCACCGCGCGCGCGATCGGGTTGGCGAGGCGGCCGCCGGGCGCGTAGGCGGCGCGATCGGTGGGAAGGAAGCGCGCGACGGTCATCGTGTCATTCCGTTGGCTCGAGATAGGTGGCGGCGGCGATCGCATGGCTGCGCACGACGTGGAGATACTCGTCGACCGCGACCCATTCGTCGGGCTTGGCCATGTTGTTGGGCGTGCAGCCGTAGACATAGGCGGGCGTGTCGCGATGCCGCCAGAACTTGGCGTCCGTCGCGCCCAGGCTCACGGCAGGCACCGGCATCTCGCGGCCGAGCGACGTCACGGTCGCCTGCAGGATGCCGATCATCGGATGCTCGGGATCGCAGACGCTGGGCTCGCTCGAATGGGTCGCGATCCGCGTCACGCGCGCCTCGGGATGGCGCGCGACGATCGCGCTCACGGCCGCCATCGCCTGGTCCTGCGAGCTGCCGGGCGGCAGCCGCATGTCGACCTCGACGCGGCAATGGCCCGGCAGCATGTTGATCTTGAGCCCGCCCTGGATGACGCCCGGCGACACGGTGATGCGGTCGAGGATGGCGCCGGCGCCGGCGCCCAGCGCGCGGTCCATCGCCGCGCGCGACCGCTCGATCGCCGCGCGCACCGAATCGGACATCGGGATCGTCATCGCCTCGAGCTCGCCCAGATCGCCGATCAGCGCCGCGGCGACACGGATGGCGTTGCGGCTGGCATGGGTGTAGGCGGCGTGCGCGCCGGGCGTGTCGATCTCGAAGACGAGCCGTAGCGTCCCCTTCTCGCCGAAGCGGATCGTCAGCGGCGTCGACGGCTCGCCGTTGAGGCAGCAGTCGCCGAGGAACTCCTGCGGGAACTGCTCGACCAGGAACCTGCTGCCGCGCGTGCCGCCGGTCTCCTCGTCGGAGACGCAGGTCAGCGTCAGCCGGCCGCCGAGCTCGGCGCGCAGGCGGTGCAGGTAGATGAAGGTCCAGACCGAGGCGGCCGTGCCGCACTTCATGTCGGCCACGCCGCGGCCGTGGACCTTGCCGTCCTCGACGGCGCCGCTCCAGGGATCGCGCGTCCAGCTCTCGCGCGGGCCGGCCGGGAAGACGTCGATATGGCCGTTGAGCACGAGATGGCGCCCGGGCCGCGCGCCCGCGAAGCTGCCGACGACGTTGGGCAGGTGCGGCTCCATCTGCCGCACCTCGACCGGCGCGCCGTGCGCGCGCAGCGTGTCGAGCAGGAACTGCGCCGCCTCGCGCGTGTCGCCCGGCGGATTGGGGCTCGCGATCGCGACGAAGCGCGACAGGAATCGCACGAGCTCGTCGCGGTCCTGGTCGATCCAGGCACGGAGGCGATCGCGGTGGCGCGTGAGCCGCGTCACGGCTGCGCGGGCTCCGCCTCGGCGGGGAAATGGCCGCGCCGCTTGGCCTCGTCCCACAGCGCGCGGGTCGCCTCGGCGCCGCGGCGCACGATCGCCGGCTCGTCGAGGCCGACGGCCCTGCGGCCGCGGACCACCGCGCGCCCGCCGATCAGGATCGTGTCGACATCCGCCGCGCCCGCGTACCAGACAAGCGTGCGGACCGGATCGCGGATCGGCTGCAGATGCGGCTTCATCGCGTCGACCAGCAGCAGGTCCGCGGTCATGCCCCTGGCGATGCGGCCGAGATCGGGCCGGCGCAGGATGTCGGCGGCCCCCGCCGTCGCGGCCTGCAGCAGCTCGGCCGCCGTCGCCGCGTCGCCCATGCCGAAGGCCTGCTTCGAGGCGAAACCGGTGGCGCGCAGCTGCGCGAACATGTCCATGCGTTCGGCGTCGGTACCGAAGCCGACGCGCACGCCGTGGCTCTTGAAGCGCTGGAAGTTGGGCGACTTGCCGCCGCGCAGGAAGACGCTGGCGCAATTGGCGACCGCGGCGCCGGCGTCGGCGATCCGGTCGAGCTCGTCGTCCGTGAGATGCGTGCCGTGGGCGTAGACCACGCCTTCGCGCAGCAGCCCGACGGACTTCATGTAGGCCGCCGGTCCCATGCCGCGATCCGCGGCGACGCGGTCGACCTCGCCCTGGCTCTGCGCGAGATGGATCGTGGCGAGCAGCTTGCGCTCGCGCGCGATCGCGTCGACGCGCTGCAGCAGGTCCGGCGCGCAGGAATCCGCGGCATGCGGCCCGAGGATCACGCGCATGCGGCCGCGCTCGCCGTCGTCGAACTCGCGGAACATCGCCTCGAAGGCGTCGAGGCCCGAGGCGCCCTCGAAGCTGCCCTGGGTCGCGCGCGCGACCGTCGGATCCGCGATCGTCTTCGCCGGCGAGAACAGATACGGCGCGCCGTAGAGGCGCAGGCCCCAGTCGCGCGCGAGTTCGAGGATCACGCGCTGCGGCGGTCGGAACTGGTCCACCATCGTCGTGGCGCCGCTGCGCAGAACCTCGAGCAGCCCGAGCGCCACCAGGTCGCGGCGCTGCTCCTCGGTGAGCCAGGTCATTGCCAGGCTGCCCATCGGCATCAGGACCGAATAGACCTTGCTCTCGCCGATCGCCCGGCGCGGCAGGTCGTCGACGATGCCGCGGAAGAGCGGGCCGTTGATCGTGTGGTTGTGGAGGTTGGCGATGCCCGGGCAGGCGATGCCGCCCGGCAGGTCGATCGTCTCGGCGTCGCGAGGCGGCTCGCGCGTCACGTCGGCGATGCGATCGCCTTCGACGACGATCGCGTGTTCGGGCAGCGGCACCTGCCGGCCGCCGACGTCCGCGATCGTCCACGCCGTCCTGATGACGATGCGCCCCACGTCGTTCCCCTCTCGCCCGCGCGATGCCGGCCGGCCCAATTCCGAACTAGCCTCCCACCTGCCCGACGTCGGATACAATGAGTCCGTCTATCAATTTTCACCGGCGACTATTCATGTCGCTGATATGGCCTGATCGCGACCGCCGGCACGCGGGGAACGGGGCCGAACCTGCGCGAAGGGGATCCGAATGGGTGCGACGCATGCCGAGATGCTGGGGGACTTCGTCCACGACGTGGCGTTCGATGCGCTGCCGGCGGCGACGGTCGCGAAGACGAAGCGTCACGTCATGGACACGCTCGGCGCCGCGCTCGCCGGCGCGACATCGGAGGAGGCGCGGCGTGCACGCGCGGCGCTGGCGGCCTGCGACGGACCGGGCGCGACGCCGCTGTGGGGAACGACGGAGCGCCTGTCGCCGCGCAATGCCGCGCTGGTAAACGGCATCGCGGCGCATGCCTTCGAACTCGACGACACCGGGGGCTGCGACCACTCGGGCGCGGTGGTGCTGCCGGCGGCGATCGCGGCGCTGGACCTGGCGGCGGCGCCGGTGAGCGGACGCGAGTTCCTTCTCGCCGTGGTGCTCGGATACGACGTCGGGCGGCGCGTGCTCGAGGCGTTCGGCGGCTACAAGCCGCACAACGAGGCGGGTTGGCATTCGACCGGCACCTGCGGCGTGTTCGGCGCGGCCGCGGCGGTCGCCCGGATCCTGCGGCTCGATCGCGGTCAGTGCCGTGCCGCGCTGGGCATCGCGGCGAGCGGCGCCAGCGGCATTTGGGCCTTCATCCACGACGGCACGATGACCAAGCGGCTGCATGCCGGGCGCGCCGCCGAGGGCGGACTCCTCGCCGGCGTGCTCGCCCAGCGCGGCATCACCGGGCCGGCGAGGATCTTCGACGACGTCTGGGGAGGGTTCCTCAAGAGCTACGCGCACAAGCCGGTCGATCCCGACGCGCTGACGCGCGACCTGGGCCGCAAGTGGCGGGTCGACATCGCGGCGATCAAGCCCTACGCCTCGTGCCGCGACACGCATTGCGCCGTCGATGCCGTCGGCCGCCTGCTGGCGCGCGAGGCGATCGCGGCGGACGCCGTCGAGCGCATCGAGGTCCGCGCGAACGACTTCCTGATCGGCATGGTCGGCGGCCGCGACGTCGCGACGCTGCCCGCCGCGCAGATGAGCCTGCCCTACGCGGTCAGCGCGCGGATCGTCTTCGGCAGCGCGGGCCTGTCCAGCTACGCGCCGGAGAAGCGCGGCGACGCGCGCGTCCGCCGGCTGCTCGAGCGCGTGACGCTCGTGCGCGACCCGGCGATCCTCGGCAGCGACCGCAGCGTCGTGTCGATCTTCATGGGCGACGGGCGCCGGCTCGACGAGCCGACCCGCATACCGCTGGGCGCGCCCGACAATCCGGTCGACGATGCGGGTCTGGAGGCGAAGTTCCGCGAGCTCGCGACGATGGTCCTGCCGACGTCGCGAGCCGGCGACCTCGCCCGCGCCGCGCTGGACCTGGACCGCATGGCGAACGCCGGCGACCTCCGCGCGCTGCTGGCGGCCGAGCGCTAGCCGCGCGCCGCCGCCCTCAGCGGCGCTCGCGCGTCTCGCCGAAGCGGATCGCCGGCCAGTCCTGCGGCGTGCGGCGCATGTCCCAACTGTCGCGCACGAGATAGACGGGCGAGTCGTCGCGATCCATCACCACCGACGAGCCGTGCGCGTCGATGAAGCGCTTGAGCTCCTTGGGGTCGTCGCACGAGATCCACCGCGCGGTCTCGTAGGGGATCGTCTCGAAGGCGACGGCGACCTTGTATTCGGACTCGACCCGCGAGGCGAGCACGTCGAGCTGCAGCGCGCCGACCACGCCGACGATCCAGTCGGAGCCGAGCAGCGGCCGGAAGAGCTGCGCCACACCCTCCTCGGCGAGGTCCTCGAGCGCGCGGCGCATCTGCTTGGCGCGGATCGGATCGGCGAGCCGCACGCGCCGCAGCACCTCGGGCGCGAAGTTCGGGATGCCGGTGAAGCGCAGCGTCTCGCCCTCGGTCAGCGTGTCGCCCACGCGCAGCACGCCGTGGTTTGGGATGCCGATGATGTCGCCGGGCGCCGCCTCCTCGACGATCTCGCGGTCGCGCGCGAAGAAGAAGATCGGGTTGTTGATGGCGATCGTCTTGCCGCTCTGCACCTGGGTCAGCTTCATGCCGCGGCGGAAGTTGCCCGAGCACAACCGCATGAAGGCGACGCGGTCGCGATGGTTCGGGTCCATGTTGGCGAGGACCTTGAAGATGAAGCCCGTGACCTTCGCCTCGTCCGGCGTCACCAGGCGCGTGTCCGCGGGCTGGCCCTTCGGCGCCGGCGCCCAGCGTGCGAGATGGGTCATCAGGTCGGGCACGCCCATCTCCTTCAGCGCACTGCCGAAGAACACCGGCGTCAGGTGGCCTTCGCGATAGGCCGCGGGATCGAATTCGGCGTAGCCGGCCCGCACGAGCTCGATCGTCTGCTCGTGCTCCCGGCGTTCGGCCTCCGGCAGGATCGCGGCGAGCCGCGGATCGTCCCAGGCGAGGGTCGGCTGACCGTCGGACTCGAGGCCGGCCGGCGCCTCCATCAGGCGCACGAGATCCTCCTCGAGCAGGTGGCAGCCGATCAGGCGGCGGCCCATGCCGATCGGCCAGCTCATCGGCGCGACGTCGATCGCGAGCGTGCTCTGGATCTCGTCGAGAAGCTCCAGCGGGTCGCGGCCCTCGCGGTCGACCTTGTTGACGAAGGTGGTGATCGGGATGTCGCGCAGCCGGCAGACCTCGAGCAGCTTGCGCGTCTGGCTCTCGATGCCCTTCGCGGCGTCGATGACCATGACGGCGGAGTCCACCGCGGTGAGCGTGCGATAGGTGTCCTCGCTGAAGTCCTGGTGACCCGGCGTGTCGAGCAGGTTGAAGAGGTTCCCGAGGTGCTCGAAGGTCATCACCGAGCTCGACACCGAGATGCCGCGCGAGCGTTCGATCGCCATCCAATCGGACTGCGTGCGGCGCCGGTCGCCGCGCGCGCGGACATGGCCCGCGAGGCGGATCGCGCCGGACGCCAGCAGCAGCTTCTCCGTCAGCGTCGTCTTGCCGGCGTCGGGATGCGAGATGATCGCGAAGGTCCGACGGTTCGTCGTCGGCGCGTCGGCGGCGTCGCGCGAGGGCAGGGGTGTCGTCGTCACGGTCGATCTCGGAGTGGGGCGAGGCGTCGGTCGCCGGGAGGAATGCGAAAAGGCCGCAGGATCGGCCGGGGCCCGATGCCCGAGCCCGGTCGGCGGCTCGGCAGCGCGGCTCGGCCGTGCGCGTTGCGCGTCGGGGACGGCCGGGTGGGCGGCGGGAGGGGGCGGCTAGGGCATCGGTCTCGTCGGTCGGGGTCTCTATCGCCGCCGCCATCCGGCTGTCACGACAAATCTCGCGGCGCGCGCCGTCAGTCCCGGCGGTTCGCCGGCGCGTCGGCCGGCCAGAGATGGGCGCGCCAGCGCACCAGCATCAGCAGCGTGCAGGCAAGGCCGGCGCCGCCGTAGAGCGTGGAGGCCGCCGCGAAGCCGAGGCGCTCGATCAGCGGGCCGGACAGCCACAGGCCGATGGGCAGGCCGTAGACGGCCAGCGTGCGCAGTCCCGTGATCCGGCCGCGCAGCTCGGGCGGCGCATTGCGCAGCTGGAGCACGGCCATCGGCACGATGCACAGCCCCTGCGCGAGCCCGGCGAGGACGAGGACCGGGAGGCCGCTGCCCATGCCGCCGGTGGCGCCGAGCGCGAGCGTCAGCAGCTGCCAGGCGATCGCGGCGAGGATCATCACGCGCGCGGGCAGCACGTGCCGTTCGAGGCGGCTGACCAGGAACGACGCGAGCACCGCGCCGCCCGCCGTCGCCGCGACCATCGTGCCGAGCCCGGCCTGGTCCGTGCCGTAGACCTCGCGCGCCACGAAGGGCAGCAGGCCGAGGATGAACGGGTAGGTAGTGAGGTTGATGAGGAAGGCGAGGCTGAGCGCCGCGAGCTGGGCGGGCGTCGCCCAGACGAGGCTGATCGCCGCACGCAGTTCGCGCCACGGCGAGGAGCGCGCGATCGTCGCCGTCGCCGGTCCGGCGCCTGCCGTCGTGGCGCGCGTGCCCGTCATCAGCGTCAGGCCCAGGCTGATCGCGTAGAACGCGACGATCATCACGTAGGCCCAGCTCATGCCGAGCCCGGCGACGACGCCGGCGCCGGTGAGCGCGCCGAGCCCGCGCGCCGAGTCCGCGGTGATGCGCGACAGGCCGATCGCGCCGAGCAGACGCTCGGCCGGCATCGTCTCGCCGATCAGCACGTTGCGCACCCCGACATCCGAGGGCCGCACGAGCCCCGCGAGCCCGGCGACGACGAATGCCTGCAGCGGGCCGAGCGCGCCGGCGAAGGCGAGGCAGGCGAGCACTCCGGCGAGCACGAGATAGGCGCCGCGCATCAGGCACATCAGTCGGCGATGGCCGATCCGGTCGCCGACCAGGCCGAGCATCGGCGCGAGCAGCGTGCCGAGGAACGGCAGCGATGCGAACAGCGTCAGCAGCAGCACCGATCCGGTCTCGACCAGGATGAACCACCCCAGCACCAGGGTCTCCATCTCGAAGGCGCAGGACGTCGCGAGATCCGCGGGCCACTGGAAGCGGAAGCTGCGCACCTGGAACGGCGCGAGCATCGAGAAGCGGCGCGATGCGCTCACGGCCGTGCGACCGGCATGTCGCCGGCCTCGGCTGGCCGGCGCCGGGCAAGCGCGGTGCCGGGGACGCCATGCCGGCCGAATTCCATGCCGCGCGGCGGGAACGCCGCGCGCCGGAGAGGCGACGCGCACGGGGACATCGCGCCGGAGGAGCGACCGGCAGGGCGGGAGACGGCGATCGGCGATTCCGGCATCGGCGGCATCGAGAATAGGACGGCAGCGTGCACGGTGCGCCACGGGAAGCTTCGCGCCGCCGTGGCGGCAGCTATGCTCCGGCCGAGCCGAAGTCCCGTTCAGGAGCCTCGAGTCCCATGTCTCCCAGCCTCGACAAACGTCTCGACGACCTCGTCCGCCGCCTGCCCGTGGCCTATCCGGGACCCGGCGGCGCCATCGCGGTGCTGCGCCGGGGCGAAGTGCTGCTGCGTCACGCCTGGGGCTATGCCAATGCCGAGCGGCGCATCCCCTTCACGCCGCGCACGCTGTTCCGCGTGTGCTCGATCACCAAGCAGTTCACATGCGCGACGCTGCTGCAGGCGTGTCCGGATCCGGCGGTGCTGGAGCCGGCCCTGCGCGCGCGGCTGGCCCGTCTCGGCGGCCCGCTGCCCACGATCGCGCAGCTCGCCCACAACCAGTCCGGGCTGCGCGACTACTGGGCGGTGGCGATGCTGCTCGGCGCCGGGGCCGAGGATCCGTTCGGCGACGACGAGTTCGGGCGCATGATCGCGGCCACGCGCAGCACGCAGTTCACGCCGGGGACGCGCTACGCCTATTGCAACCAGAATTTCCGGCTGATCTCGGACCTGCTCGAGCAGCACACCGGTCGCGACTTCGCCGAGCTTCTCCGGCGCCATGTGCTGGGGCCCGCCGGCATGGAAGGCGCGATACTCGCTGCCGACACGCGCGCGATGCCCGACGGCGCCGAGGGCTATGAGGGTACGCCGGGCACCGGCTTCCGCGCCGCCGAGAACCGCATCCTGTGGACCGGCGATGCCGGCCTCGGCGCCAGCCTCGACGACATGATCGCCTGGGAGCGCCATATCGACGCGACGCGCGACGATCCGTCGTCGATCTACGCGCGGCTGTCCGCGCCGGTCGCCTTCGCCGACGGGGCGCCGGCGGCCTACGGCTACGGGCTCGCGCGCGCGACCGAATTCGGGCACGCGATCGTCGGGCACTCCGGCGCGCTGCGCGGCTGGCGCAGCCATCGGCTGCATGTCGCCGCCGAACGGATCTCGGTCGTCGTGCTGTTCAACCACATGTCCGATCCGCAGGCCGCCGCGCACGACGCGCTCGCCCTCCTGCTCGACGCCGCGAAGCCGGTCCCCGATCCGGCGCTGGCGCCGCCGCCGTGGCTGGGCACCTATGCGGAGCCGGAGACCGGGCTCGCCGCCCGCATCGATCTCGCCGCGCCCGGCGAGGTGCGCCTGCGCTTCAGCCATGTCGCGGAGAAGCTGCGCCTGCTGCCCGACGGCAGCGCGGTCGCCGGCCGCATCGTGCTGCGCGCCGCGGACGACGGCCTGCGGCTCGAGCGGCCGGGCGAGAATCTGCGCGCCCGGCTCGTGCCGCATGGCAGCGAGGCGCCGCGCCGCGACATCGCGGGGCGCTACCGCTGCGAGGAGCTCGGCGCGGAGATCGTCGTCGCCGATGCGGGCGGCGTGCTGCATGGCGGCTGCGACGGCCCGCTCGGCCGCGGACGCATGGAGCCGCTCGATCCGATCGGCCCCGATCTCTGGGCGCTGCCGTGCCCGCGCGCGCTGGACGTGTCGCCCCCCGGCGACTGGACGCTCGCGATCCGCCGCGACGGCACGGGGCGCGTCGCCGGCGCCACCGTCGGATGCTGGCTGGCGCGCGGCCTCGACTACGTGCGGATCGGCTGAGCGGCGCTTCGGCCGCCCGCGCCGGCGCGGACCCCGCTGCCCGCCGGTCGCGACGAGTCCGGCGCCGACGGACATCGCCGGTTGCGCCGGCCCCCGGGGCGCTGCTCTTATGCACGCAGGGGATGGCGATCATCGGCTGGGGAGGCGATGTCAGCAGGTCTTGCCGAGCGGTCCGCGTCCGCGTCGTCGCCGTCGAGGCGTCCGCTTCCCCCGCGCTGGTGGAACGAGGAGACCCGCTTCGCCTGGGCCGCGATCCTGCCGGCGCTCGCCTTCTTCTCGCTCTTCGTCGGCTTTCCGGTCGGCTACTCCTTCTATCTGAGCTTCCACGACTGGAACATGATGTCGCCGAGCCCCTACTGGGTGGGGCTCGAGAACTACACGTCGCTGGCGGACGATCCCGATTTCCGGCGCAGCCTCGGCCAGACCGTCGTGTTCACCGCCGGGATCACGGCGTGCATCCTCGTCCTCTCGCTCGGCATGGCGCTGCTGCTCGACCAGAAGCTGCGCTGGATCAAGCTCTATCGCACCGTCTTCTACCTGCCGGCGGTCACCTCGCTGGTCGCGATCGGCATCGTCTGGGTGTGGATCTTCGACCCGCAATACGGGTTCATCAATCAGCTGCTGCGCGGGATCGGCCTCGAGGGGCCGCTGTGGCTCGCCGATCCGGGCACCGCGCTGTTCGCCCTGATCTTGACCGCCGCCTGGCGCAACATCGGCTACTTCTCGACGATCTTCCTCGCCGGGCTGCAGGGCATCGACGGCACCTACTACGAGGCGGCGCGCATCGACGGCGCGAGCGCGTGGGACTCGTTCTGGCGCATCACGCTGCCGCTGCTCAAGCCGACGATCCTGTTCGTCGTCGTGATGTCGGTGATCCTGTCGTTCCAGGTCTTCGCGCTGGTCTACGTGATGACCGCCGGCGGCCCGGCCAACGCCACCTCGGTCCTGGTCTTCTTCCTCTACCAGCAGGCCTTCACCTATTTCCGCATGGGGTATGCGAGCGCGATCGGCTTCGTGCTGTTCGTGATCATCTTCCTGCTCACCCTCCTCCAGTTCAAAGCCTTCGGCCGGCCGGTGCAGATGGGATGAGCCACGAGTCGCGTGCCGCCGCCGTCCGCTTCGCGCTCTACGCGCTGCTCGTGCTCTGCACGGCGCTGACGCTGTTCCCCTATGCCTGGATGATGTCGTCGTCGTTCAAGCCGAACGTCGAGATCTTCCAGGCGCGGATCGAGCTCATCCCCGCCAATCCGATCCTCGGCAACTACGTCGAGGCGATCGAGAAGCATCCCGTGGGGCGCGCCATCCTCAACAGCATCGTCATGGCCGGCGTCGAGACGCTCGCCGTCGTCGTGACGAGCGTCTTCACCGCCTATCCGTTCGCACGGCTGCGCTTCCCCGGCCGCGAGGCGCTGTTCCTGCTCATTCTCGGCACGATGATGATCCCAAGCCAGGTCACGATGATTCCGGCGTTCATGCTCATCAAATGGCTCGGCTGGATCGACACCTACCAGGGCCTGATCGTGCCGCGGATCATGACGCCGCTCGGCATCTTCCTGATGCGCCAGTTCCTCCAGACGCTGCCGCGCGAGCTGGAGGAGGCCGCGCGGATCGACGGCTGCTCGCGGCTGCAGACGCTGACGCGCGTCCTGGTGCCGCTGTGCGGGCCCGCGGTGGCGACGCTGGCGATCTTCACGTTCACCGCCTCGTGGAACGAGTTCTTCTGGCCGCTGATCGTCGTGCAGTCGACCGAGATGTGGACGATCCAGCTCCTGATCGCGGCGATGAAGCAGGCCGAGGTCGTCGACTGGGGCGTGGTGATGGCGGTCGTGACCATGTCGGTCGTGCCGACGGTGACGATCTACGTGCTGCTGCAGCGCTACTTCGTGAAGGGCATCGCGATGAGCGGGCTCAAGGGCTAACGTCGGTCAACCCAAGGGAGGGGACAGCCATGTCGAAATCGAGCACGGTCGGACAGGTCAACCGGCGCCGGCTGATGGGCGCCACCGCCGCGGCGGTCGGGGCGGGGACGCTGCTCGCCGCACCCGCGATCGCCCAGGGCGCCAAGCGCCAGGTCACGATGTGGGTGCACTTCGTCGGCGCGAACTTCGAGATCTTCAATCGCTTCCTGAAGGAGTTCAACGACGCCACGCCCGACGTCGAGGTGAAGGCGCAGTCCTTCGGCCCGGCGGAGATCACCGCCAAGTATCTCGCCGCCGTCGCGGCCGGCGCGCCGCCGGACGTCTTCCATGCGCCGGGCTACGTGCCCCCCGACATGGCGTCGAACAAGGTGATCGCGCCACTCGACGGGCTGGTGACGCTGCATCCGACGACGCTCAAGAACTTCGACCCGATCACCGTGTTCGGCGGCCAGCGCTTCGGCGTGCCGGTGAACGGCGGGCTCGGCGCCATGTGCTACAACACCGAGCTCATGGAGAAGGCCGGGCTCGATCCGAAGAAGGCGCCCGAGAGCTGGGACGAACTGGTCGAGCAGGCGCGCAAGACCACGAACGCGGCCGAGAACCAGTGGGGCCTGATGCTCGGCAACCAGGCCGGCTTCACCACCGCGCAGAACTACTACGCGTTCCTGCTCGGGGCCGGCGGTTCGCTGCTCACGCCCGACGGCAAAGCGACCGCCTTCAACTCCGCCGCCGGGCTCGACGCCCTGACCTTCATGGGCGACGCGGTGAACAAGCACAAGATCTCGCCGCGCAAGATGTACACCGACGTGCAGGCCTGGACCGAGTGGGCGACGCGCAAGATCGGCTCCGTGCTGCTCTACCCCGTGTGGACGGCGGGCATCCTCGCCTCGAAGGTGCCGAGCATGACGGCGCCGCCGCCGCGGCGCGCGCAGCGCGGCGCGCATTTCGCCGGCAACTACTTCACGCTGTCGACGGCGAGCCGCAACAAGGAGGCGTTCGCCAAGTTCGCCAACTGGTGGGTCCAGCCGGCGATCAGCGGGCGCTGGGCCGGCGAGAGCGGTGCCATCCCGAACTCGCAGGCCGCGATCGAGCACGCCGAGTACCGGCGCTTCCTGGCGCAGAATCCGCTCGGCCAAGCCTTCCTCGACACGATCCCGTTCGCGCAGCCCTTCCCGGGCGTGATCGGCGTGCCGGCCGTCCTGCAGATCTGCTCCGAGATGGTGCAGGCGGTCGTGCTCGGCGGCGAGGCGCCGAAGGACGCGATCGCCAAGGCGGCGGCCAAGGCAGATCAGGAGCTCAAGCGCGCGCAGCGCAGCTGAGCGTCGTCCAGGCACCGATGCCGGCCTCCGGCATCGGTGCCGCTTCAGCCGGTAGCGAGACATGACCCGCAAGACCAACATCCTGTTCATCACCTCGGACCAGCAGCGCGGCGACTGCTACGGCTTCGAGGGGCGCAAGGTGAAGACTCCGCATCTCGACGAGATGGCGCGCAACGGCACGCGCTTCGCCGCGGCCATCACGCCCAATCTCGTCTGCCAGCCGTCGCGTTGCTCGATCCTCACCGGCCTCCTGCCCCTCACGCACGGCGTGTCCGACAACGGCATCGACCTGCCGTCCGAGTACGGCGAGCAGGGCTTCGCCCGCACGCTCGCGCGCGCCGGCTACGCGACCGCCGTGATCGGCAAGGCGCATTTCAACACCTCGCACACCTTCGCGCCGACCGGCACGCCGGAGTGCCGGGAGAGCAGCGCCAGGTACGGCGCCGACTGGTACGGGCCCTATTGCGGGTTCGACCATGTCGAGATGATGCTCGAGGGCCACAACATGTGGCCGCCGATGAAGCCGCCGCTCGGCCAGCATTACGAGCGCTGGTACCACGCGGACGGTCGCGGCGAGGAGCGCACGAAGCTCTACCAGACGAAGCTCCCGCCGCTCTCCGACGCGCACGAGACCTTCAACTCGGCGCTGCCGCTGGCCTGGCACAACTCGACCTGGATCGGCGATCGCACGATCGAGTACCTGCGCTCGCATCGCGACGGGCCGTTCTGCGTCTGGGCGTCGTTCCCCGATCCGCACCACCCGTTCGATGCGCCGGAGCCGTGGTGCTACATGCACCATCCCGACGAGGTCGACATCCCCACGCATCGCGAGCTCGATCTCGACCGGCGGCCGTGGTGGCACCGCGCCGCCCTCGAGGGCAAGCCGAAGATGGCCGACGAGCGCCTGCGCAAGTTCCGCGAGAAGTCCTCGCGCACGCCGCACCAGTCCGAGAAGCAGCTGCGCGCGCTGATCGCCAACTACTACGGCATGATCTCGCTGATCGACCATCAGGTCGGCCGGCTGCGCCTCGCGCTGCGCGATCTCGGGCTCGAGGAGAACACGCTGATCGTCTACTCGACCGATCACGGCGACTGGCTCGGCGACCACGGCCTGCTGCTCAAGGGGCCGATGGCCTATGAAGGCCTCCTGCGCATCGGCCTGCTCTTCGAGGGACCGGGCGTACCGCGCGGCAAGGTCGTCGCCGATCCGGTGTCGACGCTCGACCTGCCGCAGACCTTCTGCGACTACGCCGGGGCGGCGATGCCGCGGGCCGTGCACAGCCGCTCGCTGCGCAAGCTGGTCGAGGCCGACGGCGACAGCCGCGACTTCGCGCGCTCGGAATGGGAGCTGCGGGCCTCGCGCTGCGGCGTCGACCTCGCGCTGCGCACGGTGCGCACGAAGTCCCTCAAGCTGACGCTCGAGCTGAACTCCGGGGCGGGCGAGCTCTACGACCTTGCCGAGGACCCGCTGGAGACGGTCAACCGCTTCGACGATCCGGCCTATGCCGGGCGGCGGCGGGAGCTCGGCGACATGATCCGGAGCCGGCCGGACGACGCCTGCGCGCCGCGCCCGCAGGTCGGGATGGCGTGACGATGCCCGCCGTGTCGCTGCGCGCCGGCGTGATCGGCCTCGGCGCGATGGGCCTGCCGATGGCCGCCAATCTCGCCAAGGCCGGCGTCGAGGCCTGGGGCTGCGACTCCGATCCCGCGGCCCGCGCGCGCGGCGCGGCGGTGCCGGGCCTGAAGCTCGCCGACTCGCCGGCCGCGATGGCGCGCGCGTGCGACGTCGTGTTCACCTGCCTGCCGTCGGTCGATGCGGTGGCGGCGGTCTATCGCGGCGCCGACGGCCTGATCGCCGCCGCGCGGCCGGGCCTGATCACGGCCGAGTCCTCGACGATCGACTCGGCGATGGCGCGCGACCTCGCGGCCGCGATGCAGGCGCGCGGTGCCCGCCACATCGAGACGCTGCTCGTGGGCCGGCCGCCGGAGTCCGCCGCCGCCCAGCTCTTCTTCGTGGTCTCGGGCGATGCGGCCGCCGCGCAGCGCGTCGAGCCGCTGCTGCGCGTCATGGGCCGGGCGTGGCGTCATGTCGGCGACAACGGCGCCGCCAACACGATCAAGCTCCTGCAGAACGGCCTCGGCTACGTCTATGCGCTGGCGACCGCCGAGGCGCTGGCGCTCGCACGTACGCGCGGCATCGACGTCGCGGCGTTCATCGACGTGGTCAAGCAGGGTGGGGGCATCGGCTGGTCGAAGTATTTCGACCTGCATGCCGCCGGCGTCGCTGCCGCGCGCGACGAGGGCTGGGGCCGCCTCTACATCGCCGCCAAGGACACCGAGGCGTTGCGTCGCGAGACGGAGGCAGCCGGCCTCGACCTGCCGCTGTTCCAGGCGGCCGCGCGCGACTACCGCGAGGCGGTCGAGGCCGGTCTCGCCAAGGAGGAATTCACCGCCGTGTCCCGGCTACTGGAGACGCGCCATGGCAAGCGCTTCTTCGGTTCCGATCGCCCGCCGCGGCAGGATCGTTGAGGTCCGACCCGGCGCTGATTGGAACGCTGCGGCGATCCGCCTATCCTCCGGGCTGCGGCACGCCCCGGGACCACCGGGGCGATCGCCGGAACGCAGCCGCCGTCGGGACTCGGCGGCATGTCCAGTCGGCCGGGTTGCCGGTGGAGACCGTCGATGGAACGCGCAGGCCGTATGACGCGGCGTCGCCTGATCTCCGGTGCCTGTGCGGGCGGCGTCGTGGCGGTCGCGTCGCCGGGCCGCGCCCAGGTGACCGACCTGCGCGGCTTCGATCCCCTGTGGCGCAGCGCGGAGGACGCGATCCGCGCCTTCTTCGGCGGTGTCGCGTACCGGCGTGACGGGATATCGCTCGACCTGCCGGAGCACGCGGATGCCGGCTCCGCCGTGCCGCTGTCGATCGGTTTCGACTGCGCGATGACGCCGGCCGACTACCCGCGCGTCGTCCATGTCGTGGCGCACAAGAATCCGACGCCGCATGTGCTGTCGGCCTGGCTCACGCCGGAGAACGGGCGCGCCGAGATCGCGACCCGGATCCGGCTCGAGAGCTCCCAGACCGTGACGGCGGTCGCCCAGATGAGCGATGGCCGCCACCTGCGGGCCGATCGCGACGTCGCGGTCAGCTTCGGCGCCTGCGCCCAGATCGGCGAAGGCTCCAACGACGACGTCGTCGCCTTCAAGCCGCGGACCCGGGTGAACGTGCCGGCGCAGGCGCGTCGCGGCGAGATCGTCGCGATCCGGGCGCTGATCTCGCATCCGATGGAGACGGGCCTGCGGCTCGGCGCCGGCGAGGAATGGGTGAGGCAGCGCATCATTTCGCGCTTCACCTGCACCTTTGCCGGGGGCGAGCTGTTCCGGGCCCGGCTCTACCCGGCGATCGCCACCAACCCCTACTTCCTCTTCCACGCCCGCGCCGAGCGCAGCGGCGCCTTCGAGTTCGACTGGTACGACACCCTCGACCTGACCTTCACCAACCGGGCCGAGATCACCGTCTTGTGATCGGGCGTGTCCGGGCGGCGCGGGCGATGGCCGCCGGCCTGCCGCTCGACTATCGTGCGAACGGGAAGAAGGGGCCGTGCGGCCTCGAACCGGGGAGGAATGGCGATGAAGTTGACCCTCAGCGTCAATGGCGCGACGCACGACGTCGATGTCGAGCCCGAGACGCCGCTGCTCTGGGTCCTGCGGGACACGATCGGCCTGACGGGAACCAAGTACGGCTGCGGCATCGCGCAGTGCGGCGCCTGCACGATCCATGTCGACGGCCAGCCGGCCAAGGCGTGCAACATCAACGCCGCGAGCGTCGTCGGCCGCAAGATCACGACCATCGAAGGTCTGTCCCCCGACAGCAGCCACCCCGTGCAGAAGGCATGGCTGGAGCACACGGTGCCGCAATGCGGCTACTGCCAGTCCGGGCAGATCATGGCGGCCGCGGCGCTGCTGCAGCGCGCGCCCGACCCGACCGATCGCCAGATCGACGAGGCGATGTCCGAGAATCTCTGCCGCTGCGGCACGTACAACCAGATCCGCGCGGCGATCCACGCCGCGGCGAAGATCAGCCGGTCGTGAGGGAGGCCCCGATGGAAAAGATCGATCTGTCGCGTCGCGCCTTCATCCGCACCGCCGTCGCCGCCGGCGGCGGCATGGTGCTCGGCTTCAACATTCCCGCGGCCGACGACGCCGCGGCCGCCACCGTCCAGCCCGAGCTGTGGAAGTCGCCGGCCGGCGGCGTCGAGATCAACGCCTGGCTCACCATCGACAACGACGGCGTCGTGACGATCCGCTGCCCGCACACCGAAATGGGCCAGGGCGGCATGACCTCCGTCGCGCAGCTGGTCGCCGAGGAGCTCGACGTGCCGTGGCAGAGCGTGCGCTCCGTGCTCGCGGACGCCAACCGCCACGTCACCCGCGGCAACGAGTACAAGGACATGTCGACGGGCGGCTCGAACCTCGTGCGCAACCGCCATCCGCACATCATGCAGGCCGGCGCGTCGGCGCGCGAACGCCTGAAGGAGGCCGCCGCGCGCAAGTGGGGTGTCGAGCGCGCTCAGGTCACCGCCAAGCAGGGCGTGCTCACCGCCGGCGCCAATCGCGGCACCTATGGCGAGTTCGCCACCGCCGCGGCGCAGGTGACGCTGGCCCAGGAGCCCAAGATCAAGGCCTATGGCGACTGGTGGCTGCTCGGCAAGGACGTCCCGCGCATGGATGTCGCGCCGAAAGTCAACGGCAGCGCGATCTACCCGATCGACGTGCGCGTGCCGGGCATGGTCTACGCGGCCGTGCGCGCCTGCCCCGTCCCCGGGGGCCGGCTGAAGAGCTTCGACTTCTCGGTGATCAAGGAGCGGCCCGGCGTGATCGCCGCGGTCGAGCTCAAGCAGACCAAGGCGAATCTCGGCAACAGCGACATGCGCAGCGCGATCGCGGTCGTCGCCGACAGCTTCTACCGCGCCAAGGTCGCCCTCGACCTGATGCCGATCGAGTGGGACTACGGCCCGGGCGCGACCAACAGCTACGCGGCCATGGACGCCCAGGCGCGGGCGATGATGGGCACCGAGGCCAAGCACGCCGAGGAGGTGCGCGGCGATCCGCGCCCGATCCTCGCCGGCGCGGCCAAGACCGTCGTGGGCGAGTACTCGCGCCCGTATGAGACGCATGTCCCGATGAGCCCGCCCGCGGCGGTGGCGCATGTCACGCCCGAGCGCATCGACGTGTGGAGCTTCACCCAGAACGTCGCGGCGACGCTGCTGCTCGCGGCCGACCAGGCAGGGCGCAACCCGAAGGACGTGTTCGTCCACGGCACCTACCAGGGCGGCGCCTTCGGCAACGGCAACAACGTCGACGTCACGCGTCAGGCCGTCGAGATCTCGAAGCAGGTCGGCAGGCCGGTGAAGGTGGTGTGGACGCGCGAGGAGGACACGGCGCAGTCGCGCACGCGGCCGCCGGTCTGGGCGCGGTTCCACGCGGTGCTCGGGCAGGACGGCCTGCCGACGGCGATGCTCAGCCGCGCGGTGGGCGAGATCGTGGTCCCGGCCTATGCCGATCGCGGCATCGCGAACATGCCGTACAACGTGCCGCACTACCGCTACGAACGCCACGTGGTGCCCACCAACATCCCGGTCGGCCCGAATCGCGCGCCGGGCAACAACAACAACGGCTTCACGATCGAGCAGTTCGTCGACGAGCTCGCGCTCGCCGGCGGCTGGGATCCGCTCGAGTGGCGCCTCAAGATGACCGAGGGCAACGAGCGCTGGCAGCGCGTGCTCAAGAAGCTCAAGGAGGTCTCGGGCTTCACGACCAAGCTGCCGCGCGGCCAGGGCATGGGCATCGCCGTCGTCGAGTCCCACGGCTCGACGGTGGGCGTGTGCGCCACCGTCGAGGTGTCCAAGCGCGGCGTGCTGTCGATCGAGAAGATCCTGGTCGTGTCCAACAGCGGCTACGTCATCAACCCGCGCGCGGCCAACGAGCAGGTCTACGGCAGCACCGCCTGGGAGCTGAGCCACACGCTCAGCGGCGGCCTCGACGTGCGCGAGGGCCGCATCCGCAACGTCAATTTCGACAGCTACAAGCTGCTGCGGATGGTCGACATGCCGCCGATCGAGAGCGTGTTCGCGATGTCGCAGGACGGTTGGTGGGGAGGGTTCGGCGAGACCGCCGGCCCGCCGACTCCGCCGGCCATCGCCAACGCGATCTTCTTCGCCACCGGCAAACGGATCCGCTCGACGCCGATCCTGAAGCACGACCTGAGCTGGGCCTGATCGCGCGCCGCGGCCGGGCCCTCGCGCCCGGCCGCGGCGGCGCGGCGCGCCCGCCTCCGTCGCGGATCCCGGCGCCGCCGCGGCGCTTGCGCACGACGAACCGACGATGAAGCCGGGACCGATCAGACGTTTTGCCGCGACGCTGCTGCTCGTCCTGGCGGTGTCGCCGCTCGGGCCGCCCGGCGGCGCCGAGGAGCGGGCCGGCGGGCCGGCGATCGGCGAGCCCCTCACCGCGATTCCGGGTGACCCCGCGCGCGGCCGGCAGGTGGTGCGCGACACCGGCAAGGCCACGTGCCTGATCTGTCACGCGATGCCCATCCCCGAGGAGCCCGACCACGGCACGATCGGCCCGCCGCTCGCCGGCGTTGCGCGCCGCGCCACGGCAGGCGAGCTGCGCCAGCGCATCGTCGACGCCACGGCGATCAACCCGGCAACCGTCATGCCGCCGTATTTCCGGGCCGACCGGTTGCACCGCGTCCTCGCGCGCCATCGCGGCGAAAGCATCTACACCGCACAGGACGTCGAGGACGTGGTCGCGTATCTGCTCACCCTGGACGGGGAGTGAGCCGCGCACCATGACCCGGGCAGGCACACGTCTCTTTCTCACCGTCGTCGTCGCGGTCGTCGCGGCCGGCGGCCTCGTCGCACAGGAGGCCCGTACGCCGCGCTCGGGATCGTTCTATCTCAGCGCGGAGACCCGGCGGCTGCAGGACGACGACTTCCTCAATCCGGGCATGTTCGCTGTGGAGCGCGGCCGCGAGCTGTGGCGGCGCGCCGAGGGAAGCGCGGGGAAGTCCTGCGCCTCGTGCCACGAGGAGGCATCGATGCGCGGCGTCGCGGCGCGGCTGCCGCGCTACGATGCGGAGCGGCGCGCCCTCGTCAACCTGCCGCTGCTGATCAACGCGATGCGCGTCGAGCACATGGGCGCGCCCGCCTACGGCTACGAGTCCGACGACATGCTGGCGCTGAGCGCCTATGTCGCGCACCAGTCGCGCGGCCTGCCGCTGCGGATCGAGATCGACGCCGGGGCGCGGCCGCATTTCGAAGCTGGCAAGGCCTACTACTTCGAGCGGCGCGGCCAGCTCAATCTCGCCTGCGCGCAGTGCCACGACGACCTCGCCGGGGCGAAGCTGCGTGGCGACACCATCAGCCAGGGCCAGATCAACGGCTTCCCGATCTACCGCCTGATCTGGCGCTCGATGGCCTCCGTCCATCGCATGTTCGAGTGGTGCAATACCTCGCTGCGCGCCGAGCCCCACGCCGCCGGATCGCCGGAATATCTCGCCCTGGAGCTCTACGTCGCCTGGCGCGGCAACGGGCTGCCGATCGAGTCGCCGGCGGTGCGGCGCTGACGACGGACGCCAGCCGGGCTGCGCGGCCGCACGTCATCCCGTACCATGGCGGCGTCGGCGCCGCGGTGGCGCGACGAGGGGAATGACGCCGCGGATCGCGCGGCGAATCGAGGGGTGCGAGACAACGACATGCGTCGCGTTCTGCTGATCGTCCTGCTGGCCGGCCTGGCTGCCGTCGGCGGCTTCTTCGCCTGGGCGTCCCGTCATCCCGCGATCGCGCCGCTGGCCGGGCCGCCCGAAGCATCGCGCTTCGACGCCAAGCTGGTCGAGAAGGGCAAGCTGCTCGCCGCGATGGGCTATTGCGCCGTGTGCCACACGCGCGCCGACGGGCCGCCGCTGGCCGGCGGCGTGAAGCTGCCGACGCCGTTCGGCGCGATCTACTCGACCAACATCACGCCCGATCCCGAGACCGGTATCGGACGCTGGTCCGAGGCGGCGTTCCGCCGCGCGATGCACGAGGGGCTCGATCGCGAGGGGCGCCATCTCTACCCGGCCTTCCCCTACGACCATTTCACCCGCGTGAGCGACGAGGACATCGGCGCGATCTATGCGTATCTGATGACACAGAAGCCCGCGCGCTACGCGGCGCCGGCCAACGAGCTCGGCTTCCCCTTCGGCATCCGAGCGCTGCTCGCCGGCTGGAAGCTCCTGTTCTTCGAGGCGGGGCGCTACGTCGCCGACCCCAAGCGCGATGCGGCCTGGAACCGCGGCGCCTATCTCGCCGAGGGGCTCGGCCATTGCGGCTCCTGCCACACGCCGCGCAACGCGTTCGGCGCGCTGCGCAAGGATGCCAAGTTCGCCGGCGCGGTGATCGAGGGCTGGCGCGGCATCGCGCTCGATGCGGACTCGCCGGCGCCCGTCAAGTGGACGGCGGAGGCGATGACCAACTACCTCCTCGACGGCCGCGACCCGAAGCACGGCATCGCCGCCGGGCCGATGACGCCCGTCGTCGACCTGCTCGCCGACCAGTCCGACGACGACATCGCGGGGCTCGCCAGCTACGTGCTGTCGTTCCAGGCGGCCAAGCGCGACGACACCGCCGCGGCGATCGCCTTCGCCGAGGAGCGGCAGCTCGTCAACACGCCCGGCGCGCCCGCACCGGCGATGGACGCCGCGCTGCAGCCCGGGCATGCGATCTTCATGCGCGCCTGCGTCAGCTGTCATCGCAAGGGCGAGAAGTACACGCCGCTGGCCCTGACCTCGGTGCTCAACGATGCCGATCCGCGCAACGCCGTCCAGATCACGCTGCAGGGGCTGCGGCCGCCGCGCGCCTCGCGCGGCTTCACCATGCCCGCGCATGCGTGGATGTCCGACAAGGAGCTCGCCGACCTGCTGCGCTTCCTGCGCGGCCATTTCACGCGCAAGGCACCGTGGCCGGATCTCGAACGGACCGTCCACGAGGTGCGCACGGGCAAGGCGCATTGACGTCCGCACCGGCGGCGCCGTCCGCGCGGCGGTCGTCGCGGCGCGCCGCTTGCGCGCGTCGGGCCCGGCGCGTCAGGCCATGTAGCCGCCGTCGAGCACCAGCGGGCTGCCGAGCATGAACGACGCCGAGTCGGAGCAGAGCCAGAGCACGCCGTCGGCGATCTCCGAGGCGGCGGCGATCCGGCCGCGCGGCGTCTGGCGATCGATCTCGGCGGCGACGCCCGCATCGCGTTTGCGCCAGTTCGCCACCGGCGGCGTGTCGACCCAGCCCGGACAGATCGCGGTGATCCGCAGCCCGGTCTTCGCGTTCTCGAGGGCCGCGCTGCGCGTCAGCCCGAGCACCCCGTGCTTGGCGGCCGCATAGGCCGCACCACCCGGGAACGGGTATCCGCGCAGGCCGTCGACGGAGGCGTTGTTGACGATGACGCCGCCGCCGCCGCGCAACATCGCGGGGATCTCGTGGCGCATGCAGAGGAAGACCGACGTCAGGAAGCCGTCGATCGTCCGGCGCCAGGCGTCCTCGCTCATTGCGGCGACCGGCGTCATGCGGCCGCCGCTGCCGGCATTGTTGAAGGCGTAGTCGAGGCGGCCGTGATCGGCGACGACGCGCGCGACCAGACGCTCGACCGCCCGGGAATCGGTCACGTCGCACGCGATCCACGATGCCCGGCCTTCCGAATGGATCCGCTCGAGCGCGGCCTTGGACCGCCGCGCGTCTCGGCTCGCGACGACGACCTGCGCCCCTTCGCGCGCGAAGGCCGCCGCGGTTGCGAGGCCGATGCCGCTCGTTCCGCCGGTCACGAGCGCGACCTTGTCCTTCATCTCGTCGTAGCGCGCGCCTCGCCGTCCCGGCATGTCCTTCCTCCCCTGCTCGTGCCCCTGCTCCTGCGCCGGTCGCCGAGCCGACGTCACATCCGCGGCACGATCCGGCGGCACGCCTCGAGCATGTGTGCGCTGCGCTGCGTCGTGCACGAAGTGTTGCTCTCGCCGGTCATCATCGCGACGTCGGCCCGCTCGAAGAGCTCGGTCGCCTTGGCCAGATCGCGCTCGACGCCCGTGCCGTTCGCCAGCAGCGTGCCGAGGCGGAACATCGACGGGCCGTGGTCCTGCGCCGCGGCGAGCGCGAACCAGCGTGCGGCCTCGGCGGGATCGGCGACGATGCCGTCGCCGTCGGCGAGGAGCGCGCCGAGCCGGAACTGCGCCAGCGCATCGCCTTGCTCGGCGGCCTGGCGAAGCCATCGCGCCGCCGCCTCGGCGTCTCTTGGCACGCCGTCGCCGGCGAGCAGGATCGCGCCGAGATTGAACGCGGCCCGCGCATCGCCCTGCACCGCCGCGCGTCGATACCAGGCGGCGGCGGCACCGCGGTCCTGCGGCGCGCCCGTCCCCTGGTCGAGCAGGATCGCGAGATTGAACTGCGCGACAGCATCGCCGGACTCCGCCTGTGCGCGCCATGCCGCCATTGCCGCGGCGACGTCGCCGCGCCGATACGCCGCGGCTGCGTCCGCGGACTGGGTGCGGGCCGGGCCGGCCTGCAGCGCGACGGCCAGGACCGCCGCGGCCAGGTGCCGCCGCCTCGAGGTCCCGTGGCGCGCATCTCGGCCGTCGTCGGCCCGGCGGATGCCGCGTCGCATCGTCGCTACGCGACCTCGATCGGCGCGCGGTTGGTGTAGATCGAGCCGTCGGTGTCGATCCACTCGAACGCGAAGGTGCCGCTGGTCTCGGCGCGGACGAGGAACGCGAAATAGGGATTCGTCGCGACGGCGGGATAGGGGCGCGCGCGGAACAGCTCGCGGCCGGCGAAGCGGCAGGTGAACTGCTCGATGATCCGCATCGGGATCCAGGTGTTGAACTGGTTGAGGCGCAGGCCGGTCTCCATCGGGTGCGAGATTACGGTGCGGATGGCGACGATGTCGCCGCGCTTCGCCGTCGGCGGCACGCTCACGCGCGACACCGGCTTGAATTCCCGGATCTCGGTGTCCGAGCCCGAGCCGACATCCGCGCAGGCGCCGAAGTTCACGGTGATCTCCTGGTCGCCGCGCCAGACGCGGCCGTCGCGCGCCTCGGCGATCGCCGTCACCGTCTGGGCGCTCTCCAGCCGGATGCGCGTCGCGACCTGCGCCCGACCGCATTCGGGCGCGAGCCAGACGGAGACCACGTGCGGGCGGGGATTGCCGTCGACGAGCACGTGGAGCGCGCGTGGGACCTCGGCTTCGCCGGTCTGCGGCTCGAAGCCGATGGTGATCGGCACCGACGTGCCGGCGTCCGAATGCGGGGGAAGGTCGAGGACGACGCGCCCGGTCTCGATTGCGGCCTCGCCGACGAACTGGCGGATCGCGTACTCGACGTCGCGCGGCCGGGCGCGCGTCGCGCCTGCGGGCGCCATCGCCGCGCCGACCGCGGCGCCGGCGCGGCCCAGGAGATCGCGGCGCGTGAATGCCTGTGGGGCCAGCTTGCCCTCCGTCGTCGCGGGCGACCGCCGCGGTGCGCCCGTCGTCGGCCGCGATCGCGACCGACGACGGGTGGAACGTCCGCTCAGGCCATGTGCTTGGTGAAGGGCTGGCGCGTGACCCACTTGCCGGTCGCGCGGAAATAGGCGTGCGCGAAGGCGGCCGGCGGCGGCCCCATCGGCGGCTCGCCCGCCTCCGAGAACCGGTCATGGCCGGAGTTGCCGCCGAAGTGGACGTGGATCTCCTGCGGCAGCAGCGGGTCGGCCTGGCGCATGGCGCGATAGCCGTCGAGATTGCCCTCGACGATCGCGCCGTTGGCGACGTTCAGCTCCTCGTTGAGCGCCGAGCTCAAGCCGAGGATGACGCCGCCTTCCATCTGCGCGCGGACGGCGTCGGGGTTGATGATCCGTCCGAGATCGAAGGCGATGTCGACGCGCGGGATCGCGACGTTGCCGCGGCGCGACACCTCGACGGTGACGATCGCCGCGACGGTCGAGCCGCTGTTCGGCACCGGCGCGCCGTCGGTCGAGGTTGCCATCGCCCAGTTGCCGATCGCCACGCCCTGCGCCGTGCCGCGCGGCAGGCTCTGGCCCCAGTTCGCCTTCTGCGCCACCTCGTCGAGCGCCTTGACCCAGCCCTTGTCCGGCCACTGCGCCAGCAGGCGCCGCCGGTACTCGACCGGGTCGATCTTCGCCTCCTCCGCGCAGGCGTTGATGAAGGTCTCGAGGAAGAAGCAGTTGCTCGTGTAGACGGGGCCGCGGAACGGCCCGGTCATGATGTTGGTGTTGAACGGCTTGGTGCGCGCCCGGAACGCCGGGATGGCGAGCTGATAGGGCGAGTCGCTCAGGTTCCGCCCGATCGGCCGCGAGGCGGCCTGGTTGATGTCGACGGCCTTCGGCATGCCGTCGTCGCCCAGCGTCGCGGTGATCTTCGCCGCGGCGATGTCGCGGTAGCGCCCCTGGCGCGTCGTCTCCTCGCGCGTCCAGATCACCTTGACCGGCGTACCCTGCATCTTCTTGGCGATCGCGACGACGGTGCGAACGTCGTCGCCGTAGATGCGGCGGCCGCAGCCCACGCCGACATAGGTGGCGTGGACATGGACGTTCTCGGGGTGGATCCCCGTCTCGTCGGCGGCGACGTACATCGCCTGCTGCGCATGCTGCGTCGACATCCAGACGTCGACGCGGTCCGCCGTCACGAGCGCGGTGCCGTTGAGCGGCTCCATCACGAAGTGGTCCTGGTAGGGCGTCATGAACTCCATCTCGACGCGGCGCCCCGACTTGAGGCCCTCGTCGACGTCGCCCCTGGTGCGCAGCACGTTGCCCTTGGTGGTGTCCTTCGCGGCATCGGCAAGCGCCGCGTAGACCGCCTTGGTGTCGGCCCACTTGCCGCCTTCGCCGGCGTCCCATTCGACGGGCAGCATGTCGAGCGCCACCTTGGCCTGCCAGAAGTGGTCCGCGATGACGGCGACCGCGGCCTGCGGCCCGTTCGTCGTCGCCGTGAGGCCCATCGGCGCCGTCACGCGATCGGGCAGGCCGCGCTTGCCCTCGTTCGGGTCGATGACGATGACGGCCTTCACGCCGGGCATCGTCCTGATGGCGTCGAAGTTGTGGCTCTTGAGCTTGCCGCCATGTGCCGGGACATGGCGCACGGTCGCGTAGACCATGCCGGGGACCTGCACGTCGAGGCCGAACACGGCGCTGCCGTCGAGCAGCAGCGGCAGGTTCATCCGCCGCTGCGATGCCTTGCCCAGGAAGGTCCATTGCGCCTGCGGCTTGAGTTCCGGCTCCTTGTCCAGCTTCACCGCCGCCGCCGCCGCCGCGACCTCGCCGTAGGTCGCCGTCTTCCCGGTCGGCACGTGGACGAGCATGCTCTTCTCGGCCTTCACCTGGTCGAGCGGCGCGTCCCACTTCTGCGCCGCCGCGACGCGCAGGCGCTCGCGCGCGCTGGCGCCGACCTGGAGCAGCTGCTCCATCATCTCCTTGCCGGTCGAGCGGCCGGAGAAATAGGCGAGCGCGCCGGTCTTCGAATAGAGATTGCCGTCCTTGAGGTTCCGGTTCGGCGGCATGTACTCGCCGCGCACGAGGTTCCAGTCGCAGCCGAGCTCCTCGGTCACGATCATGGCCATGCCGGTATGGACGCCGTTGCCGATCTCGCACTTGGTGGTGCGGATCGTCACCGTGTTGTCGGGGGCGATCGAGACGAGTCCGGTGAATTCGGCGCCGGAGCTCTGGATGCTCGGCAGCTTGTTGCCGGTGGCGCCGCTCGCCGGCTGCAGCGGCGCGATGCCGATGGCGAGGCCGCCGCCGGCGGCCGCGGCGCTGATGATGAACTCGCGGCGGCCGAGCCGAACGACGCCCTGCGCCTGGTCCGGCGTGAAGTCGGTCCGATGCTTGGTCATGGCTCCCTCCGATCAGACGAGTTCGGCCGCGCGCTTCACGGCGGCGCGGATCTTCAGATACGTGCCGCAGCGGCACAGGTTGTTCATCGCCTGGTCGATGTCCGCGTCGCTCGGCTTGGGATTCTTCGAGAGCAGGCCGACCGCCGCCATGATCTGGCCGGACTGGCAGAATCCGCATTGCGGGACGTCGAGCTCCGCCCACGCCTTCTGCACCGCATGGGTGCGGTCGGGCGACAGCCCCTCGATCGTGACGATCGACTTGCCGACGGCCTGGGCCGCGGGGATGTTGCAGGAGCGCGCGGACTGGCCGTCGATCGTCACCGTGCATGCGCCGCACTGGTTGATGCCGCATCCGTATTTCGTGCCGGTCATCGCGAGGTGATCACGCAGCACCCAGAGCAACGGCGTCTGCGGGTCGGCATCGACGGAAACCGTCTTGCCATTCACTTTCAGCTCGAAAGCCATGGTCGTTTCTCCCCAAGAATCTGAATCTTTTTCGGCCCAGCGCGACGCGGGGAGCCTCGGCGGGATCCCGCGCCCCCGATCGTCGCGGTCGCTGACCTGTTCTAGACGCTACCTGCGCCGCTTTGTCGCATGCAATGGCTCATGCCCCGCGTCACCCCTGCGTCGGCGTCAGGGATGGTCTGCCGACCTCGCACGAGTCCGAGGCGCGGCGCACGGCCTTCGCGCTGCAGCAGGATGCCGGGGCAACCGCGTGCAGGTGCGAAGCGGCGTCGGATGGCGGGCTAGGCCTGCCGCACGTAAGTGCCCGGCGCGTCGACGATCGGCGCGAGGCCGTCCGCCGGCGCGCCCATGGCCGGCGGCTCGATGCCGTCGCCCGAGCGCGCGGCGAGCCAATCCGTCCATTCCGGCCACCACGAGCCGGTATGAACCGGGACGGTCGCGCGCCAGGTCTCGGGATCGATGAAGCGGTCGTCGCTGCGCCGCGTGCGGACCTGGTAGCTGCGGTCGTCGCGCCCCGGCTCGGCGACGATCCCGGCATTGTGGCCGCCCGTCGTCAGCAGGAACGTGACCTCGGTGTCGGCGAGCAGATGGATCTTGAACGCGGACCGCCACGGCGCGACGTGGTCGCGCGTCGTCCCGACGGCGAAGATCGGCACGCGGATGTCGGTGAGCGCGACCGCCCTGCCGTCGGTCTCGTAGCGCCCCTCGGCGAGGTCGTTGTCCAGGAACAGGCGGCGCAGATATTCGGCGTGCATCCGGTAGGGCATGCGGGTCGCGTCCGCGTTCCACGCCATCAGCGCGTTGGGCCTGTCGCGCTCGCCCATCAGGTGTTCGCGGACCATGCGCGACCACACCAGGTCGTTCGAGCGCAGCAGCTGGAAGGCGCCGGCCATCTGCCTGGTGTCGAGGAATCCCTGCTCCCACATCATGTCCTCGAGGAAGGCGAGCTGGCTCTCGTTAATGAAGAGCATGAGCTCGCCGGCCTCGGTGAAGTCGCTCTGCGCCGCGAGCAGCGTCAGCGTGGCGAGGCGGCGATCGCCGTCGCGTGCCATGGCCGCCGCGGCGATGGCCAGGAGAGTCCCGCCCAGGCAGTAGCCGACGGTGTGGACGCGCCGCTCCGGCAGCACGCGCG
This sequence comes from Alphaproteobacteria bacterium, assembly GCA_016793165.1. Classification (GTDB taxonomy): domain Bacteria; phylum Pseudomonadota; class Alphaproteobacteria; order CACIAM-22H2; family CACIAM-22H2; genus CAIOSQ01. The sequence goes on along the minus strand of JAEULA010000023.1, from coordinate 4,191 downwards.
AAACGGCGTCGAGCGCGGCCATCACGCCCAGCTTGCGGTAGTCCTCCATGCCGAGGTCGCGCTCGTCGGGACCCGGGTTGCGCCAGGACACCATGAAGACGGTGAAGCCGCGGCCGGTGAGGAACCGCACCAGCGAATTTCGCGGCTCGAGATCGAGGATGTAGTACTTCATGATCCAGGCGGGCACGACCAGGACCGGCTCCGGGCGCACCTGCGCGGTCGCCGGCGCGTACTGGATGAGCTCGATCAGCCGGTTGCGGAAGACCACCTTGCCCGGCGTCGCGGCGACGTCGCGCCCGACCGCGAAGGCCTCGTCGCCGGAGGACGGGCGGCCGGCGATCGCGCGCTCGAGATCCTCGGCGAAGTTCTGCGCGCCGCGCACGAGGTTCATGCCGCCCTCGCGCAGGGTGCGCTCGATCAGCTCCGGATTGGTGGGCAGGAAGTTGGACGGCGACAGCGTGTCGAGGAGCTGGCGGGCGACGAACGCGACGACGCGCTCGTGCTGCGCGGTGACGCCGCGCACGTCGGTCGTGGCGTTGTGCCACCACTGCTGCTGCAGCAGGAAGGCCTGCGCCACCAGGTCGTAGGGCCACGCCCGCCATGCGGGGTCGGTGAACCGGCGGTCCTGCGGCAGCGGCTCGATGCAGGGCGGGGTCGTGCCCGGCGCCAGGGCGTTGCGTGCGGCGTAGTGCGCGAGGCGCATCGTCTTGCGCATCGCCTTGTGCACCAGCTGCAGCTGCTTGCCCGGCGAGGCGACGAGATGCGCCGCCCAGTCGAGATAGGCCCCGGCCAGCGCCGCCGGCGAAAGCCCGAGCGTGTAGCGCGCCAGCGTCGCGTGCAGCGACCGGTCGATCACGTCGCCCAGCGCGGTGGAGCCGTAGGAATCGCGGGGCCCGTCCTCGGCCGGATCCGGCTCCGTCGTCGCGCGTGTGCTCATCTCGCCTCCGAGGGTCGGACTTGAGACCTAGTGCCGCGTCGCGACGCTGCGCAGGCGGTATTCCGTCGCATCGCGCCCCGGGGCGCTCCGCGGGCGCCGCGTCAGCTCGAAGGCGGTCGGCCCGCGGGGCCGCGCGCCACCGGCAGCAGGAGTGCGGCGACGACGGAGAGCAGGGCGCCGGCCAGCGCGATCGCGAACAGCGCGCGGAATCCCGCGAGCCCCTCGCCGGCATCGAGCAGCCGCGCGAGCGCGATCGAGCCGAGGAAGCTGCCGACGTAGCGGCAGGTCGAGAACAGCCCCGACGCGACGCCGGCGTGCTCGGGCGCCACGGCCTCGACGGCCGAGGTCTGCAGGCCCGCGCTGCCGAGGCCCACGCCCGCGCCGGTGATCGCGAGGCAGGCGGCGAGGGCAGCGGGTGCGAGGCCGGGCTCGATCACGAACGGGACGAGGCCGGCGGCCAGGAGCGCGCAGCCCGCGACGACCGGCATCCGCCTGCCCATGCGGTCGGCCAGCTGTCCGCCGACGAACGAGCACGCGACCATCGGTGCGCAGAGCAGGGCCAGCACGAGGCCGGACCCGAGGCTCGACCACCCTGACTGGCGTGCGAGCAGGATCGGCACCGCGAGCAGCAGCGTGTAGAAGCCGAGATTGCTCGTCGCGATACCGAGCGTGGCGGCGGCGAAGGCGCGGCGGGTGAAGAAGCGCGGCTGCAAGACCGGATCGGCATGCGCCGCCTCGCGCTGCACGAAGACCGCGCCCGCGCCGGCGAGCGCGACGGCCAGGACGGCGACCTGCAAGGCCGAATCGAGATGCACGCCCTCGATCGCGAGGAGCGCCGCGCCCAGCAGCAGCGCCGGGAAGAGGATCGCGCCGGCGAGATCGAACGGCGGCGATTCGGCGCGCGGAGGCGTCGCCGTGCGGCGCGGAATCGCCGCGCGCGCGAGCAGCAGGGCCGCCAGTACCACCGGGACGTTGATCAGGAAGATCGCGCGCCAGCCGCCCGCCGCCACGATCGCGCCGCCCAGCGGCGGCCCGAGCGCGGCGGCCAGCGACAGCGCTGCGCCCATCGTGCCGAAGGCGCGCGCGCGGCGCGCCGCGGGAATCAGCTGGCGCAGCAGGCTTGCCCCGTTGGGGAAGACGATCGCCCCGGCGATCGCCTGCAGCGTGCGCATCGCGATCAGGACCGGCAGGCTCGGGGCGACGCTCGCGCCGAGCGAGGCGAGGCCGAAGACGAGCAGGCCGCCGAACACGAAATGCCGTCGGCCGAAGCGGTCGCCGAGCTTGCCGGCCACCGGCTGCACCACCGCGAGCGCCAGCAGATAGGACGTCATCAGCCAGCCGGCGGTGCCGACACTCGCCTGGAAGTCGTCGATGATCCGCGGCAGGGCGACGGCGAGCATCGTCGAGTTCAGCGGCGCCAGCACGCCGCTCAGCGCCACGGCCACCAGGATCAGCCGCTCCTCGCGCGTCGGCGCGCCGGTCACGGCGATCGAGGCCCGTGCGCGGCGCGGCTCACGCGCCGAGACCCGTGACCGGCCGCCGCTGCAGCAGATAGAGCGCGTCGCCCTCGAAGGCCCATTCGATGTCGTGCGGAACGGCGCCGAACGCCGCGTCGCAGCGCGCGGCCAGCGCGGCCAGCGCGGCGAGCTTGGCGTCGCACAGGGACAGGCTCTCGACGAGATGCGGCTCGACCGCGACCTGCTCGGTCTCGCCCTCCGGATGGCGGCGGACGGCGAGTTCCTTCACCCCCGCGCGCCGCTCCAGCAGCGCGCCGTCGCGCGCCAGCCGGAAGAAGTCCGGCACGACGAGGCCCTGGACGATCGCCTCGCCGAGGCCCCAGCCCGCCTCGATCACCAGCTCGTCGGCGCGTGTGACCGGATTGCGCGTGAACATCACGCCGGCGACGTCCGCCGGCACGAGGCGCTGCACGACGACTCCCATCCGCACCGGCCCCGCCGCGCCGATGCGCTGGCGATAGCCGCGCGCCGAGTCGCTGTGCGCCGAGCGCCACACCTCGGTCACCGCCGTCGCGACGTCGCGCACGTTGAGCAGGGTCGCGTGCTGCCCGGCGAAGCTCGCCGCCGCGCCGTCCTCGCCGATCGCCGAGGAGCGCACCGCGAGCGGGCCGGCGAGCGCACCGCAATGCGTCGCGAGTTCCGCCAGCGCGCCGGACTCGGCGCGCGCCACGGCGTCGACGAAGTCATGCGGCAGGGCCAGGCCTTCGGGCACCGGCAGACCCGCGCGCTGCGCGGCAGCGAGCTGCGCCGCCTTGCCGCCGAAGCGATGCGGATCGCCGGCGTGGGCGAGGGAGACCGGACTCACGGCACCAGAGTCACTTCGCCGGTGCCGCCGTCGACGCGCACGGTCGCGCCGTCGGCGATGCGCCGGGTCGCATCGCGGCAGCCGACCACGCCGGGGATGCCGTACTCGCGGCTGACGATCGCGGCATGGGAGAGCAGGCCGCCGGCGTCGGTGACGACGGCGCCGAGCAGCGGCAGCACGATGTTGAAGGACTCCGTCGTCGTCGCCGTGACCAGCACGTCGCCGCGTTGCAGGCGGCCGAACTCCGCCGGCGATCCGATCCTTCGCGCGGGGCCGGTGTAGATGCCGGGGCTCGCGCCGATGCCGCGGATGACGGTCTTCGCGGCCGGCGCCGTCGCGGGCTCGAAGACCGAGCTCATCGTCGCGCCGACGGCGCGCATGATCCGCTGCGTCGCCGGCGGCAGGCCGTCGAGCGGCGGCGGCGGATGCGGCGGATCCCCGAGATGCGGCGGGGCGTCGGTGGACTTGTAGCTGTCGCGGAAGCGGCGTCGCGCCGCCAGCGTGTCCGCGGAAGGGCCGCCCGCGCCGCGCAGGGTCGCCTGCATCTCGGCATAGCCGGCTTCGACCAGATGCCCGGGCGACTGCAGCCGCCCCTTGGCGACGAGACGACGTCCGGCTTCGAGGATCGCGCGGCGGCAGATTCCGGCGGCCCAGACGTCGCTGTAGAGCCCCCGCTCGTCGCGCAGCCGCGAATTGTGCCGCGCCTCGGCGAGCAGCGCGTCGTAGGTCTCGCGATGCGCCGCGGGCACGAGATCGCGCATCCGCGCCTCCTCCTCGCCCGACGCCCGCGCCGGCGTCGCGGCGCCGCGATCGACCGCCAGGCGGATCGTGTTCACCAGCACCTCGGGCAGTTCGAGCCCGTAGGCGTCGCCGGTGTCGAGGCTGTCGAGCAGCCTGTAGCCGACGAGATCGAAATAGGCGGTGGCCGCGGG
>JAEULA010000022.1 GCA_016793165.1 Alphaproteobacteria bacterium | reverse complement strand
GCTGCGCGCGCGCTCGGGATCGCAGGCCCACTCGCAGCCGACGTTGAACGTGACGCCCTCGGCCGCCGCGGCCGCCGCGAAGCGCCGGACATCGACCGCGTCGGGCAGCTTGACCCAGAGGAACAGCCCGCCGTCGGGCCGAGCGAACTCGGCGCTCGTGCCGAAATTCTCCTGCAGCGCCTCGATCATGACGTCGCGCTTGCGCTTCAGGACATCGCCGAGCCGCGCGAGGTGATCGCGGAAGTGCGACTCGAAATAGCCCGCCACCAGCATCTGCTCGATGGCGGCCGTGCCGCCGTCGCTCTTCAGCGCCAGCATGCGCGCGAGCGCGTCGGGGGCGGCGAGCACGTAGCCCACGCGCAGCGCCGGCGCGAGCGACTTCGAGAACGAGCCGATATGGATCACCGCGGACGGGTCGATGCCGTAGAGCGCCTGCGGCGCCTCGCCGGTCCACATCACGTCCGTGTAGCACTCGTCCTCGAAGATCGCGACGCCGTAGCGCCGGCACACGTCGAGGAGCCGGTGCCGCCGCTCCAGCGGCATCACGCTGCCGGTCGGGTTCTGGATCGTGGGGATCGTGTAGAGATATTTCGGGACGATGCCGCGGCCGCGGAGCGTCTCGAGCTGGCTCGCGAGCGCATCGGGCACGATACCCTGGGCATCGAGCGCGGCGCCCGACCAGGTCACGCCGAGCCGCCTCAGGCGCGCGAACACGGCGCCATACGTGAAGTCCTCGAGGATCACGTGATCGCCGCGCTCCAGCATCAGCTGGTTGACGAGGTCGATGCCCTGCAGCGAGCCGGACGTGATCAGGACGTCGTCCGGCCGGGCCTCGATTCCGCGCGACTCGCGGAGCTTGCGGCACACGAAGCCGCGCAGCCCGTCATGGCCGAGGCCGCTCTGGCCGAGATTGTAGATCGCGAGCCGCGGCCCCTGCTCCCGGATCGTGCGCGCCGCGATGTCGGCGAGCGCGTCGACCGGGATGTGCTCGGGATCGTTGTGGCCGACCGAGAAATTGAACGGCGGAAGGGAAGCGCCCGGCTTCGCCGGATCCGGCAGACCACTGCGAAAGCGCGATGCGTAGGCGAAACCCATGCTGATCCCCCGATGTCGATCCTGGCGCCGCCCGACCGTTCCGGTCGCGTGCGGACGCCGGAGCTTCATCCGCGCCGTGCCGTTCTGCAATCGCGATGGGGACGCGGCCGAGAGATCTCCTCGAGGTGATGCCGGGAGCGACGCTCGGCGCCGATCCCTTGCCGAGGAATCCGTCGGGACGGTCTTGGTCAGGTCGCGCGGTAGCGCCCCACCGCGGCCTCGTCCCATTCGATCCCCGTTCCAGGCTCGTCGCGGATGACCGCCTTGCCGGTCCGGATCTCCATCGGCCGGGCCAGGATCGGCGAGGCCCAGTCGACGAACTCGAGCCAGTGCCGCGTCGGCGTCGCAGCCATCAGGTGCACGCTGACCTCCGGGAACAGGTGGGTCGAAAGCGGCATCCCGGCGGCGTTCGCCAGTGCGGCCGCCTGCAACCAGCCGGTGACGCCGCCGATCTTCATCGCATCGGGCATGCCGAGGTCCGATGCGCCGAAGCCGAGGCTCAACGCCATCTCGTCGGGACCCCACCAGTTCTCGCCGATCTGGATCGGGCAGGTCGACGCGGCGCGAACCCGCGCGCATCCCTGATAGTCGTGCGCGAGGCACGGCTCCTCGATCCAGGTTAGGCCTTCGGCGGCGAGCGCGCGGACGCGGCGCTCGGCCTCGGGAACCGCGAGGCCCTGGTTGTAGTCCGACATCAAGTGAACGCCGTCGCCGATGGCCGACCTCACGGCCCGGACGACCTGGATGTCGGTCTCGAGGTTCGGATAGCCGAGGCGAACCTTGATGGCGGTGAAGCCCGCACCGACCAGCGTCCGCGCCTCGCTCGGCGCGAGATCCGGGCCGACCAGCCCGAGCCCGCAGCTGTTGTAGGCGGGTATCTCGACGAGGTCGGCGCCGAGCGCGCGCGCCAGCGGCTGACCCTGCGCGCGCGCCAGCGCGTCCCACGCCGCCATGTCGATCCCGGCCAGCGCCATGCCCACGAGGCCCTTCGCGCCGAGCAGGCGAAACCGGACCTGGAGCGCGCGGTTGATGTCGAGCGGTGCAAGCGCCATTCCTTCGAGGACCGGCGCCAGGTTGGCGAGGAGATCGCAGACCGGCTTCAGGACGAGCGGCGTGTAGCAGAACAGATAGGTCCGACCGGTGATGCCCTCGTTCGTGTGAAGGTCGCTCAGCGCGAGCGGCGCGATGCGGATCGTGCCGCTGCTCGTCTGCAGCGGGATCCGCATCGGCACATGAACCGCACGCACCTCGAGGCCGCGGATGACCAGCCGACCCGTTGCGCTCATGTCCCACCTCCGATCCGGCGAAGAACCGGACCGACTATGCTGGCTCCCGACGGCGGCCGGAAGCGGCCGCCGCGCAGGAACCGAAGTCTCGCGCGGTCCGCTCCCCGGTACGGCCGACAGGTCGCCTACAGCAGCTTTACCAGCGCGGAGATGATCGCCGTCTGGCCGAGCAGCAGGCCGATCATCCACTTCGTCAGATCGGTGCGGAGCTCGGCCAGGCGCATGTCGAGGTGATCGCGGGTGACGACCGACTCGCCGATCGTGTCGGCGAGCGCCTCCGCGGTCGCGTCGGCCTGTTGCGACGGCACGCCGGCCGCCGCGAGGCGTCGGGCGCGCTTCAAGGCGTCGAAGGCGACGTTTCCCATGCACCGATTGCGCCATACGGTGCGGGGGTTGTCGACCCTTCCCGGGCAGCCGCCGATCGGGTGGACACGTCGGCCGCTGTGGAAGTCAGTCGGCGGCGGCGCTCACAGCCCCTCGAACGGCGCCTCGCGCAGGCGCAGGAATTCGCGCAGCGGCATTTCCTTGAGAAGGCGCATCCAGCGGCGGCCTTCCTCGGTCGCATGCAGCGTGGCGGTGGTCTCGAGGTTGTACTGCCACGAGCTGTCGAGGCCGGCGGCCATCTGCTGGTGATTGAGTGCCGCCTTGGCGAACTTGATCGCGGGCAGCGGCATGCGCGCGAGCTTGCGCGCGACGGCTCGCGCCTCGTCCATCAGGCGCTCCCGCGGCACCGCCTTGTTGACGAGGTGGATTCGCGCGGCTTCGCGGCCGTCGATCAGGTCGCCGGTGTACATCAGCCAGCGCGTGTGCCGCATCGGCACGAGCCACGGCATCATCAGCGACGGCGGCGCCGAGGCGTGGCGCACCTCGGGCTCGCCGAACAGCGCGTCCTCGGCAGCGATGGCGAGATCGCAGCACATCATCAGCTCGAGCCCGCCGGCGAGCGCGTAGCCGTTGACCGCCGCGACGATCGGGATCGGCGCCTTCCAGATCGCCATCAGCTTCGCGCAATTGGCGGCGATGTTGTCGCGCCAGCCCTCGGTGTCGAGCTCGAAGTCGTCGCTGTTGAGATCGTAGCCAGCGGTGAAGGCGCGGCCGGCGCCCGTCAGGATCAGCGCGTTGATCGCCGGATCCTTCGCAGCCATCGCGACGACCTGGTCGAGCTCCTCGATCAGGTCGCCGTTGAGGGAGTTCAACTTCTCCGGCCGGTTCATCGTCACCGTGGCGAATCGGTCGGTCGCGTCGCGCTCGAAGAGGATCGTCTTGTAGCTCATGGGCTGGCCTCCCGGGCCGGATGTTCGAGGTCGATGACGTCGCCCGCCACCTGCGGCGCATGGAGCGCGGCGACGAGCGCGGCACGGCGCGCGCGGCAGGCGCGCTGGTTCAGGCTCCCCTTGTCGCTCACTTCGCCCGCCGCGGGCGAGGGCTCATCGGGCGCGATCGCGAAGCGGGCGAGCGCGGTGCTCGAGCCGGGATTGGCCCGGTTGTGCGCCGCGAGCACGGCGATCAGGCGGGTGCGCAGGCGTCGGTCGGCCGCCAGCGTCGGCAGCGGACTCTCGACGCCGAGCGCGGCGCGGCAAGCCGCCGCGTCGAGGAACAGGATCGCGCCGGGCGCGGCTCCGCCCTCGCCGGTAATGACGACGTCGCGCACCAGCGGCGCCAGCGCGAGAAGCAACTTCTGGCGCAGCGGCCCGACCGACACCCAGCTGCCGCTCGCCAGCTTGAAGTCCTCGGCAATCCGACCGTCGAAGACGAGGCCGCGCTCGGGCGCCTGCTCGTCGAGGAAGCGCACGGCGTCGCCGCTGCGCCAGAACCCTTCGGCGTCGAAGGCGGCGCGCGTCGCTGCCGGATCTCGCCAATAGCCCGGCGTCACCGCGGGCCCCTTGATGCGCATCTCCAGCTTGTCGCCGCTCGGCACGAGCCGCGCTGCCATGCCCGGCAGCGGCAGGCCCACCGCGCTCGGGCGGTCGATCGGCGCGTGCACGACGCAGATCGTCGAGCCGGCTTCGGTCGCACCGTAGCCGGAGACGAGGCCGATCTCTCGGCCGGTCGCCGCGCGCGCGCGCGCGACCAGCGCCACGAGGCGACGCCACAGCGCCTCGTCGAGCGCAGCGCCGGCGAAGAAGATGACGTCGAGCCGGGCGAAGAACCGCGCGAACAGGCCGTCGTCGCGCTCGAGCCGGTCCGCCAGCGCCGCGAGCCCCTTGGGCACGTTGAGATGGATGGTCGGCGCCACCTCGTCGTCGAGCCAGGCGAGGCTGCGCGCCACGCCCGCCGGCGTCGGCTCGCCGTCGTCGATGTAGTAGCTGCCGCCGTTCCAGACCGCCTTGAAGAGGTTGTCGTTGCCGCCGAAGGTGTGATGCCAGGGCAGCCAGTCCAGCAGCACCGGCGGACGGTGCCGCAGGAACGGCCAGACGATCTCGTAGCCGGCCTGGTTGGCGGCGAGCATCCGCTGCGTGACCTCGACGCCCTTGGCGCTGCCGGTCGAGCCGGAGGTGAAGAACACCGCGGCAAGCGTGTCGGGATGCACGGCGGCTTCGGCGCGCGCCAGCGCCGTCGCCTCGTTACCGCCGCGCAACGGCGCCAATCCCGCCTCGTCCATCACAAGTGTCGCGTGGCCGCATGCCGTCATGCGCGTGCGGCCCCAGGCCTCCGCGAGGCGCGGCGACACGGCGACGAGGCCGGGCGCGACCCAGGACAGCAGCGCCTCCAGGCGCGCCGGGCCGCCGTGACGCAGCAACCCGGGCGAAAGCGGCAGGAAGGGAATGCCGGCGCGCAAGGCCGCGAAGCGCAGTTCGGCCTGGGCGATCGAGGCCTCGCCAAGGATCGCCAGCGGCGCCGATTGCGACAGGCCGCGATCGAGCAAGGCGGCGGCGATCGCCTTCGAGCTTCGGACGGCGGCCGCATAGCCGAGGCATCGCCAGCCCGCGCCGCTCCGCTCGGCGATGCAGACGCGCGATGGCGCCGACCGCGCCCATCGATCCAGCCGCGCCGTCATCGGCTCGAGGGCGGCGGGAAGGTCGTAGCCGGAGGCGAGCGCGATCACGCCCTCGGCCAGGGCTTCGATGCGCAGCGACGGCGGCAGGAACAACGCCTTGTCACGGGTGGCCGCCGCAGCCTGGTCCTTCGTCATTCCGGCCCCGCCGTCCTCGCCGCCTCTCGACCTTCGACGATTAGACGAGGCGGCGCCGGCGGCGTCCAGCAGGAAGGCCGGCCGCCGCCGCGCGCGACGGCGGCGGTCGCGCAAGCCCGCGCGACAGGGACATGCCGCTTCAGGCCACGGCGGCGAGAGCCTCGCGACGCGGCAGCCGGACGGTGAAGGTGGTGCCGCGATCGACCTCGCTGCGCACGGCGATCGTGCCGCCATGCATGGCCACGAACTCGCGCACGAGATAGAGGCCGATGCCCGTGCCGGCGATCCCCGAGACGAGCCGCGAGCGGAAGAACCGCGAGAACACCTGTCCGAGTTCGTCCTCCGGGATGCCGATGCCGCGATCGGTGATCTCGATGACGACGTCATCCGGGCCGGGATCGATGCGCAGGTCGATCGCCGCCTCCGGGCGCGAGTACTTCACGGCGTTCGATACGAGATTCGTCAGGATGTGATCGAGCAGCATCATGTCGGCATCGATCACGGCCGGCGCCGCGCCGCCCGAGACCGCGATGGCGTAGTCCGGCGTGATCGTCTGCTGGCGGCGGACGACCTCCTGCGCGAGCGCAAGGACGTCGCAGCGCTGCCGCTTCGCCTCGATGCGGCCCTGATCGAGCCGTGCCGTCGCCAGCGTGCGATCGATGATCTCGGTCATCCGGGACACCGCGGCGCGGATGCGCGCGATCCGCTTCGCGGCGTCGACCGCGACGACGCCCGCCATCGCCTGCAGGCGCTGCGCCGCGCCGTCGATGATGGCCAGCGGCGTTCGGAACTCGTGGCTCGCCATCGCGACGAATCGCCGCTGCTGCTCGTTCATCTCGCGTTCCGCGGTCAGCGCCCGGCGCAGGTCGATCTCGCCCGCATGCAGCCGCTCGAGCAGGCGCCGCTGATCGGTCACGTCGCGATAGGTCGACACGATGCCGCCATCCGACGTGGCGCGATCGACGGACTCGACGAGCCGGTCGAGGCTCGAGCGGAAGGTGGAGACCTGGCCGAGCCGTTCGCGTCGCCGGCGGCGCATCTCGAGCTCGGCGAGCCAGGTCTCGCGCTGGGCGTGGCCCCCGTTGAACCTCGCGAGATGGGCCAGGACCTCCGCGAAGTTCAGGCCGACGCGGAACAGCGGCGCCTGCACGGGCAGCAGGATCTCGGCCTGCCGGTTCCAGGCGACGAGGCGGTCCTCGCCGTCCCACAGCATGAACCCCTCGGCCATGTTCTCGATGCCGTCGCGGAAGCGCGCCTCGCTGGCCGCGGCGAGCCGCTGCGCCGCCCGCTCGGCGCTGACGTCGCGCAGGGTCGTGATGGAGTCGCCGTTCGCATCGCGGCGATGCGCGATCTCGACCACCACGCCGTCCGGAAGCTCGACCGTGTGCGGCGGCGGCGCCACATCCGTTCCCGTTCGCCCGGCCGGATCCGCGACCCAGGGCGTTCCCGCAAGGAACTCCTGCATCGTCTGCTCGGCGCGCGGCGCCCGGCCGAGAAGCGCCGCGATGTCGGCGAATCGCCTGTTCCAGGTCAGCAGGCGGCCTTCGGGATCCCAGATCGCAAGGCCGTCGCGCGCGCCTTCCAGCGCGCGGCCGTAGCGCAGGCGCTCGGCCTCGCGCACGGCGCGCGCTCCGAGCTGCTGGCGGCGCAGGGCGAGGAAGAGCCAGCCAGCGCCGCACAGGGCGAGGACGAGCAGCAGAGCGAGGAGCGCGATCGCCACCGATCGGGCGTCGAGCCAAGCCGGCCCGGTCGCGACGACCTCGAGAGCCGGCGCGATCGCCGTGACGGCTCCCGCGGCGGTGTCCCGCGGCGGCATCGCCTGGTGCGATGCGGTGTCGACGGTTGCCGAGGCAAGCCGCCCGACCACGACAACGGGCCCGGCGGCGACGATCGCGGCGAGGGTAGCCACCCACGTCATGAAGCTGGCAGGCACAGGCGTAGTCCGAGCCACGGCGCTGATCGAAGCCCCGATTCAAAGAGAACGAGCGGCTTTGACGAAGGGTCGCGCCGCGACCCACCCCGTCGCGCCGCCCTATCCGATGCCACCATGGCGGGGTTAACGAAGCGTTAACGACTCCGGAACGCCCCCGTCAGCTTCGCGGCAAACTCGATCGATCTACACGCCTTTGCCGGCCCCGACCGGCCGCCAGCTCGCATAGCGCGGGTGGCCCGGACCGATCGGCAGGGATACGACCTGCGATGTCGCGGCGGCGTGATAGAGCGCGGTCACGAGCTCCAGCGACGCGCGCGCGTCCGCGAGGGTGACCGGCAGCGCAGCGCCGTCCGCGAGCGTGCGATGCAGCCGCAGGAACTGGCCCGCGAAGCGCTCGGGCTCCGGCGTGAAATCGGCCAGCGCGGCATCGATCCGCGTGCCGATCTCCGGCGTCATCGGCACGAAGCGCCAGGGTTCCGTGCCCGGATTGTAGGGCGCTTGCGCACTCTCGGCCGTGAGGTCGCGGAAGCAGAAGCGCAGCCGCGACATGTCCTCGGCCGCGCCCAGCGACACCGACAGGCTGGCGAGCGCGCCGCTGCGCAGGCGCAGGCTCGCGGCGGCGCAGTCCTCGGTCTCGATCGGGTTGACCCGCGTCGCGGCGAAGGCGAAGACCTCTGCGATCGGGCCGGCCGCGCCGCAAAGCATGTCGTGGGCGTGGATCGCATGGCCGAGCAGCGCGCCGCCCAGCTCGCTCTCCCACTTCCCGCGCCACGGCACCGCATAGTAGTCGGCGCCGCGCCGCCAATGAGTCTCCACCGTCGCGACGTGGAGCGGGCCCGCGACGCCGCGCTCGATCAGGCGCAGCAGCTTCTGGTAGCCGGACGCGAAACGGTACTGGAAGATCGGCATCACCAGCTGCGGGCCGCGCGCCGCGCGCGCGATCACCGCGTCGGCATCGGCGAGCGATCCGACCAGAGGTTTCTCGCAGACCACGTGCCTGCCGGCATCGAGCGCCGCCTCGATCAGCCGACGATGGCTGCCGGGCGGCGTGCAGACATCGACGACGTCGATGTCGGCCGCGAGCAGCTCGGCGAGCTTGTCGGTCGCGCGCGGGATCGCGAACTCCGCGGCAAGGCCGCGCGCAAGGTCGAGATTGAGATCGCAGATTGCGGCGACCTCGTAGCGCCCGCCGAGCGCGCGGTAGCCCTCGATGTGCTGGCGGCCGATGCCGCCGCCGATGATGCCGACCTTGAAGGACCTACTCACGTTGCTCACCCCTTCAATCCGGACATCGCGATGCCGCGGATGATCAATTTCTGGAAGAACAGGAAGACGAGGAAGACGGGGACCAGGGACAGGGTCGACATCGCGAAGAGCGGCCCCCATTCCGTGCGGCCGGAGGAGTCGACGAAGCTGCGCAAGGCCAGCGGCGCAGTGTAGAGCTCGATGTCGTTCAGGTAGATCAGCGGGCCGAAGAAGTCGTCCCACGTCCAGATGAAGGAGAAGATCGCCGCCGTCGCCAGGACCGGGCGGGACAGCGGCAGCACGATGCGACGATAGACGCCCCAGGGTCCGCAGCCGTCCATCATGGCCGCCTCGTCGAGCTCGCGCGGCAGGCTGCGGAAGAACTGCACCATCAGGAAGATGAAGAACGCATCGACCGCGAGGAACTTCGGGACGACCAGGGGGAGGAAGCTGTCGATCCAGCCCAGCTTCAGGAACAGGACGTACTGGGGGATCAGCGTCACGTGATAGGGCAGCATCAGCGTGCCCAGCATGAGGCCGAACCAGAACTTCTTGAGCCGGAATTCCAGACGCGCGAAGGCGAAGGCCGCCAGCGAGCAGGCGAGCACGTTGCCGACCACGGCGAGGATCGCGACCGTGGCGGAGTTGAGGAAGAAGCGCGCGAAGCTCACGCGCAGCCCGGACCAGCCCTCGGCATAGGCGCGAACGCCGGCCTCCGCCGGCCACAGCGAGAAGTCGGTGAAGATCACCTGCTCGGGCTTGAAGGAGCTCGCGATCATCCACAGCAGCGGGTAGAGCATCGCCAGCGTGAAGCACGCCAGGCCGACATGCAGGAGCGCACGGAGCAGCCGGGCGCGGGGAAGCAGGCTACTCGCGCTCATCGCCGTAATGCACCCACCAGCGCGAGGACAGGAAGGCGAGCGCCGTGCACAGGGCGATGATCGCCAGCAGCACCCAGGCCATCGCGGACGCGTAGCCCATGCGGAAATAGGCGAAGGCCTCCTGGTAGAGGTAGAGCGTGTAGAACAGCGTCGAGTCGACCGGGCCGCCGGTGCCGCCGCTGATGATGAAGGCGGGAGTGAAGGCCTTGAACGCGTCGATGGTCTGCAGCACGAGATTGAAGAGCACCACCGGCGCGAGCAGCGGCAGCGTCACGCTGACGAAGCGGCGCAGCGGCCCGGCGCCGTCGATCGCCGCGGCCTCGTAGAGCTCGGTCGGGATCTGGCGCAGGCCCGCCAGGAAGATGATCATGGGCGAGCCGAACTGCCACACGCGCAGGATCACCAGGGTGTAGATCGAGTAGCTCGGGTTGGAGATCCAGCTCGGGCCGTCGACCCCCAGCAGCGCCAGGCCCTCGTTGATCAGGCCGTCGTAGCCGAAGATCTGCCGCCACAGCACGGCGATGGCGACGCTGCCGCCGAGCAGCGACGGCAGGTAGAGCAGCGCGCGATAGAGCGCGAGGCCGCGCAGGCCGCGATCCAGCACCAGCGCCAGGGCCAGCGCGAAGGCGAGCTTCAGCGGCACCGAGAGCGCGACGTAGGTGAAGGTGACGCGGAGCGCGTTGCGCAGCCGCGGGTCGTCGAAGGCCATGCGCGCGTAGTTCTCGAGCCCGATCCAGCGCGGCGGCTGCAGCAAATCGAAGCTCGTGAACGAGAGGTAGAGCGACGCCAGCGTCGGCCCGAGCGTCAGGCAGAACAGCCCGATCAGCCAGGGCGACAGGAAGAGATAGGCCGCGCGCTCCTGCTGCGCGAGCGCGGCATTGCGCGCGGCCATGCGCGATCGTCCCGCTCAGGCCCGCTCGAGGACGCGCGCGGCCTCGGTGTGGAACTCGGTCGCGGCCGCGGGGACGGTCGACTGGCCGAGCGAGATCTTCTCGTAGACGCGGCGGATCAGCTGCTCGTTCTCGCCCGCACCCTTGGGCGGAGGCGGCGGGATCGGCGACACCTTGTCGGCGATCAGCGAGATGAACTCGACCTGCGCCTTCGCCATGTCGTCGAGCTGGCCGAGGATCGCGCCGCGCATCCGCGCCGAGGGCGGCACGCCGCGCTCGACCTGCAGGATGTTTCCGGCTTCCGGGTCGGTCGCCAGGAAGCTGATGACCTTCGCCGCCTCCTGCGGATTGGCCGCCGTCGCGGCGATGCTCATCTGCATCGACGGCTTGTAGTACTGGCCGTGCCGGTCGCCGCGCGGGAAGGGCGTCATGCCGAGCCGGTTCTTGTTCACGCCCTGCCAGGCGACCAGCAGGTTCGAATGCGAGAACGTCATCGCCGCGCGGCCCGTCGTCATCACGCTGGTCTCGGGCGTGCCCTTGTCGAGCGCCTGCACCTCGCCGATCACCGAGCCGCCCGCCTTGCGCAGCTTGTCCCAGAAGTCGAACCACTCGGCGACGTCGTCGCGCGCGAAGCCCAGCTTGCCGGCATCGTCGTAGAGCCGCTTGCCCCGCTGGCGCAGCCAGACCTCGAAGGCCGGCTCGACATAGCCGGCGTCCTGGACGCCCCAATAGCCGCGGCGGTTCGCCTTCTTCGTGACGGCGATCGCGAGCTCGGCAAGCTGCGCCCAGCTCGTCGTGTGGTCGGGCACCGCGAGGCCGAGGCCCTCGATCGCGGTGCGGTCGAAGAACATCGCGGTGGAGTTCAGCCCCATCGCCACGCCGTAGAGCTTGCCGTCCACCCGGCCGCTGTCGAGATTGGCGGCGCCGAAATCGCCGATCGCCAGCGGATCGGGCATGAACTCGTCGAGCGGCCGCAGCGCGTTCCGGCGCGCGTATTCGAAGATGTAGCGGTAGTCCATCTGGATCAGGTCCGGCGCGTTGCCGCCGGCGACCTGGGTGGCGAGCCGCGTCCAGTAGTCGTTCCAGCCGACCGAATCGGTGTCGATCCGCAGCGCGGGGTTGCGCTTCACGTAGGCCGCGATCGCCTCGTTGGTTCGCCGGGCCCGGTCGGCCCCGCCCCACCAGGTCATGCGCAGCCGCTGCGGCGCCTGGGCGCGCAGGCGTGGGCTCGCGAGCATTCCCGTTGCGATGGCCGCGACGAGCGTCCGGCGGCGCGTGATACCGATCATGCCCATCCTCCCTGGTGCAGTCTTTCGCGGCAGTTATCCGACATTCCTCGCGCGTCGACCACTGGCAGCGCGACGGCGGGGTTCAGTCCAGCCGGAGTCCCTGCAGCCGAATCACCCCGTCCGGAATGGCGCGAAAGCCGGCGACCCGGCCAGACAAGGCGAAGCGCCAGTTCTCGTGCACGAGGTAGATCCGGTGCAGCGCCGGAAGGTAGATCGCCGCCGCCTCGGCATAGGCGGCGCGGCGCGCGCCCTCGTCGAGCTCGGCGCGCGCGCGATCGAGGGCCGCGTCGACGCGCGAATCGCAGAACTTGCTGTCGTTGTTTGAGCCGCGGCAGTGGTTGAAGGCATAGATGTTGCCGTCGGGATCCACGCGCCCGCTCCAGCCGATCAGGAAGGCCTGGAACTCGCCGCGGGTCATGCGCTGCGCCGCGGTGGCGAGCTCGGCGCTGTCGATCTCCAGTCGAAAGCCCGCCTCCCCGGCCATCGCCTGGATCACCTCGGCCATCGCGCGGAACTCGGTCGTGTTCGGCGTCAGGAGCTTGATCGTCGGCGCGGTCTGGCCGGCCTGCGCCAGCAGGGTGCGGGCGGCCGCGACATCCGCGCCGCGCAAGGGGACGCTCGCCTGGTAGTACGGGCTCGACGGCGGCACGGGCTGGTTGCCCGGCTCGTTGCGGCCTTCGAACACGACGCGGTTCAGCGCGGCCCGGTCGATCGCCAGGTCGAGCGCCGCGCGCACGCGCGGGTCGCGGCCGAGCGGCGTGGCGGCCTGCTCGCCGTTGCCGACGTTCACGATGATCGAGGTGAAGCCGAGCCCGGTGATCTCGACCAGGCGGAGCTTGGCATCCGCCGCGACGGCCGCCGCATCGCTTGCCGCGACGCGCTCGGCGAGATCGATCGCGCCCGACCGCAGGTTGAGGAGGCGAACGGTGGTATCCGGCATCGGGCGGAAGACGACCTGCTCCAGCGCCACTCTCGCGCGATCCCAATAGCGCTCGAACCGCTTGAGGACGATGCGGTCCTGCGCAACGCGCTCGACGAGCTCGAACGGGCCGGAGCAGACCGGCCGCGTCGCCGCGCTCGCGAACGCGGCCGGCGACAGCATCATCCCCGCCCGGTCGGCCAGCTGCGAGAGCAGCGGCGCCGAAGGCGCAGACAGCCTGATCTCCGCCGTCGTCGCGTCGACCGGCACGATTTCGGCGATGGCGCTGATCTCGCTGCGCCGGCGCGAGCCCGGGAGATTGAGCGCGCGCTCGAGATTGGCCTTCACCGCCGCCGCATCGAACGGGCTGCCGTCGTGGAACACGACGCCGGGCCGCAGCTTCATGGTCAGCGTCGTGCGATCCGCGCTCCACGACCAGGACTGCGCGAGCTGCGGCTGGAAGCCCAGCTTCTCGTCGATATCGACGAGCTTGTCGCACAGGGCGGTGAACACGCTGCGCGCGGCGATGTTGTTGCTCTGCACCGGATCGAGGGTGTCCACGTCGCTCTGCAGACCGATGCGCAACGCCTGGGCGCCGGCACCCGTGGCGGCCGCGACCGAGGCCGCGACGATCGTGGCGGCAAGGATCCGGCTCGTCATTCCCATGCTTTCCCCCCGTGCTTCGACCGCGCGACTATGGGCGCGACCGCCGGCCGCGACAACGCCGCCGGCGCCGCCCACCACCGGAGATGACCGCCATGTCACGCACCGCGATCGCGACCACGGCCTGCGCGCCGACCCCGCCGTTCTTCAGCCAGGCCGTGAAGGTCGGCAACATGGTCTTCGTCTCCGGCCAGCTCGCCCGCGATCGCGAGGGCCGCGTGGTCGGCAAGGGCGACATGGCCGCGCAGACGCGCCAGGTCATCGCGAACATACGCGCGATCCTCGTCGCGGCGGGGGCCGAACTGCGCCACGTCGTGAAGCTGACGGCCTTCATGACCGACATGGCGCGCGCGAAGGAGGCCTGGGCCGTGCGCGAGGAGTTCTTCGCCGCCGCGCCGCCCGCCTCCACCGGCGTCGAGGTCAGCCGCCTGACCCATCCGGACTTCCTGATCGAGATCGAGGCGATCGCGGTCATCGACGACTGAGGGGTGGCGCGCCGGTCGTCCTGCGAACGCCGCGGCCGGCGCGGCCGGGGCTCGTCAGGCGGATCCGCCGGCATGCCCGGCCGGCGTGCGCCGGCGAGCCGCCGTCAATCCATCCGGATGCCGCCGTTCACCGCGATGCAGGCGCCGGTGATGTGCGAGGCGCCGGCCGAGAGCAGGAACGCGATCGTCGTCGCGATCTCCTCGGGCTTGCCGGTGCGGCGCAGTGGCGTCGCCGCCTCCACCGCCGCCTTGCTCGCCGCGGGATGGGGCGCCGTCATCGGGGTGTCGATCCAGCCCGGCGCGACGCAGTTCACCGTGATCCCGCGCGGCCCGAGCTCGCGTGCGAGCGCCTTCACGAAGGATTCGATTCCGCCCTTCGAGGCGGCGTAGCCGCTGCTCGTGACCACGCCGCCGGTGCGGGCGGACAGCGAGCTGATCGTCACCAGGCGCCCGCCGTCGGCGATCCAGCTCTCCGCCGCCTTGGCGCAGAGGAACTGGCCGGTGAGGTTGATGGCGATGATCTCGTTCCAGCGCTCGAGCGTCAGCTGGCCCAGCGGCTTCGTGTCGACGATTCCCGAGCACAGGACGAGCCCGTCGATCCGCGGCTGCGCGACCTTGGCCGCGGCAAAGGCGGCCTCGACCGAGGCCGGATCGCGCAGGTCCAGCGCGTGCGCACGCGCGCCGCATTCCGCCGCCAGCGCGTCGAGCGCCGCTCCGGCCCGATCCATCAGCACGAGTCCCCGGGCGCCGCGCGCTTGCAGCAGGCGCGCCAGCGCCGCGCCGATTCCCCCGGCCGCGCCTACGATGCAGGTCGCGCCCCGATACGCGTCGTCGATCGCCATGTGACTTCCCTTCCCTCTGATCCCGCGCCGCCGCCCCGCGGCCGATCGCGCGCCCGCGCGTTGTAGCGGGCCGCCCGACGCCAGGCGAGCGGCGATGTGCACCACGCCGGTACGCCGATCGGACATCCGGCGAGGCGGTCGGCGAGGGGCTACGTCGAGGCGCAAGCCGCATCGCGAGACCGCGCGACGCGATGCTCGTGCGTTGCCTGGGACGGCGGCAGATCGCCGCAAGAACCGGGTCGTTGCCGGTGCCGCCCGATGTTCTTCTCCGCGTCGTCGCTTCGATGGAGAACCCGATGGAATTTCGAATCACCGGACTCGCGGCCGAACCGTTCGCAGCACTCTACGGCCTGTCCGACGGCGAGCTCGCGCAGCGTGGCGTGCGACGCTACCGCGTCGACCAGAAGCCGGGCTTCCCCGACCGCGTGACGTTGCGCGACGTGGAGATCGGCGAGCACGTGCTGCTGCTCAACCACGTCTCCCAGCCGGCCGACTCTCCCTATCGCGCGACCCACGCGATCTTCGTGCACGAGGGCGCGCGCGAGACGTACGACCGCGCCAACGAGATCCCCGACGTCATGCGCACGCGGCTGCTGTCGCTGCGCGGCTTCGACACGACGGGCATGATGCTCGACGCCGAGATCGTCGAGGGCGCCGCGATCGAACCGGTCATCGCGCAGCTCTTCGCCAACCCCGCGATCGCCTATATCCATGTCCACTTCGCCAGGCGCGGCTGCTACGCCGGCCGCATCGATCGCCTGGCCGGCGATGCCTGATCCGCTCCCGTCACGCAGCGATCGGCGGGCCGCCCGATCGCGCGGACGGTCGGCCAGGACATGCGCGTCGTTCCCGTGGCCACGGGCGGCGCACACCGGCCCAGAATCGCAACGTCACCCTGAAGCAGGCGCGCACCTGGATCTCGCGCGTGGCGGAGTCGTACCGCCCTCACGTCCGTTCAGAGCGGCACCCTGCTGACGCTCCACAGGATGACCAAGAGCTGCGTGACGTTGATCGCGAGGGTCGCCGAATGCAGCTTCCGATATCGGGCGATCGCCTTCGGATGGTTCGCCTCGATTTGCCTGGCGATCTGGTCCATCACGGGGCCGAGCCGACGCTTGAGCACCATGGCCGAGAGGGCGACGGCGGCCGCGGCCGTGGCCGGCGTGGCGTGCCCCCAGAGCGCATAGCTGATCGACGCGCCGGTCGCGGGCCAGAAGGTGCAGTTGTAGTAGACGCCCAGGAACTTGCCGACGAACCTGGCGTCCTTCGGCGTGTCGTGGCTCAGGATCAGGAGCGGAAACCCGCCCATGATGAAGTAGCCGGTCGCGAAGAGCAGCACCACCGTGAAGACCAGCGACGGATAGAGGGCTAGCGACATGACGCGACCCGGTGGAAGCGATTCTCACACGTACGGATCGTCGGCGATGATCCGCGTGCATGCGGGTCGAGCGCGGTCGACGGCGAACCGCCCGGCCCGCGGACCGACCCGTGCGAAGCGGAGAATAGCCTGGGATTCATTGCGGCGCAGGTGACTCGACATTCGGCGTGGCCTCGAGCGAGGGGTCGACGTCGCCGCGGTCAGGCGCGGCTGAGGACAAGATGGGTCGCGCGCGGCGTGGCCACGTGCTCGGTGCAGGCATAGCCGAGAGCGGGAAGGTCGACTCCCTCGAAGAGCCGCTCGCCGGACCCGAGCAGGACCGGGGAGATCGCGATGTGCATCTCGTCGATCAGGCCTTGGCGAAGGTACTGCCGGATGACATCGACGCCGCCGCCGACGCGGACGTCCTTGCCCTTGGCGGCTTCACGGGCGCGAGCGAGCGCGGCGCCGGTGCCCTCCGTGACGAAGTGGAATGTCGTCCCGCCCTGCATCACGAGCGGTGCTCGCGCGTGGTGCGTCAGGACGAAGACGGGGACGTGATAGACGGGGTTCTCGCCCCACCAACCGCGCCAGCTCTCGTCCGGCCACGGGCCGCGCACGGGACCGAACATGTTCCGGCCGAGAATCCACGCGCCCACGTTCCTGAAGCCCCGCGCCGCGAAGTCGTCGTCGACGCCCGCCTCGCCGCCTTCATTGCCGAACACGTTCTTCTGAAACGTCCGCGTGGCCATGGCCCAACCATGCAGCGACGTGCCGCCCACGCCCAGCGGATGGTCGATGCTCTGGTCCGGCCCCGCGCCGAAACCATCGATCGAGATCGTGAAGCTCTCAACGCGGAGTCTGGACATGATCATCCCATGCATTGAAGCGGAGACGAGCGACGCTCAAAGTTCGACCCTAGGCGACCCGCCGGCGGAGCGCTCGGACCGCGAGTTGGATGATGCCAGCGAGCGGCTCGCGGCCCAAGCGATCCGCCGGTGACATGGGCCGCGGCATCCTCCGATGGGTTGCAGGCGGTGGATTGCAGACGATCGCACACCGGGTCTCCCCATCGCGATCCGCTCGTGCGAACCGTCCCCCTCGTTCGATGGGGACGATTCAGTGCGACGATGTCGGCGCGCGGGCTGGCCACGCGGATTCGCCGCCGGCTACAACGGTCGCGTGTCCTCCGGATTGCCGGGAGCCGGATCTGGCAACAGGTGCTCCCGTCGCCGGCGTTGCCGGTCGGTCCGCGTCCGCTGCCGTCAGGCCAGGGCGGCGAAGTCGCGGCCGATGCCGTCGGCGGTGAGGGCCACGAAGACTTCGGAGCGGATCAGCCAGCCCCCGGCGCGCTTCACCCATTGCGCGGCATAGCGGCCGCCGATGACGACCGTGCCGGCGGCGCTGCCGAGATGTCCGGTCCAGTCGCCCTCCTCGAAGGCGAGCGGCCAGGCGGCGCTGACGTCGACCCTCGTCGACACGCGGCGATAGACGATGCGATGCGACGCCGCTCCGGCGGGCAAAAGGATGGCGCGCGCCGCGGCGATGCCCTCGACCGGATGCCCGAGGCCGCGGCGGATCGTGATGTCCTCGGTCCAGAAGGCGGCGACGCGATCGAGGTCGCCCGCGGCGATCGCCGCGGTCTGGTTCGCGCGCGCGGCACGAATGGCGCTCGCCTCGTTCCCGGCGGTGGTGCTCGGCACGACGGTCTCCTCTCGAAGAGACGCCGAGCCTAGAGCCAGTGCCGCTCGACTTGCACGGCCGTCGGCAACGCGGATGCCGCCGGCGGACGGGTCGACCCTGCGGATGGGCGGCCGAGCGCGGCTGCACGGAGGATGCACGGGGTGCGGCGCAGGCCGACGACGCCGGAGGCTCCACGCCGGGAAATGCCGATTCGAGCTCGCGATGTCGCACCGGGCCGCAGCGGCACGGCTCGGACGGCGCGCCGAGAGTCCGCCGTCAGCGCAGCAAGGCCATGGCATAGGCGTCGAAATACGTGTCGTCGACGCGGAAGGCGCGAAGAAGCGTGCCTTCCTCGACGAAGCCCAGTCGGCGGTACAGCGCCTGCGCGGCGCGGTTGTCCACCCGCACGGTCAGCTCGATGCGCGAGAACCCGATCTCCCAGGATCGCGCGATCGCGGTGCGCATCAGCGCCGTTCCGAGGCCACGGCCGCGCGCCGCCGGCACGAGCCCGATGCCGAGCGTGCCGACATGCGAACGCGCCTCGCCATGGTTCCGCAGGACGTCGCACCAGCCGGCGACGTCGTCGTCGACGATCGCCACGTAGTGCGGCGAACGGTTCGCGAGCACAGTCCGATAGAAGACCTCGGCGACCGCCGGCGGCGGCGCGGCCTGAAAGGCGAGATAACGCTTTTCGCGCGCCACCACGTCGAGGGCGCGACGGACGCCTTCGAAGTGCTCTTCCGCCAGCGGTACGATGCGATCGCTCATGGTCGAACAGATTCGCAGATCCGTCGCTGCAGGCAAGCGATCGCCATCGGGTCCGCGGCGGCGCGGCTCAAGCGCGACGCGACGTCGCGGACGGCGTCAGCGACTTGGCGAAGACCCGCGTCTCGTAACGGTCCGACTCGAATTCGAAAATGCCGGCGCCCAGCTCGGCATAGCCGCGCCGCGCATAGAACCGCAGAGCGCGGGGGTTCTCGGCCCAGGCCGTGAGCCACAGCACGGTCGCGCCTGACGACGCGGCAATCGCCTCGGACTGCGCCAGCAGCATCGCACCGACGCCGCGCCCGGTGAAGCGCTCCTGGACATAGAGACGGTTGAGCTCCGCGGCCGTCGCGGCCGGCAGGCGCGCGTTCGGTGCACGCATCGTCGTCTCCGCGAAGCCGACGACGTGGCCGGCGCGCTCCGCGATCAGGATCGCGATGTCGGGCGATGCCAGCCGTCGCGCAACGGCCTCGGGCAGGTGATCCTGCAGCGCCTCGCGTGCCAGGGCAGGGCGCAGCCCGTCGACGGCATAGGTGTCGAGGAACACCTGCAGGCCGAGCGCGGCGAGGCACAGCGCATCGGCCGGCAGCGCGCGCCGGCAGGCGACCTCGTCACGGCTCATGAGCGAGCCCCTTGCGGAAATAGACGACGCGCTCCGTCTCCTCGAAACCCAGCGCGCGGTGCACGTCGAGCGACGCCTTGTCGCCGAGCAGCGCATCGAGGGCGAGCTCCGTCAGGCCTCGGCGCCGCGCCCAGCCCTCGACCGCGGCGACGAGGGCGCGGGCGTGGCCCCGGCGGCGGAATTCCGTCGCGACGATCAGGCCTTCGACGAAGGCGACGGGACTGGTCGTCGTTCCGTTGACGAAGTCGGTCCGTATCGACGCCTCGACGAGGCCGATGGCCCGGCCCTCGCCGTCGCAGGCGACGAACTGGCATCGGCTCTCCGGCCTCGCCAGCAACGTCGCCATCTCCGCGCGATGGGCTTCGGCCGTGTCCTGCGGCCACAGCATCCGGCGCAGCTGCAGCCAGCCGGGCTGATCCACGTCGACGCAGGGCACGATCGACGCCGGTTCCGACACGCACGCCGGCTTGCCATCGCCGGAATCGCGCCGCGGAAGTCGGGCGACGATCGCGGAGCAGCCGCGCGCGAGTCCCGGCAGATCGGTCTGGTCGAGCTCGAACTCGAAGCGGTGGCTTTGCGCGAGATGGTCGGGCGTGATGTCCACCTGCGCGACGAAATGGCCGAGGCGATCGACGCGCCGCAGATCGATCCGCAGCGCCGGCTCGTAGGGCTCCAGCGTCGCCGTGGCGAGCATGCCGTCGTGCAGCGCTCGGCATCGTCGCCCGAAACCGGAGATGTCGGCGGCCGTCAGGAAGGCGCCATGCACATGCACGCTTGCGCCCTCGGCGTCGCATCGCACCGTCGCGCGCAGCCAGTCGAGATCGGACGGGTCCTCGGCGCCCGGGTTCTCCAGCCCATGCACCCACAGCTGCAATCCGCCGAGCTTCAAGTCGGGTTCGCCGAGATGCTGGGACTGGTCACGCCGGGGCATCGCTTGACGCTCGATGAGGTGGCCGACCGCGCGTTCCTACGCCGGCCGCGTCGGCGTGTCATCCCGATCCGCACCGGCGCGGCGGCCGCCGGGTGCCGCGACCTTTGCGCGGATTGTCGTTCGGGCGCTTCAGGGCTTGCGCGAGCGCAGCGTGATCGAGCGGCCGTCGACCGCGAAGGTGCCGAAGCCCTGGTGGTGGATCATGCGCGGCCGCTTGCGCGCAGGGTCGTGCCAGGCGCGCACCACCTCGAGGACGAACATGTTGTAGCGCGCGACCATCCGCGTGTCGGCCACGCGGCATTCGAGATTGACCCAGCACTCCGCGATCAGAGGCGCCGCGACCTCGGCGGCGGGCACGGGGGTGAGCCCGACCTCGGCGAACTTGTCCGCGAGGTCGCGGCCCGAGCAGTTGCCGGCGGCCACGACCTGCCGGGCGAGCTCCACGGTCGGGATCGCGATCACGCATTCGCGCGTCGCGCGCAGCGCCGTGAAGCTGTGGTTGCGCCCGCTCACGATGCAGCCGACGAGCGGCGGCTCGAACTCCATCATCATGTGCCAGGACATCGCCATCACGTTGGCGCGCCCGCGCTGCGCGGTCGCGAGCAGCACGACCGGTCCGGGCTCGAGCAGCCGGTAGACCTTGTCGAGGGGCAGCTTGCGCATGTCGGCTCCGATCTTCGGGTCGACGCGGGCGCGGGCGGATGGCCCGCGACGCGCCGTCTGCCGATCCTAGCTCGGCCGACCTCGGAAGAGCGCCGCATCACTCCGGGCGCTCCGCATGCAGTCGCGCCGGTTCAGCCGCCCGGTCGGACGAGCTGTACACCGATGATCGTCAGTGCAGCGCCGATCACCGCGGCGAAGGTCATGACCATGCCCGCGACGCGAAAGCGGAAGTCCTCGTCGACCCGGCTCACGCCATAGGCATGCACCGCCCGGCCGACGAGAAGCATGCCGCACAACCCGTGGACGAACGGCGGCCGCACACCCATCGCCTCGACGAAGAACAGCATGATCAGGCCGATCGGCACGTACTCGGCGAAATTGGCGTGGGCCCGCATCGCACGCAGCATCGTCGCGTCGCCGCCGTCGCCGACGGCGATCTGCAGGCGACGCCGGAGGCGCAGCGTGCGAACGCTCAACCCCACGAAGAGGATCGCGAGCAGCGCGGCATAGACAGGGACGATCGACACGATGTTCCACTCCCGATGATCGACCGGCCGACCGCGGGACAGTCGTCGCGGGCCGGTCCAGGACCCCGACCAAGCTGCCACCGGGCATTCCGGCGTCAAGCCCGGCGAGCGGCCGGGGATGGCGCGGCCGCGCGGGACCGTCACGCGTTGCCATCGCAAGTCGCGCTCCGGGCCGATCCGCATTCTCGCGGCCGCGGCCTGCATGCAGCGCCCGGAACCGGGACGTTGACAGGTGGTCGGCGGCGACTGACGTTACGCCGCCTCAGCAGCCCTGCGAGCCGACGTCACGATGTCCGAGCGCGACTCCTCCTATGTACCGCTCGGGTCCGGCTGCATCGCATTGGGATGCGGTGCGGCGTGGATCGCGTCCGACTATCCCTACGGCTCGGTCACCGCGATGGGCCCCGGCTTCATCCCGACCGTCGTTGCCGGCCTGCTGATCCTTCTCGGCGTCATCACGTTGATCCTCGGCGGCCGCGACGTCGAACCCGTGCCGTCGAACGACGGCGCGCCGGCGGCCAGCCCCTGGACCGTGCTGCGCGCGATGGTTTGCGTCCTGGGTGCGATCGTCCTGTTCGCCGTGGCGATCAAGCCGCTGGGGTTGGGCGTCACGCTGTTCCTGGTCGTGATCGTTGCCGGCCTGGCACCGCCGGATGCGCGGCCGCTCCCGCTCGCCGGCCTCGCCGCGCTGCTGTCGGCGGCCGCCTGCGTCCTGTTCGTCGTGCTGCTCGGCCTGCAGATCGACATCCTGCCGAGATGGCGCTGATGTTCGATCAGGCATCGATCCTCAACGGTCTCGTGCTCGGATTCGGAGTCGCCGCCGATCCGACGAACATCCTGTTCTGCTTCCTCGGATGCCTGATCGGAACGCTCGTCGGCGTGCTGCCGGGTCTCGGGCCGACTGCGACCATCGCGATCCTGCTGCCGATGACGACGACCCTGTCGCCGGTCGCCGGCCTGATCACCCTGGCGGGGATCTATTACGGCGCGCAGTACGGCGGCTCGACGACCTCGATCCTGCTGCGCCTGCCCGGCGAAGCCTCGTCGGTGGTCACCGTCCTCGACGGGCACGGCATGACGCGAAAGGGCCGCGGCGGCGCCGCGCTGGCGATCGCGGCCTGGGGCTCGTTCTTCGCCGGCTCGATGGGCACGCTGTTCATGGTGTTGTTCGCGCCGCTTCTCGCCGTGCTCGTGCTCAAGTTCGGCGCCGCCGAATACTTCATGCTCATGGCGCTCGGCCTCGTCGCCTCCGTCGTTCTCGCCCAGGGCTCGGTCGTGCGGGCCCTGGCGATGGTGGTCTTCGGCCTGCTGCTCGGGCTCGTCGGCACCGACGCGAACTCGGGCCAGTATCGCTTCACCTTCGGGGTGATGGAGCTGCTGCAGGGACTGCCGTTCGTGCCGCTGGTCGTCGGCCTGTTCGGCATCGCCGACATCCTGACGGCGCTCGAGCGCTCGGCGCGCAACGACGAGCCGCGGCACGCCGGCGCGATCGGGAGCCTCTGGCCGACCCGGGCCGAGGCACGCCGCGCCGCGCCGGCGGCGATGCGCGGGACGCTCGTGGGGCTGTTCCTGGGCCTGCTCCCGGGTGGCGGCGCGCTGATGAGCTCGTTCGTCGCCTACTCGATCGAGAAGCGCCTGTCGGCCAAGGGCGGGGACTTCGGCAACGGCGACCCGGCCGGCGTCGCCGCGCCCGAGTCGGCGAACAACGCCGGCGCGCAGACGGCCTTCCTGCCGCTGCTCACCCTCGGCCTGCCCTCGAACGCGGTGATGGCCCTGATGACCGGCGCCATGCTGATCCACGGCATCGTGCCCGGCCCGCGCATCATGACCAACCAGCCGAACCTGTTCTGGGGTCTGATCGCCAGCATGTGGATCGGCAACCTGATGCTGCTGGTCATCAACCTGCCGCTGGTCGGCGTCTGGGTGCAGATGCTGAAGATCCGGTATCGCGTCCTCTACCCGATCATCCTCGTCGTCAGCCTGACCGGCATCTACAGCGTCGACTATTCGGTCTTCGACGTCTTCCTCACGGCGCTGTTCGGGCTCGTCGGCTATGCGCTCAACAGGCTGCGCTGCGAGCCCGCCCCGCTGGTGCTCGCCTTCGTGCTCGGCCCGATGATGGAGCAGTACTTCCGCCGCGCGATGCTGCTGGCGCGCGGCGACCTTGCCATATTCGTCGAGCGGCCGATCAGCCTGGCCCTGCTGGCGATCACCCTCGCGCTGCTCGCCAGCATCGCGGCCCCGCATTTCCGCCGGTTCAGGACGAAGGCGTTCGCGGAATGACGGCCGCCCACCCGAGATCCCATTCAAACGACACGGAGGAACCCATGACCTTTACGACATCGCGGCGCGGCCTGATCGCCGCCGCCGGCGCGATCGGCGCCGCCACCGCGCTGCGCACGGTGCCTGGACGCGCCCAGGCCTTCCCGGAGCGCGATCTCACCTACGTCGTCCCCTACAGCCCCGGCGGCATGAGCGACAACATCTCGCGCATCATCGGCGACAAGTTCGCCGCGACGACCGGCAAGAAGCTGCTCAACGAGTACAAGGCAGGTGCCGGCGGCGCGATCGGCGCGAACTACTACATGACGCTCAAACCGGACGGGCACTCGATCCTGCAATCGACCAACAGCTTCTACGCCGTCATCCCGGCTGTGACGAAGGTCCAGTACGACCCGAAGGCGGATCTCACGCCGCTCGTCCTCGTCGGCGACGCGCCGATGGTGATCGCGGTCAACCCGGCGGTCCAGGCGAAGACGCTGCCGGAGCTGATCGCCTTCGCCAAGGCGAACCCCGGCAAGATCGCCTACAGCACGGCCGGCCGCGGCACGGTCGGCCATCTCTGCGGCATGTGGCTCGCGCGGCGCGGCGCGATCGACATCCTGCACGTGCCCTACAACGGCGCCGGCGAGGCCATCCAGGCCTGCCTGTCCGGCGAGACGCAGCTTTTCTTCGGCCCGGAGGCGGCGGAGTACATCCTCGCCGGCAAGCTGCGCGGCCTCGCGCTGATGGGCGACAAGCGCTGGGACACGCTGCCCGACCTGCCGGGAACGGTCGAGGCGGGCATCCCCGGCTGGGCGCCGCGCAGCTGGCACACGGTCACGATCCACTCGAAGGCGCCGGAGCCGATCAAGCGCCAGGTCGCGAAGCTGCTCAACGACATCCTGTCGCTGCCCGACGTGAGGGAGCGCCTCGTGCGGTTCGGCCTGATCCCGGGCATCGAGGACCTGGCCGCGATGCGCAAGCGTGCCGACGACGATTTCGCCGAGTTCGGCGGGCTCATCGTCGATGCCGGAATGGCCATCAAGAAGTGAGGCGCGCGCGGCGCGCCGAACCACCGGAAGCTTCGTCGGAGAGGAATAGGCCATGCGTATCGTTGCGACCGGCGACTCGCTGTTCTCGAGTCGGAACCTGGCGAAGCGGCTCGATCCCGCCCTGATCTCCACGTTCGCGGGGGCCGACGGCGCGTTCACCAACGCGGAGTTCATCTGTCCGCGGCACGGGACGCCGCCGGCGCCACGGCGGTTCATCACGGCCGTCGACGCCGCGGCGATCGACGAGCTCACCTCCCTGGGCATCAACCTGATCTCCTTCGCCAACAACCATGCCGGCGATTTCGGCCATCAGGGCGTGATCGACACGATCGAGGCGGCCGAGGCGCGCGGCGTCGTCTACAGCGGCATCGGCCGCAGCCTGGAGGAGGCGCGCGCGGCGAAGTTCCTCGACACGCCGAAGGGCCGCATCGCCATCATCTCGGCCAGCACGACGCGGTCGACGGAGTTCGCGGCGAGTTCGCCCGGCGTCGGCATCGCGCCGCGCGCCGGGCTGAACCCGCTGCGCTGGGGCCGCGCCTACGTCCTGCCGGACAAGGAGTTCGCGGAAATGCTGCGCATCGAGGCGATGCTCGGGATCCAGGAGAGCCGTCGCGAGGTGCTGCGCGTCGAGGTGGTGAAGGATCCCGGCCCCGACCGGTTCGGATTCGGGTCGTTCTTCGAGGGCTCGCTGCAGATCGAGCGCGGCGCCAGCGCCCATGTCCGCTACTTCACCAACGAGGGCGACGCGCGCGCGATCCTCGAGCACATCCGCGACGCGGCGAACCGCGCGGACTGCGTGCTGTTCAGCCTGCACACCCACGAGGGCACGAACGAGAACTGGTACTCGCCGCGGCCGGCGCCGTTCATCGAGGCCTTCGCGCGCAAGGCGATCGAGGCCGGCGCGCATGCTGTGTTCGGCCACGGCGCGCACATGCTGCGCGGCATCGAGCTGCACCAGGGCCGACCGATCTTCTACAACCTCAACAGCCTGATGATGGAGTTCGAGGCCGGGGAGCAGAAGATGACCCCGGAGATGTACACGGCCTACGGCTTCGGCCGCGATGCCCTGCCGTCGCATCTGCACATGTCGCGGGTGGCGGACGACAAGGGGAACAGGATCGGCTTCTATGCCGAGAAGCGCTTCTCGCGCAGCTGCCTGGCGGTCTGCGACTTCGACGGCAAGGACGTGGCGGTCCGCGTCGTGCCGGTCGATCTCGACCTCAACCGCGCGCGGCCGTCGGAGCGCGGCCTGCCCGCGATCGCCGCCCCGGCGGAGGCCCGCGAGATCGCCAAGGACCTCGCCGCGATGAGCGAGGTCTACGGCACTCGGATCCGCTACGACGAGGCGGCGAACATGATCGCGGTGGGCTGAGCCGCGGACGCGCCGGGCGCCCGGCCGGCGCTCGGCTTGATCGCGCCCGCCAGGGGGCCTATGTGCTCGGGCTGTCTTCTTGGGAACGGGTGCGATGAGCGACGACAATCGCGTGCCGGTCTGGCACGGCACGACCATCCTTTCCGTCCGCCGCGGCGGCCAGGTCGTGGTCGCAGGCGACGGGCAGGTCAGCCTGGGGCAGACGGTGATCAAGGCGAATGCGCGCAAGGTCCGCCGCCTCGGCGGCGGCGCCATCCTCGCGGGCTTCGCGGGCGCGACCGCCGATGCGTTCACGCTGTTCGAGCGCCTCGAGGCGAAGCTCGAGCAGCATCCCGGCCAGCTCGCGCGCGCCTGCGTCGAGCTCGCCAAGGACTGGCGCACGGACCGCTACCTGCGCCGGCTGGAGGCGATGATGGCGGTCGCGGACAAGAGCGTGTCGCTGGTGCTCACCGGCACGGGCGACGTGCTGGAGCCCGAGGACGGCCTCATCGGCATCGGCTCGGGCGGCAGCTTCGCGCTCGCCGCGGCGCGCGCCCTCGTGACCGTCGACGGGCTCGACGCGCGGACGATCGCCGAGCGCTCGATGAAGATCGCCGCCGACATCTGCGTCTACACCAACACCAACGTCACCATCGAGACCCTGGAATGACCAGCTTCTCCCCGCGCGAGATCGTCTCCGAGCTCGACCGCTTCATCGTCGGCCAGCACGCCGCCAAGCGCGCGGTCGCGATCGCGCTGCGCAACCGCTGGCGCCGCCTGCAGCTGCCGCCCGAGCTGCGCGAGGAGGTCCTGCCCAAGAACATCCTGATGATCGGGCCGACAGGCTGCGGCAAGACCGAGATCGCGCGCCGGCTGGCGAAGCTCGCCCAGGCGCCGTTCCTCAAGGTCGAGGCGACCAAGTTCACCGAGGTCGGCTATGTCGGCCGCGACGTCGAGTCGATCGCGCGCGACCTCCTCGAGGTCGCGATCGGCATGACGCGCGAGCGCCTGCGCAAGGAAGTGAAGGCCAAGGCCGAGCTCGCCGCCGAGGAGCGCGTCCTCGATGCGCTGGTCGGCGAGAACGCGTCGGCCGACACGCGCGCGAAGTTCCGCAAGATGCTGCGCGAGGGGACGCTCGACGATCGCGAGATCGAGGTCCAGGTGCAGGACGGCGGCGGCAGCCTGCAGATGCCGACGATCGACGTGCCGGGGATGCCCGGCGCGCAGATGGGCATGCTCAACATCGGCGAGATGCTGGGCAAGGCCTTCGGCGGCCGCTCGAAGCCGCGCAAGCTGACGGTGCGCGAGAGCTACGAGGTGCTGATCGCCGAGGAGTCGGACAAGCTGCTGGACCAGGAGCGCGTGCTGCGCGAGGCGCGCCTCGCGACCGAGCAGAACGGCATCGTGTTCATCGACGAGATCGACAAGATCTCGGCGCGCGAGGGCCGCAGCGGCGCCGATGTCAGCCGCGAAGGCGTGCAGCGCGACCTGCTGCCGCTGATCGAGGGCACGACGGTCGCCACCAAGCACGGGCCGGTGAAGACCGACCACGTGCTGTTCATCGCGTCCGGCGCCTTCCATCTCGCCAAGCCGTCGGACCTGCTGCCCGAGCTGCAGGGTCGACTGCCGATCCGCGTCGAGCTCAAGGGGCTGGAGCGTGACGACTTCGTGCGCATCCTCAAGGAGCCCGAGAATTCGCTGCTCAAGCAGTATCAGGCGCTGCTGAAGACCGAGGAGGTCACGCTCGATTTCACCCCCGACGGCGTCGACGAGATCGCCGACCTGGCGGCCGAGGTGAATCGCGGCGTCGAAAACATCGGCGCGCGCCGGCTGCATACGATCCTCGAGCGGCTGCTCGAGGAGAT
>JAEULA010000030.1 GCA_016793165.1 Alphaproteobacteria bacterium | reverse complement strand
CTGAGCACCATGAGGACGGCCTCGACGCGATCGAGGGCCGGCCATTTGAGATGCCTGTGCTTCGGGATGACGAGCCGCCGGTGCGGCGGCACGGTCTTGGACTCGGCCATGCTCTGGGCTCCGCTGCGTGCGTCGAGCGGCGAGGCATTTTCGCCTCGCCGCCCGAACCCGTTCGATCGTCCCGCGCCGCCTACGACTTCACGTTACGGACGAGCTCGAGGATCTTCACCGCATGGGGCCCGAGCTCCTTGGCGAGCTGGTCCTGGATCGGCTGCGCGGCCTTCATGAAGCCGCTCTTGTCGACGCCCTCGACGACCTTGACGCCGAGCTTCTTCAGGCGCTCGGCCGAATCCTTCTCCAGCTGCAGCGCGCGGCGCGGCACCGTCTTGCCGATCTCGTCGGCCGCGGCCTGCACCCAGCCCTTCTCCTGGTCGTTCAGGCTGCCCCAGGTCTTGGCACTGACCCAGACGCAGTTGTTGTTCGCCTCGTGCTCGGTCATCGAGAGGATCGGCGCCACCTCGTAGTGCTTGTTCGAGAGGTAGACGTTGACGCCGTTCTCGGCCGCGCCGACGACACCCGTCTGGAGCGACGTGTAGACCTCGCCGAACGGCATGTGCACGGTCTGCGCGCCGTAGGCGGGGAAGTGCGTGTCCTCGGTCTTGGTCGCCTGGACGCGGATCTTCAGGCCCTTGAGGTCGTCGACCTTGGTGAACTCGCGCTTCGAGTAGATGTTGCGCAGGCCCATCGTCATCAGCGCCATCACGTGCGCGCCCTGGACCGACTCCGAGATCATCTCGCGGAACGCCTTGACGACGCCGGCATCGGCGAGCGTGTTCGCCAGGTGGTTCTCGTCGCGGAAGATGAAGTGCAGCGAGAACACGCCGGCCTGCGGCGCCACGGTCGAGGCGTTCGCGGTCGAAGTGATGATGAAGTCGATGTCGCCCGACCTTAGCTTCTGCAGCATCACCGGCTCCTGGCCGAGCTGCGCGCCGGGGAACTGGTCGACGGAGAAGCGGCCGCCGCTCAGCTCCTTGAGCTTGGCGTCGAACACGTCGGCGGCGATGCCGTAGGCCGTGGTGCGCGGCTGGTCGTAGCCGAAGGTGAACTTGCGCTGCTGGGCGCTTGCCGGCTGCGAGCCGGCGGTTCCGGCGAGCGCGAGGGCGCCCGTTCCGGCGATGACGTGGCGGCGACGGATATCCATGACGTTGTCTCCCCGAGGATCGGTTTGCGGTTCGGCCGTGGGCCTGGTCGGTGCGCGGAGTCGTTCGGCGCCGCGCCGTGGTAGCAGAGGACTGTCGTCAGTCGTGCGACGCTAAGTCAAGGACGCAAGACCGGGTCGGCGCTTCCCTTCCACGCCCGGGCTCGTCACGATGCGGCCCCACACCGTTGCCAGGGGAAACACCATGACTGCTTCGATCGTCACATGCGCCATCGACGACGGCGTCGCGCTCGTCACCTTGAACAATCCTCCGTTGAACCTCGTGACCACCGAGCTGACCCGCCAGCTCAACGAGACGGTCGCGCGGCTCGCCGCCGATCCGGGCGTGCGCGTCATGGTCCTGACCGGGTCCGGCGCCAAGGCCTTCTGCGCGGGATCCGACATCAAGGAATTCCCGCAGATGATGGCGGTCGGCGCCGTGGTGCCGAAGAAGCTCGCCCTCGAGAACGAGGCCTACAGCCGGGTCGACGACTTCCCCAAGCCGACCATCTCCGCGCTCAACGGCCTCGCCTTCGGCGGCGGCCTCGAGCTGGCCGTGTGCTGCGACCTGATCGTCGCCGAGGCCGGCCAGCAGGTGGCACTGCCCGAGATCAAGCTCGGCGTCTATCCCGGCAGCGGCGGCACGATCCGGGTCACGCGCCGGATCGGCGAGGCCCGGGCCAAGGAAATGATGTTCTTCGGCGATCCGATCACGGTCGAGACCGCCTTGGCCTGGGGCCTGATCAATCGCGTCGTGCCGCGGGGCGAGGCCCTGAAGACGGCGATGGCGATGGCTCGCACCCTCGCCACCCGTCCGAGTGTTGCACTGCAAATGGCCAAGCAGTCCGCGGACATGGCCTTCGACACCTCCGAGGAGGCCGCGATCCGCGCCTCGCTCGCGCTCAGCGACCGGGTGTTCTCGACGGCCGATTGCGGCGAGGGCGTCCGGGCGTTTTTCGCCAAGGAACCGCCGAAATTTACCCATCGCTGAGGCGGCGGCGGTCGCGCGCGCGGGGCAGGTAAGCGATTACACGAATCGGCTTGCCGGCCCCGCGCGGGCCATGCTTGTGTTCCCGCATCCATAGAGTGGGAGATGTCGATGGGACGGTTCGCTGGCTATCAGCCGAACGGAGTGATCCCGGCCACGTTGCTGGCCTTCCACGAGGACCTGTCGATCGACGAGGCCGAGACGCGGCGCCACCTGCGGCACGTCGCCGGCGTGTCCGGGCTGAACGCCATCACGGTGAACGGCCACGCCTCCGAGGTCCATGCCTGCAGCTTCGACGAGCAGCGTGCGATCCTCGCGATGTCGCTCGCCGAGATCGGCGACCGGCTGCCGCTGGTGAACGGCGTCTACGCCGATGGCGGCCTCGAGGCGGCGCGCATCGCGCGCATGGCCGCGGCCGAGGGCGCCTCGGCGCTGCTCGTCTTCCCGCCGAACAGCATGTCGATGGGCGGCCAGCTCCGGCCGGAGATGGCCCTTGCGCATTTCAAGCGCATCGCCGACGCGACCGACCTGCCGATCATCCTGTTCCAGTATCCGATGGCGACCGGCCTCGGCTATCCGTTCGAGACCCTGATGAAGATCGTCGAGGCGGTTCCGACCGTTCGCGCGATCAAGGACTGGTGCGCCGACCCGATGCTGCACGAGCGGCACATCCGGTCGCTGCAGGGCCTGTCGCGCCCGGTCACCGTCCTCACGACGCACAGCGCCTGGCTGATGGCCTCGCTGACCATGGGCGCGGGCGGACTGCTCTCGGGCGCGGGCAGCGTGGTGGCCGACCTGCAGGTCGCGCTGTTCGAGGCGGTGAAGGCGAAGGACCTCGCCCGCGCGCAGCGCCTGAACGATCGCCTCTATCCGATGCAGCAGGCCTTCTATGCGCCGCCTTTCCTCGACATGCACAACCGCATGAAGGAGTGCCTGGTCATGCTCGGGCGCCTCAAGCGCGCGGTCGTCCGGCCGCCGTTGATGAAGCTCTCGGACGCCGAGCTCGAGCGGCTGCGCAACGCGCTGCGCCAGGCCGGGATCGGCCCGGACGGCGCGCTGGCCCAGGCTGCGGAGTAACCACGGAACGACGAACCGGCCGGGGAGAGGGGACGCGGGGCGTGGTTCGGGGGAGCCACGCCCCGCTGGCGTTCCCGGCCTGCGGTCGTCGCCTCGCAATCCCGACCTCCACCTGCGCCTGACGGGCCGCCGACGGCGGCTGAGCCCGGCCCGGTCCGGCTGCGGCGGACGCTCCAATCCCATCCCATCCCGAATCATCGCTCCGCACGAGGAACCGCATGCTCGACCTGCTCAAGGGGACCCGCGTCGTCAGCTTCAACCACTTCCTGATGGGGCCGATGGGGATCCAGGCGCTCGGCGATCTCGGGGCCGACGTGATCGCCATCGAGACTCCCGAAGGCGCGTGGCAGCGGCACTGGAGCAGCGGCGACCTGTGGGCCGACGGCCAGAGCATGCTTCACCTCTGCGCGAACAGGAACAAGCGCAACGTCGCGCTCGATCTCAAGTCCGCGAAGGGCAAGGAGATCGCGATGAAGCTGATCGACTCCGCGGACGTCGTGACCGAGAACTTCCGCCCCGGCGTGATGGACAAGCTCGGCTTCGGCTACGAGGCGCTGAAGGCGCGCAAGCCGTCGCTCATCTACGCCTCGGCCTCGGGCTATGGCCCCGACGGCCCGTACCGGGAGCGGCCGGGCCAGGATCTGCTGGCGCAGGCGCTGTTCGGCCTGATGGCCATCACCGGCCAGGCGAGCTCGGGACCGCGGCCGGTCGGCGTCTCGGCGGTCGATCATCACGGCGCGGCGCTGCTCGCGATGGGCGTGCTCGCGGCGCTGGTCCGTCGCGCGCGCACCGGTGAGGGGTGCCGCGTCGACGTCAGCCTGATGCAGGCTGCCCTCGACCTGCAGGCGGAATCGCTGGTCGGCTGGCTCAACGCGCCGCAGAAGCCCGCGACCGTGCAGGCGCCCAAGCACGTCGCCGGCTGGTACTACGCGGCCCCCTACGGCGTGTACGCGACGCGCGACGGCCACATCGCGCTGTCGCTCTCGCCCCTCGCGCTGATCGCCGAGGCGCTGGAGGATCCGCGCATCGCGGCGTTCGGCGAGAGCGACACCTGGGACCCGCGCCGCAAGGAGGAGATCGGCGACCTCATCGCCGCCGTCCTCAAGACGCGCGACACCGCGCACTGGGTCGCGCGCATGGAGCCGCGGAAGATCTGGCATGCCCGGGTGCAGGGCTACGCCGACATCGTCGCCGACCCGCAGGTGAAGCATCTCGACTGTCTGGTCACCGTGCCCGGCGGCGGCGAGACGAGCGCGCCCGTGACGCTGTTGAACCATCCCGTGCGCTACGACGGCAAGGCGGCGGCCGTGGGCCTGCCGCCGCAGGAGCTGGGCGCGCAGACGCGCGAGGTGCTGAGCCAGCTCGGCTACGACGCGGCCGAGCAGCAGGCGCTGGCCGCCGAGGGCGTGATCAAGTTCGGTCCGGCCTGACCGTCCCGCGCGGCGCTGCGCGCGCTCAGCGGCGCGGCGCGGCGCCCGTCGAGGCGCGAACGTTGAGCTCGGCGTCGAGCTTGATCGCGGTCGCGACCGGCTTGCCGAGGACGCGGCCGACCAGCATCTCGGCGGCGCGCGCGCCGATCTCCTCCGCGGGCACGCGGATCGTCGTCAGCGGCGGCTCGAGATCGGCGGCGAGCGCGAGGTCGTCGAAGCCCGTGACCGAGAGGCGGCCCGGGACGTCGAGGCCGAGGGTGCGCGCCTCGGCAACCACCCCGACGGCGTGGATGTCGGTCGTGCAGATGACCGCCGTCGCCTCCGGCGCGCGGGCCAGCAGCGCGCGCAGCGCCTCGCGCCCGTCGCGGATGGCGTAGGGCGCCTCCACGACCTCCGGTGGCGCGCAGCCCGCGCTGCGCACGGCAGCGACCGCGCCCTGCAGGCGCTGCGCGATGCGGTCGTTGTCGCGGGTCGGGCTGGTGATCACGCCGAAGCGCCGATGCCCGAGCGCCAACAGGTGCGCGACCAGCGTCGCCATCGCCCTGGCATGATCGATGCCGACGCAGGCATGGCGGCCGTTGCCGAACGTGTAGGTGCAGACATAGGGCGTCCGCGTCTCGGCGAGCAGCCGGTACAGCGCCGGACGGTGCCGGTGGCCGACGAGCACGATGCCGTCGACGCCGCGCTCGAGCAGCGTGCGCAGCTGGCGCAGCTCGACGGCGGGATCGTTCTGGGAATGCGCGACCAGCAGCGCGTGGCCGAGCGCGTCCAGGCGGCGCTGCAGCGCCTCGACTCCGGTCGCGAAGATCGCCGTGCCGAGCGTCGGCACGATCGCGCCGATCGTGTGGCTGCGGCGTGCGGCAAGGGCGCGCGCCGCGCCGTGGCGGACGTAGCGGAGGTCGGCGACCGCGGACTCGACGCGACGGCGGAGTTCCCGACTCACCTGGTCGGGCGTGTTGAGGACGCGCGACACGGATGCGGTCGACACGCCCGCGCGGCGCGCGACATCGGCCATCGTGCTGAAGCTGCTCGAGCGCGGACGGCGCCGTCGCATGTCGTGGTCCCCCGGGATCGCGACGGTCCTGCGTGCATCGCGATGCGATCACGTGGCCTGCCGTCGGCGCAGTTGTCAATTCGCTCGACGCCCCGGTAGTCTCGTCGCGGCTCTCTTTCGCGGGGGAAGCGGGTCGGCCATGGGAGCGCTTACACTCTCGATAGAAAGGGCCTCCGCGGCCAGTGGCAACGCAGACGCACATTCATCGCTAGGGAGGATGGAGATGCCTTGGAAATCATCGATCGCGCGGCGGTCGATCGTGGCGGCGACGATGGCGCTCGCCGTCGCGGCCGGCGCGGCGGCCACCGCCGACGCGCAGCAGCGCGAATTGAAGGTCGGCTACCAGAAGCATCCGATCCAGGACGCTTCGCTCGACATGATGGACAAGTGGGCGAAGGCCAACAACGTCAAGCTGACCCGTATTCCCATGGCCTACAGCGTGTTCATGGAGAAGGTGACGGCGACGCTGACCTCCGGGGCCGGCGACCAGTTCGACCTGATCTGGCACAACGACGACTGGGGCCAGCTCTGGGAGAAATGGATGGAGCCGGTCGACGACGTGAAGGGCATCGAGAACGTCGACAAGTGGCCGCTCGACGCCTTCTGGAGCACCGACAAGAAGCTCACCGCGGTGCCGATGGTCCACACGGTCGGAACATTCTTCTACCGCGCCGATCTGCTGAAGCCCGAGGAGGTCCCCAAGACCTTCGCGGAACTCGTCGCCACCAGCCAGCGCCTCCAGAAGGAGGGCAAGGTCAAGTGGGGCTATGTCGGCGGCATGTCGATGAACAACACGTGGTTCAGCTTCTGGTGGACCATGTGGGCGAACAACTGCGACATCCTCAAGCCGCTGTTCGAGCGCGACAACGCCAAGCTCAAGGCGGCGAATTTCGAGCCCGCGGTCACCGAGGCCTGCCACAAGGAAGTGGTCGAGTACTGGTGGGACGCGATCAACACCCACAAGATCAGCCCGCCGGGCATGACCGCCTACGGCCGCAACGAGGCCAACGCGATCTTCATGGCGGGCGACGCCGCGTTCACGCTCGTCGACTCGACGCATTTCGGCGAGTTCAGCGACCCGAAGCGCTCGAAGATCGCCGGCAAGGTCGGCATGGCGCCGTTCCCGGTCGGGCCGCGCGCCAGCAAGCCCACCTCGTGGAACGAGATCTGGGCCTGGGGCATCCCCAAGGGCATCTCCGCCGAGCGCAAGAAGCTCGCCAAGGACATGCTGAGCTTCATGCTCAGCGACGAGGAGGGCCAGATCGACATGTGGAAGAAGACCGGCGGCCCGCCCCCGAACACCAAGCTGTGGGACAAGATCGCCGCGCAGGATCCGGACTTCCGCATGCTCAAGCACGCGGTGTTCGACCAGAAGCCGGTGACGCATTCCGCGTACTACTTCGCCGAGTGGCCGGCGGTGCACAAGGCCTACTCGGACACGGTGATCGCGGCCCTGTCGGGCAAGCGTGAGGACATCGGCAAGGTGCTGCAGGACAACGTCGAGAAGATCCGGCGCGCCGCGCAGGGCAACTGAGTCGACGACGGCGCCGGCGCGGCCTCCCGCGAGGGAAGCCGCGCCGGTCTCGTCTCCCGCACCCGCCCGCGCGGACGACGGCCGCCGGCAGGCGCGGCCGCGACGCCCGCCGAGGCGGGAAATGCCGGATCGCGGTCGCGATCCGCCGGCTTCACGCTCCTCCGACGACGATTCCCAACGATGGCCTCGACGCGCACGACGTTCCTCGGTCTCGACGAGAAGAAGCGCTTCATGCTGGCGCTGATCGCGCCGGCCGTGCTGTCGCTGATCTTCTTCCAGATCGTGCCGATCGTGACCGGCGCGAACGCCAGCTTCCGGGACTGGTCGCTCAACGATCCGAAGAAGACCTGGGTCGGGCTGCGGAACTACCTCTACGTCCTCGGCGACCCGGAGTTCCTCCTGGTCGTGCTGCCGAACACCTTCGGGTTCATGGCGGCGAGCGTCGGCTGCTCGCTGGCGCTCGGACTCGCGCTCGCAATGCTTCTCAACCGCCGCTTCGCCGGGCGCTGGCTCGTCCAGACCGTCATCCTGCTGCCGCTGATGGTCGCGCCGGTCATCGCGGCGATCATGATCCGCTGGATGTTCAACGACCAGTTCGGGATCGTGAACGTCTTTCTCGACGTGTTCGGGCTGCCGCCGGTGGCGTGGCTCACCCAGCGCTGGACCGCGTTCCTCGCGATCCTCCTGACCGACGTCTGGCTCTGGACGCCGTGGTTCACGCTGCTGCTGCTCGCCGGACTGCAGAGCCTGCCGCACGAGCCCTTCGAGGCCGCGCAGATCGACGCCGCGACGCCGTGGCGGACGTTCCGCTACATCACGCTGCCGATGCTGCGGCCGGTGATGGTGGTCTGCATCGTGATCCGCTCGATCGACGCGTTCCGCACCTTCGACATCGTGTGGACGATCTCGGGCGGCGGGCCCGCGCGCGCGACCGAGGTGTTCAGCATCTACGCCTATGTCGAGGCGTTCCAGTTCCTCAACTTCGGGCGCGGCTCGGCCGCCGCCGTCATCGGCGCGATCATCATCGTGCTCTTCGCGATGGCCCTCTATCGCATCCTCAATCGCTGGGTCGAGGTGTCCAAGTGACGACCGCCGCCGCCGCCGCGCGTGCCCCGCAACGCGACAAGGGCTTCTTCGAGGCGCTGGCGCCCGGCGGGCGACGCATGTTCCTCGGGCTCGCGGCGCTGGCGGTGTGCCTGCTGTTCGCCTTCCCGGTCTGCTGGCTCGTGCTCACCTCGCTGCGTCCGGGCCATGCCGTGTTCTACGTGCATCGCGGCACGGACTTCACGCTCGAGAACTTCCACGAGGTGCTGGGCCAGGAGATCGTCCTCAAGGCGATGTTCAACAGCTTCATGATCTCGACCCTGGCGACGATCCTGTCGCTCGGCGTGACGGTGACCTCCGGCTACATGCTGTCGCGGTTCAAGGGGCCGATCCCGAGCGTCTGGTTCGGCCTCATCTACGTCTTCCGCTGCGTGCCCTACGTGTCCTGGGTTCTGCCGCTGTACTTCGTCACCCGCGCCATGGGGATCTTCGACACCTACTGGGGCCTGCTGCTGCCGCATGTCGCGGTGCATGTCTGTTTCTTCTCGTGGATCATGAAGGGGTTCTTCGACGGCATCGATCCGTCGATGGAGTACGCGGCGATGATCGACGGCTGCTCGCGCTGGGGCGCCTTCTGGCGCGTCGCCATGCCGGCGGCGATTCCTGGCCTGACGGCCCTCGCGATCCTGTGCTGGCTTTACACCTGGAACGAGTTCCTGTTCGCCCTGATCCTCACGGCGCACGAGACGCCCATCCTCACGGTCGTCATGGCGCAGTTCGTCCACGAGCTGGGCATGGAGTGGCACCTCATGAGCGCGACGGCGGTGCTGTCGCTCGGCCCCGCGCTGCTCGTGACGGTGTTCGGCCAGAAATACGTCATCCGCGGATTGAAGGTCTGAACCGATGGCCGAAGTCGTCCTCAGGGAGCTGTGCAAGTCCTACGGCAGCGTGGTCGCCGTGAAGGACGTCGATCTGCACATCGCCGACCGCGAGTTCGTCGTGCTGGTCGGACCCTCGGGCTGCGGGAAGTCGACGACGCTGCGCATGATCGCCGGGCTCGAGGAGATCACCTCCGGCACGATCGCCATCGGCGACCGCATCGTGAACGACCTGCAGCCGAAGGACCGGGACATCGCGATGGTGTTCCAGAACTACGCGCTCTACCAGCACATGACCGTCTACGACAATCTCGCCTTCGGCCTGCGCAACCGGAAGGTCCCGGACGGCGAGATCGACGCGGAGATCCGGCGCGCGGCCCGCATCCTGTCGATCGAGCCGCTGCTCGAGCGCCGCCCGCGCCAGCTCTCGGGCGGCCAGCAGCAGCGCGTGGCGCTCGGCCGCTGCATCGTGCGCAACCCGAAGGTCTTCCTGTTCGACGAGCCGCTGTCCAATCTCGATGCCCAGCTGCGCGCCCAGATGCGCCTCGAGATCAAGGAGCTGCGCCAGCGCGTGCCGACCACTGCCGTGTTCGTGACCCACGACCAGGTCGAGGCGATGACGCTGGGCGATCGCATCGTCGTCATGAAGGACGGCTACGTGCAGCAGGTCGGCACGCCGCTCGAGCTCTACCGGCGGCCGCTCAACCGCTTCGTCGCGAGCTTCATCGGCTCGCCGGCGATGAACTTCATCGAGATGCGCGTCGAGGCGCAGGGCGACGGCTTCCGTCTGAGCAGCGAGGGCGCCGGCTTCGACGTGCCGGGCCGCGCCGTGCCCAGGCTCGGCGCGCTCGCGGGCCGCTCCGCGGTGGTCGGCATCCGGCCGCAGCACGCGCGGCTGGGCCGTCCGGGGGCGCCGGACCAGGTCGCGATCGGCGGCAAGCTCATGGTGACCGAGCAGCTCGGCGACGAGCAGCTGCTGGCGGTGCGCATCGGCACGGCCGACTTCCGTCTCGCCGGCGTCGATCCCGAGCTGACCTTCGCGACGGGAATGGCGATCGAGGCCGCCGTTGCGCTCGAGAACATGCATTTCTTCGAGCCGGACTCCGGCAAGGCCCTGCGCTGAGACAACGAGAGAGGACAGCAACGTGAGCGATTTCTACGTCAAGATCGGCGACCGCGTCGCCTTCGCCAAGACCGTCGGCGAGACCGATATCTATATGTTCGCGGGCATCACCGGCGACTTCTCGGTGAACCATGTGAACGAGCAGTACATGAAGCGCTCGAAGTACGGCTCGCGCATCGCGCACGGCGCGCTGATGGTCGGCTACATGTCGACCTGCTCGACGATGATGATCGAGAAATGCGAGGGCACGGCGAAGGACGAGACGCCGGTCAG
This sequence comes from Alphaproteobacteria bacterium, assembly GCA_016793165.1. Lineage (GTDB taxonomy): Bacteria > Pseudomonadota > Alphaproteobacteria > CACIAM-22H2 > CACIAM-22H2 > CAIOSQ01. Next base: position 532 of record JAEULA010000030.1, on the reverse strand, counting down.
CCTCGGCTACGACCGCGTGCGCTTCCTCGGCGCCGTGCGCATCGGCGACACCGTCAACCTGACCTACACCGTCAATGAGGTCGATGCGGTCAAGCGCCAGTCCAAAGCCGCCATCGAGGTCAAGAACCAGAACGGCGAGCTGGTCGCGGTCGCGACCCACATCATGCGCTGGGTGAAGGACAAGGGCTGATCATGCGTCTCAAGGACAAGGTCTGCATCGTCACCGGCGGCGGCTCGGGTATCGGTCGCGCCACCTGCCGGGTCTTCGCGCGCGAGGGCGCCAAGGTCGTCGTCGCCGATCGCAAGCCCGAGGCCGCGGCCGCGGTCGCGCGGGAACTGCCCGGCGCGATCGCGCTCAGCGTCGACGTGTCGAAATCCGCCGAGGTGAAGCGGATGGTCGACGACACGCTCAAGGCTTTCGGCCGTCTCGACGTCATCGTGAACAACGCCGGCTACGGCACCTTCGGCACCGTGGTCGACATCGACGAGCAGGAATGGGACGACCTGATGGCCGTCAACGTGCGCGGCGTCT
>JAEULA010000059.1 GCA_016793165.1 Alphaproteobacteria bacterium | reverse complement strand
TCTCGGGCATGTGAACGTGCTTGAGCAGTCCATAGGGCACCAGGTTCTCGTTGCTCTCGGCGTAGCCGAACCTGCTGTCGCCGCCGCCCCGGCCGGCGCCGGAGATGCCGGTCTTCGCGTCGATGATGATGTTGCCGGGCTGGATGAGCTTGTTGGCCAGCAGCGGCGCCAGGGCAGTCAACACCGCCGCGGGGAAGCAGCCGGGATTGGCGACGAAGAATATCAAACCTGGGGAGGTATTCGGGTCAGCCACCGCGCGCGCGCGGCGTGGGAGGTGTTCGCGTCTGCCAGCGCGCATCGCCGACACGACGGCCAACGATCATCGCCTGATCGAGCAGCGCCTCGACCAGCTTGGCCTCCTCGCCGCGATCGATCGAGAACAGTGGATAGGACAGGCCGAGAGCGAGTGCGCGCGGCTCTGTCGCGGTCTCGAACGCAACGGCGACCGAACGGATCCCCGCGAAGAGCTCCTGGTCGGACAGCGCGTAGCCGCGCCGACGCGTCGCTGCGAGGTCGCGAAGCAACGCACGGCCGGTGCGCAGTGTGCGCGGTGTCACGGCCGCGAGACGCCGGCCACAGAGCCGCAGGACCTCGTCGTCGGGAAGCTGCGCGAGCAGAGCCTTGCCGAGAGCGGCGGCATGCGCCGGCAGTCCGCGTCCGGGTTCCACGGCGAAGCGCACGGGGAACCCGCCATGGGCGATTCGCAGCACGACGACGTCGGGGCCGCGCAACACGCCGGCCCAGGCGGAATGGCGGGTCGTCGCGACGAGGTCGCGCATCGCGTCCTGGACGCATGCCATCGCATCCGACTGCCGGGTGAAGCCGCCCGCGAGATGCGCGGCGAGCCGCCCGGGCCTGTACCGTCGCGTCGCGGGATCCTGCTCGACCATCCCGCCGTCGCGCAGGACGGCGAGGATGCGAGAGGCGGTGCTGGCCGTCGTGCCGAGCGCGCGCGCGACGTCGCCGACCCCGACCTCGTGCGGCGGCTCACCCAGCAGCTTCAGCGCCTCGAGCGCCTTGCGGATTGATTTCATCGCTCCCCGCTCGCGCCGCGGGGCCCGGCGCCCTTGACGCGACCGCAACGCCTCCGCAACATAAGCAAGCCATTGCACATAGTGCAACTCGTCGCGCGACCATCGCGGCGATCGTTCTCGGGGGGACGGCAATCATGCGGGGAACAGGCGGGCGCCTGCTGTACGAGACGCTGAAGTCCTACGGCGTGACGTGCCTGTTCGGCATGGAGGATCCCATCCATGTCTTCCACGCCGTCGACCGCGCGGCGACGCGGATCGTCACGATCCGCGACGAGAAGCACGGCGCGATCATGGCTCACGCCTATGCGCAGGTGACGGGCCGGCCCGGCGTGTGCGCCGCGACGACCGGACCGGGGGCGAGCAATCTCGTGACCGGACTGCTCGAGGCGCTGCGCTCCTCCGTCCCGGTGGTGGCGCTGGTCCAGGACCACCCGCTGCGACTCAAGGGTCGGAACGCCAGCAGCGAACTCGATCACGAGGCCGCACTCGCGCCCTACGTCAAGGCAGTGATCCGCATCCACCAGGCCGAGCGCGTACCCGACATGGTGCGGCGCGCCTTCCGCCTCGCCACCGGCGGACGGCCGGGGCCGATCGCGCTGCTCTGCCCGACCGACGTGATGGCGGCCGAGGCCGACGCGGACACGGCGGCGGAACCGATCTACGCGCAGTACCCGGCGCTCCGCTCGCGAGCCGCTGCCGACGGTCTGCTCGAGGCGGCGCGCGCGCTGGCGAAGGCGCGCGCGCCACTGCTGGTGGCAGGCGGAGGTTGCATCAGCTCGGGAGCTTGCGTCGAGATTGCCGCCCTCGCCGAGCGTTTCGCGGTGCCGGTGGCGACCACGCTGCTGGGCAAGGGTGCAATCGCCGACATGCATCCGCTGTCGGTCGGCGTGCTCGGCTCGTCGACCGGCGGCCTCTACGGGCGCGGCAAGATCCCGAATGCGCTGATGGCCGAGGCGGATGTCGTGTTCATCATGGGCTCGCGTACCGGCCAGCTGGTGTTCAGCGACTGGGCGCTGGTACAGCCCGGGGCGACCGTCATCCATCTCGACATCGCGCCGGAGGAGATCGGCCGCAACTTCGCCACGCGCATCCCGCTGCTCGGCGACGTTCGCGACAGCCTGCGCGATCTGCTCGCGCTGTCCGATCGCCATGGCCTTGCGCGACGCGACCCGGGCAACGGCGGCCGGCTGGAGGTCATGAAGGAGGAGTGGCGGCGCGAGCTCGCGCCGGTCGCGACCTCCGATCGGCAGCCGATGCGGCCGGAACGCGTGATGGCGGAGGTCGAGCGGATCGTCGATGCGTCGACGCTCCTGGTCACGGACGCGAGCTACTCGTCGGGCTGGGCGATGAGCCAGCTGTCGGTGCCGGTCGCGGGCCGCTTCATGCTCTCGCCCCGCGGCACCGCGAGCATCGGCTGGGGGCTGCCGGCGGCGATCGGCGCCAAGCTCGCCGACCCGGGCCGGCAGGTCGTCTGCGTCACCGGCGACGGCGGCTTCGGCTATGTGATGAACGAGCTCGAGACCGCGGCGCGGCACGCCGTCGACATGCTCGTGATCGTGTTCAACAACGGCACGCTCGCCTTCCAGCGCCATTGGGAGGAGCACGCGCTCGGCAGCTATCGCGAATGCGACTTCCTCGACGTCGACTACTCGGAAGTCGCGCGCGCGCTGCGCTGCCGGGGCGAGCGTGTGCGCGATCCCGCCGATCTCGCCGCCGCGATCGGACGCGGCCTCGCCTGTAACGGCCCGTACCTGATCGACGCGGTGATCGATCCGGAGGCCGCCGCGCCCATCGTCGGTTTCAACAAGCCGCTTCCGGCAGACGCAAGCCACTGACCGGGAGTCACAACCCAGGAGGCCACGCCCATGCTCAAGCTCGTCTCGATCCTGCTGGCAGGACTGCTGGCTCTCGCCGGCCCCGACGTCGCATCCGCCGGCCCGACGCTCGACCGGATCGTCAAGGAGAAGAAGCTCGTCGTCGGCGTCGCGCCGTGGAACCGCTTCGTCGCCCTCAATCCGCAGACCAACAAATATGAAGGCTTCATCGCCGACGACATCATGAACCTCGAGGCGATGACCGGCATCAAGGTCGAGTTCGTCAACACGAGCTGGAGCGGTCTGATCGCCGGCCTACAGGCCGGCAAGTGGGACATCGTGATGACCGGACTGGGCGCGACGCCCGAGCGCGCGGTGGCCGTCGCGTTCAGCGAGCCGTTCGGCTTCATCTCCGCGACGGCGATGGTCCGCGCCGACAACCCGGCGAAGACGCGCGCCGATCTCGACAAGCCCGGCAACATCATATCCACCGTCGCCGGCACGTCGCAGCAGAAGTTCAGCCAGCGCGTGTTCAAGCAGGCCCGCGTCGTCGGGTTCAATGATACGACGGCGGCGGTGCTGGAGGTGATGCAGGGACGCGCCACCGCCTACATGGGCGACTCGATCTCGAACGCCCTTCGCGCGAAGGAACGGCCGTCGGAGATCCGAAACATCGTTTTCGCGAATTCGGAAACCGAGTGGAACAGCCTCAATCACGCCGTGCGCTACGACGACCTCGACCTGCTCACCTTCATCAACACCTATATCCGGACGATGAAGCTGCGCGGGTGGTACAACGAGCTCGCGGAGAAGTGGGGCCTGCCACCCGAGCTGGCGTCCGGTCCCAATTGAGCGGCGCGCGACGCCGAGGCGGCCGGCGCGCGACGCCAGCCGCCTCGACGGGGAGACGGGACGAATGAACTACACATTCCAGTTCGGCGTGCTGTGGGACAACGGCGCGTATCTCGCCTGGGGGCTTTGGCACGCCTGGTGGACGAGCGCGCCGAGCATCGTGATCTCGACCGTCCTCGGGCTGGTACTCGCCGCGGCAAGCCTATCGCGGATGCGCGCGGCGCGCGTGCCGGCCGTCGTCTTTGTCGACCTGTTCCGCACGCTGCCCGTGGTCGTGCTGCTGGTCTGGATCCACTACGTGCTGCCGATCCTCACCGGCATCAACCTCTCGGCGACCGGGAGCTCGGTCATCGCCCTCTCGCTCAACGGGGCGGCCCTCGCCTGCGAGGCGTTCCGTGGCGGTCTGTCGGCGATCCCGCCGACGCAGACGCAGGCCGGCCATTCGCTCGGGTTCTCGCGCTGGCAGGTGCTGCGCTACGTCGTCGTTCCGCAGGCCTTCTACGCCACGCTGCCGGCACTGACCAACGTCCACATCACGATCATCAAGAACGTCACCGTCACCGTCCTGATCGCGGTGCCGGAAGTCATGTTCCGCGCCCAGGAGCTGACGGTGCAGTTCTTCCGGCCGCTCGAACTCTACACGGGCGCGGCGGTCCTCTACGTCGCCCTCGTCTGGGGCTACACGGTGCTGATGCGCAGCCTCGAGCGCCTGCAGAAGTGGCAGCCGATTTGACGGCCGTCCGGCAACAGGTCGTGCTGCGCGACGTCGAGAAGTGCTACGGCGCGACTCCCGTCCTGCGCGGCATCTCCTTCACCGTCAGGTCCGGCGAGGTCCTCGTCCTCTGCGGCCCGAGCGGCTGCGGCAAGAGCACGCTGCTGCGCTGCGTGAACGGACTCGAGACGATCGACCGCGGCACGATCGAAGTGGGCGGCGTCATCGTCGATCCGGGGCGCGCAGAGGACCTCAAGCGGATCCGACTGTCGACCGGCCTGGTGTTCCAGAACTTCAATCTCTTCCCCCACATGACGACGCTGGAGAACATCGTCATCGCGCCGGTGAAGGTCCTCGGCCGCGCGCGCCGAGAGGCCGAGGATGAGGCGCGCGAGCTGCTGCGCAGCGTCGGCATTCCCGAGAAGGCCTCGAGCTATCCCTACCAGCTCTCCGGCGGCCAGCGGCAGCGCGTCGCGATCGCCCGGGCGCTCGCGATGCGCCCGGCCCTGATGCTGTTCGACGAGCCGACCTCCGCGCTGGACCCGGAAATGCGCGAGGAGGTCCTCAACGTCATTCGGCGCGTCCACGAAGATCGCGGCATGACGATGATCGTCGTGACCCACGAGATCGGCTTCGCCCGGTCCGTCGGCAGCCGCGCGATGCTCCTGGAAGCGGGTCAGGTGGTCGAGGAGGCGCCGGCAGCGGAGTTCTTCGACGCGCCGCGCTCGGAGCGTACGCGTCGCTTCGTCGGTGCGATCAAGAACAGCTGAGTCGACACAGGCGGGAACGTCACCTAACCGCGACGACCACCGAGTTCGTCGGCAGCGTGACGCTCACGTCCATGCATGTCTCGGGGGTCCGCCAACCCGGAGTTCTATCCTTCGATATTCACGCCGAACCGATTTCGCGGCTCGCGGAAGACGTCATGGCCACACCGGCACGCCATCCAGGCCCGCGGTTTCCGGCAGGCCGCAGATCAGGTTCGCGTTCTGCACCGCCTGGCCGGCCGCCCCCTTGCCGAGATTGTCGACCGCGCCGATCGCGATCACGAGGTTGCGCTCCGGATCGGCCGCGTAGCTGATGAAGGCGAGATTCGAGCCCGACGCCCATTTGGTCTGCGGCGGCTAGTCGCTCACGCGGACGAATGCCCGCCCTGCATAGAAGTGCTTAGCCGCATCCAGGCACTGGCCCGACGTGGCGCGGCCACGGCAGTAGATCGTGGCAAGCACGCCGCGGGTCATCGGCACCAGATGCGGCGTGAACGCCAGCCCGGCCGCGCTGCCGCCGCTCAGCCGCTCGATCGTCTTCGCCATCTCGGGCATGTGGACGTGCTTGAGCAGTCCATAGGGCACCAGGTTCTCGTTGCTCTCGGCGTAGCCGAACTTGCTGTCGCCACCGCCGCGGCCGGCGCCGGAGATGCCGGTCTTCGCGTCGATGATGATGTTGCCGGGCTCGATGAGCTTGTTGGCCAGCAGAGGTGCCAGGGCAGTCAACACCGCCGCGGGAAAGCAGCCCGGATTGGCGACGCGGGTCTGGCCCAC
>JAEULA010000052.1 GCA_016793165.1 Alphaproteobacteria bacterium | reverse complement strand
GCTGGTGCTGTTCACCATCCTCATGTGCATCGGCGTGCCGATCGCGCATGCGATGGGCCTTGCCGCCGCGCTCGCGATGCTCTGGGAAGGCCAGGTGCCGGTCCTTCAGCTGGCGCAGAGCTTCTATCAGGCGATCGACGGCTTCGCGCTGCTCGCCGTGCCGCTGTTCATCCTCGCCGGCGAGCTGATGAGCGTCAGCGGGATCACGGAGCGGCTGGTCGCGCTGTCGCGCGCGCTCATCGGCCATGTGCGGGGCGGCCTCGCCCAGGCGAACATCCTGACCAACATGTTCATGGCCGCGGTGTCCGGCTCGGCGCTCGCCGACCTCGCCGCGATCGGCTCGGTGATGATCCCGGCGATGAAGAGGGAGGGCTACCGTGCCGACTTCTGCGTCGCCGTCACGTCCTGCGCCTCGATGATGGCGCCGATCATCCCGCCGTCGGTCATCGCCGTGATCTACGGCTCCGTCAGCGGCGTATCGATCGGCTCGCTGTTCCTCGGCGGCGCCATCCCCGGCGTGCTGGCCGGCATCTCGATGTTCATCCTGACCTGGTTCCTCGCGCCCCGCGCCGGCGCCAAGCCGGTGCCGAGGGCGCCGGCAGCGGAGATGGTCGCCTCGGCGCAGCGCGCGATTCCGGCCCTCGTCATGCCGATGATCATCATCGGCGGCATCCTCGGCGGCGTCTTCACGCCGACCGAAGCGGGTGCGGTCGCGGCGCTTTACGCGCTCGCCTTCGGCCTGGTCCTGCGCCGGCATACCGGGCATTCGCTGTTCGAGAACTTCGCCAATGCCGCCAACACGACCGCCGCGGCGCTCGTGACCATCGGCGGGGCGGCGCTGTTCAGCTGGATCCTCGCGCGTGCCGGCGCGGCCCAGCTGGCCCTGCAGCTGATGCTCTCGGTGACCGCCGATCCCAAGGTCGCGATCCTGATCCTGATCTTCTTCTTCTTCCTGCTCGGCACCTTCCTCGAGCCGGTGCCGGCATTGATCATCACCGTCCCCGTGCTCACGCCGATGATCCGCCACTTCTCCTACGATCCGACCCATATCGGGATCGTCGTGATCATGATGCTCGTCGTCGGCTCGGTGACGCCGCCGGTCGGGATCCTCGCCATGGTCGCGAGCAAGATCGCGGGCGTCGACTACAACAAGACGTTCTCGATGCTGTTCCCCTACACCGCCGCGTGGATGGTGGTGGTCTTTCTCGTCGCCTACTTCCCGTCGCTGGTGACCTGGCTGCCGTCGCTGATGAACAACTGACGGAAGCGGTCGAAGCGACGGCGGCCGCGCACGTCGATCGTCGCCACCCGCCGTTGGGCGCGCCGCGCCGACTGGACGCAGGCATCGCAGCGGTCGCGCATGCCGAGCCGGGGGCACCGTCTTCGGATCGAGCTGGCACGACCCTAGACGCCCGTCCCGCCCACGCCTCGGCGACCTACGCCAGACGGGACCGCACGCCGCCTGCCTTCGCGCGGCGGCGCGCGAAGGCAGGCGGCGTCATGCGTCACCGCACGTGCCAGTTCACGTCGAGCGGCTTTGCGCCATTGAGCTCGGCGTAGCCCGCGCCGGTCGTGCCCGTGGGGTTGTCGCCGAAATAGCGCGGATCCGTCGGCAGCCGCGCCGGCTGCCAGCGCACGTCGGTCGAGACGCGCACGACGCCGCTGTCGTCGTGGTGATCGAGGCTTCCATGCGCCAGGTACATCCCGAACAGGACGACGTCGCCGGCCCGGAAGTCTGCAGTGAGCAGCCGCGTGCCCCGCGCCTGGGCGAGTTCCATCGCATCCATCCCGAGATCGGCCTTGCGATGCGTATCGCGCACGATGTCGAAGCCGACCAGATCGTCGATGAGATCCTTGAACCGGTGCGAGTTCTCGACCACGACGACCGGACCACGCGAGACCGGCACGTCGCCGATCGGCGTCCACACCGTCCAGACACGGTCGTGAAGCCGCGTGAAGAACGGATAGTCGAAATGCACGCCGGTCGCGCGACCGGGGACGCCGACGCGCAGGAAGACGTAGTCCATTCCGCGCACCGGCTCGTCGGCGACCGCCCCGAGGATCCGCTCGACCGCCGCGCCATGCGTCGTGGCCCGCAACCGCGGGCCCTCGCTCACCGAACGCCAGAAGCGACCGAGGTCCGGCTCCTTCGCCTTGCGCTCGGAGCGGCCGGTGAAGATGTCGCTTCCGGGCGCGATCTCGCCGACCGCCTCCAATCGCGCGAGCACCTCGCGACGCGCGGCAAGCACCTTGTCCCTGTCGAGCGCCCCGCGCAGGAAGAGGTAGCCGTCCTCCTGCAGGCGTCGGCGCAGTTCCACCGGCGCGTCGAGCAGCGACGCCGAGTCGCGAAGCTCGCCCACGAGGCTCTCGGGAACCGGCCGACCCTTCACCACGCAACCGCGCATGCGCTCACTCCCTTGCCGTCCGCCAGTCAGGTTGCCACGTCCGGCCGGTGACGTGCACGCGCCTGCGCATGCTAGCCTTGCATGTCGCCGCTGCACGCGGCGGAGGGAACACAACTGCCACGAGGCTGGAAATGGCGTCTCCGCGCATCGCGCTGCTCGGCTTCTCGATCGAATGCAACAAATGGTCGCCGGTCGCCCGGCGGTCCGACTTCACCCAGCGGACCTGGCTCGAGGGCGACGCGATCGTTGCCGACGCCCGTGCGGCAGCGCCGACATCGCTGGGCGAAATGCCGGGCTTCGTGCGCGCGATGGACGCCGCCGGCCCCTGGACGCCGGTCCCGACGCTGTTGTGTTGCGCCGAGCCCGGCGGCCCGGTCGACGCCGCACTCTTCGCCGAGATGATGGCCACCTGGAAGCGTGGCCTGGAGGCGGCGGGCCGGCTCGACGCCGTCTACGCGATGATGCATGGCGCGGGCCTGGCGGAGGGCGAAGAGGATCCCGACGGCGCGGCCCTCGCGATGGTGCGCTTGATCGTGGGGCCGGATGTACCGGTCGTGGCCAGCTTCGACCTGCACGCCAACGTCTCGGCGCGGATGGTCGATTCGGTCGACGTCTTCGTCGGCTATCGGACCAATCCGCATCTCGACATGCGCGAGCGCGGCGAGGAATGCGCCCGGCACGTCCGCGCGCTGCTTGCCGGCAAGCGCACCGCCAGATCCTTCATCCGGCTGCCGATCATCCCGCCGACCGTGACGATGCTTACGGCGCCGGCCGCCCCGCTCCGGCCCTACGGCGAGATGATCGATCTCGGCCAGAGGCGCATTGCAGAGCCGCCCTATGCCGGGCGAATCCTCAACGTGTCGGTGATGGGCGGCTTCGCCTATGCCGACACGTCCAAGAACGGGCTCGCCGTCATCGTCTCGGCCGAGCGCGACGCCAAGCCGCTCGCCGACGCGCTCGCGCGCGAGATCGCCGAGCTCGGCTGGCGCAATCGCGAGAAGTTCCGCGCTCGGCTGACGAGCCTCGCCGACGCCACCGCGATCGCCCTCGCCGCTTCCCGCGATGCCGGCCTGCCGGCGCGCTGCTTCGCCGACGTTGCCGACAACCCCGGTGGCGGCGCGCGCGGCAACACGATGTGGATCCTCGAGGCCTTCCACGCCGCAGGCGTGTCGAATGCGCTGATCGGCGTCATCAACGATCCGGCCCTCGCCGCGGAGGCGCATCGTCTCGGTGTCGGGGCCCGCTTCACCGCGCGCTTCAACCGGGACGAGCCGAGCGAGTTCTCCAAGCCGTTCGCGGCGACGGCGACGGTCCGCGCGCTCACCGACGGTCGGGTCACCGGGCGGCGCGGCATCTTCGCCGGCACGCGCATCGATCTCGGCCCCTCGGCCGCGATCGACATCGGCGGCATCACCGCCGTCGTCATCACCCAGCGCACGCAATGCGCAGACCCGATCTTCTTCGAGAGCTTCGGACTGGACATCGCCAAGGCGCGCGTCGTGATCGTCAAGTCGCGCGGGCATTTCCGCGGCGGCTTCGACGAGTTCTTCGATCACGGCCAGATCGTCGAGGTCGACTGCCCGGGCCTCACCAGCCCGGTGCTGTCACGCTTCCCCTGGGCGCGCCTGCAGCGACCGGTGCTGCCGATCGACGACGGCGTGACCTGGACGCCGCCCGCCTCGGCGGCATGACGAGGGCACCGACGCCATGGCACTCCTTCGACTCGCCGACCTGCCGACGCCCTGCCTCGTCCTCGAGCGCGGCAAGCTGCAGCGCAATCTCGACGCGATGGCGCGCGCCGTCGCGCGCAACGGCGTCGCGTTGCGGCCGCACCTGAAGACGGCCAAGAGCGCCGAGGTCGCGAAGCTCGCGACCCGCGGACAGGCCGGCGCAATCACCGTCTCGACCCTCGCGGAGGCCGAGTACTTCGCGCGCCACGGGTTCCGCGACATCCTCTACGCCGTCGGGATCGTCCCGGCGAAGCTCGATCGGGCCGCGGCGCTGCGCGCGGCCGGCGTCGACCTCGTCCTCGTCACCGACGATCCCGAGGCCGCGGCGGCGGTCGCCGCCCATCCCGGCGGGCTCCGCGCGCTCGTCGAGGTGGATTGCGGCGAGCACCGCGCAGGCATGCCTGTCGACAGCGACATCCTGCTGGCGGTGGGCCGCGCGCTGGGCGCGCACTGCGCCGGGGTCATGACCCATGCGGGCCATTCCTACGGCTGCAAGTCGATCGCCGAGGTCGCGGCGCTCGCCGAGACCGAGCGCCAGGTCGCGGTGCGGGCGGCCGAGCGGTTGCGCGCGGTCGGGCTCGCGACGCCGATCGTCTCGGTCGGCTCGACGCCGACGGCGCTGCACGCCCGCGGCCTCGCCGGCGTCACGGAGACGCGACCCGGCGTCTACATGTTCCAGGACCTGTTCCAGGTCCAGATCGGGTCTGGAGCGATCGAGGATGTCGCGGTGAGCGTGCTCACCAGCGTTACGGGGCGGCGCGCCGGCGAGAACCGCGTCCTCGTCGATGCCGGTGGGCTGGCGCTGTCCAAGGACCGCAGCACCGCCACCGCGCCGCGCGACTACGGCTTCGGCCTGGTGCTGGACGTGCTCGGACGGCCGACGCTCGGCGAGGCCGTCGTCGAACGCGCGAACCAGGAGCACGGCGTGGTCGGTGCGCCGACCCCGCTGCCGCTCGAGCGGCTCGCGGTCGGCACGCGACTGCGCATAGCGCCCAACCATGTCTGCATGACCGCCGCCATGTACGACCGCTACCACGTGGTCGACGGCGACGACGTCGTCGTGGCGACCTGGGATCGCGTCAACGGCTGGTGAGGTGCGGCGGCGCCGCTACAAGGTCGGCTTGACGACCTCGTAGGCGTCGCTGCCGGGCACCACCGGCACGATCTCGAACGTCACGAGTTCGCGCCAATGCAGCACCCATTGCTGCAGCAGCCGGACGTCGTCGCATTCCATCAGCTGGAAGCAGCGGTCGAAATTCGCCTCGACCCAGCTGCCGACGAAGCGCAACCCGTCGGGCGTGCCGCGGCCGTGGTCGCGGAATCGCCGGTACACCGCTTGCGCGTCCTGGTCGCGGAAGCGCTCGATCACCATGAACAGCACGGCGCTACGCCCCGTGCGGATCGGCGACGCGCGGCCAGACCTGGCGCGCGACGCGCGTGTACGGCAGCTGGCGCATGTCCATGGATCCCGTCCCGGGCGCCGAGACGTAGAGGATGTCGTCGGCGACCGGCAGGAACCCGGCATGGAAATGCTGCGTCGACTTCACGATCAGGCCGCGGCATCGCGCGACGTCGAGCCCTGCCGCGGTGAAGCACTCCGGCGCGAAGGCCTGGGTGCGGTAGTCGTTCACCACGATGTCGATGGCCTCGGCATCGGTCTCGCCGATGCGCACCCACGCCATGTTGCCCATCGGCGTCATCGCCTTGCCGAAAGGCTGGTAGGCGTCGCGCACCAGCCCCTTGACCGTCACCGTGGCGTCGACCGGGTCGCCGGAGGCCGGGCCGAGCTTGCCGCCGATGCGCAGCCTGAGCCGCGCGCCGATGCCGCCCTCGAAGGCCGACAGTGTCGCCTGCGGATCCCAGAACGGCGCGATCGCGACGCCGCCGACCTTCCGCTCGATGAAGCGGCGGAGCATGAACGTGGAGTCCCCGGCCGCGCCGATGCCGGGATTGTCGGCGGTGTCGGCGAGCACGAGCGGCTTCTCGCCGTTGTGCCCCGCGACACGACCGACGACGTCGTCGATCGTCTTGAACGGCGGCATGATCGCCTCGCGCATCGCCCAGATCTCGCGACCGAGACGATCGGCGAGCGCCTGGGCCTTCGGGCCGTCGCCGTCGGCGACGACCAGCACGCGGGTGCCGACCTCGGGCGTGTCGCCCCAGGGGAAACCGTGGCCGAGCGAGACCGACAGGATGCCGTCCTTGCCCTCGAGGGCCGTCATGCGGTCGACGAATCCGCGCAGCGGCTCGCGCGTCGTCGGATAGATCCCGATCATCCGGCAGTCGTGCATCGCCATCACCGGCCGGGCCCGGCCGGTGAGATGCTTCTCCATGATCGTGAACAGCTCCTCGGCGCGGTCCGTCACGTCGACATGCGGGTATTCCTTGAAGATCACCATCGCGTCGACCGACGCGACCTTGAGCTCCGTGAGATGGCAATGCAGATCGAGCTCGGCCCCGACCGGCACCGCGGGCCCGACGATCCTCCTGACGTGGGCGAGCAGGTCGCCTTCGGCGTCCGGATATCCATCGGCGATCATCGCGCCGTGCAGGTTGATCATCACGCCGTCCACGGGCAGGGCCGCGCGCAGGTCGGCCAGGATCTCGTCGCGCAGCGCCTCGTAGGCGGATCGGGTGGTATCGCCGGCCGGCATGGCGAAGGCCGCCAGCCCTTCGACCACCTGCCACCCGAGCGCCTGGGCCCGTCGCTTCCAGACGATCAGGGGCAGGGCGAACACGTTGGGCTTCTCGCCATGCGCGCCGCCACGCACCAGCATCGTGCGCCGGTAGAGGTCCATGCCCGTGGGAATCGGCGAGAACGAGTTGGTCTCGGTCCCCAGGCACGCGGTGAAGATCTTCTTGGTCATGCGAACGGCCCCTCGGCGGCGATGAAAGCCGTCATCGTAGCAGCACGAACCACCGGGAGGGGAAGGCCCGCAGCCGGCCGGCGGCACGCGCCGGGGCCAGGGCTCAGCTTCGTGCCGGCATCACGGCGAGGATGTCGCGCACCAGCCGCAGCAGGTCGCGATGGTCGATCGGCTTGCCGAGATAGATCGTGGGAGAAAGGTCGCCGACCCCGTACCGGTCCCGGGCATCTGTCAACGCGGTCAGGAATATGAACGGCAGCTTGGCGAAGTCCGGGCGCTCGCGACGCATCGCGGCAAGAACGTCGTCCCCGGACATCACCGGCATCATCCGATCGCAGATCACCAGGTCGGGCGGGTCGGCCAGGATCGCCGCGAGACCGTCACGACCATTGCTCGCGGTCGTGACCGCGTAGCCCGCCTCCTTGAGCGCATCGGTCACGTCCTCGCGGACCCCGACCTCGTCCTCGATGACGATCACACGCTGCATGGTGCGCTCCCCTTGCCGCGAGGCGTCTTCGCCCCTGATCGAACTCATGTTGGTCGCTTCCCCGCCGCAGTGCGAGCAACGAAGTTGGGTGCGGCCATAGACCGCATGATCGCCGCCGGCTCGCGGGCAACCACGTGTCTGCGACGAGGCGATCGACGTGAGCCGTGAAGCTCGGGGAAAGGATAGCGCGGCAGCAGGGGTTCGAAGCCCCTAATCCGAAGATCCGCAGTCCGGCCGAGCAGCCACTAAGGAGTTGATGTTCATTCCTGATTCTTCCGGATCGTCGGCTCGGACTTCGACCGGTCCGCGAGACGCCGAGGTCATGGTCGATTGGCGCGCTCGCGCATGCAACGTGCTCGGGCCCGTGCTTCGCATTCGTCGCGATGATCCGCTGGCGAGCGTCGTCAACGCTCCATCACGGCGCTGATCGACCGATCCGACATCGCGTGCGCTCGTCGACGCCCCCGACGCGGACAGCCCCCTCTCGCGGCTGCGGCAGCGGCGCTCAGCCGACGACGCGCGGAAAACCATGGAGCAGCAACAGTCCAAAGGCGCCCTGCCCCAGCGCATATCGCATCAGCAACGACAGGCTGTCGAACGTTGCGCGTCGCGCCGCATCGAGCCGGCCCGTCGCCAGTCGCGCAAGAACGAACAGTCCCATCACAACCAGCGCCGCGACAAGCTGGCCTTGCAGCGCGATCCCGAGAAAGACCATGGCGTCATGACCCGCCGCGCTCGGGCGCAGACCCGCATGGAGATGTCCGGCGATCTCCGCGGCGAGCGAGGCCGCCAATGCCACGACCGCGAGCGCGATCGAGATGCCGAGCAGGACGTGGCGAGGGCGGGGTGCGGCTAGGGCCACGGACGCCATGCCGAGCGCGAGCGCGCCTGCCCCGAGCAGCGCCGCCGAAGCCCATCCCCATCGCGTATCGGCCAGGCGCGGGTCCATCGCGACCGGCCACGTCCCGGGAGCGACGGTCCACAGATACAAGTAGGAAAAGACGAAGGAGAGGTAGAGCGACGCGGCGACAAGGATGAGCACCACCATCGCCCACCACGAGTGCGACGCCGGTCCGGTCGCCTGCGCCGGCACTCGAATGCCGGCGCCGATTGCCACGGCCGGAACCGGCGCGGGATCGCTGTCCCACATCCACACCAGGATGATCGCGACCGCGAGCGCACCGCAGCCGACGCCGAGCGTCACCTGCTTCACGGTGAGCAGCATGAAGAAGGCCGTGGTGAACGCGGCGGCGAGCAGCGGGGTCCAGCCCGGTCCGGGCAGCCGCAGCACGAACTCCGGCATCGCTTCGATCGGTGACGTGACCAGGGTCTCTCGGCCGCCGGTTTGCGCATCCGGAAGATAGAACCGCCCCTCTACCACCGCGCGCTCGAGCCCGGCCTGCCGCCAAAGCGGATCCCGAGCCGTCACATGAGGAATGCTGCGCGCGCCGTAGGACCCGTTCTCGATCCACTCGAGAGTGCCGGCGCGCCAGACATTGCCGGCGGGGCGCGACAAGGTCGGGCGAAGGTTCCGGGCGAGATCGAACAGGAAGGTCGCTATGCCGCCGGCAAGGATGAAGGCGCCGATCGTGGAAGTCATGTTGAACGGCTGCCACGCCATTTCCGCGAGATAGGTGTGGACGCGACGCGGCATGCCCCACAGGCCGAGCAGATGCATCGGAAAGAATGCGACGTTGGTCCCGATGAACATCAGCCAGAATGTCCATTTTCCCAGCCGCTCGGACAGTGGCCGTCGGCTGAATGCGGGCGCCCAGTAGTACAGCGACGCGAACAGCGGAAACACCATGCCGCCGATCAGGACGTAGTGGAGATGCGCCACGACAAAGTACGTGTCGTGGACCTGCCAGTCGAACGGCACCAGCGCCACCATCACGCCGGTCAATCCACCGAGCGTGAAGATGAGCAGGAAGCCGAGGATGAACAACGTCGGCGTTGCGAAGCGCGCGCGGCCCGCTGCCAGCGTCGCGATCCAGGCGAAGATCTGGATGCCGCTCGGCAGCGCCACGGCCAGGCTGGTCGCCGAGAACAGGGCGAGCGACAGCGATGGAATGCCCGTGGTGAACATGTGGTGCACCCAAAGCCCGAAGCTGACGAACCCCGTCGCAATCAGGGCGATCACGACGAGGTCGTGCGCGATCAGTGGCGCGCGAGCCATCGTCGACACGATCATCGAGACCATGCCCGCCGCAGGCAGGAAGATGATGTAGACCTCGGGGTGGCCGAAGAACCAGAACAGGTGCTGCCACA
The DNA here is from genome assembly GCA_016793165.1 of Alphaproteobacteria bacterium. GTDB lineage: Bacteria > Pseudomonadota > Alphaproteobacteria > CACIAM-22H2 > CACIAM-22H2 > CAIOSQ01. The sequence continues at coordinate 98,647 of JAEULA010000052.1, read as the reverse complement.
TGAGCGGATCGCCGCCGCGCTCGGCAATGAAGAACGGCCAGCCGAAGGCGCGTTCGAACTCGAGCATGATCGTCGCCAGGATCACGGCAGGGAACGCGAACACGATCATCACCGCGAGGATCAGCAACGTCCACGCCAGGATCGGCATCCGCGCGAGCGACATTCCCGGCGCGCGCGTGCGCAGCACGCCGACGATGATCTCGATGGCGCCGGCGATCGCCGAGATCTCGATGAAGCCGATGCCGAGCAGCCAGAAGTCGGCGCCGAGCCCCGGAGCGTACTTGATGCTCGAGAGCGGCGGATACATGAACCACCCGCTCGACGGCGAAAGGCCGACGAACAACGTCGCGAAGAACATCAGGCCGCCGATGAGATACGCCCAGAACGCGAACGCTCCCAGCCGTGGAAACGGCAGATCGCGCGCGCCGAGCATCTGCGGCAGCAGCAGGATGCCGATCGCCTCCACGGCCGGCACGGCGAAGAGGAACATCATCACCGTGCCGTGCATGGTGAAGATCTGGTTGTAGGTCTCCGGGCCCAGGAAGTCGTTGCCCGGAACCGCAAGCTGGAGCCGCATCAGGAGTGCGAGCACGCCGGCGAGAAGGAAGAAGAGAAGCGCCGCGGCGATATAGAAATAGCCGATGACCGTGTTGTTGACGGCGCTCAGGAGCCGCCAGCCGCGCGGCACGGCCCAGATGCGCTCCAGCTGCTCGAGTTCGCCCGGAGGCCGCGGGGCCGGGTTCGGGAGCTCGCTGACGGCCTCGGCGGTCGGGCCGGTCGATGGGGCACGCTCGGGCATCCGCTCAGTGCGCCTCGATCAGATAGGTGACGATGGCCCGGGCCGCATCGCCCTCCAGGACTTGAAAGGGCGGCATCCGATTGCCCGGCTTGGCGTGCTGACTGTCGGTGATGAAGCGGACGAGATCGGCCGGACTCGCGGCCAGGGTGCCCGCGCCGATTCGGCGGCGGGATGCCAGATGTGTGAGATCGGGGCCGATCGCACCGACGGCGGCCGTGCCACGCATGGCGTGGCATCCGCCGCAACCCGCGGCGAGGAATACGTGCTTGCCGCGCCAGCCGGCCGGCGAACTGGGCTCGCGCGCGTCGGCGGCTTGCGCAAGCAGCCAGTCGTCGAACTCGTCGGGCGGCAACGCCACGACCTCGAACGCCATCAACCCGTGCGGGCCACCGCAAAACTCGGCGCATTGGCCGCGGAACACGCCGACGCGATCGGCGACGACGCGCATCCGCGTCGTCCGCCCGGGAATCATGTCGACCTTGCCGGCAAGGTTTGGGACCCAGAAACTGTGAATGACGTCGGCGGAACGCAGCGTGAGGTCGACCGGCCGACCCAGCGGAATGCGGATCTCGTTGGCGCTCGCGACGTCGCCGCCCCCCGGCATGGGATAGGCGATCCGCCACCACCATTGCTCGCCGGTCACCTCGATGCGGACCGCATCGTCGCCGCTCGTTGACGCAACCGACCGCGTCAGCCACAAGCCGTATGCCAGCGCTGCGCCGAGCACCACGAGGGGCATTGCGAGCCCGCAGACGACCACGCTGCTCGAACGCGCAAGGCGCACTCGCGCCGCGTCGGGTCCAACGGTCGCCAGGAAGACGAGGATCGCGACCAGCAGCAGGATCACGGCGGCGGCGCCGAACAGGATCCAGCTCAGCTCCGCGATCTGTCGCGCTTGCGGTCCCTGCGGCGCGAGCACGGATTGCAGCTCGCGGCAACCGCAGAGGACGATTGCAACGATGCCTGCAATGGGCGTCATCCCGGTACGTCTCATGGCTGCGAACCGCTGCCCGCAAGTCCTTCGAAGTAACCTGCGACGTCGTCGATTTCTGTCGCGTCGAGCCGGCGCGCAAGCGGCGCCATCAGCGCCTCGCCGGGTGAGCGCGCGGGCACGTCCTGCTGCCAGCGTTGGAGCCGAGCCGCCAGGTAACGCGCAGGCTGGCCGGCGAGGCGCGGATAGTCGGGCAGCGCCTGTTCGCCATGACAAGCGAGGCACGGCGGAACGCCCTTCTCATTGAGCCCTTCGAAAGCCAGCTTTCGTCCGTTCGCGGCCCTTGCAGTCGCGACGCCCGACGGCCGCCTGCCGGGTCGGGCGAGCCCCGAGTAGTACGTCGCGACGCCATCGATCGCTTCGAGCGAAAGCCCGGCCGCGACCGGTTGCATGATGCCGCTGCGACGTCGGCCGGCCGCGAAATCCTGCAGGGCCGTCGCCAGGAATTTCGACGGCTGCGCGTGCAACGTCGGCACCAGCGACGACCGAGGCGGCTCGTCGCCGCCGCCGTGGCACGCCGCACAGCCCTCTGCCGCCGTCGGTGTCCCGGCCACGCGTCGGCGGGCGATCGCCGCATACCCGTCGCGACCGAGGCGCGGCATCACGTGCAAGAACGCCACCACGGCCCAAACCTCGTCGGCGCGCTCGATCGCCGGCCAGGCGGGCATGCCCGTGTACTTGATGCCGTTGCGCACGATCCAGAACAGCTCCGCCTCCGTCCATCGAGACCCTGACTTCGCGAGGCCGGGAGGCGGCGGCAACATCTGCTGTGCGATCGGATCGGCCGGCGAGGCCGGGCTGCCATGGCATTCGGCGCAGCCGCGATCGAAATGTGCCGCCCCAAGCTGCACCAGCGCTGCATCGTCGAGTCTCGGCACGGAGATGCCGACGGCGTGAGTCGCCACGGAGTGGCGCATGCCGAAGGCCAGGAACCATTCGACCACCGCGAAGTGCCCCCGGCTCGCTGCAACGTTGTAGATGCCCGACCACGCGACCAGCACGGCGATGCAAGCGAGTGCCGGCAGAGCGACGGCCATCCCCGCAACGAGACGCCCGCCGCGAAATCTCCGCTGCGCGCGCATCGCCGACCGATCAGAGTCGGGTTGCGTCCGGCGCGCTCGGCGATCCCGCATCGCCGATCGCCCGCGCCGCAAAGCCCACGGCCACCACGACATAGCTGAGCGGGCACGCCGCCAGCATCACAAGCCCTGCGACCTGCTGATCGGACAGCGCGCCTTGCGTGTCGCCCCCGAAGACGTAGAGCGGCCGGGGCGCGAACACGAGCAGCGCTCCGAGGAGGCACGCAAGCTTCGCTGTCACCACCAGGGCGAGGATCGGTGCCAGGAAATCGCCTTGCTGAGACATCAGCGCGCGCCAGAACTGCACCGCGACGGCGAACATCACGACATTCACGGCGACCGAATGGCCCGGTGCCGCCATCGCCGCAGACGACGTCGGCAGGTGCGCCGCCCACAGCAGCGCCAGCTGGCCCAGCGCAACCGGCCAGATCCTCCCGACACGCGATGGGCGGTGCAGCATCACCGCCACCGCCGGCGCGAGGACGCTCATCGTCGTCACGTGCATCAGCATCATTCCGCCAAGCGGTCCCAACGGCACCACTACGAGGACGGCGAGCACGAGGATCGCGACGGCGAGGGCCGACGCCGCGACGATGACATTGGCGGGAATGCCGTTGGCGCGCGCAGGCGTCATGGCCAGTTCGTTCATCAATCGCCCCTGCGGCCGTCGGGCCGGTCAGAGGCAACGCACCAGGCCGGCCGGGGTTTCACCACGGGCACGAAATCGGCGCGATGCACTGAACCGAAGTCCGTGTCGATGGAACCGGTGTCGATCCACGACGTTGACCTGGTTTGTGGTGCGAGGTCATGGCGATGCCACCGACGCGAGATCGCAATCGGCGACGACGAGTGGGGCTCGCCACCCTGCTGTGCGGGCTGGTCGGTTGCGCAAATGCGCTGCGGGCCCAACAGGACCTGCCGAGCTACGGTCCGTCGCCGCGCATTCCCGATGCCGAAACCCAGCTGCTTCCCACCCTCAAGTGGTCCGTCGCCGAGGGTTGGGCCGCCGACGCAACCCCGACGCCAGCGCCCGGCCTGCGCGTGCGTGCGTTCGCGCGCGATCTCTCACATCCGCGATGGCTGCTGGTGCTGCCCAACGGCGATGTGCTGGTGGCGGAGGCGGCGAGCGAGCCCTCGGCATCGTGGGCGCCGCGCGCGCTCGCGCAGACGCTCATCCAGCGGCGCGCCGGTTCGATCGTCGAGAGCGCCAATCGGATCACCCTGCTCCGTGACGTCGACCGCGACGGCATTGCCGATGAGCGCTCGATCCTAATCGAAGGCTTGCGCCAACCTTTCGGCATGGCGTTGGTCGGCGAACATCTCTACGTCGCCAATACCGACAGCGTCTTGCGGTTTCCCTTCCGACCCGGACAGACGCGCATCACCGATCCGGGGACGAAGCTGTTGGACCTGCCGGTCGGACATCACTGGACACGGAATCTGCTGCCCGGGCCCGACGGCTCGAAGATCTTCATCACCGTCGGCTCGGGCAGCAACATCGCCGAGAACGGGATCGAGAAGGAGGACGGACGCGCGACCATCCTGGAGCTCGATTTGACCACCTCGAGGGCCCGCGTCTTCGCGTCGGGGCTGCGCAACGCCAACGGGATGGCCATCGAGCCGACGACGGGGGAATTGTGGACCGTGGTCAACGAGCGCGACGAGATCGGCGATGACACGCCGCCCGACTACTTGACGTCCGTGAAGGAAGGCGGGTTCTACGGCTGGCCTTACAGCTACTGGGGCAAGACGGTCGACACGCGCGTGACCCCACAACGACCCGACCTGGTCGCCGTGTCGATCACACCCGACTACGCCCTGGGCGGCCATTCCGCGGCGCTGGGGCTCGCACACTCCGCCGGGACGACGCTGCCGCCGCCGTTCCGCGACGGCATGTTTGTCGGCCTCCACGGCTCCTGGAACCGCTCCGAATACAGCGGCTATCGCGTCGTCTTCGTGCCGTTCCGCGACGGTCGCCCGGTCGGGCAGCCGATCGATGTTCTCACCGGCTTCCTGGCATCCGATGGCAGCGGCACGGCCTACGGCAGGCCCGTGGGCGTCGCGATCGACCGGGGCGGCGCTTTGCTGGTCGCCGACGATACCGGCAACACGTTGTGGCGGGTCAGCCGGGATTGAGGATCCGCCGGCCCTCCCGTGTCGCACGGGTCGGGCAAGCGATCTCACCATCGTACCATCGCACCATCGGCGAACCGCGGCGCGGCTCCAGAACCGGGGTGATCTGACCGACGCCGTCCGTTCGAGCATGTCGGCAAGCGACGGCGAGGCCAGATGCCGCCCCGATCGTTCTTGCGCCCACATGTCCTCGCGCCTGCAGGTGTCGCGCCGGAGCCAGGTCAGCCGAATGCCCGCAAGCCGGTCAGGACGACAAGCGGATGAGCGCGAGCCCGCTTCCCGGATCGAAGCGCTTCTGCAGATGCGCCGGCGACTCGGTCAGCACGCACTCGAGCGTCGGTCGGACATGCCCCGCCTCGAGATGGCCTGCCAGGGCACCGCCGTCCCGACGACCCAGCACCGCATGTGCATGCACGCTGGCGCGGCCGTCCGGACCGACCGCGACGTCGCCGACAAGCGAGGCAAGCTCGACCTGCTCGCCGACGGGCAGGCTGAGATAGGCCTTCTTCTCCCAGTCGAAATAGGCGAGCCGCGCGGCGCTGAGCGCGCCGATGGCGGTGAACTGCGCCGCGGTGACGCCCTCGCGCTCGACGAAGCGGCGCAGTTCCGCCATGACCTCGTCGTCCGTGCTCAGCACGATGACGAAGGTCCGCTGTCCTGCCGACTCATGCACGAGGGCGCTCTGCATGGACGACCCCATATGGCCGGCGAGGCGACCGCCTGCCTCGAGCTCACTCGGGCTGCGTCACCGCGACATCGATGAGCCGGAGCGATTCAACGGTCCCGACTTGCCCGAGCAGGATGATCTGGCCGGTGCTCAAGTCGATCTTGAACAACCGCGAGCCGCGGACGATGTACATCGCCTGGTTGCCGTTGGGATCCGTGTACACGTCTCCGCCGCGCAGATCCTCTGTGCCGCCGGTCAGGCTGATGTCGCGACGCATGGTCGACATCGGCGCCTCCGACGACGCCGGCTGGTGGAAGAGCACCATCTGAGTGCTATCGACGGCGAAGAAGCGCGTGGCCGTGAACCCGCCGGCCGACAGGTTGCGCGGTCCGAACATGGCCGGCGAGCCGGACATCAGCTCGACGACTTCGCCGGTGTCGATGTTGACCCGCACCGCCCGACCATCCTCCGTGAGGACATAAAGACGATCGTCGTCGGGATCGAAGTCCACCACCCCGACGCGATCGAAGCCCTGCGACAGGCGTGCCCGGAACGTGGCGCGCCCGCTGGTGCTGTCGATGACGTAGATCGTACCGTCGCTCGCCAGGCCGTAGAGCTGGTTGTCGCGCTGCCGCACATCGATGCCGACGATCCTCGCGCTGGTGCCCGTGATGGGAAACGTCTCGACGACATGCGGTCGCCGATCCGAGAATCGGACCAGATTCCCGACATTGTCGATCCCCGCCATCATGTGGGCCTGTGCCGCCAGAGACGTCGTCGCCATCAGGGCAGCCATCACCATCGTCGTCATCGTTCGCCGGGTCATCTCGGATCTCCTGAGAGTTGGACACGTCCGCTGATCAACGTCGGGGCGACCCGTTGGTTCCCGCCATGTGAATGGAACTCCGGCCGGTCGAGCACGTTCGGACATCACCCAACGACGAGGTGGACCATGGCGAGCTGCGCTGTCTGCGGAAACGACTACGACAAGGCGTTCGAGGTGACCGTCGCGGGGAAGCGCGAATGGTTCGATTGCTTCGAGTGCGCGATCCACATGTTCGCGCCGCGCTGCGCCGAGTGCGGCCTCACGGTGATCGGTCACGGCGTCGAGGATACGGGCGTCATCTATTGCTGCGCGCATTGCGCGCGCGAGCACGGGACCGGCCGCGCTCGCGACCGCGTCTGACCTCGAGCCGCCGGCGACTCTCACAGTGGCCGGCGACGCTCAGTCGGCCTCTGCCGAGCGCTCCTCACGCGACCAGATCCGCTGCTGCTTGGCCGCCGCGACAAACGCCTTGAGATCGCCGCGCTTGCCGCCCAGCGGCACCACCCCCGCATCGGCGGACAGATCGATCCCAGCCGCCACCAGAAGCGGCTCGGAACCCGACGCGTAACCGATCGCCTTGAGATGGCGGAATGCGTCGCGTACCCAGTCGATGGCCGCCACGTTCCCCGCCAACATCGTCGCTGCCGCGCTGCTCGGCGCCACGACGACCGCATCGAACAGCACCGACGGGCCCGACGCGAGCGCGTGGTCGACCTTAATCGCGTGCCCGTCGCTGTCGGCCGCGCCCCCGATCCTCGGCGACACGACCGCGATCCGAGCGCCGTTCGCGCTGGCGGTCTCGCGCAGGTCGGCAATCAAGCCGGCATCGACGCCGTCGGTGAGCAACACGCCGATCACGCGCCCCTTGAGGGTCGGCTGTGCGAGACGAACCAGGCTCAGAGCAGGCGACGGGGCCACCGAATTCGGCGCCACAACGGGCTCGATCGCGGCCTCCTGCCCGGCCATCCCCAGGGCGTCCGCCACCCCGGCAAGAAGCTGGGGGTGGATGTGCTTGAGGTGACCCAGCATGCGCTGGCGGATCGCCGCGGTTTCGACCTTGCCGAGCTCGAAGGCGAATGCCGCAACGATGTGGCGTTGCTCGGGATCGGTCATCGACTGCCAGAACATCCGCGCCTGGGTGTAGTGATCTGCAAATGACGGCGAGCGGGTTCGCAGCTTGTCGCCGACGATGCTCTCCGGATAGCTGACGAACCCGCGCTTCGGGTCCTCTCGCGGGCCACCGGGATCGAGGCTATTGGGCTCGTAGGCGACGCGGCCCGAGGGCCTGGCCATCCGCATGAGGCCGTCGCGCTGGAAGTTGCGCATGGGACAGCGCGGCTGATTCACGGGCAACTCGTGGAAGTTCGGGCCGCCGAGGCGGCTCAGCTGGGTGTCCAGGTAGGAATGCAGCCGACCTTGGAGCAACGGGTCGTTGCTGAAATCGATACCCGGCACGACGTGCCCCGGGTGGAAGGCGACCTGCTCCGTCTCGGCGAAGAAGTTCTCCGGATTCCGGTCGAGGACCATCTTCCCGATCATCTTCACCGGTACGGTCTCCTCGGGGATCAGCTTCGTGGGATCGAGGACATCGAAGCCGAGCCCGTCCGCCGTGGCCTGGTCGAATGCCTGGATGCCAAGTTCGAACTCGGGAAAGTCGCCGTTCGCGATTGCATCCCACAGGTCGCGGCGATGGAAGTCGCAGTCGGCGCCGGCAAGCTTCACCGCCTCGTCCCACAACAGCGACGCGGCGCCCGCGACCGGTCGCCAGTGAAACTTGACGAATGTCGACTCACCCTTGGCGTTCACCAGCCGGAAGGTGTGAATGCCGAAGCCCTGCATCATCCGGAAGGATCGGGGAATCGCCCGATCGGACATCGCCCACATCAGCATGTGCATGCTCTCGGGCATGAGCGAGGCAAAGTCCCAGAACGTATCGTGTGCCGACGCAGCCTGAGGGAATCCGCGATCCGGCTCCATCTTCACCGCGTGGATCAGATCCGGGAACTTGACGGCATCCTGGATGAAGAAGATCGGGATGTTGTTGCCGACGAGATCGAAATTGCCCTCCGACGTGTAGAACTTGACCGCGAATCCGCGGACGTCGCGCACCGTGTCCGCCGAACCGGCGCCGCCGGCGACGGTGGAGAATCGGACGAAGACCGGCGTCTTCTCGCTCGGCTTCTGCAAGAAGGCCGCCCTCGTGAGACGGGACAGCGATTCGTAGACCTGGAAATGGCCGTGAGCGGCCGACCCGCGCGCATGCACGATGCGCTCGGGGATCCGCTCATGATCGAAATGCGTGATCTTCTCGCGAAGGATGAAATCCTCGAGCGCGGTCGGGCCGCGGGAGCCGATGCGAAGGGAGTTCTGGTTGTCGCCGACCGGCACCCCCTGGTTCGTGGTCAGGGGACCCCCAGGCGTCCGAGGTCCGGACTGCTGATGGATTTCGCCGCCGCTTCCCAGTTTCGCGCCAAGCAGGGACTTCGTCGTGCGGTCTTCGGGCATGGATCGAGTCCTCGGTGAAAGAGAGGAAGCGCCTGGCTAAGCAACGTTCGGAAATCGCATAGGTTCCCGGGACTGTCGGAAGCGACTTCCGGCCCGGCAATCCGGGCAGTGCAGTTCTCCCGATGGGCCCAGGCGAAGAGAGGGAGTGCCGATCAAGCTCCAGCTCGCTGCCCTCGATGCGCTCGCGAGTCATCCGAAGGCGCCGGGTCGGAACGGGCCCCGGCCCGCCCCCGGCCCGTCCGGGTGCGAGCGTCGCGCCGGCGCGAAACTCGACCTGATCGTCGAGTGCGTGATGGCGGCTGCCGGTCCGCCCCTCGCGCCCGGCCATCCGTGCGAGCCGGATCGCGATGCCCGAATCGAGCATGAGCAACCCCGCAGCGCAGCGGGTACTTCCGCCGCATGGCACGACGAGAGGCCTACCGCCTCACTCCAGATTGCGGATGGCTTCTATCCGATCCTCGGTGGCCGGATGCGTGGCGAAGAAGCCGCCTTCGCTGCCCCCTTCGACCCGCGCGATCCACGCCAAAGCGCCGGCCATGAGCTGCTTCCCGTCGTATCCCGCCCGCCGCATGATGGTCACAGCATGCGCGTCGGCGGCGGACTCCTCCGACCGCGAATGCGCGCGCATCACCAGCTCCCCGGCAATCGGCGCGAGCGCCCCGGAGCCGGGCAGGACCTGATCCAGGATCAAGGTGCCGATTCCGAGTCCGGCGGCCAGCGTCTGGGCCTTGGCGACATGCCCGAGGTCGGCATGTGCAACCTCGTGGGCGAGAATTGCGCGCAGCTGATCGTCATTTGCTCGCTGCAGCAGACCTGTCGTCACATAAAAGTCCCCGCCGCCTGCATTGGCGGCGTTGATCCGCGGATCCGACCAAAGCGTGATCTTGACCTCGCGTGCCGGAAGCGGGTCGTTCATCTTGGCCACGAGGGGCGCCATCACGCTCTGCAAGCGGCGGGCTTGCGCTGGCTCGATGCGGCCCGTTGCCGGCCGATTGGCGGCCGGAGCCGGGCGTTCCGCCGGCGGCGCGTCCGATACGTCGGCGCAACCGAGCAGCATCGCGGCGAGCAACGCCGCGCCAAGCATCGTCGTCCGAGCGGCCTTGTACCGGGCCACACCCGTCGCGAGCTCGCAATGATCGACAAACCCGTTCACGGGGGAGGCGCCCGCCCGCGCACGAGATGCATCACCAGCGTCAGCACCAAGAGGATCAGGAAGACGAAGAAAAGGATGCGGGCAATATCCGCAAATCCGGCGGCGATGCCGCCGAAGCCGAGCATCGCGGCGATCACCGCGGCAGCGAGAAACGTGAGCACCCAATTCAACATGACTCGCTCCTTGCGGATCCGCGGGCAGCGAAGCGAACGAACGCCTCGGTGGTGGACGCAGATGCAAGGGACAACGCCGCAGGCCGCCGACGGTTCCAGCACGCTCCTCACCACGCACTCGGCAAGGAACCAAGCGAGCTTTCGCCGCGTTGGGTCAGCGCGTCGGCGCAACCGGCCGGCTCTCGTTCAAGGAGATCTCTCATGAAGACACTGACGACGATCGCGGCTGCGACCATGCTCGTGGTGGCAATGCCCGCTGCCGACCCCGCCGCCTACGCGCAGAGTGGTTCCGGATCCTCGACCACGGCTCCGACCAAGGCCGGACCGACCGCCTGGGACAAGGTCAAGGGCAACTGGAATATCGCCAAAGGCAAGGTGAAGGAGCAGTGGGGGAAGCTGACCGACGACGACATCACGATGATCGAAGGCCGACGCGATGTGCTGGTCGGCCGCCTGCAGGAGCGCTATGGCTACTCCAAGGCCGATGCCGAACGGCGCGTGTCGCGATGGGAGCGCGGCTTCAAGAGCTGACGGCACTTGCCGTCGCTTCCAGCACAACAAAGGGGCCCGTCGATTCTCGACGGGCCCCAGTCGCGACTTAGAGGCTATGCTGGTCCCCGCACTTCGATGCGGGGATCTTACGAAGGCGGCTGAGGACGGCCGCCGCTCAGAGCCAGTATCTCTGAACGCCGTAATGGCCATACACCCGCTCGCCCCAGGCCTCGTTCTCCCAGTCGACGCTGTCCTTGGCATCGATGGTCGGCGCGCGCTCCAGCTGGGCCCGCGTCATGTTGATGACGTAGCCGCCCTTCACCGGATCGTAGCGAAGCACGTCCCACGGCAACGGATGGTATTTCTCGCCAATGCCGAGGAATCCGCCGAAGGAGAGCACCGCATAAGCGACGCGGCCGCCGATCTTGTCGAGCATGATGTACTCGATCGAGCCCAGGCGATTGCCGTCGGCATCATAGACGGCGGTGCCTTGCACCTTGTCGGCGGCGATCACGCTGAACGGTCGCCTCGTGACGTCGATGTTCGTTGCCATATCGGAACCTCCACTAGGACGGCCGGGCAGGATTTCCCGGCATGCCATGGGAATGCATGAAGGCGACCGGAGTTCCCCTCCGCAGCGGACGATCGCGAGCCGCCAGGCGCTCGCGCGCTATCGCGACGGCGCTCGCGCGCGAACCAGCACCGGCTTGGCATGCGCCTCGATCGTCGAGGCGTCTGCCCGCGACAGGCGCCGCCCGGAGAATGGCAAAGGCGGCAGGCGCACGGACGCTCGCCTCCGCCCGGACTCGAAGATCGCCTCCAGGACGCGAACATCGGCCGCGCCTTCCTTCCCGCTCGGTGCCGCCTCGCGCGAATCCTGGACGGCGGCGGAGAAGGCCAGCAGCAGCGGCGCGAACTGATCGAGCTTTGCGAAGCGACTTTCATTGCGCTTCAGGGCGCCTCGCGACATGTGCTCGACGATCAACGTCTTGGCGCCGGCCATTTCGTAGGCCTGCTCAAGCCGAACGCTGCCGGCGACGCCCCAGACCTGGAAGTTCGATGCATCCGATGCGCCGAGGCTGCAGGTGAAGCTTGCGAACCGGCCACCGGGGAAGCGCAACAGCACCTGCGCCATCTCCTCGACATCGCGAAACCGCCGATCGGCGCCGCGCGTCAACTGGGCCATGACCTCGACCGGCTCCGCGCGGAACACGTGGCGCGCGGCATTCACGCAGTAGATGCCGAGATCGAAGAGCGGGCCCCCGCCGAGTTCGGCTCGCGTGCGGATGTTGCCCGGCCGCACCTGCATCGAGAACTGCGAGGCGAAGAACCGCGGCTTCCCGATCCGCCCGGAGTGGATCGCATCGAGCGCCGCGAGATATCCGGGCTCGAAATGCAGACGATAGGCGGTCATCAGGGCGCCCGGCAGCCGCCGGGTGGCGGCGATCATCGCTCGGCAGTCGGCCAGGGTCGTGGCCAGCGGCTTCTCGCACAGGACCGGAACACCGAGCCGACCGGCGGCGACGACAAGGTCGCGATGCATCGTGTTGGGCAGACCGACATACAGCGCATCGACAAGGTCCTCGGCGACGAGGCGCCGCAGGTCGTCGTAGCCGCCGAGCTGCGCCACACCGTATCGCCGCCCCAACGCCCGGAGCTTCGTTCGGTCTCCGGACAACAGCGCCGCCAGCTGGCTGTTGCGCGATGCGCCCGCGAAAGCCGGCAGCATGGCGACCTGCGTGATGTAGCCCAACCCGGCGACGGCGTATCGAATGCGCGATTTCGGCATCGGGGACCTCTAGGCAACAACGGGCTGCGGCCGCCGGGGTTCCCCCGGCACCAGTGGAACTTCGCACCGCATCGGTCGTTGACTCGGGCGTCGGCAATCATCGCGCTCGACGTCGGCGACATCCTGAGGACGATCATGGCGGCACGACCGATCTGGGAAGGCCATCTCAAGCTGTCGTTGGTCGCCTGCCCCGTCGCGCTCTACAACGCGACGACGCGGGTGGGCGACATCGACCTGCATCTGATCAACCCGGCCACCGGCAATCGCATCCGCATGGTCCCGGTGGACCCCGACGCCGGCGAGGTCGAGCGCAAGGAACTCGTGAAGGGGTTCGAGATCGAGAGCGGCGACCACATCGTATTGACGGACGACGAGCTCCGATCGGTTCGGCTGGAGAGCACGCGCACGGTCGATATCGAACGCTTCGTCGATGCCGATGCCATCGACCGCATCTGGTGGAACGATCCCTACTACATGGTGCCCGACGGCAAGGCAGGCGCCGACGCCTTCATCGTGATCCGCGAGGCCATGCGACAGGCGGGCAGCATCGCCATCGCGCGTCTCTCCCTGCATACGCGCGAGCGCCTGGTCGCAATCGAGCCGAGAGACCGGGGCATGCTGGTGACCACGTTGCGCTCCCATGACGAGGTGCGCGACGCCGAGGAGCTGTTCAACGACATCCCGCAGCGCAGGGCGGACGCCGGCATGATCGAGATCGCCCGCCAGATCATGACTCAGCGACACGGGCCGTTCGATCCCAGCGAGTTCAAGGACCGCTACGAAGACGCGTTGCGCGAGCTGATCGCGCGCAAGCGCGACGGCGGCGGAGGCGGCAGCAAGAGCCGGGCGCGACCGCGCGCCGACAACGTGGTCAGCCTGATGGACGCCTTGCGCCGCAGCTTGCGGCAGCAGCGCCCGCGGGCCGCCACGCCGGCCCCGACCCGAGCGACGGGTCGCAAGCGCCGCGCGGCCCGATGAATGGCCCGTCGCCCGTCGCCTCGTCGCGACCGTCTCGCGACATATCGCGGCAAGCGGGATTTCGCCTCGACATCGGAACCGCGCGGCGTCCCGCCGAGGACCCGGGGCGCGTCGAGCCTCGCCTATGTGATGCAAAGGCATGCGGCGCGCCGTCTCCACTACGACCTGCGACTTGCCTGGCGCGGGGCCTTTCGCTCCTGGGCGGTGACGCGCGGACCATCGCTCGATCCGGGCGTGAAACGGCTGGCCGTGGAGGTGGAAGACCATCCGCTCGAATACGGCGACTTCGAGGGCACCATCCCCGAGGGCCAGTACGGCGGCGGCTCGGTGCAGCTCTGGGATCGCGGCACGTGGCGGCCGGCCCCCGGCGAAGACGTCGACGCGGGCCTCGCGGCGGGAAAGCTGCGCTTCGAGCTTTTCGGCGAGCGGCTCCGCGGCGAGTGGACGCTGGTTCGCTTGCGGGAACACAAGCCGAAGAAGCGGGCGAATTGGCTGCTCATGAAGCGCAACGACGCGTTCGCGCGACCCGGCGCGGGAGACGCGGCACTTGCCGCGACGCGGTCGGTCGCCTCGGGCAGGACGCTGTCCCAGATCACCGAGGATGCGCGGCCCCGAACGGCGGCGACGATGCCGCGTTTCGTCCCGCCGCAGCTGTGCCTCCTGGTCGACCGCCCGCCCTCCGGACCGGAGTGGATCCACGAAGTGAAGCTCGATGGCTATCGCATGCAGCTGCGCGTCGAGCGGAAGCGAGCCCGCCTCCTCACCCGATCCGGACTCGATTGGACCGCTCGCTTCGGCGAAATCGAACGCGCTGCGCGGGCGCTGCCGGATTGTCTTCTCGATGGCGAGATCGTCGCGCTGGACGATGACGGCGCGCCCGACTTCGCCCGGCTGCAGGTAGCGATCAAGTCTGAACGCACCCGGGATCTCGTCTACTTCGCGTTCGACGTGCTGTTCCTGCGCGGCAACGATCGCCGCGAATTGCCGCTGAAGCAGCGCAAGACCATGCTGCGGGCGCTTCTGGCCAGGCGGCGCCCGGGGGACGCCTCGGCCATACGGCTCTTGGACCATGTGGCGGAGCCGGGCGCCGTGGTGCTCCATTCCGCCTGCAAGATGGCACTGGAGGGAATCGTGTCGAAGCGCCTCGATTCGAGCTACCGCTCGGGGCGTACGCCGCAATGGACGAAGGCGAAATGCCGCGGCATCGAGGACTTCGTGATCGGCGGGTGGACCCCTCGGCGCGATCGCGGCAAGACGGCGATCGGTGCCCTTGTCCTTGGGGTGTCGCGCGACGGGAAGCTCGTGCATGTCGGCCGCGTCGGCACGGGATTCAATGCCACCAACAGCGGCGAACTGCTCCGCGCCCTGAAGGCGAACAAGCGCGACACCTCGCCGTTTGCCGGCAAGTCGCAGCCGGCCGCGCGCGACGTGAATTGGGTCGAGCCGACGCGCCGCGCGGAAGTCGAATTCTCCGGCTGGACTGCCGATGGCCTGCTGCGTCATGCGTCGTTCAAGTCCCTGACGCGGGAGACCGACGACCCGCAATCCGCCCTCCCGCCCCGTCATGCGCCCCTCGCCATCGCGGGCGTCGCCATCTCGCATCCCGAGCGCCGCATCTGGCCGGCGAGCACCGGCGATGCCGCCGTCACCAAGGGCGATCTGGCGCGGTACTACGAGCGCTATGGCGAGCGTCTGTTGCGTCATCTCGCGCACCGGCCGCTGTCCATCGTCCGCGCGCCCGACGATATCGGCAAGACGTTCTTCCAGCGGCATGCGATGCCGCGCGCGACGTCGTTGATCCGACTGCTTGACGTGCCGGGGCAACCGCGGCCGTTCCTGTGGATCGCCGACGTCGCCGGCCTGATCGCGCTGGCGCAGATGAGCGTGGTCGAGCTGCATCCCTGGGGCGCGCGAGTCGAGGATGTCGAGTGCCCCGATCGCCTCGTCTTCGATCTCGATCCGGGCGACGGCGTCGACTTCGGCGACGTGGTCGCGGCTGCAAAGGATCTGCGTCGCCGCCTCTCCGCCTTAGGCCTCGCCGCCTTCGCGCGCTCGACCGGCGGCAAGGGCCTGCATATCGTAGTGCCGCTCGCCGACGAGCGGCGGGGCGGCAAGCTGACCTGGCCGGAGGCGAAGCAGTTCTCTCGCCTCATCGCACTGCGGCTGCAATCCGATCAGCCCACCCGATTCACCGCCTCCCTGGCCAAGCGCGCACGCGCCGGGCGAATCTTCGTCGACTATCTCCGCAACGATCGTCTCGCGACCGCGATCGCATCGTGGTCGCCACGGGCACGACCCGGCGCACCGGTCGCCTGCCCCCTCCCCTGGAGCGCCGTTGGACCGGACCTGACACCCGGCTCCTGCCGCCTGGCGACATTGCTGACGTCACCGCTGCGCCGCGATCCCTGGGCGGACTTCGCGGAAGCCGCACGTCCGTTGCGCGACGCGATCCGCCGGCTTGTCGCTGCCCCGGCCGTGGCCCGGCGACGCTGACGCTCGGCATCAGGTCGATGCACCTCACCGATCGGAAGGCGGGGCCGGTTCCCTGCCTGGCTGCGGCACGATCGAAATCCGCCCGTCGACTTCGAGAACGGCGAGATCGATGTCGGCAAGCTTGGTGATGCCGTGAAGTTGGCGCGCCGCCTGCAGGACGTCGCCCGTGCTGATGCGCGCGCGGTCGAGGCGGCCCTCGAGCGGGCGTCCGTGGATGAGGAGAATCGTGGGCAACCCCTCGATCAAGCGCTCCGCGCATTGCCAGCGGCGTTTGATCAGGGACAGGCCGACATCGATCGCGAGCAGCGTCACGATCACAAGCAAGGCGTTGGTGAGCGAGCTGTCGGGGCCGAGTAGCGCCTGCTGCGTCGCCTCGCCGATGAACAGCAGCAGCACGATGTCGAAGCTGGTCATCTGATGCAGCGTGCGGCGGCCCGTCGCCCGGAACAGCAGCAGCAGGATTCCGTACATCAGGGCGGCGCGGAGAACCGAGTCCATGGCTCAGGGCAGGACGACGACGTCGATGGGGACGCGCTCGTCCCCGCCGAGGCGGATGGCGCCGCGGATGCGATCGAAACGCCGCCTGGGCGTGACCCGGATCACCAGTTCATTCGCCCTCAAGCGCTGCGTGTCGACGATCCGAAGACCTTCGAGCAGCCCCGCATCGAGCTCGACGGCCTGATGCGGCAGGTCGCCCCTCGCCTTCGCATGAAGCTCGTACTCCACGCTCCATCGCATGAGGCTGTCATAGGCGACGAGGGTCTCCCCTGAGTGCGACGCCGCGGTTTGCGTGGCAAGCCAGCCATTGCCGAACGCGCCAGCGAGTCCGGACGCGATCACGAGCACCATCGCCACCCAGGCCACGCGCTCGATTCGCCACATCCGTGCCTGGAAGCGCGGGTCCTCGCCGATCAACGCGCCGACTTCATCGGGCCGCTGACCGGGAGTCATCGGCCGCCCCCGTTCACATCGACATCCTGCCCTTCGGCGGCGAAGCTCGCTTCAACCTCGCAAGCCGAGGTACCGAGCGGCTCTGCCGGCGCGCCAGGCGAAGCGTCTTCGCGAGCGGCCCAATGCTCGCGCTCTGCGAGGCGCAGGATGGGCGGCGGCCAAATCTCGTACGGCGTGACGAACAGCCACGGCCGTGCAACCACGCGGCTGGTCAGCACGGTGAACGGGATCGACGCGATAAGAGCGACGAGGATCGGCGCAAGCCATACGAGGAAATGAGGCGCCCAGCGCCACACCGAGACGGCCCAGAGCAGCCCGAGTACGACGTGAGCGAAGTGACGGCGCGCAGCCAGCGACCACGCAACACGCTGGTCCTCGCGCGGCTGCGCCGGCCACCCCACGCTCCTTCCCGCCAGGATCTGCACGACGAACGCGGTGTGGAACAGCATCATGATCGGCGCCATCACCGCCGACAGCAGGACTTCGGCGACGGCGCTCGCCAGCAAAGTGAACGCCCCGCCGAATGCCCGGCGCGTGTCGCGGCGGATGATCGCCCAGGCGACGATGAGGACCTTCGGCAGCCACAACAGGCAGGCGGTGGCCGCAAGCAGCACGCCGGTCTCGAGCGGACGGTACTCGGGCCACTTCGGAAACAGGCTCACCTCGGCGCCGAAATACGCGTGGCCGCTCCATGCCTCCTCGACGACGACCGCGGTCGCGAGCACGAGCATCAGCAGCCATAGCGGGGCGACGAGATAGCTGAGGACCCCGAGCGCGAGGTTCAGGCGACTGCACCCATGCAGACCGCGCGCAGCGACGATTTGAGCATGCTGCAGGTTGCCTTGCGCCCAGCGCCGCTCGCGCGCTGCAAAGGCGAGAAGATTGGCCGGGAGCTGCTCGTAGCTGCCCGTGAGCTCCGGGAGCACTCGCACGCTCCAGCCGCCGCGTCGAATTAGCGCGGCCTCGACGAAGTCGTGGCTCAGGATCTCGCCCCCCAGCGGCGGCGTGCCCGGAAGATCCGGCAGGCCGCAATGAGCCGCGAAGGCGTGCACACGGATGATGGCATTGTGCCCGTAGTACGGCGCCTCGCCGAGCTGCCAGAACGCCGAACCGACGGCGAAAATCCTGGAATAGAAGCTGGCGGTGAACTGGAGCGCACGCGCGAACACCGTGCAACGCCCCACCGGGATCGGGACGGTCTGGAGGATGCCGATCCGCGGATCGTCCTCCATCGCCGCCGCGAGCCGCACCAGCGTCTCGCCCTCCATGAGGCTGTCGGCGTCCAGGACGACCATGCATGCGTAGCCGTCCCCCCAGCACCGCACCCAGTCGGCGATGTTGCCGGCCTTGCGCGCGACGTTCTTCGGGCGGTGACGGTAGAAGACGCCGTCGCACTCGGGTCGACGCGCGCGAAGCGCGCGCCAGGCGACGTTCTCGGCGCGGATGACATCGCCATCGGTGGAATCGCTGAGCACGAAGAAGTCGAACGCGGCGAGCTGGCCGGTGGCGGCCAGTGAACGGATGACCGCGGCCAGCCCCGCGAACACGGAGTCGGGATCCTCGTTGTAGATCGGCATCACGATCGCCACTCGAGACGTCAGGGGTCGCGAACCGTTCGCCTGGGCGCCGCCGCGGCGTGGCGCGGCGTCGCTGCGCCCCGCAACGGTCAGGGCAAGACCGATCATCGCCGTCCAGAACGAGAGCGCGAGCCCTGAAAAGGTGACGACGAACGGCGCAATCAGCGCAGCCTCGAGCCAAGTCAGGCCGTTGGCCCCGAGGATCACCGACAGGCCGAGCGTTCCGAGCAGCGTGGTCACCAGGACGAGCCCGAACAGCAAAGCCCGATTGCGGCTGTCGCGTCGCGCATCGTCGGCCGTCGGCGACATGGTCACGGACGCAATCCGTAGGTCCAGGTTTCCGTCAGCACCTGGTCGCGCAACCGCAAGGTCGCGCGCAGCTCGGCCGGTCGAGCCGCCTCGCTCTCGACATCGAGGGTCAGACGCCAGCCCGCGAGCGCAGGGACCGGCTCCACGCGGGTGGCGATCACTCGGCCGCCGCGAATGTCGACGGCGGCAGTCACCGGCTGTTCCGGCCGCAGTACTGCGAGCTCGCCGCCTGCGAAGTCGACGACCAAGCGGCGCTGATTGGGCGCGGGCGCCCCGGTGCCGGGCAGCTGCGTCGTGCCCAGCCTGGTCGACACCGCGCGCCCGGCTGGCGACAGCCAGCTTGCATCCTTCAATGCGACGACGCGGTACCGAAACGTCAGCCGATCGCCCGCCACCGCCGCTCGGCGAGGGACCCAGGCGGCGACGATGTTGTCGTGTATCTCCGCCGGGCTTGGGATCTCAATCAGCCTCAGTTCGCCCTCGCCCCAGCTTCCGACCGGCTGCACCCAATAGCTCGGCCGCAGGTGATAATTGGCCTCGAGATCCTGGTAGCTCGCGAAATCGCGGTCGCGTTGAACGAGCCCGAATCCGCGCGGCGCATTGAGCGCGAACGCGCTGATCGCCAGCGACTGGGGATTGTCCAGCGGGCGCCACAGCCACTCGCCCTCCTGGGTCGCCACGAGCAGGCCGTCGGCGTCATGGACCTCCGGCCGGAAGTCCTGATGCGAGCGCTCCCGGCGTTCGCCCCGCAGGAACATGCTGGTCAGCGGAGCGATGCCGAGAAGCGAGACACCGTGGCGTAGGAAAAGCTGGGCCTCGACATCGACGGTGGTGTCGGTCCCCGGGCGAATGGTGAAGCGGTACGCACCCGCCAGGGCCGGGCTGTCGACGACGGCCATGACGTCCATCTCGCTGGCGCTTCGCTGCGGCTCCACGAGCCAGATCGCGCGGAAGTGCGGGAACTCCTCTCGACGAGGCAAGCCGGTATCGATCGCGATCGCCCGCGCCGACAGCCCATAGGATTGTTCGCGGCCCAGGAAGCGGAAATATGTCGCCCCGACGAACACCGCGACCTCGTCGAGCTGGTCAGGCCGGTGCAGTGGGAACAGCAGCCGGAACCCCGCCACCGGGATCTCCGCCGGCAACTGTTCGGCAAGCCGCGCGTCGGACCAGTCAAAGGCGTCGCGCGCCGCCACCAGCGGGCGCTCGACGTCGTCATTGACGACGAAAATCTTGACCGGCGGCGAGAATATGAAGCCGGCCGGAAGCGGCTGCACTTCGAAGGAGCGTGACTCTCCGCGCCACAAATTGCCGGCCGCGCGATAGCGAACCGACCGATACTGGTCATAGCCAAGCCGCAGCAGCTCGGTCGGAACGGATGTCGCAGCGGGCTGCTGATACGGAGCCGCCGCCAGCCGCGCCGCCTCCGCCTCCACCGACCGGAAGATCGCGGCCACGTCGCTCCATGCCGGATTAGCGCTGAACAGCAGCATCGCAGCCGCTGTCGCTGTCGCTGCACGGCAAGACCGGACCATTGCTCCTGACATCAATTGCGACCCTCGCTGCCGACGGGAGCAGAACGCTGACCACCTTGGCGAGTTCCCGCCCGCCTTGGTGGCCCGCGTCGGAACTTCGCGATCCAGACTGCGTTGTCCCGCCACGCTACGGGAGATGAACGATGCACGACCCCGCTTCGCGGATCGCCGTGCGGATCCGCCGCCGCCCGTCAGGCTTGCGCAGCTTCTCGGCGCAGCGGGCACATCCATCACGATCACACCTCAGGATCGCCGCGGCGCCGCCGCGCGCCCGCTGATCAGGGCCGGTCCGCGATGATGCGCTCCTGCATGCAAACCTTCCGGGACGAGCTCATCGGGCACATGCCCGCCATGCGCGCCTTCGCCCGCACCTTGTGCGGCGACGCCGCGAGGACGGACGACTTGACTCAGGACGCCGTCCTGAGGGCCTGGGCGAAGCGCGACAGCTTCACGCCAGGCACCAACATGCGTGCGTGGCTGTTCACCATCCTGCGCAACGGATACTTCAGCCAACTGCGTCGCCGGCATCTCGAGGTGGCGGACCCCGAAGGTCGCCGAGCGGCGGCCGTCGTCGTTCCGGCAAGCCAGCAGGAGGGGCTGAAGATGCGCGACCTTCGTCGGGCGCTGGCCGAGCTGCCCCCCTCGCAACGAGAGGCGATCATCCTGGTGGGTGCCGGCGCGCGCTCCTATGAAGAGGCCGCCGCGATCAGCGGTTGCGCCGTCGGAACGATGAAGAGCCGCGTGTCGCGCGCACGACGCGCCCTGTTCAGGTTCGGAATCGACGTTGGCGCCCGCGACGCCGTGTAACCGATAGAGACCTGGCTGAATGCTCGCCTTGGCGGCGAGGGATCGAGCGCGCGGGAACGCGCACTGGCAGCTTCGCGTTGATGAACCGACGCAACAGTCAGGAGATCGGAACATGAAGCGGAGACTCACCCGCACCGGGGCATCGGGGCGACGGAAACCGACGAAGCGGCGTCCGGGCAACGGCGCTCTCGAACTCCTGCGTCGGGATCACGACGCCGTATCCGCGCTCTTCGAGCGCTACGAACGGCTGGCCGAACGCGGCGCGGAGTCGAAGAAGGCCGACATCGCCCGGACGATCTGTGCCGAGTTGACCGTCCATGCCGCGATCGAGGAGGACGTCTTCTATCCGGCGCTGCGCGATCACGATCCCGATGCGGCCTCGCTGTTGGACGAAGCCGATGTCGAGCACGCGAGCCTCAAGGCGCTGATCGCGCAGATCAAGGCGGGATCTCCTGGTGATGGCCATTACGACGCGAGAGTGAAAGTGCTCGGCGAGTACGTGAAGCATCACGTCAAGGAGGAGCAGAGCGAGATCTTTGCTGCCGCCCGCGCCTCGGGGATGGATTTGAAGGCGCTTGGCGCCGACCTGGCCGCGCGCAAGGCCGAGTTGAAGAAGTAGTGCATTGTCGCGCGCCCGCGCTCACGGCGCGGTAGGCGACGGGCGCTGACAATGCGTTGGTACGGGGGTGTGCTCGCCGTCGGCAAGGGCATGCGGGTGCTATTGACGGCGTCACCGTTCGCCGCGCGACTTCGCGAGCGCCTCTGCCATCGGAGTTCGCTCGCCTGCGACACCGAGGACGGCCCCATGTGCGCGACGTCCCTGAGACCGCAATCGAGCCCTTTCCGAGCTTCTCGCCGGCCGCCCGCTTGACATCATCGTCGATGCCGACCGCGACGGCGTCGAAACACCGGGGCGCGTCTTCTCCGACTGGCTGAGCGCCATCACGCTGATCCCGGCACGACGCACTGACCGGCTCGGATCCCATTTCAGGCACCGGTGCCGGCCCTCCGTCATGAGCCACGACGATCTCGACACCAGAACGAGCACCGAGGTGAAGATCGCCGGCGGCACGTTGGTCGAGGCCGACAGGGTCCCGCGCCGGGCGCGACTCGCGGGACGGGAGCCGTCGGGGCCCGGCCCCACATCCGAAATGACGTCGGCTCGAATGCGATGCCCTAAGGGGCCGCGATGTTAGCCTAGGTCAGGAGCGCGATCAGGATGATCAGCGGGATCGGTATGCCGACAAGCCAGAGCAGGATCGAGCGCATTGCGATTCTTTCCTTGAGAAGCGTGGACTTAAGCCGGCCGCCGGCGCAGGCCGCGCCAGGTGCCGTCGCGCAGACCGCCACCCTCGGTGGCTGCAAGGCCGGCGGCGAATGCGCCCACCAGCATTGAGGCGGTCAGCCAAAGCGCAAGATTGCGCGTCGAACGACGGGCGCGATCCGCCGCCGACCGCGCTTCGTTGACGACCTCGACGACGCGGCGCTCCGCATCGCCCACCGACATCCCCGTGCGCGCCGCGACGATCTGGGCGGCGTAGGAGCGATCGGGGTTCGAGAGTTCGTCGCGACGAACGAACGCCGAGGCCATCAGCCGGCCAAGCTCGCCGCGCACTTCGTTCGCATCGGTCGCGGGTCGGGCGTCGGCCCGCGTCGCTGTCGCGGGATCCGCGCGCAGCAGCTGATCCAAACGCCTTTCGAATGCCGCCGTGTCGCCCGCCAGCGCGCTCGCTCCGCCCACCATGGCGACCGAGGCGCCCGTGGCGACATGGCCGGCCAGTCCGCCCAGAGCGCTGGCCCCGAGGACTGTCGCCACCGCCCAGGCGAGCAAGCCGTGCGCAGTGTCGCGAAAGTACACTTCGTCCGAGGGCGCACCCGACCAGCGCGTGCGAAGCCGACCCGTGACATAGCCGCCGATGCTCGACGCCAGCATTGCGACCACGATCAAGAAGAGACCGGCCGCGATGCTGAATGTCGATGCCGACATGCCGGCATTCGGCCACGGCGAAACGACCGCAAAGCCGAGCCCCGTTCCCAACGCGAGCAGCACGAAGGTGAGCGCCAGGGAAGCCGCGGCGCCGGCGAAGATGGCACTCCACGACACCGCGGACTTGTCCGATTCGACCGGGTCACGCCTCGCTTCAAGCTCCGGAGCCACGTTCATGGGTTCCACGTCCTCTCGTGTTGATCCCTGTACAACGCCGGCGCTCGCCCACGGTTCCTTGATCTCAGCGCAGCAGGTCGAAGGGATTGGGCAATCGCAGTCGGGGCCGGTCGTCGCGGGGCGCCGAGCCGGACACCTGGCAGCCGCCCGATGCGCGAGACGTGCGGGGCGTGCCGGCGAACAGATCGCCGATTCCGCCGAGCACGTCGCCGATCTCCTCGGCGAGAAGGCCGGGCGTCGACAGGAATCCACCGACGACCCCGACCGCGGCACCGATCATGTCGGGCTCGACCACCGGCCGACGCAGGGTTCCGCTGATATTCGCGGGCGGCACCACGGAGATCAGCGCAGCGACCTTCGGGTGCGGTTCGACGCGCATCGCGATCGTCTGGGACCGCAGATCGATGCGCCCCGACACCCACAGCGCCAGTCGCGGAAGGTCGATCAGCAGTCCACGGGTGCTCGCGACGCTGTTGGCGATCGAGAACCGCCCGGCGGCGCAGTTCATCGTGATCCTTGCATCGGTGGGCAAAGCGCGATCGATCAAGCCGAAGATCCGCAGGAAGCCCCAACGATCGGCATAGGTATTCCCGATCGTCGCGCGGCCGACCGAGACGTCCGCCCGCCCGTCTAGCCCCCGCGCGATGGCCGGGTCGTCGCTGATCCTGCCCGTCAACTCCGCCCTGAGCGCCAGCTTGCCTCCAGTGATCGTCGTCCCGCCGCGGGCCTCGCGCAGCAGCTGTCCGAGATCGACGTTGCGCGCCTGAAGACGGGCGACGATATCGCCCGCGGCTCGCGCATCGCCGGTTGCCGTGATCGTTCCGCCCGCAAGACCGGCGGCGAACTCCTTCAATGCGGCTGTGCCGTCGCGGATCTCCACCCGGCTGCGCATATCGGTCAGCCGCACGCCGTCCGGCAGCCTGAGAGCCTCCGCGACGAGTTCCACTTCCGCCGTGAGACGATCAAGCCAGGCGAGGAGACGAGGGATCTCCCCCTCTGCAACGAGCGCAGTGGCGGAATTGGAAGTCGACGGCGCGTCGTCCAACGCGGGCTCGGCCGATTGCGACAGGCGAAGTGTCAGCCGAAGGTGCGGCATGGCGGCCGCGCGCAGATCGCCCTTGCCCTCGATCCTCAGCGAACCGTGTTCCACCTCGAGATCGGCCAGCGACCACACCGAGCTGACATCCTCGGCCCGCAGGCGCGCTGCCATCGTGAGGCCCTGCGAAGCGACCTGCGTCGCCGTCACGCCCCCGTCGGCGATCGCGGCGCCCAAGACGAGATCGGCCTCATCACCGCGAAATGTGCCCTGAACACGGACCTTTGTCGTTTCGGCAACCCGCATGTTCAGATCGACGGCGAGCGGCGCTCGACGCCTGCTCAGCCAGCGCTCGAGACCGCCGAGCGTTCCTTCGATCTCGATCACCCGACCCAAGATCCCGGCCTTGACGTCCACTCTGGAAGTCTCTCCGTCAGGTGGAACGCTCGCGCGGGCGGTGCTGACGTCGATCCGCTCACTGCCCGACGCGAGATGCAGCATGGACTCGGAGATCTCGATCGACCTGAGCTTCACCTTCAGACGCGTCGGCGGGTCCGGCATGCTCGGAGTGCTTGGCTCTGGGATCTCACGAGACCGCGAATGAGCTGCACGGCCGGGCCATGCTTGCGCGCGCTGAACGATGATGTGTTCGGCCACGAGTTCGCGGCCCAGGCTGCGAATGAACGGAAGAAGGGCGAACCTGACCTCCAGATGCTCGGCGCGGATCAAGGGCGGATCGTCGCCCGCAGTGTCGCCGACGACGACATCCCGCATCGCGACGACGGGACTCCACCCGGGAGCGATGGTCAGGCCGCCGCGGATCGCGACCGGAACTCGGAGCTCGGCGGCCAGCCGCTGCTCCGCCCAAGGGCGATACGCATCGATTCCTCGGATCGCAAGGATCGAGCCGGCCCCGGCCAGCGCCACCGAGATCACCACCGCGCCGCCGAGCATCCACCGATACCGCCGACGCATGCCCGTCCCTCCGTCAGCCTGCAAGACGTCAACGCGCGCTTATCAACGCGGTTCCGCGCCGCGCGCGGCGCCCTCACCTGCGGTCAGGCCGCGCGAGCCCAAAGATCTCGATCGGGTCGCCGAATCCCCGCAGCACATGCATGCCGAGCGATTGGAAGCGATCGGGTGTCCCGCTGGCGGCGACGAAATCGGCGGTCAAGAGCAGCGGCCTGTCCAAGGCCTTCGTCAGCTTCTCCATACGGCTGGCCGCATTGACCGCCGGCCCGATGATGGTGAAGTCGACACGATCGCGATTGCCGATGTTGCCGACGAAGACGTCCCCGACATGCAGCGCGATGCCGAGCGGCATCCGCGGCAGGCGCGGACCCGCCGGTGCCCTCGCGAGCAGCGCGTCGCTGGCGCTCAAGGCCGCCTGCGCGGCATCGAGAGCCCGCATGCAGGCCTGCTCGATGCGCTGCCCTGACTCGAGCGGAAACATCGCGATGATCCCATCGCCGACGATTTCGACAACCTCCCCGCCTTGCGCATGGATTGCATTCATCGGGCCGTCCAGGGCGCGATTCAGCAGATTGATCAGCACGGGTCCTGGAACGACGTCGGACGCGCGCGTGAAGCCGCGCAGATCCGATACCCAGATCACCGCTTTGACCGCTTCGCCGGCGCCGTGCGCAGTATTGCCCCGCAAGATCTGGCGACGCGCGTTGCGGCCGAGATACACCTTGAGGATGCGGCGCGCGATCCGTCGCAGTGCCAGCACTTCAAGGATCGTGATGATGGCCGGAATGCCGCCGCGCAAACGATCGACATGCTGGTCGCTGAATCCGCCCGGCTCTTCGGTGGCGAATGTCAGCAGCGGGCGGTCCAGGCCGTCGCCTCGACGCGGCAGCGCCAGCACGTCGGTGATCACCGGGCCGCGGGCCGCCGAAGGCTCCGCCATGGCGCGCACCAACTCGCCGTGCTCGAGCCGCTTGAACAGGGTGGAGGTGGCACCCGTCGCGCGTGAACGTGCGCGGAAGCCGGCTCGCTCGACCGTCAAGCCGTCCGATCGAGTCCAGGTGCAGGAGTAGCCGCCGATCTGACGATGGAGGCCGGAGAGGTCGACGGCGCAGTACGACAACGGAACGCCGTTGCCGTAGAGGATCCAGCAAAGCTGTTCGACGAATTCCGCCAATCCCTCCGCCGCGCGGCCATGCTCCAGCACCGAGTTCCAGTCAACGCCCGGCGTGTCGCCGGCGAACGCGGGCTGCTCGCCCAGCTGGCGCTTGCGCACGCGCAGGGCGGGCCGGCGGGTTCGTCTCTGACGGGTCTTGTTGGTATGGACGATCAAGCTTCGGACGGCCGTCTGCTGCGTGTGCCGACTATCCCGGCGATCATCCGGCGCCCGACTTCGTCGGCGCCCCCGTCTCCTCGGCGGTGACACCGAGCGAATGAAGCGCCAGCCTCACCTGCCGCAGGAGCTCGCCGGTCCGACCCGGCTCGGTGCCGGTCATGTTCTCGTCGGAGGCCACCAGCTTGTCGCGCAGGTCGTATTCCATTTGCCGCAGCAACTTGATCTTTTCATCCGGCGTCAGATCGAGCGCATCCAGGATCTCGCGGGGATGCGTGAATTTCGTCGGCTCTGAGGGCATGGCCGGTTCCGCTCCAGGGTCATGTCGAGTATCTCGCGCGGTATCCGCGGGATCGGCTCGGGGGAACCGATCCCGCGGCAGGTGCAGCCTCAGCCGCGCTGCCACAAGTTCCGGTCGTACCGGTATGGCGGCAGGCTCTGCAGCTGCTCCTTGGTGAAGCTCACCGTGGCGAGCACGTCGTTGTCTCGGTCATGACGGAGCTGAAGCTGATCCCAAGCGATGGCGACATAGCGTTCGCCGATGCCGAGGTACCCGCCGACACCGACGATGACCTCGCGCGCCTTGCCGTCGTTGCCGAGCACGATGTCCTTGATCTCGCCGATCGTCTCGTTCGCAGCGTTGCGGATGTTCAACCCGACGAGCTTCGCGGCGCCGACCTGCGACGGCATCGCCATGGCGACCGCGGGCGGGGCCGGCGTGCCGGCGGCAACCGGCGGCCGTGCCACGCCCCGGGCGTCGTCGGTGAACACCGTGCGCGAGTAGGTCCGATTGGCGTAGCGATACTCGGGCAGCGCCTTGAGCTGGTCCTTGCTCATGTCCAGCGTCACCCGGTCGCCGTTCGGCCCGACCGAAAGCGCATCCCAATTGATGGCCACCTGTCGTTCGCCGAGGCCGAGGAATCCGCCGACGCCGACGATAACGGATTGAACCTTGCCGCTGCGATCGACCATCACGCCGTCGATTTCACCGATCGTCTCGTTCCGCGAGTTCTGAATATTTCGGCCGATCAGACGCTGCAGATCGACCTGGCCGGGCTGCTGCACCGCAGGGGCGGCTGCCGATGGCACCGTGGGAGCAGGGGCCGGCGCCGTGGTCTGCGCCGAAGCGGCGGCGCCGAGAGCCAGCGTGGCGAGGGCCGCGGACACCAGAAGTTCGTGTCTCATCATCATTCTCCATTTGGCGAGCAAGATCGCTCTGGCTGGTAAACGCGGCTGACCCGTTGCAGTTGCATGCTCGTCGCACGCGAGGTCCGAACCTCACCAGAGCGGCCACATGGCCAAACGGCTTCCGCACGGCGCGGACGCGGAGGCCGCCGACATACGTCGTGCCGGGCGGCTGGCCGGCGTAAGGCAAAACCGAGCGTGGGGAGATCCGCCGTCATGCGGCCTCAGCGATCCGCGCGGCGGCGGCGCCGCGCATCAGGGCAAGGCGATCGGCCGGACAGTCAATGCGGCATGGTGACGGCTTGATGCGTCCAATGGAACATCGGCAGGGAACCTGTCGAGGCTTCAATCATTGTGATCAGTGTTCCGTCGAACAAGGAGATCCCGCATGGCGACCCCGCGTCAGGAAGCGAAGGTCAAGCGAGTGATGGGCGAGTTCAAAGCCGGTCAATTGCGCTCCAGCTCGGGTGACAAGGTCACCAAGCGCAAGCAGGCCGTCGCAATCGCCTTGTCCGAAAGCGGGCAATCAAAGACGGCTGGACGCAAGGCCGGCCGGCGGGCGAAAGCTCGAAAGAGCGAGTCGGGCAGTCGGCGGCGATCATGAGGCGCCGGTCGACGTATTAAGGGGCGGCGCAGGAAAGTCGCAGCGCTGCCGATCCCGAGATCGAGGCCGCAATATTTCGAATCCGCGGCTCCGCAAGCCGGCACGACGCCCGGAAGACCGCGGCACCGGACGAGCCCCGCCCGCGTACGAGATCTCGTCCGCTGGCACTACGATTGAACTTTGGCCGGGCTTGCACGTTGAGGAGGCGCGAACGTTATCCCTCTGGCGGCCTCCTCATGACGCCACGAAATCGAGTTTTTCCCGTCTCGAGCAAGGCCGGGGCCGCCGCCGCTCTCCAGCGGTGCGCTTCGCGCACGTGGAGCATGCGTCTCGCCTCGCCGGCCTGCGAGGTACTTGTTGCCGCTTCGCCCTTGCCTTCGTCGGCCATGAAGGTGGAGAGGAGCGTCGCGCAGGAGGCACGTCGTCGAATTGCGGTCACCCGCTTCCACGGGAGCACCGGCGGTGCGCGCGAGGACCCGATCGCCGTCGCTCTTGTGTCCGTCGAACGCCGCGACCGCGAGGCCGTTCCGGCGCCAGACGATGACGTCTTGAAGCCCTGCGCGGACAAGGGCGATGGCCCGCACGGCGATCCGACCACCGGCGCGCCGCGTGTGGTGCTTCGCTCGATCAACGCGGGGGTCCCCCCACGATCCTCGGCGGGTAGGTGCCGCCCGCGCTTCAGCCTTCGCTTCGCCCCGGCGCCGCGGCGAGCTAACAACCGTTCACCGCAGCGGGGGAACGAATGCGACGGGGACTTGTCCGCGGCGTGCTGCTCGCCGTCGCCGGCGTAGTGGTCGGATTCGGCCTGCGCAGTCTGCGGCGCCTCTCGGGCGGCACGCCGCAGCCCGTTGCTTTCGCAAGCACCGGCACCGACGACCCGCGGCTGCTGCGGCGGCTGTTCAACGCGACGCTCGAACACCGCTTGGTGGCGATCGCCGCCGGTGTGGCCTTCTACTTCCTGCTGTCGATCTTTCCGGGCATCGCCGCCGTCGTGTCGCTCTACGGGTTGTTCGCCGACCCGGTGGTGATCATCGGCCATGTTCGCGGCTTGCAGGATCTGCTCCCCGCGGCCGTCATCGATGTCGTGGTCGAAGCGGCCGAGCGCTTCGCGGGTCAGCGCAACACCACCCTGGGACTGACGTTCACGATCGGTCTCCTGGTCTCGCTATGGAGCGCCAACGCCGCCGTGAAGGCGATGTTCGACGCCCTCAACATCGTCAATGGCTTGAGCGAGACACGCAGCATCGTGGCCCTGAATCTGCGCTCCCTGGCCGTGACGGCGGGCGCGATCCTGTTCTTCGTGGTCGCGATCGCCATGATCGTGGCGATCCCGATGATCATCGAGCGTCTCGGACTGGGTTCGCAGCCCGACCTGCTGCTGATGCTGCGCTGGCCGGCGCTGCTGATGGTCAGCATCGCTGCGTTTGCCGCCATCTACCACGTCGGGCCGTGCCGCGCGCCGCCCGACAGGCGCTGGATCACACCCGGCAGCACCTTGGCGGCGTTGCTGTGGATGGCGGGGTCGATGCTGTTTTCCTGGTACGTGACCACGCTTGGAAACTACGACGAGACCTACGGCTCGATCGGGGCCGTCGTCGTGTTCATGACGTGGAGCTGGGTGACGACGATGATCGTGCTGGCGGGCGCGGAGCTCGACGCCGCACTCCGTCATCGCTCCGCGTCGATGTGACGGAACCCGGGGAAGGCGATCGCGTTTATTCGATGCTCGACCAGCCACCACGACCGCAGGGAGACCGATCATGAATCCCAACAAGCCGTCGCGCGCGACCCCGACGCAGCCCTCGCCGGAACCCGATTCTCCCAAGCCCACCGATCCCAAGCGGCCGGTCGAATTCCCGCCGGAACAGCGCCCGGGCGTGCCGAGCGACGCGCCGCCCGCCAAGGCGAAGAACGAGGGAGAAGGCAACCGCACTGCGGATCGGCAATACCGCGCTTCCGCCGCCGCCTTCGTGAAATCGGGGCAAGCCGAGCCGGCGGCGGCAGCCGCGGCCGAGGCCGTCGACGGGCCGGAGGGCGACGAACTCCGTGCGGCGGAGGAGCGCGCCAAGACCGGTCGTTGACGCGGAAGCCTCTTGGAACGCCGTCCCAGATCGTTTGGGGGATGAAATGAGCTTGCTGACACCCCGCAATTCCCAATCGGACATTGCCCGTCGCTTCGCGGCATTGCGGCGCGACGTGGATGCACTGGTGAGCGATGTCGGCGAGGCGCTCGCGCGCCAGGTCTCCGGCTTGGCGAAGGATGGGATCGGCGAGGTCGGACGCCATGCGGGCGATGTGCCGCTGCTGATCCGCCGCAACCCCGAGACTGTCGCGATGCTGGCACTCGGGATCGGCGTCCTGCTCGGGTGCTGGTTGGGCATGCGCGAACGCTCCAACTAGCCGCCGCCGCTATGGCCCCGGACCGGCCGGCGCGCCAGCTCCAGGAGCCGCCGCGGCGCGAGCGCGGCTGGCGGTCCGGACCCGATCCCGTGTTCATCGACTCCCGCATCGGCAGCCGCGAGCGTAATGCACGCACGGCAGTGCCGCGGTGGACGCTGGTCCAGAGGTCCGAGCCGACACACGTCGTCGCCGTGGCCACCACGGTTCTTGCCGTGGGGGCGGTCGTCTTCGCGCTCCACGTCATGCGCGACTTCCTCATTCCGACCGCCGCCGCGATCGTGCTCGCGGTGATGTTGAGCCCGATCTCGCGCGTGCTCGAGCGCATGCGCGTCCCGCCGCTCGCCGCCTCCGCCCTCACCGTGGTTCTCGTCGCCGGCGGCTGCATCGCGCTTCTCATCGTGGTGCTGCCGCAGATGAGCGAGTTGTCGACCATGGCCCCGCGCATCGCGCGCGCGCTGGAGAGCAAGCTGCAAAGCGTGCGGAGCCTGCTGACGATGGTGTCGCAAGCCACCAAGGATGTGGAGGCGGCAACCACCGTCACCCCGGACGCCGCTGCACCCCGCGTGGTCGTCGCGCAGCCCGGCGTCTTCTCCAGTCTCCTCGTGGCAGCGCCGAGCGTCATCGTCCAGGTGTCCTACGCGATCGGGCTCGTCTTCCTGCTCATCGCGGAGCGCGAGCGCTTCAGGCGCGTGATCGTCGCGCTGCCGCGCAGCTTCGCAATGCGGCGGCGCGTCGCGCGCATGAGCCGGGAAGTGTCCCGGCTGATCGGCACCTACCTGTTCAGCATCGCCGCCATCAACACCGGCCTGGGCATCTGCACCGCCGTCGCGCTGTTCGCGCTGGGGATGCCGAACGCGGCGATGTGGGGCACGGGCATGGCGCTCGTGAACTTCATCCCGATCGTCGGCCCTCTGGCGATGACGATCGTGATCGGCGTCGTCGGAGCGATGACGTTCGAGTCCACCGGCGCCGCCCTGATGCCTGCGGCGGCGGTGCTCAGCTTGCATCTGCTGGAAGGCCAGGTCGTCTATCCGTTGATCCTCGGCCGGCGCGTTTCGTTGAGCCCGGTCGCCGTATTCCTCGCGGTGGCGTTCTTCGCATGGCTGTGGGGCGTGGTCGGAGCGATCGTCGCGGTGCCGCTGCTGATCCTCGGCTCGGCGGCGATACGCCAGCTTCTGTTGACGCCGCGACAGGAGGCCAAACGCGCGGCGGCGACGTCCGAGGCGCCGGTGACCGTGGTGGCGGAGATCGTACCCGTCGGCGTGGACGGCGCCCCCGCTGCTGCCACCGATGAAACCGCAAGCAGGAGCCCCGCATGAAAGTGACGAAGAGCGACCTTCTCAAGCCGCGGCGCATGACAAAGACGACTGGCGGCTATGCCGAGCTGCAGCCGGCGCCTGACACGACGGACCGGAATGCCGATCGCGAGCGAGAGCGCAGGCCAAGCGTCCCGTTGCCCGCCCGGAAGCGTACGCATCGTCCAGGTACGGGGAGGCGCGAGCAGTGAGTCGATGGAACCGGACGCAGGCTCCGGAGTTCCATGACTGGAAACCTGGAGGAACCGATGGCCGAACTTGTGTGCATTGGGTTCGACGACCGAGCAATGGCGGACCGGCTACTCGCCAAGATGCGGGAACTCCAGAATGAGCATGTGGTGCAGATCGAGGACGCCTGCATCGTCGAGCGTGACGGGAACGGGCGCGTTCAACTGCACCAGGCCGTCAACATGGTCGGCCTCGGGGCCGCAGGCGGAGGCTTGAGCGGCGCATTCTGGGGCAGCCTGATCGGATTGCTGTTCCTGAATCCGTTGGTCGGCGCACTGGTCGGCTCGGGTGTCGGGGCCGGGGCCGGCGCGTTGTCCGGAGCCGTCACGGACTACGGCATCAACGACGACTTCATACGTTCTGTTGGAAACACCATTCGCCCTGGATCGGCCGCGATCTTCCTTCTGCTGCGGCACATGTCCGCCGACAAGATGATCCCGGAGCTGACACGCTTCGGTGGGCGCGTGGTGCGCACCACGATGTCGAATCAAGACGAGCAGCGCTTGCGCGACGCATTGGCCGGCATCACTTCCCCTCCCGAGCCAGCGACCGTCGGCCACGACAGGCCGAAGGGCAATACGGCTTGACCGGCGCGACCGCATGAGCGGCCCGGCGGAGGGTGCCGTCGCCGCCGGCAATCGCAATGGCGACCGCACGAATTCGCCACAACATGTTCCCGGTGCGGGAACCGTCCAGCCCGTCGTGCATCCGCAGCGATCGATCATGGGCGTGCCCGGACTCGTCGCCGAACCCTGATCGGGAAGGCAAGCGCCACTGCAACCAATTCCTGCAAGGCAAGTTGGAGAGACGCCGCGCGGTTCCGCCCGGCTCATTGAGGAGACGTCGATCATGGAACGACGACCCACGTCACCTTCGGGTGGATCCCAGGCGGCGCAGCCGCGGCAGGACGGCGCGCGCAAGCGCGAGGAGAGCGATCGGAACGCGCGCACGGGCGATGGAGGATCAGGTCGGCCGGGGCCCGGCACCCAGGTGCGCCGCAATCCCGGCGATTCCGGGTTGCCCGAGGATACGGCAGACCGCGGGCGCAACAAGAGCGGCGAGCGCGACGGCGCTCCGGAGCCGCGTCGCGGCGAGACGATGCGGCGTGCCTAGATGACCGGTCGCCAGCCGCCGACGGCATCGCCCGTGTCCGACGACTCGCTTCCCACCGGCGCCATCTCGGCCCCCCCACGATCATCAACGGAGCGTGCGCACGTGTTGACGCAACTCGATCCGCCACTGCCGATGGAGTCGCCCAAGGGGAGCGGTTTCGCCCACTTCGTCATCGACTACGGCCCCGAGAGCGATCTCCTTTGGATCGTGTTCCTTGACGCCGACGGCACGTGCTGGGCGGTCCCGAATCCGGAGATACGGTTGCGCAGCAACTGGTCGCTGGGCCGCCGCGGCGGCCGCGCCAACGGCGCGGAACCGTCCTCGTCGCGCTCGACCTTTCCCTAAGTGGCTGCCGCTGGTGGGCGCCCGCCGCCCGGATGAGCGGCACGCGCCCCTTACCTTCAATCGCGCGGCTTGCCGCGGCGCGGCGCAATCACGGCGATCAGCCGGCGCAGCGGATGCGCGCGACCGCGGGCGCCAGGAGAAGATCGCGATCGCCCCTTCCGCCTCGTCAAGCGAGCGCCATCCTCGCCGCGCACCAGCGTGATCGTCCGCGTGTGGAACGCCTCGAGCTCCGGCCGATGGCCGATGCTGATGATCGATGTCCCGGCGAGTTCATTGTCGAACAGCGCCAACATCTCGGCCTGCGCTTCGTCGTCGAGCGCCGCCGTCGCCTCGTCCATGAACACCCAGGCCGGCTTGTGCAGAAGAACCCGGGCGAATGCCAGGCGTTGCAGTTCGCCCCCCGATAGCGTGCGCACCCAATTCTCCTCGCCGTCGATGCGGTCGATCAGATGGTCGAGGCCGACGCGGGTGAGCGCGGCGCGGACCACGTCGACGCTGAACGCATCGACAGGCTGCGGATAGGCGAGTGCTTCGCGCAGGGTCTCGCCGGGAATGTACGGCCGCTGCGGCATGACCATCAGCGTGACGCCCTCCGGCAGCTCGATGCGCCCGCGCCCCCAGGGCCAGATCCCGGCGACGGCTCGCGCCAGCGAGCTCTTGCCCGTCCCCGACTCGCCGATGACAAGCACACGCTCGCCGCTGGCGATCTCGGCGGTCGCGCCCCGGATGACGATCTCGCCGCTCGGCGCCGCGACGTCCAGATCGACGAGGCGGATCGAGGGGCCGTCACCCACGGTGATCGCGATGGCATCGTCGGGTTCGCCAATTCCCGCACCCAGATCGTCGATCGAATCGAGGAAGGTGGCGATGCGTGCGAGGGCGGCGCGCCAGTCGGCAATGCGGGTGAAGTTGTCCACGAACCAGCTCAAGGCGATGTGCACCTGCATGAAGGCCGCGGCGGCCTGCATCATTCCGCCCAAAGAGATCTCGCCTGCGAGGTATTGCGGCGCCGTCACGAGGATCGGGACGAAGGGGGCCGCCGTCGCGTAGGCGCCGGTGATTCCGCTGACCATCGTGGTGCGGCGGATCAGCCGACGCGCGATCGAGTAGATCGCGCCGTAGCGGCGCACGAGGCGCTCGTTCTCCGTCTGCTCGCCGCGCAGCAATGCGATCGGCTCCGCGTTCTCCCGCACGCCGGCGAGGCTGAAGCGGAAGTCGCCTTCGCTCCGGTTGCGTTCGTTCGCAAGGCCGACCAACGCCCGCCCCATCAGGTACGTCGTCAGCGACCCGAGCCCGGCATACAGCAGCGCCGCCCAGAGCAGATATCCCGGCACCGACACGCCGATCGGCAGCCGCAGCGGCACGGAGAGCGACCACAGGATGCCCGCGAAGCTGACCAGCAGCAGCGCGGCATTCACGAGTCCCGCCAGCAGGTCGACCGACGTCTCGCACGCCATGCGCGTGTCCTCGGTGGCGCGATGATCGGGGTTGTCGATATCCCCGGTCGCGGCGAGCTGGTACGGACGGCCCGGCGTCAGCCAGCGGCCAAGGAGCAACGTCGTCAACGCCCGCCGCCATTCGGTCTGCGCCCGCATCTTGACGTAGATCTGGGCGGCATAGCAGGCGGTCGCCGCGGCTGCGAGACCGACGAATGCCAGGGCGAGATTCAGCGCACGAGCGACATCGCGCTGCTCGAGCGCGTCGAAGAATTGGCCCTGCCACACGTTCGTGCGCACGGTCACGACGACCTGAATCACGGCCAGGACCACCAGGGCCACCGCCAGCGCGACGAACAGGATGCGATGCGGTCGTGCCAATACGGGTTGCAGGAGGCGCGTGAGGGATCGGCCAAGCGTGGGTGGCTGATCCGGCTCCTCGCTATCGCCAGGTTGGTCGCGCGCGACGCTCGACAACGTCATCGGACTCCGGGGTGAAGGGGCGCGAGCACGCCTCGCTGCCTAAACAATGCGAACGCGCGGAGTGCCCGACGGTTCCGATCGAGATCGGCGGAACTCTTCGGGCGCGCCCGCGTTACGACGCCTAGCCACTTTTTTCACGAGGAGAGCGGATATGGCCCGACGGAAGCGCGTTACCGACGAGCAGCACGGGCTGCGCGGAGAATTGGAGGCGCTCGGCGCGCAGGTCGCCAAGCTCGGCGAGCGGTCGCTCGCCGAAGGCCAGGAGGTCGCCGCCCGTGAACTCGAAAAGCTGCGCGACGGGATCGAATCGCTGATCGAGCGGGCAAGCGAGCAGGGCGCGCTGACAATCGAGAACGTAGGCGACGTGGTGCGGCGTCAGCCGATCACCGCCCTCACCGCGGCTTTCGCCTCCGGCATCATCATGGCGACGCTGATGGGCCGCCGCTGAGCGACGGATGCTCACTTCGCAACTTGCCGTGGGGAGCATGGCGCTCAAGGCTTATGTCGGGGCGAGGCTCCGGCGATTGGGTCTGATTGCGATCCTTGTGGCCCTCGCGTTCGTCTTCGCGATCCCGGCGCTGGGGTTTATCGGCTTGGCCGGCTTCCACGCGTTGGCCAGCTCCATGGTGGCGACCCACGCCGCCTTGGTGGTCGCCGGCGTGATGTCGCTTTTCGTCCTGATCCTCGCCCTTGCCGCCGCTCTGATTTCGCGCCGCGCCGGCGGCGGCATCGGGGCAGCCCTGGTCGAGCCGGCATCCGTGATCGCGCCACTGCGCGAAGGCATCCGTACCAATCCGGGAACATGGGCGACGAGCGCGGCGGTCCTCGGCTTCATCGTCGGATCGATATTGCGGCGTCGATAGAATGACCTCGCACACGTTGGCGCAAGCCGGAGGATGCGACGGGCCGCGTCATTGCCGGGCCTCGCCACCGGCCCGGTCATCGGCGCCGCGGCGGGCGCGTTCGGCATCACACGCCTACCGACGTCGCGCGACGCCAGCTCGGGTCTGTTGAGAGCTGGGCGGCGCCGGCGCTTCAGGGTCATCGCGCGCCCCGAAGCTGCACGGCGTCTCGACGCGTCCTCGACGAACTCGCGATCGAGCACGGCGACCTGCCGACGCCCGAGGGTCAGTTCCAGACCGAAGGGATCTTCGCGGACGATGCCGCCGCCCGCGCGTCGCATGGCACATCCGCGCCGGGCCCCCTGCCGCCGCGTCAGATCGCGGCTGCGACTCCGCGATCATCGACACGACGACCGCGAAGCCTGCATCGGGCCAATCTTGGTCGAGTCTGCGCCGGAGGGCCTGCACCGCGTACCGGCGGTCGTCAGCACGCACTTGGTGGATGGAAGGGCCGGAGCTACGCCGGGGCCGGCCGATCCGTGTCGGGTCTTCCGACGCCGCGAGCGCAGGCCGGACGCACACGCTGTCGCAGCGGCCAGGCGCTGCGCCGTCATCAAATGCGTCCCGTCAACATCATCACCACCAGGATGACGACGATCAACGTCGCCACGCCGCTGGGCATGTAGCCCCACTCTCGGCTGTACGGCCATGTGGGCAACACGCCGAGCAGAATCAGAATGAGAATGATCAGAAGGATCGTGAACATGCGATTTCTCCGGACAACATGGGAAGCCGGCAAGCGGGCCCGGCTAGCGCCAGACCGGCTTCCCGAGATCGACGTCCTGCTGGTCCGTCACCGCGCCGCCGGCGGCGCCGACTCCGGCACCGACCAATGCGCCCGGGATCGCACCGACCCCGCCGAAGATCGCGCCGATCGCGGCGCCGGATGCCGCGCCGATGCCGGCGCCGCTGGCGACGCGATCGCCGCGATCCGATCCGCATGCAGCGAGCATCAGCGCAAGAGTGGTCATGGAAATGGGGAGCATTCTCGACATGGCCTGCCTCATCAGCCGACCGTGTCCGCTTCACCATCGAAGCTGGGATTCGGTCCGCGGCAGATCAACGCAGTGCCGTGCAGAAAGTTTCAACGCATCGGCAAGCGCCGCACTCAGGCGAGCACCGACGTCGCGCGCGCCCACGGGAAATCGACCTGAAGCCGGCAACCGTCTGCGCGCTGCACGTCGACCGTACCGCCCAACTGCCCGGCAAAGCCTTCGATCAGCGTGCGACCGAGTCCTCGCTGGACCTCGTGTGGCGTGTCGACAAATCCGATTCCATCGTCGGCGAACACAAACTGCGCCCGACCGCGACTCTCGCTCCAGCTGACCTTCATCTGACCGCCTCTTCCGGGGGGATAGCCGTGCCGCAGGGAGTTGGCCATCGCCTCGGCGATGATCAGCCCGAGGGGGATCGCAACATCCGCGTCGATGGGCTGATGCGGCAGGTCGATGACCAACGTGACGCGCTCGCGCGCCGGCACGTCTTCGAGCGACACATAGATCTCGTTGCCGATCGCGCTGACAAAGTCCCTCAGATTGACCTGCACGGAATCGGTATTCGCGAAAAGATGCCTGTGCAGGATCGCGAGCGCGCGGACCCGCTCCTCGGCCGTGCGTATGGCTTGCCGGGCGTCCGGCGCGGTGGCGCGACGCGACTGAAGCCGCAGGAGGCTCGAGACGACCTGCAGATTGTTGCGGACGCGGTGATTGAGCTCGCGGAGCAGCGCCTCGCGTTGCGTCGCCAACGCGACGAGACGTTGTTCTCGTTCCTTGATCTGGCTCGAAGCGCGCTCGAATGCGCTGGCGAGGTTGCGGATCTCGATCGGTGCGCCCGGCACCGCCGCCCGGATCGCGACCACCGCCGCGGTGTCGGCGGCATCGGCGACGGCGTTCCGCAACGCGCGGATCGGCTCCACGACGAGCATCGAGAAGCCGACCGCAATCGTGCCGATCAGCGCGCCAAGCAGCACCACCATGAGCGCGCCCTGGGTCCACAATTCGCGCGAGACGCGCGTTAGGCTTTCGGCGGGGACCATGATCGCCAACTTCAGCTCATCGTCGAGCTCCGTCGCCGCGACCAGCGCGGCGCGGCCGCGGCTGTCTCGCGCGTCGGCCACCGTGCCCACCGGCGGCAACGGCCATGACCATCGGCGGCCGCCATCCGCGGGATCCGCGGGAAGGGACAGGCGATCGCCGCGGGAGTCGATCAGAGCGATGGCGCCCCCGCGCGGCAGGGCCGCCCGGCGTCCCGCGCGCAAAAGGTGGTCGCGACGCACGCCGGCGATCACCGCCCCGCTGAACTTCCCCGCCATCATGAGCGGATAAGAGGCGGCGACGACGGGGATCCCGGCGATCGGCCCCATCGCGAGTCCGCCGATGGCGAATCCGCCGCTGCTTTGCGCCGCACGAAACGAGCCCCATGCACCGACATTGCGGACATCGGACCCGGCGGTGCTGCTGCAGAGAATGTCGCCGCTTCCGTCGGCGATCAGGAGCGAGACGAAGCGATCGCCGGCCTGGTCGACGATCCGACGCAGCTCCGTGCCGCAATCTGCAGCACCGCCCGAGCTTGCCATTTCAATGGCGGCGAGCACCGCCAAACTGGAGCGGATGCCTTCCAACGTCTCCCGGAAGCCCACCGAAGACGCCGCCAGGGCCATCTGCGCCTGATGCTTCGCGGCACGATCGGCGGAGTCGACGCGCTGGATCGCTAGGGCGCCGAAGGCCAGAATCACCGGTACCAGCAGCAGCGCCAGCAAGATCGCCAGGCGCGCACGAAACGAGAGCCGCTCGACGAAGCCGAACCACGCCGACCGGGTGGCGCTGCCGCCACGTCGTCGTGTCGGGCGCTTATTCTCCTGCATCACGCTGCCTAGACCGGTGAGCGGATCACCAGCCCGATCACGAGCACCATCCAGCGCCTCTTCAATTCGCTGTCACGCCGGCGGCCTCTCTACGTGGAGACTGCCGCAGCACGTGTCATGAGACCTCCTGCGTCGTCTCATCAACACCGGTCGCGCCGGCGAGTTCCGGCAGACATGAAGAGGTCGCGCGGAAGCCGCTCGTTTCGCGATCCAGCGGCCTGGATCGCCGCCGCAACGCGGCCGATCGCGCAAGCGCCGATCGACGGTCGAGATCGACTGGACCTTTGGGCGCCCTCCCCGTCTCCGACAAAAAGGATGACGGCAACGCCGCTTACGGAATGCGGAGCTCGACCGACCAAGCCCCTTGCCGACAAGATGGCGAATTCGACTGGCGGCAATGCCATCTCCACGGGCATCGCGACGCTTCGACCGCGCTCCTTGCGCGAGCGGTCGACGATGGCCGCCGCCCGGGCCGTGCCGCACGAGAGGCGCCGAGGCCGTCGAACCGCCTAGGCTCCCGTGTCGGCGACCGCCGGACGCATTTGCCATTCGGAGCCGGACATCACCAGACAGGTGATCCCCGACGGAGTCGTCAGAGCGATGCTCCAGGTGGAGCCCGATCGCGACGCGAAAAGCTCGATCAGGCGGCCATCGTCCGTGACGCCGAGTGCGATCGGGCTCTCGTCATAGGTGTGCGCCATCAGGCGGATGAAGTCGCTGCGCAACGCGCAGGGCGCACCGCTCGGAGACTGCGCGGAGACGCCGGAGACGCTCAGCAGCGTCGCAGCGGCGGCCGCCAGCGAGGCCTTCTGGGCCCGAGATCCGATCGATTGGGCGACATGATGCGCGATCATCGTCTGCTCCCTTCTGAGCGGTCGCCAATCGAGCGCGTATCGCCCGGCGCCACCCTGCCTAACGGGTCATCAGAGCCAGGCGGTTGCCGCGCCCACGCGGCGGTCGGCGCGCTCAATGAAGCGTCGGCGCGCGCGACCTGGAGCGCATGGACCTGTCTCCGTTCAGATTCCAGATCCCGTCGAGAATGCTGACGAGCTCGAGGCCTCCGTCGACACCGCCCGGCAGGGCGGCGAGTCCGCGGCAGCAGCCGTCGTCGTCACGCAGGACCTGACGCACGATCCCGGCACGCGTGCCTTCGCGGGAAATCGCGTCGACGACGACCGCCTCGTTGAGGAGAAGCAATCCGTTGCCGGGGATTTCGACGATCAGAGGCCCGACCGCGACCAACATGATGCCGTCGCAAGCGCTGCCCAGGGCGAGCTGCGCGAACCACGTGCGATCCTGTTCTCCATGGATCGTGTCGTCCCACTGCAGCGTCAGCGCAGGACGGCCCGCCGCTATCGCGACCAGCAGCCCGGCCGACGCGAAGCGCTCCATGCGAGGCGCTCCTTCGGCGGCGGCAATGCGAATATCGATCATGCCCGGTCAACGTGCCGGCATGAGCGAGGTTCCATTCGAGCGATCGGCGGCACGGGGGAACCCGAGCGGACACGACGCGTTTCACTCCCGCCCGGAGACAGGATCGACTGCGCTCCGGCGAGGAGACCTCATGCAGAAGCCCATCTCCCCGTCACCGAAATCCCCGTTCCTGACCGACATCAAGACGATCCGGGACCGCGCGCGTGAGCGCATCGAGCGCGGCGCCGTCACCGAGGGCTACGACGCCGATCGCCGCCTCGTTCTCGAGCTCTTGAACGACGCGTTGTCGACGGAGATCGTGTGCGTGTTGCGCTACAAGCGCCATTACTTCATGGCCGAAGGCATTCACTCGGAGAGCGTCGCCGCGGAGTTCCTCGAGCACGCCAACGACGAGCAGGATCACGCGGACAAGATCGCCAAGCGCATCGTCCAGCTCGGCGGCGAGCCGCAGCTCTCGCCCGAGGGCATGTTGACGCGATCGCATACCGAATATGTCGAGGGCACCTCGCTCAGCGAGATGATCCGAGAGAACCTTGTCGCCGAGCGCATCGCGATCGATTCCTATCGCGAGCTCGTCCAGTTCATCGGCGACCGCGATCCGACGACCAAGCGCATGCTCGAGGCGATCCTGGCGGACGAGGAGGCACACGCCGACGACCTCAGCTCCTTGCTCAAGGACTTCCGTGACTGAGCACACGCAAATGCATGTCGCGGGCGTGCGCCAGGGCGAGCGCGAGCTGGGCAATTCGGGCGATGCCAAGCCGATGGTGCCGCCGATGCGGCCGTTGGCGATGCCGGTGCAGTCGCTCGTCTCCGTCTGGCGGGGATGGGCGCGCGCGCTCGGCGAGATCGTCGATCGCGTCGTCCTGCAGAACGCGGAGCGCGGCTCCGGATCGCGAAGGAGTTGAGCAGAAGTGAACGAGACCCCTCCCCCTCCCGATCCGCCACCCGCGCCGCCGCGGCGATTCGCTTACGGCGTCATCACGGGCCGAGTCCTGACGGTGCTGGTGGTGTCGCTGACGCTGTCGATCGTCGCGCTCGCCTTGATCTACGGCCATTTCGTCGATTGGTGAATGCAACGCCGGTCGGCTCGCCGGCGGCACGGAGGCCGCACCCGCAACAGGGGATCGGCGCCGGCGACATCGCCGTCATCTCGCACGCGCAGGGACCGTGCGGCGGTGGAGTCTCGGTCGACGGCGAGATGGCCACGCCCGACGACGAAGCGAGGCGCGCGACCTTGGGCGCGCTGTCTCGCCACGCGAAGCGTTCGCACTTCGTGGTCAATCGCGACCTTCGGGCGAGGCCCTTGAACGCGACTCTGGCAATCTCCGCCTCAGAGACGGGGCCATGCTCTTCACCGCGAGAACACGGCGGGAACCATTGCGCTCAGCGCCGCGTTGAGTCGGAAGCCGGAGTTGCTGCAAGGCGACGCGATCGGCTTCACCATCGACAAGGAGTGCAAGCACATGGAGCAGAACTATCGACAGGACCAAGGATCGCAGCACCGCGGCACGCAGGGACAGCATGATCCTCAGCAGTCCGGTTGGCGCGGTCAGCCGCAGTCCCCGGGACAGGGACAGCACGGTGGCCACGACCAGGCGAGTCATAACCCTGCTGGCGGCTATGGCCAGGGTAGCTACGGCCAGGGCGGCTACGGCCAGAGCGGCTACGGCCAGGGCGGCCACGGCCAGAGCGGCTACGGTCAGGGCGGCCACGGCCAGAGCGGCTACGGTCAGGGCGGCTACGGTCAGGGCGGCTACGGGCAGGGCGGCTACGGTCAGGGCGGCTACGGGCAGGGCGGCTACGGTCAGGGTGGCTACGGGCAGGGCGGCTACGGGCAGAGCGGGCAGCGGTTCGGCCACGACCAGGGCTACGGCCAGGGCGGCGCTGGTCAGCACCATCCGGAAGGTCTTTACGGTCAGCACGGCGGATGGGGCGCAGGAGCCGGTCAGTGGGGCCAGTCGTCGCAGGAGCGCGGCGGCAGCATGGGCCACGGCCACGACGACAACGCGTTCGATCCCGAGTACTCGGAATGGCGCCGCGAGCAATTGCGCAAGCTCGACGACGACTACGGTGCGTGGCGAAAGGAACGCCAGAAGAAGTTCTCTGACGAGTTCGACACGTGGCGCAAGGGGCGCAAGACCGACGAGAGCAGCAGCTCCGGCGGCACGAGCACCAGCGGATCGACTTCCTCGACCGGGCGCCCCCGCTAAGGCGAGGTAGCCCCCACGAGTGAATGCCAACGCATGGGAGGCGGCTCGGCTAGGCCGCCTCCCAGACTGGCAAGCAGATCGTTATTCGACAGTTCGACCTGCGAGCAGCTGCGCGCCGCGATGCAGGTTCACAACCGCAGCAATGGGCAGGCTTCGTGCGGCGAGTCGGTCGGGACAGGACCCGCGGCGGCGTGCATGAGCCCGACTTCGACGCAGCCACCATCTGCCGCGCCTCCGAGCTGTCGATGGCGACGTGCACCATCCCTCGCTGCGTGCGAGCGGAGAACGTCCAAGTACCTGCGTTGTCCGGGCGGTCCGCCGCCTGGTTCGCGCGCGCCGATCGCGGCCGGGAGCGCGAAGGCGCGGATCAGCCCGAGTGCGATCAAGACCGAGTGCGATCAAGACAACGACATGCCGGCCCGACGCGCCGCCGACTGAATCGGTACAGCGGGTCGTCGCATCGCGCTCAAGGCCGCAGCTTCACCGGCCCGTTCGGACGCGAGATCGCCGGCTCGACCGAAGGCGACCCGGTGCGCGGCGTAGCGCCGATATCACAGCACCAAGGTCTTCGCGCGCTCGACATCACCCGCAGCGCGATCCCGGAAACCTCGTTGTCGTGCAATGCCCTACGGTCCGCGTCGCCCGCCGCTGCCGCGTCGGCGCGGCGCTTGCCGATTCGTGTCG
Organism: Alphaproteobacteria bacterium; assembly: GCA_016793165.1. Taxonomy (GTDB): domain Bacteria; phylum Pseudomonadota; class Alphaproteobacteria; order CACIAM-22H2; family CACIAM-22H2; genus CAIOSQ01. The sequence continues at coordinate 54,682 of JAEULA010000052.1, read as the reverse complement.
CCGTCGATCACTGTCCCCCGCTCGCGACGACAGATCGGGTCGTGCGGCAAAACGCCTGGCTGCGGCCGGGCTTCCGGCACAGTGAGCTTCGATGGGACCTTGAGCGGACTCGAGTCGACGCGGATCGGTGACCCCGACGCTCGAGAAACGTCGATTTCATCGCCTCAAATCGCCATCCGGCGTACTCGGGAAAATGGCGCGGCCGAAGGGATTCGAACCCCTAACCCTCAGATCCGTAGTCTGATGCTCTATCCAGTTGAGCTACGGCCGCGCGGGCCCTCGCCATCCGAAGTGGGGCTGGCAAAAGGCGGCGGAAACTACTCGCAACCGCGCGTCGTTGGCAAGCGGCGGCGGCATTCCGCGACAAAGGACGCAAGTCCCGGAAACTCGGCGGCTTTCGGCTTGTCGCCCTGTCGACCATCCGATACATTCCGCCCGCTTTTCACGCCTCCGAATCCTGCGCAAATCATTGCCCGGCAGGGAGAATCCGAGTTGGTGGTGGTTGGAGTCCGTCCCGCGCGCGCGTCGATTTGTTCGCGCCCAAGCCGTGCAATCGGAGCGATTTTCACGCTCACGCTGTGTTTTGGCGTGTCGGCTTGCAGCTTTGTATCAGAGGGATTGTGGCCTTCGATCGGCGGGCGCAGCTCGACGCCCCCTGCCACCACGACTCGCATCGAGATCCCGCCCGCTCCCGGCGAGCAGCGCGCCGGCGTCGCCCCACAGACGCCGACCGCCGCCACCGGCACCGCGGTCGGCCAGCGTGCCGCGCAGCTGCGCGAGGAAGCGGGTCGCCTGCAAAGCCTCGTCGGTGGCCACGGCCAGAGCATGCAGCAGCTTCGCGGCGAGAATGTCGATGCCGCGCAGCGCTATCAGACGCTCGTGGGTCAGATCAACGCGCGGCTCCAGGTCGGCACGACGCCGGGCAACCCGATTCTGACCTCGCAATGGGCGCAGGCGCAGGGCGAGCTCGACCGTTTCGCCGCCAACATCGGCACGCTCTCGCAGCTGTCCGGCCAGGTCGGCTCGGATGCCTCGCTCGGGTCCTACCTGCTCGAGGCCGTGCGCAACGCCTACGCGCTGTCCGGCGCCCTCGAGGACGACCATCGTCAGCTCGCGGTCGTCGAGGACGAGGTCAACCGCACCATGGTCTCGATCGACCGCATGCGCGTCGAACTCTCCGAGGACATCGCACGGCAATCGGCCTATGTCAGCCGCGAGCGCGCCAACATGACGGCGCTGGCCTCCGCGGTGCGCACGGGCGAGTTCTACGGCCCCGGCCTGGCGGCCCGGGCCTTCGGCGCGAGCCCCTCGGCACGCGCCGCGGCTCCGCTGCCGGCCGGCAGCCGGCCCCTCGTCGTCGTCCGTTTCGACCGCAACAATCCGAGCTACGAGCAGGCGCTCTACACGGCGGTGAACCGCGCGATGGAGCTTCGCCCGCAGGCGACGTTCGACATCGTCGGAGTCGCGGCCGCGGGCCGCAGCGGCGGCGATGCCGCGATCGCCACCGCCAATGCCCGCCGCCAGGCGGAGCAGGTGATGCGCGCCCTGGTCGACATGGGAATGCCGCCGCAGCGCCTGCGTATGTCGGCCAGCAGCGACCCGAGCCTGGGCGCCAACGAGGTCCACGTCTTCGTCCGCTGAAGCGTCGGGCCGCGCCCCGCGCGGCGATCGCTTCTCCACCCGACAGAATCGCATCGGCTCGAACCGCACGGCCGATCGCCCAGGCGTGCCGGATCGCGCAAGCGTGAAGGCGTCCCGCTTGAACTCGAGGCGGGCCTGTCGCGTAGTCGACTCATGCGCGTGCTCGTCGCCCTGCTCATCCTGTTCGGCCTGGCCGGGTCTGCGGCGGCCCAGCTGCCCGCCACCGATGTCGGCACCGCCGACCGCTCCGCGATCCGGAACGTCATCGAGGGGCAGATCGCCGCGTTCCGACGCGACGACGGCGAGGCTGCCTTCGGCTTCGCGTCGCCCGGAATCCAGCGCCTGTTCGGAGACGCCCCGAGCTTCATGAACATGGTCCGCGGCGGCTACCAGCCGGTCTATCGCCCTCGCGACGTCGCCTTCCGGGATCTCCTGCGCTTTGCGGATCAGCTCGTCCAGGTGGTCGCCGTCACCGGTCCCGACGGCCGGCGCATGCTCGCGCTCTACCCGATGGAGCAGCAGGCGGACGGCAGCTGGCGCATCGCCGGCTGCCAACTCGTCGAGCCCGACGACGAAGCGGCCTGAGCCGCGCCCTCGGCAGTCTCCCCTCGTCGCCGTGTAGTGGAACCGGCGGCGGCCATGCTTCAATCGCGTCGGACGCGCGGCGAGTCGTCGCGGCCCGAGGAGATGCATGGCCAATCCCTACAACAAGATGTTCCCGGTCTCGTGGCAGGAGCTGCACCGCGACGCCAAGGCGCTGGCCTGGCGGCTGCACGGGATGCGCGCCTGGCGGGGCATCGTCGCGGTCACGCGCGGCGGGCTCGTCCCTGCCGCGATCGTGGCCCGCGAGCTCGACATCCGGCTGATCGACACCGTGTCGGTCAAAGCCTACGACCACCAGACGATCGGCGCCGCGCAGGTGATCAAGGATCCGACGCTGGGCGGCGCCCTCAACGCCGATCTCCTCATCGTCGACGATCTCGTCGACACCGGCGCGACAGCGAAGGTCGTTCGCGAGATGCTGCCCGGTGCGCATTTCGCGACCGTCTACGCCAAGCCGGCGGGCAAGCCCCTGGTCGACACCTATGTCACCGAGGTCAGCCAGGACACCTGGATCATGTTCCCCTGGGACACCGAGCTCGCCCTCGCCAAGCCCATCGCCGAGGGTGCGCGCGCGTGACCGCCGCACCGCGGGGCCGCGGACCCGCGCTGATCACGCTCGCAGCCCTCGCCCTCGCCTGGGGCACGAACTGGCCGTTCATGAAGCTGGCCTTCGCCGAGCTTCCCGTCTGGGGCTTGCGCGCCTGGTCCTGTCTCATTGCCGGTTGCATCATCATGGCGATCGCGCGCCTCCGCGGCGCGCGCCTGTGGACCCGCGATCCGGCGGAATGGCGCTTCCTCTGCATCGCGGCGTTCTTCAACGTGACGATCTGGCAGGTGACGACCGGCTACGGCGTGCGGTTCCTCGGCTCGGGGCATGCCGCCATCCTCGCCTTCACCATGCCGCTGTGGTCTGGCCTCATCGCGTTCACCTTCCTCGGCGAGCGGCCGACCCTGCGCTTTGCCGTCGCGCTCGCGATGGGAATGGGCGGTGTCGCGCTGCTGAGCATGCGGGGCGGCGGCTTCGCCTGGAGCGAACTGCCCGGCATCGCGTTCATGTTCGCGGCGGCGATCGGCTGGGCGATCGGCACGCTCTATTCCAAGCGCCATGCGCCGACCCTATCGCGGCTCGCGATGACCGCCTGGCAGATGCTGCTCGGGGCGCTGCCGATCCTCGCGATCTGGCCTCTGATGGAGCCGGTGGCCTGGCCGCATGCCAGCTGGAGCGCCTGGATGGGCGCCTCGTTCACCACCTTCATCGCTCTCGTGGTCGGCTATATCGCGTGGTTCCGCCTGGTCGAGCTGCTGCCGGCCCACATCGCCTCGCTTGCCTCGCTCGCCGCCCCGGTGGTGGCGATGCTGACCGGAGCCGCGATGCTGCGCGAAGCCCTGGGCCTGCGCGAATTGGTGGCGCTCGGGCTGATGGTCGGCGCGCTCGCGCTCGTCCTGATCGTGCCGGCCCGGCCCGCGCCTGCGCGAGCCACCGGTTGATCGTCCGGCCGGAGCCCGGCGGCCACTGATCCGCCGGCCCCGCGGCTTCGTAGACCGACGCATGACCATGGTCACGCGTCGTCGCTTCGCCCTGGCCGGGGCGGGCCTGATCGCCCTCGGGCCGTCCGCCGGGCACGCCAGCGCGTTGCCGGCGCTGACATTCACCGTCCTTCGCGACGGCAGTCCGATCGGCACCCATCGGGTCGACTTCGCCCGCGACGGCGAGAGCCTGCGCGTCGACATCGCAATCGATCTCGAGGTGCGGATGTTCGCGATACCGGTCTATCGCTACGGCCACCGCAGCACGGAGCGCTGGCGCGCGGGGCGCCTTGTCGGCCTTTCCGCCCGCACCGACGACGACGGAAAGCGCAGCGAAGTCCGGGCGACGGCCGCGCCGGGCGGCCTCGTGATCGAAGGCAGCGGCGGCCGTTTCGTCGCGCCGGCCGACACCAAGCCGACGAGCTACTGGCACGAGGACATGACTCGCCGGCAGCGATTCCTCGACACGCAGAACGGCACGCTGCTCGACGTCAAGGTGCGCCCGCTCGGGTCGTCGCGCGCGCTCGTCGCCGGGCACGAGATCGACATGCGCTCCTACGAGCTCTCCGGCGATCTGAGCAGCCGGCTGGGCTACGGGCCGACCGGCGAGTGGGTCGAGTTGAACTTCGAGGCGCGGGGATCACGAATCGTCTATCGCCGCGACGCGCCGCCCGCGGCGGCGGCCGTCTCGCCGGCCGGCCCGCCGCGCGGGCCGGGCTGAGACGGCGCGCACGACCGGCTTCACAGCCAAATGATTGGGGCACGACGCGCGGCGACGGCTAAGGTGGGTCGCGATGATCGATGCTCCGTCGACTCTTCCGCCGGCCCGCCCTGGCCGGCTCGCCCGGCTCGCACCGATCGTCGTGCTCGGCGTCGCTGCGGTCGCGTTCTTCGCACTGGGCCTGCATCGCCATCTGAGCTTCGACGTGCTTCGCGACAGCCGCAGCGGCCTGATCGCCTGGGTCGGGGCGCATCCGCTGCTGGCGCCCGCGCTCTACGTCCTCGCCTATGTCGTCGTGACGGCGTGCTCGTTGCCGGGCGCCCTGGTGATGACCCTCGCCGGCGGCTTCCTGTTCGGCACGTGGTTCGGCGGCCTGCTCACGGTGATCGGCGCGACGCTCGGCGCGACGGCGCTGTTCGTCGCGGCGCGGACGGCGCTCGGCGACCTGCTGCGCGCACGGACCGGCGGCATGCTCGCCCGGCTCGAGGACGGGTTCCGCCGCGACGCCTTCAACTATCTGCTCGTCCTGCGGCTCGTTCCCGTCTTCCCGTTCTTCATTGTCAATCTCGCCGCGGCGTTCCTCGGCGCGTCGCTGGCGACCTTCGTCGTCGCGACGTTCTTCGGGATCATGCCGGGAACCTTCGTCTATGCCTCGGTCGGCAGCGGTCTGGGCAGCGTCTTCGACAGCGGCGCGCAGCCGGACCTGCGGACGATCTTCACGTGGCCGGTGCTCGGCCCGCTCCTCGGCCTCGCGGTGCTCGCGCTGCTCCCGGTCGCCTACAAGCGCCTGCGGCCGCGGACATGACATCGAACATCGACGCCGATCTCTGCGTCGTCGGCGCGGGCTCGGCCGGTCTTTCGGTGGCCGCCGGCGCCGCCCAGCTCGGCCAGCGCGTCGTCCTGTGCGAGCGCGGCGCGATGGGCGGCGACTGCCTGAATTTCGGCTGCGTGCCGTCGAAGGCGCTGATCGCCGCCGGCCGGGCCGCCCAGGCGATGCGCGACGCGGCGAAGTTCGGCGTCGCGGCGGTCGAGCCCGCGGTCGATGCCCGCGCCGTGCGCGATCATATCCGTGGCGTGATCGCCGCGATCGAGCCGAACGACAGCCAGGCCCGGTTCGAGGGCCTCGGCGTGACGGTGCTGCGAGCGCCGGCGCGCTTCGTCGACGATCGCACGGTCGAATGCGACGGCCGCCGCATCCGCGCCCGCCGATTCGTCGTCGCGACCGGCTCGACGCCCTTCGTGCCGCCGATCCCCGGCCTGGACACGGTCCGGCATTTCACCAACGAGACGATCTTCGACCTCGACGAGACGCCGCGCCATCTGCTGGTGATCGGTGGCGGGCCGATCGGCTGCGAGCTCGCCCAGGCCCATCGCCGCCTCGGCGCCGCCGTCAGCGTGATCGAGGCGATGACGATCATGCCCAAGGACGATCCCGAGCTCGTCGACGTCGTGCGTCGCAGCCTCCAGCGCGACGGCGTCGCACTGCACGAGGGCGCCAAGGTCAAGCGCGTCGCGGGCGGCCCCGGCGCCGTGCGCGTGACGATCGAGACCTCGGCGGGCGAGCGCGAACTGGAGGGCACCCATCTTCTGGTCGCCGCAGGCCGCCGGCCGAACGTCGCCGGCCTCGATCTCGAGAAGGCCGGCGTCGCGTACTCGGCCAAGGGCATCACGGTCGACGACACGCTGCGCACGACCAATCGGCGCGTCTTCGCCATCGGCGACGTCGCGGGCGGGCTGCAGTTCACGCACATCGCCGGCTACCATGCCGGCATCGTCGTGCGGCGCGCCCTGTTCCGGCTGCCGGCGAAGGCCGCCTACGCCGCGGCGCCGTGGGTGACCTACAGCGATCCGGAGCTCGCGAATGTCGGCCTGACCGAGGCGCAGGCGCGCGAGCGCCACGGGGACGTTCGGGTCGTGCGCTGGCCGTTCCACGACAACGACCGCGCGCAGGCGGAGCGCGACACCGAAGGCCTCGTGAAGGCCGTGGCAACCGGGCGGGGCCGCATCCTCGGCGCCGCGATCGTCGGCGCCCAGGCGGGCGAGCTGATCCAGACCTGGGTCCTCGCGATGACCAAGGGCCTGACACTGCGCGACATGACATCGATGATCGCCCCCTATCCGACCCGCGGCGAGGCGAGCAAGCGGGCGGCGGGCGCATTCTTCACCGGATCGCTGTTCTCCGACCGCACCCGCTGGCTCGTCCGGCTGCTCGCACGGTTCGGCTGAGCCTATACTCCATGCCCATGTCCGAACGTCGGCCCAGGCTTCCCAGCGGCATCACGGGGCTGTCGGCACGGCTCCTCGTGCTGACGATCGGCTTCGTCATGCTTTCGGAGGTCCTGATCTTCGCACCGTCGATCGCGCGCTTCCGCCAGGACTGGATGCAGGATCGAGTCGCCGCCGGGCATCTCGCGACGCTCGCGCTCGAGGCGACGCCTGACAACATGGTGAGCGAGAGCCTGAAGGCCGAGCTGCTCGCGCATGCCGCGGTCCAGGCGATCGTGATCTCGAAGCCGGGCGAGGTGCGCCGCGTGCTGGCGCCCGAGGCGATGCCGATGGTGGACGCCACCTACGACCTGCGCCACGCCGGGTTCCTGACGCTGATCGCCGACGCCTTCATGGCGATGATCGAGACGACGCCGCGCGTCCTGCGCGCGATCGACGTCTCGCCGCGCGATCCCAGCGTCGTCGTCGAGACGCTGTTCGACGATGCGCCGCTGCGCATGGCGATGCTCGACTTCTCGCGCCGCATCCTCGCGCTGTCGCTGATCATCTCCTTCCTCACGGCGACGCTGGTCTATCTGAGCCTGCAGTGGCTCATGGTCCGGCCGCTGCGCCGGCTGACCGAGAACATGATCGCCTTCCGCGGCGCGCCCGAACATCCGGACACGCTGTTCGTGCCGAGCACGCGCCAGGACGAGCTCGGCATCGCGCAGCGGGAGCTCGCGCACATGGAGACCGCGCTCCGGGCCGCGCTGAAGCAGAAGGCGCGGCTGGCGGCGCTGGGCGGCGCGGTCGCCAAGATCAACCACGACCTGCGCAACATCCTCGCCGCGGCGCGCCTGATGTCCGACCGGCTCGCGGCCTCGACGGACCCGAAGGTGCAGAAGGCCGCCCCCGCGCTGCTCGGCTCGATCGATCGTGCGGTCAGCCTGTGCGAGCAGACGCTGGGCTACGCGCGCGAGGAGCTGCCGCCGCCCCACCGCACCCGCTTCGCGCTCGCCGCCCTGGTCGACGAGGTCGGCGAGGTCGTGTCGCTGCTCACCGGCGGGCGCGCCGTCTGGGACGCCAGCGTGGCCCGCGAGCTCCAGGCGGTCGCGGACCGCGAGCATCTGTTCCGCGTCCTCGTCAATCTCGGCCGCAACGCCGCCGAAGCCGGCGCGCAGACGATCCGGCTCGCGGCGGCGGCGATCGACGGCGCCGTGCAGATCGACATCCGCGACGACGGGCCGGGCCTGCCGCGCCAGGTGCGCGAGCGCCTGTTCCAGCCCTTCGCCGGCACGGCCAAGCCCGGCGGCAGCGGGCTCGGACTCGCGATCGCCGCCGAGCTCGTGCGCGCCCACGGCGGCGAGATCGAGATGGTCGACAGCACGCAGGGCGGCACGCATTTCCGTCTCGTGCTGCCGCTGCCGGGCCGCGCGGTGGCCGCCTGAGGCGCGACGCGACGGACACGGGAGCCCGGAGATGACGATCTGGAACGCCGACCAGTACCTGAAGTTCGCCGATCATCGCGCGCGCCCCGGCCTCGAGCTGCTCGCCCGGATCCCGATCGACGCGCCGTCCAGCGTGTGGGACCTCGGGTGCGGCGCCGGCAACCTCACGGCCGCCCTGCGCGAGCGCTGGTCGCGGGCGCGCATCGTCGGGCTCGACAACTCGCCCGAGATGCTGGCGAAGGCGCGCAAGATCGCCGGCATCGAGTGGATCGAGTGCGACCTCGTCGGCTGGTCCGCGCCCGAACCCGCGGACGTCGTGTTCTCGAATGCGGTGCTGCACTGGGTGCCCGACCACGCGCGGCTCTTCGCGCACCTCATGCGCCAGGTCGCGCCCGGCGGAGCGCTCGCCGTCCAGATGCCGCGCAATTTCGCGGCGCGATCGCACACCGCGCTCTACGAGACCGCGCGCGAGCCGGCCTGGGCCGCCGCGCTCGCGCCGCTGCTCGGGCCGACGCCGGTGGCCGCGCCCGCGCAATACTACGAGTGGCTCAAGCCGCATGCGGCGGCCGTCGATGTCTGGGAGACCGAGTACCTGCAGGTGCTGACGGGCGACGATGCCGTCGTCGAGTGGACCCGGGCGACAGCGGTGAAACCCTTCCTCGATGCGCTGCCGTCGGCGCAGCGCGAGCCGTTCCTGGCCGCCTACCGCGCGCGACTGGCGCCGGCCTACCCCCGTCGCGACGACGGCACGACGCTGTTCGCCTTCCGCCGCCTGTTCATCGTCGCGCTGGCGCCGGCGCGGTGAGCGCGACCCCGACGTGATCGCCCGCCAGGCCTCGAAGCCGTCATCCCGAAAGGTCGTCGCGTGTCCACCCGCCGCTCCATCCTGCTGCGCGCCGGCGTCACGGCAACCCTGCCGCTGAGTGCCATGGCGGCACCGAAGCCCGAGCCGTGGCCACGATGGCAGGCGCAGGATCCCGCATCGGCGCGGCGCATCGACCATGGCGCCTGGGACGGCTTCCTCAAGCGCCATGTCGTCGCCGGCGACGACGGCATCCATCGTCTCGCCTATGCGCGCGTCGCGGGCGCGGACAAGGCGGCACTCGACGCCTATCTGAGCATGCTGGCCGGCACCGCCGTCGGCGCGCTCGCGCGCGACGAGCAGCGCGCCTTCTGGATCAACCTCTACAACGCCCTCACGGTCCAGGTCGTTCTCGGCGCCTATCCGGTGCGCTCGATCCGCGACATCCGGATCTCGCCCGGCCTGTTCGCCGCCGGCCCCTGGGGCAAGAAGCTCGTCACGATCGAGGGCGAGCGACTGTCGCTCGACGATATCGAGCACCGCATCCTGCGCCCCATCTGGAACGACCCGCGCACGCACTACGCGGTCAATTGCGCCTCCATCGGCTGCCCCAACCTGCCGCGCGACGCCTTCACCGCCGCGACCATGGAGGTCATGCTCGATTCCGGCGCGCGGGCCTACGTGAACCACCCGCGCGGCGCGAGCTTGCGCGACGGACGTCTGACGACATCGTCGATCTACGCCTGGTTCAAGGAAGACTTCGGCGGCACCGACGCGACCGTGATCGCGCACCTGCGTCGATTCGCCGCGCCTTCCCTCGCCCGGGCACTCGGAGGCGTCGATCGCATCGCCGGCGACGCCTACGACTGGGCGCTGAACGACGCCGGAAGCCCGGGCGGCTGACAGCGTCGCCGTTTCTTACAGCTTACATTTTGCTTTCAGGCGGCCCGGCCGCGACGGGCCGCCGTCCTTGAGAGAAATCAAACCCGGCCTGCTCCTGGCACGGAACTTTCACCATGGCGGACGGCGCATCACGGCGCCGTGATCAACCGTGGGGAGTTCGATGACCAGATCCGTTCGCCGCGCCCTTCTGGGCGCCTCGGCCCTCGCCGGCCTGCTCGTCACGGCCGGCCTCGCCGGCGCCTCTCCGACGACGATCGGCACGATCGACAACTTCGACGTCTACAACAACACGGGGCAGACCGGCCGCGGCTTCGAGATCGAGCTCGAAGGCATCGACAGCTCGGACGTCTGGTACACGTTCGGCGGCCCCTACAGCCGCTACGGCACGCCGACCGTGGTGCCCATTCCGACCGGCGTCATCGTGCGCTACGCGAGCCCTTACTCCGGCGGCGCCTTCGTCACCGGCACCGCGCTGCCACCTCCCTCGAGCATTCCCACCGCCTCGGGCCACGACTGCTACAGCGGCGGGCCGATCGGCGACTATGAAGGAAGCGGCTGCGAGCATTTCGGCGTGTCGCTGGGCAAGGCCGCGACGAAGACCACCTATCGCTGGCTCGTCGCCGACCCCTCGACGGCCGGCGCGCTGATCGCCGACGGCGGGACGGTCAGCCTCCCCGCCCCGGTCGTGACCGTGACGCCGCCGGCCGACCCCGCCGCGCCGCCGGTCGTCCAGGCCGTGATCCAGGCGCCGCCGGCACCCGAGACGCCGCCCGGCGGCGAACCGCAATGGGGCGAGGCGATCTGGGTCAAGATCTACAAGATCGAGACCTCCGACGAGATCGAGCTCGAGGACCTTCTCGGCGGCGCGCCGATCATCGACGCCGCGCTCGCCGAGCCGCCCGAGATCGAGTGGAAGCTGCTGCAATCGCCCCCGCCCGGCGAGGCCGCCGAGAGCGAGGAGGAAGCAGGCGACCACGGCGGCGGCGACGGCGCGGTCGTCCGGCGCTACGAGTTCTTCGCCTATGTCGGGCCCTACGACCCGGAGAGCCACGAGGCGAAGGCCGACAATCCCGACAGCGCGCTGTGCGTTCCCACCTGCATCGGCGATCCGATCGGCGCGCAGATGGTCGGCGTCAACTTCGCCGGCGGCGAGCCGGTCTTCGCGCCCCCGGCACCTGCCGACGTGCCGGTGCCGGCTTCCGCACTTCTGCTGGCCCCGGCAGTGATCGGATTGCTGCGGCATCGTCGCCGGTAACCCCCGACGCCGGGCTCGTCTAGGATGCGTCGCGCGCGCGGCGCATCCCGGACGGCCCTTGCATGCAGTCGGCGACGAACAAGCTTCTGCTGGTCGAAGACGATCGTGCCCTGGCGGCCGATCTTTCCGAGGCGCTGTCGCGGCGCGGCTGGTCCGTGACCGGGGCGCTCGGCCTCGCCGCCGCCCGCTCCGCCTTGGGTCGCGAAGGCTTCGATCTCGTTCTGCTCGACCTCTCCCTTCCCGACGGCAACGGGATGGAGCTCCTTGCCGGCCTGCGCACGGAGCGCGCGGGGACGACGCCGCCGGTCATCGTGATCACCGCGCAGGACGATCTCGTGAGCCGCGTGACCGGGCTGGGCAGCGGAGCCGACGACTACCTGACCAAGCCTTTCCCGGTCGAGGAGCTCGACGCGCGCATCCGCGCGGTGCTGAGGCGCGCCGCGGGCGCCGGCGGCCAGCGGCTCCTCATCGAGAACGTCGCCATCGACGCCGCCGCAGGCATCGTCACCATCGACGGCGAGCCCGCCGGCTTCACGCCGCGCGAAGCGATGCTGCTGGCGCTGCTCGCCCGCCATCTCGGAACCGTCGTCGCCCGCACCGCCGTCGTCGACGCCGTGTTCGCGGAGAAGCCGGCGACGACCGCCGCACTCGAGGTTCTCGTCCATCGCCTGCGCCGGCGGCTCGCCGACGCGCACGCGCGCGTCGCCCTGCACACGATCAAGGGCATCGGCTACCTGCTGGTCCGCGCCGCATGAGGCGCCTGCTCGAGCATCTCCGCCATTCGCTGGTCTGGCGGACGGTGGTCTTCGCCAACATCGCCAGCGTGACCATCGTCGCGGCGATCCTGGGGCTGTCGCTGCGCTTCGCGGACCACCGCCTCGAAGGGCTCCGCGACCTCACCCTCTGGGACCAGATCGACGCCCTGCGGCCGGCGCTGCGAATCACCGGCGACACGGTCGGGCTCGAGCTGCCGCGCGCGCTGAAGGCGCTCTACGACGCGCCCGAAGGTGCGGCGCGCTTCGCGGTCGCCACCCGCGACGGCGTGCTTCGCGCCGCCTCGCCGGGCCTCGACCGGCCGATCGTCGATCCGCGCAGCACGGCGCTGGGGTCGTATTTCGTCTACGAGGATCCCGCCACCGCGCTCGTGGGCCGCGGCGTGCAGGTCCGTCTGTCGGAGGCGCCGGATCTCGTGCTGCAGGTCGGCCAGGGGCCGCAGCATCCCGACGTGTTCGCGGACTCGGTGATGCAGGAACTCGTCGAGCACTTCGCCCTGGCGCTGCTGATCGGGCTCGCGGTCCAGATCGCCGTGACCACGCTGACCATCCGCGCCACGCTTCGCCCGCTCGCGCGCGTCGCCGACGCGGCCGCGGCGCCGCCGCGACGCCTTCCGGTCGCGCAGACCCCGATCGAGCTCAAGCCGGTGGCGGCAACGATCAATGCGCTGATCGACGATCTCGAAGGAAACCTGGAGCGCGAGCGCCGATTCACGGCCGATGCCGCGCACCAGCTGCGAACGCCGCTCGCGCGGCTCGAGGCGCGCATCTCGGCCGGCGAGACGCCGGAGACCGCGCGGCGACTGCGCGAGCCGCTCGATCACCTCCGCACGCTCGTCGCCGGGCTGCTCGACGCCGCCCGCATCGAGGCGGCCGGGCCGGCACCGGACACGCCGATCGACCTTGCCGACATCGCCCGGCGCGTCGGCGCCGAGTTCGCGCCCGGCGCGATCGAGCGCGGCGTCACCCTCGCGCTGGGGGCGGCGGTGCCGACGCGGATTCGCGGCGATGCGATGTGGATCGCCCAGGCCCTGGGCAACGTCGTGGCCAACGCGATCCGGCACTCGCCGCGCGGCGCCGTCGTCGACATCGACGTCCCGGGCGACGGCAGCGTCGCGGTGCGTGACCGCGGACCGGGCATTGCGGCGGAGGATCGCACCCGTGTGTTCGAGCGCTTCTGGCGCGGCCGCGACGAGCCGGAGCCGGGCGCGGGGATCGGCCTGAGCATCACCGCGGCGGTGATGGATCGCCACGGCGGCAGCGTGCGCGTCGAGGACGCGATCGGCGGCGGCGCATGCTTCCGACTGGTGTTCCCGCGCGCTTGAGCGCGACGACGGTGCCCGCCGCGCCGGCGCCTACGGCCAGGGTTGCAGCTCGGTGCCCATGACGTTGCGCGTCGGGTCGGCGACCGCGACGCGGACGGACTCGAGATAGCGGATCACGGCGCGGCGATTGGTCGGCTGGCCGTCCGGCGGACAGAGCAGGCCGCGCAGCACCCAGCCGTGCAGATGCGCCGGCGCCTCCCGCGAATGCGGCGGCCCGGGGATGTCGAAGCCGATGCACGTCCGGTCCTTGGCACGGAACGTCATGAAGACGAGGGCGCGCTGCGCCGAGGGGCCGGACCAGTCGGTGAGTCCTGCGCCCATGATCTCGGCCGCGAAGCCGCGGATCGAGCGAACGGACTCCTGCTCCGGATAGGGACGGAAGTGGTTCGGCGCCTTGGCATGGGTGAGGCGCAGGTTGACGCGCACGTCGTTGAGCGTCCCCACGGCCGAATAGTTCGTCGGCACGTTCGCGCTTTCGACGAGCGGTTGCTGCACCTGGCAGGCGACGCCGCTCGCCGCGGCGACCAGCACCAGCGACTGCGCGCAGGGAATGTCGCGCCACGTCGTCTGGGCGTTCGCCGCGACGCAGACGGCGGACAAGAGCAGGGCCGCGACGCCGCGGATAGCGATCCATCTCATGTTCGACCTCATGTTCGACGGCCAGTCTGCCGCGACGAACGGTGCCACCGGCAGCATTTTCTGTGACGCGCGAGGCCGGATCTCGGCACCGCCGCCCGGATCAGTCGAGCTGCAGGAGCTGCCCCTTGAGATAGGCGCTCTCCGGCAGATGCGGGTGGACGGGATGGTCGCAGCCGGCGCCGACGCTGCGCAGGATCCGCGCCGCGCGGCCGGTGTCGTCCAATCCATGCGCCACCTGCTCCGCGAACATCGCCGGCTCGACGTGATGCGAGCACGAGGCGATGAACAGGAAACCGCCCGGCGTCACCAGTCGGGCAGCGAGACGCGCAAGCTTGCGGTAGCCGCGCACGCCGGCCCCGAGGTCCTTGCGCGACTTCACGAAGGCCGGCGGATCGGCGACGACGATGTCGAAGCGCGTGCCGGCCGCGTCCATGGCTTCGAGCGCCTCGAAGACCTCGGCCCGCTCGAAGCGGCAGCGATCGCCGACTCCGTTCGCGGTCGCGGCCTGAGCCGCGAGGGCGAGCGCCGGCTCGGAGCGATCGAGCAGCGTCACCGCGGTCGCGCCGCGCACCGCCGCGGCGAGGCCGAATCCGCCGGCGTAGCAGTAGGCGTCCAGCACGCGCGCGCCGGCGGCGAGCCCCGCCACCAGCGCCCTGTTTTCGCGCTGGTCGTAGTACCAGCCGGTCTTCTGCCCGCCGCCGAGATCGGCGAAATAACGCAGCCCGTTCTCGTCGATCGGCAGCGGCGTCGCCGGCGCCCCGCGCAGCGTCTCGACGGCCGGCGGCAGCCCCTCGAGCCCGCGCGCCGGCGTGTCGTTGCGCAGGACGATGGTCGCGGGCGCCATGAGGCGGTCGAGCGCCTCGAGCAGCGGCGCGCGCAGCCGCTCCATGCCGGCGGTGTTCAACTGGATCGTCAGCGTGTCGCCGAAGCGGTCGATGATCAGGCCGGGCAGGCCGTCGGCCTCGGCATGGACGAGCCGGTAGAAGCCGCCCGGATAGAGCCGCTCGCGCAGGGCGAGCGCGCGGCTGAGGCGCGCAGCGAAGAACTCGACGTCGATCGCCGCCGCTGCCTCCACGGTGAGGACTCGCGCGGCGATCAGCGTGTGGGGGTTGAACGTCGCCTGGCCGAGGAACTCGCCCTGCGCCGCCTCCAGGCGCACGAGTCCCCCTGCCGGAAGCGCCTTCGCGGCCGCGTCCATCACGACCTCGTTGGAGAACACCCAGGGATGCCCGAACCGGACCCGCTTGTGGCGGCCGGGTTGCAGGCGCAGCGTCGGAAGCGGCGTCGGATCGGCGGTCAGGCGTGATCTCCGGAGGCGGTGATGCCGCCGTCTATCACGGCGCCCCCGCGTTGTCTCAGCTTCGTCGCTGCAAGCACCACCGCCCGGCGAGGGCCGTCGCCCGGAGCAGCGCGGGCCCCGGGCCGCTGCGCTGCCGCGAGCCGCCGGAACAGCCGGCGCAGCTGGCGTCGAGCGCGCGCGTCGTGCAGGTCGTCGCCGGCGCGAAGCTCCACACGGTGCCAGCGCCAATTTGCGCGGTCCGCAGGCGGCAACGGACTTTGGCCGGGTGCACGTCGACGCCGTCTGCAGCGCCCGCGGGCATCCCGACGCGCCCCGCCACGAGCAGGACCGAGTCCGACGTCCCTGCGCCGACGACACGGACGCCGCAGCGGCCATTGAGGGCCGGGATGGGAGCTGTCAGGCGCCCTTGCAGGGACCGCACGCCGGGCGAACCCGCGCGCGGACCGTCAGTCGCCGGCGGCCTCGCCTTCGCGCCGCGGATCGGCACCGCCGACGAGACGGGTCGTGCCACCGTCGCGCAGGACGGCGATGCCCTGCAGGCCGCTGACGAGCTCGCTCTCCGCGACCGTGAATCCGCGCTCGCGCAATGCCGGCGCGAGCGCGACCAGCGCGGAGCCGCGCTCGATCTCGACCGGGCCGCCGAGCGTGACGTGGCGCGGCAGGCTGATCGCCGCCTGGATGTCGAGGCCCCAGTCGAGTACGCCGACCAGCGTCTGGACGACATAGGGGATGATCCGCGCGCCACCGGGCGAGCCGAGCGTGAACAGCAGCCGCCCCTCGGCATCGGTCACGATCGTGGGCGACATCGACGAGCGCGGTCGCTTTCCCGCGGCGACCGCGTTGGCGACGACGCGGTCGCCTTCGCGCGGATTGAGCGCGAAGTCGGTCAGCTGGTTGTTGAGCAGGAAGCCGCGCACGAAGACGCGCGCGCCGAAGGCGTTCTCGATCGTCGTCGTCATCGCGACCGCATTGCCGGAACCGTCGACGACGCTGATGTGCGAGGTCGCCGGGATCTCGAGCGTCGTGTCGTGCCGCGTCGGCGGGAACAGGTCGAGGCGGGCATGGCGCGGGTTGCCGGGCGCCACCGCCGGCAGTCGCCGCGCCGGATCGATCAGGCGCGCGCGCTGGGCGAGATAGCTCGGCTCCAGCAGACCGACGACCGGCACCGGCACGTGATCGGAGTCGGCGACGTAGCGGTTGCGGTCGGCGAAGGCGAGCCGCGTCGCCTCGCTCACGAGGTGGATCGCCTCGAGCGATCCCGGCGCGATCCGCGCCATCGGGAACCCCTCGAGCAGCCCCAGCGTCTGCGCGACGGCGATGCCGCCGGACGACGGAGGTCCCATGCCGCAGACGCGGTAGACGCGATAGGTGCTGCATACCGCCTCGCGCTTGACGGCGCGGTAATGCGCGAGATCGGTGAGCGACACGAGCCCGGTTCGCGCGCCCGTCGTCTCGACGGCCTTCACGACGTCCTGGGCGATACCGCCCGTGTAGAACGCCTCGGCGCCGCCGTTGGCGACCTGACGCAGGGTCTCGGCGAAATCGTCGTTCACAAGCTGCGCGCCGACGGCGCGCGGCTTGCCCTCGGCATCGTGGAAGTACTTGCGCGTCGCCTCGTACTCCTTCAGCTGCGGCGTATCGGCGATGAGCCGGTTCAGCCGCGGGCTGACCGCGAAGCCGTCGCGCGCCAGCTGGATCGCCTGCTCGAAGTTCCGCGCCCAGGGCAGGCGTCCGTGATCCTTGTGCGCCATCTCGAGCATGCGCAGCAGGCCGGGCACGCCGACCGCATGACCGCCGATCGCCGCTTCGGCGAAGGGCAGCGGCTTGCCGTCGTCGCCCATGAACCACTCGGCGGTGATCCGCTCTGGCGCCGTCTCGCGACCGTCATAGGTCGTGATCGCCTTCGTGGTGGCGTCGTAGTGCACGAGGAACGCGCCGCCGCCGATGCCGGAGCTCTGCGGCTCGACGAGATTCAGGACCATCTGGACCGCGATCGCCGCGTCGAGGGCGCTGCCGCCCTGACGCAGCACCTCGCGCCCCGCCGCCGCGGCGATCGGATTGGCCGCAGCGACCATGTGGCGCGTGGCGATCACAGCCTGCTTGGGCGTCGTCCCAGACGCGCCTTCGGGCTGCGGCGCCGGCGCGAGCTGGGCCTGCGCGGCGACGGCGCCGAGCAGCGCGACACCGGTCAGGAGCGCGAGAAAGGGACGGCGAAACGGGGACATGAAATTGGCCCTGACGGAAAACGCGGTCGGGTTGCCGAGCGCGCCTCGCAGGACTACGGAGGGCAGCGGGCGAAATCAACCGCCAAGCGGTCGCGGCGACCCCAAGGGGTCGTCCCGCGACCACGTCATTTGACTTGGATCCCCCCCGGCCGATATAAGCCGCGCCATTCCCGAAAGATCCCGCCTTCACCGCGGTGTAGACCGGAGCTAAACCCTTGTCTAAGCGCACGTATCAACCGAGCAAGCTGGTCCGCAAGCGCCGCCACGGCTTTCGCAAGCGGATGGAGACCGTCGGCGGTCGCCGGGTGATCGCCCGTCGTCGCGCCAAGGGCCGCAAGCGGCTCTCGGCCTAAGCTGGCTCCCGGGGAGCGGCGGATGGCGCCAATCGCCCGGCCCATGATCGAAGGAAAAGGGCTGCCGCGGCTGACACGGCGGCCCGAGTTTCTTTTGGTTGCCGGCAGCGGCCGCAAGGCGGTTCTCCCCGGCGTGGTCCTCCAGGCGCGGCCGCGGTCACCCGACAGCGACGCTGCGGCTCCGGATGGGGGCCAGACGCCCCGTTTCGGGTTCACCGCCACCCGCAAGATCGGTGGCGCGGTGGTCCGCAACCGCGCACGGCGGCGCCTCAAGGCCGCGGCGCAACTCCTGGGTGCGCGGCTCGCCCGCCCCGGCGTCGACTATGTCCTGATCGCCCGGGCCGGCACGCTCTCGCGGGCCTGGCCGAAGCTCCTGCGCGACGTGGAACAGGCCTTCGAGCGCGTGCTGACGGCCCCGCCGCGGACTTCATCATGAATGCCGCTCTCGCGTTCCTCCTGCGCGGCCTCATCCAGATCTACCGCTGGACGCTGTCCCCGATGCTGGGGCCGCGCTGCCGCTTCCACCCGACCTGCTCGGCCTACGCCCTGGAAGCGATCGCAGCGCACGGGCCCTGGCGCGGCGCAGCCCTCGCGGCGCGCCGCCTGGCCCGCTGCCATCCCTGGGGCGGGGAAGGCTACGACCCCGTCCCGCGCGCGCGCGGCCTCGACAATCCCGTCGGCAACGAAGCCCGGTTCTGAACGCACCCACGATGTTCACAGAAGACAATCAGAAGAACCTGATCCTCGCGATCGTGATCTCCGTCGCGATCGTTCTCGGCTGGCAGTTCCTCGTCGAGGGCCCGCGCCTCCAGGCTCAGCGCGCGGCCCAGCCGCCCGCCGCCACCACGCAGCCGGCCGCGACGCCGGCGCCGGCCGCGACGCCGCAGGCCACGGGCGGCGCCGCGCCGAGCGTGCCGGCCGCCGCCGCTCCCGATCGGGCCGCCGCCGTCGCCCAGAGCCCCCGGATCAGGATCGACACGCCGCAGGTGAAGGGATCGATCCGCGTCGTCGGCGCCCAGATCGACGACCTGCAGCTCGCCCGCTATCGCGAGACGACCGATCCCGCCAGCGCGCCGATCACGTTGCTGTCGCCGCAGAACTCCCCCGATCCCTATTTCGCGGAGTTCGGCTGGGTCGCCGGTAGTGCGTCGGTCGCGGTGCCCGACGGCCAGACGCCCTGGATCGCCGACCGCGATACGCTGACGGCGACGACCCCGGTCACGCTGACCTGGGACAACGGGGCGGGACTCAAGTTCCAGCGCAGGATCGCGATCGACTCGAACTTCATGTTCGAGATCACCGACAGCGTCGCCAACTCCGGCAGCGAGCCCGTCGCGCTGCAGGCCTACGGCCGCATCCAGCGGGTCGGAACGCCCAAGACGCTCGGATTCTACATCCTCCACGAGGGCCCGATCGGCGTGCTGAACGGCAAGCTCGAGGAGCCCAGCTACGACGACGTCAAGAAGAAGCGCGAGATCAAGGCGTCGGCCACCGGCGCCTGGCTCGGGATCACGGACAAGTACTGGCTCGTGGCGCTCGTGCCCGACCAGAAGACGGCGAAGGACACGCGCTTCCTCCACACCGCGGCGCAGGGCAAGGACGCCTACCAGGCCGACTTCCTGGCCGGCGCGGTCACCGTGGCGCCGGGCGCCGGCGCGACCGCAGTCAACCACCTCTTCGCGGGCGCCAAGGAGGTCCGGCTGCTCGACGCCTACGAGAACAGCCTCGGGGTGGCCCTGTTCGACCGCGCGGTGGATTTCGGCTGGTTCTACTGGCTGACGCGCCCGATCTTCTTCGTGCTGGATTTCTTCTATCGCCTGCTCGGGAATTTCGGCCTGGCGATCCTGCTTCTGACGCTCTGCGTCAAGGGCCTGTTCTTCCCGCTGGCGAACAAGTCCTACCGCGCGATGAGCAAGATGAAGCTGCTCCAGCCCGAGATCGAGAAGCTCAAGGCCATCCACGGCGGCGACCAGGCGAAGATGTCGCAGGCGATGATGGAGCTCTACAAGAAGTCGGGCGCCAATCCGCTCGCCGGCTGCCTGCCGGTGATCATCCAGATCCCGGTGTTCTTCTCGCTCTACAAGGTGCTCTTCGTCACCATCGAGATGCGGCACGCGCCGTTCTACGGCTGGATCAAGGACCTCTCGGCGGGCGACCCGACCTCGATCTTCAATCTCTTCGGCCTGCTGCCCTGGGGACCGCCCGAGGTGATCCTGCTCGGCGGAACGATGGGCGCCTGGCCGCTGATCATGGGCGTCACCATGTGGCTGCAGCAGAAGATGAACCCCGCGCCGCCCGATCCGGTGCAGGCGAAGATCTTCATGTTCATGCCGATCCTCTTCACGTTCATGCTTGCTGCCTTTCCGGCGGGGCTCGTGATCTACTGGGCCTGGAACAACATTCTCTCGGTGGCGCAGCAATGGGTGATCATGCGCCAGACGGCGCAGGCGAAGACGGCGCATTGAGCGATCCGGCCGCGCTCGAGCGTGGCCGCCGGCTGTTCGCCGGGGAGTGCCGGTTCTTCCACGCGTCCCAGCGGGCGAGCGACCTCCCGGCGCGCGGCGCGCCCGAGATCGCCTTCGCCGGCCGCTCCAATGTCGGCAAGTCGAGCCTGCTCAACGCCCTCACAGGCCGCAACGCGCTGGCCCGCGTGTCCAAGGAGCCGGGGCGAACGCAGCAGCTGAACTTCTTCGCGCTCGGCCCGGACGTCGAGGGCCGCAAGCTCGTGCTCGTCGACATGCCGGGCTACGGCTTCGCGCGCGTGTCGAAGTCGCTGCTCGGCCAGTGGTCGGCCCTGATCAAGCAGTACCTTCGGGGCCGCGCCGGCCTGGCCCGCGTCCTGGTGCTGGTCGACTCCCGCCACGGGCTGAAGCCGAACGACCGGGAGCTGTTCGACCTCCTGGACGAGACCGCGGTCAGCTGGCAGGTCGTCCTGACCAAGACCGACCAGCTCGATCCGCCGGCGCTGCGGTCGCGCATCGCGGAGATCGCGCGCGAGGTGCGCAAGCATCCCGCCGGCCACCCCGAGATCCTGCCCACGAGCGCCGAGAGGGGCGACGGCATCGCCGAGCTCCGGGCCGCGCTGGCGAGCCTCGCCGCCTTCGGCTAAACAGCCGGGCGACCGCCTGGAGGAGCCGACCCGCATGGCCGAGAAGAAAGAGAACCCCGCCCCCACCGTCGATCCGGAGGCAATGGCCAAGAGCCGGACGCTCGCCGAGGCGCTGCCGTACATGCGGCGCTACGCCAACAAGACGGTGGTCGTGAAGTACGGCGGCCACGCCATGGGCGACGAGGCGGTGGCCGCGGAGTTCGCGCGCGACATCGTCCTGCTCAAACAGGTCGGCATCAACCCGATCGTCGTGCACGGCGGCGGGCCGCAGATCGCGCAGATGCTCGACAAGCTCGGCATCAAGTCGAGCTTCATCGACGGGTTGCGCGTCACCGACGAGAAGACGGTCGAGGTCGTCGAGATGGTCCTCGCCGGATCGCTCAACAAGCAGATCGCCGCGGCGATCAATCGCGCCGGCGGCGTGGCGCTCGGGCTCTGCGGCAAGGACGGTCACCTGATCCGCGCGAAGAAGGTGACGCGCACCAAGCGGGATCCGGACTCGAACATCGAGAAGGTCGTCGATCTCGGCTTCGTCGGCGAGCCGGAGGTGATCAACGCGAACCTGCTCGAGACGCTCGACAAGTCCGGGATCATCCCCGTGATCGCGCCGGTCGGGTTCGGCGCGGACGGCCGGACCTACAACATCAACGCCGACACCGCGGCCGGCGCCATCGCCGGCGCGATGCGCGCCACGCGGCTCCTGATGATGACCGACGTCGTCGGCGTGCTCGACAAGCAGAAGAAGCTGATGCAGCACCTCACGCCGCAGCGCGTCCACGAGCTGATCGCAGACGGCACGATCTCCGGCGGCATGATCCCCAAGGTCGAGACCTGCCTATCCGCCGTCGCGCAGGGCGTCGAGGGCGCGGTGATCCTCGACGGGCGGCTGCCGCACGCGATCCTGCTCGAGCTGTTCTCCGACGGCGGCGTGGGCACGCTGATCGGCCGCACGGCGACGTGACGACGCGGGGGACAAGCGGAGAGGGGGCGCCGCCCTCGAGCCGCGCCGGCGCGCCGCGCCCGCTCCTCCTGCTCGCGATCCTCGTCGTCGCCGTCCTCGCCTGGGCGCACAGGGCGCATTTCGTCGACGACGCATTCATCGGCCTGCGCTACGTCGAGAACCTCCGCCTCGGCCACGGCTTCGTCTTCAATCCGGGCGACCCGCCGGTCGAGGGGGTCACCAACATCGGCTGGACACTGCTGCTGGCGGCGGTGGCGCCGCTGCTGGCGCCGGCCCTCGCCGCGAAGCTCGCCGGCGCCGTCCTGCTGATCGTCGGCCTCGCACTGCTCGCCACTCTGTTCCCGCGCGGGCGCGACGCCGCCGGCGTCGCCGCCGCGGCGCCGCTGCTGCTGGCCGCGACCTGCTTCGACACCGTGTATTTCGCCGTCGCCGGCATGGAGACGGGGCTGCTCGTCGCCCTGGTCGCGGCGATGGCCGCGCTCGCCGCCGGTCGGCGCAGCGCCCCGGCGCTGGGCGTGCTCGCCGCGGCGGGCTTCTGCGTGCGCCCCGAGGCGGCGGCGATCCCTCTGCTCTTCGCGCTGCTGCGTCGCGACCGCCATGCGATCACCGCGCTCGCGGTCGCCGCCTTCCTGATCGCCTTCGCGACGCTCGCGCGACATGCGGCGTTCGGCGACTGGCTGCCGCAGCCCGCCCGCGCCAAGAGCTCGTCGATGCTCGTCATGCTCGCCAACCTGCGCGAGATCGCCACGGGCAGCCGAGCCCATCTGCCGTTCCCGCTCGTCGGGCTGCCCGTGATCGGTCTCGCGATCGTCGGCTGGCGCCACCTGCGTGCCGACGGCGCGGACGGCGCCGACATGCTCGCGGCGATCGGCGCGACGGGCCTGCTGTTCGCGACCTACGCCCTGCCCGACTGGACCGAACTCGCACGCTATGCCGCACCCTACGCGCCGGTCCTGATCCTGCTGGCCTGGACCGGGTTCGTCGCCCTGGCCGGCGGACGGCGCGCGACGATCCTGCCCGTCCTCGCGCTGCTGCTGGTCGTCGCTGCCGTCGATCACGTCGCCAAGACGGCGCGCGCCGACCGCTTCCCCGGTTATGTCGTCTTCGGCACGCCGCTCGTCGAGCCGGCCCGCTGGATCGCCGCAAACACGCCGCGCGAGGCCGTCATCGCCACGCGACGCATCGGCGCCGTCGGGCTGTTCGGACAGCGCCGCGTCTTCGACTACGCCGTCGGCCTGATCGATCGCGACGTCGCCGCCCTGTTCGCACCGCCCGAGCGCGGCATCGAGGATCCCAACGATCCGCGCCTCGCCGAGCTGTGGGCGCAGCGGCGGCCGTCGCATCTGCTCGAGGACGACGACGTCATCGACCGTATCGCGCGGGCCGCCGGCGGCACGCGTGCGGCGTTCACGGTCCAGGGCGAGACGTTCCGCGTCGTGAAGTCGTTCCCGCTGGGCACGGGCCGCGAATGGCTGCTGGCGGCGCGCGACGCGCGCTGAGGCTCAGATCCCGAAGAACTCGAGGTGCCAGGTCATTTCGTCGGGAGTCAGGGGCCATCCCCCGCTCTTCGGACCAAGCGCCTGACGCGGCGAGAGTCCCGCGAAGCGCAGCTGCAGCTGATAGGCCAGTCGCGGCCCGACGTCGGCCTTCCAGCACAGCGCGACGAGGCCTTTGGCGCTGCGTCCGGAGAAGATCTTGTCGACGGACTCCGCGGAGGCCCCGGCGAGCTCGCCCAGGGCCGCGCGCACGAAGCCGCGATCGCTCTGCTCCATCGCGCTCCAGATCACATCCTCGTCGAGCTTGCCCTCGCGCTTGAGGCGCTTCACCCGATCCTCGGCCGGCTCGACGGGCGCCGCGGGCGCCTCGGCCTCGGGCGGCGCGGTCTTCGCGGCGATCGCCTGCGTGATGGCGTTGCGCGCACCCGGATCGAGGTCGATGCGCGCCGAGAGCCTGCTCAGCAGCGCATCGGCAAGGAACGTGGCAAGGCGCGCTGCAAGCCGCGACGGCAGCACCGGACGGGAGACCAGCGGCGCATGCCAGCT
This sequence comes from Alphaproteobacteria bacterium, assembly GCA_016793165.1. GTDB lineage: Bacteria > Pseudomonadota > Alphaproteobacteria > CACIAM-22H2 > CACIAM-22H2 > CAIOSQ01. Next base: position 30,850 of record JAEULA010000052.1, on the reverse strand, counting down.
CGCCCGGCTCGGGGCGCGCTCGACGATGAGATCGAGCGTCTCCTCGCGGACCTGCGCGGACGGGTTGGCGAGCAGCAGCGCGACGGCCTGGTCGTCGTTCGCGCGCACGATCGCGTCGGCGACGGCGCCGCCGATCCCCTCGCGCCCGGCGATCACGCCCAGCGCGCCGCTCGCATGGCGTCCGGCGATGATGGCGAGCAGGTCGTCGTCGCCGAGGAGCGGCGAGAAGCGCAGCACCGGCTCCGCGACCGCGAGCGCCTCGTCGCCGGCCAGCTCGCGCACGAGCGACGGCGGGATCCCGTCCATCGCCTTGATCGCCTCAGCGAGGGCGGCGCGCACGCGCACCGCCTCGTCCTTCGCGAGCGATTCGAGCATCGCGAGCACGCGGCCGCGGACCTCGGATCGCGCCGCGTCCGACATGCCCGGCAGCAGTCGCGCGAGCTTGCCGCCGAGATCGGCGCGGACCTCGACCTCCTTGTCGCGGACAAGCAGCTCGTCGGCCTGCCACGGCGTCGACTCGTTGGACGCGACGGCGCGACGGACGTCGGAGGCCTGGTCGGTCGCGAGGAAGTAGAGCAGCTCCGCGCGCGTGCCGGCGCGCCCTGCGACCTGGCGCCGGTCCTCGGGCTTCGCCGAGGCGACGAGCCGCTTGTCGCGCTCGTACTGGGCGTCGGCGGCAGCGGCGCCGTCGGGGCTCATGCCGCGGCCCGCGGCGGCGCCATCGCGAGTCGGCCCTTGCCGCCGCGCTTGGCGGCGTACATCGCGGCGTCGGCGCGTTCGATCAGCTGGCTCACGGTCTCACGGAGATTTGGATCGAAGACGGCGATGCCGATCGACAGACCGAGCGGCAGATCCGGCGCCGCCGAGAAGGCATCGATGTCCGCGCGCAGCGCGAGCAGGCCCTTGCCCTTGACCTCGGCGCCGCGCATGTCGGCCTCCTCGAGCCACAGCGCGAACTCGTCGCCGCCGAGCCGCGCGACGAGGTCGCTCGTCCGCACGCTGCGGCGCAGCCGGTCGGCCAGCGTCTTGAGCACCGCGTCGCCCTGCGCATGGCCGTGGCGGTCGTTGACCGGCTTGAAGTTGTCGAGGTCGACATACACGAGCGCCGCCGGGCGGCCGGTCCGCGTCGCCGACGCGAGGCGGGATTCGATCTCGCCGAGGAAGCTCCGGCGGTTGAGCAGGCCGGTCAGCCCGTCGGTGCGCGCCTGGCGCTCGAGCTCCTGCTGGCTGTCCAGCTGGGCGAGCGCGAGGCCGAACTGCGCGGCGACCCGCGCGAAGAACAGGATGTCGCCGGCATCCCAGGCGGGCTCCGTCGGCGCGCGCCAGAGGGCGATGGCGCCGTTGGCGAGATGCCGGAACGTCGTCGCCAGCACCAGGCGGCGGCCGTCGCCGCGCGTCGCCATCGCCGCCTCGCCGTCGCCGTCGCCGTCGCTCGACGCGAGCGCGTCGACGACGAGATCGTCAGGCAGCTCGGCGCCGTACGAGACCGCGGGCGTGAAGCCCGCCGCCTCGCGCCGCCAGAGGCTGCCGCCCGCGGCGCCGAAGGAGCGCACGCTCGCGCGCAGCGCCGCCGAAAGTCCGGCCGAGGGGTCGTCGTTCTCCACGAAGCTCCGCAGCACGTGCGCGAGCAGGCGGTCGCGATGCTCGGCCGCGGCGAGCGCGGTCTCGCGCTCGTTCATGTCGGTCAGGTCGCGCGCGACGCCGCGCGTGCCGCACCACTCGCCGCGGGCATCGACGATCGCCACGGCGGCGATCGACAGCAGCGCCGGCTCGCCGTCGCGCCGCTGCACCCAGACCTGCGCATCGTCGAGCCGCGAGCGCGCGACGAAGGGCGACGGCGCGGAGGCGTCGCCGCCGATCTCCGGCAGGATGTCGCCGGCCATGCGGCCGATGAGTTCGCGCGGCGAATGCCCGAGGGCCCCGCGCGGCGAGACGAAGACGAAGATGCCCTTCGCGTCGGTCTCCCAGGCGAAATCGCTGGAGATCTCGACCAGCTCCTTGTAGCGCGCGCGGGATTCGGCGAGCGCGCCGCTGAGGTTCTCGGCGAATGCCGGGTCGCGGTCCCGCGCCAGCAGGAGAAGGCCCTCGGCCACGGGCACGACCGCGAGCTCCAGGCGCCGGCTTTCCGGCTGCGGCAGGTCGAGCCACTCGAAACGCGCCGGCCCGCCGGCCGCCGCGGCGAGCGCCGCGAGGCCGCCTGGCCGCCGCTCGAGGGCGTCGAGCATCATCGCCGCCGCGTCGTTGACGTCGCGGACATGGCCGTCGCGATCGATGAAGGCCGCCGGCCCTGGAAACCGCCTGCACAGCTCCGGATAGCGCGGCTGGCTCAAGGCCTGGAGCGCGCGGGAGGGGAGCGTCGAACGTCGGCGTCGGGAGCTGAGAATCGCGGCCATGCTCTGGATGAATCGTTGCTGCAACCGAAGGCCGCACTTTCCGTCGCCCCGGTTAAACCGCGATGAATCGGGCCTCTCGACCTCGCGCTCACGTTGACTCGCCGCGCGCTTCGCCCGCATCTTCCCGGGCGATTTTCCTTAACCATGAGGGCGTCCACCCATGGACCTGAAGCACATGCAAGCCACCGTCGAAGCCGCCTGGGAGAAGCGCGACACGATCAGCCCGGCGACGCAGGGCGACGTCCGCGGCGCGGTCGAGGAGGCGCTGCGCGCCCTCGACAGCGGCAAGACCCGCGTCGCCGAGAAGCACGGCTCGGGCTGGGTCGTGAACCAGTGGCTCAAGAAGGCGGTCCTGCTGTCCTTCCGCCTCAGCGATTCGTCGGTCCAGGGAGGCGGCCCGGGCAAGGCGACCTGGTACGACAAGGTGCCCTCGAAGTTCGAGGGCTGGGGCGACAACGCGTTCCGCGCCGCGGGCTTCCGCGCGGTGCCGAATTGCGTCGTGCGCCACTCCGCCTACATCGCGCCGGGCGTCGTGCTGATGCCGAGCTTCGTGAACGTCGGCGCCTATGTCGATTCCGGCACGATGATCGACACCTGGGCCACCGTCGGTTCCTGCGCCCAGGTCGGGAAGAACTGCCACATCTCCGGCGGCGCCGGGATCGGGGGCGTGCTCGAGCCGCTGCAGGCCGATCCCGTGCGCATCGAGGACAACTGCTTCATCGGCGCCCGCAGCGAGGTCGCCGAGGGCGTCGTCGTCGAGACCGGATCGGTGCTCGCGATGGGCGTGTTCATCGGCGCCTCGACCAAGATCATCGACCGTTCGACCGGCGAGGTCTTCGTCGGCCGCGTGCCGGCCTATTCCGTGGTCGTCTCCGGCAGCCTGCCGGGCAAGCCGCTGCCGGACGGATCGCCGGGGCCCTCGACGTACTGCGCCGTGATCATGAAGCGCGTCGACGAGCGGACCCGCGCGAAGACCTCGATCAACGAGCTCCTGCGCGGATGAGCGCCGACGCCGATGTCGTGCGGACCGGGCGCTGCCTGTGCGGCGCGATCCGGTTCCGCGCCACCGGCGCGCCGAAATGGGTGGCGCATTGCCATTGCGAGAGCTGCCGTCGCCAGACGGCCTCGGCCTTCACGACCTATGCCGGGTATCTGCGCGATCGCGTCGTGTTCGAGGGTTCGCCGCCCGCCCATTTCGCCTCCTCGCCGGGCGTGACGCGCAGCTTCTGCCCGCGCTGCGGGACCCCGCTGGCCTTCCAAGGCGCGCGCTGGCCGGACGAGCTCCACCTCTTCCTCGCGACCTTCGACGATCCGATGTCGCTGACCCCGAAGGTGCATGTGAACGTCGCCGAACAGCTCGGCTGGATCCATCTCGCCGACGACCTGCCGCGGCTCGCGGGCATGTCCGCGCCGAAGCCCCCGCCCCCCGCGCCATGACGTCGATCGATCCCGTCGCGCTGGCCCAGGCGCTGATCAAACGGCCCTCCGTCACGCCCAAGGACGAAGGCGTGCTCGGCGTGCTCGAGGCCGCGCTGGCGCCGCTGGGCTTCGCCTGCGAGCGCATGCCCTTCTCGGAGCCGGGCACGCTCGACGTCGACAACCTCTACGCCCGCCGCGGCAAGGGTCGGCCGCATTTCTGCTTCGCGGGACACAGCGACGTCGTGCCGGTGGGCGATCTCAACGGGTGGTCGATCGCGCCCTTCGCCGCGGAGATCCACAACGGCACGCTCTACGGCCGCGGCGCCGCCGACATGAAGGGCGCCATCGCGGCGTTCGTGGCCGCCACCGACCGCTTCCTGTCGCGCCGGGCGCCGGGCTTCGACGGCTCGATCAGCCTGCTGATCACGGGCGACGAGGAAGGCCCCTCGATCAACGGCACGAAGAAGATGCTGGCCAGGCTCGCGGCGCGCGGCGAGGCGATCGACGCCTGCGTCGTCGGCGAGCCGACGAGCGAGAAGACGCTCGGCGACATGGTCAAGATCGGCCGCCGGGGCAGCATGAACGTGACCGTCACGGTCGAGGGCATGCAGGGCCATGTCGGCTATCCGCATCTCGCGGACAACCCGATCCACACGCTGGTGCGTATGCTCGGCGCGCTGACGGCGGCGCCGATCGATTCCGGCAACGCCAGCTTCCAGCCTTCGAGCCTGCAGATCACGACGATCGACGTCGGCAACATCGCGACCAACATCATCCCGGCGCGGGCGCGGGCGCGCTTCAACATCCGATTCAACAACCTGCACAGCTCGGCGACGCTCGAGGCCTGGATCCGGCGCACGCTCGACGGCGTCGGCGGCCGCTACCAGCTCGCCATCGAGGTTTCCGGCGAGTCCTTCCTGACGCCCGAGGGCCGGCTCAGCGCGATCACCGAGGGCGCGATCGAGAGCGTCACCGGGCGCAAGCCGGAGATGAGCACGACCGGCGGCACGTCCGACGCGCGCTTCATCACCGCGCATTGCCCGGTGCTCGATTTCGGCCTGGTCGGCACGAGCATGCACAAGATCGACGAGCGCACGCCGGTCGCCGACATCGTCGCGCTGTCCCGCATCTACGAGGCGATGCTCGACCGATTCTTCGCGACCGGCGGATGATCACGCCGGCCGAGATCGCGGCGGGATTGTACGGCGCCTGGCGGCTCGCGCAGTTCAAGGCCGACGGCCTGCGCTGGATCGACGGGAGCCTCGCGGGGGCGCGACGCTCGTTCTGGGTGGCGCTGATCGCGCTGCCCGGCGCGATCCCGCTGATGATCCTGCGGTTCTCGATCTACACGCCCCGCGTCGACGAGCTGCAGACGGTCCTGGTCGAGACGATCGCCTATGCGATCGGCTGGACGGCGTTCCCGGTCGTCGGCCACATCGCGTCCCGCGTCGCCGACCGCCAGCATCACTTCACCCGCCTCGTCGCCGCCTACAACTGGGCGAGCCTGCTGCAGATCGGCGTGCTGGTGGTCGTCGCGCCGATCAGCCACGGCCCGATCCTGCCCGACGGCCTCGGCCAGCTTCTGGGCCTCGTCGTCCAGGCGGCGATGCTGGCCTACCTCGCCTTCGTCATCCGCATCGCCCTCGACGTGCCCTGGGGCGCCGCGATCGGCCTGGCGCTGGTCGAATTCTTCCTGGGGCAGTCCGTGTTCCACACCGTGGTTACGCTCGAGGACGGCTGGCCGCTGCCGCCGGGCGCGGTGTGACCGCTCAATAGTCGACCGCGACCAGGTAGAGCCCGTCCGGCGGCGCCGTCGGGCCGGCCGCGCGGCGATCGCGGGACGCCAGGGCGCCGCCGACCTCGGCCGGAGACCACTTGCCGTCGCCGACCAGCTTCAGCGTGCCGACCATGTTGCGCACCTGGTGGTGAAGGAACGAGCGCGCCACCGCGTCGACGTGCACCTCGTCGCCGACGCGCCGGACATCGAGCCGATCGAGGGTCTTGAGCGGGCTGCGCGCCTGGCACGTCGTGGCGCGGAACGAGGTGAAGTCGTGGTGACCGACGAGAAGCTGGGCCGCGGCGTGCATCGCCTCCACGTCGAGGCGACGATCGACATGCCAGACGCGCCCGACCTCGAGCGCCGGCGGCGCGGTCCGGTTGAGGATGCGGAAAAGGTAGCTGCGGCGCACGGCCGAGAGCCGCGCATGGAACGCCTCGGGCACCGCCGCGGCATCGACCACGACGACCGGGTCCGGGCGCAGGTGATAGTTCAGGGCGTCGCGCAGCTTCGCCGGCTCCCAGTCGCGCGCGAGATCGAAATGCACGACCTGGCCGAGCGCGTGAACGCCGGCATCGGTGCGGCCGGCCGCGATCGTCTCGGGCGTCTCGCGGGTGAACTTCGCGAGCGCCGCCTCGAGGGCCGCCTGGACCGACGGGCCGTTGTCCTGACGCTGCCAGCCGACGAACGGTCCGCCGTCGTACTCGATCGTGAGGCGGTAGCGCGCCATCAGCCCAGCCGCGTGCCGGCGGGCACCGCGCGACCGCGCAGGAAGGCGTCCGCCGCCATCGCACCGCGCCCGGCGCGCTGCACGCTCAGCAGCCGCAGCGATCCGTCGCCGCAAGCCACCCGCAGCGCCGCGTCGAGCGTGGTGCCTGGCGCCGCCGTCCGTGCCCCCGGCTCGCTCTGTGCCGCGAGCACGCGGATGCGCTCGCCGTCGAACTCGAAATAGGCGCCCGGCCAGGGATTGAACGCGCGCACGGCGCGCTCGAGCGCGGCCGCCGGCTTCGTCCAGTCGAGCCGCGCCTCGTCCTTGAGGATTTTCGCGGCGTAGGTGACGCCGTCGGCCGGCTGCGGCGTGGCCGGCAGCGCGCCTAGCGCCAGGCGGGCCAGCGCCTCGACGATCAGGCGGCCGCCCATCTCCGCGAGCCGGTCGTGCAACGCGCCGGCGGTCATGTCCGGCGCGATCGCGATCCGCTCGCGCAGCAGCATCGGGCCGGTGTCGAGGCCTTCGTCCATCTGCATGATCGTGATGCCGGTCTCGGCGTCGCCTGCGAGGATCGCGCGCTGGATCGGGGCCGCGCCGCGCCAGCGCGGCAGCAGCGAGGCGTGAATGTTGAGGCAGCCCCGGCGCGGCGCGTCGAGGACCGGCCGCGGCAGGATCAGGCCGTAGGCGGCGACGACCGCCACCTCGGCATCGAGCGCCGCGATCGCGGCCTGGTCGGCGGGATCGCGCAGGCGCGCCGGCGTGCGCACGTCCAGAGCCCGCGAGGCGGCGAGCTCGTGGACGGCCGAACGAAGCTCCTTCTGGCCGCGCCCCGCGGGGCGCGGCGGCTGGCTATAGACGCACGCGATCTCGTGTCCGGCCTCGATCAAGGCGCGCAGGGCGCACGCCGCGAAGGGAGGCGTGCCCATGAAGACGAGCCGCATGGCTCAGGCCGACTTCTGCTCGTCGCGCTCGGCGGCCTTGGCCTTCTTGTACTTCTGGAGCTTCTTGATGATCATCCCGCGGCGCAGCGTCGAGAGATGGTCGACGAACAGCACGCCCTCGAGATGATCCATCTCGTGCTGGATGCAGACGGCGAGCAGCTCCGTGGCGTGCAGCTCCTGCATCTTGTTGTGCTCGTCGAGGTACCGGACCTTCACTTCCTTCGGCCGCGTCACGTCGGCGAACTGCTCGGGCAGCGACAGGCAGCCTTCCTCGTAGGGGACCCTCTCCGGCGAGGCCCAGACGACCTCGGGGTTCGCCATCCTGATCGGGCTCCGCTCGCCCTCCTTGGCGACGTCGACGACGATCACGCGGACCGCCTCGCCGACCTGGGGCGCGGCAAGCCCGATTCCGGGCGCCGCGTACATCGTCTCCAGCATGTCGGCCATCAGGCCGGCGATGCGCGCGTCGACCTTCGCGACGGGCTTCGCCTTCACCTTCAAGCGCGGGTCGGGGGCGACGATGATCTCGAGACGGGCCATGGCGGCGGTTACCTAAGGGCGTGCCCCGACGGGGTCAAGCCGCCAGAAGGGGCAGCCCGGCAGGCCGACCGCGCCGGGTCACATCCAGCGCAGCCGCTGTCCGATGCCCAGGCGCTTGGCCTTCTCGAGCAGGGCGTGGCCCAGCGCGATGTCGGAAAGCGACAGGCCACGGTGCCAGAACAGGATCGTCTCGTCCGGCCGCTCGCGACCGGGCCGCAGGCCGGCGACGATCTGGCCCATCTCGGCATGGAGCGTCGCCTCGGACAGCTTGCCGGCGTCGACATGCTGGCGCATCGCGCCCTTGGCGCCGGCCCGGGCCTGTCCCCAGTCGTCGACGACCATCTTGTCCATGATGTCGGTAAGTCCGAGCTCGAGCGCAGACATCGTGCCGTAGGGAACGACGAACGCGCCCTTCTTGATCCATTCGGTCTTGAGCAGCGGCGTCGGCTCGGTCAGCCGAGAGGCCTCGACGACGATGTCGGCACCGCGGATGCAGCTTTCCCAGTCCTCGGCGACGACGATCCTCTTGCCGAGATCCCGCGCCAGGCGGGCGCCGAAGGCGTCGCGGCTCTCCTTGCGGCGCGAATGGACGCGGATCTCGTCGAAGCCGAACAGGCGGTCGAGCAGGCGGACGTTCCAGTACGCCGAGCCGCGCGCGCCGATATGGCCGAGCACGCGGCTGTCCTTGCGCGCGAGATGCTTGGCGCCGACCGCCGTCACCGCGCCCGTGCGCATGTCGGTGATGCCTGCCGCGTCGAGGATCGCGTGCGGCATGCCGTTGCGCGGATCGGCGAGGTAGAGCAGCGCCATCTCCGAGGTCAGGCCTTCCTTGTAGTTGTCGACGAAGTCGCCGACCACCTTCACGCCGGCGAGGTCGACCGGCGCGCCGATGTAGCCGCGCAGCACGTTGAAATGGCCGTTCGCCACGCCGGGCTCGAGATGCGTGCGCGGATGGATGACGGTCTGGCCGCGTCCCTGCGCCGCGAGCTGGCCCTCGATCGCGGCGAGGATCTCGTCGTCGCTCAGTGCCAGCGCGGCGATGTCGGGACCGTTGAGGAAGTGGACGTAGACGGGCTTGTGCTGCGAGAGGCTCACGGAAACTTGCTCCTGCTTCGACGGGCGGGCCACTATCCCTGCGGTCCGAGAAAAACGCCACGGGGGAGACGACGCGATGCGCCCACAAGCCCAAGCCATGAAGTCCCTTCTTGCCGGTCCCGGCCTGCACCAGATGCCCGGCGCCGGCGACGGGCTCGGCGCGCATCTGGTCGAGGAGGCCGGCTTCCGGCTCGGCTTCGCCTCGGGGTCGACGATCCATGCGCTGCGCCTCGCGCAGCCGGACATGGACCTCGTCTCCTTCGCCGAGATGCGCGACGCGGTCGAGACCTGCGTGAACGCCGCGCCGAAGGTCTGCTGGCTCGCGGACGGCGACACCGGCTACGGCAACGCCATCAACGTGCAGCGCACGATCCGCGCCTATGCCCAGGCCGGCGCCGCCGCCGTCCTGATCGAGGACAAGCAGTGGCCGCGCCAGCTCGGCCACAAGGGCGCAAAGCTGGTGGTCGAGCGCGAGGAGGCGCGGCTGCGCTGCCGCGCCGCGGCCGAGGCCTGCAGGGAGAGCGGCATCCTTCTGCTCGCCCGCACCGACGCGCGCGTCTCGCGCGGCTTCGACGAGGCGCGCCGGCGCATCGAGGACTTCGTCGCCGAGGGCGCCGACATCTACTTCCTCGATTCCCCGGCATCGGAGGACGAGATCCGCAAGAGCGTCGAGGCGGCGGGGGGCGCGCCCTGCCTTGCGGTCACCGCGCCCGGCGGCAGGCACTACATGCCGGGCGACGCGGAGCTCGCGCGGCTCGGCATCAAGATCGTGGTCTATCCTCAGGAGATGCTCGCGGCGAGCGTGATGGCGATGCGCGCCGCGCTCGCAGCCATGAAGGCCGGCACGAAGGCGACGATGGCTTCGCCGGCCGACCTCGCCGCCGCGATCCGCACGCCGGAATACCTCGCCGCCGACGCCCGCCTCGCGACCGGGAGCAAGCCTTGAGCCCGGCGGCACGGCTGCGCGCGCTGCTCGCCGAGCCGCGCTGCCACGCCGTGCCCTGCTGCTTCGACGGGCTGTCGGCCCGGCTGCTCGCCGAGGCCGGCCACCGGCTCAGCTTCATGTCCGGCTTCGCGGTCTCGGCCACGCGGCTCGGGCAGCCGGATACCGGCCTGATCTCGATGGCCGAGATGGCCGACAGCGTGCGCAACATCTGCGCCGCCGCGCCGTCGCTGGCGCTGATCGCCGACGGCGACACCGGCTTCGGCAATGCCGTCAACGCCCAGCGCGCCGTCGCGACCTACGCCCGAGCGGGGGCGGCCGCGATCATGATCGAGGACCAGGTGAGCCCGAAGAAATGCGGCCACACCCGCGGCAAGGCGGTGATCGCGCGCGACGAGGCGGTCGCGCGCGTGCGCGCCGCGGTCGAGGCCGCCGCGTCCCACGACATCCTGGTCATGGCGCGCACCGATGCGCGCGGGACGCACGGGATGGACGAGGCGCTCGCGCGCATGGACGCCTTCGCGGCCGCCGGCGCGGACATCCTCTTCCTCGAGGCGCCGCGCGACGCGGCCGAGATGCGCCGCTTCGTCGAGAGCGCCGGCGGCAGGCCCTGCATGGCCAATCTCGTGCATGGCGGCCTCACGCCGGTGCTGCCGCATGCCGAACTCGAGCGCATCGGCTTCCGCCTCGCGATCTACCCCCTCGCCCTGCTGTCGGCGGCGGTGAGCGCGATGCGCCAGGCGATTGCCGCGCTGGCGCCCGGCGCCACGACGCCGCTGCCGGCGACGCCGAGCTTTCCCGAACTGCAGTCGATCGTCGGTTTCCCCGACTACTGGGCGACCGAGGAACGTTTCAAGTCCACGACACCCTGAGCCCGGAGCAACCGCAATGGCGCGTCCGCCGATCGACCAGAACGTGACCTGGGTCTACACCGACGATCTCGAGGGAACCTGCCGTTTCTACGCCGGGACGCTCGGACTGGTGCAAGTGCTCGACCAGGGCGGCTGCCGGATCTTCAAGGCGAGCGCTTCGGCCTTCCTCGGCGTGTGCAAGGTGCGGCCGGGGCGGCATGTCGAGCCGAAGGGGGTCGTCATCACCTTCGTGACGTCCGATGTCGACGGCTGGCACCGCCATCTCCTCGCCCGCGGCGTGACGCCGGAAGCGCCGCCCGAGCGCAGCGAGAAGTTCAACGTCTACTGCTTCTTCGCGAAGGACCCGAACGGATACCTGCTCGAGTTCCAGACCTTCCTCGATCCGGGGTGGCGGAAGGACTGAGCCGTCGCCCGGCCTCCTCGGCGACGCCGGACGCGAGGGCCTGCGGCCTTCACCCGCCCAGGCGCCGCTTCGCCGCGAGCAGCACGGCCGACAGCCCGCCGGGATAGGCGCGCATGATCACGATCACGATGCCGGCGAAGACCACCATGCTCCACTCGCCGTAGGCCTGGAGGTAGGAACTCAGGTAGTGGATCGGCGGCACGGCCAGCAGCGGGCCGGCGAAATAGCCGAGGCCGCCGATCGCCACCATCACGATGATCTTCGCCATCTCGCTGAAGTCGACGATCGAGGGCGTGAGGGTCAGGACGTAATGGGCGTAGAGCACGCCGGCCAGCCCGGCCATCCCGCTGGAGATCACGAAGGCGAAGAGCTTCACGCGCGTGGTGTCGACGCCGAGGGACTCGGCCCGCAGCTGGTCGTCCTTGAGCGCGCGCATGAAATAGCCGAGCGGCGAGCGCAGCAGCAGGTGCATCAGCAGCACGCACGCCACCGCGCAGCCGACGAAGGTGTAGTACGGCGCCACGCCGCGCACGCTGCCGTAGAGCGCCGGCACGCTGAGGCCGAGGTCGCCGCGGGTGAACTCGTAGGCCGCGGTCAGCACGATCCGGAACGTCTCGGCGAAGGCCCAGGTCGCGATCGACAGGTAGATCGCGCGCATGCGCAGCACCAGGCGGCCGAGCACGTAGCCGCTCGCCGCGGCGATCAGGACGCCGGCCGGGACGCTCACCCACAGAGGCGTCTTCAGGTGGTAGATGAGCAGGCCGGAGGCGTAGGCCCCCATCGCCGCGAACGCGTGCTGGGCGAGCGAGAACTGGCCCGCGAAGCCCGCCAGCAGGTTCCAGCTCGCGGCGAGGATCACGTAGTAGGCCGCGATCGTGAACACGTGCACGACGTACTCGCCGACGACGAAGGGCAGGCCGAGCAGCGGCACGGCCGCGATCGCCGCGGCGATCAGCATGCGGCGGGCGTCGGCGAAGGCGCCGAAGCCCTTCAGCAGCGGCGACGAGGTCATCCGAGCAGGCATTCGCGCACCAGGGCCCTTACCCTCACGTCGTCGAACTCGCGACCGGGGCCCTCGGCCTTCACCTGCCCGAGATTCAGGAGATAGAGATGGTCGGCCAGCGGCAGCGCCTGCTCGACGTTCTGCTCCACCAGCAGGATCGCCGCGCCCGTCGCCTTCCGCGCCGTCATCAGGATCTCGTAGACCTGCTCGACCAGGTTGGGCGCGAGCCCGACGGTCGGCTCGTCGATCAGCAGCAGCACGGGATCGGTCATCATCTCGCGCGCCACCGACAGCATGCGGCCCTGGCCGCCCGACAGCGATCCCGCGCGATCGCCGCGCTTGACGGTCAGCGCGGGGAAGGTCGCGTAGACGCGCTCGAGCTGGCGCGCGAGCCGCGCCTTGTCGCGCCGGAATACCCACGCGCCCATCATCAGGTTCTCCTCCACCGTGAGATGGGGAAAGCTGTTGATGTCCTGCGTGACGTAGCTGATGCCCGCGAGCTTCAGGTCGCTGGGCCGCAGCCCCTTCGTGTCCCGCCCCTTGAAGCTCACCGTTCCGGCGCCCGGCGTCAGGAAGCCGAAGACAGTGCGCAGCATCGTCGACTTGCCGGCACCGTTGGGCCCGATCACCAGCGTGATGGCGTTGGCGCGCGCCTCCAGAGTCAGGCCGCGGAGGATGTCGACCCCCGGCGTGTAGCCGGCATGCACGTCCGCGACCCGGACGATCACCTCGCCGCCCGCGGTCATGCCGAGGCCCGCCCGAGATAGGCCGTGATCACGTCTTCGCGCTGCGCGATCTCGTCGAGCGTGCCCTCGGCGGCGACGCGCCCCTGGATCATCACCGTGACCTTGGGGCAGAGCCTGCGCACGATCTCCATCTCGTGGCTCACGATCAGGAAGGTCATGCCCGTGGTCTTGTTCTCGTGGAGGATCAGCTCGATCAGCGTGTCCTTGACCACGGGGTTGATGCCGGCGAAGGGCTCGTCGAGCACGTAGACGCGAATGCCGGGGATCATGAAGCCGGCACACGCCATCAGCAGCATGCGCTGCCCGCCCGACAGCGCGCCGGCGGGCTGGTCGGCGAGCGGCGTCAGCGTCGAGAGCCGCATGAGCTCTTCCGCCCGCGCCATCCCCGCCTGCGCGTCGGTCGTTGCCGGGCTGGCCATGTAGGGGACGAGAAGATTCTCGCGCACGGTCAGGCTCGGGAAGGCGCGAGCGTGCTGGAAGGAACGGACGAGGCCGCGCTCGGCGATGCGGTGCGGGCTGAGGCCGGTGATCGGCACGTCGCCAAGGCGCACGATCCCCTGGTCCGGCGTCTCGATGCCGGTGACGAGGTTCACGAAGGTCGTCTTGCCGGCGCCGTTGGGGCCGATCAGGCCGCGGATCTCGCCGGCCGCGAGCGTCATCCCGACGGTGTCGTTGGCGACCAGGCCGCCATACCGCTTCACCAGCCCGTCGGCGACGAGGACAGGGGCCGCGCTCATGCCTCGCGTCCGCGCTCGCCGAACAGGCCGTTGGGCCTCACGAGCAACACCAGCAGGACAAGGAGGAAGCCGTAGACGTTCTGGAACGGCGAGGAGATGAAGGCCGCGCCGAGGCTCTCGACGAGCCCGAGCAGCAGGCCGCCGATCAGCGCGCCGGGAATCGAGCCCAGCCCGCCGATGACGATGATCTCGAAGCCCTTCACCGTCGTCACGGCGCCGTTGGTCGGGAAGACCATGAACAGCGGGGCCAGCAGCGCGCCGGCGAGGCCGGCGAGCGCGACGCCAATGGCGAAGGCCATGGCGTCCATGCGGTAGACGTCGACGCCAGAGGTCTGCGCCGCGACACGGTTCTGCGCGACCGAGCGCAGCGCCAGGCCGACCCAGGTCTTGCGCAGCACGATCCAGAAGATCCCGAGGGCGAGCACCGCGCAGACAGAGGCCATGACGCGCGCGCCCTCCTGCGGCAGCGGGCCGACCCACATGATCGGCAGGTCGCTGGCCGGGCGGTACTGGTTCGGGCCGCCGAGCGCGACCGCGAGGCTGCGCAGCATCAGCAGCAGCGCGATCGTCACCACCGTCGCGTAGTCGTCGCGACGCTGCAGCGGGCGCGCGTACATCGGCTTGATCAGGATCGGCTCGAGAAGATAGCCGACGAGGAATGTGCCGGCGGTCGAGATCAGCACCGCGAGCCACCACAGGCTCGGACCGAGCAGGAACTGCACGACCACGAACTGGATGTAGCTCCCGATCATGTAGAACTCGCCCATCGCCCAATTGATGGTCTTGACGATGGAGTAGATGAACGTGATCCCCAACGCCATCAGCGCATAGAGCACGCCGACCATCAGGCCGGAGATCAGCGTCTGGATGAGGAGCTCGGTGCTGTACATCGCGCGCCTGCGAAGCAATCGGGCCCGAGGCGACGCCTCGGGCCCGTAGCGTTCAGGACGTGGCGGGCGTCATTCGCCCAGCGTGTAGGCCACGTCGGCGTCGGCGCCCTTCTGGTCCTTCTGCGAGTAGGTCAGGATCATGAGCGGCGGCGACCAGTTGTGCCACAGCACGCCCTCCGCCTTCGGGAAGGTGACCGGGACGGCGGACCAGCCGGTGAAGCTGCCCTCCTCGAGGGCCGCGACCAGTGCCTTGGACTCGGTCGTCTTCGCCTTCTCGATCGCCTGCGCGTAGACCAGCACGTTGCCGAAGCCGTTGAACGCGCCGTAGACCGGCTGCTCGTTGAACTTCTGCTGGTAGCGCTTGGCGAACCACTCGCCCTCGGCCGACAGCTTGGACTTCGGCGTGTAGAAGCCGACGAAGGAGATGCCGACGCCCTTGTCGCCGTGGATCTGCCAGTGCTGCGGACGTGCCGGCGCGTCGTAGGACGTCACCATCTTCGCCTGCGGCAGCAGGCCGACCGTGTAGGCCTGGGTGATCATCAGGTCGAGCGGCTGGCCGACCCCGAGGTTGATGATCACGTCCGGACGGAACGCCTTGATCTGCAGCAGCTGCGGCAGCAGGTCGGTCGTCGTGCGGTCGAACATGATCTTCTGGATCTCGAGACCCAGGTTCTTGTCCTTGTTCTGCTTCTCGGTCTCGTTGGCGAGGCCGATGCCGTAGTCGGTCGTCTCGGCGAGGATCGACACGCGCTTGAAGTTGTTCTTCTTGATCCAGCCGATCCAGGTCGCGACGCGCGGCGGATCGACCGCGTGGGTGCGGAAGGCGACCGGGTAGCGCTTCGCGGTGATGTCGCTGGCGCCGGCCTGCGTACCCATCGTCGGCACGCCGAGCTCCTTGGCCACCTCGTTGACCGCGATGTTGACGCCCGAGTGCACGAAGCCGAACACGGCGACGGCCTTCTCCTCCGTCACCAGGCGGCGGTAGGCGGCGACGCCGTTCTCGTTCTTGCCCGAGCTGTCGTGGACGGACAGCGCGGCCTTGCGCCCGAGCACGCCGCCTTTGACCTCGTTCAGGTACTCGATCCCGATCTCGCCGCCGCGCTTCACGAACTGGCCGAGGGCGGTTTCGCCCGGCGGCGACAGCGGGACGATCGCGCCGAACACGATCGGATCCTGGGCTTGGGCCGGCGTCATCGCCAAACCCGGCAGCGCCGCGACGAGCGCGGCCAACATCGTCCTGCGAATCATTCTTGCACCCCTGGCATTGCGGTCGAGGCGGCGCGCGTTGCGAAGCCCCGAGAGGCATGGCGCCGATGGATCGACTATCGTCTTCCCGGGCGTCGATTGTCGAGGCCCAGTCGCCCCGCCCGCCGACGCCCGTGTCCGGCACCGCCTCGGGTCGGCTCTGCCCGCCTGCCGCGACCACGCTTCCCGGAGTACCCGACGATGACAGACGCCCGCCCGCCGCGCCGCCGCCCGACCTATTACGGCGTGCCCATCGGCATCCTGATGCTCGAGACCTACTTCGAGCGCTTCAACGGCGACATCGGCAACGGCCGGACCTGGCCATTTCCCGTCCAGTACAAGATCGTGCGCGGCGCCAGCCCGCAGAAGGTCACCAACCTCACCCAGCACGACCTGATCGGCCCGTTCAAGCAGGCCGCCGACGAACTGATCGCGGAGGGCTGCGAAGGCATCACCACCACCTGCGGTTTCCTGTCGCTCTACCAGGACGAGCTGACCGCGCATTGCAGCGTGCCGGTCGCCACCAGCGCGCTGCTGCAGGTGCCGATGGTCGCCCGCGTGCTCCCCAAGGGCAAACGCCCGGGCATCCTGACCTTCTCGAAGGAAAGCCTGACGCGGCCGTTCCTCCAGAAGGCGGGAGTGGACCCGGCGACACCCGTCGTCGGCATGCCCGCGACCTCGGAGTTCCAACGCTCCATCCGCGAGGGTGATACCTCGGTGTCCTTCGAGACGCTGCAGCGCGAGGTGCTCGACGTCGCCGCCGGCATGCTGGCCGCGGACGACACGATCGGCGCGATCGTGTGCGAATGCACCAACCTGACGCCCTATTCCCACGCCATGAACCGGCGCCTTCGCGTGCCGGTCTTCGACATGGTCACGCTGGTCCATTGGTTCCATCGCAGCCTGCGACCGGAGCGCTTCGTGCAGGACTGACATCGCATCCGGTCCATTGACTCGCCGCGGCGCCACGCTTCTCCTGTCGACCGCCGCGTCGCCGACGCCGTCCTGTTCCAGCGGAGTGCCTTCGCCCATGCCCAGCGCCATCCTCACCAGCGTCGCCGACAGCATCGCGACGCTCACCCTCAACAAGCCCCAGAAGATGAACGCCTGGGACTCGCCGATGCGCGGCGAGGTGATGGCCGCGCTGAAGGCGTTCAACGCCGATGCCGGCGTGCGCGCGGTGATCGTGACCGGCTCGGGCGATCGCGCCTTCTCGGCCGGCCAGGATCTCGAGGAGACCGAGAAGTTCCAGACCGGCCAGGCCGGCGCGGACTGGTTCGCCTCGTGGCGGACCTTCTACGACACGCTGCGAAATCTCGACAAACCGGTCGTCGCAGCGCTCAACGGCGTGGCCGCCGGCTCCGCCTACCAGTTCTCGCTGCTGACCGATCTGCGCGTCGGCCATCGCGGCGTGCGCATGGGACAGCCGGAGATCAACTCCGGAATTCCCAGCGTCACCGGCCCGATGCTGATGCTGCCCCGCATCGGCCTGTCGCGGACGATCGAGCTCACGCTCACCGGCCGCATGATGGACGCGGCCGAATGCGCCGCGATCGGGCTCATCCAGCATCTGGTCGACACGCCCGACCAGGTCATGCCGAAGGCCCGCGAGATCGCGGCGCTGCTCGCCTCGAAGCCGCCGATCGCGATGCGCCTGAACAAGAAGCGTTTCCGCCAGATCACCCAGGCCGACTACGACGAGGCCTTCGCCAACGGCGGCGACTACCAGGCCGCCGCCTACGCATCGGGCGAACCGCAGGCCGCCATGCGCGCCTTCTTCGCGGCGCGCGCGAAGAAGAAGTAGGGACCCGGACGGCACGGACGGGGGCGGCGATGGCGGGCAACGGCACGGTCACGGTGATCGGCGCGGGCATCATCGGCCTGTGCTGCGCGAGCTACATCCAGCGCCATGGCCGGCAGGTGCGCGTCGTCGACTCCGTCCCGCCCGGGCGCGGCACCTCGTTCGGCAATGCCGGCGGGCTCAGCTCCGGCGCCTGCGTGCCCATCGCGATGCCGGGGATCGTGAAGCAGATCCCGAAATGGCTGCTCGACCCCGAGGGGCCGCTGGTCGTGCGGCCCGGCTATCTCCTCAAGGCCCTGCCCTGGCTGCTGCAGTTCATCGGCTCGGCCAAGCCGGAACGGGTCGAGCGCAGCGCCGACGCGATCCTGGCGCTCACCCGTCCGCTGTTCGAGAACCTGATTCCGCTTGCGCGCGATGCCGGCGTCGAGGGCCTGATCAAGCGCGTGGGCCAGCTGCATCTCTACTCGACCGATGCGGCCTTCGCCGGCGACGCGCGCGGTCGGGAGATGCGCCTGCGCCGCGGCCTCAAGCTCGACATCCTCGGCGCCGAGGAGATCCGGCAGATGGAGCCGGACCTGGCGCCGATCTTCAGGCACGCGGTCTATTTCCCCGATCACGGCCACTGCGCCGATCCGCTGGGGCTCAGCGAAGGCCTCGCGGCCGAGCTGGCCCGTCGCGGCGGCGAGATCGTCCAGGCGCGCGTCAACGACCTCGAGGTCGGCCCCGACGGCGTGCGCGCGATCGTCACCGAGGCCGGCACGCTGCCGGTCGACGAGCTCGTGATCGCCGCCGGCGCCTGGTCGCACGGCCTCGCGGCCCGGCTCGGCCACAAGGTCCCGCTCGAGAGCCAGCGCGGCTATCACGCGATGCTCGCCGCGCCGAACGTGGGACCGCGGCGCAATGTGCAATGGACCGAGCGCAAGTTCATCGCCACGCCGATGGAGGCGGGGGTTCGCTTCGCGGGAACGGTCGAGATCGCCGGGCTCGACGCGGCGCCCGACTACCGCCGGGCCGACGTCCTGCTCAAGCAGGGCATGGACATGTTCCCCGGGCTCAAAGGCGGCGAGGTCAGCCGCTGGATGGGCCATCGTCCCTGCATTCCCGACAGCGTCCCCGTCATTGGCCGCAGCCCGACGGTACGCAACGTCACCTTCGCCTTCGGTCACGGCCATATCGGCCTGATCTGCGCGTCGACCACGGGTCGGCTCGTCGCCGAGATCGTCAGCGGCGCCAAGCCCTCGATCGATCCCGCGCCCTATCGCGTCGACCGCTTCTGACGCGGAGCCGCCGCGAGGCGGTAGGCCGGATCGCCGTCGAACAGCGACGGCGCCGCGCCCGAGAGCCTCTGTTCGATCGCCAGCAGCTTGAGCTTCGTGTCGACGCCGCCCGGCGCCGAGAACCCGACCAGCCGGCCGTCGGCGCCCATGACGCGATGGCAGGGAACGACGATCGGGAACGGATTGCGACCGAGCGCCTGGCCGACCTCGCGCGACTTCGCGACGTCGCCGAGGCGGCGCGCGATCTCGCCGTAGGTCTTCGTCGCGCCGGGGCGGATCTCGCGAGCGATCTCGTAGACGCCGCGCGCGAACTCCCCGATCGGACGGAGATCGAGCACGATGCCGCCGAGGTCGCTCTCGTCCCCGCGCACCAGCGCCGTGATCGCGGCGATCGCGGCGGCGATCGCCGGCGGCGGCGGCGCCTCCTTCGCATCGGGGTGGCGAGCCAGCAGGCTCCGACGCAGCGCCGCATCGTCGGCGTCGGGCAGCGCCACGCGCACCACGCCGTGATCGCCCCACGCGATCGCGCAGCGCCCGAGGTCGGTATCGAAGATCGAGTAGCCGATCGCGCTCATGGCACCTCGCTCGTCCCTCCTCTCGCACCACTTGCGACAGGCAGGGAGCTGTGAACGATCGTCAGCACGCCGCCATGATCCCGCGGACGTAGCCGAGCGTGAAAAGGTGGCCCTGGAAGCCGTAGCCTTCCTCGGCGGCGGTATCGGTGGCGAGAAGCGGCGAGTGGTCGGGGCGCGCATAGGCGTGCACGCCGTGGCGCGCGAAGGCGCGGATCAGCGCCACCATGTCGAGGTTGCCGACGTCAGGGAAGCTCTCGACGAAATCGGTCGGGGTGCCCTGGATGTTGCGCAGATGCGCGAAGGCGATGCGGCTGCCGAACCGCGCGACCAGTCCCGGCACGTCGACGCCGAGCTGGGTGAAGCAGCCCGCGCAGAGGGTCATGGCATTCGCCGGGCTCGGGCTGATCGCCAGCAGCCTGTCGAAGGCCTCGACGCTCGACATCACGCGATTCAGCCCGCAGAGCGGCGACATCGGCGGATCGTCGGGGTGCATGGCCAGGCGGATGCCCGCGGCCTCCGCTGCCGGCAGCACCGCGCGCAGGAAGCGCTCGAGATTCTCCCAGAGGCGCTCCACGCGGATCGCCTGCTCGCGATGCGGCACCGTGTCCGCGGTCACGTCGGCGAGGCGGAAGGCGCTGGTGCGCGCACCGCCGCGCGTCGTCGCGGCGAAATCCGTGCGCACAACCATCGCGTCGGCGGTCAGCTGCGGCATGAAGTTGTAGCAGACGACCTCGACGCCCTCGCGCGCGAGCGCCGGCAGCAGCGCGATCCAGTCCTCGATCTGCGCGGCCGCGCCTTCCTTGTCCATCACGATGCGGTCGATCGGCGGCCCGGCCTCGACCACCGGCACGCGCAGGCCGAAGCGCTTCGCCCGCGCGACCAGCGCCGGAAAGCCGTCGAACTTCCGGCGGTCGTGCGACATGTCGTAGTGCACGAGGTTCTCGACGCCGATCTGGGCGATCGCCGCAAGATACGCATCGCGCGGCGGCACCGCGACCATGGACAGCCGGATCATCGCAACTCCCCTCCGCGTCTTCCCGTCGTGCCGTCGGCGCCTCAATTGGGCCGCGTGCCGTCCGGCGGCGTCGTCATCTCCGGCGAGGCCAGGGCCCGCGCGGTCGTCTCGATCGTCTTGAGCGGCTCGATCTCGTTGCCCTCGGGCGCCGCG
Organism: Alphaproteobacteria bacterium; assembly: GCA_016793165.1. Taxonomy (GTDB): domain Bacteria; phylum Pseudomonadota; class Alphaproteobacteria; order CACIAM-22H2; family CACIAM-22H2; genus CAIOSQ01. Next base: position 10,316 of record JAEULA010000052.1, on the reverse strand, counting down.
CCGAGCTCCTTGAACTTGCGCGCCTGCGGCAGCACGCGCGTCTCGAGCGAGCCGACGGCCTGGTTGTAGCGCTGCACCGCCTGGTCGAGCGACTTGCCCAGGGACGCGACGGACTCGGCCATGGTCCCGACGCGACGGTACAGCTCGGTTCCGAGCTCGCTGATGACCTTGGCGTTCTCGGCGAGCCGTTCCTGCTTCCAGCCGTATTGGACGGCGCGGAGCAGCGCAATCAGCGTCGTCGGCGTCGCCGGAACGACGCCGCTCTCGGCGCCGTACTCGATCAGCGCCGGGTCGGCCTGCAGCGCCGCCGCGAAGAACGCCTCGCCCGGCAGGAACATGACGACGAACTCGGGCGCATCGCCGAACTGGCTCCAGTAGCCCTTCTCGCCGAGGCGCTTCATGTGGCCGCGCACGTCGGCGGCGTGCTGCGCCAGGTGGCGGCGCTTCTCGTCCTCGTCCTGCGTGTCGGCCGCGCGCAGATAGGCCTCCAGCGGCGCCTTGGCGTCGACCACGACGGTCTTGCCGCCCGAGAGCCGGACGATCATGTCGGGCCGCAGGCGCCGCTCGTCGCCGCCGGTCTGCTGCTCGACGAAATCGCAATGCGCGAGCATGCCGACGAGTTCGACCACGCGCCGCAGCTGCACCTCGCCCCAGCGGCCCCGCGCGACCGGCGAGCGCAGCGACTGCGCCAGCTTGCCGGTTTCGGCGCGCAGCGACTCGCTCGCAGCGCCGAGGCGCTGCAGCTCCGCCTTCAGGGTCTCGTAGGCGCCGACCCGGTCCTTCTCGATGGCCCCGAGCACGCCTCCCATCTTCTCCAGCGCCGCGCGCACCGGGTCGACCAGGCCCGCGATCGCCTGCTGCTTGAGGTCGAGCTCGCCCTTGGCGTGTTCCTGCGTCTCGCCCAGCTTCGCGCGCGCGAGATCGAGGAACACCGCGTTGTTCCGCTGGAGTGCCTCCGCCGACAGCGCCTGGAAGGATTCGCGCAGGCGATGCTCCGCATCCTCGAGCGCGCGCACGCGCTCCTGCCCGACCCGGCGCTCCGCCTCGAGCTCGGCGTCGAGGCGCGCGCGCATCGTCTCGGCCTGGGCCCGCACCTCGATCAGGCGCGCACGCATGACGAGCCAGGCGGCCAGCGCGCCGACCGCGCAGCCCATCACGGCGACGACCGCGAGGAGCTCCTCGGGCTTCAACGACTCGATCAGGGTCATCATGGGGGAGCCAGCATGCCACCCGGCCGCCCGCCCGTCAGGCGCGACGATTCCGCGACATTTTCGGGCCGTTCACGCCCGGTGATAGGGATGGCCGGCGAGGATCGACTGCGCGCGGAACAGCTGCTCGGCGAGCATCACGCGCACGAGCTTGTGCGGCCAGGTCATGGCGCCGAGGCCCAGCAGCTGATCGGCCGCCTCGCGCACGGCGGGCGCGAAGCCGTCCGCGCCGCCGATGAGGAAGCACACCCGCCGGCCGTCATCGCGCAGCTGGCGGAGGCGCGCCGCGAAGGCCTCGCTGGTCAAAGCGGGGCCACGGCCGTCGAGCGCGACGACATGGCTGTCGGGCGGGATCGCCGCCAGGATGAGCTCGCCCTCGCGCATCGCCAGCTCCGGGCCCGCGAGCTTGCGCCGCTCCTCGACCTCGACGACGTCGAGGCTCCAACGCCCGGCCTTCAAGCGCTTCGCATACTCGCCGAAGGCCTCGGCCAGCGGCTCGCCGCGCAGACGGCCGACGGCGACGAGCGTAAGGCGCATCGAGGGCCCGGGATCGCGCGCACCCGGCTAGGCCGGGACCGCGCCCTTGCCGCGAGGGTCCGCGGTCTCGTCGAAATCGGCTTGCCACATCTTCTCGAGCGCATAGTGCGCGCGGGCATCGGGCCGGAAGAGATGGACCACCACGTCCCCGGCATCGACGAGGACCCAGTCGCCCTGCGATCGCCCCTCGACGGGCACATGCGCACGGCCCTTGGTCTTCAGCTTCTCCACGAGATGGTCGGCCATCGCGGCGAGCTGCCGGGAGTTGGTTCCCGTGGCGACGACCATGAAGTCGGCCATCGAGGATTTTCCGGCGAGATCGATCCGGACGATGTTCTCGGCCTTGTCGGCGTCCAGCGAATCCTCGATCAGCTTGACGAGCGCCTTGACGGCGGCGGGCGGGGCTTTACGCGGTCGACGGGGCGCGATCGGTACCTCCTTCGGCTGGAACTCGGTTCAAGTGTCGACGGGCGACTTGGCCGGACCTGCTCCGGCGAGGCCGCCGGGCCGATCCGTCGCGGCCTGGCGCGCCCGCGCATCGCGAATGGCGCTCGCCGAGGCCGGGTTCAAGCGGGTGTGGAAGAACACCCACGCGGGCGGCGGCTCACCGGCAAGGAAACGGACGCGTCGCCCGTGCCGGCGCCGTGTGGAAAAGCGGCGCGCCGCCTTTCCGACCAATGCCTTGGCAGAGTACTTCGGGCGCGCCAGCACGGCAACGGGCACGCTGCGGAAGATGGCCTGCCAGCGTGCCCAGGCCGGGATCTGAAGCAGGTTGTCGGCGCCCATCAGCCACACGAAACGCACGCGGCGGAATCTCCTGCGCAACGCGGTCAAGGTATCCGCCGTATAGCGCGTGCCGAGTACGGCCTCGATCGTCACCACCCGCAGCCGCGGATCGGCGCCGACGAGCCGGCGCACGGAGGCGACGCGATCCGCCAGCGCGCCCATGTCGACGCCGGTCTTGAGAGGATTGCCGGGCGAGACGAGAAACCAGACCTCGTCGAGCGCGAGGCGGCGCAGCGCGATCAGCGCGATCTCGAGATGGCCGTCATGGGCGGGATTGAACGAGCCGCCCAGCAGGCCGACCCGCGGCCGCGGGGCGAAGCCGAGCGCGCAGGCCGGCACCGGCCTCGTCACGGGCGGATCTGTCCGTCGCCGAGCACGACGTACTTGTAGCTCGTGAGCTGCTCCGCGCCGACCGGACCGCGCGGCGGCAGTCGACCCGTCGAGATCCCGATCTCGGCGCCGAAGCCGAACTCGCCCCCGTCGGCGAACTGCGTCGAGGCATTGTGCAGCACGATCGCGCTGTCGACGCGCGCGCAGAACGCCGCCGCCGCGGCCTCGTCCTCGGTGACGATCGCGTCGGTGTGGTGCGAGCCATAGCCGTTCACGTGCGCGATCGCCGCATCGAGCCCGTCGACCACGCGCACCGCGAGGACGGCATCGAGATACTCGGTGCGCCAGTCCGCCTCGGTCGCCGCCACGACGCGCGGGTCGAGGCGCTGCACGACCTCGTCGCCGCGGATCTCGCAGCGCGCCTTGAACAGGTCGTGGAGGATCGGCGGCAGGTGCGTGAGCGCGACCTCGCGGTCGACGAGCAGCGTCTCGGTCGCGCCGCAGACCGAGACGCGCCGCATCTTGGCATTGACGACGATGCGCCGCGCCTTGTCCGGATCGGCGCCGCGATGGACGTAGGTGTGGCAGAGCCCGTCGAGATGCGCGATCACCGGCACGCGCGCCTCGCGCATCACCCGCTCGATCAGCGAACGGCCGCCGCGCGGCACGACCACGTCGACGAGCCCCGCCATGCGCAGGAGGTGGCCGACCGCCTCGCGGTCGCGCGTCGGCACGAGCCCGATCGCGGCGGTCGGCAGCCCCGCGGCCCGCAGGCCGTCATGCAGGCAGGCGACGAGGACCCGCGAGCTCTCGAAGCTCTCGGACCCGCCGCGCAGGATCGCGACATTGCCCGATTTCAAGCACAGCGCGCCGGCATCGGCCGTCACGTTCGGGCGCGCCTCGAAAATGATCGCGACGACCCCGATCGGCACGCGCACGCGCCGGATGGTCAGGCCGTTGGGGCGCGTCCACTCCTTGTCGATCGCGCCGACCGGATCCGGCAGCGCGGCCACGTCGTCGAGGCCGCGGGCGATCGCCTCGACGCGCGCGGGGTCCAGGCGGGTGCGATCCGCGAGCGCGGCCGACACGCCGTTCGCGCGGCACGTCGCCATGTCCGCGTCGTTCGCCTGAAGGATCTCGGCCGCGCGCGCCCGCACCGCAGCGGCGGCGGCGCGCAAGGCCGTCTCCTTCGCGCCTGCGGTTGCCGCGGCGACGGCGGCGGCGGCGGCGCGCGCCGCCTCGCCGAGCGCCGTCATCGTCGCCGCGAGGTCGTCCGCGTCCGCGGCACGGATCGCGTTCATGCGCTCATCACCAGGTCGTCGCGATGGATGACTTCGTCGCGGCCACGATAGCCCAGCACCGTGGCGATTTCAGCCGAGCGGCGGCCCATGATGCGCGCCACGTCCGCAGCGGCATAGGCCGACAGGCCGCGCGCCACCTCCCGGCCGTCCGGGCCGAGAATGCGGATGAGATCGCCGCGCTCGAAGCGCCCGTCGACGCGCGTGACCCCGGCCGGCAGCAGGCTCTTGCCGCGGCCGAGGGCGGCCACGGCGCCCGCATCGGCGACGATCGCGCCCGCCGGCGCGACATGGCCCGCGATCCAGCGCTTGCGCGCCGACAGCGGCGTCGCGCTGGGCAGGAACCATGTGGCCGGCGCACCCGCTGCAAGCGTCGCCAGCGGGTTCATGCGCTTGCCGAAGGTGATCGCCATCCGGCAGCCGGCGGCGAGCGCGATCTTGGCCGCCGCCAGCTTCGTCACCATGCCGCCCGAGGAATACCCGGTGGGCGCGTCGCCGCCCATCGCCTCGATCTCGGGCGTCACCTCGTTGACGACGGCGATGCGGCTCGCGTCGGCGGCCTTGCGCGGATCGGCGGTGTACAGCCCGTCGATGTCCGAGAGCAGGACCAGCGTGTCGGCCGACACCATCTGCGCGACGCGGGCGGCGAGGCGGTCGTTGTCGCCGAAGCGGATCTCCTCGGTCGCCACCGTGTCGTTCTCGTTGATGACCGGCACGGCGCCGAGCTTGAGCAGCTGGTCGATCGTCGCGCGCGCATTGAGGTGGCGCCGGCGCTCCTCCGTGTCCTCGGGCGTCAACAGGATCTGCGCGACCGTGATGGCGTGGCGCGCAAGCGTCTCCTGGTAGGCGTGCGCGAGCCGGATCTGGCCGGTCGCCGCGGCGGCCTGCTTCTCCTCGAGTTTGATCGCGCGGCCGGTCAGGCCGAGATGGCGCCGCCCCACCGCGATCGCACCCGACGAGACGATCAGCACATCTGTCCCCGCGGCCCGCAGGGCGGCGACGTCGTCGGCCAACGCGTCGAGCCAGGCGCGGCGCACATCGCCGCTGTCGTCGTCGACCAGAAGCGCGGAGCCGATCTTCACGACCAGGCGCCGCGGCGAGAAATGCGGATCGCCCGCGCCGGCCGCCGGCGGTCTCGCCGGCGCCGGCGCCGTGCGCGTCGCTTCCGTCGCGCTCGCGCCGCGCGACTTCCCCCCCGGCCTCGTCACACCGCAGTCTCCGCCGTCTCGGCCCGGCGCGCCCGGACATGCGGCGCCAGCGCCCGCAGCAGCTCCGGCACCCCGGTCTTGGCCACGCCGGAGATCGCCATGACCTGCGCCTTCGGCGACAGCTTCTTCGCGACGCGCACGAGGGCGGCCTTCTTCTTCTTGATGTCCTCGGGCGTCAGCGCATCGCATTTGTTGAGGGCGACGATCTCCGGCTTCTCGGCGATGCCCTGGCCGTAGGCCGCGAGCTCGGCGCGAATGGTCCGATACGCCGCGACGACGTCGTCCTGGGTGCCGTCGACGAGATGCAGGATCGCGCCGCAACGCTCGACATGGCCGAGGAAGCGGTGGCCGAGGCCGCGCCCCTCGGCGGCGCCCTCGATGAGGCCCGGGAGGTCGGCGACGACGAACTCGTCGTCGTCGCTGCGCACGACGCCGAGCTGCGGCTTCAGCGTGGTGAAGGGATAGTCGGCGATCTTGGGTCGCGCGCTGCTGGTCGCGGCAAGGAAGGTGGACTTGCCGGCATTGGGCAGGCCGACGAGACCGACATCTGCGATCAGCTTGAGGCGCAGCCAGATCCAGCGCTCCTCCCCGGGCCAGCCCGGATCGGCACGACGCGGCGCCTGGTTGGTCGAGGACTTGAAATGCGCGTTGCCGAAGCCGCCGTCGCCGCCGCGGCAGAGCACGATGCGCTCGCCCGGCTTGACCAGGTCCGCGATCAGCGTCTCGTTGTCCTCCGCGAGGATCTGGGTGCCGATCGGCACCTTGAGCACGATCGAATCGCCGGAGCGGCCGCTCTTGTTCTGGCCTTCGCCGTGATGGCCGCGCTCGGCCCGGAAATGCTGCTGGTAGCGGTAGTCGATGAGCGTGTTCAGGTTGGCCATCGCCTCGACCACGATGTCGCCGCCGCGGCCGCCGTCACCGCCGTCGGGGCCGCCGTACTCGATGAACTTCTCGCGGCGAAACCCGACGCAGCCGGCGCCGCCGTCGCCGGACTTCACGTAGATCTTGCACTGGTCGAGGAATTTCATGGCCAGGGGCCCGAAAAAGCGAAACGGGGGAACGGCGCCTGGCCGTTCCCCCGTTCGATGTCGTCGCTGCTGCGTGCGGGAGGAACGGCTACTCGGCCGCCGCCGGCACCGGCTGGATCGACACGAACTGCTTGCCGCCGGTGCCGCGACCGAAGGTCACCTTGCCGTCGACGAGCGCGAACAGCGTGTGGTCGCGGCCCATGCCGACATTCTTGCCGGCGTGATAGGTCGTGCCGCGCTGCCGGATGATGATGCTGCCGGCGTTGACCGCCGTGCCGCCCGACGCCTTGACGCCAAGACGGCGCCCCGCGGAGTCGCGCCCGTTGCGTGACGAACCGCCCGCCTTTTTCTGTGCCATGGCCTGTCTCCGATCCTCGGTCTGCTAGTTCTGTGCGGCGACGCCTGCGTCAGGCGGCCTGGATGTCCGAAATGCGCACGACGGTCTCGAGCTGGCGGTGACCGTTCTTGCGACGCGAGTTCTTGCGGCGGCGCTTCTTGAACACGATCACCTTCTCGCCCTTCTGCTGGCTGAGGACCGTGCCCTTGACGACCGCGCCGGCGACCGTCGGCTTGCCGACCTTCGCCGTGCCGTCGCCGCCGACCATGAGGACGTCGGTGAACTCGACGGTGTTGCCGGTCTCGGCATCGAGCTTCTCGATGACGATCACGTCGTTCTTGGCGACCTTGTATTGCTTGCCGCCCGTCTTGATCACTGCGTACATGGCCGAGGCCTTCCGACTGCAAGCGCCACACGTGGCGCTCTGACTTGGGGTCCGATCCGGCGGCTCGCGCAGCCGGCATCAAACGTGAAAGCGCCGCGAAGGACCGACAGCGGCCCCGCGGCGAACAGGGCGCGGATAATCTTCATGCACCCCCGGGCTGTCAAGCGGCGAAGCTGACGCTCAAATCGTTGAAAAGCCACGAAAACGACCATAGGCAGCGCTGGCCTGCGCCGACCGCGTGGGGCGCGGCCCGCTCGCTCGAGAGCGTAGTGACCTGGGTCACTGAGGGCAGGCCGGCGACCTTGAACACTAGCTGTAAACAACTGGGGCCTAGGGTGGTGTCGATCCCGGCCCCGCCGCGAGGGAACTTGAGGTCCGAACCGATGTCCTCCGACGCCCGTCACCGCCGGCCGCCCGCCAGGCCGAGTGACGACCCGAAGCCGCTGCTGCGCATGGAGCCCCTGCGCGACCTGCCGATCAACATGGTTTCAATCGACCCGCCGCCGCCTCCGGGCGTCGTGCGATGGGTCCCCAAGCGCAAGGCGGCGGTCGTCGCCGCCATCCTGGCGGATCGGATGACGATCGAGGAGGCCTGCGAGCGCTACGGCCTGTCGGCGGAAGAGATCCTGTCCTGGCGCAACCACATCGACCGCTACGGCGTGAAGAGCCTGCGGTCGACCTCCCTGCAGTCCTACCGGCGCCGCCCCTGAGTGGGGCATGACCTCCAGGCGGACCGGCCAGACCGCCGCCGATCGCCGCCGCCATCGCGAGCCCCCCAACGGCCGGCGGCAAGCTCGCTCCGTCCCCCTTGCGGCCCCGGCAGGGTTGCTGCCGATACCCGGCAACGCTTGCGACGCGTAAGGCCCTTCGCTAGGTTCCGCGCCCTCGATCGCAGCGCACACCGCTTGGAAGGGTGGCAGAGCGGTTGAATGCACCGCACTCGAAATGCGGCATGCCCTTACGGGCATCGGGGGTTCGAATCCCCCCCCTTCCGCCAGCGCCGACGAATTTTCAAATAAAATCAAAGTCATTTCGCCGGATCTGGCGTCTTACCCATCCATTTACCCATCCAGGCGCGGCCGCTTGAGGCTGGCGATGCCGCGTCCGAAATCGCCTACCTTTGCCTGATGCAGATCAAGATCAACCGCGCACCGGTCCTGACGCTGTGGGCTTCCGTCGTCTCGGAGCAGCTCGGGCACGACCGCGCCGCCGCGCTCACGCTCGGAAAAGCTGTTTCCGGGTTTGCGGCATATGCCAAAGCGCGCAGCCTCGGCATCACGGAGGACAATCGCGACAGTCCGTCCGAGCGGCGCGCGCGTGAGAAGGCGAAGCGCGAAACGGCCGAGGTCCTCGGAAAGCTCATCCCTGTCGCGACCACCAAGGACGGAGTGCGGGCACTCGATGCCGACGGGAAGCCGATAAACCCGGCCAGCGTCGAGAAGTACCTAGCCAGTAAGTTCGGCGATGGCTTCGACGAGGCCCGAGGGGCGATGGCTGCGCTCGCGAAGTCTCTGTCCCCGGCAGAACTTCAAGGGCATGCGTTCAGCCTCTATGAGATGTTCCGGCCGGCCATCCCTGATGGCGTGCGCGGCTGGGGCGCTGCGGGCGTCCTCGATACGGACAACATCCGGTCGGCAACGCTAGCGCCGGCAACTGAGCGAAGGCGTCCGAAGTCCGGGTAGCCGGTATGGTCGCACGGTGCCCGCCATCGCATCGTTGCTCCGCCTGGAGTTCCATAGTCGACGCAGCGAAAGCGGCGCAAGACATCGACCCAAGTCTCGGTCGGATCAACGCGCGCTATCAGGCATGGTCATGGAATGCCGACCCCGCGATTGCATTGAGGGCACAGAACCTCGACGCCCGGAGTGCCCGGCTGAGCAGCCAAGACGGCAATCGAGGGCGGCGGAAGTTCTGGCGGCAGGCGACGACTCGGGCGCATCCACGAAGCTTCGCCGCCTAGCCTGTGGACCGTCCTATCTCACGAGGTCCCGAAAGTATCCCTGACGGGGCTTGCGCCTTTGTGTCCTTCGACCCGACCGTTGCCGGCATGCAAGCCCGGATCAATAGCGTCACCTTCGATCGCGAGGACGGCGAGATTGTCACAATCAGAACCAGCGATGGCGTCGTCGTCGACCTGTGTCCCCGGTCGCTATGGCGCGCAGTGCCGGGCGACTGCGGCGCTACCGTGGTCGAGGCCGGGCGCTGGGTGGTCGCAGTGTCGCGGAGGCCGGAGCGGACGGGGGGATCCGATGCTTGACGATGTCCTTGCCCCGAACCTGCGCCTCGTCATCTGCGGGACCGCCGTTGGCGAGACATCGGCTGCGAAAGGCGAGTACTACGCGAGCCCGAGGAACAAGTTCTGGCGGACGCTGCATGAGGTTGGCCTGACGGCGCGCAGGCTTGCGCCGCGGGAGTTCCGGGATCTGCTGACCTTCGGCATCGGGTTGACGGACGTTGCCAAGGGCCAAGCCGGTAGCGACGCGGGCGTCAACTTCTCACGTGCTCGCCCGAACGATGTTCGGGCCAAGGTGCTTCGCTTTGCGCCCGCCATCCTGGCATTCAACGGCAAGAAGGCGGCCGGCGTGTTCCTCGGCTCCCCGAACGTGCGCTATGGCCTGCAACTGGCGTCCGTCGGGGCAACCAGGTTATTCGTCGCGCCGTCGACCAGCGGCGCGGCAAATGGACATTGGGACATCGAGTGCTGGCGCGAGTTGGCGCGCCTTGCGGGCGTCGAGGCGGAGCGCAATTAGCCCTCGTCGCCGATGGTCGTTTCGCCGGGCAGAGTGGCAGGGATCGTATCCTTGATGGCGAGCGCCACCGCGCTGCGCGGGCGAGCAGTCCGCATCGCTGAGACCAACAACGGACTACTTAACAACGAGGTCACTCGGCGGTGAATACGACGGTGCAAAATCGACACATAAAAATGCACGGCGCCCTGGATGCTTGAAGCGAGCGCCGTACCTCCGCGCACTGAAAGCAATTCACAGCGCAAGAAGTCATGAAACGTTGAGGGCCACACCCCTTTCGGGGTGTGGCCCCCTTGGCTTCGGCTTACGTCCCTGGATTACCAACCGAAGAAGCGCAAGACCTTATTGACCTCCGAGTTGGGGCCACCGCGCAACCCATGCTTATTGATGGCCTCGACGGAGATGCCCCAGGTGAGCTTCAGCGCCTTGGCGACCTCGCCGCGCTCCTGGTT
>JAEULA010000037.1 GCA_016793165.1 Alphaproteobacteria bacterium | reverse complement strand
CCGTCGATCGCCTGATAGAAGCTCTGCGCCAGCTGAAGGACCGGCACCTGGCCTTCCCAGAGCATCGCGAGCGCGGCGGCAAGGCCCATCGCATGCGCGATCGGCACGCCGATGCACATGAGGATGGTGAACAGCACCAGCATGATGGCGACGGTCATCGTCGTGGTCCTTTGCGTCGCCGCGTCAGAGCAGCTTGTCGGCTTCGCTGGCCAGGGGCGCGTCGCGCTCCTGGAGCCAGGCGGCGGTCATGAACCATGCCTCGAGGAACGCGCCGATCGGCATCGCGAGATAGACCGCGCGCATCGGCACCTCGAGCGAGGCGGAGTTCTGGAACCAGGTCCGATCGGTGAAGTCCCAGCCCGCGTAGGCCAGGATGACGAGGAAGGCGAGGGTGCAGCTGTTGGCGATGAACTGCAGGACGCGCTTGCCCGCGTCGGGGAGGAAGGGCGAGACGATGTCGATGTTGATGTGGCCGCGATCGTAGGCGACCAGGGCGGCGCCGAGCATGACGCCCCAGACAAGGCTGTAGCGCACGACCTCCTCGGACCAGAAGAGCGACTCGTTGAGCACGTACCTGAAGAAGACCTGCAGCAGGATGACGCTGAGATAGAAGGCGAGGAGGAGGACGGAGAGCGCGCGCAACAGATTGCGGGCGAGCGCCGTGACCGTGAGGAAAGTCTGGATCATGGAGGACCGACCGTCCCCGCCGCCGGAGCGGCGGGGACGGCGACAGCATCAGGCCGAGGCGACGACGCCGTCGACGAACGCCTTGCCCTTGGCGCCGGCGCGGTTGGTGAAGCTGGCGAGCACCGGGGCCATCTTCTCGCGGAACGAGGCGATCTCCGGGTTCGGGGTCGCCTTGGTGCGCGAGCTGAGCAGCTCCCACGCGGCGGTCTGCTCCTTGAGGTTCAGCTCCCAGTTGTCGCCCTGGACCGCACGCTTCGCCGCGTCGCGAACCGCCTGCAGGTTCGCCGGCGACAGCGCCTTCATGCCGGTCGAGCGCGTGCTGGCGAACATCGAGACCTCGGTGAAGATGTGATGGGTGCGCGTGGCGAACTGCGCCACTTCCCACATCTTGTTCGAGGTCATGAAGTCGGCCGGGCTCTCCATCGCGTCGACGACGCCGGTCTGCAGCGCCGTGTAGATCTCGCCCGCGGGGATCGGCGTGGGATTGGCGCCGAGCGCGCGCGCCATCTCGATCCAGACCGGGATCTCGGGCACGCGCAGCTTGATGCCGCGCACGTCGTTCGCGGTCTTGATCTCCTTGCGGCCGAGGAAGACCCGGAAGCCCGACGCGCCCAGCGACAGGACCTCGATCCCGAGCGTGGCCTTGACCTCGGCGCTCACCTGCTCGCCGACCTTGCCGTAGAGCACCTTCTTCACGTGGTCGAAGTCGTTGAACAGGAACGGCAGGGCCACGAAGCCGAATTGCGGCTGCCAGTTGCCCAGCGTGCCGAGATCGGACCAGCACAGGTCGAGCGTGCCGAGCTGGATCGCCTCGGCCGAGGTGCGCAGGTTGAAGAGCTGCGAGGCCGGCTTGATGTCGATCGTGACCTGACCCTTGGTGGCCTCTTGGACGTAGCCGGCGAACTTCTCGCTCACCGTCTGGATCAGGTGCGTGGTGGGAACGTGGTGCGAGAGCACCAGCTTCGCCGCCTGCGCCTTCGCGCTCCCGTTGATCATCGGGGCGCCGACGGCGCCGGCGGACACCGCGGTCAAGGCGCGGCCGAAATGGCGTCGCGTCAGATGGGTCATGGTCGCTTCCTCGGTTCTTGTTGGGGCACGGATACTAGCCCAGCCACCGCATGTGCCAAACGGGATCGCGGGCTGCCGGCATGCGGCCGGGCGTGTCGCCTTCGAATGCGGCGGCGCGCGGCCGTGGCCGGGACCCGCGGCTGCCAGCCGGCGGTCGCGGGCCTCGCGGACGATCAGGCGAGCGCCTGCACCGCCTCGACATAGGCCTTGGCCTTGGCGCCCGCCTTGGCCACGAAGCCCTGGATCATCGGCGCCGTCTTCGCCCGGAACGAGGCGACATCGGGCGATGCGACCATCTTCAGGCGCTCGCCCAGCGTCTGGAGTGCCGCGTTCTGCTCCTTCAGGTTGGCCTCCCACATCTCGGCCTCGACCGCCCGCTTGGCGGCCTCGCGGACGACCTGCAGGTTCGCGGCCGAGAGCCCCTTCATGCCGCTGGAGCGCGTGCTGGCGAACAGCGAGCCCTCGGTGAAGATGTGGAAGGTGCGCGTGGCGTGCTGCGCCACTTCCCACATCTTGTTGGTGACGAACAGATCCGGCGGGCTCTCCATGGCGTCGACGACGCCGGTCTGCAGCGCCGTGTAGACCTCGGCGGCGGGGATCGGCGTCGGGTTGGTGCCGAGCAGGCGCGCCATCTCGATGTAGAGCGGGATCTCGGGGACCCGCAGCTTCATGCCGCGGCAGTCGTCCGCCGACTTGATCTCGCGCCGGCCGACGAAGACGCGGAAGCCCGAGGCGCCGAGCGCCAGCACCTCGTTGCCGATCGTGGACTTGATGTCCGCAGCGATCTGCTGGCCGAGCGCGCCATGCAGCACCTTCTTGCCGTGCGCGTAGTCGCTGAACAGGAACGGCAGCGACGTGAAGCCGAACTGCGGCTGCCAGTTCGCGTGCGTGCCGAGATCGGTCCAGGCGAGGTCGAGCGTGCCGAGTTGAAGCGCCTCGGCGGCGGTCCGCAGGTTGAAGAGCTGCGATGCCGGCTTGATGTCGACGGTGACCTGGCCCTTGGTGCCCTCGGCGACGTATTTCGCGAAATTCTCCGACGTGGCGTGGAACAGATGCGTCGTCGGGACGTGGTGCGACAGGATCAGCTTGACGGCCTGGGCGCTCGCCCGGCCGTTGATCATGGGCGCGGCGAGCGTGCCGGTCGCGAGCGCGAGCGAGAATCGGCGGCGAGTGGAAGCGTTCATCGGCGTGACCCCCCGGTCGGTTGTTGTGGTGCCATTCTATGGCTAGGGTCGCCGCCTTCAAAGCAGCCGTCGCGGGGACGCACATGAGCATCATCGACCGGGTCGAGGTCCACGAGTTCACCTTCGAGGCGAAGAACCTGCATCTCAAGGGCGGCGGCGCCCATGCCAGCATCACCTACGCCAAGGGCGCGAAGATCGTCCTGACCAAGTACGCGGTGGTGATCTCGTGCAAGGACGGCGCCCGGGGCGAGTATGTCGCGATGTGGGGCGGCACCCGGCCGGCCCTGGCCCAGACGCTGACGCTGGCGCCGCTGCTGCTGGGCCGCAACGCCGACCATCGCGAGCAGATCTACGACGACCTGAAGCGCGAGCTGCGCCAGTACGACCACTATGGCCACGGCCCGATCGACATCGCGCTGTGGGATCTCGCCGGCAAGAAGTTCGGCGCCTCGATCAGCCAGCTGTTGGGCGGCTATCGGTCGCGCCTCAAGGCCTATGCCTCGACCTATCACGGCGACCGCAGCGGCGGGCTCGACAGCAAGGAGAAGTTCGCCGCCTTCGCCGAGCAGTGCTACGACCTCGGCTACCGCGCCTTCAAGATCCACGGCTGGAACGAGGGCGATCCCCGCGAGGAGGCGGAGAACGTCCGCTATGTCGGCGCCCAGGTCGGCAACAAGATGACGCTGATGCTCGACCCGGCCTGCGAGCTGCGCACCTTCGCCGACGCGCTCTATGTCGGCCGCGCCTGCGACGACTACGGCTACTTCTGGTACGAGGACCCGTATCGCGACTCCGGCGTCTCCGCCTTCGGCCACAAGAAGCTGCGCGAGATGATCAAGACGCCGCTGTTGCAGACCGAGCACGTGCGCGGCGTCGAGCCCAAGGCCGACTTCATCCTGGCGGGCGGCACGGATTTCGTGCGCGCCGATCCCGAGTACGACATGGGCATCACCGGTTGCATGAAGATCGCGCACCTCGCCGAGGCGCTCGGCCTCGATTGCGAGGTCCACGCCAGCGGCCCGGCACATCGCCACTGCATGAACGCCATGCGCAACACGAACTTCTACGAGGTGGCGCTCGTGGGGCCCGATTGCCCCAACGCCATGCCGCCCGTCTATGCCTGCGGCTATTCCGACGCGCTCGAGGCGGTCGACAAGGACGGCTGCTTCCCGGTGCCGACGGGGCCGGGGCTCGGCGTGACGTACGACTGGGCGTATATCGAGAAGAACCGCACCAACCTCCACCGCTTCAAGCTCTGAGAGTCGACATGACCGACGCCTTCATCTGCGACGCCGTCCGCACGCCCATCGGCCGCTACGCCGGCGCCCTGTCGTCGGTGCGCACCGACGACCTCGCCGCCGTGCCGCTCAAGGCGCTGCTCGCGCGCAATCCGAAGGTCGACTGGGCCGCCGTCGACGACGTCATCTACGGCTGCGCCAACCAGGCCGGCGAGGACAACCGCAACGTCGCGCGCATGGCGCTGCTCCTGGCGGGGCTGCCGGAGGGCGTTTCGGGGACGACGGTCAACCGGCTGTGCGGCTCGGGCCTGGACGCCGTCTCGATCGCCGGTCGCGCCATCAAGGCCGGCGAGGCCGAACTGTGCGTCGCGGGCGGCGTCGAGAGCATGAGCCGCGCGCCCTTCGTGATGGGCAAGGCGACGGAGGCCTTCTCGCGCGCCGCCGAGGTCTTCGACACGACGATCGGCTGGCGCTTCGTGAACCGGCTGATGAAGGAACGCTACGGCATCGACTCCATGCCCGAGACGGCCGAGAACGTCGCGAGCGAATTCGCGATCGCGCGGGCCGACCAGGACGCGTTCGCGCTGCGCAGCCAGCAGCGGGCGATTGCGGCGCAGAAGAACGGCCGCCTGGCGCAGGAGATCACGCCGGTCGCGATCCCGCAGCGCAAGGGCGATCCGGTCCTGGTCGAGCGCGACGAGCATCCGCGCGAAACGTCGCTCGAGGCGCTCGCGAAGCTCGGGACGCCGTTCCGCGCCGGCGGCACGGTCACGGCCGGCAACGCCTCGGGAGTCAACGACGGCGCCTGCGCGCTCATCGTCGCCTCGGAGGCGGCGGCGCGACGGCACGGGCTGACGCCGCGCGCGCGCATCGTCGCGACCGCGACCGCGGGCGTCGCGCCGCGGATCATGGGGGTCGGCCCGGCGCCGGCGACGGAGAAGCTGCTGGCACGCGCGGGGCTGACGATCGGCGCGATCGGCGTGATCGAGCTCAACGAGGCCTTCGCCGCCCAGGCCCTGGCCGTGACGCGGCGGCTCGGCCTGGCGGACGACGCCGCCCAGGTGAATCCGAACGGCGGCGCCATCGCGCTCGGACACCCGCTCGGCATGAGCGGCGCGCGCCTGGCGACCACCGCGACCGCCGAACTTCATCACCGCAAGGAGCGCTACGCGATCGCCACGATGTGCATCGGCGTCGGCCAGGGCATCGCCATGCTCCTCGAGCGCATCTGACCGGACGGGGACCCTCGCAATGACCGCTCTCGACTCCAACGCCCTCGACCAGCTCTTCCGCACCGCGCGCTCGCAGAACGGCTGGCTGCCGCGGCCCCTCACCGAGGCGCAGCTGCGCGCGCTCTACGATCTGATGAAGTTCGGGCCCACCTCGGCGAACTGCTCGCCGATGCGCGTCGTGTTCGTGACGACCGAGGCCGGCAAGCGGCGGCTCGCGCCGGCCCTCAGCGCGGGCAACCTGCCCAAGGTCATGCAGGCGCCGGTGACGGCGATCCTCGGCTACCGGCTCGACTTCTACGAGTGGCTGCCCAGGCTCTTCCCGCACAATCTCGCCGCGCGCACCTGGTTCGAGGGCAAGCCGGCGCATATCGAGGCGACCGCGTTCCGCAACGGGACGCTGCAGGGCGCCTATCTGATGCTCGCCGCGCGCGCGATCGGGCTCGATTGCGGGCCGATGTCGGGCTTCGACGCGGCCAAGGTCGACGCCGAGTTCTTCCCCGACGGGAAGACCAGGACGAACTTCATCTGCAGCCTGGGCTACGGCGATCCGTCCAAGATCATGGCCCGGCATCCGCGCCTGGACTTCGAGGAGGCCTGCACGGTGGTCTGAGCGCCGGCGCGCGGCCGCTCCCGTCATGAGGGCTGCGGCGGCGGCGCGGCCGGCCTAGAATGCGCCGCTCCTCGACGGACACCCGAGAGGCTCGGCGATGACGCAGCAAATGCCGGCATACTGCGCCGCCTGCGGGGCCGCCGCGCCGCCCGGCGCCCGCTTCTGCGCCCAATGCGGCGCCGGTCTTGCCGTGCCGGGCGACGTCGCCGGCGAGCGTCGCCAGGCCGTGGTCCTGTTCGCCGATCTGTGCGGCTTCACGGCGCTGTCGCGCCGTCTCGATGCCGAGGACGTCCACGGATTGCTGGCGCGCTTCTTCGCCGTCGTCGATGCGGAGATCCGCCGCCATGGCGGCGCGATCGACAAGCATGTCGGGGACGCCGTGATGGGCGTGTTCGGCGCCCCGGTGAGTCACGGCAACGATGCCGAGCGCGCGGTCCGCGCGGCGCTGGCGATGCATGCGGCGGTCGCAGGGCTGCCGGCGGTCGACGGCGAGCCGCTCCGCCTGCATGTCGGCATCGCCGGCGGCGAGGTCGTCGCGGCCCGCACGGGCAGCGCGATCCACAGCGAGTACACGGTGACCGGCCCGGCGGCCAACCTTGCGGCGCGGCTGGTAGCGCAGGCCGGGCCCGGGGAAACGGTGGTCGGCGACGCGATCGTCGAGGCCGCGCGCCGCATCGCCGGGGTGAGCGAGCTGCCGACGGCGGCGCTCAAGGGCATCGATTCGCCGATGCGGATCTGGAGGCTCGTCGGCCAGCCGTCGCCGCCGGCCGTCGATGGCGTGCCGCTCGTCGGCCGCGAGGGCGAGCGCGCGCAGCTGGCGGCGCTCATCTCGGCGGCGGCGAACGGCAAGGGCGCGGTCGTGGTGCTGCGCGGCGATCCCGGGATCGGGAAGACGCGCCTCCTCGAGGAAGGCCTCGCGATCGCCGCCGCGGCAGGGATGGCCTGCATTCGCGCCGGCGCCCTCGACTTCGGCCTCGACCGCGGCGGCGACATCGGCCGGGTCGTCGCTCGCGCGTTGGCGCCGGGCGCCACGGCAGCCGTTGCGGCACACGCGGCGGCGCTCGACGCCCTCCTCGACCGGCCCCGCGACACTTCCTCGGCGGCGGTCTGGGCGGCCATGACGCCGGCCCTCCGCGAGGATGCGTGCCGCGCCGCGCTCGCGGCGTTGGCCGCGGAAACCGCTGCACGCACACCGCTGCTGATCGCCGTGGAGGACGTGCACTGGGCCGATCCCGACTCGCTCGCGCGCCTGGCGTCCCTTGCTTCCGCGGCGCGCGATCGGCCGATCGCGATCGTCCTCACCACACGGATCGACGGCGACCCGCTCGATCGCGCCTGGCGCGCGGCGACCGGCACGACGCCGCTGACGACCGTCGATCTGGCGCCGCTGCACGCCGAGGATGCGTTGCGCCTCGCGCTCGCGGTGCTGCCGGGAGCGGCCGCCGCGGCGAAGGCCTGGGTCGCGCGCGCGGACGGCAATCCGCTGTTCCTGATCGAGCTCGCGCGCCACGCGGTCGACACACCCACGACGCTGCCCGACAGCATTCAGAGCGTCGTCCAGGCGCGCATCGACCGCCTGCCGCCCGGGGACAAGGTCCTGATCCAGTGCGCGAGCGTCGCCGGCCAGCGCGTCGATCGCGGCCTCCTCGAGGCGCTCGCCGCCATGCCGGCGGTGGATTGCGGCCGCCTCGTCGCCGCCGGATTGCTGCGCCAGGAGGGCGCCGTGCTCGTCTTCGCCCATGCGCTGGTCCGCGATGGCGTGTACGCCACGCTGCTCCGGGCTCGCCGCCGCGACCTGCACCGGCGCGCCGCCGAGCATCTCGCGGCGCGCGACCCGGGGCTCGCCGCGCAGCATCTCGATCGCGCCGAGGATCCCGCCGCGGCTGCGGCCTATGCGGGAGCGGCGCGCGCGGAGGAGGGGCGGGGCCAGATCGCCGCCGCCCTGGCGCTCGCGCGCCGCGGCCTCGCGATCGCGACCTCGCCGGCGGACCGCGCCGCGCTCCACCGCATCGCGGGCGAGACGCTGCTCGAACTCGGTGCGACGGCCGAGTCGGAGGCCGCCTTCCGGGAGTCGCTCGCCCTGGCGTCGACGGACGCCGACCGCTGCCGCGCCTGGATCGGGATCGCCGCAAGCCTGCGCGTCCTCAGCCGCGTGGACGACGCGCTGGCGGCGCTCGATGCCGCCGATGCGGCGCGCGGCACCGACGCGACCCTGGCCGAGTGCGCCGCGCGTACCCATCATCTGCGCGGCAACCTGCGCTTCGCCCGCGGCGAGGCGGCGGCCTGCGGGCTCGAGCATCGTCGGACGCTCGAGATCGCCCGCGCGGCCGGGCTCCCGGAATACGAGGCGCGCGCGCTGAACGGGCTCGGGGACTCTGCCTATGCGGCCGGGCGGATGGCCACCGCCCTGACGAGCTTCGAGCGCAGCAGCGCGCTGTGCCGGCGCCACGGCTTCGGGCGCATCGACCAGTCGAACCGCTTCATGATCGGCAACTGCCTTATCTACCAGAACCGGCTGGCCGAGGGCGTCGCCGTCGTCCGCGAGGCTGCCGCCGCGGCCGAGCGGGCCGGAAGCCGCATGATGCGGATGCTGAACAGCGAGACGATGGGTCTTCTGCTCGAGGAGGCGGGGGCCGACGCCGAGGCGGTCGCGGAGCTCGACCATGCGCTGACGCTGTCGCACGAGCTCGGGTCGCGCCGCTTCGATGCGATCATCCTCGCCGCGCGGGCGCTGAGCCGGGCGCGGCTGGGGGATCGCCCCGGGGCGGAGCGCGATGCCGGGGACGCCGAGGCCATTGCCGCGGCGACCGGGCAGGCCTTCGTCGGGGCGCTGGTCCTCGGCTCGGTCGCGCTGGTCGCCGGGGATCCTGCGGTCGCCGCGGCGGCGCTGGAGCGCGGCGAGGCGCTGCTCGCCGACGGCGGCGTCGCCCATAACCACCTCTGGTTTCGCCGCGCGGCCATGGACGTGAGCTGCGCGGCCGGTCGGTACGCGGAGGCGCGGCGACATGCTGCCGCGCTCGAGGCGTTCACCGCCGCCGAGCCGCTGCCCTGGTCCGATTTCCACGTGCGGCGCATCCGCGCCTTGGCGGCCGTCGCGGAGGGGGGCCGCGATGCGGCGCACCGGGCAGAGCTCGAGGCACTCCGGCGCGCGGCGCTGGAGGCCGGCCTGACGCCGGCCGTCCCCGCGCTCGACGCGGCGCTCGCGTCCTTCCCGGGGACCGCGGCGTCCTAGCCGCTGCGCACGCGCCGGAAGAAGGCCTCGATCTCGCGATCGAGTCCGCCTGCCGATGTCGAGAGCGCCGCGGACGCGTCGCGCACGCGGCCCGTCGCGTCGTTCGTCTCGCGGGCGGCGGCGTCGAGGGCGGCGAGATGCTGCGACACCTCGGCGGTCGCGGTCGCGGCCTGCTGGATGTTGCGCGAGATCTCCTGCGTCGCGGCGCCCTGCTCCTCGATCGCGGCCGCGGTCGCCGTCGACATCTCGCGGATCTGCCCGATCGTGCGGGCGATGCCGCCGATGGTCGCCGTCGAGCCCTCCGCGGCAGCGCGGATCGCGACCACCTGGCTCGTGATCGCCACCGTCGCTTGCGATGTCTGGCTGGCGAGCGCCTTGACCTCGCCCGCGACCACGGCGAAGCCCTTGCCCGCCTCGCCGGCCCGCGCGGCCTCGATCGTCGCGTTGAGCGCGAGCAGATTGGTCTGCGCGGCGATCTCGCTGACCAGGCCGACGGCTTCGTTGATCTTGCGCGCCGCGTCGTTGAGTGCCGCGATCGTCGATCCGGACTGCTCGGCTTCCGCGACCGCCTGGGCGGCGATCGCCGTCGAGCGGGACATCAGGCGGTTGATCTCCTGGACCGAGGCCGCGAGCTCCTCGGTCGCGGCGGCGACCGCCTGCACGTTGGCCGCGGCGCCGTCGGCGGCGGCGGCCACGGTCGAGACGCGTGCGCCGCTCTCGCCGGCCGTGGCGGACACGGCGGCGGCGGTCTCGCGCATGTCCTGCGCCGCCGCGGTCACGGTGTCGACCGTGCCCTTGAGCGCGGTCTCGAATGCCAGGGCGAGGCGGCGGTTCTCCTCGAGCTCGGTCGCCATCGACGACGTCGCGGCGTTCACCGCCTGGGCGCCGGTGCGGAACGCCCCCGGCAGGCCGCGCTCGATGAGTTTTCGATAGAAGAGCCGGTCGCGCGCGTGCTGCATCGCCGCGGTAGCTTCGCGCAGGAAGGCGTCGGAGACGTCGAGGACGCGGTTGATCGACAGCCCGAGGTCGCGCAGCGCGCCCTTCTCGCCGAGCGCCACGATGCGGGACTCGAGATCGCCCTGGGCCGCACGCCGGCAGGCCGCGGTGATCCGCGCGATGGCGCGGGCGTGGCGGCGCAATCGGAGCGCACCGCCGGCCGCGGCGATGCCGGCCGCCGCGGCAGCGGCCAGCTGCCCCGGCGCCTCGATCCAGCCGAAGGCGCCGGCGACGAGGGCCGCCAGCGCGATCAGGCCGGCAAGCGCGAGCGCCGCGACCGCCTCAGATAGAGAAGACGAACTCGTCATAGGGCCGTCCCTTGAGGATGTCGGCGAGATGCGCGCCGGCACGCGCCAGTCCCTGCTTGCGATCCGCGGTGCCCTTCTCGATCTCGAGCATCGCTTTGTAGACGGGCGCGACCGCGGCCACTTGGCACGGGTCCGGCTTGCGGCGGTTGGAGTGGTAGCCGACGATGTTGCCCTCGAGGTCGCGGCTGGGCGTCACGTGGGCGAAGACCCAGTAGTGGTCGCCGTTGAGCGCGAGGTTGAGCACGTAGGCGAAGACCTCGTGGCCCGCCTCGATGCGGTCCCACAGGAGCTTGAACACGGCGCGCGGCATCTCCGGGTGGCGTACGATGCTGTGCGGCGCGCCGATCGCCTGCGCCTCGGTCAGGTGCGCGACGCGCAGGAACACGTCGTTGGCATAGGTGATCCGGCCCTTGAGATCCGTCTTGCTGACGATGATCTCCTCGACGCCGAGCGGGCTCTCGCGCCCGGTCGGGGCGATCCGTTGTCTGGCCATCGCCTGGCTCCAGCCTCCGGGTGGTGACGAAGCCCGCAGCCTACGGCGCAAATGTTTATTCGCACTTAAGGTAACCGTGGGCCGGTGCCCCCGGCGCCGACTCAGGGATAGGTCAGGACCGTGTCGATGACCGAGGCGATCAGGCGCCGGGCGTCGGCCTTCACGGCGACCCGGGCATTGGGCGCGCGCGCGTCCCGGATGACACCCGTCCCGGTCGCGCGCTTGTTGCGCAGGTCGCAGACCGTCATGCCGCGGGTGTGGCGGCCGGCGAGCTCGATCTCGACGGCGGCCTCGACATGGCTGATCAGGTCGGGCTGCACGAAGGGGAAGATCGCGCAGACGTCGTGCATCGGCGCGATGTCGAGGCCGAACACGCGGCGCTGGCCGTCGAGATAGAACTGCATCAGGTCGGCGATCACCGCGGCCGTGCGCCCGCGCCCCTGGCGCAGGCGCTCGATCTCGTCCTGCCGGAAGCCGGTCTCGCGCGTCACGTTGTAGCCGACCATCCAGATCGGTACGCCGCTCGCGTAGACGACGGCGGCGGCCTCCGGGTCGGCGTAGATGTTGAACTCCGCGGCCGGCGTGATGTTCCCGATCGTGGTCGAGCCGCCCATGATCGTGATCGCCTTCAGCCAGGTCGCGAGCTTCGGCTCGCGTCGCAGCGCCGTCGCAACGTTGGTCTGCGGCCCGATGACGGCGAGGACGAGCTCGCCCTTGTGGCGCTCGGCCTGCTCGAGGATGAAGTCGACCGCGTGGGCGTCGACCGGCGCCCGGTCCGGGACCGGCAGCGTGGCGCCGTCGAGGCCGCTCTTGCCGTGGATGTCGGCCGCATGCGTGACGCCCGCCACCAGCGGTCCGGCGCAGCCGCGCGCGACCGGGACGCGCAGGCCGGCGAGGGTGCAGATCGCCAGCGCGTTGCGCGTTGTGTTCTCGAGCGAGGAGTTGCCGTGGACGGTCGTGATCCCGACGAGGTCGCAGCGCTTCGCCGCGACCAGGATGGCGATCGCGTCGTCGTGGCCGGGGTCGCAGTCGATCAGGATCTTCGTCACCGGGATGTCCTCGCGCGTGGTCAGGGATAGGTCAGCAGCGTGTCGACGAAGGCGTCGATGACGCGCGGCACGTCCGCCTCGACGGCCATCAGGAGGTTCGGCGGCCGGGGCGTGCGCGGCGGCGGCAGCTCGACGCCCGGACGGATGCCGCGACGGTCGACCAGGGTCATGCCGCGCGCGAGGCCCGGTGCGAGCTCGACCGCCAGCGCGGCGGGCTCGTGCCGGATGAGGTCTCCGCGCACGAAGGGCAGGATGGCGCAGCCGTCGTGCATCGGCGCGCCGTCGATGCCGTAGATGCGGATGTAGCTCTGCCGATAGAACTCCGCGAGATCGCCGATCGTGCGCGCGACCGTGCCGCCGGCGCGCAGCCGCGCGATGTCGCTCGTGCGCATCAGCACCGTGCGGGTGAGCTCGTAGCCGATCCAGGTGATCGGCACGCCGCTGGTGAAGACGACGTGCGCCGCCTCGGGATCCGAGTACACGTTGATGCAGGCGGTCGGCACGACGTTGCCGACGCCGGCCGTGCCGCCCATGACCGTGATCGCGCGCAGCCACTGCCGCAGACGCGGCTCGAGGCGCAGCGCCACGGCGACGTTGGTGTGGGCGCCGATGATTGCGAGCACGAGCTCGCCCTGGTGCCGGCGCGCGGTCTCGATGATCATCTCGACCGCATGCACGCCCGCGGGCTCGCGCCGCGGCGCCGGAAGCTCGGCGCCGTCAATGCCGGTCCGGCCATGGGCCGCGGCCGCGAAGGGCGGCTCGCCGCCGACGAAGGGGCCGGAGAACCCGCGGGCGACCGGGACCTCGAGTCCGCCCAGCGCGCAGATCGCGAGCGCGTTGCGCGTCGTGTTCTCCACCGATGCATTGCCGAACACGGTCGTGATCGCGACGAGATCGAGATGCCGCGCGGCGTAGAGGATCGCGACCGCGTCGTCATGTCCGGGGTCGCAGTCGATCAGGATCTTCGTCATGGCGGGCCGGGGCTCGGTCGGACGGGGCTCGATTGACGCTGGAAACGCGACGCATCTAAGCTTCCGCGCGCGTGATGCGTCACGCATTTCTTTCCTGGGAGGATTCGATGACACGATTGACCCGCCGCGGCGTCGCGCGGCTCGGACTGGCCGCGGGTGCGGCAGGGGCGCTCGGCGTCCGGCCGGCGGCCGCCCAGGCGACCGGTCTCAAGGTCATCTGGATGGGCTGGCCGGACAACCAGGTCAATCCGATCATGGAGTGGTTCGAGCAGCGCAACCCGGCGATCAAGCTCGCCGTCGAGAAGATCCCCTTCAACCAGATCTTCCAGACGATCGAGGTCCGCCTGCAGGCGCGCAACGCCGAGCCGGACATCTTCATCTGCGACTCGCCGCTCACCGCGTCCTATGCCGCCCGCGGCCACACGATGGACCTCACGCCGCATCTCGACGCCTCGCGCTTCGCCAAGGCGGCACTCGACGCGGCAAGCTGGCAGGGCAAGCTGCACTCGGCGCCCTTCGGCAGCTCGATGCAGGTCATGTTCTACAACAAGGCGCTGTTCAAGGAGGCCGGCATCGAGCCGCCGGCGCCCGACGTCGCCAAGCGCTGGACCTGGGAGAAGGTCGTCGAGGCGGCGCGCAAGCTCACCGACGCCGGCAAGGGCCAGTGGGGCTTCGCCTTCGAGCAGTCGGAGCGGCCCTACCAGCTGCTGCCGCTCGGCCAGTCGCTCGGCGGCGTGGCACTGAGCCCGGACGGGTTCAAGGCGACGGGCTTCATCGACGGGCCGGCCTTCGTCGAGGCCTACACCTGGATGCAGCGCCTCTACAGCGACTGGAAGGTGGCGCCGCAGGGCCAGTTCGACCCGAACCTGCCGGTCGAGATGTTCGGCAACGGCAAGATCGCGATGCTCGTCGCCGGCACCTTCTCGGTCGCCACGCTGCAGCAGCGCTTCCCCAACCTCGACTTCGCGACGGCGCCGATGCCCTATTTCGAGAAGGGCAAGCCGGTGACTCCGACCGGCGCGTGGCACTTCGCGATCAACCCGCGCACCCGCAACCAGGCCCAGACGCTGACCTTCCTCAAGGAGCTGATGACCGAGGAGCTGCACGCGCTCTGGTTCAAGCTCAGGCCCTATCCGCCGGTGCTGAAGACGATCTGGGACCGCGAGAAGGCGACGTTCGACACCGAGATGTGGCGCTTCGTACGCCACGAGCTGGACAACACGGCGGTGCCGCGGCCCTCGACGCCGGGCTTCCGCGAGTACGAGGATCTCGTGCGCGTCGCCCTGCGCGACATCCAGACCGGTGCCGACGTGAAGGCGACGCTCGCCGCGGCAGCGCAGAAGATCGACCGCGAAATGCAGAAGTACCGCTGAGCCACGACTCTCCCCCCGGCTCGCACTTCGCGCGGCCCGTCCCCCTCGTTCGAGGGGGACGTTCGCGTTAGGTGCCAGTTCCCCGTCTCCCTCGAACGAGGGGGACGGGCCGCGCAACGGCCCGGGGGAGAGTCGATTCGCGACGATGTCCTCGACTGCCTTCCGCGTCCCGCTCTGGATCCCGGTCGCCTTCCTGGCGCCGGCGCTCGTCGGGCTGCTCGTCTTCCGCCTGGCGCCGATCCTGATCGCGGTCGTCGGCGGTTTCACCGGCACCACGCTGCGCGGCGAAACGACCTTCGTGGGCCTGCGCAACTTCGCCGACCTCGTCGAGGACCCGTCGTTCTGGTCCTCGGTCAAGGTCACGCTGCTCTTCAATCTGATCATCAACCCGTTCCAGATCTGCTGCGCGATGGGCCTGGCGCTGCTCGTGTTGCGGCCGACCCGCGGCGTCGCCTTCTTCCGCGCCGCCTATCTGCTGCCGATGACGGTCTCGATCGCGCTCACCAGCGTGATCTGGGCGATCCTGCTCGAGCCGAGCGTCGGGCCGGTCAACGGCCTGCTCAAGGCGCTCGGCCTGCCGCCGCAGCGCTTCTTCCGCTCGGAGTCCCAGGCGCTGACGACGCTGATCCTCGTCGCGACCTGGAAGGGCGCCGGCTACTGGATGATCTTCCTGCTCGCCGGCCTGCTCGCGATCCCGAAGGAGTTGCACGAGGCGGCGGCCATCGACGGCGCCTCGGCATGGCAGCGCTTCGTGCGCGTGACGCTGCCGCTGATGCGCCGGCCGCTCGCCTTCGTGCTGGTCGCCGACACGGCGATCAACTTCCTGCTCTTCGCGCCCGTCTACGTCATCACCCATGGGGGGCCGGCGGGCTCGACGGCGCTGCTGATGTTCGAGGCCTACCAGGCGGCGTTCGCGCTGCTGAACCACGGCCGCTCGCTCGCGATCTCCTCGGTGATCCTCGTGATCATCGGCGTCATCGCCGTGCTGGAACTGCGGCTGTTCCGGCCGGCAGGCGAGGGGCGGTCATGATCTCGGCCGTCGACCACCGACGCGGTCTGACGGCGCTGCGCTACGCGGTCCTCGTCCTCGTCGCGACCGTGCTGCTGCTGCCGATCAGCTGGCTGATCGTGTCGTCGTTCCGTCCGGGGGAGGACATCTTCCGCTACGCCGCCGACGTGGGCTGGCAGACGCTGGTGCCGCAGCGCCTCACGCTCGAGCACTACCGCACGATGCTGGCGAGCGACATGCCGCGCGCGGTGTTCAACTCGGTGTTCATCGCCGTGGTGACGGTCGGGGTCGGCACGATGGTCAACGCGGCGGCCGGCTTCGCCTTCGCGGTCTTCGAGTTCCCGCTCAAGCGCACGGCCTTCGTCTTCGTGCTGCTCACCTTCATGATGCCGTTCGAGTCGATCGTGATCCCGCTCTATACGCTGATCCGCACGCTCGAGTGGACCAACACCTACGCCGCGCTGATCCTGCCCGAGCTCGCAAACGGCCTCGTGATCTTCCTGTTCCGGCAGTTCTTCCTCGCCATCCCGCGCGAGATCTACGAGGCGGCGCGCGTCGACGGCGCGTCGTGGTGGACGATCTTCCTGCGCCTCACCATGCCGCTCTCCGGGCCGACGATCGCGGCGGCTTCGCTGATGCAGTTCATCCACCAGTGGGACGCGTTCTTCTGGCCGCTGGTCTCGGCGAGCACGCCCGAGCTCGTCGTCGTGCAGGTCGCCATCGCGCGAAACATGACGCTCGAGCAGGCCAACTGGGGCGGGCTCTTCGCCTCGGCCTCGACCGCGATCCTGCTCGCGATGATCCCGTTCCTCGCCCTGCAGCGCTTCTACATCCGCACCGTCACCGCGAGCTCGGACAAGTAGGCGATCGCCCGCCGCTACATGCTGTCGCCGCCGCCGCCGTCGTTGCCCCCGGTCGCGACCGAGTTCCGCTCATGCGACCAGCCGGGCGAGGATTCGCTGATCGTCCGGAACGATGCGAGCTCGCCATTGATCACCTCCATCTCGAAGATGACGTCGGGCTGGCCGGCTCCCTTCTTCTTCACGGAGCCGATCACGATGACCTTGTTGGCAAAGAAGGTCTGGACCCTGTACTGGGCGATTGTGTAGCCGGCCTCGAGCTCGTCCGTGCGGCCGCCTCCCAACTGGTCGTCGGCCGTCTTGAACGTGCCGAATGCGAACATCTCGCGCATCGCGGCCGCGCGCATCCACGCGCCGCCCTGGCCGAGGGTGAACTCGGCGTGCGCGATCCCCGGGCAGGACAGCAGCAGCGCGAGCACGAGGGATTTGATCCGATTCATGCCGGAGTCTCCGTTCGTTGGACGGCGTCGATCATCGCCGGGACAAGTTCAGGAACGGTCGCCGGCTCGATGAGTCGGCGGCGATCCGCGGCGATCGGAGGCGGCGGCCGTGCGCGGCCGTCACGCCGCCTGCGGGATCGCCTGGGTCGCCTCTTCGAGTTGGGCGAAGGTGACGTGGAGGTCCGAGGGGATGCTCTTGCGGCCGATCTCGATCGCGATCTGCGGCGGCTGGCCGTGCAGATGCGCGACCATCGTGTCGCGGATGATCTCGTAGAACTTGTGGTCGTCGTCGAAGACCTGCTTCAGGCGCTGCGCGAACGGGGCGAAGAAGCCGTAGGACAGGAAGATCCCGAGGAACGTGCCGACCAGCGCGCCGCCGATCATCTTGCCGAGGATCTCCGGCGGCTCGTTGATCGACGCCATCGTCTTCACGACGCCGAGCACGGCGGCGACGATCCCCAGCGCGGGGCAGGCGTCGGCGACGGTCTGGATCGCGCCTTGCGCGCGGCCGAGCTCGTGATGATGCTTCTCGAGCTCCTTGTTGACGATCTCCTCGAACTGGTGCGGATCGTCCATGCCCATCGTGATCATGCGCATCGAATCGCAGATCAGGTCGACGGCGAAATGGTCCTTCGCGATCTTCGGGTAGGCTTGGAAGATCTTGCTCTCGTCGGGCTTCTCGATGTGCGGCTCGATCGCGATGACGCCCTTGGTCTTGGCGAGCTTGAGCAGCGTGAACATCAGGCACAGGACGTCGACGAAGTCCTGCTTCTTGAACGACGGGCCGCCGAACACCTTGCCGATGCTCTTGGCCGCCTTGCCGATGGTCGGGCCGCCGTTGCCGATCAGGAACGTTCCGGCCGCCGCGCCGCCGATCATCATGAACTCGAAGGGGAGCGCCTTGATGATGAGGGTCATCTTGCCGCCGGCCAGCAGGTAGCCGCCAAACACCATGCCGAAGACGGTCAGGATTCCGATGATGGCGAACATGCCGGAGGGCCCTTCGATGACGGGCTCCGGTTCTAGGCCGATCGGGTTAGCGATCCGTTGCTCCGGCAGGCTTTCTTCCCGGCCGTGCGGTTTACCGCGCCTTCACCATGCGCGCGGCGGCGCCGTCAGCTGCGCGGATTGAGCTGCCAGATGCGCAGGGTCAGCGCCGTCGCGAAGAGCGACCACGCGAGATAGGGGAGCAGCAGCAGGCCGGCGCGCGGCGACAGCTTCCAGAAGCGCAGGATCGTCACGAGCAGGGCGGCGATCAGCAGCAGGATCTCGAAGAAGGCCCAGCCGACGTCGCGGGCGCCGAAAAAGATCCAAGACCAGGCGAGGTTGAGCGCGAGCTGGATCCAGAAGGCGCGCATCGCCGCCTCGATCGCGGACGGCGCCGCGTCGGCGCGCCAGACCATCCAGGCCGCGACCGCCATCATCACGTAGAGGGCGGTCCAGACCGGCGCGAACACCCCGTTGGGCGGGGTGAAGTCCGGCTTCGCTAGCCCGGCATACCAGCCGCCGATCGCCGGCGTCGTCACCTGCGCGCCGAGATAGCCGACACCGAGCGTGACCGCGACGAAGAGCGCGAGCGTCGCCCAGGCCGGCAATCGCCGTGCGATCGAGGCCGCCATCGGAGCGGTCAGCGGCCTTCGCGGCGCCAGGCGGCGACGAGCGCCCCGAGGCCGAGGAGGAAGATGGCGAGGGCCGGCATCAGCGGCGTCTGCGAAACGCCGGTGACGATGTAGTCGTTGTTGGCCTGCATCCCCACCCACGGGCGGCCGATCCCGGAGGTGCCGCCGGTCTCGCGGCCGGGGCGCGTGCGCCGCAGCTCCGGCAGCCCGTCGGCGAGCCAGAAGCTGCGGCCGCCCGAGGCGACGACGATCGGCTTCAGCAGCTCGTCCGTCGTGCGCACGTCGCCCATCTCGATCGGATTGAGGGCCCCGACGGCGGCCAGGCTCACGCGCACGCCGTCGCTGAAGTGGTAGAGCCCGGGCTCGCTGACGTCGATGCTGCCCGTCGCGCGCCCGCCGCCCACCTCGCGCAGCTCGACCTGGCGCTTCTCGCCGGTCGGCGTGGTGATCTCGATCGGACGGCCGTCGGGCTCGAGCGAGCGCCGCGTGATCTCGATGCGGCCGCCCTTCACCGCGGCCCTGAGGTCGTTCTCCTCGAGCTCGGGCTCCTTCATCAGCCAATGCGCGATGCGGCGCAGCAGCTCGGCATGCGGACCGGCGCCGTCGAAGCCGCGGGCCCAGAGCCAGATGTGGTCCGACTGCAGCTGCGCGACGCGGCCGTCGCCGACACGGTCGAGGAGCAGCAGCGGGCGGTTCGCGGCCCCGGACAGCAGCGTCTGGCCGCGGCGCTGGTCGGCGTCGACGTGACGGAACCAGCGTCCCCAGCCCGGCTCCGAGCCCGGCGATCCCGCGCCCGGCAGCTCGGCCGTGACGGGGTGGCGGCGACCGTAGTCCGTCAGCTCCGGCTTGAAGGGCTGCTCGATCACGCGGCCGGTCGGCACGCCGGGCATGATCTGCCCGATCGGCGAGTTGAACAGCGAGTTCGACGGGCCCTGGTTCGGGCCGACCGAGAGCAGCAGCGCGCCGCCGCCGCGCACCCAGCGCGTGATGTTGTCGAGGTAGATCTGCGCCAGCACGTCGCGGCGGCGATAGCGATCGAAGATGATGAGGTCGAACTCGTTGAGCTTGACCTCGAACAGCTCGCGGATCGGGAAGGCGATCAGCGACAGCTCGTTGACGGGCGTGAAGTCCTGGGCCTCGGGCGGGCGCAGGATGGTGAAGTGCACGAGGTCGACCGAGGGATCGGACTTCAGCAGCGATCGCCAGGTGCGCTCGCCGGGATGCGGCTCGCCGGTGACCAGGAGGACGCGCAGCCGGTCGCGCACCGCCGACACGGCCGCGACGATGCGGTTGTTGTCGAGCGTCAGCTCGCGCGGGCCGGGCTCGACGGCGATCTCGAACAGCGCCGTGCCGGCGCGCTCGAGCGTGAAGTCGATGGTCTGCGGCACGCCGATCTGCAGTCGCAGCGTCTGGGGCTCGCCGCCGTCGCGGCGCAGGTCGACGCGCGCCGTGCCGCCGGTGACGCCGGGGCCGTCGTCGATGCGCAGGGTCAGCTGCTGCGGCTTGCCGACGATCGCATAGGTCGGCGCCTGCTCGATCACGATGCGCCGGTCGCGCTCGCCGCGCTCCCCCGTCAGCAGCACGTGCACCGGCGCCGGCCAGGCGTCCTTCGCGATCGCCTCCGCCTTGGGCGCGTCGTGCACCTGGCCGTCGGTGATCATCACCACGCCGCCGAGCCGTGCGCGCGGCACGTCCGCCAGCGCGCGCTCCACCGCTGCGAACAGGCGCGTGCCGTCGGAATCGAGGCCGCCGCCGCCGCCGGCCCGCACGACGCGCAGCTCGAGATCGTTCTGCGTGCCGAGGCGCTCGCGCAGCGCGGCGAGCGCCTGCTCGGTCCGCTCCTTGCGATTGCCCGTCGCCTGGCTCTTGGATTCGTCGACGACGACGATGCCGATGTCGGGAAGGCCGCGGCGGTCCTCGACCACGATCAGGGGATTGCAGAGTGCGCCGAGCAGCCCGCCGACCGCGAGCAGCCGCCACCACAGGCCGCTCGCGCGCGCCGACAGCGACAGCGCGATCAGCGCGAGCCCGGCGGCGCCCAGGACCGCGATCGCCCACCAGGGGACGACCGGCGCGAAGACGACGGAGAAATCGCTGTTCATCGCTTGAGCCGCTCCAGGATCGACTCCACGTGCACCTGGTCGCCCTTGTAGTTGCCGGTCAGCGCGTACATCGCGACGTTGACGCCGAACCGCAGGGCCATTTCGCGCTGGGTCTCGCCGCCGGGCACCGCCGCGAACAGCGGTCGGCCCTGGCGGTCGGTCGCCCAGGCCGCGGCCCAGTCATGCGCCCCGATGATCACCGAGGAGACACCGTCGTTGGCGGCGCGCTCGTCGACCTCGACCCAGACCGGCGCACCGGCGTAGCGGCCGGGGAAGTCGGCGAGCAGGTAGAACGCCTTCGTCAGCACGTGCCCCTGCGGGATCGGCGCGAGCGGCGGCAGGTCGAGCCCGCGCAGGATCTCGCGCAGCCGCTGCGCGGCCGGCGAGCCGCCGGTGCCGGGGCGGCCGAACTCGACCTCGCGTGTGTCGAACATGATCATCCCGCCGGTCTTCAGGAAGCGCTGCACGCGCGCGAGCGCGTCGAAGCTCGGACGCGGGCTCTCGGCGACGACCGGCCAATAGAGCAGCGGCAGGAAGGCCAGCTCGTCGTGCTCGAGATCGACCTCGACGGGCGGGCCCGGGTCGATCGCGGTGCGGCGGGTGAGGATGGCGCCGAGTCCGCTGAGCCCGGCCCGGGTCACTTCGTCGATGTCGCCGACGCCGGTGCGCACATAGCCGAAATGCGTCGACAGCGTCGCGATCATCAACGATTCGTCCTCGCGCCGCGGCGTCGTCTGCGCGGCCGCGTCGACGAGGCCCGCGGGCAGCAGCGCGAGGCCGAGCAGCGCGGCGCGCGCCGCGCCCCGCAAAGGCCGGAGTCGCAGGCCGCGCAGCCACAGGCTGACGGCGAGATCGAGCAGCAGCAGCGCCAGCGCACCCAGCAGCAGCCAGGGCTTGAGGTCGAGCTCGCGATCGGCGGCGTAGGCGCCGGGCGCGACGCCGGTCGGCAGCGCGCCGATCGGCGTGTAGGACGCGATATTTGCCGACAGATTGAGCGCGCGGCGGGCGGTCTCGCTGCCGTACCAGCCTGGGGGGTGGCGCGGGCTGGCGGCGGTCTTGCCGATTTCGTTGGCGGCGATGCCGGCGGCGGCGGGCGGCGGCGCATCGAGGCGCCCGAACCCGTCCAGCGCGCTGACCGGTGGCAACACGCCGCTGCCGCCCTCGCCGATGATTCCCTGGCTCAGCGACACGATGCGCTGGAGCATCTCGACGAACAGGCCGGAGAGTGCGAGCGATGACCAGTCGGGATTGGCCGTGGTGTGGACGAGCACGATCCAGCCGTCGCCGCGGCGATCCGCGGTGACCAGGGGCGTGCCATCCGCGAGGCGCGCCCAGGTGCGCTGCGGCAGGTCGAGGCTGGGTTCGGCGAGCACCTGCCGGGTCACCTTCACGTCGCTCGGCACGGTGAGGCCGACGAAGGGGCTCGCCGCCTCGAACGCCGCGAGGCCCGCGGGCTGCGCCCAGGTGAGCGCGCCGCCGAAAGTGCGGCTGCCGCCGGCGCGCAGCGGCACCGGAACGAGATCGTCCGCGCCCTCGGCGAGGCGCGGCCCGGCGAATCGCAGCAGCAGGCCGCCTTTCTTCACCCACGCGTCGATGACCTGGTGCTCTGTCTCCGGCAGGCGGCCGACATCGGCGAGAACCAGCACGGCGAGCTCGCGGCGCAGCAGCTCCTCCGCCGCGCCGGTGCGCAGGTCGGCCACCGGGGCGAGCGCGCGCTGCAGGTAATAGGTCTCGGCGAGCAGCGGCTGCGAGCGCTCCGACGGGCCGCCGGTGACGACGCCGACGGGACGGCGGCGGAAGCGCTCGTCGAGCAGCACGACCGCGCCGGCCGAGGACTCGTTCTCGAGCTCGAGCCGCACGATGCGGTTGCGGATCTCCGGCGGCAGCGTCAGGCGCACGCTGGCGCGGGTCTCGCCTTCGGCGAACTGGGCGCTCTCGCGCGCCAGCAGGCGGCCGTCCTCGGCCATGGCGCGGAAGGCGACGAGCTCCGCCGGGCCGGGCTGCAGGCGCCGCGCGGCCAGGGTGAGCGCCGACGGCTCGGCGGTCGGGGGCGCGAGCAGCCGTGCCGTCCCGCGCGGCTCGTCGCGCAGCAGCTCGACGGCTCCGAGGCGCTGCAGCGCCTGCAGGAAGGCGGCAAGCTGCGGATCCTCGATCGAGTCCGAGAGATAGACGACGGTGGCGCCGGCGCCGATCTGGACCGCATCGAGCGCGCGCCGCGCGGCCTCGCGGTCGACGGGCCACGGCTTGGGCTGCAGCGCCGAGGCGACGCTGCGCGTGTCGCTGGCGCGCGCGAGGCGCGTCGCGCGCGGCGCGTCGCCGGAAAGCGTCGGCGCAGTGGCCAGCAGCATGGTCGGGCGATTGGCGCGCTCCGCGCGATCGAGCAGCCCGTCGAGCGTCTGTCGCCGCGAGTCCCATCCGCGTGCCGCCGCCCAGCCGTCGTCGACGACGATCAGCAGCGGGCCGGAGCCGGCGAGTTGCGCCTGCGGGTTGAGCAGGGGGTGCGCGAGTGCCGCGATCACCAGGGCCGCGATCGCCAGGCGCAGCAGGAGCAGCCACCATGGCGTGCGCGCCGGCGTCTCCTCCTTCGGCTTCAATTTCAGCAGCAGCGCGATCGCGGGAAACGCGACGTGCTTGGGGGCCGGCGGCGTGACGCGCAGCAGCCACCACAGGATCGGCAATGCGGCGAGCGCCGCGAGCCAGAGCGGCGAAAGGAAGGCGAGGGCGCCGA
>JAEULA010000015.1 GCA_016793165.1 Alphaproteobacteria bacterium | reverse complement strand
GCGGCGACCGCGGCGCTGCATGCGATCGGCCTCGGCATCGCCGCCGCGCTGGACATGCGCGGATCGGCGGCGCGGATCGCAGGGGCCGCCACGGCGGCCGCGGGCGTCGCGCTCGCCCTGATCTGAATGCGGGCCCCGGGTCCGGCCGCGACGACGCGGGCGCGGACCCGGGGCCTGACACCGCATGCTCGTCGCGCTGGCTGAGGCATTCCGGCTCATCCTCGCCCTCGACGGCGGTGTCGTCGCGATCGCGTGGCTTTCGCTGCGCGTCAGCCTCGCCGCCGTCGCGATCGCCTGCGTGCTGGGTATTCCTGCCGGCGCGGTCATCGCGATCACCCGCTTCCCCGGCCGTGCCGGCGCCATCGTCGTGCTCAACGCGCTGATGGGGCTCCCGGCCGTCGTCGTCGGCCTGATCGTCTACCTCGCGCTGTCGCGGTCGGGTCCTCTCGGCTTCCTGGGGCTGCTGTTCACGCCGGGCGCGATGGTCGTGGCGCAGGCGCTCCTCGTCACGCCGCTGGTCGCGGCGCTGGCGCGCCAGATCATCGAGGACGCGGATGCCGAGCTCGGCGAGCAGCTCCGCTCGCTGCGTCTTTCGGCCGGACAGCACGCCCGGACCCTCGTCTTCGATGCGCGCTTCTCGCTGCTGATCGCGGTGCTCGCGGCCTTCGGGCGCGCGATCGCCGAGGTCGGCGCAGTGCTCGTCGTCGGCGGCAACATCGACGGCTTCACCCGCACCATGACGACCGCGATCTCGCTGGAGACGCAGAAGGGCGACCTGCCGCTGGCGCTCGCGCTGGGCGTCGTGCTGCTGGCGATCGTGGTCGCGGTGAACGCCGTTGCCGCGGGCGTGCGGAGCTACGCGGCGGGCCGCTATGGCTGAGGGCGCGATGCTGCCGCTGGCGATCGACGGCATCCGCGTCTCGCTCGGCGGGCGCCGCATCCTCGACGAGGCGACGGCGCGCATCGCCACCCCCGGCGTCACCGCGGTGATCGGCCCCAACGGCGCGGGAAAGAGCGTCCTGCTGCGCGCGATCGACGGGTTGCTGCCGATCGAGGCCGGGGCCGTGCGCTTCGGGGATCGGCGATCGGAGACCGTGCGCCGCGGCTTCGTCTTCCAGGACACCGCGCTGATCCGGGCCTCGGTTGCCGACAACGTCGCGCTGGCGCTGCAGCCGCTCGGGCTGTCGCGCGGCGAGCGCGCGCGCCGCGTCGCGGCGGCGCTGGAGCTCGTCGGGCTAGGCCCCCGCGCGCGCGAGGCGGCCCGACGGTTGTCGGGCGGCGAG
The DNA here is from genome assembly GCA_016793165.1 of Alphaproteobacteria bacterium. Lineage (GTDB taxonomy): Bacteria > Pseudomonadota > Alphaproteobacteria > CACIAM-22H2 > CACIAM-22H2 > CAIOSQ01. Next base: position 45,197 of record JAEULA010000015.1, on the reverse strand, counting down.
CGCCAGCGCCTCGGCCTCGCCCGCGCGCGCGTCGTCGAGCCCGAGCTGCTGCTGCTCGACGAGCCGACCGCGAGCCTAGACCCCGGCGCCACCGAGGAGATCGAGCGGATCATCCGCGGCATGGCCGCGGACGGCGTCAAGGTGGTCGTCGTCTCGCACAATCTCGGCCAGGTCGCGCGCCTCGCCGAGGACGTCGTCGTGGTCGACCGCGGCCGCCTGGTCGAGCACGGACCGGTCGAGCAGGTGCTCTCGCGCCCGCGCAGCGCAGCCGCGCGCGCCTACCTCGCGGGCGAGCTGCCCTGGCTGCCGTCGCCGCCCGAGAACGCCTGAACCGCGGTCAGGGCGCGAGCTTCACGCCGTCGAGCCGGATGATGCCGTCGGGGGCGGGTGCGAAACCTGTCACCCGTGCGCGATGCGCGAAGATCCACTTCGCGTGATAGAGGTAGACGACCGGCTTGTCCTCGAGCAGCAGCGCGATGGCGCGATCGTACGCCGCCTTGCGCTGCGCGGCGTCGCCGCTGGCGCGCGCGTCGCCGAGGATCGCCTCCAGCGCCGGATTGCAGTAGTGGCCGTCGTTGCCCGCGGCCTTGCACGCGAGCAGCGGCGTGATGTTGAGATCCGGATCGACGCGGCCCGACCAACCGACGAGGTGCGCCTCGAAGTTCCCCTCCCGCGCGCGCGCGAGCAGGCTCATCAGCTCGGTCTGCACGATCTTCAGCGTGATGCCGGCCTCGGCGAGCATCGCCTGCATCATCTCGGCGACCTGCTGGCGCTGCGGGTCGGTCGGAACGAGCAGCTCGAGCGTCGGATTCGCGACGCCGGCGGCGGCGACCCTGGCGCGCGCGGCGGCGAGGTCGCGGGTCGGCACCGGCAGCGACCGGTTGTAGTAGGGCGAGGTCGGCGGGAAGGGCTGATTGCCGGTCTCGAAGCGGCCATCGAAGGCGACCCGGTTGATCGCGTCGCGGTCGATCGCCAGCGCGAAGGCGTCGCGGAGCTCGCGCTTGCCCGCGAAGGACGGGTTGGCCTTCGCGCCGTTCGCCATGTTGAAGGTGATGTTGTAGTAGCCGAGCCCCGACACCTCGGTGATCGCCAGCGCCTTGTCGTCCTGGACGGTCCGGTAGTCGGTCGGCCCGAGCCGCTCGATCAGGTCGAGCGTGCCGGCGCGCAGGTTGGTCAGGCGCACGGTGCTGTCGGGGATGCCGCGGAACACGAGCCGGTCGACCGCATAGCGCGCGGCACGCCAGTGCGCGGGGTCGCGATCGAGCACGATGCGGTCCTGCGCGACCCGCTCGACGAAGCGGTAGGGGCCGGCGCAGATCGGCTTCTGGCCGAAGCGCTCCCCCGCCGCCTCGGCCGCCTTCGGGCTCACCATCATGCCGGCGCGATCGGTGAAGGCGGCGAGCAGCGGGACGGAGGCGCGCGCGAGGCGGATGTCGACGGTGCGCGGGTCGGGCGCCTCGACCGATTCGACGACGTCGATCTCGGCGCGGCGGCGGGAGGTCTTCATCGTCAGCATGCGCTCGATGTTCGCCTTGACGGACGCGGCGTCGAGCGGCTCGCCGTCGTGATACCGGGCGTCGTCGCGCAGCGTCAGCGTCAGGCGCTTGCCGCCCTCGGCCCAGCGCCACGACGCGGCGAGCATCGGCACGATGTTTCCCTGCTGGTCGATGTCGACGAGCTTGTCGCAGAGCGACTGCAGGACATGACGACCCACGAAGCTCCAGTTGAGCGCGGGATCGAGCGAGTCCGGATCGTCCTGCAGCGCGATGCGCAGCTGGCTCTGTGCGCCCGCGGCGCCGATCGGCAGCGCGAGCGCCAGAACGGTTGCGACGACGAGGCGGCGAAGAGTCATTGTCGAGGCTCCTGGAAACGGGGTCAGCGGGCGAGCGCGTAGCCCTGCATGGTGCGCGGATTTGCCGCCGCCTTCACCAGGCGCAGCCCGTCCGCGGCGACGGTGGCGCAGGCGCTGAGCCGGCCTTCGGTCCAGCCGTCGGCGACGACGACCTGATGGCCGCGACGCGCGAGCTCGTCGCGCGTCGCCTGCGGGAAGCGGTCCTCGAGAGTCACCGCCCGGCGTCGGAAGCCGCGCGGCCAGAACGAGCTCGCGAGATGGTCGGTGTGCAGTGCCGGCGCATCGATGGCGGCCTGCAGGTTCATGGCGTGATGGACGTGGTGCAGGAATAGCAGCGCCGACCACTGGTCCTGCTGGTCGCCGCCCGGCGTGCCGAAGGCGAGGTACGGCGCGCCGTCGCGATAGGCGATCGTCGGCGTCAGCGTGGTGCGCGGCCGCCTGCCGGGCGCCAGGCTGCTCGCGAGGCCCGGCGTCAGCCAGAACATCTGGCCGCGCGTGGTGAGCCCGAAGCCGAGTTCGGGGATCACCGGGCTGGATTGCAGCCATCCGCCGGAGGGGGTCGCCGCCACGAGATTCCCCCACCGATCGGCGACGTCGACATGGCAGGTGTCGCCGCGCTGCGCGCCGCCGCGGGAGATCACCGCCTCGCCGCTGCGGTCCACCGTCGGCTCGCCTGCGCCGCGCCCGGCGGCGGCGCCCGCCTCGAGGATCGGGAAGCGCGGGGGCGCGCGGCCGTCGACGCTGCCGGGCCGGACCGCGTCGGACGCGTCGGTGCCGATCAGCGCGCGGCGCGCCGTGGCATAGGCGGGGTCGAGCAGGGCGGCCATCGGCACGTCGCCGTCGTCGCCGTACCACGCATCGCGATCGGCCATGGCGAGCTTCGTGGCCTCGACCAGCACGTGCACGAAGTCGGGCCCCAGGGGATCGCCGCCGTCGAGATCGAAGCCGGCGAGGATCTGCAGCATCTGCAGCAGCACCGGGCCCTGGCTCCACGGGCCGCATTTGAAGACGCGGTAGCGGCCGTAGTCGACGGCCATCGGCGCCTCGATCGTCGGCTTCCAGCGCGCGAGATCCGCGCCGGCAAGCAGGCCGCGGTGGGCCCGCCCGGTGACGTCGTGCACCTCGACACCGGCGAAGCGGTCGATCGCCTCGGCGACCGGACCTCGATACCAGTAGTCGAGCGCGCGCTCGATCTGCTGCTCGCGGCCGGCGACGCGCGCGGCATCCGCGACGATCGCGGCGTACAGCGTCGCGAGCGCGCGGTTGCGGAACAGGGCGCCGGTCTCGGGCACCTCGCCGCCGGGAAGGTAGATCGCCGCGGAGCTCCGCCAATGCAGCTCGAACAGCGACTTCACCGCGCGGATGGCGGCCGGCACCCGCCACGCGAGGGGATGGCCGGCGCCGGCATAGCCGATCGCCGGCTCGAGGACGTCGGCGAGGGGCAGGGTCCCGTAGTCGCGAAGCAGGGTGAGCCAGGCGCCGAAGGCGCCGGGCACGCAGGCCGGCAGCTGGCCGGTGCCCGGAACCAGGTCGAGGCCGAGCGCGTTGAAGCGGTCGATGGTGGCGGCCCGCGGTGCGGGGCCCTGGCCGCAGATGACATCGGGCGCAGCGGCCCCCGCCCGGCAGGCGAGGATCGGGACCTCGCCGCCCGGCCCATTGAGATGCGGCTCGACGACCTGCAGCGTGAAGCCGACGGCGACCGCCGCATCGAAGGCGTTGCCGCCGCGCTCGAGGATCCGCATGCCGACCGCCGAGGCGATCCAATGCGTGGAGGCGACGGCGCCGAAGGTGCCGTGCAGCTCCGGTCGTGTGGTGAAACTCATCGCGCGAGCTTACACTGCCGGTCGCACGCGTCACGATGTCGCGCGCAGACCCCGAACTCGGCGACGGCTGGTCGCAGTGACGGGCTGTCACATCCCGTCGCACCTGCCGGGCGCCCATGTTCCCCCCACAGCGCGAGAGCGCTCACAGGAGGAGAAACCCCATGGCCACTCTCAAAGCCCGCGACGTGATGACCCGGAAGGTCCTGACCATCGGGCCGGACGTGCCGGTCCGCAAGCTGGCGGAGTTCCTGATCGACCATCGCATCAGCGCTGCGCCGGTCGTCGATGCGGCGGGCGTGCCGCTCGGCGTCGTGAGCGAAGGCGACCTGCTGCGCCGCGTGGAGCTCGGAACGGAGAAGAAGAAGGCCTGGTGGCTCGCCATCCTCGCCGATCCCGACGACGACGCCCGCGGCTTCGTGAAGTCCCACGGCCTCGTTGCCGGCGACGTGATGACCCGCGGCATGATCGGCGTCGATCCCGATGCCGAGATCGCCTCCGTCGCGAACCTGATGGAGGAGAAGCGGATCAAGCGCGTCTTCGTGCTCGAGCAGGGCAAGGTCGCCGGCGTGATCACCCGCTCCGACATCGTGAAGACCTTTGCGCGCCGTCCCGATGCGCCGGCGCGGCAGCGCGCCGACAGCGACATCCGCGCGGACATCGAGAAGGAGATCCGCGTGCAGCCCTGGGCGCCGAGCGCGTTCGTCTCCGTCATCGTCAGCGACGGCGCGGTCGAGCTTGTGGGCGCGGTCGCCTCGGACGCCCAGCGCGAAGGCCTCACCGTGCTGGCGCAGCGCGTCGAAGGCGTTCGCGCGGTGAAGGATCATCTGGTCGTGCGCAAGGCCGGCGCGGCCTGGGCCGCCTACGCGGTCTGATCGAGCCGGTCCCGCGCGATCGGCGGGACCTCCTGCCCGACCGATCGGGCATCCCTTCTTCCCCGGCCTTGCGGCCGTGGGGAGGGGATGCCTACCGGTCGGCGGTCAATCGGTGCGCGAAGCCGCGAACCGGGCGCCGGTGGCCTTTGGCCGCGGGCGCGGCGCGGCCGTCATGCTTCAGCGAGGAAGGCCGCATAGTCGGCGCGCGCGCCGGCTGCCGCCGCGGCCAGGAGCCGCGCGCCGTCCGTCGGTCCGACGAGCGCGGGGTCCGAGCCGATGCGGCCATCGGGAAACCGCGCCCGGTGGTGGTCGGCATCGAAGTGGCGGTCGCCCCCCATCTCCCGCAGCGACGCCGCGGTGAGCTTCTCCGGCCGCGCGGTCGGCGCCGGCCGTTGCGTCGCCGGCACGGCATGATGGGCTATGGCGATCTCGCTGGGCGTGGCGTGGATGCCTTCCCATTCGCCGTAGAGGGACTGCCGCAGCGCATTGGCGTCCGGGTACTCCCACCAGCTGCGCAGGCGGCAGCGCAGGCCGTGCGGCGCCGTCGCCGCATGCTCCCCGTGCAGGTCGTGGAACGCGGCCAGCAGCGGCGCGATGTTCGCGCCGTGGCCGTTGAGGAAATAGAAGCGCGCGAAGCCCTGGGCCGCGAGCGAGCGGACGTAATCCGTCACCACCGCCATCAGCGTCGTGCTGCGCAGGCTGATCGTGCCCGGGAATCGCAGGTTGAACTGCGCCGTGGTGACCGCGAGGGTCGGGCCGACGAGGATGTCGGCGTCCGCGGCGGCGCTCCGGGCGACCGCCTCGGCGCAGATCGCGTCGGTGCCGATCGGGCCGTTCGGCCCATGCTGCTCGGTGGAGCCGATCGGGATCATCACGCCGCGCGACCGGCCGAGATAGGCCTCGATCTCGGACCAGGTGGAATGCTGCAGGATCATGCCGCGCTCGCGGTGCGCGCGACTCGGCCCGCGACGATCCGCCCGACCGCCTTGGTGCCGATGCGGCCGCCGAGATCCGGGGTCGTCTCGCCTGCGGCGATGGTCGCGCCGACCGCCTCCTCGATCGCGCGGCCTGCGGCGATGAAGTTGGCCGCGCCGTGGCGCTCGCCGAGCCAGTGCAGCAGCATGCCGAGCGAGCGGATCAGCGCCATCGGGTTGGCGCGGTCCTGGCCCGCGATGTCGGGGGCCGAGCCGTGGGTCGCCTGGGCAACCGCGTGCGTCGCGCCGGCATTGAGCGCGCCCGCGAGGCCGAGGCTTCCGGCGAGTTCGCCCGCGAGATCCGAGAGGATGTCGCCGAACATGTTGGTCGTGACGATCACGTCGAAGCGGCCGGGATCGCGCACGAGATGCGCCGTCATCGCGTCGATGATCACGTCGTCGACGTTCACGTCGGGATAGTCGGCCGCGACGGCGCGGCACGCATCGAGGAACAGGCCGTCCGAGCGCTTCAGCACGTTGGCCTTGTGGACCAGTGTCACGCGCCGGCGGCGCGCGCGGGCCAGGCGGAAGCCGGCCTCGGCGATGCGCGTGCTCGCCTCGCGGGTCACCTTGCGGATCGCAATCGCGACGTCGGGCGTGACCAGGATGTCGGCGTCGCCCGCCGTCATGTTGCGGTCGGCATAGAAGCCCTCGGTGTTCTCGCGCACGACGACGAGGTCGAACGCGCTGACGCGCTGCGTCGCGCGGCCGAAGGTCCGCGCCGGCCGTATGTTGGCGTAGAGATCGAGGTTCTTGCGGAAATAGGCGGACGGATTGATCCCGCCCTTGTCGGCCGGCGGATAGATCGCCGTCGCGACCGGTCCCAGGATGATGCCGTCGGCTTCGCGGGCGGCTGCGAAGACGGCCTCGGTCAGGGTCGCGCCGCTCTGCTTCAGGCTCTCGAGCCCGATCGCATGGTGCTCAACGCCGATATCCAGGCTGAAGTGGCGCTTGACGGCGGCGAGCACGTCGAGCGTCGCCACGGTGATCTCCGGGCCGATGTCGTCGCCGGGCAGCACGGCCAGTTGCATGTGAGGTCTCGGCTCCCGACGGAGGTTCACCAGCCGGTCGCGTAGGACACGCGGCGCGGATCGGCGCCGGCTGCAAGCAGTCCGGTGCGGATGTCGTGGACGATGGTGCAGATCGAGCCGGCGCGCCACACGCCGTCGGGCCACTCCACGACCTGGTGGCCGCGCGCGGCCAGCGGCTCGCCGATCCGCGCGGCGAGCCGCTGCTCGATCGCGAGCCTTCCCGGGTGATAGGCATGCGGGGCGAAGGAGTCCGGGAAGCTGGCGCTGGCGAAGCGCGGCGCCTCCACCGCCTCCTGCGGGTCCATGCCGAAGGCGACGATGTTCAGGAACACCTGCAGCATCGCCTGGATCTGCACGTCGCCCCCGGGCGTGCCGAAGGGCATCGCGAAGCGGCCCGGCGCGATGGCGATGGCCGGGCTCGGGGTGAGGCGCGGGCGCTTGCCGCCGGCGACGCTGCTGGGATGGGCGGCGTCGACGCGCGACTGCGAGCCGCGGGTCGAGGGCGTCAGGCCGGTGCCCGGCACGACGACGCCGTCGTAGGAGGAGTCGCTCGGCGTGGCCGAGAAGACGTTGCCCCAGCGATCGACGACGCAGGCATAGGACGTGTCCTTCGCCGCGCGCGCCGGGGTCGGAGTCGGCGGCGGCAGCGTCGTCCAAGGCACCTCGGCGGTCATCGTCCTCGGATCGCCGGCGGGCGGCAGGCCCGGCCAGGCGCGGTCCATGCGGATGAGGGCGCGGCGTCGGGCGGCATAATCCGCGGACAGCAGGCCGTCGAGCGGCACGTCGACGAAGCGGGGATCGCCGTAATGCTTCTCGCGGTCGGCGAAGGCGAGCTTCAGCGCCTCGGTGACGACGTGGACATAGTCCGGCGAGTTGTGGCCGAGCCCGCGCAGCGCCGCGGCGTCCAGCAGGTTGACCGCCTGCAGCAGCGCAGGGCCCTGGCACCAGGGGCCGCAGGAATGGACGTCGATGTCGCCGAAGCGAGTCGACGCCGCGGTCTCGATCTCGGGCTCGAAGCCCGAAAGATCCTCGGCGGTCATCAGCCCGTCGTGCTCGCGCTGCGTGCGCAGGATCGCCGCCGCGATGTCGCCGCGATAGAAGGCGTCGCGCGCCGCCGCCAACCCGGCCTTGCGACCGCCGCGCGCCGCCGCAGCGCGCTCCTGGTCGACCATGTGGCGCAGCGTGCGCGCAAGATCGGCCTGCCGGAAGATCTCGCCGGTGCGCGGCGCGCGTCCTCCGGGCAGGTAGACGGCCGCGCTCGAGGGCCAGCGCGCATAATCTGCAGTGTGCTCGGCGATCAGGTCTGCCATCAGCGGTGGCGTCGGGAAGCCCTCCTCGGCGAAGCGGATCGCCGCCGCCGCGATGTCGCCGAAGCTCATCGTGCCGAAATGCTCGAGCGCCTTGATCCAGGCGGCGGGGGCCGCCGGGACCACCGTGCGCAGCACGCCCATCGGGATCCGGCCGCCATGGTTGCGCTGGAAGAACTCCACGCTTGCCGCCCTGGGCCATGTGCCGAGGCCGCTGATCGAGATCACCTCGGCGCGGTCGGCCATCTTGATCAGGATCGGCGCGACGCCGGCGACGTTGACGATGTCGGGGATCAGGACGCCGAGCGCGAGCCCGGCCGCGCAGCCGGCATCGACCGCATTGCCGCCGGCCTCGAGGATCGCGAAGGCGGCGTGCGCGGCGTGGTAGTGCCCGGCGACCGCCATGTGCCGCGTGCCCAACAGGCTCGGGCGCGCCGTGGTCCGCGCGGTCTTCTCGCGCCAGCGCGCGAAGAGGAAATCCTGGTTCATCGAGCTCCGATCCCGGTCTGGTGCTTCATTCTGGCAGACCCGCGCGTCGCAGGCCCTCGGCATAACGCGCGACGTCCGCCGCGCGCCGATAGGGACCGAGGCGGGCGGCGAGGTTCGCGACGGTGATCCCCGGATCGACCGCCTGCAGCCGGCGTCGCAGCTCGGTTGCCTCGTCGGGCCGGCCCGCCATGGCGAGCGCGGCCGTCCCGATCCGCAGCGCCGGCGCCGATTCCGAACGCTCCTGGAGGCCCTCGCGCGCCGCCGCCGCCGCGTCGTCGAAGCGGTCGAGAAAGAAGAGCGCGTGGGCGCAGGCATTGCGCATCAGGATGATCGCCGGGTCCAGGGGGTTGAGGCGGATCGCCTCGCGGGCATGGTCGAGCCCGGTCTTCGGCTCACCCTGCCAGATCCGGACCCAAGCGCTGTAGACCCAGTTCGGCGCGAAATTCGGGCTCAGCGCCAGGGCGCGCGACACGAAGCCGGTCGCGGCCTCCAGGTCGCGGACCATGTAGGCCATCGTGTATCCGGTGAGACCGAGCACGGCCGGATCGTCGGGCGCGAGCGCGGCGGCCCGCTGCGCCATCCGTGCCGCCCTCCCGGCGTTGATGGACCGGTCGTCCGTCAAGCCGTGTGCGGCGAGCCAGGCGTGGTACCACGCGGCGAGCGCATAGGCGGCGCCGTACTCCGGATCGCATTCGATCGCACGGTCCAGGAGATCGAGCGCCTGCATCGCCGTCGGCTTGCCGATGCGCGCGAACAGCGCCTTTGCGCGCAAACAGTAATCGTAGGCATCGAGGCTGGAGGTCGGCTTGCGACCGGCGCGGTCCATCTCGGCCTGCTCCACGTTGACGAGCAGCGCGCTCACGACACGGCCGGTCATCCGGTCCTGGAGATCGAAGACGTCGTCGAGCGCGCCGTCGAACCGGTCCGCCCAGAGATGGCGCCCGCTCGACGCATCGACCAGTTGTCCCGTGATGCGCAGACGGTCGCCCGATCTGCGCACGCTGCCCTCGAGCACGTAGCGCACGCCGAGCTCCTGGCCGACGCGCTTGATGTCGACGGCGCGCCCCTTGTAGGTGAAGGTCGAGTTGCGCGCGATCACGAACAGCGAGCGATGGCGCGACAGCGCGGTGATGATGTCCTCGGTGATGCCGTCGGCGAAGTATTCCTGCTGCAGGTCGTTCGACATGTTGGCGAAGGGCAGCACCGCGATCGAAGGCTTGTCGGGCAAGGGCAGCGGTCGCCCGGCGGCCGCCGGGGCCTTCGGGTCGATGCGGTAGACATGCACCGGGGTCGCGATGTTCTTGAGGTTTCGCGGCCCCTCGTCGACGAGGGCGACATCGAGCTTTCCGGCGACGCTCTCGGCGACGAGGCGGGACATCGCGATGCCGCCCGGCACCGAGACCTCCTGCAGCCGCGCGGCGATGTTCACGCCGTCGCCGTAGATGTCGCCGTCGTCGTGGATCACGTCGCCCAGGTGGATGCCGATTCGCATCGGCCGGCGGATCGCCTCGGGCTCCTCGGCGCCGCGGCGCGTCATCGCCGCCTGGATCTCGATCGCGGCCTCGACGGCGGCCACCACGCTGGAGAACTCGACGAGCAGGCCGTCCCCGGTGGTCTTCACGACGCGGCCGCCAAGCCCGGCGATCAACGGATCGATCGTCGCGCGGTCGGTCTTGAGTCGCGTCAGCGTGCCGGTCTCGTCGGACGCCATCAGGCGCGCGTAGCCGGCGATGTCGGTGCAGAGGATCGCGGCCAGCTGACGCTGCATCTCAGCGGCCCGTTCTCTCGCGCGATGCACCAGGCGGCATGCCGACCTCGCTTCCGAAGGCCGACCGACGCTAGCCGATGCGGCAGGACATCGGAAGCCGTCCGGCGGCCTCTCACCTCGATCGCACGATGCGTCCGATCCCGACGACGCGCTCGATGCCCGCCACGAGCAGGATGATCATGCCGACCTGCAGGGTCGATGCGGCGGCGATGACGAGCTGGCTGCCCTGGAACTGGAGGTAGCTGAAGATCTCGATCGGCAGCGTCGTCGTGCCCGGGCCGGTGAGGAAGATCGCCGTGTTCAGCTCGCCGAAGGAGACGATGAAGGCGAACAGCCAGCCGGCGAGCATCGTCGGCCAGATCAGCGGCAGCGTCACCAGGAAGAAGGTGCGGATCGGACCCGCGCCGAGGCTCGCGCCGGCCTCCTCGAGCGCGGGGTCGAGCGACTGCAGCCCGCCGTAGACCGAGCGGAAGCAGTAGGGGGCGCCGATCACCGCGTGGGCGAGCAGCAGGCCCGGCAGCGTCGGCATGCCGACGCTCTTGTAGAAGAGAAGCAGGGCGAGGCCGAGGATGATCGTCGGGAAGACGAGCGGGGCGAGGAACAGCCCCTGCAGGACGGCGGCCATCCAGCCGTGCCGCCGCGCGAGCGCGAGCGCCGCGAGCGTGCCGAGCGTCGCCGCGAGGCTGGCCGAGACGAGCGCCACTTCGAGGCTGAGGAGGAAGGCGCCACGCATGTTCTCGAGCCGGAAGAACTCCTCGAACCAGCGCGTGCTGAGTCCCGGGGGCGGAAAGACGAAATACTCCGTCGGCGAGAAGGCGGTCACGATCACAATCAGGATCGGCGCGAGCACCAGCAGGAAGGCGATGGCCGTCGCGACGCCGGTGAGCAAGCGCCCGGCGGACTCCGCACGGCCCTCGGCGCTCATCGCCCGTCCCCCTGAACGCGGCCCGGGCGAAGCAGCGCCATGATCAGGCCGCTGGCTGCCAGCGCGATCGCGAGCAGGGTGAAGGCGAGCGCCGCCGCCTGGGGCCATTGGAACGAGACGACGGAGTCGTATACGAGGCTGACGAGCAGCTTCGAGCGCGGTCCGCCGAGAAGCGTGATCGTGACGTAGGCGCTGAGCGTCAGCAGGAAAACGAGCAGCAGGCCCGACGCGACGCCGGGTGCCGAGAGCGGGAAGGTGACGTGGATGAAGGTCCGCACGGGCCCGGCGCCGAGCGAGGCGGCCGCCTCCTCATAGCGCGGATCGAGGCTCGCCAGGGCGTTGGCGATCGAGATCACCATGTACGGCAGCAAAATCGTGAGCAGGCCCATGACGACCGCCTCGGGCGTGAACAGCAGGGCGAGCGGCGCGTCGATCACGCCGGCCTCCTGCAGCGCGGTATTCACGACGCCGCGCCGCCCCAGGATCGCGACCCAGCCGTAGGCGCGCACGACGTTGCTCACCATCAGCGGGAACAGCAGCGCCAGCAGCACGAGGCTGCGGCGGCGCGGCGACATTTTCGCGATCCGGTAGGCGACGGGGTAGCCGATCAGCAGAGCGAAGAAGAGCACCGCGAACGAGGTCCACAGCGTGCGCCAGACGATGCGGGCGATGAAGTCGTCGTCGCCGAGCTGCGCGTAGTTGCGCAACGTCCACGCCGAGCCGTAGAGCTCGGTCGACGACGGCTCGCGCAGGCTGATGACGAAGAGTTGGACGAGCGGGCCGACGAACAGCAGCGCCGACACCGCCAGCGGCACGAGCAGGACGCTCAGCCCGATCAGCTTGCGCGGGGCGGTCATGGCGCGTCGCGGCGCGGAGCCGACGGGACCACCCGGTCGGCGGCGAACGCGGTCCCGACCGGCCGCGAGGCCGCCGGTCCCGGTTCGGTCATCCGGCGATTCATCGCGCGCCGGCCTCGAGCGGGACGACCACGACGGCGCTCTCGGGCGCCCAGCCGCAGCTGACTCGCTGGCCGCGCTCCCACGCGCGGTCGCCGTCGTCGGCGTTCTGGCGATAGGCGAGGATGGGGCCGATCGCGCTGTCGAGATAGAAGTGCACGGTCGAGCCGCGGAATATCACGTCGCGCAGCGTGGCCGGCAGCCCATCCGCGTCCGATGCCGTCAGCGAAACGCGCTCCGGCCGGATCGCCAGGCGCACCGGGGCGCCGGCCTGCGTCGCGGCGGCGACCGGGAAGCGCCGTCCGGCGATCTCGACGCAGCCGCGCTCGACGACGCGGCCGTCGAAGAAGTTGCTGGCACCGAGGAAGCCGGCGACGAATTCGGTGGCCGGCCGCTCGTAGATGGCGCGCGGCGCGCCGATCTGTTCGATCAGCCCATTGCGCATGACGGCGACCTGATCGGAGAGGGTCAGCGCCTCCTCCTGGTCGTGGGTCACGAAGACGGTCGTGATGCCGAGGCGCTGCTGCAGCTGGCGCAGCTCCACCTGCATCTCCTCGCGCAGCATCTTGTCGAGTGCTCCGAGCGGCTCGTCGAGCAGCAGCACCGCCGGATTGAAGACGATCGCCCGGGCGAGCGCGACGCGCTGCTGCTGCCCGCCCGAGAGCTGGCGGGGCGTACGGTCGGCGAAGCCGTCGAGCTTCACGAGCGCGAGCGCCTCGGCGACCCGCCTGGTGCGCTCGTCCCGCGACACGCGGCGCATCTTCAGCCCGAAGGCGACGTTGTCGGCGACAGTCAGGTGCGGGAAGAGCGCATAGCTCTGGAACACCATGCCGAAGTCGCGGCGATAGGGCGGGACGTCGTTGACGCGCGCCCCGCGGATATGGACGCCGCCGGCGCTCGGCCGCTCGAAACCCGCGATCAGTCGCAGCGTCGTGGTCTTGCCGCAGCCCGAGGGCCCGAGCAGCGAGACGATCGCGCCCTTGGCGATCGACAGGCTGACGTCGTCGACCGCGACCACGCTGCCGAAGGTCTTGCGCACGCGTTCGAGCCGCACGTCGTCGACCGCGTCAATCATGCGGCCTCCAGGGTGCGATCGACGGCGTCGATGCGCGCGAGGCAGTCGACGAGCGCGATGCCGAGCTCCACTTCCATGAGGCGCTGGGCGATCGGGGTGCCGTGCAGAGCCGTCTCGCGCCCGGCGATCGCCTGAGCGATGTGGCCGGCGAGCGGGCCGGTCGCCGGGGGTGCGCGATCGAGCCGGGCCGCGAGATCGCCGACGATCTCGCCGATCAGCGGCGCGAGGTCCGCGTCGTCGCGGGGATCGACGGTCCGGAGCACCCGACGCAGCGTCGGCACGATCGCGTCGGCCGGTCCGCCCGTCGCCTCCACGGGCGGCGGCGGCACGCGGCGCGTGCCCGGGCGGCTCGTCAGGTCGTGCGCCGCATTCGCGACGAGCCGGAAGCTCGGCGAGTCCGCGGGCGCGTAGAAGCGCATCGTGTCGCGCAGCACCGGCAGGCCGCGGATCGGCAGGTACTTCCGCGCGTAGCCGTCGAGCGCGATGTACTTGCGCAGCAGGTCGCCCATCTCGGGATGGGGCGAGAACAGGATCGCCTCGCCGCGCAAGCCGCCGGCGTCCAGCACCGCAGGCTTGCCGCGCATGTCGCGCACAAATCGCGCGTGGTCGAGCGGATTGTCGATGCCGAGCCGCCCCGGCAGCGTCAGCGCCGCGAAGGTGGCGGCGATCGCGCTGTTCGACCCTACGCGGTCCCAGATCGGCCCGTGGTAGTAGGGCAGGTCGAGGCTCGGCGGCAGGCCGCGGCCCAGCATCGGCGCGGCGATGTCGATCGACACGATGCCGACGCCGCTCTGCAGGTATTCATGCGTGTAGAGCGGCATCGCGTCGGCCGTGCCGCTCCAGCCGGGCCGGCCGGCCGAAAGGTAATAGGCGCCGCCGCACGAGCCGATGGCGCGGCCGCCGCCCGCGAGGAACGCGCGCACCTGGGCGTCCGCGCCGGGCGCGTCCTCGGCTCGATCGAAGTTCCAGGTCGCGAAGCCGCCCGGGATCACGAAGAGGTTGGCGCGCGCCAGGCCGCCGCCGGCGATCGCCGCGCCGTCGACCGGCGCATAGGTCAGGCCGAGCCGAAGCAGGCAGAGCGCGTAGTAGCCCCAGTACGGGTACCCGGTCGCCGGTCCGGTGAAGAGCGCGGTCGCCGCCGGCGTCAACTCGACGCTGCCGGCTGCCGGCGCGGCATCCGGCACGGTGCGCAGCCCGTCGAGCGGCGGCAGCCGCTCGACGACGTAGTCGCCGTCCTCCTGCCACCACACCCGTCGGCCGCGGGCCAGCGCCCGATTGGCGACCAGCGCGACATCGAGCGAATCGCCGTTGTCGCGCCACCCGATCCGCGTGCCGGTCACGTCGGTCGCGCGCGTCAGCCGCCCGCGACGACGCGATTCCAGCGCTGCGTCCAGTCGCCGCGCCTGTCGCTCATGTACTCGTGGTCGAGCACGACGAGCCTGTCGAGCTGCTCCTTGGTGAACTCGGCCCGCTCCTTCAGCTCGGGCGACAGCCGCGCGAGCATGTCCTTGTTGGTGCCGGGATAGTTGTAGGCCTTCATGAAGGCGGGCTGGATGTCGGGATCCATGGTCGTGTCGAGATAGGCCTCGGCGAGGGCGAGGTGCTTGGTGTTCTTCGCGATCGCCGTGCCGGAGACGTAGGGGATGCCGCCCTCGCCCGGATAGACCCAGTCGACCGGCGTGTTCCATCCCTTCACCGTGTAGGTCTGCGACTTGTAGAGCAGGCCGACGGTCGCCTCCTCGGTCCGGAAGGCGTTCATGATCGAGTCGGTGTCCTTGACCCAGATCGGACGCTGGTCGGTCATCCGCTTGAGCATCTCGAAGCCCGCGGCCTCGTCCTTGGGGCCCTTGCCCGCGGCGATCGCGCCGATCGGCACGATGTAGGTGCCGATCGAATGCGAGACCTCGGGCAGCACGATGCGGCCCTTGAACTCCGGCTTCCAGAGATCGGCAAAGGACTTGGGCGGGTTCTTCACCAGCTTCGTGTTGTAGCAGATGCCCAGCACCGAATAGATCTGCGGGCACCAGTAGTCGTTCCAGAACGACGGGATCATGTTGCGCAGATGGCCGAACTGCGGGGACTCGCGGTTCAGCTTCTCCAGCACGCCCTGCTTGATCGCCAGCGGCACGAGGCCGTCGTGCAGCTGCACGCAGTCGACCTTCTGGTCGGCCAGCGCGATCTTGAGCTTGGTGATGCGCTCGACGGGGCTCGAGCTGCGATCCTGGACGACTTTCACGCCGGTGCGCTTCTCGAAGGCGGGATCGATGTTCTGCTTGATCACGTCGCCCCACTGACCGCCCCAGGTCATGACGACAATGGACTCGGGCTTCGACTGTGCCCGCGCTCCGGTCGGCAGCGACGATGCGGCGACCGTGCCGCCGGCAATCGCCAGAATGTCTCGACGACGCAACATCGGCCCCTCCATCGATGCGGTGAATGACGACCGACGATAGGGATCGCGGCCCGAGAGCGTCAAGCAGGCGTGGCGACGGGCGCGCGATCCCTGAGGGCGCCTGCAGCCTTGCGCCGCATTCGCGTCGCGACCGATCGCGGAGTCATTCTCGCCGGGCGCGGCGGCGATCGTAGTACATTTCCCGGCAGTCTCGCGGAGGTGCGCCTTGAGCCTGCTTCACTCGCTGCTTCGGCAAGTCTGGCGTTCGATCCCCGTCGAACGTCGCGACGAGTACCTCTTGCGCCTGATCCGGCATCTCTCCCCGGCTGCGAGACTCCGCCACGGATTTCCGACGATGGATGGACTGCTCGAGAATGCGCGGCGGAACGGCTTCGCGCCCCGGACGATCATCGACATCGGCGCCTATATCGGCGAGTGGAGCCGCATGGCGGGCGCGATCTTCCCGGATGCCCGTATCTTCATGTTCGACGGCAATCCGGCCAACCAGGCGGCGCTCGAGGCGACGACCCGCGCGCTTGGCGAGCGTGCAAGGATGGCGATCCAGCTGCTGGGCAGCGATGTTCGCGACGACGTGAAGTTCTACCAGATGGGGACGGGGTCCTCGGTCCTGGAGGAGCTCACCGAGTTCCGCCGCAACGAGCTCTCGCTGTCGATGCGGCCGCTCGACGACGTCCTGCGGCCGGACGGCGTGAGCGGGCCGGCGCTGCTCAAGGTCGACGTCCAGGGCTTCGAGCTTGATGTGCTTCGCGGCGCCGAGGAAACGCTCGCGAAGGTGGAGTTCGTGATCCTGGAAACCTCGCTGCTCGAGTTCAACAAGGGCGCGCCGCTGATGAGCGAGGTGGTCGCCTTCATGAAGGCGCGAGACTTCGTTTCCTACGACTTCTGCGGCCAGGCGCGCCGTCAGACGGATCACGCGCTGCATCAGACCGATATCGCGTTCGTCCGTGCGGACAGCGCGCTCAGGTCCCGCAAGAAGTTCTTTCTCGTCGAGCGGTGAAACAACGTGCGACTCAGGGCCCCGAAGTCTTCTCGTAGAGCACGAAGGCGCGGGCCCGGCCGATGAAGTCGCGCTCGTAGCTGCGCACGAGGCGCCAGCCGGCCAGCTCGTAGAACCGGCGGGCCTGCGCGTTGTCGCGGAAGCATTCCAGCGTGCAGGTGCCGCGGGACTCCGCCTCGCGGAGCAGGGCGCGCCCGGCGCCGCGGCCCACGAATCCGGGGTCGACGAAGAGCATGTCGAGATGGCGGCGGGTGACCAGGCTGAAGCCGACCGGCCGGCCGGCGCCGGTCGCGACGCGCAGGCGTCGCCACACGCTCGCGAACCGCTCCGCGAAGAACGCCGCGTCGCGCGATTCCAGCGCCCGGCGCTCGAGGATCCCCGCGAAGGCGGCCCGGTACGAGTCGGCGGCGATGCGCGCGAGCGCCGGGATCTCGGCCTTGCGCGCGCGGCGGACGATCACGACGCCGCCTTCAGGCGCGGGTCGAGCGTGTCGCGCAGCGCGTCGCCGAGCAGGTTGAAGCCGAAGGACATCAGCAGGATCGCGAAGCCCGCGAAGATCGCGCTCCACGGGCTCAGCAGCAGGAAGTTGCGCCCCTCCGAGAGCATCAGGCCGAGGGAGGGCTGCGGCGGCTGCGTGCCGAGGCCGAGGAAGGACAGCGACGCCTCGACGAGGATTGCGGCGGAGAGCAGCAGGCTCGCCTGGACCAGGATCACGCTCGCGAGGTTGGGCAGGATGTGGCGCAGGAGGATGCGTGCGTCCGAGGCGCCGACGGCCTTCGCGCCGACGACGTAGTCGCTCTCGACGATCACCAACGCCGGTCCGCGCAGCAGCCGCGCGAAGATCGGCGTGTAGACGACGGCGATGGCGATCGCGGTGGTCCAGGCCTGCGGCCCGAGGATCGCGATCACGCCGATCGCCAGCAGCATCAGCGGGAAGGCGAAGAGGATGTCCATCGCGCGCATCACGATGCGCTCGGTCCAGCCGCGGTAGTAGGCGGCGACGAGGCCCAGCGCGCCGCCGAGCAGCAGCGCGATCGTCACGGCCGAGCCCGAGACCAGCAGCGATCCTCGGTAGCCGTGGAGGATTCGCGAGAGCGTGTCGCGGCCGAACTGGTCGGTGCCGAGCCAATGCGCCCCGCTCGGGCCCTTGAGCCGCTGCACGATGCTCTGGGCCATCGGGTCGTGCGGCGCGACCCAAGGCGCCAGCAGCGCCAGGCCCAGCTGCAGGACGACCAGCGCGGCGGCGGCGGCGAGCAGCGGCTGGCGCCGCGCGAGCGCGATCATCGCTCGCGCACCCGCGGATCGATCGCCGCGTAGAGCAGGTCGACCGCGAAGTTGATGATCACGAAGCCTGAGGTGACGAGCAGGATCGCGGCCTGGATCAGCGGATAGTTGCGCTCGCCGATCGCCCCGACGATCAGCCGGCCGAGCCCGGGCAACGCGAAGACCTGCTCGACGACGATGGCGCCGCCGAAGAGGTAGCCGGCCGTGATCCCGACCGAGGTCACGAACGGGATGAGCGCGTTGCGCAGCGCGTGCTTGTAGACGACCAGCGTCTCGCTCACGCCCTTGGCCCGCGCGGTGCGGATGTAGTCCTGGCCGAGCGCGTCGAGCATCGCCGTGCGCACGAGCCGCGCGAGCGAGGCGAGGATCGGCAGGGCGAGCGCCAGCGACGGCAGCAGCATCCGCGCCAGGTTGCCCAGCGGGTCCTGGGTGAACGGCACGTGGCCGAGGCTCGGGAAGCCCGGCGCGAGCGTGGCCAGCGCCAGGATCATGACGATGCCGAGCCAGAAGGACGGCACGGTGATTCCCGCGATGGTCAGCAAACGCAGCACGACGTCGGCCGTGCGGCCGCGGACATAGGCCATGACGCAGCCGGCCGGGACCGCGAGCCCGGCGCCCAGCGCGAGCGACATCAGCAGCAGCTGCAGCGTCACGCCGATATTGGCGCCGATCTCCTCGATGACCGGCTTGCCGGTCCACAGGCTCTGTCCGAGATCGCCGGTCAGCGCCTTGCCGACCCAGACGAGGTACTGCTCGACGAGCGGCCGGTCGAGCCCGACGCGCGCGCGCAGGCTGGCGAGGCGCTCCGGCGTGATCTCGGTGTTGGCGCCGAGCATGATCGCCACCGCGTCGCCGGGGATCAGCCGGATCATCAGGAAGACGATGATCGACACCCCGAGGACGACGAAGACGAGATCGATGCTGCGGTTGGCGAGGAGTCGAAGGAACATGGGGAGATCCGGTTCCCTCCGTTCCGCGCCCCTGCGCGGCCAGGTGGGATGCCGCCGCCGGCGACGGTCGGGACGAGGGCGGCTTCCGAAGTCGCGCTCATCCGCTCCGCCGCCTGGCGGTCCCCCTCCGATCGCGCCGTGCGCGACCGGAGGGGGCCGGGCTCACTTCGCCTGGCTGGCCTCGCGCAGGTAGGAGAGCGAGCGGTTTGCCATGATCTCGTAGCCCTGCACGTTGGTGCGCAGCGCCGAGAACAGCTGGCCGTAGGTCAGGTGCGCGATAGGCCCGTCGCAGGCGAGCGTCTTCTGCACCTCCGCGTACATGGCCTTGCGCTGGGCGGCGTCATTCGTCGCGCGGGCCTTGTCGAGCAGGTCGTCGACCTTCGGATTCGAGTACTTGAACACGTTGGTCGAGCCGCCGGTCCGGAAGGTGCGGAAGAAATAGTCGTCCGGGTCCGGGCTGCCGGCATTGGTCGAGGCGAACATGTCGAAGTTGGAGTTGCGCCAGTCCTGGATGAATTGGCCGAGCTCCTGGTTCTTGAGCTCGACCTTGAAGCCCGCGTTGTTGAGCTGGGCCTGCACGACCTGCGCGACGTCCTTGATGTCCTGGCGCGGCAGCACGTTCATCGTGATCGCCACGGGCTCGGCGACGCCTGCCGCCTTCAGCAGCTCGCGCGCCTTGGCCGGGTTGTGGGCGTAGCACGCGAACTCCTTGGTGTCGGTCGCCCAGTCCTTCAGCGCCGGCGACAGGGGCCCGCCGGGCACGCCCTTGCCGAACTGCGCGGCGGCGACGATCTCGGCGCGGTTGAGGGCGTAGTTCACGGCTTCGCGCACGCGCGGGTCGTTGAACGGCGGCTTGGAGGTGTTGAAGCCGACCAGCGTGTAGGCGAGCTCGAGCGTCTCGACGATCCTGACATTGGGCTTGCCCTGCAGCTGCAGCGCCGTCGCCGCGTCGATGTTCGGCAGCAGCGAATAGGTGCCGCTCGAAAGGCCGACCTGCCGCGTCGCGGATTCCGGCACGAGATTGAACTTCAGGCCGTCGAGCTTCGGCAGCCCGGCCTCCCAGTAGCCGGCATGCTTGGCGAGACGGATGAAGCTGTTGGGCTGCCACTCGGCGAAGCTGAAGGGGCCGGTGCCCACCGGCTGCTTCTGCAGGCTCTCCTTGTCGGCCTGCATCGTGCGCGGGACGATCGCCAGCGTGGCGAGCGAGGTGAGCAGCGGGGCCGAGGGCTCCTTGAGCGTCAGCTCGACGGTCGCGGCGTCGACGACGCTCGCCTTGTCGATCGCGGTGAAGCGGCTGGCGAGCGGCGAGCCGATGTCCTTGCTCATGACGCGATCGAAGGTGGCGACCACGTCGGCGGCCTCCATCGAGGCGCCGTTGTGGAACTTGACGCCGCCGCGCAGCTTGAAGCGGTACGTCTTGCCGTCCGGGCTGATCGTCCAGGACTCCGCAAGGCTTGGCGCGAGGCGCAGGTCCTTGTCGACGCGGGTCAGTCCCTCGTAGATCGTGCCGTTGATGATCGCGAAGGTCGAGAAGGCGGTCGCGATATGGGGATCGAGCCCCGCGGGCGACTGGTCGAAGCCGATCTCGAGCAGCTGGGCGTGGGCCGTCGACGCCAGCAGCAGCGCGGCGGCCGTGGCCGCGGCGCGAAGAGTGTTGCGCATCGTGTGAGTCCTCCCGGAAATGAGCGCGGACGTTCATAGTACCCGCGCGTCCCGCAAGGTCTCAAGGCGGGCTCCCCACACCAGGCAGGTCCCGATGCCCGCAAGTTCGACCGCCACCCCGACCCCGCCGTCCGGCCCCGGCATCCGCCGGGCCATCGGCGTCATCAGCGGCACCTCGATGGACGGCATCGACGTGGCCGTCGTCGAGACCGATGGCGAGAACGCGGTCCGGACGGGGCCCGGCCACACCTATCCCTATCCGCCGGCGCTGCGGCGCGAACTGCTGGCCATCGCCGCCGACGCGCAGCGCGCCGAGCACGCGCCGCTCGCCGAGGCGGACGCGGCTGTGAGCGAGTCGCACGCCGAGGCGATCGCGCAATTCATGCGGGCGAACGGGATGCGGCCGGCCGACATCGCGCTCGTCGGCCTGCACGGCCAGACGATCCTGCACCGTCCGGAGCGCCGCTTCACCCGCCAGCTCGGGTCGGGCGCCGAGGTCGCGCGGCGGCTCGGCATCGCGACGGTCGACCGCTTCCGCCATGCCGACGTCGCGGCAGGTGGGCAGGGCGCGCCCTTCGCGCCGCTCTACCATCGCGCGCTGGCCGCCGCGGCGAAGCTCCAGCTGCCGCTGATGGTCCTCAACCTCGGCGGCGTGGGGAACGTCACCTACATCGACGATGCCACGACGATCGCCTTCGACACCGGCCCCGCGAGCGCCCTGCTCGACGACTGGATCCTGCGCCACACCGGCGCGCCCTACGACGCCGACGGCGCGATCGCGGCCTCGGGCCAGGTCGACTCGAAGCTCCTGGCCGAGCTGATGGCGCATCCCTACTTCGCGCTGCCCGCGCCGAAGTCGCTCGACCGCAACGACTTCCACGCGCGGGCGCGCGTCGTCGAGAATCTCGGCCTCGTCGACGGCGCGGCGACGCTCGCGGCCTTCACGATCGAGTCCGTCGCCGATGCGCTCCGGCACGTGCCGCGCGCGCCGACGCGCTGGCTCGTCACCGGCGGCGGCCGGCGCAACGGCTTCTTCATGCGCGCGCTGGCGAAGCGACTCGGCGTCGCCGTCGATCCCGTCGAGGCGGTCGGCTGGGACGGCGACTTCATCGAGGCGCAGTGCTTCGGCTATCTCGCCGTGCGCTCGCTCCGCGGCCTGCCCTTGAGCGTGCCGACGACGACGGGCGTGCCGAAGCCGATGACGGGCGGCATGCTCCACCGCCCGGGGTAGACGCGATTGGGTAGGGCCGTTACTCGCCTTGGACCCGTCGACGCTGGCACGGCTTGACCTGACGGTATGACCGCCGTCTCGGTCGTGCCGCAACCGGGGCCAGGGCGGATGCCCTGACCCCGATCGTCGTCACTTCACCTCGTCGACCTCGTAGAAGCGGACGTTCCACTGGGCGCGGGCCATGCGGTAGCCCGCGCGGTTGGCGCGGTAGGCGATGGGATTCACCTGGTTGTGGATCGGGAAGTAGACGGCGTGATCCATGATGCGCTTCTGCGCGTCGGCGTAGATCGCCGCGCGC
The DNA here is from genome assembly GCA_016793165.1 of Alphaproteobacteria bacterium. Lineage (GTDB taxonomy): Bacteria > Pseudomonadota > Alphaproteobacteria > CACIAM-22H2 > CACIAM-22H2 > CAIOSQ01. Next base: position 23,290 of record JAEULA010000015.1, on the reverse strand, counting down.
TTTGCCGGATCGACCTCGCCGGCACCCTGTTCGAGCTGCTTGTCGAGCGCGGGATCGACGAGGCGGCCGAGATTGAAGCGGAAGCGCCCCGGCTCCGGGATGTTCCGGCTGTGGAACATGATCTCGAGCAGGCTCGGATCGGCGTTGATCCAACGCAGCGGATTGATCTCGTGCGTGTTGGTGAACACGAGTTCGTCCCAGCGCGCGCCGGTGATCGTCTCGACCTTCACGTCGAACCCGATCTTCTTGAGGTCCGCCTGCGCCGCGACGCCGACCTCGGGCAGCACGACCGCGAGCACCTGCCACGTCGTCTGCAGCGGCTGTCCGTCCTTCATGCGGATGCCGCCGGCCCCCATCTTCCAGCCCGCGGCCTCGAGCAGTTCGACCGCCTTCTTGGGATCGTAGGGATAGTACTTCTCGGTGTCCTTCCAGTAGCCCGGCGTGGTCGTCGACAGCGGGCCGAAGGCCGGCTCGATCAGGCCGAAATACATGTCGTCGGTGAGCGCCTTGCGGTCGAAGCCGTGCATGAAGGCCTGGCGCACGCGCACGTCCTGGAACACGCCGCGCTGCGAGTTGAGCATGACCCCGAAGGGCAGGCCCGAGGCCGGCGCCAGGATCGTCTTGTAGCGCTTGTCCTGGCTGAAGCGGCGCATGTCCAGGATCGGGGTGAAGTCGGTGATGTCGACCTCGCCGCGCTCGAGGGCCGCCACGCGCGTCGAGGCATCGGGGATCGAGCGGTGGATGACGCGCGCGACCTTGCTCGGACCCTGGTGCTTCGAGAAGCCGGGCGCCCAGTTGTACTTGTCGAAGCGGTCCATCACGACCTGCTTGCCGCGCTCCCAGCTCACGAACTTGAAGGGGCCGGCGCCGACCGGCGCCGCGGCGAAGCCCGCGTCGCCCAGGGCCTTCACCGCCGCCGGCGACACGGGCGACAGCTCGTTCTGGCTCAATGATGCGACGGCCGCGGCATAGGGCCGGGTGTAGCGGATCTTGACCTCGTACTCGCTGATCACGTCGGTGCCGGCGTAAGGCCCGAGAATGTTGATCGCGGCACGGCTGCCCAGACTCGGCTCGCGGATCGAGTCGAAGGTGAACTTCACCGCCTCCGCGTTGAATTTCGTGCCGTCGTGGAAGAAGACGTCATCGCGCAGCTTGAGCGTGATCGAGAGCCCGTCGGGCGCCATCTCCCACGACTTCGCGAGGCTCGGGAAATAGGCGTTGTTCTCGTCCGAACCGATCAGCTGGTCGAACACCTGCAGGATCAGCTGCGTCTCGTGCCGCGACTGGGTGACCCGAGGATCCCAGGTCGTCGGGCTGCCGTCGTCCTCGGCCCAGGTGATCGTCAAGCCGGGTGTCTGGGCCCGAGCATCGGAGATCGTCCCGGTCGAGACCAGCGCCGTCGTGGCCAGCAACAGTCCTGCCGCGATCGCGGCAAAGCGAGTGCGCATCGTCGTCCCCCTCCTGCTGTATGTGCGAGGACGATATGGCAAACTGCCGGCCGCGGCGAGGTCGTTGTCGGGTGCGACGGCTGCCGGGTCGGGGGACGGGCGATGCATCAGTTGACGGGCTACACGGATCGCTGGAGCGCACGCGCCGGCGAGCGGATCGGGTTCATGGTCGCGAGCGCGGCGGATCGCGCCTACGAGTTGCGCTTCGTGCGCCATCTCTGCGCAGACCCCAATCCCGACGGTCCCGGATATCGCGAGGTCGTGATGCCGCACCGGCTCGCGGGGCGGAAGCCGGGCCAGGCGCGGAGCGCGCGGCCCGGCAGCTGCGCGACGATCGACGCGCTGGCGCTGCCGGCGACCGGCGGCCTGGTCCTGTCGGCGCGGATCTGGCCCACGACGCCCGCGAAGGGACGTCAGGTGATCCTCGGCCTCGAGGCGGGCGGCACGCGGATCGAGCTCGCGATCGCGGCTGACGGCGGTGCCGAGTTCCGCGTCGGCGAGGCGCGCGTGGCTGTCGGGCGCCCGATGCTGCCGCGGCGCTGGTACGCCCTCGAGGCGCGCTGCGACGCCCCGGCCGGGACGATCGCGCTCGTGCAGACTCCGCTCGCGCCGGTCGGGACGATCGCCGACGGCGGGCAGGCGACCCGCAATGCGGCGATCGGGACGCTCGGCGGCGTCGCGCGGGTGACGATCGCGGCGCGGCGCGAGGGCGCGGTCGCCGAGGCCTTCTGCAACGGCAAGATCGAGCGGCCGACGATCGCGCAGCTCGACGGCACGACGATCGCAAGCTGGGATTTCAGCGTCGGCATCGCGACCCAGAGGATCGTCGATCGCGGCCCGCAGGCCGCGCACGGCCAGCTCGTGAACCTCCCGACCCGGGCCATGACCGGCTCCAACTGGACCGGCGAGGTCCACGACTGGAAGGTCGCGCCCGAGCAGTACGGCGCGATCCACTTCCACGACGACGACATGGGGGACTGCGGCTGGCCCGAAAGCTTCGCGCTCGAGATCCCGAAGGACTGGCCCAGCGGATTCTACGCCGCGCATGTGCGCAACGAGGCGGGCGAGGACTACATCCCGTTCTTCGTGCGGCCGGCGCGCGGCGCGCGCACCGCGGACGTCGCGTTCCTCGTCCCGACCTTCACCTATCAGGTCTATTCGTGCTTCGTACGGCCGGGGCGCAGCGAGGAGATCCGCGAGCGCGCGATCGCCTGGGGCGCGCTGACCGAGACACCGGACCTCAACCCGCAGTTCGGCCTGTCGACCTACAACTCCCACTCGGACGGTTCGGGCGTGTCGATCGTCTCGATGCTGCGCCCGCAGCTCGACACGCGCCCGCGCCAGATCAGCCTGATGGACCCGGTGCCGAAGGGCTCGGGCACCGGCCGCATCGGCTGCGACAGCTATGTGATCGACTGGCTCGACCGTGCCGGCATCGCCCACGACGTCGTCACCGACCACGATCTGCATGCCGAGGGCGTCGACGCGCTGAAGCCTTATCGCGTCGTGATCTGCGCGCAGCATCCCGAGTACCACTCGCTGCGGATGATGGACGGCCTCGAGCGCTATCTCGGCGGCGGCGGCCGGCTGATGTATCTCGGCGGCAACGGCTTCTACTGGCGCGCCGAGCCGAGCACGGACGCGCCGCACGCGATCGAGCTGCGGCGCGCCGAGGGCGGCATCCGCGTCTGGGCGACCGAGGTCGGCGAGAGCTACCACCAGTTCGGCGGCGGCTATGCGGGGCTGTGGCGGCGGATCGGCAAGCCGGCCCATCGCCTGGTCGGCAACGGCTTCTCCGCGCAGGGCCGGCATCTCGGCTTCCCCTATGCCTTCACCGACGCGATCCGCGATCCGCGTGTCGCCTTCATGACCGCGGGGATCGAGAACGCAGCGGCGCCCGGCGCGCGGTTCGGCGACAGCGGCTTCATGGGCGGCGGTGCGGCCGGGTTCGAGCTCGACAGCGCGGACGAGCGCTACGGCACGCCGCCCAACGCGCTGATCGTCGCCAAGGGCATCGTCATCCACGACGACTACGGCCCGGTGAACGAGGACATGCTGATCCATCGCCATCCGCGGCCGCGCGAGGACTGGTCCTGCGCCGACATGCTGTTCTTCGAGACGCCCGCCGGCGGCGCGGTGTTCAGCGTCGGCTCGATGACCTATGTCGGCTCGCTGCCGCCCGAGGGCTACGCCAACACCTGCGCGAAGCTGACGACGAACGTCCTCCGGCGCTTCCTGGATCCGAAGGCGTTCGCATGAGAGGTGTCGCGGCACGCCCATCGCGCTCCGGTCCCGCGAACCCGAACGGGAGCGCCGTTCGCGAGGCGGCCGGCGGCGGCGCGGGTGGCCCGGGCAGACGCGCCCATCGTCCCGGCCGTCGCGCGCGCGCAGGCGGCCCTCGTCTGACGCTTCGCGGAGCGGGAGGGGATTGAGACATGCCCTGGTACGTCCGCCGCCTCCTCGGCGTGATCCCGACCCTGTTCATCACGTGGTCGGTCGTGTTCGCCGTGCTGCAGTTCATCCCCGGCGATCCGGTGATGCTCGCACTCGGCGGCACGCCGGCGAGCGACGAGGTGATCGACAACGAGCGCCGTCGCCTCGGCCTCGACCGGCCGGTCCACGAGCAGTACCTGGCCTTCCTCGGCCGGATGACGACGGGCGACCTCGGCACGAGCTACCGGACCAAGCAGCCCGTGACGCAGATGATCGCCGCCCTGGTCGCGCCGTCCCTGTCGTTGGCGCTGGGCGGCCTCCTGGTCGGCGTCTCGCTCGGCATCGCGCTCGGGCTCCTCGCGGGGCTGCGCCCGCACGGCTGGATCGATTCGTCGTCGATGTCGCTCGCGCTGGCCGGCGTCTCGATGCCGAGCTTCTGGATCGGCATGCTGCTGATCCACGTCTTCGGCGTGACCCTCGAATGGGTGCCGATCCTCGGCGACGGGATCGATGCCCTGATCCTGCCGAGCATCACGCTCGGGCTCTTCCTCGCCGGCGGGCTGGCGCGGCTCATCCGCAGCTCGATCATCGAGACCATGGCCCAGGACTACATCCGCACGGCGCACGCCAAGGGCCTGTCGGCCTGGCGCATCGTCGCCAAGCACGCGATGCGCAACGCGATGATCCCGCCGATCACGCTGCTCGGCGTGCAGTTCGCGCTGCTGATCGGCGGTGCGGTGATCACCGAGCGCGTCTTCGCGCGCCCCGGCCTCGGCGCGCTGCTGATCGACGCGGTGCTGACCAAGGACATCCCGCTGGTCCAGGGCCTGGTGGTCTACACGACCAGCGCGTACATCCTGATCAACCTCGCGCTCGACGTGATCTACGGCGTCGTCGATCCGCGCATCCGGGTGGCGCGCGCATGACCGCCGCGACCGTCGTCCTGCCGCCGCGGCGCCTGATCGCGCGGACGCTGGGTGCGCCCGGGGCCGCGATCGGCCTGGTTGTGCTCGTCGTGCTCGTCCTCGGCGCGATCCTGGCGCCGCTGCTGACGTCCTTCGATCCGGACGCGACCCGCGTCTGCCGTCGCCTGGCGCCGCCCTCGGCCGAGAATTGGTTCGGCTGCGATTCCTTCGGGCGGGACATTTTCAGCCGCATCCTGCACGGAGGGCGGCTGTCGCTGGCGGTGGGGCTGCTGACCGTCGCCATCAGCCTCGTCGCCGGCACGCTCATGGGCATGACCATCGCCTTCCTCGGCGGCCGCGCGGACTCGATCGGCACGCGCTGCCTCGACGTGATGCTCGGCTTCCCGCCGATCGTGCTGGCGATCCTCATCGTCGCCGTGCTCGGGGTCGGCGCCTTCAATGCCGCGCTCGCGGTCGGCATCTCCGGCATCCCGCGCTTCGCGCGCGTCGTGCGTTCGGCGACGCTGTCGCTGGTCAGCCGCGAGTTCGTCGAATCGGCGCGCGCCGTCGGCGCCGGCCAGACGCGCATCCTGCGCCGCCACCTGCTGCCGAACCTGATGCCGGTCGTGATCGTGCTGGCCTCGCTCGACCTGGGGGGCGCGATCCTGTCGACCGCCAGCCTGTCCTTCCTCGGCCTCGGCGCCCAGCCGCCGACGTCGGAATGGGGCGCGATGCTCAACGCGGGGCGCGAGTTCATGCGCTACGCTCCCTGGACCATGATCTTCCCCGGCCTCGCGCTCTTCCTCGCGGTGATGTCCGTCAATCTCGTCGGCGACCGGCTGAGCCATGTCCTCGATCCGCGAGCGGGCGGCCGTGTCTGAGCCTCTGCTGCAGGTCGACGGCCTTACCGTCACGATGGCCGGCGTGCCGGTCGTCGAGGACCTTTCGCTCGCGCTCATGCCCGGCGAGACGCTGGGCCTCGTCGGCGAGTCCGGCTGCGGCAAGAGCGTCACCGCGCTGTCGATCATGCGCCTGCTGCCGAATCCGCCGGGGCGCATCGCCGGGGGACGGATCCTGTTCGACGGCGCCGACATGCTGGGGCTGCCGATCGAGCGCCTGCGCGAGATCCGCGGCGACCGCATCGGCATGATCTTCCAGGAGCCGATGACGTCGCTGAACCCGGTGTTCACGATCGGGGACCAGATCGCCGAGACATTGGTCGTGCATCGCAGCCTCGGCCGGCGCGCGGCGATGGACGAGGCAGGCAATCTGCTCGACCTCGTCGGCATCCCCGCAGCGCGCGGCCAGCTCAACCGCTATCCGCACGAGATCTCGGGCGGCCAGCGCCAGCGCGTGATGATCGCCATCGCGCTGGCCTGCAAGCCGCGGCTGCTGATCGCGGACGAGCCGACGACGGCGCTGGACGTGACGGTGCAGGCGCAGATCCTGGACCTGATCGGCCGGCTGCGCCGCGAACTCGGCATGGCGGTGCTGCTGATCACCCACGATCTGGGCGTGGTGTCCGAGTTCTGCGATCGCGTCGCGGTGATGTATGCCGGCCGCCTGGTCGAGGAGGCGCCCGTCGGCGCGCTCTTCGCGCGGCCGCGCCATCGCTACACCGAGGCGCTGCTGCGCACGATGCCCGCGGCCAATCCGCCGGGCGTCAAGCTGCCCTCCATCGCCGGTACGGTACCGTCGCCGCGCGAGCGCGGTGCGGGCTGCAGCTTCGCCGCGCGCTGCGGCCATGCGATCGATCGGTGCGCCCGCGACGTCCCCGAGCTGACCGGGCCGCCCCACCGGCTGCGCTGCTGGAACCCCGCGCCGTGACCGCCGCTCCTGCGCACGCCCCGCTCCTCGAGGTCCGCGATCTCGCCAAGCACTACGTCGCGCGCGGCGCGACGCTGCGCGCGCTCGACGGCGTCAGCTTCGACCTGGCGCGCGGCGAGGTGCTGGGGATCGTCGGCGAGTCCGGCTGCGGCAAGTCGACGCTCGGGCGCACGGTGCTCCGCCTCGTCGATCCGACCGCGGGCTCGATCCGCTTCGACGGCGAGGACATCACCGCGCTGTCGCGTCGCGACATGGTGCGCCGGCGTCGCGACATGCAGATCGTCTTCCAGGATCCCTTCGGCTCGCTCAATCCGCGCCATCGCGTGGCGGAGATCGTCGGCGAGCCGCTGGAGGTTCACGAGGTCGGCGATCGCGCCGGCCGCCGCGCGCGCGTCGCCGAGCTGCTCGATCTCGTCGGCCTGGCGTCGGACGCGGGCGGCAAGTACCCGCACGAGTTTTCCGGCGGCCAGCGCCAGCGCATCGCGATCGCCCGCGCGCTCGCGCTCGAGCCCAAGCTGCTCGTCGCCGACGAGCCGGTGTCGGCGCTCGACGTCTCGATCCAGTCGCAGATCATCAACCTGCTTGCCGAGCTCCGGCAGCGCCTCGGACTGGCGATGCTGTTCATCAGCCACGACCTGTCGGTGATCCGGCACGTGAGCGACCGGATCGCGGTCATGTATCTCGGCCGCATCGTCGAGATCGGCCCGGCGGCGGCACTGTTCGACGCACCGGCGCATCCCTACGCCCAGGCGCTGCTGTCGGCGATTCCGCATACCGATCCGGCGCGGCGGCGCGAGCGGATCATCCTGTCCGGAGAGCTGCCCGACCCCGCCAACCCGCCGCCGGGCTGCGCCTTCCACACGCGCTGCCGGCAAGCCCTGCCGCGATGCGTTGGCGAGGCGCCGCTCCTTGCGGCTCGGCGCACCGCAACGGGGACGCGGATGGTGGCGTGTCATCTGCACGACGTGGGCTGAGCCACGGTCGACTTAGTCCGGCAGCCCGGCCAACCGTGCGCCGTCCAGCACGTAGTCGAAGTCCTCGGATATTCGATATCGGGTCCGCAGCCGCCGGCGAAGATCGGACGCGCGGACTGGATACCATTCGATCAGGCGCTTGATCGTGACCGATGCCTCGGAGAGTTCCCCGGCACGGGCGAGCGCGCTCGCAAGATGGACATGTGCAATGGGCAGCCGCGAGTTCAGCTGAACTGAGCGCCGGTACCATTGGATGGCCTCAGGGAACATACGGCGCGCCAGATGGCTGAAGCCGCAGGCGTAGCAGAATATGTGAGCGAGCGAATCGAACGGGCTCAGGCGCAGTGCACGCTGGGCGTGGTCCGCAGCGAGCGTATAGTCGCCATCGTAATTGCGAACGAGCGCGCTGCAGTTCAACGACAGTGCGGAATTCGGGTTCAGCGCGAGTGCTCGATTGACCCATTCGAGCGACCGGCCCCGGTCGGCGAAGAGATTGATCGCTCCGACGGCGGCATTGGCGAGGGCGAGTGGATCATCCGCAGCGAGCGTGGCGGCAAGCTCGGCTGCATGCGTACCCTCGGCGATCTCGCTCGTGTCGTCGTCGGCCCAGCCCATGTATTGTCTTCGGCCGAGGCACACGGCGACATAGCTGTGCGCCAGTCCATACCGTTGATCGATCCGCACGGCTTGGCGGGCCCAGCCGAGGGCGCGGTCCGTTCCGTCCCTGGTCCAGATCCAAGTTTCCGCGATCGCGCGCAGGAGCATGTCATGAGCCTGCAGGTTCTCCGGCGGCTTCCGGCTAGCGCGCTCGATCTCGGCGCGAGTAATCGACGGTTCGATCGCGCCGACGACGCTGGATGTGACGCGGTCCTGGAGGTCGAAGACGTCCTCGAGCGCGCCGTCGAATCTGTCGGCCCAGAGATGCGTGCCGGTCTCGGCCTCGATCAGCTGGCCGGTGATGCGCACACGGTTGCCGGCCTTGCGCACCGAACCCTCGAGCAGGTAGCGCACCCCGAGCTCGCGGCCGACCTGGCGCAGGTCCAGCTTTTTGCCCTTGTAGGTGAAGGCCGTGTTGCGGGCGATCACGAAGAACTGCCGAATGCGGCTCAGCGCCGTCGTGATCTCCTCGGTCATGCCGTCGGCGAAGTAGTCCTGCTCCGCTTCGCCCGACATGTTCTGGAACGGCAGCACCACCAGCGACGGCTTGTCGGGCAGCGGCAGCGCCGGGCGAGGGGGCTCGGCGGTCGTGTGCGCGGCGAGGCGGTAGACGCGCACCGGCCGCTCGATGTTCTTGAGCGCGTGCTCGCCGAGGTCCTCGAACGCCAGCTTGAGCTTGCCGCGCAGATGTTCGTGCGCCGTGCCGGAGACGCACACGGTGCCAGGCTCGGCCAGCGCTTCCAGCCGGGCCGCGACATTCACCCCGTCGCCATGCACGTCGCCGTCATCGACCACCACGTCGCCGAGATTGAGCCCCAGGCGCCACGCGATCCGCCGCTCGGCGTCGATCTCTGTCTCGTGCGCCGCCAGGGCGGTCTGCAGCGCCGCCGCACACCGCGCCGCGTCGACCACGCTGGCGAACTCGGCCAGGAACCCGTCGCCCGTCGTCTTGAACACCCGCCCGCGATGGCTCGCCACCGTCGGCTCGATCACGTCCGAGCGCGCGCCGCGCAGCCGCGCGAGCGTCCCCTCCTCGTCGGCCTCCATCAGCCGCGAGTACCCCGCCACGTCCCCCGCCAGGATCGCCGCAAGCCGACGTTCCATTGCGACCTCGTTTCCCCCGTGTTCGGACGTCAGTCTATCCCGGGCGGCATCGGATTTCCGAGACAGCGATCGCTCTGGCGTCGCCGGGCGCCGTGCTACGATCGCCGTCCGGTTCGGGGAGGGGCGATGCGTGCAGCGCTGTTGCGGCAGGTCGGGAAGCCGCTGACGATCGAGGAGATCGAGGTCGCGAAGCCGAAGGCGTACGAGGTGCTCGTGCGCACGGCATTCACCGGCCTGTGCCACAGCGACCTCCATTTCATGGAGGGGCTCTATCCCGCGCCGCTGCCGATCATCCTCGGCCATGAGAGTGCCGGGGTCGTCGAGCAGGTCGGCGCCGAGGTGACCTACGTGAAGCCGGGCGACCCGGTGATCGGCTGCCTGTCGGTGTTCTGCGGCACCTGCGGCTACTGCAGCACCGGCCACACCAATCTCTGCGAGAACACCGAGGTCAAGCTGCCGCCGGGGGCGGCGCGGCGGTTCACCTGCCGCGGCGAAGTCGTCAACCAGTTCGCCAATCTCGGCGGCTTCGCCGAGCAGATGCTCGTCCACGAGAACGCGCTGGTGAAGATCGACCGCGAGATCCCGCTCGACATCGGCGCCCTGGTCGGGTGCGCGGTGATCACCGGCGTGGCTTCGGTGTTCCGGGCCGCCAAGGTCGAGCCGGGCAGCACAGTCGCGGTCCTCGGCTGCGGCGGCATCGGGCTGTCGGCGATCAATGCGGCCGCCGTCGCCGGCGCTTCGCGCGTGATCGCGATCGATCCCGTACCTGCGAAGCTCGAGGTCGCGCGCTCGATGGGCGCCACCGACACGATCGATGCATTGCGCAATGACGTCGTCGACGCCGTGAAGACTCTGACCGGCGGCGGCGTGCACTATGCCTTCGAGGCCGTCGGGCGCAAGGAGACGGCCGAACAGAGCTTCCAGATGCTGCGGCCCGCGGGGCTGGCGACGATCATCGGCATGGTGCCCTTCGGCACCAAGATCGAGCTGCACGGCGCCGACTTCCTGCGCGACCGCCGCATCCAGGGCACGTCGATGGGCGGCAACAACTTCCGTGTCGACATGCCGCGCATCCTGGCGCTGTGGCGACAGGGCAAGCTCAAGCTCGATCATCTCATCGTCCGCCATATCGCGCTCGACGACATCAACGACGGCTATGCGCGGATGAAGACCGGCAACGAGTTGCGCAGCATCATCCGATTCGCCGGCTGACGGGTCGCGAGGCGCCTGCTATCTCCCGGTCCGTCATGGATATCGAAGCCGTCGTCGACACGGCCTTCGCGCCGGCCGCGGCCGCCGTCGCCGCGGAGCGCATCCCGGGCGCCGTGCTGGGGGCGGTGACCATGGCGGGCGCGCGCGCCGTCCGGGTCGCCGGGCTCGCGCAGCGCGTGCCAGCGCACGTGGCGCTCGCGCGCGCGACCTGGTTCGATCTCGCCTCGCTGACGAAGGTGATCGTCACGACGACGGCGCTCCTCGAGCTCGTCGACGCGGGGCGGATCGCGCTCGACGATCCGCTGGTGCGCGCGATCCCCGATCTGCGCCAGTACGATCTCAAGGCGGCGGAGCGGGAACTGACGTTCCGGCAATGCCTGACGCACCGGAGCTTCCTGCCGGCCGTCGAGCCGCTCTACACCTACGGCCAGGATGCGCGGACGCTGCGCGCGTTCGTGCTGCAGCGCGTATGGACGCGGGGACCGGCCGTCTACTCGGACATCAACTTCATCCTGCTCGGGATCGCGGTCGAGCGTCTGACGGGGCGCGATTTCGGCGCGCAGCCGCTCGCCGCGGGACTCGCGTTCCGGCCCGATCCCGCGCAATGCGCCGCGACCGAGGCCTGCACCTGGCGCGGCCGAGTCCTGCGCGGCGAGGTGCATGACGAGAACGCCTTCGCACTGGGCGGCGCCGCCGGCCACGCCGGGCTCTTCGGCACGATCGACGGCGTGCTGGATTTCGCGCGCGACCTGCTGACCGGGTCGCGCCTCTCGGCTGCCGGGCGCGCGGCGTTGCGCGCGCCGCAGTCGCCGACGCGCACGCTGGGCTGGGAACGGCGCCATCCCGACTGGGCCGGCGGCCAGGCCTGTTCCGAGGAGACCATCGGCCACACCGGATTCACCGGCACCGGGCTGTGGATCGACTGGACGCGCGGGCTCGCCTGGGCGTTGCTCACCAACCGCGTCCACCCCAGCCGGCATGTCGACACCGGCATCCAGACGCTGCGCCGCGAAACCGGCGAGCGGCTCATCGAGGCCTTCGACCGGGCGAACTGACACGAGGACATGCGCATGCGACTGGCGGAACGGGTGGCGATCATCACGGGTGCGGCGTCCGGGATCGGGCGCTCGACCCTCGAGCTCTTCCTGGCGGAGGGCGCGCGCGTCGCGGCCGTCGATCGCGACGGCGACACGCTGTCGGCCCTGTGCACCGGCAGGGAGAACGTCGTGCCCGCGGTCGGCGACGTCACCGACGAGGGCTTCGCGGTGCGCGTGGTCGCGGAGACGGCGGCGCGCTGGGGCCGGCTCGACGTCATGGTCACGGCGGCCGGCATCTCCGTCGGGCAGCCGGCGGCGACGACCGAGCTCGCCGGCTGGAACCAGGTCATGGCGATCAACGCCACGGCGACCTTCCTGTGGGCGCGCGAGGCACTGCGCGTGATGGAGAAGGCGGGACGCGGCTCGATCGTCACCATCGCCTCGCAGCTCGCCTTCGCCGGCGGCCGCAACAATGCGGCCTATGTCGCGTCCAAGGGTGCTGTGGTCAGCCTGACGCGCTCGATCGCGCTCGACTACGCGGCGAGCGGGATCCGTTGCAACTGCGTGCTTCCGGGCGCGACGGAGACGCCGATGCTCCAGCGCTCCTTCGGGCGCGCGCCGGATCCGGCGGCGGCGCGCGAGCGCTCCCGCACCCGTCACGCGATGGGCCGGTTCGGACGCTCGGATGAGACCGCGCGGGCGATCCTGTTCCTGGCTTGCGACGAATCGAGCTTCACCACCGGGGCGACGATCCCCGTCGAAGGCGGCTGGCTGGTCGCCTGATCCGTGGCCGGCGGCGGCGATCGCCCGCCGCGACCGCCGACGATCGAATGCCATCCTCGGTCGCCGAGGCGGCTGCGTTCATGGTTGTCCGGGGCGCGCCCAGCATGCCAACGTCTCGATCGAACGAAGGCATCGGGAGGCGACGGCGACCACCGCCGCCCTGAAATGCGCTTCGGCGACATGGGGAGGGGACGATGGCCAGGGACGAATCGCGCTCGACGGAGGCCCGCCTGACGCTGCGGGCGGCAGAGACACATCGCCGGCGGATCCTGCAGGTGGCGCTCGGCGGCACCGCCGCCGCGGTCACCGGCCTGCGTGCGCCGGGGGTGCTCGCGCAGGCGAAGCCCTACCAGGGCGTGACGCTCAACGTGTCGTGCTGGAGCTCGACCTATCCCAAGCTGCTCGGCGACTACCTGCCGGAGTTCACCGAGAAGACCGGGATCAAGGTCAACTACGACACGCCCGGATTCCCGGTCTACAACCAGCGCGCCGATCTCGAGCTGTCGACCAAGGGCAGCGCCTACGACGTGCTCAACGTCACCTTCATCTTCACGAGCCGCTGGATCGGCGCGGGCTGGTTCACGCCGCTCGATCCCTATCTGAAGGATCCGAACAAGACGCCGGCGGATTTCGACTTCGCCGACTTCCTGCCCGGCTCGGTCGGGCCGATGCGCGACCGGAACGGCGTCGTGCACGGCATCCCCTGGCTCACCGACGCGTTGATCGCCGGCTGCGGCCGCTTCGACCTGTTCAAGCAGGCGGGCCTCGGCCTGCCGGACACGTTCGACGAGCTCGATCGGTCGCTGGCGGTCGTGCACAAGAAGGACAACGTGCCGGCCTTCCTGACCGAGAACCACTGGGGCTGGACGTTCATCCCCTATCTCCAGGGGTTCGGCGGCAACATCTTCCGCAATCCGCCGGACGATCTCATGCCGACGCTCGACACGCCGGAGGTCGCGGCCGCCGCCGAGTTCTTCGCCAAGATCGTCAACGCCTACGGGCCCGAGGGCGCCGCCGGCTACACCTACGACCAGGCGAACGAGGCGCTGCGCGCCGGGCGGGCCAACTACTCGACGAACAACCAGGTGTTCCTGGCGCTGCTCGGCACCGAGGGCAGCCAGGTCACCAAGACGAGCAATTTCGGCCTGATGCCGAAGGGCCCCAAGGGCCGTTTCCCCGGCATCGCGTCGCATGCCTGGGGCATCCCGATCGGCGCCAAGAACAAGGATGCGTCGTGGGAGTTCATCAAGTGGGCGATGTCCAAGGACTTGATCGCGCGGATGGCCGACAAGCACGGGCTCGGCTCCGTGACGCGGCGCTCGGTCCTCGAGTCGGCGGCCTACAAGCAGCGGATGGTCATGAACGGCGTCGACCTCGGCAAGCTGTTCATCGACACGCTCGCCTTCGCCGAGCAGGGGCACATGAAGTACCGCACGGTGCACGTCTATCCGCAGGTCAACGCGCAAATCAACCAGGCCATGGGCCGCGTGATCTCCGGCCAGATGAAGGCGGCGGAATCGTTCAAGCAGGCGCAGGTCAACGCGATCGCCGATCTTCGGCGCGCAGGCGTGCGGCTGTAGGCGGACGAGGGGGCCGGCGCGCAGTCTTCCGCCGACGATGCGGGTCGACGACCGGGACTGGAGCGAGCGGCGGCGCCGCTCGTTCCTGCTCGGATTGCTGCCGGCGCTTCTGGTGCTGGCGGCGATCACCGTGGTGCCGGGGCTCTACCTCTTCCTCACGTCCCTGACGCCGCTGAACCTGACCATGCCGAACACGGCATGGGACTTCAGCGCACCGCACTACAACTACATCGACCTGCTCGAGGACCCTCGCTTCACCAACTCGGCCTGGATCCAGGTCAAGCTCTCGGTGGCGACCGTGCTGCTGCAGCTCCTGGTCGGGCTGCTGATGGCGCTGCTGCTCAACCGCGCGACGCCGCTGCGCCGGCTGGCCCGCTCGGGCTTCCTGGTGCCGATGGTCCTGCCGCCGATCGTCGTCGGCATCCTGTGGCGCGTGATGTTCACGGTCGACATCAGCCCGCTGCACCGCGCGGCGGCCTGGCTCGGCATGCCGATCAGGTCGATCATCACCGATCCGGACCTCGCGCTGTGGGCGATCGTCGCGGTGGAGACGTGGGAGTGGTTCCCCTTCACCATGCTCATGTTGCTGGCGGCGCTGCAGATGATCCCGGAGTCGCCGGTCGAGGCCGCCAAGATCGACGGCGCGAACGACTGGCAGGTCTTCCGCCACATCACCTTCCCGTTCATCCAGCAGACGCTCCTCGTCGCAGCCCTGTTCCGCCTCATCGACTCGATCAAGGCGTTCCCGTTGATCTTCGTGCTCACCGACGGCGGCCCGGGCGACGTCACCGAGGTGACGAACTACTATGCGTACCGGCAGGCCTTCACCTTCTCGCTTTGGGGCTACGGCAGCGCGATCGCCACCCTGATGGTGGCCGGCATCTTCCTGCTGAGCTGGATCATCGACCGGCTGACCGGGAGGGTCCATGCAGAGGCCGGCTGATGCCCTCGCCGGTCCCGGCTGGTTCGCGCAGCACCGCCATCGCCTGGGCGACGCGGCGACCGTGGTGCTGCTCGTGGCCGTCCTGTTCCCCTTCATCTGGCTGGTCCAGATGTCGTTCCGGCCGAACAAGGACATCTTCGGCTACGACCTGCTGTTCTCGCCGACGCTCGAGCATTACCGCGCGCTGTGGACGGGCGCCTTCCCGCGCTCCTTCGTCAACAGCGCGATCACCTCGGTCGCCTCGACGGTCCTGGCGCTCGCGATCGGCGTGCCGGCGGCCTACGCGCTTTCGCGCGGCGGGTTCCGGTCGTCGCGGCGGATCGCGCTGTGGATCCTCGCTACGCGCATGGCGCCGCCGATCGCGTTCACGATCCCGTTCTTCCTCGCCTACCGCTACGTCGGCCTGCTCGACACCCATCTCGGCCTGATCGTCATCTACCTGACCTTCAACCTCGCGCTGGTGATCTGGATGATGCAGCCGTTCTTCGACGGCGTGCCGCGCGAGCTCGAGGAGGCGGCGTGGATCGACGGCTGCGGAATCTGGCAGGCCTTCCGCGTCGTGACGTTGCCGCTCGCCGCGCCGGGCTTGGCCGCGACCGCGGTGATCTGCTTCATCCTGTCGTGGAACGACTTCTTCTACGCACTGGTGCTGACGCGCACCAACGCCTCGACCGCGCCGGTCGCGATCGTGAACTTCATCCAGTACACGGGCTGGGAGTGGGGCCGCATCGCCGCGGCCGGCACGCTCGTCATGCTGCCGGTCGTCGTCTTCTCGATGCTCGTGCGCAATTATCTCGTGCGCGGCCTGATGGCCGGCGGCACCAAGGAGTAGGGCGATGGCCGAAGCGCCTGAATGCGACTACGTCGTCGTCGGCGGCGGCTCGGCCGGATCCGCGGTCGCGGCGCGGCTGTCGGAGAGCGGCCGATTCAAGGTCGTGCTGCTCGAGGCCGGCGACGACGACCGCTGGATCTGGTTCCGCGTGCCGCTCGGCGCGGGATTCGTGCTGCTCAAGCAGCGCGGGATGTGGCGCTTCCAGACCGAGCCCGAGCCGCACATGGCCGGCCGCCGGATGTTCTGGCCGCGCGGCCGCGTGCTCGGCGGGTCGTCGACAATCAACGGGATGCTGTGGGTGCGCGGCGAGCCGGCCGAGTACGACCACTGGCGCGAGCTCGGCAATCGCGGCTGGGGCTACGCGGACATCCTCCCCTTCCTCAAGCGCGTCGAATCCGATCCGCAGGGCGATCCGGTCGTCCGCGGCCGCGAGGGCCCGGTCCCGATCGACCGCTACGGCAGCGAGACGCTGGGCGATGCCTTCCACGCCGCCTGCGTCCAGGCCGGGATCCCGGCCAATCCCGACTACAACGGCGCCAGCTACGAGGGCGTGGGCTACCTGCAGAGCAACACGCGCAACGGCCTGCGCATGGGCGGGCGCGAGTCTTATCTCGATCCCGCGCGCGGACGCGCGAATCTCGACATCCGGACGGGTGCGCGGGCGCGGCGGATCCTGGTCGAGGGCGGCCGCGCCGTCGGCGTCGAGTACGCGACCGCAGGCGCGACGCGGCGCGTGCGCGCGGCGCGCGCGGTCATCCTCAGCGCCGGCGCGGTACAGAGCCCGCAGCTGCTCGAGCTCTCCGGGATCGGCGATCCCGCGCGGCTGAAGCCGCTCGGGATCGATGTCGTGCACGCGCTGCCGGGCGTGGGCGAGAATTGCCGCGATCACCTGCACACCCGCGTGTCGTTCGAGTGCCGGCGGCCGGTGACGCTCAACGACATCCTGCGCAATCCGCTGCGCAAGCTGATGATGGGCGCCCGATACGTGCTGACCCGCGGCGGACACATGGCGGCCTGCACGGCGCAGGTCCATGCGCTCGCGAAGACCGATCCGTCGCTCGACCGGCCCGACGTGAAGATCCAGATGCACAACCTGAGCGCCGCCGATCCGCGCCATCCGACCGAGCTGCGGCTCGACGAGTTCCCCGGCTTCGGCATCGGCAGCTTCGCCCTGCGGCCGTACTCGACCGGCTCGGTCCATATCGGGTCCGCGGACCCCGAAGCGCCGCCGACAATTGTCGCCAACTACCTCGCCGACGAGCGCGATCGCCGCACGAGCATCGCGGGCCTGCGCCTGGCGCGGCGGCTCGCTCAGCAGCCCGCGCTGCGCGAGCTGATCGTGCGCGAGGTGCGCCCCGGCCCCGACGCGGATTCGGACGAGGCGCTGCTCGAGCACGTCGCGAAGCTCGGCGCGACCTCGTACCACCCGATCGGCTCGTGCAAGATGGGCGTCGATGCGATGGCGGTCGTCGATCCCGAGCTGCGCGTCCACGGCCTGCGCGGCCTGCGGGTGGCGGACGCCTCGATCATGCCGACGATGGTGTCATCGAACACCAACGCGCCGTCCTTCATGATCGGCGAGCGCTGCGCGCAGTTCCTGCTCGACGAGGCGCGCGCCAATGCGACGCCGGAAGACATGCGGTGAGGACACCATGCCCCGACTCTTCGGTCGAGACCTGACGCGCCGCGAGCTCGAGCGGCATGTCGGCGCGCGCGGCCAGGCCTTCGGTGTCACGCTGGTCGAGCATGCCGACGGGCCGGAGCGCGGCGTGCGCACGGTCGAGTTCCGCACCGGCGGCGGGCTGAGCTTCACGGTCAATGTCGACCGCAGCATGGATATCGGCCGGCTCGAGCATCGCGGCGTGCCGATCGCCTGGCAGTCCGGCACCGGCTTCCGCAGCCCGTGGCTGCAGGTACCGATGGAGGACAACGGGTCGGGCTTCATGCGCGGATTCTCCGGCTTCCTGTGCACCTGCGGGCTCGATCACATGCGCCAGCCCGAGAGCGGTCCGGCGGACCATTTCGACACGCCGCTGCGCGCACGGGTCGACTACCCGCTGCATGGCCGCGGCGCGCTGGCGCCGGCGCGGCTCGCGGGCTACGGCGAGCACTGGGACGGCGACGCGTGCACGCTGTGGTGCGAGGGCGTCGTGATGCAGGTGCAGGTGCTCGGCGAGCACCTCTCGCTCACGCGCCGGATCGAGGCGCGGGTCGGCGAGTCGAGCCTCGTCATCCGCGATCGGGTCGTGAACGAGGGCTTCGCGCGCACCCCGCACATGCTGCTCTACCACATCAATCTCGGCTGGCCGCTGCTGGACGAAGGGGCGCGGTTCCGCGCCCCCGTCCGCGGCGTCAACGCCTCGAACGCCGCCGCGGGGATCCAGGCCGGCGGTTACCGCACGCAGCTCGGCCCGACGGCGCGCTTCATCCAGCAGGTCTTCGATCACGACGTCGTCGCCGACCGCGACGGCCGCGTCCCCGCGGCGCTGATCAACGACCGGCTCGGGCTCGGGCTGCTGGTCGACTACGAAGCGGCGAAATTCCCCTGCCTGCAGCAATGGCAGGCCTATGGCGAGGGGATCTACGCCATGGGAATCGAGCCGTGCACGTCGCATTGGGGCACGCGCGCCCATGGCGTCGAGCGCGGCGAGATCGTTTGGCTGGAGCACGGCCAGTCGCGCGACTACGACACGCGCATCGGCGTCGTCGAAGGGGCCGGCGCGATCGCCGCGCTCGAGGCGCGCATCGACGCCATCCATCCCCAGCTCGCCGCCGAGGTGCCGCCGCGCGAGCGCCAGCCCGAGGGCGGACCGGTGATCGAGACGCAGACCGCGCGCCGTTGACGGAGTAGGGTGATTGCCAATCGCGTCGCCGGCCGACCGGCGGCGCCGTTCGAGGAGGAAACGATGAAGCAGATGACGCGCAAGCTCGGCCGCCGGCGCCTCGGCGCCGCGAGCGCCGCCGGCCTGATGTTCGGGGGCGCGATGTGCGCGCGCGCCCAGCAGAAGGTCTCTCCCATCACGCTGGTGATCAACCAGTCGCCGTGGTTCGGGGGATTCAAGAACCTGGTCGAGATCTACGAGAAGGAGAGCGGCAACAAGGTCGAGCTGGACGTCAATCCCTTCGCGGGCTCGCTGGAGAAGCAGCGCAACTCGGTGCGCTCGAGCCGCGGCCAGTACGACCTGCTCATCCTCAACTCGGGCTGGTTCGCGGAGATGTATGTCGGCGGCTTCGTCGAGGCGATCGCCGACATCGATCCCGGCTTCAAGCTCGATCCCGGCATCTACACGCTGGCGGACACCTGCTATTTCAACCCCGCCGACAAGAGCATGAACGCGCGCGGCAAGCTCTACACGATGCCGGTCAATCCCAACATCCCGCTGCTGTACTACCGCGGCGATCTCTACAAGCAGGCCGGGCTGCAGCCGCCGAAGACCTTCGACCAGCTCTACGACAACGCCAAGAAGCTGCACCAGCCGCCCCGGATGCTCGGCATCGTGCAGCGCGGCGCCCGTGGGCCGCACACCGTCGCCTACGACTTCTACCCGTATCTCTACGGCCACGGCGGCAGCATCTTCCGCAACCAGGACGCGGGCGACCACACGGTCGTGCTCAACGACGCGAAGGGCAGGGCGGCGCTGGACTACTACCTCAAGCTCGCCAAGGACGCGGGCCATCCCAAGACGGCGGCGATGGATCAGGCGGACCTGATCCAGAACATGGTCACCAACCGCACCGCGCACGTGATGATGGTGATCGCGGCGTGGTCGCAGATGGACGATCCGACGAAGTCCGCGGTCGTCGACAAGGTCGAGCTCGCCGTGCCGCCGGCGCAGCCGGGCTTCCGGTCGTCGCCCGCCCTCGGTCATTTCCTCGCCGGGGTCTCGAAGAACGTGCCCGACGACCGCAAGCGCGCGGCGGTCGAGTTCCTGCGCTGGTTCCAGACCGCGGCCGCGCAGATCAAGCTCGCGGAAGTCGGTGGCGTGCCGGTGCACAAGGCGGCATACGAGCATCCGATGAGCCAGGAGCGGCGCTATCGCTGGATGAAGCCGATGGCCGAGGGCCTGCCGAACGCGGTCAACATCTACAACTTCCCGGAATCCGCCGAGGTCATCGCGGTGCTCGAGCTCGGCCTCAACCAGGCCATCGCCGGCGAGGTCGCCTCCGCCGCCGCGCTCAACTCGATGGCCGACCGGATCCACAAGATCATGGCCGAGAAGGGCTACAAGACCGGGAAGATCTGAGCAGCGGAGACCCCCCGCGGAAATCCTCCCCGGGTTTGATTTTCGCGAACTCGCGAAAATCAAACCCGCGAAAATCAAACCCGGGGAGGATTTCCCGGGGAGGATTTCGGGGGCTCGATCTGCATGAGCACGCAATCCACAGTCCTCGGCGACGACCCGCGCTGGCGCTGGCTGACCTTCGCACCGGCGCTTGCGTTCATGGTCGTGCTCAGCGTCCTGCCGGTGCTGAACCTTGCCGTGATGAGCTTCTTCAAGATCGGCTGGAAGGATGCGAAGTCGATCTGGGAGCCGGTCGGGCTTGCCAACTACCGCGCGCTCGGCGGCGACGTCCTGTTCGGCGCGAGCCTGCGCAACACGGTGATCTTCGCGCTGGCCTCGGTCGCGCTGCAGATGGTGATCGGCTTCGCGCTCGCCCTGTGGTGCTCGAAGGTCGCGCGCGGCCGCACGGCCTACAGGATGATCTTCATCCTGCCGCTGCTGATCCCCGGCATCGTGATCGGCGCGATCTGGAAGCTGATGCTCAACAGCGATTTCGGGCTCGTGAACCAGGTTCTCGAGCTGGTCGGCATCTGGCCCGTCGACTGGCTGGGCGACGGCGACGTCGCCCTGTTCTCGGTCGTCATGGTCGACATCTGGCACTGGACGCCGTTCTGCTTCCTGCTGCTGCTCGCGGGCATCGAGTCGCTGCCGCAGGACATCTACGAGTCCGCCAGGGTCGACGGCGCCACCGGCTGGCAGGAGCTCGCCTGGATCACGCTGCCGCTGATGCTGCCGGCGATCCTGGTGACCTTCGCCTTCCGCCTCATCGTCGCCTTCAAGGTCTTCGACGAGGTTTACCTGCTCACCGGCGGCGGGCCCGGCACGGCGACCGAGGTCCTCAGCTTCACGATCTACCAGCGCTTCTTCACCGAGGACCGCGCCGGCTACGGGGCTGCGATGTCGATCGCCGCGATCTTCCTCGTGTGCCTGCTGCTGGTGGCCGCCCTGTCGGCGCGCCGCCGGACGGGCGCCCCGTCATGAAAATCCTCCCTCGCGACCTCGCGATCCATGCGGCGCTGATGGCCTGCGCCGTCGCCGTGCTCGTGCCGTTCCTCTGGGTCGTCGCCGCCGGCTTCCGCACGCAGATCTCGCTGCTGAGCGGCGACTGGTGGTTCACGCCGACCCTGTTCGCGTTCCGGGACGTGCTGTTCTCGAAGACGTCGGACTTCATCCTGAACTTCCGCAATTCCCTCGTCGTCGGCATCACCAGCACCGTCGTCTGCCTCGTCGTCGCCACCCTCGCCGCCTGGTCGCTGCACCGCATGCGCTGGCCGGGCTGGGTGATCCACCTCTTCCTCGGCTGGGCCCTGGTCTTCCATATGATCCCGCCGATCACGCTGGCCGGCGCGTGGTTCACGATGTTCCGCGCCGTCGGCCTCGACAACAGCTTCATCGGCATCGTGCTCGCGCACGTGACGCTCAACCTGCCGATGGCAATCTGGCTGATGGGCGTGTTCGTGCGCGAGGTGCCGGACGAGCTTGTGCAGGCGGCCCTCATCGACGGCGCGACGACGCCCACGATCCTCTCCCGCATCGTCGTGCCGCTCGTGGCCCCCGGCCTCGCCGCCGCCGGCGTGCTCGTCTTCGTGTTCAGCTGGAACGAATTCGCCGTGTCGCTGAACCTGTCGATGAAGCAGACCGCGACGGTGCCGGTCGCGATCGCCAAGTTCGCGCAGGACTTCGAGATCCAGCACACCCAGATGGCCGCGAGCGCGGCGCTGTCGATCATCCCCGCCGTGATCCTGCTGCTCGTCGGCCAGCGATTCATCGTCAAGGGCCTGACGGCCGGCGCGGTGAAGTAGAGCGGACTCGTTCGCGGCCTGCCGATGGCGTAGCCTCGCTCGACCCATCGCCGATCAGGCGGGGGCGAAAAAGGGGGAGGCGTTCATGGCTGTCTATCTGATCCAGGGGTCCTACGCCGCGACGTCGGTCGGCGCGATGATCAAGAATCCGCAGGACCGCTCGGCGGTGGTCCGCTCGATGATCGAGAAGGCGGGCGGCAAGCTCCATGGCTTCTGGTTCGCCCTCGGCGAGTTCGACTTCGTCGCCGTGGCCGAGGCCCCCGACAATGTCAGCGTCGCGGCGATCGCGATGGCCGTCGGCGCGACCGGTTCGCTCAGCGCCTATCGCACCACGCCGCTCATGACGACGGCCGAATCGGTCGAGGCGATGCGCAAGGCCGGAGGTACCGGCTATCAGCCGCCACGGTAACTCGGATCGGCGAGAGCGGCTCCGCGTCGTCGCCTCATGCGAGAATATGCACGGAGGCCGACGCGGAGCCTGCATCGGGGCGCGCGTCGGAATGACAGGAACGTGGATTCGTGGATCTCGCCGCGTGGCTTGATAAGGTCGGACTCGGCCGCCATTCCGCAGCATTCGCCGCCGCCGATATCGGCTTCGATGTCCTGCGCACGCTGACCGAGGCCGATCTCAAAGAACTCGGCTTGTCGCTGGGCGATCGCAAGCGATTGCTGAAAGCGATCGCCTCGCTCGGTGCCCAGCCGGTTGCCGTCGCGACGACGACGGCACCGACGATGACTGCAGCCGCGCGGCCTCACGAAGCCGAGCGCCGGCAGCTGACGGTGATGTTCGTCGACCTGGTTGGTTCGACGGCGCTGAGCAGGCGCCTCGATCCCGAGGAAATGCGCGACGTGCTGCGCAGCTACCAGAACACGGTGGCCGGCGAGATCAGCCGGCTGGACGGGTTCACGGCCAAGCTGATGGGCGATGGCGTGCTCGCCTATTTCGGTTGGCCGCGCACGCACGAGGACGAGCCCGAGCGCGCGGTGCGCAGCGGGCTGGCGATCGTCGCGGCGGTGGCGAAGCTCAGCGGCGGCGGCGAGAAGCTGTCCGCACGTGTCGGCATCGCGACCGGGCTGGTGGTGGTCGGCGATCTCGCCGGGGAAGGTGCAGCGCAGGAGCAGGCGGTGGTCGGCGACACGCCCAATCTCGCGGCGCGGCTGCAAGCGCTGGCGGAGTCGGGCACGGTGGTGATCGCGGAGGCGACGCGCCGGCTGCTCGGCGACGTGTTCGAGCTGCACGCGCTCGGTGCGCAGAGTCTGAAGGGGCTCGCCGAGCCGGTGCCCGCCTTCGCGGTGCTCGGCGAGCGAGCGCTCGAGACCCGCTTCGCTGCGCGCCGCGGCGAGCACCTGACGCCGCTGGTCGGCCGCGACCAGGAGCTCGGGCTTCTGCTCGAGCGCTGGCGGCAGGCGAAGAGCGGCGACGGCCAGGTGGTGCTGCTCACCGGCGAGGCCGGGATCGGCAAGTCGCGC
>JAEULA010000009.1 GCA_016793165.1 Alphaproteobacteria bacterium | reverse complement strand
GATGATCCTGCTCGACGAGCCCGCGGCGGGCGTGAACCCGTCGCTCGCCGAGCAGATCGCCGACCACCTCCAGGCGCTGGTCGCCGAGGGCATCACGATCCTGCTGATCGAGCACGACATGGCGCTGATCGAGCGCGTCTGCGAGCACGTCATCGTCATGGCCGAGGGCAAGGACCTGGTCGCCGGCCGCTTCGACGACGTGCGCGAGGACGCGCGCGTGCAGGACGCCTATCTCGGGCGCAAGCGATGAGCGGGCCGGTCCTGGTCGCGCGCGACATCGTCGGCGGCTACGCCGCGGCGGACGAGATCGTGAAGGGCATCTCGCTCGAGGTCGCCGCCGGCGAGATCGTCGCGATCATCGGCCCGAACGGGGCGGGCAAGTCGACCTTCCTCAAGATCGTGGCCGGACTGCTGGTGCGCCGGCGCGGCACGATCGCGCTGGCCGGCGAGGAGATCGGGGCGCTCACCCCGCAGGCGCGCGCCCAGCGCGGCCTCGTGTTCGTGCCGCAGGAGCGCAACGTCTTCGGCTCGCTCAGCGTCGCCGAGAACCTCGAGATGGGCGGCTGGCTCGATCCGCGCGCGGCGAAGGCGCGGGAGGAGGGCGTGCTCGCGCGCTTCCCGATCCTGCGCGAGCGCCGCCGGCAGCTCGCCAAGACGCTGTCGGGCGGCCAGCGCCAGATGCTGGCGATGGGGGTGGCGCTGATGGGTGCCCCCAAGGTGCTGCTGCTCGACGAGCCGACCGCCGGGCTCTCGCCGAGGGCCGCCGGCGAGCTGTTCGACTCCGTGCGCCGCATCCGCGACGAGGGTGTCGCGATCCTGATGGTCGAGCAGAACGCGCTCGACGCGCTGGCGATCGCCGACCGCGGCGCGGTGTTCGTGGACGGGCGCGAGGCCTATGCCGGCCGCGCGCTCGAGCTCGCCGACGATCCCGACGTCCGCCGCCTGTTCCTGGGCGGGCGCAAGCGCGACGTGGCGTGACGCGGCCGCGGCGACGCATCGCCGGGCGTGTCGGCTGCCGGAGCGGCCGTGAGATGCGGCCCGCGCTCGCCCCTCTACAGCTGCGACGGGTAGCGCTCGAATTCCGGCAGCTCGTGGAGGCGTGTCATCCAGGGGAGCCGCTCGGCGGTCTGGATGTGGACGCGCGGCGGGACCGCTGTGGGGTCGTCGTAGGTCGCGCTCTGGATGTCGACCAGGCCCGCAAGCACCGCGTCGTTCACGTAGAACAGGCCGGTGCCGCAGTCGGAGCAGAAGTGGCGACGGCCGTTCTCCGAGGAGCTGTACACGCGTGGCGTGCCCTTGGTGACCTTGAGCGCGGTCGCCGGATACATGGTCCAGCCGACCATCGGGGCGCCGGCATGGCGGCGGCAGTCGGTGCAGTGGCAGAGGGCGTGGGTGAGCGCCTCGCCCCGGACCTCGTAGCGGATGGCTCCGCAATGGCAACCGCCGGTGATGGGCATCGGTCCTTCCCTGGCCTCGTGGCCGTCGACGACAATCCGGGGATCTAGGCCCGTCCGCGACGTTGTCGACCGGGGCGAGCGCAGGCACGCCGTTGCCGGCCGGGCGGGCCGGCGGTAAGGAAGCGGTCCAATCGGAGAAACAGGAGGCATCATGAGAATCAAGGCGACGCGTCGACGGATCATGGCCGGCACGGCCTTCGGCGCCTTTGCGGCGACGCTGCCACGCGCGGTGTTCGCGCAGGCCGAGCCGATCAAGATCGGCACGCTCACGCCGCTGACCGGCTCGGGCGGCCCCTACGGCCCGGTGATGGCCAAGGCCGTGCAGGCCGTGGCGGAGCAGGTGAACAGCGCGGGCGGCGTGCTCGGCCGGCGCCTGCAGATCATCTCCGAGGACGACCAGACCAATCCCGAGGCCGGCGTGCGCGCCGCGCGCAAGCTGATCGACGTCGATCGCGTCAGCGCGATCCTCGGTACCTGGGCCTCGTCGGTGACGACGGCGGTGGCGCCGCTGTGCTGGGAGTCGAAGACCTTCCTGTGCACGGTCTCCGGCGCCGACTCGATCACCCAGCTGCCGCACCAGGGCTGGCTGATCCGCACCCAGCCCAACACGACGCTGCAGGGCCAGAAGCTCGCGCAGTTCATGCTCGATCACGGCGCCAAGCGCGTCTTCATGATGATGGGCCAGACGCCGTTCACGCAGAGCACCTTCGACAACGTCGCCAAGGGCCTCGCCGCGAAGGGCGCCGTCAGCGAGCGCATGATCTACGACGACAAGAAGCCGAGCCTGCGCTCGGAGGTCGACCAGGCGCTGCGCTTCAATCCGGACACGATCTTCGCCGGCGGCTACACGCCGGACACGGCCGTGCTGCTGAAGGACCTCTATCGCGCCGGCTACAAGGGCAAGGTCTTCGGCATGGCCTACTCGATCAACCAGAAACTCATCGAGTCGGTCGGCCAGAACGACATCGTCGAGGGCGTGTTCGGCCAGGCGCCGTCGACGGCGCAGGCTGCGAGCGGCCACAAGCGCCTCGTCGAGCTCGTGAAGGTCGACGATCCCGATCCCTACACCTGCCAGATCTTCGACCACATCAACCTGGTTGCGATGGCGATGGCCCACGCCAAGGCCGCGACGGGCGAGGCGATCAAGGCCAGCGTCCGTGCGGTGGCGCAGGGCGGCGGCACGCGCGTCGACAATGCGGTCGACGGCATCAAGCTGATCGCGGCGGGAACCAAGGTCGACTACGACGGCGCCTCGGGCCCGTGCGACTTCACGGATCTCGGCGACATCGTCGACTGCCAGTTCCGCTACGAGCAGATCAAGGCCGGCAAGGTCACGGTGCTGCGCATCGCGTGACGGACGAGAACCCCCTCCTGTTCGCCGCAGGCGAATAGGAGGGGTGGCAGCGTGCGAAGCACGCTGACGGGGAGGACTTCCGCGGCGCGCGCGTCACGCTTGTCCTCCCCGACCGCTTCGCGGCCACCCCTCCTATCGCGCTCGCGCGCGACAGGAGGGGAGTGCTCGCCACGAGTCGCTCCATGTTCGCTCCCGTCCTCCAGGCGCTGCTCAACGGCCTCGTCTCCGGCACGATCCTCGCGGTGCCGGCGATCGGCTTCACGGCCATGTTCGCGCTGCTGCGCTACGGCAACTTCGCCGTCGGCGCGCTGGCGACGGTCGGCGCCTATGGCGGCTACGTCGCCAACGTCTTCTGGGGCTGGCCGGCACTCGCCTCGCTCGCCGCGGCCTTCGCGGTCGCCGGCTTCGCGGGGCTCGCGATGGACCGCCTCGCGCTCAAGCCCCTAAAGCCCTCGGGCGCGCTCGTCGTGGCGATCGCCTCGCTTGCCGCCGGGCTCGTGCTCGAGAACATCATCCGCTGGTTCTTCGCCAACGAGCTGCGCGCCTTCGACCTGCCGATCCTGCGCGACTTCCGCTTCGGCGACCTGCGCATGGGCCCGCAGCAGCTGCAAAATTTCGGCCTCGCGCTGGCGATCATGGGCGCGATCTGGCTGTTCCTCAGCTTCACGCGGCTCGGCCGCGCCATGCGCGCCGTCGCCGACAATCCCGACCTCGCGATGCTCAAGGGCATCGAGCCGGAGCGCGTGGCGATCATCGCCACCGTGGTCGGGTCCGGCCTCGTCGGCGTCGGCGGCATGCTGCTCGGCCTCGACACCTCGATCGACCCGCTCACCGGCAACCGCGTGCTGCTTTCGGTCTTCGCCGCGGCCGTGCTCGGCGGGCTCGGCTCGGCGCCCGGCGCCGTTCTCGGCGCGGTCCTCATCGGCGTCGCCGAGGAACTGACCGTGCTGTTCGCCGCCCCGGCCTACCGCTCGGCGATCGGATTCCTCGTCATCCTGATCGTGCTGACCATCCGGCCCGCCGGCCTGTTCGGGGAGCGGAACTGATGCTGAGCTACGCGATCTTCATCTTCGCCGTCGGCGGTGTCTACGCGCTGCTCTCGCTCAGCCTCAACCTCGTCTGGGGCGGCGTGGGAATGGTCAATCTCGGCCTCGCCGGATTCTTCGCCGTCGGGGCTTACGCCTCGGCGATGGCGACGAAGTTCGGCGGCTTGCCGGTGCCGGTCGGGCTCGCGCTCGCGCTGGGCGCGGGCGCGATCGTCGGACTGATCGTGACCTTCTCGACCCTGCGCCTGCGCGACGACTATCTCGCCATCGTCACGCTAGGATTCGCCGAAGTCGTGCGGCTGGTCGCGTCGAACGAGATCTGGCTGACCAACGGGACCGACGGCATCTCGGGGATCCCGCGCCCGTTCCCGTCGCCGAGCCCGGTCATCTACAACACCTACTTCCTGGTCTTCGTCAGCCTGATCGTGGCGGCGGTGTTCCTGCTGCTGCGCCGGCTCGACCGCTCGCCCTACGGCCGCGCGCTGCGCGCGATCCGCGAGGACCAGACGGTGGCGGCGGTCGCCGGCAAGCCGGTCACGCGCTTCAAGGCCGAGGCCTTCGCGCTCGCCGCGGCGATCGCGGCGCTGGCCGGCGCGCTCTACGGCCACCTGACCTTCTACGTCGCGCCCGACCTCTTCCAGCCGCTGATCACGATCTACATCTTCCTCGCCGTCACGGCCGGCGGCACCGGCCGGCCCGCGGGCGGCGTCGCCGGCGCCTATGCGCTGATCGTCTTCCTCGAGGCGACGCGCTTTTTCGCGGAGTGGATCCCCGGCATCACGCCGCTCCAGGCCGCCGCCGCGCGCGAGGCCTCGGTCGGGCTCGCCCTCATCCTGTTGCTGCGCTTCCGGCCCACCGGCATCCTCCCGGAGACGCGCAGCATCGCGCCCAGAACCTGACGGAAGGACACGAGAGCCATGAACGCCACCGACATTCTCGCCGAGCTCGCCCGCTGCACCCTGGCCGCGCGCCAGCCCGGCCAGCCGGCACCGGTCTATCGCGCGATCGACGAGGCCGTGCAGAAGCTCGTCGGCCACAAGCTCTTCACCCTGCTGGTCGTCGACGGCCAGGAGGTCGCGCGCGTCTACTCGTCCAATCCGAAGGACTATCCCGTGAGCGGGCGCAAGCCGATGAACCGCACGCCCTGGGGCGACATCGTTCTGCGCGACCGCAAGACGTGGATCGCGCGCTCCTACGACGACATCAAGGGCGCGTTCTTCGACCACGAGCTCATCCGGTCGCTCGGGTGCGAGTCCTGCGTGAACGTGCCGATCGTCTACGACGACAAGGTGATCGGCACGATGAACGTCCTGCACCAGGCCGCCTGGTTCGACGAGGGCAAGGCGGCGGCGATGGGCGCCTTTGCGCCGCTGCTGGTCGCCCCGTTCGTCGCCGCCGCGCGACCCTGAGTCCGGCGGCGTGGTGAACGGCGCGCTAAGCATGGGCGCGCCGTTCCAAATGGCGTGAGTCGCCGCCGGCTTTACGGGCGATCAAGCATGGCGCGCCAGAGTCTCGCGCATGACCAGCGCCCCCCAGAGCAGCTACGAAGTCGTCTTCTGCGTGCCCGGCGAAGCCGTCGGGGCGAAGACCCCGCAATGGTTCATCGAGGGCTTCTACGCCGGGATCGACGAGGCGCAGGCCGCGGCGAAGCGGCTGCTCTCGGCGACGCACGACCGCCTCGACACGGTGAGCATCGTCCACGTGACGGTCGACGAGGCGCGCGGCACGTTCAAGGAGCGCGTGGTGTGGTCGAAGGAGCGCAGCCTCGCGCTGCTGTCTCGGCTCAACCTCCTCCCGCTCGAGACCGAGACGCGCGCGCGAATCGTCGACCACTTCGACCGCCCCGTCGCGCCCCCGCCCCCGGTCGCAAGCGCGATCACGGCGCTGCAGCAGATCCGGGCGCCGTCGGCGGTGCTGGTCGGGCTCGGCAGCCTCGTCTCCGCGAGCTTCTGCGCGATCGGCGTCCTGGTCGTGCTGGCCTGAGCGCTCAGCGCCGCCCGGCCACCAGCGCGAGCGCCGCGCCGAGCAGCGACATGCAGGCGGTCAGCACCGCGACGCTCCCGACGCCGAAGCGGTCGATCATGACGCCGCCCGCGGCCGCGGCGGTGATCCAGCCCAGGCTGGCGCAGGTGATGTTCAGGCCGAGGATCGCGCCGCGCATCTCGCGCGACACCTCGCTCAGCACCGCGACGATCGCCGGCCGGCCGAGCGCGTTGACGAACGCGTAGGCGAAGCCCAGACCGACCGCCGTCCACAATCCGGTGTCGATCGCGAAGAGCAGGATCGCGAGTCCGCCGGTGGCGAGCGACGCCAACGCGAAGCTGCGCTCGCGCCGCGGCAGCTGGTCGGCGATGCGCCCGCCCGCGGCGTTGCCGACGAGGTTCCCGGCGGCCATCAATGCCAACGGAAGCGTGAGCTGCGCGAGGCTGAGGTCGTAGCGAAGCTTGAGCAGCGTCGCGAAATAGACGGCGACGACGCCGTAGCAGACGCGCTCGGTCGTGCCCGCCGCCAGCAGCATCGCGACGCGCCCTTCGGGGATCATCTGTCGCAGCGACGGCGCGGCGGAGGCCGGAACGTGGCGGCCGCCGGGAAGCGCCGTCCACAGGCCGAGGATCGCGACGACGTCGGCGGCGGCGACGCCCAGCATCACCCCGCGCCAGTCGGTCATGCTGCCGATCCAGGTTGCCAGCGGCACGCCGACGACGAAGGACAGCGACTGGCCGGTGATGATCCAGCCGAGCGCACGACCGCGTCGGTCCGGCGGCACGTGATCCGAGACGGCAGCGAAGATCACGCCCATGTGGCCGCCGCCGCCCGCGCCGGCGACCAGCGTCCAGAACGCGACGACGGGATAGCTGTGGGAATTCGCGACGCCGACGGTCCCGACGATCAGCGCCAGATGAGCGACGACCAGCAGCGGACGACGCCCGATGCGGTCGGAGGTCGCGCCCGCGAACAGCGCGGCGATGCCCCAGGCGAAAGCGGTGAAGGAGAAGAGGTTGGCGACGGCGAGGAACGAGCTCGACAGGTCGCGCGCGATCTCGAGCAGGAACGGCGAGCGGACGACGCCCGAGCCGGTGATGATGAACGTCGCCCAGCACGCGGCGCCGAGCAGCAGCCACGGGAAAGGCGGGGCCGGCACCCGAGCGCCGGCCCCCGCACCGGATCGCGTCACCCGAGATGCTGCTTGAAGAACGCCGCCGTGCGGGCGTTCGCCTGGTCGGCGCTGGCCTTGTCGTAGTGCTGGCCGCCGACGCGCGAGAAGGCGTGCTCCATCCCCGGATAGACGTGGATCGTGACGTGCCGGTTCGCGCCGAGCGCGGAACTGATCTGCGCCTGCGCCGCGGGCGGCACGAAGGAATCCTTCTCCGCGATGTGCAGCATCAGCGGCCTGGCGATCCTCGGGGCCTCGCCCAGGTCGGCCTCGATCGCCACGCCGTAGTAGCCGACATTGCAATCCGCATCGGATCGGGTCGCCATCAGGTAGGCGAGCTTGCCGCCGAGGCAGTAGCCGACGCTGCCGACCTTTCCGGTGCAGCCCTCGATCCCGCGCAGGCGCGCGAGCGCGGCCTTCAGATCGTCGACGCCCTTGGCAACGTCGAAGCCCTTGTAGAGCTCGAAGGCCCGGTTCCACTCGGCCTGGGTCTTGTCGGTGATCTGGATTCCGGGCTGCTGGCGCCAGAACAGGTCGGGGCAGAGCGCAAAATAGCCGGCGGCCGCGAAGCCGTCGCAGAGATCGCGCATGACCTTGTTGACGCCGAAGATCTCCTGGATGACCAGGATGCCCGGCCCCTTCCCGCCCTTGGGCGATGCCAGATAGCCGGTGAAGCTGCCGCCGTCGGCGGCCTTGATCGTGATGTCGGACATGTCGAGGGCCCTCGTCGTTCGTGATCCTGACGTGGCGCTCAGACTAATGCGCGGTCAGCTCGTCGGCCAAGGCCGCGGGATCGTCGAAGGGCGCCGAGCAGGTCGTCCCTTCGCACAGATAAGCGGTTGCGCGCCCACCGCGCATGCCCTTGCCGTGCGCCGGATGCATCGCGGGCAAGGCGGCGTCGGGTTCGACCTGCTGCAGGACGAGGTTCGGCAGGGACGCGCCGCAGGCGACCGCGCGCAACAGCGCGCGCCGGTCGTCATGGCCTGCCTCACCCACGACCACGATCTGCAGGCCGCGCGCCAGGAGCTCGGCGGCGTTGAGCAGCGTCGCGAGCGGGAAGAAGTTGCGCTGCAGTTCGCCGGAAAACGCGGCGATCGTCGCGGCGGCGCGATCGCGATGCCGCGCCTCGCCCGTGAGGAAGTGGAGTCGCGCGAGCACCTGCGCCATCGTGCCGTTGCCGGACGGCGTCGCGCCGTCGTGGGCGGACTTGCCGCGCGCAAGGACATCGTCCACCGACTCGGCCGTGAAGAAGTATCCGCCGCCCTCGGTATCCCAGAACAGCGCATGGGCAGCATCCGCGAGGCGTCGCGCCTCGTCGAGGAACGCGGCGTCGCCCGTCGCCTCGTGCAGCGCCAAGGCGCCGCGCGCGAGACTGGCGTAGTCGTCGAGCATCGCCGCCGCGCCGCGACGCCCCGCGCGAAAGCTGTGTCGGAGACGGCCATCGGCCGGATCGACGAGCAGGCGACGGATCGCCGCCAGGGCGCGTGCGCCGAGCGCGATCCAGCCGGGCCGATCGAAGGCGAAACCGGCGCGTGCCAGCGCCGCGATCATCATGCCGTTCCAGTCGGCGAGGATCTTGTCGTCGATTCCGGGACGCACGCGCGTGGCGCGTCGCGCCAGCAGCAGACCGCGCGCCGCGGCGAGCGCCGCGTCGTCCACCGGGTCGGTCGCCGCCGCATGGCTGCGATTGAGGATCGTTCGGCCCTCCCAGTTGCCGTCCGCCACGACGCCGTAGGCACGCTTGAAGCGCTCCGCTTCCTCGCCGAGCACCTCGTCGATCTCGGCTTCCGTCCAGACGTAGAAGCGGCCCTCCTCGCCCTCGGAATCCGCGTCCAGCGTGGCGGCGAAGGCGCCGTCCTCGGTCGACATCTCGCGCTCGACCCATCCGATGGTCTCGGCGACGCGAGCCGCGTAGAGCGGCGACCGCGTTTCCTGCCAGACGAGGGTCAGCAGCTCGATGAGCTGCGCGTTGTCGTAGAGCATCTTCTCGAAATGCGGCACCAGCCACTCCGCATCGGTCGAGTAGCGCGCGAAGCCCCCGCCCAGATGGTCGTAGATCCCGCCCTGGCTCATCCGGTCGAGCGTCACCGCGACCGCACGCGAGAGAGCCGCATCGCCCAGGCGTCGATAGCCGCGCCAGATCAGCTCGAAGATCCCGACATTCGGGAATTTCGGCGTGCCGGCGATGCCGCCGTGCACGGGATCCACCGCCTGGGCAAGGCGTTCCGCGATGCGATCGAGCGTCTCGATCGGGACCTCGCCGCCGGGCACCGACTCGCCGCGCGCCCGCAGGGCCTGCGCGAGGGCGGCCACATTGCGCGCCACGTCCGCCGGCTTGTCGCGCCAGGCAGCCCCGACCCCGCCGAGGACGTCGCGGAACGACGGCCGCCCATAGCGAGGTGTCGGCGGGAAGTAGGTGCCGCCCCAGAACGGCTCGCGATCGGGCGTGAGGAACATCGTGAGCGGCCAGCCGCCCTGCTCGCCCATGAAGGCGAGCGCGGCCTGGTACAGCTGATCGAGGTCGGGCCTCTCCTCGCGGTCGACCTTGATGTTGACGAACAGCGAGTTCATCAGCGCGGCCGTCTCGGAATCCTCGAAGGATTCATGGGCCATCACGTGGCACCAGTGGCAGGCGGCGTAGCCGATCGACAGCAGGATCGGCCGATCCAGCCGCTTGGCCTCGGCGAGAGCTTCGTCGTTCCAGGCGCGCCAATGCACGGGATTGTCCGCGTGCTGGAGCAGATAGGGCGAGGTCTCGGCGCCAAGCAGATTGGCCGCCGGCAGGGCTTCGGTCACGCCGGCCTCCTTGCTCCGCTGCGCGACAGCGGGCGAACATGGGTTCGCCACCGGTCCCGGACGGCCGGCGCAGATGCGGGGAGAAGTGCCATGAAGGTGAAGCTCGACATCGAATGCACGCCGGCCGAAGCCCGCGCCTTCTTCGGGCTCCCCGACGTGAAGCCCCTGCAGGAAACCATGATGAAGGAGATCGAGAACCGGATGATGCAGGGTCTCTCGGCGATGGATCCCGAGCAGATGATGAAGACCTGGATGCCTGCGACGATGCAGGGGTTCGAGCAGTTGCAGCGGTTCTGGGGCCAGCTCGCCGCCGGCGCGATGGACCCGACCAAGAAGTAGCTCCACGCCCGCCCCTCGCGCTAAACACGTTTCCTTGTCATCGCGAGGAGACCGGCCACCGATGCGTTCGCGTTCCGACGATCCGAAGCCCTACTACGAAGCGCATGTGTTCTGCTGCGTGAACGAGCGGCCGCCCGGCCACAAGCGCGGCTGCTGCAAGGAGCGCGGCGCGGAACCGCTGCGCAACTACATGAAGGCGCGTGCCAAGGAGCTCGGCCTGGCCGGCATCCGGATCAACCAGTCGGGCTGCCTCGATCGCTGCGAGCTCGGGCCGGTGATGGTCGTCTATCCCGAGGGCGTGTGGTATTCGCCGAAATCGAACGCCGATGTGGACGAGATCCTCGAGACGCATCTGCGCCGCGGCGAACGCGTTACGCGCCTGATGCTCAAGCCCGAGGACGGACCCGCGAAAGCGGGCTGAATTCCGGCGCGGCGACCGGCCGGCCGTTGCGCGTCACGGTCGGCGGATCGACGTGATGAGGCTGCCCGACGAGGCCTCGGTGCGGGCTGCCGCCTCGGCCAGCGGCTCGCTCGCGACGAGCATGTGAAATCCGTTGGCATGCAGAAGCGTGGTGCCGTCGCGCATCATGCCGACATGCCCTTTCCAGAAGACGAGGTCGCCGCGACGCAGCTCGCCGTTGGTCGCCAGCGGCGTGCCGAGCTCGCGCTCCTGCATGTCCGAATCCCGAGGCACGGCGCGCCCTGCGACGCGCATCGCCAACTGCACCAGACCGGAGCAGTCGATTCCGCCCGCCGTGCGCCCGCCCCAAAGATACGGCACGCCGGTCAGCATCTCGGCGACGGCGACGTAGTCCGGTGCCGGCAGCGAGAGCGGCGCGAGGTGACGCGCGATCGCAAAGCCGCCATCGACCCGCATGAACCGCGGATCATGCAGCGCAGCCGCGACCTCGGCACCCATCGGCAGCCAGCTCGCCGGCGGCGCCTTCACGTCCGGCGACGGATAGACGAAGGTGCGCGGCACGACCACGCGATGCGTCGGCGCCGGACCTGGATCGCGCAGCGCTTCGCTGCGCACGTAGCCGACATAGGCATCCGCTTCCAGCTGCACCCAGCTCCACCCGTCCTCGGTCGTGTCGAACACGCGCACGCGATCGCCATGCACCGCTTCGGTGTCGAGCGGAGCGTCGGCGCGCGGGTGACGGCGCAATGCGCAGGCCGGCGCGGCGACCTGACGGCCGATCGGGGTCACGAAGCGCGTCGCTTCCACCTGTCCGGTCAATCCGGCATCGGCAAGGTCCGGACGGAACGCGTGTCGTCTTGGATCGAGACTCATCTATTCTTCGCGCCCGGATTTGCCCGGGCGCGAAGGCCGCGGGACGGTGACGAATGCCGATCATGCCACAGCGACCTCGCGATGGCGCCTCGTCGACGCCGCGGGCCGACGACGACGCGACGCTCGACTCATGCCGGCCGACACCGCGATGAGCGCAACGATCTACGCCCCCGCGACGCCTTCGGGCATCGGCGCGATAGCCGTGGTGCGTGTCTCCGGACCTGGGACACGCGGCGCGCTGGAGTCGCTGACGCGCATGCCGCCACCGGCGCCGCGCCGGCTGTCGCGCCGGCTGCTGCTGGATCCGACGACCGGCGAGGCCTTCGACGATGCGCTGGTCGTGTGGTTTCCGGCCCCGCATTCCTTCACGGGCGAGGACTGCGCCGAATTCCACCTCCACGGCGGCCGCGCGACGTTAACCATAATTCTCGGAGCACTCGGCTCCTTGACCGAGTTCAGGCTCGCCCGGGCCGGCGAATTTGCACGCCGTGCCTTCGACAACGGCAAGCTCGATCTCACCCAGGTCGAAGGACTGGCCGATCTCGTCGCGGCCGATACCGCGGCCCAGGCGCGACAGGCCTTTCGCCAGCTCAGCGGCAAGCTCGGCGCTCAATGCGAAGCTTGGCGGCAGCGATTGCTGCTCGCACGGGCACAGGTCGAAGCCGAAATCGACTTTCCCGACGAGGACTTAGATGGTGCTCTCGGGGACAGATTGCGGCCCGATCTTGAATTGCTGCAGTGCGAAATGGAGACCGCGATCCGGGGCTCGAGCCGGGGCGAACGCCTGCGCGACGGCTTCACGATCGCGATCGTCGGCCCGCCCAATGCCGGCAAGTCCTCCCTTCTCAATCGGCTCGCCGGGCGAGACGCTGCCATCGTTTCGGCTATCGCCGGCACCACGCGGGACATTCTGGAGGTCGCACTCGATCTCGGAGGGTGGCCGGTCATTCTGGCGGATACGGCCGGACTCCGGGCGATTGATCCCGCGGTCAATCGGGACCAGGCCCTGGTCGAGGCCGAGGGCATGCGGCGTGCGCGCGCCCATGCCGACCGGGCCGACCTTCGCCTTGTCCTGCTCGATGCGTCGGCACCGTCGGTCGCGATTGCGGACCCCGAAGCACGAGCTCTCTTGACGCGCGACGCGGTGCTGGTTTGGAACAAACTCGATCTGGCCGTCGACCCCGAGAAGCTGCCCGGTCATCCGGACGGCGGGCGAATGATCGCGATCTCCGCCCGCAACGGAACGGGATGCGACTCCTTGGCGCTCCTGCTGGAGCAGCGCGCCGCGGCCGCATTGTCGAGCGGCTCCGTTGATGGAGCGGCTCTGACCCGAGCCCGACATCGCGAAGCCATCGCGGACGCCCAAGCAGCCTTGTTGCGTGCGATCGACACCACGGATCCCGAGTTGCTCGCCGAAGAGCTCCGCCATGCCGGCGACGCCGTCGGTCGGATCACCGGTCGCAGCGACGTCGAGGCCATGCTCGATGTGCTGTTCAACACCTTCTGCATCGGTAAATAGCTGTATTTTCGACGGAAAATCCTGCGATCCACGTGAAACATTGACCCGTGATACGCGAACTCCCTAGGCTCCCGCCCATTATGCCGACCCAAGATTCCTTTGATGTGATCGTCGTTGGCGGTGGCCACGCCGGATGCGAGGCGGCAGCGGCCTCCGCCCGCATGGGAGCGCGGACCGCGCTGATCACCCACGATCCGGCAAAGATCGGCGAGATGTCCTGCAACCCGGCGATCGGCGGGCTTGGCAAAGGACACCTCGTCCGGGAGATCGATGCCCTCGACGGAGTCATGGGCCGAGCGATCGATCAGGCGGGCATCCAGTTCCGGATGCTCAATCTGTCCAAGGGCCCGGCCGTGCGCGGACCGCGGGCGCAGGCGGATCGGAAACTCTATCGTCGGGCGGTTCAGACAATTCTCGCTGGGCAACCGGGACTGACGATTCTTGGAGGTGCGGTCGAGGACCTTCTGTTCGACGGATCAGGGACCGTCCGCGGGGTCGTGATGCAAACGGGCGATGAGCTTCGCGCCGGCGCCGTTGTCCTGACGACTGGGACCTTCCTGCGCGGGTTGATCCATATCGGCGAGGAGAAGATTCCGGCCGGTCGTGTCGGCGAGGCGCCGGCCCTCGGGCTGTCGGAGACGCTGGGCCGGTTCGGCTTCGGTCTCGGCCGCCTGAAGACCGGGACGCCCCCCCGCCTGGATGGTCGGACGATCGATTGGCAGGCCCTCGAGGAGCAGCCCGGCGACAATCCGCCTATCCCCTTCTCGACTCTTACCGAGACGATCACGGTCCCCCAGATCTCGTGTCACATCACCCACACGACCGCCGCGAGCCACGCTCTCATCCGGGACAATCTGCATCGCTCCCCGATGTACTCAGGTCAGATCAAGGGAACGGGCCCGCGTTATTGCCCATCGGTTGAGGACAAGGTCGTCCGTTTTGCGACCAAGGAACGACACCAGGTGTTCCTCGAGCCCGAGGGTTTGGACGACGATACCGTCTACCCCAACGGGATCTCGACGTCCCTGCCGGCCCGGGTGCAATTGGATCTCCTCAAGACCATTCCCGGGCTGGAACGCGCGGCAATGCTGCGGCCGGGCTACGCAATCGAATACGATTATGTCGATCCTCGAGAGCTGAAGCTGACCTTGGAAACCAAGCGGGTCGGCCGACTCTTCTTTGCCGGACAGATCAACGGCACCACCGGCTACGAGGAAGCTGCCGCTCAGGGTGTGATCGCCGGGCTCAATGCCGCCTTGGCCGTATCCGGTAGCGCGGCATTCACGGTCGACCGCGCCGAGACCTATACGGGCGTGATGATCGACGACCTGACCACTCTCGGGACTTCCGAGCCTTATCGGATGCTCACGAGCCGCGCGGAGTATCGGATCCAACTTCGAGCCGACAATGCCGACCAGCGCCTGACCCCTCGAGGGCTCGCGATCGGCTGCATCGGGTCGGCGCGCGCCGCGGCCTGGGAGCGCAAGGCCGCCGCGCTCGCGACCGGCCGGGCCTTGGTGAGTTCGCTACGTGCTTCGCCACCACAACTCGCGGTCGGCGGCATCGAGGTCAATCAGGACGGCATCGTCAGGTCCGTCGACCAGCTCCTCGCGCTACCGGACATCGAATGGCCGCAGCTTTGCCGGATGTGGCCGGAGCTCGGCACGCTGCCGGCTGGAATCGTCGAACAGCTGCGCATCGACGCGCGCTACCGCGGTTACCTCTCGAGGCAGGAACCGGACATCCGGAGTTATCGTGCCGACTCGGCGCTCACTCTCGACGCGGATCTCGACTACACGCGGATCACCGCCCTCTCGAACGAGATGCGCCAGAAGCTAGGCGCCGCGCGTCCCACCAGTTTGGCGCAGGCGGCTCGGATTCCCGGGATTACGCCGGCAGCGCTGACGATCCTTCTGCGTTACGCAAGGCGGCAGGTGGCATGAACCCCTCTCAGTTCATGAACTTCGCCAATGTTTCACGTGAAACACTCGCTGAGTTTGAGAGTTATCACACGATCATCTCGAAGTGGCAGGCCAAGATCAATCTGATCTCGTCGACTACGGTCGATGATATCTACGAGCGTCACTTCGCTGATTCAGCTCAGTTATTTGGTTTATTGTCAGCTGACGACAAAGTGGTGTTCGATCTTGGCACGGGTGCCGGCTTCCCGGGTCTGGTCTTGGCCTTGATCGGCCGACAACATGGTCGATCGACCATGTTTCATTTGGTCGAGTCGGATACTCGGAAAGCCGCGTTCTTGATCGATGCCGCCCGCGAACTTCGACTGCTGGGATCAACGGTGCGGGTTCATGCCGCCCGTGCCGAGCGCCTCGCCGCGGGCGACCTCGCCGGCCAAGCCGACTGCGTCACCGCCAGGGCCCTCAGTGCGTTGACGGAACTTCTCAACTACGCCCATCCGTTCCTGAAAAATGATGGGAGATGCCTGTTCCTGAAAGGCGTGAAGGCCGACGACGAAATGGCCGCCGCCCGATCGGCCGGCTGGGTGTTCACAGCCAAGGCCACCCCAAGCCGTTTGCCGGGCGACGGAGTGATGCTCGAAATCCACAGCCTGTCGCGCACCCCCGCGCTGGTGGCCACCTCGGCACGCAAGCTATAGCTGGCCCGTGACCGATCACCCGCCTGAGACGGCTCCCACCATGCGAATCTTCGCCCTCGCCAACCAGAAGGGCGGCGTAGGCAAGACGACGACCGCGATCAACCTGGCAACGGCCCTGGCAGCCGTCGGACGGCGCGTCCTGCTCCTCGATCTCGATCCCCAGGGCAACGCGTCGACCGGCCTCGGCATCGGCGCCGAATCGCGCGGACCGGGCAGCTACGGCGTTCTGCTCGGTTCGGTCCCGCTGCTGGAGGCGGTCGTTCCGACCAGCGTGCCGAATCTTTCCCTCATTCCGGCGACCGTCGATCTTCTCGGCGCCGAGATCGAGCTCGTCGATCTGCCGCGGCGCGAATACCGCCTCGCCGATGCCTTTGCCGATCTCCGCGCTTCCGATCGGTTCGAGTTCGTCTTCATCGACTGTCCGCCGGCGCTCGGCTTCCTCACGCTCAATGCGCTCACCGCCGCCGACTCGATTCTCGTGCCGCTGCAATGCGAGTTCTTCGCGCTCGAAGGCCTGTCGCATCTGATGCGAACGGTCGAGCTCGTGCAGCAGCGTTTCAATCCCCGCCTCGCCATCGAAGGTGTCGTCCTGACCATGTACGACAAGCGCAACTCGCTCTCCGACCAGGTCGCCGCCGACGTCCGCGAGCATTTCGGCGATCGCGTCTTCGAAACGGCAATCCCGCGCAACGTCCGGATCGCCGAGGCGCCGAGCCACGGCAAGCCGGTGCTGCTCTACGATCTGCGCTGCCCCGGCAGCCAAGCCTACGTGATGCTCGCCGCCGAGCTGATCCGGCGCGTCTCGCCGCCGTCGGGCCTCGCGGCATGACGCCCGCCGACGCGCCCCGCAAGGGTCTCGGCAAGGGACTTTCCGCCCTGCTCGGCACCGGTGCGACCAGCCAAGCCACCGCGACGCCGGCGACGGGCGGCGCCCGTGCCGCTTCGTTGATCCCCATCGCGCAGATCGAGGCCGGACGCTTCCAGCCGCGGCGCGTCTTCGATCCCGACGAAATCGCCGCGCTCAGCGACTCGATCCGCGCCCAGGGCGTGCTGCAGCCGATCCTCGTCCGCCGGGTCTCGACGGAGCCGCCACGCTACGAGCTGATCGCCGGCGAGCGCCGCTGGCGCGCTGCGCAGGCGGCGCAGCTCCACGACATCCCCGCGGTCGTCAAGGACCTGTCGGATCGCGAGGCGCTCGAGGCCGCGCTCGTCGAGAACATCCAGCGCCAGGACCTTTCGCCGCTCGAGGAGGCCGAGGGCTACAAGCGGCTGGTCGACGAATTCGGCCATACCCAGGATGCGATCGGCCACGCGCTCGGCAAGTCGCGCGCGCATGTCGCCAACATGATCCGCCTGTTGGGCCTGCCGCAGCCCGTGAAGGAGATGCTCGCGCGCGGCGAGCTCGATGCCGGCCACGCGCGCGTGCTCGTCACCGCGCCGGACGCGATCGAGCTGGCCAAGCGCATCGTCGCCGAGGGGCTGACGGTGCGCCAGGCCGAGGCTCTGGCGCGCGACGCCAAGCACGCGCCGAAGAAGGTCAAGCTCAAGTCGGGCGGCGAGACGCTGCGCGATGCCGACACGCGCGCGATGGAGAAGCGTCTCGAGGAGGCGACGGGCCTCAAGGTCGGGCTGTCGCACAAGCGCGGCAGCGAGTCCGGCAGCGTCACCTTCCACTATTCGACGCTCGACCAGTTCGACTCGCTGCTGACGAAGCTGACCGGCAACTGAGCGTTCAACCGAGCGGATAGGTCGGCACGATCAGCGCATCCGCCGGCGCGACGCTGCGCGCCGGCAGGTGGCGGGGTATCGCGGCGAAGGCCTGCCGGGCCTCCGCTTCGAGCCGTCCCTGGTCGATCCCGGGAATAGTGCGGTCACGCATGACGAAGCGTCCGTCGATCATGACGCTCCGCACGTCGCGGCCGCTGCCGGAGAGCAGAAGCCGCGGCAGCGGATCGAGAACGTCGGCGAGATAGTCCGGCGGCTGGTCGAGCACGACCAGATCCGCCTTTGCCCCCGGCTCCAGCCGTCCGAGATCCGGCCGGCCGAGCGCCTTCGCGCCGCCGATCGTCGCGGCGTCGAACATGTCCGCCACGCGGATCGCCATCCCGTCCTCGGCGACTACGCGGCCGAGCATCACGCCGGCGTGCATGTTCGCGATCATGTCCGCCGGCCAGGTGTCGGTGCCCAGGCCGAGCGTGCCGCCGGCCCGCAGGATCCGCCGCGAATCGACCGCGCGCGCGCCGCGCGCCATCACCAGCGGGCAGCACGCGATCGACGCGCCTGCGTCGACGACGCGACGAAGATCCTCGTCCGGAAACGCGAAGATGCCGTGCGGCAGCACCGCACGCTCGGAAAGGAACCCGAGACCGTCCAGCCAGGCGATCGGCGTCGTTGCGTGCAGGCCGCGGATCGTCTCGACCTCGAACGGCGTCTGGCAGCAATGCAGCCGGACGGGCGCGACCAGATCGCGGCTCGCGTCGGCCGTGCGGCGGAGCAGCGCGGGGGTGCAGCCTTCGATCCGGTCCGGGGCGAGCATCGCTCGGATCCGACCGCCGTGACGGCCGTCGATCCGTCGCGCGAATGCGATCGCATCGGCGAGGCCTGCA
Source organism: Alphaproteobacteria bacterium (assembly GCA_016793165.1). GTDB lineage: Bacteria > Pseudomonadota > Alphaproteobacteria > CACIAM-22H2 > CACIAM-22H2 > CAIOSQ01. The sequence goes on along the minus strand of JAEULA010000009.1, from coordinate 38,700 downwards.
AGGCCGCGCGGCTCGTCGAAGCGCTGCTCCAGGCGTCCGTCGGGATGAACCACCGCATACCCGGAGCGGTACGCGGGTCCGAGATAGAGGCGCAGGCCCAGTTCGCCCGCGACCTCGGCCATCATCTCGAACTGCTCGACCGTTTCGGCCCAGGCCCGGTAGAGCAGGGACGCGATCGGCAGCGCCGTGGTGATCCCGTTGCGGATGAGATGGACCAGCGCGTAGCGCGCCTGAACGCGCAGGGCGTCGGCGTCGTAGCTCTCCCAGGGCCCGCGCTCGGCATACGAAGCCGGCCACTGGCGGCCCTTCGCCCAGCCCGGCTGGTTGTCGTAGCCGAGGACGCCGGTGTCGAGATCGCCAAGCGCATCGAGATCGATGAATCCCGGCGCGATGGTCGCGTCGCCGCAGTCGATGCGCTCGGCGACGGGCCCCGGATAGCCGCGCCCGACGAAGGCGATCGCGTCGCCGATCACGGCCAGCTCGGCGTCCCGGATCAGGCGGTGACGACCGCCCGCGTGCCCGACGATCCACCGCGCCGAGAGCACGACCGCAGGCGCCGTCATCCGGGCGGCACCGACGAGGGGCCGCGCGGCCGGGAATCGATCGACTGCCAGCCGGCGGGCGACCAGCGAAGGATGGTCGGTGCCAGAGGGCGCTCGGCGCTGCGCATGACCTCCACCGCCGCGCGCTCCAGCTCGGCGACGAGCTGAGGATTGTCGCCGCGGGCAAAGAGCACGGAGCCCGGCTCCGGCATCGCGACGACCAGCGATCCATCGAAGAACTCGGCGAGCGGCCGCCAGTCCTCGACGAACAGGACGCGGCTCGAGACGAAAAACCCGCCGCGAACCATGCCGATGCCCTTGCGATCGATCTGGCTGAAGTCGCCGTCCAGCGGCCCGAGCAGCGCGCGCGTGTTCGCACGCGCGCGCGCGAACATCGCCTCGCGGCTCAGACGCAGCGCCTCGGCATCCTGCGTCGTCACGTAGCGCACGGTGCGCGGGCTGTCCTCGACCAGCACGACCCAGAGCGGCCCGGCCAGCGGCTCCGCCAGCACGTCCCCGCGGCCGTTCACGATCCGCGACCGCGCTTCGGCGACGACCGCCTGCGTGCGCACGACGCTGCGCAGGTTCGCCGCCAGCGGCGGCACCGCGTCCTGCTGCAGCGCCGCCTGGAGGCCGTCGGTGAAGCGATCGAGGGAGCCGGCGCAATCCCCAGCGCCCCGCGAGCAGAAGCTCCACGGGCGATGAAGATTGATGCTCATCGTCTCCGTGCCCGGCCCGCGCGCGGCTTCGATCTCGAGCGGCGCGCGCACGGTGAAGACGACGTCCGGACGGAGCGCGGCGAAGCGCCCGGCCATGTGCGCGGTGAATGCCGCCGGCTCGAGCGGCACCTCTTCACGCGTGACGGCGCCGCTTCCGCCGCCGTCGGCCGTCCGGGGCCGGCCCCGTTCGTCCGGCGTGCAGGCGGCGATGCCGACCAGGAAAGCCGCGACGACGGGGCCGACCCTCACGGCGTCAGTTCACCTTCACGTACCAGAGCCGCAGGCGATTGTCGGGCGCCGGCTGCATGTCGATGCCCTTCTTGGCCGCCCAGACGATCGGCTGCTGATGCAGCGGGATATGCGCGACGTCGTCCTTCTCGAGCTTCAGCGCCTCGCGGATCAGTGCGCGACGCTTCGGCTCGTCGGACTCCTGCGCGATCTGCTGGATCAGCGCGTTGATCTTCGGATTGTCATAGCGGCCGGCATTGAGGCCGCCCAGGCCCGGCCCGCGCGCCGCGATCACCTCCGCCAGAGTCGCGAAGGTGTCCGCCGCCGGCAGGCCGGCATGGCCGACCATGAAGAACGACAGGTCCATCCCGTTGAGACGCTGGCCCCACTTCGCCACCGGCTCGATCTGGGACTCCACCTTCACCCCGACGCGCGCCAGCATCGAGATCACGGCAAGGCAGATCTGCTCGTCATAGACGTAGCGATCGTTCGGGCACGACAACGCGACAGTGAAACCGTCTGGATAGCCCGCCTCGGTCAGCAGCTGCTTGGCCTTGGCCTGGTCGTACGGCAGGCGGTCGTTGAGATCGGCGGGCGCGCCGGTGAGGAAGGGCGACGCCATCATGCCGGCCGGCCACGATTGGCCGCGCATGACGCTGCGCTTGATCGCCTCGACGTCGATCGCGCGATAGAACGCCTCGCGCACCCGCCGGTCCTTGAACGGGTTCTTGCCCTTGACGCTGGAGTACAGCAGCTCGTCGCGGAAATGGTCGAAGCCGAGATAGATCGTGCGCAACTCCGGCCCCTGCAGGACCTGCAGCTTCGGGTCGGCCGAGACGCGCGCGATGTCCTGCAACGGGATCGCCACCGTGGCGTCGATCGCGCCGGAAAGCAGCGCCGAGGTCCGGGTCGCCGCCGACGCGATCGGCGTGAACGTCACCTCGGTGAGATTGTGCTGCGGCTTGTCCCACCAGGCGGCGTTCGCCTCGAGCACGGTCTTCACGTCGACCTCGCGCGAGCGCATCTTGAACGGGCCGGTGCCGTTGGTATTGCGGTTCGCGAAGTTCTCCTTCTTCTCCTGGAGGTTCGACGACGCCACCGCGTCGTTCGCGACCGCCCATTCCTTGTCCATGATGTAGAAGCCGGTCAGCGCCGACAGCAGCAGCGGGAACGGGCCCTTGGTCTCGATCTCGACCGTCGACGCGTCGACCTTCCGGATATCCTTGATCTGGCTGATGTTGCCGAGGATCAGCGCGCCGGGGGTCTGGGCGCGTTCCCACGAGAACACGACGTCGTCGGCGTCGAAGACGTTGCCGTTGTGGTACTTCACGCCCTGGCGCAGCTTGAAGCGCCACACCGACGGATTGACCAGCGACCAGGACTCGGCGAGGGCGGGCTCGATCTCGAGCTTCTGGTTGTGGCGCGTCAGCCCTTCGTAGATGTTGTTCGTGAACGCCTGCGTGAACGTGTTGTTGTGCGCGAACGGATCCATCGTCAGGACGTCCGACGAGAACGACCAGTTCAGGCTCTTGGCATCCGCGCCCGCCGCGCCGAGCGCCACGGCGGCGAACAAGGCGGTCGTCGTCAGGAATCTGCGCATCGAATCTCTCCCGGAATGAGGACGGCGTGACGGCTTCCGTCACCGCGTGTTTCATGCTTGCTTGACCCTGCCACGCGGGTCAATCGGGAGCAGGGAATGAGCGAGACTTTGATCGTCGACGGCATCGTGGTCACGATGGATGCAACCCGCCGCGTCATCGAGCACGGCGCGGTCGCAATCCGCGACGACCGGATCGTCGAGGTCGGCGACACCGCCGCCCTGCGCCCCCGCTACCCGGCGGCGGCGATCATCGATGCCGACCGCCACGTCGTGATGCCCGGCCTCATCGACGGCCACGCCCATGCCGGTCACGGCCTGGTCAAGACGCTCGGCGGCGGCGACGGCGAGGCCTGGTACAAGGCCTGCCACACCTTCTACACGGTCGGTTCCGACGAGCAGTTCTGGCGCGCCGAGGCGCGGCTTTCGGCGCTCGAGCGCCTGAAATGCGGCGTGACGACCGGCGTCTCGTTGCTCGGCGGCGGCGATTCCGTCTACCGCACCGACGATCCGCGCTACGGCATCGCCCATGCCGACGCGGTCGACGATGTCGGCATCCGCGCCTTCGTCGCGATCGGCCCTTGCCGGCCGCCCTATCCGCGGACCTATGCCACCCTCGACCGCAGCGGGCGCCGCGACGCCCAGATCGGGTTCGAGCAGCATCTGGCCACGATCGAAACGCTGCTGCGCGACCGCCACCGGAAGAAGACCGGCCGCATCCACTTCTCGACATCGATGCCCGTGCATTCCGACGAGGTCGACGACTGGACGCGCGCCAACGCGGAGCTGATCAGGTCGCAATCGAAGGTCGTACGTGAGCTCGGCAAGCGCTACGGCGCGACCTTCACCCAGGACGGCCACAAGCGCGGCTCGCTGGCCATCGCTTACGAGTTCGGCCTGCTCGGACCCGACGCGTACATGTCGCACAACATCGACCTGACCGAGCGCGACATGGCCGTCGTGAAGGAGACGGACACGCGAATCGTCCACAATCCCTCGGCGGTCATGTCGATCCGGGGGCGCTGCCCGGTGCCCGAGCTCATCGACATGGGCGTGACCGTCGCCCTCGGTTCCGACGGCACGGCGCCCGACCGCAGCTTCGACATGTTCCGCCACATGTTCCAGTGCATGCACTACCACCGCCGGCATTTCCGCGACGCCGACATCCTGCCGCCGGGCAAGGTGCTCGAGATGGTCACGATCGACGCGGCGCGCGCGCTGGGCCTGGAGCGCGAAGTCGGCTCGCTCGAGCCCGGCAAGAAGGCGGACATCGTCCTTGTCGACATGGTCAAGCCGCATCTCTATCCGCTGAACATGCCGGTCTATCGCCTGGTGTGCTTCGCCAACGGCGCCGACGTCGACACCGTGATGGTCGACGGCAAGGTGCTGATGCGCAAGCGCCGGGTCCTGAGCGTCGACGAGATGACGGTGCTCGACGAGGCCCAGCAGGCGACGGAGGACGCGCTTGCACGCACCGGCCTCGGCCACCTCACCAGGACCCCGGAAAGGTTCTGGGGCGTCAGCCGATACTAGGTTTCGATCGATGCGTCGCCATGCCACCGAGAAGGTCCTCAAGGCCCTGGCCGCGATCGTCGCCGCCGCATTCGCCATTTTCCCGATCCTCGGGAACCGGCTCGACCTGGCCATCCCGATCGACGCGGCGACCAGATGATCGCCTACGTCATCCGCCGCCTGCTCAATGCGCTGCTCGTCCTGCTGGCGGTGGCGTTCATCTCGTTCCTGCTTTTCAACTTCGTCGGCGATCCCGTCTCCAACATGCTCGGCGAGAACGCGCCGCCGGCCGACAAGGAGGCGCTGCGCGTCGCGCTCGGCCTCGACAAGCCGATGCTCGTGCAATTCGTCCGGTTCCTGCAGTTCGCCGCGGTCGGCGAGTTCGGGCTCTCCTATCGCAACCTCGTCCCCGTCGCGGAGGTGCTGCGCACGCGCGTGCCCGCGACGCTCGAACTCAGCGTCTGCGCCATGGCGCTCGCGCTGTCGGTCGGGATCCCGACCGGCGTGTTCACCGGCCTCTATCGCAACTCCGTCGCTGCGCAGGCGATCCAGGCCTTCTCCCTTGTCGGCGTGTCGGTGCCGTCCTTCGTCACCGGCATCCTGCTGATCCTGGTCTTCGCGGTGGAGCTCGGCTGGTTCGCCTCCTTCGGGCGCGGCGACGTCGTCGCCTTCGGCTGGTGGACGACCGGCCTGCTCACGACCAGCGGCCTCAAGTCGCTGATCCTGCCGACGATCACCCTCGCCCTTTTCCCCGCGACGCTGATCATGCGCCTCGTGCGCGCGGAGATGCTCGAGGTGCTGCGCGCCGACTACATCCGCTTCGCGCGCGCCCGCGGCCTCAGCCGCCGCGCGATCAATTTCGGCCACGCGCTGAAGAACACCCTGATCCCCGTGATCACGATCACCGGTCTGCAGCTCGGCTCGGTCATCGCGTTCGCGATCCTGACCGAGACGGTGTTCCAGTGGCCCGGCCTCGGCCTGCTCGTGGTGCAGGCCATGACCTTCGGCGACATCCCGATCCTCTCCGCCTACCTCCTGCTGGTCGCCACGCTGTTCGTGTCGATCAACCTCACGGTCGACCTCCTCTACTACGCCGTCGATCCCCGCCTGCGCGTCGAGCGCATGGCCGCGGCCACGTGATCGCGATGGCCGGCCGCCTCGCCCGAATTGCCGACAGCGATCTGTGGTGGAGCTTCCGCCACTCGCCGGTGACGATCGCTTCGGCGCTGATCGTCGCCCTGTTCTTCGCCATCGCGCTGTTGGCGCCCTGGCTCGCCGGGCAGAACCCGTTCGATCCCGGCGTGCTCGACATCATGGACGCGCGCCTGCCGCCGCTGTGGCTCGCCGACGGCCAGGCGAAGTACCCGCTGGGCACCGACAGCCAGGGCCGCGACGTGCTCTCCACGATCCTCTACGGCGCCCGCATCTCGCTTGGCGTGTCGATCGCGGCGAACGCCGTCGCGATGACGATCGGGGTCACGCTCGGCCTGATCGCCGGCTATTTCGGCGGCCGCGTCGACAACCTGATCATGCGCTTCGCCGACGTGCAGCTCTCGTTCCCGACCATCCTCATCGCGCTGCTGATCGACGGCCTGTCGCGCCAGGCGATGCCGCGCGACGTCCACGCCACGCTCGCGATCCCGCTGGTCGTGCTCGCCATCGCGCTGTCGAACTGGGTCCAGTACGCCCGAACGGTGCGTGGCTCCACGATGGTCGAGAAGAGCAAGGAATACGTGCAGGCCGCCCGGGTGATCGGGGTGAGCGCGCCGTACATCCTGTTCCGGCACGTGCTGCCCAACGTGCTCGGGCCCGTGCTCGTGATCGCCACCCTCGGCTTCGGCTCGGCGATCCTGACCGAGGCGGCCCTCAGCTTCCTCGGCCTGGGCGTGCCGGCCACGCATCCGTCGCTTGGCACCCTGATCCGGATCGGCAATGAAGTGTTGTTCTCGGGGGAGTGGTGGATCACGGTGTTCCCCGCCGTGGCCTTGGTGCTTCTCGTCCTTGCCGTGAACCTGCTCGGCGACTGGCTGCGCGACGCTCTGAACCCCAAGTTGAGATGAGATATCCATCTGATTTTCCACGGCTTTCCGAGACCGGAATAATCGCCGCTCCCTGGCGTTGTGAAACCGTCGGGTCGATGCAGGAGGGCTGCCGGTGACGGCGGGCGTTGATCCTGCGGTGCAGGCCGAGCTCGTGGCGCTTCTGCCGCGGCTGCGGCGCTTCGCACGGGGCCTCGCGGGTGTGCCGGATCAGGCGGACGATCTGGTGCAGGCCGCTTGCGAACGGGCGTTGACGCGGATCCACCAGTGGACTCCGGGCACGCGGCTCGACAGCTGGATGTTTCGAATCATCCAGACGATCTGGCTCGACCAGAAGCGCGCACAGCGCGTGCGCACGGGCGAAGGCCGCGTCGATGCGGACTCGCCGCTGGCCGAGCCGGAGCTGACGGTCGACGGAGCACGAGAGATGGAAGCGCAAGTCACCTACGACGCCGTAAGACGGGCCATGACCAAGCTGCCTGAGGAGCAGCGGGCCGTGATGATGCTCGTCTGCGTCGAGGGCCAATCCTACAAGGAAACGGCCGACACCCTCGCCATTCCCATCGGCACGGTGATGAGCCGGCTGTCCCGCGCGCGCGCCGCCCTCGGAAAGCTGCTCGGCGAGTCCCCGATCGACGGCACGAGCAACGTCGTCCGCCTCAAGCCCGAGGGCGCCTGACCGGCGGGGAGGACATGACCATGCCCAGGACTGACGATGTGATGCTGATGGCCTATGTCGACGGCGAAGTCGACGCGGCCACCGCGCGCGACATCGAGACCGCGATCGCCGCCGACCCGGCGCTGCGCGCGCGCGTCGCCATGTTCCGCGAGAGCGCGTCGCTGACGCGCGGCGCCTTCACCGAGGTGCTGCACGAGCCGGTGCCCGACCGTCTCCTCGCCGCGATCCGCGGACCCGTCCTCGCCGCCGCCGCCGCGGCGCCCGTCGCCGCGTCGGCGCACAACGTCGTGACGCTGAACCGCCCCGCCGCGCCGCCGCGCGCGACCGGCTGGCGCACCGCCGGCTGGGCTGCCGCCGCCGCGATCGCCGCCGTCGCGGTCTTCGCCGCGGGGCAGCGCTCCGGCTTCGTGCGGTTCGAGGCGTCGACGCCGGCGATCCAGCAGGCCTCGGTGAATCCCGATTCCGAGCGTTGGCTCGAGAATCTCGCCGGCTACTACCGCGAATACGACTCGACCCTGCAGCGCGATCAGCGCCTGCTCGTCGATTTCGGCGCCGAGCATATCGGCGAGCTCGAGAAATGGTTCGGCGCCCGGCTCAACCGCCAGATCGCCGTGCCCGACCTGAGCCAGTTCGGCTATCGCGCCGAGGGCGGACGCTTCGTCGTCGTGGCCGGCAAGCCGGCGGCACAGTTCCTGTACTCCGGCGAGAACAAGGAGCTGATCCAGCTCGTCGTCGCGATGACCGACCTGCCGGAGCGCGGCGGCCGGCTCGATCAGCGTGGCGACGTCAACATCGTGCACTGGCGCGAGAACGGCTACGCCTACGCCTTCGTCGGGAAGATCGAAGGCCAGCGGCTCTGGCGCATGGCCGACATCACCTGGGTCAAGCTCAAGCCGGTCTGACCGGACGCGCTCCGTCGCGTCAGGCGATCACGACGAGATCGACGAGGTCGCCCACGCCGGCCACGGTCCGGGCGCGACGGACCGCCTTGACGACGTCGTAACCCTGCTCGCGCGCGCGCTCGTAGGTCTCCAGTGTCGTCAGCGCCGCCACCGCCTCGACCTTGGTGTGCTTCTCGAGCTTTGCCGCGAGATTCACCGCGTCCCCGATGACCGTGTATTCGAGCCGCGTCGCGTCGCCCACCGCACCGAACAGCAGCGGCCCCATCGCCACCGCGGCCCCGACACGCGGACTCGGCAGGCCCGCGGCCTCGCGCTCCGCGCGCCAGCGCGCCACTTCCGCGAGCAGGGCATCGGCGGCGCGCATCGCGTCCGCCGCGTAGCTCCCGCTCGGCCGCGTCGCGCCGAAGCTCGCGAGAATCCCGTCGCCGAGAAACTTGTCGATCGAGCCGCCATTCACCTGCAGGACCGGGACGAGCCGCGCCTGGTACTCGGCGATCAGCCCGACGGTCTGGTCGGGCGACAGACCGCGCGCCATCTCGGTGAAGCCGCGCAGGTCGACGAACATCGCCGCAGCGTCGCGCAATATCCCCTGTCCCGGCCGGATCGACTCTTCCGAGCTGGTGATCGCGTCCGCGACATCGGCCGCGAAGAACCGCTTGAGCTCGCGCACGGCGGTCGTCCCCGCCACCGCGCTGACGAGCGTGCGCTGCGCACGCAACAGGGCCCAGCTCAGCACCGCGCTGACGACCAGGATCGCCACGATCTTGTCGATCTCGGCGCCGACCAGGATCGCGTTGCTCGTCATGTAGCGCACGTAGTCGCGCGTGATCGGCATCCGATCGGGGCCGAAATTCGCCGCATAGACCACGAGGGCGATCCAGCCCGCGGCCGCTGCGACGCCGGTGAACAGGACGAGCCACGCCTCGAAGCGCAGCGCGCGCAACGCGATGAAGATGAACACGTAGAGCACCGTCGGGGCCTTAAGATAGAAGGCGGGCGGCTGGCCGTACTGCAGATGGAAGCTCCAGATCAGGCCGAACAGCAGGCTCATGTCGATGAACACCGAGCCGGCGAGCGACCACGCCGGCAGCCGGGCACGGTGGCACCAGACGATGCGGATCAGCGTCGCGACGAAGTAAACGGCGAGCGCCCAGGGCACCGGCTCGAAGGTCATCGGGCGATCGGCCGGCTTGGGGGCCGAGGCGTAGAACGCCGCGAAGAACAGCACGAGCGCCAGCTGGCACCAGCTGATCAGCCGCTCGGCCTGGTCCTGTTCCAAGGCGATGGCGCGACGCACCCGCTCGGGGAGCTCGGCGGCCTGGGAGAGATCGCGGGTGAGGAGGGAACGCCACATCGCCGGCGACCATCGCACGACCGGCACCACCGGGGCTTCAGATGGCCGTGAACTCACGCGCGCGTGCTACCAATCCCGCCATGCGAAGACCCGTCTCACGCGATGGTGATGGCACGACCGTCGAGCTCGTCGTCGAGACGCTCGGCGCCGGCGGCGACGGCGTCGCCCGGCTCGATGGCGAACCCGTCTACGTGCCATGGACCCTGCCGGGCGAGCGCGTCGAGGCCCGCCGCGTGGGCGCCGATCGAGCGGTGCCGATCGCCTGGCGACACTCGGCCCCCGATCGCGCCGCGCCGGCCTGTCCGCACTTCACGAAGTGCGGCGGATGCACGCTGCAGCACCTTCCCCAGACCGCCTATGCCGAGTGGAAGCTCGCGCGCGTGCGCGAGGCGGTGGCGCGCGCCGGCTGCGATCCCGCCGTCGTCGGCGCGCTGCAGGTTTCGCCGCCACGCACGCGTCGCCGCGCCAGCTTCGCCGCCATCCGCACGCTCCAGGGCGTCGTCCTCGGCTTCCACGCGCCGATGAGCCGCGACATCGTCGCGATCACCGACTGCGCCGTCGTCGATCCTGCCCTCGCGGCGCTGCTGCCGCCGCTGCGCCAGGGCCTCGGCGACGTCCTCGACACCGGCCAGCGCTGCGACGTCGCCGTGACCGCGACGGCGTCCGGTCTCGACGTGCTGGTGATCGGGCCGGTCGCGGCCGCACGACTCTCGAATCTCGCCAACGCGCTCGATCTCGCCCGGCTCAGCCTCGCGCGCGAGCCGGGCGCCTCGGCCGAGCTGATCGCCCTGCGCCGCGCCCCGGAGATCCGCTTCGACGGCGTCCCGGTCGCGCCGCCGCCGCACGCTTTCCTCCAGGCCACGCCGAGCGGCGAGGCCGCGATCATCGCCGCCGTGCTCGCCGGCCTCGGCAAGTCGCGCCACGTCGCCGATCTCTATGCCGGGTGCGGCACGCTCAGCCTGCCGATCGCGGCCCGCGCCCAGGTCCAGGCGATCGACACGGCGGCCGACGCACTCGCGGCCCTCGACGTCGCCGCGCGACGCTCGGGTCGCGGCCCCCGGGTGAAGACCGTCCTGCGCGACCTCACCCGCCGGCCCCTGGTCGAAGACGAGCTGCGCGGGCTCGACGCCGTGGTCTTCGACCCGCCGCGCGAGGGTGCACGGGAGCAGGCCGCCAGCCTCGCGCGATCGGACGTGCCGCGCGTCGTCGCCGTGTCTTGCAATCCCGCGAGTTTCGCGCGCGACGCCTATGCCCTGCGCGAAGGCGGCTATCGCCTCGAGCAGGTGACGCCGATCGACCAGTTCCTCTGGTCGCCGCATGTCGAGCTCGTCGCCGTCTTCGCGCGCCCGCGCCGGCCACGACGCTGACACCATCCGACGCGGTGTCGATCAGGCTTACAGTCACGCGCGCGTCACACCGCTAACCATCTGAAAAGGTGACAGGTCGGCCGACGGCACAAGCTTTGCTCGAAGAAGTCGGCCGGTCGATCCCGGCAGCACATCCGGGCGCACGTCCCGGAATTCCCAATCCCTGGAGGGTCCGATGCGAATCCTGTCGACGCTTGCCGTCGTCGTCGTCGCCATGACGTCCGTCGGCACCGCCAGCGCGGCGCCCATCGTGTTCTCGGCCATCGGGACGTCCCCCGCCGACATCCAGGCGACCGTCGACGCCTTCCGGGCCAGCCTCGGCACGCTCAACGCCAATACGCCGGGGTCCGTCGGCAGCGGTCGCCGCGAGATCAACTGGGACGGCGTTCCCGACGGCTTCTCGGCGCCGAACGCCTTCCCCGCCGATTTCTTCAACGCCAATGTCGCCGGCCGCGCCCGAGGCGTCGTGTTCTCGACGCCCGGCACCGGCTTCCAGACCAGCGCCGACTCCTCCAATCCCACGTCGACGCCGATCCTGTTCAACAATCTTCTGACCGGTCCGGGCGGCGAAGCCGGCAGCGCCAACTTCCAGACCTTCTCCGCCGAGCGCCTGTTCACCGCGATCGGCAGCAACGTCACCGACGTGGCGTTCTTCGTCCCGGGCTCGACCACCGCGGCGCTGTCGCGCGGCTTCGGCGTCGTCTTCACCGATACCGACGACGGTTCGATCAGCATCACCGGGCTGGAGTTCTTCGGGTCCGATGGCGCCTCGCTGGGCAGCTTCCTGGCGCCGGCGAATACCACCAACCAGAACCTGTCCTTCCTCGGCGTCGGCTTCAGCGACAGCGTCGTCGCGCGCGTGCGAATCACCTCGGGCAAGTGCGCCATTCCGACGCCCACCGGCATCTGCAGCGAAGACGTCGTCGTGATGGACGACTTCATCTTCGGCGAGCCCGTCGCTGCCCCGGCGGCAGTGCCGGCGCCGGCTTCGGCGCTGCTGCTCGGCGCCGCCCTTGCAGGCCTCGGCCTGACGCGCCGCCGCGCCTGAACCGCCCGGCTCTCCACGACGAGACGGCCGCCCGAGCGCTCGGGCGGCCGTTTTCGTTGCGGCAACGGCCGCATTAACCAAGTCGTTACCGGGCGACGGCATCATCGCGATCACGATGATGCGCGTGCACTGGCAGAACCGTCGCTTCTTCATGGCCGACATCGAGCCCGGCAAGGGCCTGTGGTCGGACCGATGGCTCTGGACGCTCTATCGCCGCGGCGAGATCGTCGGCACCGGCTACGCCGACGACCGCAACACCGCCATCGAGCAGGCGGCGATGATCGCCGACGAGGCCGTCCAGCCGCTGCGCTTTCCCGGCTGACGCCGGGCCCCGCTCACTTCTTCCAGCGATTTGCCGCGACGTCGGCGCGCGCCGCGCCCGCGATCAGCGTCAGCTCGGTCTGCGCGGCCACCATGTCGAAACCGTCGTCGAACAGCTGCGCGATCGTCTTCTTGCCGTAGGGGACGACGCCCACCGGCTTGCCGGCCTTCCGGATCGCCTGCAGCGCCGTCGCGACGAGCTTGAGGAACTGCGGATCGTCGTATTGCCTCAGCTTGCCGATCGTCCCCGAAAGGTCGTTGGGCCCGATGAAAAGCGCGTCGACACCGTCGACCGCGGCGATCGCCTCGACGTTCTCCACCGCCTTGGCGCTCTCGATCTGCACCATCACGAAGGTGCGCTTGTTGGCCTCGCGCCACCACGCGTCGATGTCGCGCTCCAGGCCCGCGTCGCGCCACGGGCCGAAGCTGCGCTGCCCCTGCGGCGGATAGCGGCATGCCGAGACCACGGCCTTCGCCTGCTCGGCGGTCTCGACCATCGGCACCATCACGCTCTCGGCGCCGGCGTCGAGCACGCGCTTGAGATAGACCTGATCGTTCCACGGAACGCGCACCACCGTCGGCACGTTCATGTGCGACAGCAGCTGGATGTGCGGAAGCGTGTCGCCGGGCATCGAGGGCCCGTGCTCGTTGTCCAGGATGACGAAGTCGTAGCCGGCGGCGCCGAGGATCTCGGTGTAGATCGTGTTGATCGCCATGCCCCAGATGCCGAGGCATTTCTGGCCCGCCGCGAACTTCGCGCGCAGCCTGTTCTCGCGTGTCATCCCTTGTCCTTTCGCTGGTCGCCCGGACGTTAAGCGCAGCGCGCGCACCGGAGCAACGGTTGCGAGCGGCGGAACGTCTGGGCTAAGGCCCGAGGCGTGATCGACCGCGCCGAACCGTCCCACATCGTGCTCGAGAGCGACGGCATCGCCGTGACGCTCGCGGTGCGGCGCAATCCGCGCGCCCGCCGCGTCTCGCTGCGCGCCGATCCGGCCTTCGGCCACATCGTCCTCGTGCTGCCGGGCCGGGCGAGCCTCTCGGCGGGGATGCGCTTCGCGCACAGCCAGGCGGCGTGGATCCGCGGCCGTCTCGCCCGCATGCCGCCGCCGAACCCGATCGCGCCGGGCCTGCGCTTCGAGCTCGAGGGGCAGCCCGTCACGGTCGCGCATGATCCCTCGCTCCGCGGCTCGCCCCGCTGGACAGACGGCGTGCTGACCATCGGCGGCGACGAGGCCTTCATCGCGCGGCGCGTGCGCGACTGGATCAAGCGCCAGGCGCGGCGCACGCTGCAGGCGCGCGCCGAGGCCCTGGCGGCGACGCTGCCGCGACGCGTCGGCGCGCTGCGCATCGTCGACACGCGCTCGCGCTGGGGCTCGTGCGCGGCCGGCGGCAAGCTCAGCTTCTCGTGGCGCCTGCTGCTGGCGCCGCCGGCGGTGCTCGACTACGTCGTCGCGCACGAGGTCGCGCATCTCGTGCATCCGCACCATCGCCCCGTCTTCTGGGAGCTCGTCGACCGGCTGACGCCGCATCGCCGCGAAGCCCAGGCCTGGTTGCGGCGCCACGGCGCGCAGCTGCTCCGCTTCGGGCTCGCATGAGCCGCCACCGCGCCGCCTCGTGACCAGGCGCTTCGCTCCGGATTCCGCGCCGACGACCGCGATGATCGTCGGCCTCGTCGCGATGATGGCGATCTCGACGGATCTGTATCTGCCGTCGCTGCCGGCCATCGCCCGCGACCTGCGCGTGAGCGTCGCCGACACGCAGCTGACGCTATCGGCCTTCCTCGTCGGCATCGCCTTCGGCCAGCTCGCGATGGGACCCCTTTCGGACCGCTTCGGGCGGCGGCCCGTGCTGGCCGGCGGCACGCTGCTCTACACCCTCGCCTCGATCGGCTGCGCCTTCGCGGCGTCGATCGACGTGCTGGTCGCGTTGCGCGTGGCGCAGGCGATCGGCGCCTGCGCCGGCATCGTGGTCGGGCGCGCCGTGCTGCGCGATGTGCACCATGGCCCGCAGCTCGCCAGGACCCTGGCACTGGTCGCATCGGCGATGTCGGTGATGCCCGCCGTCGGCCCGATCCTCGGCGGCTTCGTCGAGGCGAGCGTCGGATGGCGCTGGAACTTCGCGATCCTGACCCTGTTCGGCGGCACGCTCTTCGCCGCGGTCGCGCTTCGCCTGCCGGAAACCAATGCGATGCGCGACCCCCAGGCACTGCGCCCCGCGCGCATCATGTCCAATTTCCTCGGCTTCCTGGGCTCGCGCAGCTACATGCGCTACGCGCTCGCGACCGCCTTCGGCTATTGCGCGCTGTTCTCGTTCATCTCCGGCTCGTCCTTCGTGTTCATCGACGTGCTCGGGCTTCGGCCGCAGACCTACGGCTTCGTCTTCGCCTTCGCCGTGTTCGGCTATTTCCTCGGCACGCGCGCCGCCGCCATGCTGGTGCCGCGTCTCGGCATCGACGGCACGCTCTCCTGGTCCGGCCTCGTGATGACGCTGGGCGGTCTCGCCGGCCTTGCCGTCGCCGCGACCCATGTGCTCGCGCCCGGCGACGCGACGGCCCCTCTGCTGACCCTCGCCGTCGCCATTTTCACGATCGGGTTCGGAATCTGCATCCCCACGGCGCAGGCGGGTTCGATCGGCCCCTATCCCGAAAAGGCCGGCGCCGCCTCGGCGCTGCTCGGATTCCTGCAGACGGCCTGCGCGGCCGTCGTCGGCGCGCTGGTCGGCCATTTCCACGACGGCACGCCGGTGCCGATGGCCGCCTCGATCGCTCTCGCCTCGATCGCATCGATGCTCGGCTTCCGCCTCCTCGCCGCGCGGAAGTGATTCGCGCGCAGCGGCGTCGGCAGGGGTCGCGAGCGGAGCCGCGCTACGACGGCTGTGCCGGCACGGCAACGCGCCGGCCGAGCCACCACAGGCTCAGCAGCAGAAGCGCGCCCCCGAGCCACTGCTCGGCGCCGAGCTGCTCGCCGAGCAGAAGCGCGGCCAGCGTCACCGCGGTGAGCGGCTCGACCAGCGTGGCGACGGTCAGGGCCGTCGGGCTCAACCTCGCGGCGCCCCAGCTGAACGCGAGCAGCGCCAGCGCGGCCGTCACGACGCCCAGATAGAGGAACCAGGCCTGCGGCGGCACGCCGGTCGGCCAGTGGAGCGGCCGGACCAGCGTCGACAGCCCCATGACCAACGCAGCGACGACCGTCAGGCAAGCGGCGGCCCGGCCCGCGCCAAGCTCCGAGGAGATCCGCCCGCTGACCAGAGAGAAGCCGGCATAAAGAAGCGCGGAGCCGACGGCATAAGAGATGCCGATGATCAGGTCGTGCGCGCTCGCGCCGCCGGACTCGGCATCATGCCGCGACACGATCAGGACGGTTCCGATCAGGGCTGCCGACAGGATGGCCACGAGACGCGCGTCGAGCCGTTCGCGGCCGCGGATCAGCGCGACCACCGTGACCAGCACCGGCGGCAGGCACAGGGCGATCAAGGTCGGAACCGCGGCGCCGATCCGTTCGATGCCGAGGAACCAGCACAGCACGTAGCCGGCCATCGCGCTGCCCGCGGCGAGCAGCCGCGCGAGGACGGTTCGCAGGACGGCCCAACGGATCCCGGCGCCGAACACCGCGAGCAGAACGGCCGCACCGACCGCAAATCGCCAGAAGGAAATGTTCGCCGGCGTGAAGCCGTATGTGCCGATCAGCACGTTGACGACGAGCGCGCCCGTTCCCCACAGGAATCCCGCGGAGCACGCGGCGGCGAGAGCCAGGCCGGCTTGCGATGGCGTCGGTGAAGGCGAACTGATCGGCGGCTCGCGCACGGTGTTTCTCCGGCGACGATGCTCGGCAGTCGCCGGCATCGATCCACCGCTTGAAAGGGGATCGGCTTCCCGCCCGAAAATGTCAGCTCCTCGGATGGCCTGTCACGCACCGACCGGCACAACTCGGACTCGACGACGGGCTATCGCGCAGCCGGTCCGACGGCCGCCTCGACGATCCGACGCAGCCTGGCCAGGTTTCCCGGAACCGTCGACCAGCCGGCCGACAGCTGGACAGCCTCGAACTCGTCGCAATGCAACAGCTGAAGCAGCGCTGCGGCGCAATGGTACCGCTCGAGATACGGCCGGTCGCTGTTCAGCAAGTCGTACAGCAGCCAGCAGAGCTCGGCCGTGGCGCGTCGTGCCGCGAGTGCGCGCCAGACCGTGTAGTACTGGCCGGTCGCGCCGTTGCGGACCGCTTCGAGCAGCTGCCGATCCGTGGCCCGCGCGAAGCGCGCGGCTTCCTCGTCGGCGGCGTCTTCGTACCGGCTGCGCCAGTCGCTCATGGTGCCGCTGTCGCTCCGATCCCGTGGCCGCACGGGCGGTCACGACGTGCGGGGCAGCGTAGAAGTCGCCTCGACGCGCGTCCACGGCGCGGAGTGCCCGGCGCGCCACATTCGCGGCGGAGGCCGTGCCCGCCGAAGCCCGCTCAGTTGCCCCGGTTGAGGTCCGGGAATCCGCTGGCCGGGCGCGGCCCGTTGCGCGCGGGGACGGGCGGCGGCGCGCTTGCAGGGGCCGGCTCGTCGCTGCGGCCCATGATGCTTTCGACAAGCTGGTCGAGCGCGCTCGGCGCCACGGCGCCTGGTATCGGGCGCGGCGGCAGGCCTTTGGTCGCTTCGGCCATGAACTGCTTCCACGCCCGCGCCGGCAGCGAACCTCCGGAGATCCTGTTCATCGCGGTCGCATCGTCGTTGCCGAACCACACGCCCGCGACGAGTTCCGCGCTGAAGCCGACGAACCACGCGTCCCGGTATTCCTGGCTGGTGCCGGTCTTGCCCCCGGCCGGTCGATCGAGCGCAGCCGCGCGGCCGGTGCCGCGCTCGATCACCGCGCGGAACAGGTCCTGCATCGCGGCAAGCGCGACGCGCGAGACGACGCGCTCCGCGCCCGAACCGCTGCGGCGATAGACGATGCGATCGCTGGCGTCGCGGATCTCCGAGATCGCGTGCGGCTCCACCGCCATCCCGCCATTGGCGAACGGCGCATAGGCCCCGGTCAGCTCGAGCAGCGTCACCTCCGAGGCGCCGAGCGACGTCGCCAGGTCGCGGCGCAGCGGCGACACGACGCCGTTGCGCCGCGCGGTGGCGATGATCCGGTCGATGCCGACGCGCTGCGCCAGCCGCACCGTGGCGGTGTTGACCGAGCGCGCGAAGGCGTCGCGCAGCGTGATCTCGCCGCGGCCCGCCTCGCCCTCGTAGTTGCGTGGGCTCCAGTCCCCGATCGTCACCGGCGCATCGGAGATCCGGTCCTCGGCGCCAAGGCCCTGCTCGATCGCCGCCAGATAGACGAAGGTCTTGAACGAGGATCCGGGCTGGCGCAGCGCCACGGTCGCGCGGTTGAACTGGCTTTCCGCATAGTCGCGGCCGCCGACCATCGCGCGCACGGCGCCGTCGGGCGACAGCGCGATCAGCGCGCCCTGTTCGGCCTCCGCCTTGACGCCCTCGCGCGAGAGAGTCTCGACGATCGCCGCCTCGGCCGCGCGCTGCAGCCGAGGATCCAGCGTGGTGCGCACCACCAGGTCGCGGTCGATATAGCCGACATAGCCGGACACCTGGTCGGCGAGCCAGTCGGTGAAATAGCGCGCGGAGCGCAGCGCCGGCGAGATCGACGGCGTGCCGAAGGGCAGCTTCTTGGCGGCCTCGACGTCGACGCGCTTGGCGAAGCCCGCCTCCGCGAGATTGTCGAGCACCTCGGCCGCGCGCTGACGCGCCCGCTCGGCGCTCGCGGTCGGCGCGTAGCGCGACGGCGCCTTCAGCAGGCCCACGATCACGGCCGCCTCGTGCGGATTGAGCCGCCGCGCCGACTTGCCGAAATAGCGCTGCGCCGCGGCCTCGACGCCGTAGGTCGCGGCGCCGAGATAGATGCGGTTCAGGTAGATCGTGAGGATCTGATCCTTGGTGAAGTGCCGCTCGAGCCACAGAGCGAGGAGAGTCTCCTGGATCTTGCGATCGAGCGTCCGCTCATGCGTCAGGAAGACGTTTTTCGCCAGCTGCTGCGTGATCGTGCTGCCGCCCTGGACGAGGCGGCCGGCGCGGAGGTTGACGTAGACCGCGCGTGCCAGGCCGAACACGTCGATGCCGAAATGGCTGTAGAAGCGACGATCTTCGGTCGCGAGCAGCGCGAGCACGAGATGCTGCGGCAGCTCGTCGAGCTGCACCGCTCCGGCATAGAGATCGCCGGTGGTGCCGAGCACCTGGCCGTCGGCACCGACGAAGGTGATGCTCGGTCGGCGATCGAAGCTCGCGATGCCGCTGACGTCGGGCAGTCTCAGGGCATACCACCCGACGACGAGCCCGACTGCGACCGAGGCCCAGATCGCGAGGATCAGGCACCATCTCGCCAGCACCCAGGGCCAGCGGCGGCGCGACCGGCGGCGCTTGGGAGAAGGGTCGTCGGGAGATGCGGCGGCGGCCTTCCGGCCGCGCGGCGCGCGTTCGCCGGAGGAGCCGAAATGAGGTTCGACGCGATCGGAGTCCCGGCGGGGAGTGCGCTGTTTCGCCACGGCGCGCGCTTTAGCATCGCATCTTGGCAAGAGCTAGGCGGCCCGATGGCGCCTCGCTTATAGTCGCGTGCAATCGGAAATCCGAGGGGAGAACACCATGCCGAATCCGACCATCAAGCGTCACAAGCCGGGCACCCGCATGAGCCAGGCCGTCGTCGTCAACGGCGTCGCCTATCTCGCCGGCCAGGTCGCCGCCAATCCGGGGCCGACCGTCGCGGAGCAGACCCGCCAGATCACGCGTCAGCTCGACGAGCTGCTTGCCGCGGTCGGCTCGGACAAGTCGCGCCTCGTTTCCGCCAACATCTGGCTGACGGACATCTCGACCTGGGCCGAGATGAACAGCGTGTGGGACACCTGGGTGGCGCCCGATTGCGGCCCGGCTCGCGCGACGGTCGAGGCCAAGCTGGCCGCGCCGCAGTACAAGGTCGAGATCGCAGTGGTCGCCGCGGTGGGCGCGAAGCCCAAGGCCAAGCCCAAGGCGAAGGCGAAGAAGCGGCGCTAACGCCGCCCGAAGCGCTCGCGGTCGAACTGGAGGCCGAAGCCCCCGTAAGGTGCTGCTTCGGCCTCCGGCGATTCGCGGCTCGATGTTCCCGATCGCCTCGCGCCGGACGGTGCCGGGCGGCGCGCCTCGGACTCCCGAGGCTTGCCGATTTCCGTGTCGTGCCGCGGATCGGTCTTCCGGGCGGGCGCCGCGGCGGAGCTTCTGATTCCCCTGCCGCTTCCGCTCGGCGCCACGGGTGCCAATGGCGGCACGATCACGCGCGATCCGATTTCTACTTCTGGTGGCAGAGGCGGTGGATCGCTTGCGGCATGACTAACATCCGGTAAATACACGCAGATCAGCGCAACTCCGGCGGCGATGGACGCCGCCGCCGCGCGGCGGCCTCGGAGTACGAAGGATCGATGGCGACGGGTCATGAGTCCGTTGGTTGAGCCTTGCACCATCGTCGGCGCGGCACTCGCCTGCCGCAGGCCTGTCGCCGTCGTCCGGATCGCCTGAAACGATGGCGGCACCCGTCCACAACCTCGACGCTGCAAATCGCGTGCTCGGTGCGGTCGATCGACTGTGGCGCGACCGGCGCGAACGCTGGGCCCCGCTGCCGCCGGATTGCCAGCCGCAGAGCGCAGAAGAAGCCTATGCCATGCAGGTGCTGATGCGCGAGCGCCTGGTCGAGGTCCGCGGCCCCGTCATCGGCTGGAAGATCGGGCTGGCATCCCCGACGATGCAGACGCTTCTGCGTGCCGACAGCCCGATCGTCGGCGCGATCTTCGAAGCGACGATCTACCAGTCGCCGGCGCGGGTCCGCGCCCGCGACTTCGTGCGTCTCGGCATCGAATGCCACCTCGCCTTCCGGATGAGCCGCACCTTGCCGCCGCAAGGCGCGCCCTATGGCCGCGAGGTCGTGCAGCGGGCGATCGGCGTCTGCGCGCCGGTGATCGAGCTCATCGAAGATCGCGGCGCCAACGACGTCACGCGCGTCGGCGCCCTGCAGCTCATCGCTGAGAACGTCTGGAACGGCGGCCTCATCCTCGGGCCGATGATCGCCGGCTGGGACCGGCTCAACCTGCCGCGCCTGCGCGGCCGCCTCCGGTTCCAGGGGGTCTGGACGGCGGACGGCTTCGGCCGCGACGTCATGGGCCATCCGCTCGATGCGCTGACCTGGCTTGCCAACGAGCTGCCGCGGCGCGGCGCGCATCTGCGCGCGGGCGATTGGGTCGCGACCGGCGCGATCATCCCGACCAAGATCATCGGCGCCGGTCAGGATGCGCAGTTCCACCTCGACCGCCTCGCCGAGGTGTCGATCACCGTGCTCTGAGCTGACGCGGACTGGTCCGCCATCGCGCCCTCGACCCGGCTGCCACCGCAGCGAAGCAGCTGCCCGTGGCCCGGCTACGCGGGAACGACGTCGTGCG
Organism: Alphaproteobacteria bacterium; assembly: GCA_016793165.1. GTDB lineage: Bacteria > Pseudomonadota > Alphaproteobacteria > CACIAM-22H2 > CACIAM-22H2 > CAIOSQ01. Next base: position 17,957 of record JAEULA010000009.1, on the reverse strand, counting down.
CGCGCAGGAATCCGAGCAGCGGCAACAACGGCATGCCCAGCACCGTGAAGAAGTCGCCTTCGACCCGGGTGAAGAGCTGGGCGCCGAGACCCTCGAGCTGATAGGACCCGACCGAGCTCAGCGCGTCGTCGCCGAGCGCCGCGAGATAGGCGGCGATGAACGGCTCCGACAGCGCGCGCATCGTCAGTCGCGCTGTGTCGACATCGTGCCAGAGGCGCTGCCCGTCGCGCGCCACCACGACCGCGCTCACCAGGCGATGCGTGCGGCCCGACAGGGCGCGCAGCCGCGTCGCGGCCTCGTCCTGATCGCGCGGCTTGTCGAAGGAGACCCCGTCGCACTCGAGCATCTGATCGGCGCCGATCACGAGCGCGCCGGGATGACGCCACGACACGCGGATCGCCTTGACCTCCGCCAGCATCTCGGCCGTGGCGTCGACGCCCGCACCATCGGCGCGCATCGCGCGCTTGACCTCGTCCTCGTCCACGTTGGCTGCGTCGGTCGTCACGACGACGCCGGCATTGGACAGCATCGTGCGGCGCGCCCGGCTGGCCGATGCCAGCACCACGGCGGGTGCCGCACCGCCGCCGCGCAGCAGCCGAGAGGTCACCGCGCCGCCGCCACGTCGCGATCGTGCAGCATCGCGAGGATCGCGGCCGCCGTCTCCTCGATCGATCGCCGCGACGTCTCCAGCACCGGCCAGCCGCGCTCGGTGAACAGGCGGCGTGCCGCCTGGACCTCGTTCTTCACCGACTCGAGGTTCGTGTAGTCGGTATCGCGGTTCTCGTTGAGCTGACGCAGGCGATTGCGACGAACCGCCACGAGCGCGGTCGGATCGTTGGTCAATCCGACCACGAGCGGTCCGCCCTCCTCGAACGGCTTGAGCGCATCGAGCTCGGGCGGCGGATCCATGCCGGGAACCAGCGGCACGTTGGCGGCCTTGAGACCGCGATTGGCGATGTAGATGCAGGTCGGCGTCTTCGACGACCTCGACACCCCGACCAGGATCACGTCGGCCTTGTGGATGTCGCTCAGCGCCTGGCCGTCGTCATGCGTCATCGCGAAATCCATGGCCGCGATGCGCGCGAAATAGTCGGCATCCAGCTGGTGCTGGCGTCCCGGCTTGTGCCCTGCCTTCGCGTGAAGATACTCGCCGAAGGCGTTGAGCACCGGGTCGAGCACCGCGATGCAGGGCACCTTGAGCGGCCGGCAGGCCTCGATCAGCTGGTTGCGGATCTTCTCGTCGACGAGCGTGAACAGCACCACGCCGGGATTGGCCTCGACGCCGACGGCCACCTTCTGGACCTGGCGCTCCGTGCGGATCATCGACCAGACATGCTCGATCGGCTCGACGTCCTCGAACTGGACCAGGCAGGCGCGCGCCACGGCGAGATTCGTCTCGCCGGTCGAATCGGAAACGAGATGCAGATGGAAGGATTTCATGCACACACGGGAGGGGATGAATGACGGTGTTGCCTGGATAACTTGCCACTTGTCCCCAGGCGAGCGTAAGCGTCGTTAACGATCCGCTAACCACCCCGGATTCCGCGGGCGCGAGAACAAGTTCGATCCACTTCGCAGGCCGCTGTGGAAAGCCGTGCGCGAGGCCGGATATCACGGTGACTCACAGGGCGCGCGGAAACGCGGATATCACGGGTTTGTCCGACGATCCGGGCGAACTCGTCCCCATGCGAACCGGCGGCAGCGATCCTCGGGACGACTCGCCGGATGACCGCCGAGAAGCCTTGATCCCCAGCTTCAACAGGCACCTACCTCTATCCTCATCCTTTCTTAAGAGTCTTTAAGGGTGGTAAGAGGCGCTCGCCTGATGGGATCGCCGGTGACCAGAGAACCTTCCCTGCTCGTTCGCGCCTTGCGCGGTGAGAAGACCGAGCGCGCGCCGTTCTGGTTCATGCGCCAGGCCGGGCGGTACCTGCCCGAGTATCGCGCCCTGCGGGCGGAGGTTCCCGACTTCATCGGCTTCTGTCTCGACCCGGCACGTGCCGCCGAAGTGACGCTGCAGCCGATCCGCCGCTTCGGCATGGATGGCGCGATCCTGTTCGCCGACATCCTGCTGGTCCCGTACGCTCTCGGTCTTGAAGTCAGCTTCAAGGAAGGCGTGGGTCCGCAGCTGGCCGTCGTGCGCACGCGGGCCGATGTCGAGCAACTGGCCGGCCAGACCGCGACGTCGGCCGATCGCCTCGCACCGGTCTACGAAACCGTCACGCGCGTCCGCGGCGCATTGCCCGACGCCTGCGGGCTGATCGGGTTCGCGGGCAGCCCCTGGACCGTCGCGACCTACATGGTCGAGGGCGGCGGCGGCCACGACTTCATCGAGGTTCGCCGTTTCGCGCGACGCGATCCCGGGACGTTCGGCTTGCTGATCGACGTGCTCGTCGAGGCGACGATCGCCTATCTCGATCGCCAGATCGTCGCCGGCGCCGACGCGGTCCAGCTCTTCGATACCTGGGCCGGGATCCTCGCGGCCGACGAATTCGACCGCTGGTGCATCGCGCCGACGCGCCGCATCGTCGAGGCGATCCGCGCGCGCCATCCGACGGTGCCGGTCATCGGCTTTCCGCGCGGTGCCGGGACGAGCCTGCTGCGCTATGCCGGCGAGACCGGCATCGACGCGGTGGGCCTCGATGCCGGCGTGGCGCCGAGCTGGGCCGCGCTGGCGCTGCCCGGACGCGTTGCGCTGCAGGGCAATCTCGATCCCATCCTGATGACCGTCGGCGGCGAGCCGATGCTGGCGGCCGCGCGCGCGATCCTCGCCGCCTGGCGCGATCGCGCCTTCGTCTTCAATCTCGGCCACGGAATCACGCCCGATGTGCCGATCGAGAACGTCGCGGCGCTGAGCCGGATCATCCAGGACTGGCGGCGCCCGGATCGCCCCGCATGAAGCTCGCGATCGCGCTCTTCAATCTCGGCGGTCCCGATCGACCGGCATCGGTACAGCCGTTCCTGTTCAACCTCTTCAACGATCCCGCGATCATCCGGGGCCCGGGGCCGATCCGACTGCTGCTCGCGCATCTGATCTCGCGCCGGCGCGCGCCGATCGCGCGCGAGATCTACGAAAAGCTGGGCGGCGGTTCGCCGCTGCTGCCCAACACGCTCGCCCAGGCCCGCGCGCTCGAGGCGGCGCTCGCCGATCTCGGCGAGGTGAAGGCGCTGCCGGCGATGCGCTACTGGCATCCCTTCGCGGATGCGACGGCGCGGGAATTCGCCGCGTGGCGACCCGATCGCCTGGTCCTGCTGCCGCTCTATCCGCAGTTCTCGACGACGACCACGGCATCGAGCCTGAAGGCCTGGCATGCGGCCGCTGCCGCCGCCGGACTCGCCGCGCCGACCTCCGAGCTCTGCTGCTATCCCACGCAACCGGGATTCATCTCGGCATCGGCGAAGATCCTGCGCGAAGCGCTCGCCAAGGCGGCCCCCCTTGGCAATCCCCGGGTGCTGTTCTCGGCCCATGGCCTGCCGGAAAAGGTCGTGCAGGCGGGCGATCCCTATCAGTGGCAGGTCGAGCAGACGGCGGCCGCCGTGGTCGCGGCGCTCGGCGATGCGACGCTCGATTCCGTCGTGTGCTACCAGAGCCGCGTCGGACCGATGAAATGGATCGGCCCGTCCACCGAGGACGAGATCGCGCGCGCCGGTCGCGACCGGGTTCCGCTCGTCGTCCTGCCGCTCGCCTTCGTCTCCGAGCACAGCGAAACGCTGGTCGAGCTCGACATCGAATATCGCGAGCGGGCCGCCGCCGCCGGCGTGCCCGCCTATGTCCGGGCGCCGACCGTCTCGACGCATCCCGATTTCATCGCCGGTCTTGCCGGGATGGTGCGCGCACTGATCGCGTCGGCGCCGGACGCGATCCGCTCGGATCGCGGGGCCCGCCTCTGCCCGGTACGATCCACCGGCTGCCCCTGCCGAGCCGCCGCATGAGCGCGTTCATCCTCGACCACTACGCATGGATCAAGGCGCTGCACGTGATCAGCGTGATCGCCTGGATGGCGGGGCTGCTCTACCTGCCGCGGCTGTTCGTCTACCACTGCGATGCGCCGCCCGGCTCGCCGCAGTCCGAGACGTTCAAGATCATGGAACGGCGCCTGCTGCGCGCAATCATGAACCCGGCGATGTTTGCGGTCTGGATCTTCGGAACCGCGATGCTCTGGGTGCAGGACTGGTCGCAGGCCTGGCTCCACGCCAAGGTCGTCCTGATCAGCGCCATGACGGTGGTGCACCACGTGTTCGCCCTGTGGCGGAAGGACTTCGCGGCCGACCGCAACACGCGGCCGGCCCGCACGTACAGGATCGCGAACGAGATCCCGACCGTGCTGATGATCGCCATCGTCATCGTCGTGATCGTCAAGCCGTTCTGAATTCTTCCCGGTGGCGCGCTTGCGTGCCGCCGCGGCCGCTGCTCTGGTGCCGGGCGATGGGCCGGCCGGGGATCGAGCCGGCGTCGACGGGCGGAGCAAGCGATGGGCGACCAGCTGGCGCTGATTAGGGCCCTGCCGAAGGCGGAGCTGCATCTGCACATCGAGGGCACGCTGGAGCCCGAGCTCATGTTCGAGCTCGCGCGCCGCAACGGGGTGAAGCTTGCCTTCGCCGACGTCGACGAGCTGCGCCGCGCCTACGACTTCAAGGACCTGCAGTCGTTCCTCGATCTCTACTACGCCGGGGCCGACGTGCTGCGCACGCGCGCTGACTTCGACGCCCTCGCGTCGGCCTATCTCGCGCGAATGGCGGCGGAGAACGTCCGGCACGTCGAGATCTTCTTCGATCCGCAGACCCACACCGCTCGCGGCATCGCGCTGGCGGACGTGGTCGAAGGCCTCGTCGATGCGCTGTCGCGCGCCGAGCGTGACCACGGGATCACCTGGCGGCTGATCCCCTGCATCCTGCGGCATCTCGACGAGGCGGATGCGCTCGGGACCCTGGCGCGGCTCGAGCCGTGGCTGCACCGGTTCACGGCCCTCGGGCTCGATTCCTCGGAGCGTGGTCATCCGCCGTCCAAATTCGCTCGCGTCTTCGCCCGCGCCCGGTCGCTGGGCCTGAAGACGGTCGCGCATGCCGGCGAGGAGGGCCCGCCCGCCTACATCACCGAGGCGATCGACCAGCTCCAGGTCGCGCGCATCGATCACGGCGTGCGCTGCCTCGAGGATCCGGCGGTGACGCGGCGCCTTCGCGACCTCGGCATGCCCCTGACCGTCTGCCCGCTCTCCAACGTCCGGCTGCGGGTGTTCCCGACGATGGCACGGCACAATCTCGGGGCGCTGCTCGAGGCCGGGCTGGTCGTGACCGTCAATTCCGACGATCCGGCCTATTTCGGCGGTTATCTGAGCGAGAACTACCAGGCAACCGCCGCGGCGCTGGACCTGTCCGACGCGACGATCGTCGCGCTCGCGGCCAACGGGTTCCGCGCGAGCTTCCTCGACCCGGCGGCGAAACAGCGTCATTTGGGGGACATTGCGGCGGTCGCCCGGCGCCTGGGTGTGGCGATCGGTTGACTTAATCGCCGACCGGCAGTACATCCGATCCGCTCTCTCGCATCGCTGACGAGGCGATGTTGACGGATCCGGACCTGGATCCAGCGCAACCCCGAAAATCCTTCCTTCAAGCCCGCCGCGGGGTGTGGCGATTTCTGTGAGCACGTGCGGGACTTCCTGGCTTGCACTCGCCCTCTCCGATTTCCACCGAGCCGCTGAAGTACAAGTCGCTCCTCCCCCAAGAGCCACCCTGAACCCAAAGCCCGTTGATCCCATCGCCATGAATCTCCAAGACCTCAAGCGCAAGACCCCGACCGAGCTCCTGAGCCTGGCCGAGGAGTCGAACATCGAGAACGCGTCGACGCTGCGTCGGCAGGAGCTGATGTTCGCCATCCTCCAGAAGCAGGCGGAAGCCGGCACCGCCATCTACGGCGACGGCGTCATCGAGATGCTTCCCGACGGCTTCGGCTTCCTGCGCAGCCCGGAATCGAACTACCTGCCCGGGCCCGACGACATCTACGTCGCGCCGCAGCTGCTGCGCCGCTACGGCTTGCGCACCGGCGACACGGTCGACGGGCAGATCCGCGCGCCGAAGGACGGCGAGCGCTACTTCGCGCTGACCACCGTGCGCACGATCAACTTCGACCAGCCCGAGGTCGCGCGCCATCGCGTGAACTTCGACAACCTGACGCCGCTCTATCCGGAGGAGCGGCTGAAGATGGAGGTCGTCGACGAGAGCACGCCGACCCCCCCGCCGCCGCCGCCGGCGCGCTCGCGGCGCGCCCAGGGCGACGAGGAGTCGACGACGCTGCGCAGCAAGCTCTCCGGCACGCGCACGGAGCGCACCGAGCGCGGCACGTCGAACCACCCGGCGTTCCGCAAGGACTCGACGCACCGCATCATCGACCTCATCGCGCCGATCGGCAAAGGCCAGCGCGCGCTGATCATCGCGCCGCCGCGCACCGGCAAGACGGTGATGCTGCAGAACATCGCGAACTCGATCGCGACCAACCATCCCGAGTGCTACCTGATCGTGCTGCTGATCGACGAGCGGCCAGAGGAGGTCACGGACATGCAGCGCTCGGTGAAGGGCGAGGTCGTGTCCTCGACCTTCGACGAGCCGGCGACGCGCCACGTCCAGGTCGCCGAGATGGTGATCGAGAAGGCCAAGCGGCTCGTCGAGCACAAGCGCGACGTCGTGATCCTGCTGGACTCGATCACGCGCCTCGGTCGCGCCTACAACACCGTGGTTCCCAGCTCGGGCAAGGTCCTCACCGGCGGCGTCGACGCCAATGCCCTGCAGCGCCCGAAGCGGTTCTTCGGCGCGGCGCGCAACATCGAGGAGGGCGGCAGCCTGACGATCATCGCCACCGGCCTGATCGACACCGGCAGCCGCATGGACGAGGTTATCTTCGAGGAGTTCAAGGGCACCGGCAATTCCGAGATCATTCTCGACCGCAAGCTCTCGGACAAGCGCACCTTCCCGTCGATCGACATCACCAAGTCGGGCACGCGCAAGGAGGAGCTCCTGGTCGACAAGGGCATCCTCGCCAAGATGTACGTCCTGCGCCGGATCCTGATGCCGATGGGCACGGTCGACGCGATGGAGTTCCTCGTCGACAAGCTCAAGTCCTCGAAGACCAACAAGGATTTCTTCGAGGCGATGAACACCTGACGGGCAGCCGTCTGGCCGCGCGGGGCCCGGCGATGCGCATCATCGGCCTCACCGGATCGATCGCGATGGGCAAGTCGACGGCGGCGCGGCTTCTGCGCCGCCGCGGGCTGTTCGTCCACGATGCCGACGCGGCCGTGCATCGGATGCTGGCGCCGGGCGGCGCGGCGGTCGCCGCCGTCGATGCGGCGTTTCCCGGCGTCGTCCGGGGCGGCGCGGTCGACCGCCAGGCGCTCGGCGCGCGAGTCTTCGGCGATGCCGCCGCACTCGGACGCCTCGAGCAAATCCTGCATCCGCTGGCGCAGGCCAGCGCGCGCGATTTCGTTGCCTGTCACGCCCGCCGGCGCGCCCGCGCGGTGGTGCTGGACATTCCGCTGCTGTTCGAGACCCAGGCCGAGAAGCGACTGGACGCCGTCGTCGTGGTCTCCGCCCCGGCCTGGCTGCAGCGCGCCCGCGTGCTGCGACGCCCGGGCATGACCGAGGCCAGGCTGGCCGCGATCCTCGGCCGCCAGACTCCCGACCGGGAAAAGCGTCGGCGCGCGGACGCCGTGGTCACCTCGGCGCAGGGCGTCGCCCGCACATGGATCGAGCTCGGCCGGGCCCTGCGACGTCTTTCGGCGTCGCCGGCCATCGTTTGGCGTCCCGGCTGGCGATGAGGCCGCGCGACCGGCTCCGCCGGTGACGAGCGGCCTGGAACCGACGCCGGCGGCCCGATAGCCTCGGCGCCTCATGCGCGAAGTCATTCTCGACACCGAGACCACGGGTCTCGATCCGAAGGCCGGCCATCGCATCGTCGAGCTGGGCTGCCTCGAGCTCGTCAACCACATGCCGACGGGCAGGCATCTCCATCATTACATCGATCCGGAGCGCGACATCCCCGCCGAGGCGACCGCGATCCACGGCATCTCCGCGGCGCAGGTGAAGGGCAAGCCGGTCTTCGCGCAGATCGCGGCGGAGTTCCTCGAATTCATCGAGGACGCCACGCTGGTCATCCACAATGCCGAGTTCGATCTCGCCTTCCTGAACGCCGAGCTCGGCCGGCTGGGCTTCCCGGCGATCCCGTCGGGACGGGCGATCGACACCGTGGCGATGGCGCGCCGCAAGTTCCCGGGCTCGCCGGTGTCGCTCGATGCGCTGTGCCAGCGCTTCGGCATCGACAACACCAAGCGGACCTTCCATGGCGCGCTGCTCGATTCCGAGCTGCTTGCCGACGTCTATATCGAGCTGATCGGGGGCCGGCAGGCGTCGATCGACCTCGTCGCCGGTCCGGCGCCGGCCGACCATCGCGCCAAGCGCGAGCCGCGGCCGGCGCGTCCGCACGCACCGACCGCCGACGAGCTCGCGGCACATGCCGAGCTCGTCAAGAAGCTGAAATCGCCGCTCTGGCTCGCCGAGGGCTGAACGCGCGGCGATCCGCGCGGATCGTCAGGCCGTGCCGGTCGGGCCGGTCGAGCCGGCGCTGCCCGCCGCCGCGAGCTGGCGGCGATAGAGGTCGGCGAAGTCGATCGGGTTGATCAGCAACGGCGGGAAGCCGCCGGCGGCGATCGTGGCGGTGACGATCTGGCGCGCGAACGGGAAAAGGATGCGCGGCGCCTCGATCATCAGCAGGGGCCCGAGCACTTCCGGCGCCTGCGGCGCGACGGTGAAGATGCCGGCATAGTCCATCTCGAGCAGGAACACCGCCTCGCCGCCCGCCTCGGCCTTCACCTCGAGATGCAGCGTGATCTCGTAGGTGTTCTCGCCGACACCGCGGCCGTCGACGCGCACGTTGACGTTCACCTGCGACTGCGGCCCCTGGGTGACGAACACCTGCGGCGCGCGCGGGCTCTCGAAGGACATGTCCTTGAGGTACTGCAGGCTCACGGCCAGGGGCGCGAAGTTCTGGGGCTGGGCTTGCGGCTGGTCGGCCATGACGTGTCCTTTCAGGAGCTGGCGGCGTCGAATTCGGGGGCGGCTCTAGCATGGGCCCGAAGCGGGCGTCCACGGAGCGGGTCGGCTACGCCGGCTGCATCCGCCCCGGCCTTGCCGCATGGTTGACCGGTTTGGCTAAGACGCGCGGCGATCAGGCGGGCGCGAGCTCGAAGCGCAGGATCTCGCCGTTCTGCACCTGTTGGCCCGTCAGTGCGCGGACGAAGCCCCAATGGGTGATCACGGCGACCGCACGCCAGTCGTCGCGCCTGGCCATGTCGCGCCGGAAGTGGCCGGCGCGGTCGTCGAGCTCGGCTTCGGTCTCGGCGCGTCCGAGGCCGAGATGATCGTGCCACCAGGGGTCGCCGAGATGGTCGAACCGGAGCGCCGGAAAGCGCTCCGCGAGCAGCCGCGGCGACGAGCCGATGTCGCAATGGAAGGCGGCGCGCTCGCGCACGCGGGCGTCGATCTCGATCGGCAGGCCGAGGCGCTCCGCGATGATCGAAGCGGTCTGCAACGTGCGGAGATAGGGGCTGACGACCAGCCGGCGGACGTCATGGCGCGCGAGGGCGTCGGCCGCCTCGGCGGCCTGGCGGCGGCCGATGGCCGTCAGGCCCGGATCCGGAATGCCCGGATCGACCCGCGTGTTGGTGAATGCGGCGTTAAATTCGGACTGGCCGTGGCGAACGAGGAGCATCCGAGCCCAACGCTTGTTCGATTGCGATGAGCGGCCTATGTAGCAGATCGCGCGCCGGAACTTGCGCAGGTCTTTAGCGGAATGCCCGTGTTTCCTGTAACAATCGGCGTCCGCCCGGAAATCACGCCTCGATCCGGAACTCTTTCCGTCTTCTCGCTTTTTGACATCGGCAGGCCGCGTCATGGACCACACCGGCATAGCCCTCCTGGACATCATCTTCTTCGCCATGGTCGCGGGGTTCCTGATCCTGCGCCTGCGGAGCGTCCTGGGGCGGCGCAACGGCGACGAGAATTCCGAGCGTTGGCGTCCGCGCACCTCGCAGACGCCGGCGCCCGGCGCGCCGCGCTCGGCGGAGCCGCTACCCGACAACGTCACCCGCTTTCCGGATCGCGCGCCCGGCACCGAGGCGCCGGCGGCGGCACCGGGCACGGTTGAGGCGGGCATCGCCGCCATCCGGTCGGCGGATCCGAGCTTCGATCCCAAGTCGTTCCAGCAGGGCGCACGCGCCGCCTTCGAGATGATCCTCGGCGCCTTCGCGCAGGGCGACGCCGACGCGCTGCGGCCGCTGCTGGGGGACGAGGTCTATCGCAGCTTCTCGGGCGCGATCCGCGACCGGAAGGAAGCGAAGCAGACCCTCGCCACCACGATGATCGGCATCAAGTCGGCGGAGATCGTCGCGGCGGCACTGCAAGGTCGCGATGCCGTCGTCACGGTCAAGTTCGTGTCCGAGCAGGTCAACGTGACGCGCGATGCCGCGGGCGCCGTCATCGAAGGCGATCCCAATCGCGTCGAGACCTTGACCGACGTGTGGACCTTCTCGCGCAACACCCGCGCGCGCGACCCGAACTGGCTGCTCGTCCAGACCAGCGACCAGCATTGAGGATCCCGTCGAGCCGCCACCGGTTGTCCGGCCTCGCGGCCGGATTTCTGGTCCTGCTCGCGGTCGTCGGCTGCGCGCCGACACGGCCCGCCGGGGTGCCGAACTACGAGGTCCAGGACTTCGCGACCCTGCCGGGCTGGACCCTCGATCCCCTGGACGGCGTCGCGGCGGCAACCCGGCGCTCGTGCGAACGCATCGTCGGCCTGCCTGCGGGCCAGGCGCTGGGTCCGGCGGTCTATGGCAAGGCGGGCGATTGGCGTGCCGCCTGCGCCGGCCTGCTGCAGGCGGAGGCCGAGGCGGCGATCCGCACCGCGTTCGAGACGGCGTTCCTTCCGGTCGCACTCGCCGACGGCGACCAGGCTGCAGGCCTGTTCACCGGCTATTTCGAGCCGGAGTTGCGCGGCAGCCGGCTGCGCGGCGGCTCCTACCAGACGCCGATCCTGGCCCCGCCATCCGACCTCGTCAGCGTAGACCTCGGACTGTTCCGGGAGTCCTGGCGCGGCGAGCGCCTGGCCGGCCGCGTGGTCGAAGGACGCTTGCGCCCCTATGACACGCGCACGCAGATCGAGGACGGCAGCTTGGATCGGACGGCGAAGGTGATCGCCTGGGTCGATGATCCCGTCGACGCCTTCTTCCTGCACATCCAGGGCTCGGGCCGGATCCTCCTCGCCGATGGCGGGACGCTGCGCGTGGGCTTCGCGGGCCAGAACGGCCATCCCTATGTGCCGATCGGCCGCGTCCTGGTGGAGCGCGGGGCGCTCGCGCGGGAGCAGGTGTCGATGCAGAGCATCAGGCGCTGGCTGGCCGACAATCCGGCGGCGGCGGCCGAGCTCATGCGGACTAACCCGTCCTACGTGTTCTTTCGCGAGATCGCCGGCGACGGACCGCTGGGCAGCGAGGGCGTGGCCCTGACGCCCGGGCGGAGCCTCGCCGTGGACCGCAGCCAGGTCGCGCTCGGCGTGCCGGTCTGGCTCGAGGCGGACGACCCCCTCGAGCCCGGCCGGCGCATCCGCCGGTTGCTGGTCGCACAGGACACGGGCGGCGCGATCCGCGGCATTGTCCGAGGCGACGTCTACTGGGGATCCGGTATGCTCGCCGCCGAGAGGGCCGGGCGGATGCGCTCGCAAGGCCGGTACTGGGTCCTTCTGCCGCGGGCGGTGGCGCTGTCGTTGCGCGACCGGTCGCCGCGACAATGAGCGAGTTCAAAGGGAGCGAATTGATGACCACGACAGCCAACGGGACCGCCCCGGCCACTGCCAATCCGCAATTCTACCGGCGCCCGGTCGCCGTCAACCGCGAGCGCCACGCGAACAAGTCGCTGGCCGATGCCGGCTACGGCTTCGCCTCCACCGCCAACGCGGTCGCGCTCAACGCGGTCGAGATGGCACATGCGGGCCGCAGCTATCCGATCGTGTTCGCGACCTCGGCACCGGCCTTTCCCATCGCCGTGCTCGGCCTGCGCGAGCAGCAGAACCTGTTCTTGAACACCGACGGCACCTGGCGCGCCGCGACCTACATCCCCGCCTATCTGCGCCGCTACCCGTTCATCTTCGCGCAGACACCGGGCTCGAACCAGCTGACGCTGTGCGTGGACGAGGCGGCACCGCATCTGGTCGACGGCGCGGACCGGCCGCTTTTCGCCAACGGCAAGCCGACGGACCACACCGACAACGCGCTGAAGTTCTGCATGGCCTTCGAGGCGGAGCGCGAGAAGACGCTGCCGTTCGCGAAGGCGCTCGACGAGTCCGGGATCCTGGTCGAGAACCGCGCCGACGTGAACCTCGCCGGCGGCGAAAAGCTTCACATCGGCGGCTACCGGGTGATCGACCAGGCAAAGTTCGACGCGCTTCCCGACGCCACGATCCTGGAGTGGCGCAGGAACGGCTGGCTCGCGCCGATCTATGCGCATTTCGTCTCTATGGGCTGCTGGCAAGCCCTGCTTGCGCTCATGGGTCCGAAGTCGGCGTGAGCGCCCAGCCGTGGGTTGACGCCACCGGCGGCGTCGAGGGAGAAGAATTGCCATGGGCAGGATACGCAACTCGCTGATCGGCTGGCTCGTCGTCGTCGCGGCAGCCGTGGCTTTCGTGAGCACACTCACGACGATGGTGGTGTCGAGCGGCAATCGCGCGCTGCAGCGCGACATCGCGTTGCGCCAGCAGGAGGTCAACCAGGCCCTCCAGCTGAGCAACCTCAACACCCAGCTGGTGCAGACCCTCGCGACGCTGGGCGTGCAGCGCGGCGACGCCCAGCTGACGAAGCTGCTCGCCGATCACGGCATCACGATCCAGGTGAACCAGCCGCCGGCCGGCCAGACACCGGGCCAGGCGCCCGCGCCGTCGGTGCCGCCCAACTTCTCAACGCCGGGAGTGCCGCCCAGTGTCACGCGATGAACCGCAGATGGAGCCGGCCGACCTCTACGGCCGGGAGCCGCGCTCGAGCCGCTCGGCGAACAGCGGCACGATGCTCGCCGCGGGCACGCTGCTGGCGACGCTGACACTCGCCATGGCGACCATCTTCAGCCTCTGGCAGGGTCTCGACGACCGGGACGTCCTGCGGCGCACCTACGCCGCGCTCGAGTCGCCGCACCAGCAGTCGCAGCGCGTCCGCGCCCAGGTGGAATCCATCGCCCGGCAGCTCGCTCGCCTCGCGCAGGAAGGCAACGCGAACGCACGCGAGGTCGTCGAGGCGCTGAAGCGCCAGGGCATCACGATCAACCCGAATTGACGACCGATCGGCCGACCGCGGCCGGTCGGACCTGACGGCGTCGACGCCGTCGCCACAGCCCAGGACAGTCCCGTGTCAGCAGCACCGCAGCGCCGGCCGCGTGTCGGCCTTTTCGTCACGTGTCTCGTCGACTTGTTCCGGCCGACGGTCGGCTTTGCCGCCGTGAAGCTGCTGGAGGACGCCGGCTGCGAGGTCGAGGTGCCCGGCATGCAGACCTGCTGCGGCCAGCCGGCGTTCAACGCCGGCGACAACGACGACGCGCGCATGCTGGCGCGACGGACGATCGCGCTGCTCGAGGACTACGACTACGTGGTCGTGCCGTCGGGCTCCTGCGGCGGGATGATCAGGGAGCACTATCCCGAGCTGCTCGCCGGTGATGCCGACTGGGCCCCGCGCGCGCGCCACGTCGCCGCGCGCACGCACGAGCTCGTGTCGTTCCTCCACGACGTGCGCGGCGTGACGCGCGTGGACGCGCGCTACGCCGACGACGTCACCTACCACGACTCCTGCTCGGGCCTCCGCGAGCTCGGCGTGAAGACGCAGCCGCGCGCGCTGCTGCGCAGCGTCGACGGCGTCGCGCTCAAGGAGCTGCCGGGCGCGGAGACCTGCTGCGGCTTCGGCGGCACCTTCTGCGTCAAGTATCCGGAGATCTCCGACAAGATGGTCGGCGAGAAGGCCGCCGACATCCTGGCGACCGGCGCCGGCACGCTGCTCGCCGGCGACATGGGCTGCCTGATGAACATGGCGGGAAAGCTCAAGCGTCTGGCGATGGAGACCGGTGCGCGCCAGGTCAAGGTCCGTCACGTCGCCGAGGTGCTCGCCGGCATGACCGACGAGGCCGCGCCGATCGGCGAGCCCGAGGCGAAGGGCTAGGAAGCGCCGCCATGGAGACCACGTCCAACAACTTCATCGAGAACGCCCGTGTCGGCATGGCGAACCCGACGCTGCAGTCGGCGCTCGCCAAGATGAAGGTCGGCTTTCCGAACCGCCGTGCCGAGGCGATCGCCAAGCTGCCCGAGTTCGAGGCGCTGCGCGACGCGGGCCGCGACATCAAGAACCACACGCTGGCGAATCTCGACTGGTACCTCGAGCGCTTCGAGGCGAACTGCAAGGCGGCCGGAGGCCATGTCCATTGGGCGCGCACGCCCGAGGAGGCGCGCGATCTCGTGCTGCGGATCTGCCGCAGGCTGGGCGCGCGCACGGTGACCAAGGGCAAGTCGATGATCGCCGAAGAGATCGGCCTCAACGGCTTCCTCGAGACGAACGGCATCGAGCCCGTCGAGACCGATCTCGGCGAGTACATCGTCCAGATTCGCGGCGAGGTGCCCTCCCACATCATCGCGCCGGCGGTACATCTGACGAAGGCGGCGATCGAGGAGGATTTCCGGCGGCAGCACACGCATCTCGATCCCAAGCGCGACCTGACCGAGCCGCAGACCCTGGTCGCGGAGGCGCGCGGCGTGCTGCGCCAGCGCTTCCTCGACGCCGATGTCGGCATCACCGGCGCGAACTTCCTGATCGCCGAGACCGGCTCGAGCGTGATCGTCACCAACGAGGGCAACGGCGATCTCACGCAGCTCCTGCCCAAGGCGCACATCGTGCTCGCGAGCCTCGAGAAGGTCGTGCCGACCCTCGAGGACGCCTCGACGATCCTGCGCATCCTCGCGCGCTCGGCGACCGGCCAGGAGATGTCGGTCTATACGACGTTCTCGACCGGTCCGAAGCGCGGTCCCGATCTCGACGGCCCCGGCGAATACCACGTGATCCTGCTCGACAACGGCCGGTCGGCCCTGCTCGGCACCGAGTTCCAGGAGGTGCTGCGCTGTATCCGCTGCGGCGCCTGCATGAACCACTGCCCGGTCTATGCCGCGGTCGGCGGCCATGCCTATGGCTGGGTCTATCCCGGCCCCGTGGGCGCCGTGCTGACGCCCAGCCTGATCGGCGTCGAGAACGCGAAGCACCTGCCCAACGCCTCGACCTTCTGCGGCAAGTGCGAGAGCGTCTGCCCCATGCGCATTCCGCTGCCGAAGATGATGCGCCACTACCGCGAGCGCGAATGGGACCGCAAGCTGGGGCCCCGCGCGATGCGCTTCGGCCTCGGCATCTGGGCCTGGTTCGCCAAGCGGCCGCCGCTCTACCATTTCATGGCATCGACGGCGATGAGCGCGCTGCACTGGCTCGGTGGCAAGCACGGCAGCTTCTTCAACCTGCCGCTCGCCGGCGGCTGGACCGCGACACGCGAATTCCCCGCGCCCCAGGGCAAGACGTTCCAGGAGCTGTGGTGGGAGAGGCAGCGCGGCCGTCCGGCTTCCGCGCAGCGGGGGAAGGGAGGGGAGCGGGCATGAGCGACGCGCGCAACCAGATCCTCGCGGGCATCCGCAAATCGCTGGGCCGCGGCGCCGACGACGCGACGCGCGGCAACCCGCTCGAGGCGCGCCTCGCCGCGCGGGGCCGCGGGCCGATACCGGCGCGCACGGCGGGCCTCGATCGCGCCGGCCTCGTCGACCGGCTGGAGAAGCAGGCGCGCGAGGTCGCATGCTCGGTGACGCGCGTGCGCTCGCTCGACGAGGTGCCTGCCGAGCTCGGCCGCTACCTCAAGAGCCAGAACCTGCCTTCGCAGGTGGAGATGGCCCCGGATCCCACGCTCGACCGCGTGCCGTGGCGCAACGCGCCGATGCTCGAGATCGCGCGCGGCCGTCCCTCCGGCAAGGAGGGCGTCGGCGTCACCTCGGCCTTCGCGGCGGTGGCGGAGACCGGAACCCTGATGATCCCCTCGGGGGAGACGATGCCCGCGACGATGAATTTCCTGCCGGACACCCATGTCGTCGTCATGCCGGCCGCGCGCGTCGTCGGCCCGCTCGAGGACGCCTGGGCGAGGCTGCGCGTCGCGCTCGGCATCCCGGACGGCGCGGCCGTCGGCGCCGCGGCGGGAAGGATGCCCCGGACGGTGAACCTGATCACCGGGCCGTCGCGGACCGGCGACATCGAGCAGAAGATCGAGATGGGCGCGCACGGCCCGCGGCGCCTGCACCTCATCGTGGTCGAGGATGACACGCTCGCGTGACGCGCGGCGGCGCGCGCTCGAACCGGACGAGCACGCGCTGTGGTCCAAAATGATGGCCGACGTGAAGCCGCTCCGCCGCGCGCGGCCGCCCAAGCCGGTGACACCGGCCGCGCTCGAGCCGGTCGCCGAGACGCGCCAGCGCATCGCCGACGCAGAGCGCCCGAAGACCGTCACGCGTGCGAGCCCCCCCTCCGCCCCCGTCGCCACGGCACGCCCGGTTGCTCCGCCTCGGCAGCTCAACGCGCTGGGGATCGACAAGAGCACGCTGGCCCGCCTCAAGCGCGGCGACCTCGCCATCGACGGCCGCCTCGATCTGCACGGGATGACCCAGGCCGATGCCCACGAGACGCTCGATCGCTTCGTCGATGGCGGCGTCGGCCGCGGCGCGCGGCTGCTCCTTGTGATCACCGGGAAGGGCGCGGGTGGCGACGGCGTGCTGCGCGCGATGCTCCCGCGCTGGTTGCGGGCCGGGCCGCATGCGACACGGATCCTGAGGATTGAGCCGGCGCACGTGAAGCACGGCGGCAGCGGCGCCTGGTACGTGTATCTGCGGCGCCGACGTGACACGCCAAGCTGACAGGGCTGTCGGGATTTCTGACATTCTCCGGCCAAGAGCGACGGGCCTTAAGCTTTATGCTCTGAAAAACCAGGGCGATTCCGTCTCGGAACCCGGGGCACGAGCCTTGCTTGGAACCTCCTTCAGCACGCGACGCGTTCGACGCGTCGTCGTCGGAGGGGTGTTTCATGCGCCAGGCAAAGCGTCGCCAGTCTCGTCTCGGTATCCGTCCTTCCGTTTCTGGAAATGAACTCGGAACGGCTACGGATTTCCTGCCTCGACAGGTCCGGCGCCGCCTCGGGTTGATGGCGACGACCTCGGTCGCGGCACTTTTCGCGGGCCTTATCCTCGCGACACCGGTGCCGGCCGACGCGGCCAATTTCGTTTGCGACTGGACCTCGGCGACAAGCAGCACCTGGAACATCGCGGGCAACTGGTCCGCCTGCAATTCGACCTTTCCCAATAACGGAGCCGACACCTTCGACGCGCGGATCCTGGTCGACGGCGTCTACACGGTGACGCTCAGCACCAACGTCACCGTCAACAGTCTCGTTCTCGACGCGACCGGCGCGAACATCAATCACAACGCGTCGACGCTGACGCTGGCCGGTGGCGGTCCCATCACCATCACCTCGGGAACCTACAACCTCAACGGCGGCACGATCTCCGGCGCGACGATCCAGCAGACGGGCACGAACCGGCTGGTGCTCGGTTCGAACGGCGGCCTGACCGGGGTGACGCTGCGCGGCGACCTGGTGACGAGCGGCGGGACGCTCGCGATCGCCAGCGGCCTCACACTGCTGACGGAGGCCGGCGCCGCACCGGGCACGGCGAACCTCACCAATACGTCTGTCGCCTTCACGAACACCCAGACGTTCAACAATGCGACGGTCAATCTGAGCGGGTCGTTCGGATCGACATTGGCGGTCGACGGCAACTCGACGTTGACACTGGGCGCCGGCGCGGTCGTTCAGGG
>JAEULA010000007.1 GCA_016793165.1 Alphaproteobacteria bacterium | reverse complement strand
CGCCACCCGAGCCGGAGAAGTCGGCATGAGCGAGCCGCTGGCGCCCGGCGCGGGGCTGTCCGGCGCGCGCCTAGCCTATCGGCCCGAAGAGGCGGCGAAAGCCGTGGGCGTGGGCCGGACGACGATCTTCGAAGAGATCCGCGCCGACCCCTTCCGCGCGATGGGAGCCGGGCGAGCGTGTTGAACGTCTCATCGGCCGGGGCTTCGTCGACCTGAACGAACGCGGCTATGTGCTGGTCGCGCGATGCGGTGCGCTCCGCTCAGCTTAACGGCTCCGCGCATCGCCTCCGCGCGCAGCGGACGCAGCCCAATCAGCAGAGTGGTGGGGCGATGGAGCGCTCATTGACAGCCGTCGATTGCCGGGGACGTCTTTCCGACATTGCCATGCGTGGCGGCGACACACTCGGCACGACATTCATTCGCACGCGACGGCACGCCAAGCGCTGGCCAGTACTCGCGTCCCCCTCGCACTGAGCAAGAAGGTTCGCGGCGAGCTATCTGCACTCGCCAAGTTGCCGTGTTCTCGGTACGTTTGCTTCCACAGTGCTTCCACGACTGCCTGTCGGTTTGGCGTAGTCGCGGTAAACCATTGAACGCTCGGCATGACCCCGTAGCTCAGCAGGATAGAGCAACAGTTTCCTAAACTGTGGGTCGGAGGTTCGAATCCTCTCGGGGTCGCCAGCGCCGCGGTTGTCCGACCCTGAGACATGGGTGACGGAACGTACCCAAGAGGTGGGTGACAACCTCGGGCCGAACAGCTTGTCGCGCGGGCGACGGCGAGATTCCGCCTTCCGCCGCTCAGTCCATCTGCCCAAGCGGCAGGCCGGCGGGGATCATCGCCGGTCGCTCCACCGTCGTCTCGAGCTTCACGCGACGACCCTCGTCCGACGATTGCTGGAACGCCTCCATCGCCTCCAGGGCATGGAGCGCGAGCGCGCCGCTCGCGCGATGCGCGCGGCCCGCGGTGATCGCGGCCGCCATGTCGGCGACGCCGATCGAGCGGAGCTGTCCCTCGGTGTTGCCGTGGGAGAGGGGCTGCGTCTCCCATTCACCGCCCGGGCGCGCCAGCTGCACCTCGCCGCCGAAGCGATTGGGATCGGGCACGAGCAGGCTGCCCGCCGTGCCGTAGATCTCGATCGGCGTGTGCTTGTGCTTGGGCACGTCGAAGCTCGTCATGATCGACACGACCGCGCCGGAGACGAACTCCAGCACCCCCGCGACATGCGTCGCGACCTCCACCGGTATCGATGTCCCCTCGAGCGGCCCCTTGCCCACGGTCCGTTGCCGCCGCGGCATGGCGGCGGTGCCCATCACGGAGGCGATCGGACCGAGCAGCTGGATCAGGTCGGTGATGTAGTACGGCCCCATGTCGAGCATCGGGCCGCCGCCGCGCAAATAATAGAACGCCGGGGCCGGATGCCAGCGCTCGTGACCCGGACAGCCGAAGACGGCGGTGCCGGCGACCGGCGTCCCGATGGCGCCCTCGTCGATCAGCTTGCGCGCCGTCTGATGGCCGCCGCCCAGGAACGTGTCGGGCGCACAGCCGACGCGAAGGCCCCTTCGTGCCGCGAGCTCCATCACCTTGCGCGCCTCGGCCACGGTCACGCCGAGCGGCTTCTCCGAGTGCACGTGCTTGCCGGCTTCGAGCACGGCGAGGCTGACGTCGACATGGGCCAGCGGCACCGTGAGGTTCACGACGATCTCGATGTCGTCGCGCTTCAGCAGCTCCCCGATGCCGAGCGCCGGCACGCCGAACTCCCGGCCGCGCTCGGCCGCCGCGTCGGCGCGCATGTCGGCGACGGCCTTCAGGTCGATCACCGGGAACAGCTTCATCGCGTTCATGTAGGCCTGCGAGATGTATCCGCAGCCGATGATGCCGACGCCTATCCGTCTCATGGTCGTCTCCAGTCGGAAATGCCGGGGGTCATCCCTTGACCGCGCCGGCGGTCAGCCCCGCGACGATGTGCTTCTGCGCGAAGAGGAACAGCAGGACCGTGGGCAGGATCGTCAGCGTGATGAAGGCGAGGATCAGATGCCACTCGGTCGAATACTCGCCTTGGTAGACCATGATGCCGAGCGGCCAGGGATACATGCTGTCGCTGTTCAGCATCACCAGCGGGATCAGGTAGGCGTTCCAGCTGTGCACGAACACGATCGTGCCGACCGTGGCGAGGATGGGGACGGAGAGCGGCAGCGTGACGTGGCGGTAGAACCGGATGTAGGAGCAGCCGTCGACGAGCGCCGCTTCGAGCAGTTCGCCCGGCAGGTCGCGGAAGAATCGCCGCAGCAGCAGGATGCTCATGGCCAGCGCGAAGGCGACCTGCGGGAGCACGACGCCGAAATACGTGTCCAACAGCCCGAGGTCCCGCACCTTGATGAACAACGGCAGGATCGCCGTCGCCGCCGGGAACAGCAGGCCCATCGTGAGGTAGCTGAGGAGCATGCTGCTGCCGTAGAACCGGATGTGCGCGAAGGCGAAGGCCGCCATGGACGCAACGATCAGCGTGAGCGTGACCGTCAGCGTCGCGACGATCATCGAGTTGCCGAGCAGCCGCCAGTAGCGGGCGGAGCCGAGGATGCTTGCGTAGTGGTCGAGCTCCCAAGCCTGGGGGAGGCCGAAGGGATTGACCCGCAGCTCGCCGAGCGACTTGAACCCGCCCAGCAGCGTGGCTGCCAGCGGGACCGTCACGAACAGGAACACCGCCGCGAGGAACAGCGTCTTCATCGCCGCGAAGGCGCTGAAGCCGTCGTCGCTGTAGGGAACGGTGCGGCCGTCCTCACTCATCGCGCAGCACCCAGCGCTTGTAGGTGAAGGCGAAGACGACGCAGATCGCGAACAGGATGACCCCGACGGCGCTGCCGAAGCCGACGCGCATGCGCGTGATCCCGAAGGTGTAGAGGAAGCTCACCATCGTGTGCGACGAGTCCGCCGGCCCACCGCGCGTCAGCGGCATCACGAGGTCGAACAGCTGCAGCGAGCCGACGATCGAGAAGAAGATCGAGAGCCGGATCGTCGGGTAGAGCGACGGGATGACGATGTATCGCGTCAACTGCCAGCGCGACGCGCCGTCGATGCGCGCCGCCTCGATCATGTTCCGGTCGAGGCCCTGGAGCGCCGCGATGTAGAGCATCATGTGAAAGCCGAAATACTTCCACACGATCACGATCAGGATCGCGGCGAAGGAGGTCTGGGGGCTGGCGAGGAGATGCGGCGCCTCGGCGCCGAACAGCCGGTAGACCGAGGCGAGCAGTCCGTAGTCGCCGTCGTAGACGAAGCTGAACATCAGGCCGGTGGCGATCTCGGCCAGGATGTACGGCAGGAAGAACACCATCCGCAGCATCACGGCGCCGCGGAATCGGTCGGCGAGGATCAGCGCGAGCGCCATCGCCAGCGGCAGCTGCACGAGCAGCGAGACCGCGATCACCAGAAGGTTGTTGCGGAACGCGGTGCCGAACGCCTTGTTGTCGAAGACGAAGCGGTAGTTGTCGAGGCCGATCCAGTTGCGCGGCCGCCCGAAGCCGTTCCAGTTGAAGCCCGAATACCAGGCGGCCTCGCCGATCGGCAGGACGACGAACAGCGTGAACAGGAGCATCGCCGGCGGCAGGAAGAGGATGAGCGCCGCCAGCTTGCTCGAGCCGCCACCGAGGTGCCGACGCGTCGTCGACACCCCGGTGGAATACGTTCCCGCCGTCACCGCCGCTCCGCCCGTCGACGGCCGCGCTCGGCGATCCGGCGCGTCAATTGCCCTGCTTCCAGGCGTCCTGGATGGCCTTCGCGACCGCCTTCGGCGTCATGGTGCCGCCGGCGAGCTCCGCCGTCGCGTCGTTGACGACGCGACCGACCGAAGGTCCGAGATCCTGGTCCCAGAAGTTCTGGTGGTAGTTCGACCTGGCGATGTTCTGCGCGATGTTGCGCATGAAGGCGCTGCCGAGCGCGGACTCCGCGCCCTTGTACGTGGGAATGAGGAAGTTCTGCGCGGCGAGACGCTTCTGAACATCCTCGGAGATGAAGTGCTTGACGAAGGCGACGGCCTCCTTCGGTGCGCCCTTGGTGACGAGCCAGCCGTTGATGCCGCCGAGCGTGTCGGTGGCCTCGCCCTTGCCGCCGGGCACGGTCGGGAAGTCGATCCAGGCGAGCTTGTCGTCGCTGACGCCGGTCTTGTCGGCCGCGAACACCTTCTGCGTGTGATAGAAGGACGAGATCGCGAGGATCATCGCGGCCTTCTGGTCGCCGAAGTGGCCGATCGCCTGCTGGCTCTTGAAGCCGAGGAAGCCGTTCTGGAACGGCTGCAGGTCGACGAGCTGCTTGAAGAGATCGCCCGCCTTCTGGAAGGTCTCGCCCTCGAACCCGCCATCCTGACCCTTGAGGGCGGCCTGGAACGCGGCCTTGCCGCCAATGCGCCCGGCGAGGTGGGTCCAGTAGAAATGGATCGGCCACTTGTCGGCGCCGCCCACGGCGATCGGCGTGATCCCGGCGGCCTTGAGCTTGCGCACGGCGCCGAGCAGGTCGTCCCACGTCTTGATCGAGCCGGCGTCGACGCCGGCCTTTCCGAGCAGCTCCTTGTTCGCCATGAAGCCGACCTGCGACACGGTATGGGGCAGGCCGTAGATCTTGCCGTCGACCGTGAAGGCGGCGACCGCGCTCGCCGAGAGCTTGTCCTTGTGATCCTGCACCTGGGCCGTGATGTCCTCCAGCACGCCCGCCTCCACCTGGGCCTTCAGCACGCCGCCGGCCCAGCTGTAGATGATGTGCGGACGATCGCGCGACTGCAGCAGGGTGGGTGCCTTCGCCTTGTAGGCCTCGTTCTCGAGGTACTGCATCTCGACCTTGACGCCGGCGTTCTTGGCCTCGAAGTCGCGCGCCACTTCCTCCCAGATCTTCACCTGGGCGGGGTTCGCCTCGATGTGCAGCCATTTGACGGTCGTCTGCGCCGTCGCCAGCCCTGCCGACATCGCGAGACACGCTGCGGCGATGAATGTGCGTCCGAGCATTTTCATCTCTTCCTCCCTGTCGAATGTGTTGGCCGATACATTCCCGACTCGAGGCACGCAACTCAAGCGCGGATGTGCGCACCCCCGAATTGGCGTCGGGATGGCCGGGCGCCGGCCGTGTCGTCGAGCCGGGTCGGATCGCGCGGGCGGAGATTGAAGCGGGCGCGTTTCACAATTGAACTGCTGGCGGGCCATCGAGACCGCGCGCCCGAGGGACGCGCTGCGCGCCTCGGCGAGGTTCGCCGATCATCCGCGCCCGCGCGCCGCGGCCCTGGAGGTCGTCGCGTCGAGCTCCAGCGCGGGCATCCGCGAAATGGGGACGCGTCAGCACCAAGAGCCTGGGCCCGACCCGATCGTCGCCGCGAGGTCATGCTCGACGCGGACGTGCGCAGCGCGCATCGACGCGGGCTCTCGATCGGAGAAGAAGCGCCGGCGCAAGCCGGCGGCAGCAAGGAGAATCTGTCCAATGAAATGATCCGCCGCCGTGCGATCCCGAGCTCCAGGATCGCGCCGCCGGCGTGCGAAAGGTTCTCGATGCCGCCGACAGCGGCACGCCGAGCATCTTCGCCATTCTGCAGGCCGATCTCGAGCCGGTGCTCCTGCGGCGGCGCGAAAACGCGTCCTATCGCCGGCTCGCGGGCCGCGTCGCGACCGAGCCGAGCGATACCGTCCGCAGGGTGTTCAACGAGGTCTACAGCCGCGAGGCGACGGTGTTCGATCTCGCGCTGCGCCTGTCCGCACTATTTGCATGCGGAGTTCTACTGGCGCTTCAGCCGTCTCTTCGGCGCCGTCGCGTGCGTGCTCGCCGATGTCGGCAAGATCCAGGCGCTGGCCGGCCGGCGTTTCAGCACCGCCGGCACCAAGACGGCGCTCCGCTCCATGATTCCCTTGCTCGCTGCTGGACTTGCGTCGCCCCGGCTTCGACCGACGGCCCCGGTTCGACCCAGCGCCCCGGTTCGACCCATGGATGAGCGACCCGGCCCGCAAGCAAGGCGGCTCGCGGCGGCCGGCGCCCGCCGCACGTCACAGCTGGCCCGACGCATCCCAGGTCTCGAGCAGCTTGCGATAGGCGGCGTCCTCGTATCGCTTCGGGCTGAGTGCCGCCGCGTAGCCCGGCAAGGGCCCGCCGGTCACATGCCGCGCCAGCAGCTCGCCGCCGGCGCAGGAGGCCATGATGCCGAAGCCGGAAAAGGCCGAGCACACATAGGCGCCCGGAACGGGCAGGGGCCCGATCAGCGGCCGGTTCTCCGGCGTCTTGGTGTAGTAGCCGCCGTCGACATAGGGCTTCGGCATCGGGTCGAAATACGCGGCCAGACCCGGGACCAGCACCGACATGCCGCGCAGCGTGATCTCCGGCAGATGCGGATCCCAGGTGAGGGGAAAGGTCGGATGATCGTCCTGCGGGCAATCGTAGGTCCAGTACATGAGGACCTGATCGCCGGCGCCGACCGGTCGTCCGTGGACGCCGGCCGGGAACTGCGCCAGCAGACGGCGCGTGTCGTCGTCGTGCGCGAGCGCCTCGCGCTCCTCCGCGGTCCACGGCAGATCGATCGGATCGCTCCAGATGATCAGCGGAGCCGATCGCGGAACGGCCCCGAGCGGGTCGGCCATGCTGATCTTGATGTGCTTCTCGACGACCACCGGCAGCGACACGCCGAGCTTGCCGGCGGTCGCCTTCAGATAGGGACCGCTCGCGAGCACGAGGGCGCTCGTCCCGACCGTGAACTCCCGCTCGCCCGCGCGCAGCTGGACCGCGCTGACGCGTCCGCCGGCGGTCTCAGCGCCGACGAACTCGGCGACGACGAGCTCGACCCCTCGCGCCCGCGCCTCCTCGAGGAGGTACATGCCGAGCTGCTGCGCGCTGAGCGAGCCGCAGCGGCGCGCGTGCAGGACGGCGACGGTGTCGGCGTTCAGATAGCCGAAATGCTCGCGGATCACCGCCTTGTCGAGCAGGAGGTCGGCGCCGTCCAGCGCGCTGCCGAGCCCCTCCGGCCTGGCGGGGATGTAGTCGGCGGACGACCGCACGTGCCGCAGCCGTCCCGCGCCCAGCGACTCCGCCTCCAGGGCCTGCCTCTCGAACTGCTCCACGACCTCCGGCCGGGCCGTGGCGAAGACGTAGCCGCGCTGGTTCATGAGGAAGCGGTTGCCGGACCGCTGCGCATGCGCCGTCATCAGCTCGATGCTGCGGTTCATGTAGGCGACCATCGTGTCGCCGGGCCCCGGCCACCAGTTCCGGTAGCACTCGGTCGACTTGTCGCTCGTGAGCCCGAGCACGGGCCCGGGCTCGACGAGCGCGATCCGCTTCACGCCGGCCTCGCTCAGCGCGTGCGCCGCCGCGATGCCGGCAATGCCGGCCCCGCAGACGACGACATCGTAGTTCTTCATCGCCATGGCAAGTGACCGGTCCGTGTTCGAGGCGCAAGACGGTTCTACGTCGTCGCGACATATTGCGAGTCGGGGCCCGCGCTCGGCAATGTCGTCGTCGCGCGCGCGATCGGTCGCGCCCACTGCCCGTCGCCGCCGCTGCGGCCACGGGTCGTTGTCGGTGGAATCGAAAGGCTGGTTTGCGGGATGTCGGGGTTCGAGCGCTATCTGACGATCTGGGTCGCCCTGTGCATCGTCGCCGGCGTGGCGCTCGGGCACATGGTGCCCGCCCCGTTCCACCTGATCGGCGCCGCGGAGGTCGCGAGGGTCAACCTGCCGGTCGCGGCACTGGTCTGGCTGATGATCGTCCCCATGCTGGCGAAGATCGACTTCGCCGCGCTGGACCGCGTGGCCGAGCACTGGCGCGGGATCGGGGTGACGCTCGTCATCAACTGGGCGGTCAAGCCGTTCTCGATGGCGCTGCTCGGCTGGATCTTCGTCGGCTGGCTGTTCCGTCCCTGGCTGCCGGCGGACCAGATCGCCGGCTACATCGCCGGCCTGATCCTGCTCGCCGCGGCGCCGTGCACGGCGATGGTCTTCGTCTGGAGCCACCTCTCCGACGGCGAGCCGCATTTCACGTTGAGCCAGGTGGCGCTCAACGACGTGATCATGGTCGTGGCCTTCGCGCCGATCGTCGGGCTGCTGCTCGGGCTCTCGGCGATCACCGTTCCCTGGCAGACCCTGATGCTGTCGGTCGTCCTCTACATCGTCGTGCCCGTCGTCGTCGCCCAGGCGCTGCGGCGGCGCGTTCTCGCGACGGGCGGGCCGCCGGCACTGGCGCGCCTGCTGGCGCGACTGCAGCCGCTGGCGCTCGGCGCGCTGCTCGCCACGCTGGTGCTGCTGTTCGGCTTCCAGGGGGAGCGGATCATCGCCCAGCCGGTCGTCATCCTGCTGCTCGCGGTGCCGATCCTGATCCAGGTCTATCTCAACGCCGGGCTCGCCTATCTGCTGAACCGCGCCGCGGGCGAGGCGCACTGCGTGGCGGCGCCGTCGGCGCTGATCGGGGCGAGCAACTTCTTCGAGCTCGCGGTCGCCGCGGCGATCAGCCTGTTCGGCTTCGAGTCCGGCGCGGCGCTCGCCACTGTCGTCGGCGTGCTGATCGAGGTCCCGGTCATGCTGTCGGTCGTCCGACTCGTCGCGACGACGAAGGCCTGGTACGAGCGGGGCGACAAAGTGCGCCGCCGCGGCGTGGCCGGCGGCGCGCGATGATGCCGGCGCGCGCGTCGTCCCGGCGCGCGAGCGGACGAGGCGAGCGATGCGCGACGCGACCGCCGGGCGGCCGCCCGGATTCCTGACCGACCCGCCGCGCCACCTGCTGTTCACCGGCAAGGGCGGGGTCGGCAAGACCTCCATCGCCTGCGCGACCGCGCTCGCGCTCGCCGCGGCGGGGCGGCGTGTGCTGCTGGTCAGCACCGATCCCGCGTCGAATCTCGACGAGATGCTCGCCACATCGCTGGCGGACACGCCGCGTCCGGTCGCCGACGCGCCGGGCCTCTGGGCGATGAACATCGATCCCGAGGCGGCGGCCGAGTCCTACCGCGCGCGCGTCCTGGCGCAGATGACCGGCGCCGACGAGACAGCGCGCACCGCGGTGCGCGAGCAGCTTTCCGGCGCGTGCACCATCGAGGTCGCGGCCTTCGACGAGTTCGCGTCCCTGCTCGCCGAGCACGATGCCCGCTACGACCACGTGCTGTTCGACACCGCGCCCACCGGTCACACGCTGCGCCTGCTCAGCCTGCCTGCGGCGTGGTCGAGCTTCCTGGCCGCGAACGCCGCGGGCGCGTCGTGCCTGGGTCCGCATTCGGGGCTGAAGATGCAGGAGGATCGCTTCCGCCGCGCGCTGCAGGCGCTGTCCGACCCCGCGGCGACCGCAATCGTGCTGGTGACCCGTCCCGAGCGCGCCGCACTGGCCGAGGCGGCGCGCAGTGCGACCGAGCTCTCTGCGCTGGGCCTGTGCAACCAGCGGCTGGTCGTCAACGGCGTGTTCCATCCGTCCAGCGCCGGCGACGCCGTCGCCGAGACCGTGGAGCGGGCCGAGCGCGCGGCGCTGGCGGCGTTGCCGACGGTTCTCGCGGCCCTGCCGCGCGACGACGTGCCATTGCGCGGTCACGACATGGTCGGTCTGCCGGCCCTGCGCCGCTTGCTCGTCGACGGTCCGGCGCCGCCGCCTGCCGAGACCCCGGCATCGGCGCCGGCGGTCGCGCCGCTTCCCGGCCTCGACACGCTGGTGGCGGGGCTCGCGCAGCGCGGCCACGGGCTGGTGATGGTCATGGGCAAGGGCGGCGTCGGCAAGACGACGATCGCGGCCGCGATCGCGGTGGGCCTGGTGGCGCGCGGCCACGCCGTTCACCTCAGCACCACCGATCCGGCCGCCCATGTGGCGATGACCGTCGGCGAGGCGATGCCCGGCCTGCGCGTCGACCGGATCGATCCGAAGTCCGAGACCGAGCGCTACGTTGCACGCATCGTGGAGACGCGGGGGCGCGACCTCGACGAGGCCGGCCGCGCACTGCTGCGCGAGGATCTGCGCTCGCCCTGCACCGAGGAAGTGGCGGTCTTCCACGCATTCTCTCGGATCGTGGCCGAGGCGCGCAGCGGCTTCGTCGTGCTCGACACCGCGCCGACGGGGCACACGCTGCTGCTGATGGACTCGGCAGGCGCCTATCACCGGCAGATGGTGCGCGACCTGCATCCCGGGACCGGCGCCGGCCGCATCGTCACGCCGCTGATGCGGCTGCGCGATCCCGGGCACACGCAGGTGCTGCTCGTGGCATTGCCCGAGACGACACCCATCTCCGAGGCGGAGGCCCTGCAGGAGGATCTCCGCCGCGCGGGGATCGAACCCTATGGCTGGGTCATCAATCGCAGCCTGTCCGGCAGCGGCACCGCCGACCCGCTGCTGTGCCGGCGCATGCGGGCGGAGGCAGCACAGATCGCGCGGGTGAAGGATGGGCTGGCGCAGCGGATCTTCCTGCTGCCCTGGCAGGCCGTCCCGCCGGTGGGGCGCGAGTCGCTGCGCGTCTTGACCGCGACGGCGGCGTGATCGCGATCGACGGCGCGGATCCTCACGCGCCGACTGCGCGCGTCATGCAGGTGGCGCTGGCGGGGCAGGTCGCGGCGAACTGGCCGAGCCGCTGCAGCGCCTCGGGCGCCGCCGAGCGCTCGATCCGCGAGAAGCCGAGGCGCGCGAAATACCCGGCGGCATCGGTCGTGAGCAGATAGGCGCGATGGCAGCCCCGTCGCGCCATGGCCGCCAGCCGGTCATGAACCAGATCCGCGCCGAGCCCACCGCCTCGATGGCGCGGATCGACGACCACGGAGCGCAGCAGGGCCGCGTCGCCGGCGAGTTCGAAGCCGGCGGCGCCGGCGATCCGGCCGTCGGCCTCCGCCAGCACGACGTGGCCGGGAAACCAGCCGGCGTCGAGATCGGTCGGCAAGGACGCTGCCGTCAGCAGCGCGCGAAGCGCCGGCGCGTCCGCGGCGAGCGCCGGGCGCAGCGCAATCGCCGGCGCGGCGGCCAGGCTCCGCAACGCCTGTCGCGTCTGCTCGAGGGACAGCTCGGCGAGCGGCAGGGCGCAGAACCGCCGGACGCGCGACTCGATCAGCCCGAAGACGTCGACGAAGGCCTCGCGCCTGGCCGCGTCGGATCCTTCGACCGCGGCGGGATCCGGAAATCCCCAATGCGCGGCGATCGGACGGCCGGGCCAGATCGGACACGACTCCCCGGCGGCCTGGTCGCAGACCGTGATCACGAAATCCATCGGCGGCGCGCCGGGCGCCGCGAACTCCGTCCAGCTCTTCGAGCGCAGGCCCTTGGTCGGGAGGCCCTTGTCCTCGAGCAGGTCGAGCGTGAAGGGATTCACCTCGCCCCGCGGGAAGCTGCCGGCACTGAAGGCGTTGAAGCGATCGCCGCCGCGGGCGCGCAGGACGACCTCGGCGATGATCGAGCGTGCCGAATTGCCGGTGCAGAGGAACAGGACGTTGCGGGGCCGATCGATGGTCATGGCGACACCGGTGCTCGGGAGCAGAAACGCGATGTAGGAGCGCGCTGCTTAGGCGGATGCAAGCCGGCGCGCAATCGCGCCGATCGGTGCGGCCGGCGGGCGGCGCGGCGCTCCGCTCCGGCCGCGCGCGATCAGAAATAGCGCGGCGGCGCGCGTCGCCGCAGCACCGCGCCGCCACGCTCGCCGGTGAGGCGGCCGTCGCGAAGGGCGAGGCTGCCATTGACGACCACGTGCATCATGCCCTCGGCGAGCTGGTTCGGCTCGAAGGTCGTGGCACGCTCCGCGAACCGATCCGGGTCGAAGACCGCGATGTCGGCCGCAGCACCTTCGCGCAGCACGCCGCGATCGCCGAGCCGCATCACCGAGGCCGGCAAGGCGGTGAGGCGGTGGATCGCCTCCTCGGGGCTCAGCACGCGGCGCTGCTTGACCGTGAAGCGCCAGAACCACGCCGCCCACGAATAGGCGCCGTGGAAGGTCGCGCCGGCGAGCGGGCCGTCGGGCGCGAGCGTCGTGGCATCGGAGCCGGGCATGCAGAGAGGATGCGAGAAGATCGCCGCCTGCGCGTCCTCCTCGTAGCAGAGGATGATCACCATCGGCCGGTGCAGGTGGTCGATCTCGCGCATCAGGACGTCGAAGGCGACGTCGTGGGGATCGCGGCCCAGCTCGCGGCCGACATCGCCGAAGGTTCGGCGCGAGAACTCCGGCACGGTGGGGTTGTCGAGCAGCACGATGCGGTCCCAGCCGCCGGCGGCGATGATGCTCGGGTAGCCCTTCATCCGCGCCCGGCTTTCGGCCGAGTCGAGATGCGCGCGCAGCGCTTCGCGCCCGTCGCGTGTCGCCCAGGGCGGCAGGATCGTGTTGAGGAACGTCGTGCCGTAGCGCCGCGTGTGCATGTCGAAGGCGGCGTCGAGGCCGCGCGCCCGGGCCGTCGCCACCGTCTCGATCGACCGTTCCAGCATGCCGCCCGCGGTCACGCGCGGCAGCAGATGCGAGACCTGCAGCCGCACGCCGGCATGTTCGGCCGTCCGCACCGCCTCCTCGATCGCCTCGACCGCCTTGTGGTCGCGATCGCGCGTGTGCGTGGCATAGAGCGCGTCCGTCCTGGCGGCAACGCGTGCGAGCTGGGTGATCTCGGATTCGGGGGCGGCGCGCTCGGCGGGGTATTCGAGGCCGGTGGAATAGCCGTGCGCGCCCTCGGCAAGCCCGTCGGCGAGCAGCCCGGCCATCTGGTCGAGCTCCTTTGCGTCGGCGGGACGGTCCTCGATGCCGATCGCGGCGAGCCGCAGCTGGCCGTTGGGCACGAGCATCGCGACGTTGATCGCCGGCTTGGCCTTCTCGAGCCGCTCGAGATACTCGCCGACGCCGCGCCAGGCGAGCGGCATCCCTTCGTCGAAGCCATAGATCGCGTTGCGCGCCAGGACCGGATCGCGCAGCGGCGCGCAGCCGAAGCCGCAGTTGCCGATCACCTCCAGCGTCACGCCCTGCTTCACCGCCGAGACGGCGCGCGGATCGCGCAGCAGCGTGTAATCGGAGTGGCTGTGGATGTCGATGAAGCCGGGCGCGACGTTGAGCCCCTGCGCGTCGATCTCGGTTCCGCCCCGCTCGTCGATGCGGCCGATCGCCGCGATCCGGCCGCCGGCGACGGCGATGTCGGCCTGGACCGGCGGCTTGCCGGTGCCGTCGAAGAGGGTGCCGTTGCGGATGACGAGATCGAGACTCATGGCAACGTCACCGGGTGGTCGTGCAGATGGGCGAAGGTCGGCGCCGGGATGCGCATGGTCCCGACCGCTGCGCGCGCCGCGCCGGCGTCGTCCTCGTATCGCATCGTTCCGGCCCCCCGCCGCTTGTCGAGCCGACGCGACCTTAGCGCCGGCTCCGGCGTGCGCGATATTCGAAAGACCTGATGCCCGGCGATAAGGAATCCTGAAGTCGGGGCGCGCCCGTGCCGCCGGACCGCGCCGGCCGGGTCGTCGCGGCGCGCTTTGACCTGGTCGCCGTCCGGGGCCTAGTCTTGCCTCGGGACGCGGTCGATCGCGTCGATCTCGGGGGAGATTTCAAATGATCGGTTCCTTGGTCCGCGCCGTTGCAGTGGCGAGCGTGCTTGGCGTCACCGCCTTGTCGTCCGCCGGCGCACAGATCGTCCTCAAGGGCGGCCACATCTCGCCGAAGGACAGCGTCGAGGGCATCGCCATCGACCGCTTCGCGGATCTCGTGAAGCAGCGCACGAACGGGCAGATCCAGATGCAGATCTTCCCGTCCGAGCAGCTGGGCAAGTCGGTCTCGCAGATCGACAGCACCGCGATCGGCAATCAGGACATGTTCTTCGCCGGCAGCCCGGAGATGGAGCGGTTCAGCCCGGGGCTGCGCCTGCTCGGGCTCAACTGGGTCGTGCCGAGCGTCGAGGCGTTCCGCAAGGTCACCAAGGACCCGGTGTGGAACGAGATCCTGCACGAACCGCTGGGCAAGGCCGGCTTCACGGTGCTCGCCTCGAACTGGGAGCGCGGGCCCTATCGCGTGATGGTGACGACCAAGCCGGTCAAGAGCCTCGACGATCTCAAGGGCATGAAGTTGCGCATCGCGCCGATCGACTCCTGGCGCCGGCAATGGACGGCGCTCGGCATGCAGGTCGTCGTGCTGGCCTGGAACGACGTCTATCTCGGCCTCAGCCAGGGCACCGTCGAAGCGGTCACGGCGCCGCTCGCGCTGGTCGGGCCGATGAAGTTCACCGAGGTCGCCAAGCACATCACGCGCACCGACGAGTTCTGGCAGGTGCTGCTGCCGATGGTGAACCGCGACCGCTTCGCCAAGCTCACCCCCGCGCAGCAGAAGATCATGCGCGACGCGGCGGAGGAGGTCGGCACATGGTTCGTCGCGGAGCAGGAGCGCGTCGGCGCCGCCGACATCGAGCGCCTCAAGAAGGAGCATGGGGCGACCTACTCGGTCATCGACGTCAAGCCGGGCGTCGAGCGCATGAAGCCGGTGATCAAGCAGATGGAAGCCGAGAACTTCATCCCGGCCGGCCTCTACGACAAGGTGCTCGCGATCAAGTAGCCGCAAGCCGGGGGGCGATCGTCGCGCGACGAGGGTTCGGCTTGGGGCACCGCCGATGATCCGCGGGGCGATCGCGTTCTACGGGCGCGTGGTCGATGTCATCGACCGCGCGCTCATGGCCTTGATGGCGACGCTGCTCGGCGTCGTGGTCGTCCTCTCCGCCGTCGAGATCGTCGGCCGCAACGCGTTCAAGCACTCCTCTCCCGAGGCGGTCGACGTCACCCTGTCGCTGGCGATACTGGTCTACCTCGTCGGCTACGCGGTCCTGATCAACCGCGACGAGGACGTGACGATGGACTTCCTCTATCGCCGCTTCTCGGCCGGCGTCCGGCGCGCGATCGATCTGCTGACCGCCCTGGCGGTGCTCGCCTTCTTCGTGCTGCTCGCCTTCAAGTCGGTGAAGCTGTTCCAGCTCGGGCTCAATTCGCTGCATCCGGTGTTTCCGGTTCCGCACGGCGTCGTGGCGCTGCCGGTGGTGATCGCCGCCGTCGCCTGCACGATCACCGCGCTGCGCCGTACCCTGGACGCGGCGCTGGCCTGCATCGACGGCACCGAGATCCGCCACGGCGGAGGGCACATCTCATGATGTCCCTGCTGCTGACCGTGCTGTTCGTGCTCTTCATGTTCCTGCGCGTGCCGGTGTCGATGGCGATCGCGCTGGCGACCCTGCCGCCGCTGCTGATCCTCGACCGCAATCTGGTCCTCATCCCGCAATTCATGCTCGACGGCGTGGCCAGCGCCGCTCTGCTCGCCGTGCCGTTCTTCATCCTCGCGGGCCACCTGTTCAACTCGCTGGGGCTGTCGCGCCGGATCTGGGACTTCGCGCTGACTCTGGTCGGCCATCTAAAGGGTGGGCTGGGTCACGTCATGGTCATCTCGAACATGATCTTCGCCGGCATCTCGGGCTCGGCGCTGGCCGACGCCGCCGGTCTCGGCGTGATCGGCATTCCGGCGATGGAGCGCAACCGCCACAGCCGCGCCTATGCCACCGCGCTGACGCTGTGCTCCTCGGTGATCGGGCCGATGATCCCGCCGAGCATCAATCTCGTCATCTACGGCATCGTCGCCCAGGAATCGATCGGCCGGCTGTTCCTCGCCGGCGTCGTGCCGGGCATCGTCATCGGCCTCGCGATGATGGCGATGGTCTGGTGGCTCGCCTTTACCGGCCGCGAGGTCGGCCTGGTCCAGCCTCGCCGCAGCGTCGGCGAGATGGGCCGCAGCGCCGTCGTCAACTTTCCCGCGCTGGTCGTGCCTCTGATCGTCCTCGCGGGCATGGGCTTCGGCGTGATCACCCCGACCGAGGTCGGAGTCGCCTGCGTCGTCTATGCCATCGTCGTCGGCTGGTTCTACCGCGACACGTCGTGGCGCCGCATCTACGACAGCCTCGTCGAATCGACGCGCTCGACCGTCACGATCATGTTCATCGTCGCGGTGTCGACCGTGGCCGGCTGGATCTACACCTATGACGGCGTCGCCCAGGCGATCGCCGACGGGATGCTCGGGCTGACCGAGAACCGCATCGTCATCCTGCTGCTGATCAACCTGTTCCTGCTGGCGCTGGGGTGCATCCTCGAGCCGATCCCCGTGCTGGTTCTCGCGACGCCGATCTTCATGCCGGTCATCACCAAGCTCGGCATCGATCCGGTGCATTTCGGGATCGTCGTGAACCTGAACATCACCATCGGCATCATCACGCCGCCGATGGGCATCGGGCTGTACGTCATGATGGGCATCGTCGACATCCGCTTCGGCGACCTGGTGAAGGCGTGCCTGCCGTTCTTCATCCCGCTGATCGGCTGCCTGATGCTGTTCACCTACGTGCCGGCGCTCAGCCTGTGGCTGCCCAACCTGCTGATGGGTGCCCGCTGATCCCGGCGCGCTGGTCGCCGCCCGATCGCGGCCGTATCGT
Organism: Alphaproteobacteria bacterium; assembly: GCA_016793165.1. Taxonomy (GTDB): domain Bacteria; phylum Pseudomonadota; class Alphaproteobacteria; order CACIAM-22H2; family CACIAM-22H2; genus CAIOSQ01. The sequence continues at coordinate 34,198 of JAEULA010000007.1, read as the reverse complement.
CATGCGTCGGCGCCGCACGCGGTGCGCGGCGCCATGCGACGAGGAGGCTGCGATGAGCGACAAGTCCCGCCACGACGCCTGGAGCGCAGGCGATTCCTACGACCGCTACATGGGCCGCTGGAGCCGGCAGGTCGCGCCCCGCTTCGTCGAGTGGATCGGCCCCGCCGCCGGCGGGGACTGGCTCGAGATCGGCTGCGGCACCGGCGCGCTGTCCGCCGCGGCGCTCGCGCGCGGCGCGCCGCGCAGCCTGCTGTCGATCGATCCGTCCGAAGGGTTCCTCGCCAAGGCGCGCGCCAACGTGCCGGATCCGCGCGCCGAGTTCCGCCTGGGCGACGCCCAGGCGCTTCCCGTGGCCGACGCGTCGCGCGACGTCGTCGTCTCGGGCCTCGTGCTCAATTTCGTGCCGGACCGGGCGAAGGCGCTGGCGGAGATGAAGCGCACGGCACGGCGCGGCGGGACGGTCGGCTATTACCTCTGGGACTATCCCGGCGGCGGCGTCGCCTTCATGCGCGCATTCTGGGTCGCGGCGGCGGCGCTGGACGCCAAGGCGGCCGACCTGACCGAGGATCGCCGCTTCCCGTTCTGCACCCGCGACGGCGTCGCGGCCATGGCGCGCGAGGCCGGGCTTGCCGGCGTCGAGGTGACGGCGATCGAGGTGCCGACGGTGTTCAAGGACTTCGACGACTACTGGGAGCCGTTCACGCTCGGCGCGGGGCCGGCGCCCGGCTACTGCGCGAGCCTGGACCCGCAGGCGCGCGAGCGGCTGCGGCTGCGCCTGTTCGAGACGCTGCCGCGTCGCGACGACGGATCGATCGCGATGACGGCGCGGGCTTGGGCGGTGAAGGCGCGGATCGAATGACGAGCGGCGCGCGGCCCGGAGGCGGGCCCGCGTCGGGGGCATCACGGGCCGCGCGCCGGGGCGCGGCCCAGGCAACGAGGGGGAAGGCATGGGATTGAAGAGCGAGCTTAAGCGCCGCGACGTCGTTTCGCAGATCGTGAGCGTCCACAATCCGCTGGCGGCGAAGATCGCCAACGAGTTCAGGTTCGATTGGGTCAGCGTCGGCGGCTACAACACCTCGGGCTCCAACCTCGGAATCCCCGATGTCGGCCTGCTGACGCTGACGGAGCAGGTCGAGATGGTCCGCAAGGTGGCGGCGGTGACGAACGCGCCGCTGCTTGCCGACGGCGACGACGGCTACGGCAACTACCTCAACGTCATGCGCCTGGTGCGCGAGATGGAGAAGGCGGGCGCCAGCGCGATCCACATGGAAGACCAGGTCTTCCCCAAGAAGTGCGGCCACATGGAGGGCAAGCGCGTCGTCCCGAAGCGCGACTTCGTCGCCAAGATCAAGGCCTTCGTCGACACGCGGAAATCGGAGGACTTCCTGCTCTTCGCGCGCACCGATGCGATCGCGGTCGGCGGATTCGACGACGCGGTCGACCGTGCCAACGCCTATCTCGAGGCGGGGGCCGACGTGATCTTCGTCGAGGCGCCGACGACGATGGAGCAGGTGGTGAAGCTGCCGAAGCTGATCCCCGGCCCGCTGCTCTACAACTGGGTGTGGAAGGGCAAGTCGCCGCTGGTGCCGCGCGAGGAGCTGCTCAGGCTCGGCTACCGGTTCTTCCTGCAGGCGGACGTGCTCTACGCCGTCTCCTATGCGCTGCGGCACTACTATTCCGAGCTCAAGTCGACCGGGACCTACGGCACGGCGGCCGAGCGCATGATCTCGTTCGACGAGTTCAACACCCTGATCGGCCTCGACGCGATCATCGCGGCGGAGGCGAAATACGAGCCGCGCTGACGCGGGGACGGCGACCCGAACGCCGTCGGGCCTCCGGCGGACCGGCGGTCGCCCGGCCTCTCCCGTCGTGCGCGGCGCGTCGGGAGGGGCACCAACGCGGCGCAGGCGCGATGGCGGGAGCGGCTCGCGGAGCCGCACCCGTCCGACCTGTCCGCATCGTGGCGCCCCCTCCAGCTCGCGCGCTCGCGCGACCGCGCGTGCGGGAGAGGCGTTCGGAACGCGAAAGGAAAATCGGTGGATCGGGTTCGAAGGCGGGGGATTTCGCACATGGTCGCATTCATCGGTGTCGACGTCGGCGGCACCTTCACCGACTTCTCGGTCAGTCTGTCGGACGGCCGCGAACTCCTGCACAAGGTGCCGTCGACTCCGGGGGAGCCGGACCGCGCGATCATCGACGGGCTCAAGCAGATCCTCGCGCGCGGCATCGTGGCGCCGGGCGACGTCGTGCGGCTGGCCCACGGCACGACGGTCGGCACCAATGCCCTGATCCAGCGCCGCGTAGGAAAGGTGGCGATGGTCACCACGGCCGGCTTCCGCGACCTTATCGAGATCGGCCGCCAGACCCGGCCCAAGGTCTACGACATCCATCTCGACCACCCCAAGGCGCTTGTGCCGCGCGAGCTTCGCTTCGAGGTGCCCGAGCGCATGCGCGCCGACGGCAAGGTACATGTGAAGCTCGACGAGGCGGCGCTTCGCGAGATCGGCGCCAGGCTCGCGGCCCTGGAGGTGGATTGCGTCGTCGTCTGCTTCCTGCACGCGCATGCCTATCCGAGGCACGAGGCGCGTGCCGCCTCGATCCTGAGGCGGATCCTCGGCGGGAGGGTTGCCGTGATCACCTCGGCGCAGATCTATCCGGAGTTCCGCGAGTACGAGCGGTTCTCGACCACGGTGCTCAACGGCGCGCTGCTCACCGTGATCGACGCGTACATGGACCGCTTCGAGCGCGCGGTGCGCGAGCTCGCGATCGGCTGCAGCCCGACCATCAGCCAGAGCGGCGGCGGACTGATGTCGATCGCCATGGCGCGCAGCTTCCCGATCCGCACAGCGCTGTCGGGCCCCGCGGCCGGCGCGATCGGCGCCGCGCATCGAGCGCGCACGGCGGGCCTCCCCGACGTGATCACGCTGGATGTCGGCGGCACGAGCGCGGACGTCGCCCTGCTGCTGGGCGGCGAGACCGCGCTGGTCCATAGCCGCATGCTCGCGGGCTTCCCGCTGCGTCTGCCCGCGCTCGACGTGAACTCGGTCGGCGCCGGCGGCGGCTCGATCGCCTGGATCGACCGCGACGGCCTGATGAAGGTGGGGCCGCAGAGTGCGGGCGCCGTGCCGGGCCCGGCCTGCTACGACAAGGGCGGCACGCAGGCCACGGTCACCGACGCGAACGTGCTGCTCGGGCGCCTCAACGACGTCGCCCTGCTCGAGGGCCGCATGCCGATCCGGCGCAAGCATGCCGAGGCGGCGGTCGATGCGCTCGCCGGCGCGCTCAAGCTCGATCGCATCGAGACCGCCTTCGGCATCGTGCGGCTGGTCAGCGCCACCATGGTCAAGGCGATCCGCGCGATCTCGATCGAGCGCGGCCACGATCCCGGCAAGCTCGCGCTCTTCGCCTTCGGCGGCGCCGGTCCGCTGCACGCGACCGATGTCGCGCGCGAGCTCGGCATCCGTCGCGTCATCATTCCGCCCAACCCCGGCATCCTCTGCGCCGAGGGCCTGCTCAATTCCGACCTCGTGGCCGACTTCGTCCAGGCCGGGCTGGTGGCTTTCGGCGACGGCGCCCTCGCCGCGCTCAATCGTATCGGCGCGCAGCTCGCCGGGCGGGCGGAGGCGTGGTTCGCCGCCGAGAAGGTCGCGCCTGCCGACCGTCGCGCCGCCTGGGCCGTCGACCTGCGCTACAAGGGCCAGAACTTCGAGCTTTCGATTGCCGCCGCGAGCGCGCCCTTCGATGCGAAGGCGCTGGCGGCGCTGCGCCGCGACTTCGATGCCGCGCACGAGCGTGCCTACGGCTTCGCCCAGCCCGACGAGCCGGTCGAGGCCGTCGGCGTGCGCGTCAAGCTGACCGGCATCCTCGAAAAGCCCGAGCTGGCGAGACTGTCGCCTCGACCGGAGGCAGCACCCTACGAATCGCGCCGCACCGCCTTCGACAAGGACTCCTGGCACGACACGCCCGTGTATCGCCGCGGCGAGCTGGCCCCGGGGCAAGTGCTGACCGGCCCGGCGATCGTCGAGCAGATGGACTCCACGACGCCGATCTTCCCGGGCGACGTCGCGCGCGTCGATCCCTGGGGGAACATCGTCATCGACCTCGCGACCGGAGCCTGACCGCCATGGCCCTCACCCCCATCGACGTGGAGCTGCTGCGCAACGGCCTCTCCTCGATCTGCGACGAGATGTTCCTCGCGATCATGAAGAGCGCCTACTCGACCAACATCAAGGAGCGCCACGACCATTCCGCTGCGATCTTCGACGCGAAGGGCCGCGTCGTGGTTCAGGGCGAGAGCCTGCCGCTGCACCTCGCCTCGATGCTGGGCCTGGTCGAGGTCGTGCTCGAGCGCTACGGCGTCGAGAAGATGAGGCCGGGCGACATGTTCGTCTCCAACGATCCGTTCGTCGGCCGCGGCTCGCACCTGCCCGACGTCGCGATCCTGGCGCCCGTCTTCCGCGACGGGAAGGTGGTGCTCTTCGTCTCCAACATCGCGCACCACTCCGATGTCGGCGGCATGGCGCCCGGCTCGATGGCCGGCGGCATGACCGAGATCTACCAGGAGGGCGTGCGCATCCCGCCGATCCGGATCGTCCAGGAGGGCGTGATCAACGACGAGGTCTTCCAGCTGATCCTGCTCAACGTGCGCGTCCCGCACGAGCGGCGCGGCGACTATCTCTCGCAAGTCGCCGGCAACCGGCTGGGCACGCGCCGGCTGCACGAGCTGTTCCGGCGCTGGAGTGCTTCGGATCTGGAGGCGGGCTGCGAGGAGATCATCAGGTCTGTGGCGCGGCGCATGCGCGCCGGCATCCGCGACATCCCCGACGGCGTCTACCGCTTCACGGACTATCTCGACGACGACGGCATGGGCACGACCGACATCCCGATCAAGGTCGAGATCCGCGTCCGTGGCGACGAGGTGTGGCTGGACTTCGCAGGCACCGGGCCGCAGGTGCGCGGCAACATGAACAACTCCTTCGCCGGGCTGCAGGCGGCGGTGTTGTTCGCGCTCAAGGTCCTGATCGACCCCGAGGGCCCGACCAACCACGGCATGCTCGATCCGGTGCACATCAAGGCGCCGCTGGGGAGCGTCGTGAACGCCGTCTTCCCCGCCGCGACCGCGGCGCGCGCCCAGACCTGCCAGCGCATCATCGATGCGATCCTCGGCGCGCTCGCGAAGGCGCTGCCCGACCGGGTCATCGCGGCGAGCAACGGCGCCAACGGTGTCGCGACGCTGTCGGGCACCGGGCCGGACGGCCGCTACTATCTCTACATGGAGACGATCGGCGGCGGTGCCGGGGCGCGCAGCTACAAGGACGGCACCGATGGCGTCCAGGTGCACGTCACCAACACCTCCAACCTGCCGATCGAGGCGCTGGAGAACGAATACCCGCTGCTGATCGAGCGCTACGAGCTGATCGAGGATTCCGGCGGTGCCGGCCGCTTCCGCGGCGGCATGGGCCTGCGCCGCGTCTACCGCGCGTTGGGCCACACCGTGACCTTCTCCGGCCAGGGTGAGCGCTGCGTCCACCAGCCCTACGGCCTGTTCGGCGGCGCGCCGGGCCGGACCGGCCGACTCGCCATCGTCCACGACGACGGCAAGGTCGACAGGCTCGCCAACAAGCCGGCGTCGCTCGAGGTGCCGCCCGATGCCGTCGTCCTCATCGAGACGCCGGGCGCCGGCGGCTACGGCAAGCCCGCGACGCGCGCGCCGGACAAGCGCGCCGAGGACGCGGCGGGCGGGAAGTTCTCGGCGAAGTTCATGCGCAAGCACTACGGCACGGCGAAGCCCGCCCGTGGCAAGCCGCGCCGCTTGCCGTCCGGCTCAGGACGGTAGGAGGGCGGCCAGCGTGCGGGGCAGGCGGGGATGAGAGCGGCGGTGCGCGGAGCTCCGGGCGTATTGCGGGGCCACCGGCGCCGAGCAAGGTCTTCGTATCCGGCAACCCGGCGCCGTCCCGCGAACGGCGATCGCGCCGGCGTCAGCGCATCGGGGACTTCGGTGTCGCTCGCAGGTGGGTGACGACCATCTTCTCGCGGTCGAGCATCTCGGCGATCAAGGGACGGAACTCGGCGGCCCAGAGCGGGTCCTCGTAGACCTTGGCCCACAGAGCCTTGCGCTGCTCCTCGCTTTCGAAGCGGCGCATCCAGACATAGTGGTCGGGCTGCGCGGGATCCGTCCACGAACCGACGATGGTCATGCCGCGCGCGGTCTGGAACGGAATGATCTTCTCCTCCATGAATGCGACCCAACGCTCCATCTGTCCGTCGCGGATGCGGTACTGGCGAAGCTCGTAGAAGGCCGTCATCGGGAACTCCATCGGAACCTGGACGGCATGAACGCGCTCCGGCACGGAGAGCCGCGCGGTGCGCCCCGGGGCCGCTTCTCATGCCAACGGCGGATCCTCGCCCGGCTCCTGCCGAGGGTCCAGTCGGCTCGCGGATGAAGTTCGGCACCGGCCTGCCGAACTAGCGTTTGGATCAATGCGCTCGAGCCTGGCTCGCGTCGCGCGGATTCGCCCGCAAGATCGCCCGGTCCCTCTGCGCAGATTCCTCCCGAGCCGGCCTCCGTGCCGACGACGCATCGTCGGGCCGACGCCGGCGCTGTCGAGACTCAGGCGTGTCGACGCCGCGGGGGTGCCCCGCGGCGCCGGGCTCGGCTGATTCGATCGCCTCGTCCGCGCTGGCGAGCACCGGAGCGGGAATGGCGAGGCCGAGCGACCGGGCGGTCTTCCAGTCGAGGCCGAACTCGAACAGCGCGAGGCGTTCGATCGCGATGTTCCCGGCCGGCCTGCCGCGGCGGACCAGGGCGATCTGGGCGCATGTGCGGCGGTAGGGCGCGGGGCGGATGGAGCCGTAGCCGATCGTGCAGCCGTCGCGGGCCATCTCCACCCATTCGCATACCGTCGGCAGTCGCGCCGCCAGCGCGAGGTCGGCGATCTGCTTGACGTCCCGCCTCAACTCCGGCGTCGCCCCGATCGGGGCGGCCTCGGCGCCCGCCGGCCGCATCGCGTCGAACACGGCCGGATATTCACCCGGCGCGGCGATCGCGAAGACGATCCGCTCGATGCCGAGGTCGGTGGCCGCCTTCGGCAATGGGGCTTCGACGATCGTGCGTTGCGATGTCGAGACGAGGTCCGTCGCGCGCCGGCGGTCGGGAATCGCGTCGCGCAAAATGGTGAGCGGCTTGGCGTCGAGCGCGCCGCCGAGGAGCGCCACACCGGTGATGTTGCCGCCCGGCCGCGCGTAGCTCTGGGCAAGGCCGAGCCCGAGCGTATCGGTCGAGAAGCTGACGACGGCACCGTGCGCGTCGTCGCGCCCGCTGCGACCGAGGCGGCGTCGCCGATGGCGAAGACCTTGTCCGGCTTGCCGGCGAGCAGATCTTTCATCAATCCCGGCAGCGCGTCCGGCGGGCCGGTGCACGCGTCGAAGCCGAGCCTTGCGAGCTCCGGCAGCAGGACATCGCGGGTCAGCGCTTTGTTGAGGTCGGCCGCTCCAAGCCGTCCGAGGCGGTAGGCGCGGCCCGGCTCCAGGGCGAGGGCCGGCATCGGGCGGCCTGCAAGCGTCCAGCCTGCGCCGCCGCCGATGCTCGCGATGAGCTGCCTGCCTCTCGTCTTGCCTCTTCGATCCGCGTCGGAGCATGCGCGGGGACCTCGGGGCCGCCATCCGCCACAGTCTTGCGGGAAAGCCGGTTCGCGTTGCAGCGGCGGTTTCGTGCCGAACGACGGTTTCGGACGATCGAAACTTCGCAATGCGCTCGAGGCGATCGGCAGGGTCGGCGCCGCGCCGGCGCGCCCTCGAGGCGATGGAACCGTTGCGCAAGTCATGCGTTGTGGCTCGCACACGGAACCCTACGGAGGGACCATGCGGATGAATCCCTGGACGATGGTCGTTGCGGCCATCCTGATCATCGGCGCCGTTGCGATCGGAGCGACGATGTTCGAGCCGAAGCACGATGGCCCGTTCGAGAAGCTCGGCGAGAAGGTCGACAAGGCGATCAAATAGCGCTCGAGCGCCGGGCCCGATGCGCCACGGCACTCGAGGCCGAACGGCATTGCGGGGCCGGTCATTGGACGGGAGCGGATCTCGGACCGACGGCATGGCTCGACATCCCTTGTCGAGCGCTGGAGCCCCTGCCGGCGAAGTGCTCCAATCGGCGAATTGCCCCAATCAGCGAAGCGCCCCAATCAGCGAAGCGCCCCAATCAGCGAAGCGAAGGAACGTGCGATGACGGCGAGAGTCGAGAAGACCGCGAAGAACACGATCTGCCTCTGGTACGACAGGGACGCCGAGGCTGCGGCGCAGTTCTACGCGAAGACCTTTCCGGACAGCGCGGTGGGGGCTGTCCATCGCGCGCCGGCGGACTATCCGTCCGGCAAGAAGGGCGACGTCCTGACGGTCGAATTCACGGTGGCCGGGGTCCGTTGCATCGGCTTGAACGGCGGGCCGGCGTTCAAGCACAACGAGGCGTTCTCGTTCCAGATCGCCACCGACGACCAGCAGGAGACCGACCGCTACTGGAACGCCATCGTCGGCAATGGCGGCAAGGAGAGCGCGTGCGGCTGGTGCAAGGACAAGTGGGGCATCTCCTGGCAGATCACGCCGCGCGTGCTTATCGAGGCGATATCAGCGGGCGGTGCCGAGGCGCAACGGGCGTTCGCGGCGATGATGGACATGACGAAGATCGACGTTGCCGCGATCGAGGCCGCGCGTCGCGGCTGACCCGGAGGACTCATCGGGCGTCGTGCCGGGTCGACGGAGCGAACCCGGGGGCAGGTCGTGGCGGGGATGGCGAACGAGGCGGTGGTCGTCGAGGCGGGCGATCGCCTCCTCATCAGGTCCTTCGAGATGCCGCGCCCGCGCGACGATGAGGCCGTGGTGCGGGTCGAAGCGTTCTCGCTCAATCGCGGCGAGGTGCGCCGGGCTTGGTCCGGGTCGGAGGTCTCGTGGCGGCCCGGCTACGATCTGGCCGGCACCGTCCTGCGGGCGGCCGCGACGGGCATTGGGCCGCGGGAGGGGACGCGGGTCGTGGGACTGGTGCCGCAGGGCTCCTGGGCCCGCTACGTCGCGGTGCCGATCGACAGCCTCGCGGCGTTGCCGCCGATCACTTCGACCACGACCGCTGCGACCCTGCCGACCGCCGGGCTCACCGCCTATTACGCGCTGAAGCAGGGCGGTCTCCTCCTTGGCAAGCGCGTCCTGGTCACCGGCGCGAGCGGCGGCGTCGGCGATTTCGCGCTGCAGATGGCGCGTCGCGCCGGCGCCGCGGTCGTCGTGGCGCAGCTGCGACGGGCAAGCCACGAAGCCGCCGCATTGGCCGCAGGGGCGACCGCCGTGGCGATCGGGGACTCGCCCGCGCCGGCGCGATCCCTTGGCCCCTTCGATCTGATCGTCGACGGCGTCAACGGGGCCGTGCTCGCTCAAGCCCTGGAGATGCTCGCGCCCGGCGGCGTCTGCGCCACCTACGGCTCGGCCGCCGGCGAGCGCCTCGATTTCGACCTGCGCCGCTTCTTCCGATCCGGCCGGACCAGCCTGCGCGGCATCGCGCTGTTCGAGGAGCTCCGCCACGACGACGGTCCCGGGCCGGCGCTCGCACGCCTGGTCGCGCTGGCCGCCTCGGGCGATATCAGGCCGCGGATCGCCATCGAGGACTCCTGGCAGCAGATCGATCGCATCGCGCGCGCACTGATGGCGCGCGACTTCGCCGGCAAGGCCGTGCTGCGGATCGACGGCGATCCGACGGCCTGACGGACGATCGGATCGACGGACCAGCGGATCCGGCCGATCGGCGGCGGCGCCGAGCGTCAGCCCAGCCGTGCCGCGACACGACGATCGTAGTCCGCCGCCAGCGCCTCGAGCGCGGCGGCGCCGTCGCCGACGAAGGACGGTCCGTGCATCAGCGCCAGCCGGCGCGGCGCGAGGCCGCCGAGTCGGCGCAGCGTCGTTCCGAGCGCGGGGTGAAGGGCCGTGTAGCCGAACATGTCTTCGGCCGCGATCGCGGGGCCGACGATGTCGCTCTCGGTCAGCGCGGTGTCGTTGCCGATCTGCGTGAACAGGTCGCCGCACAGCAGCGTTCGCGTGGACTCCTCGAACATCACGCCGGCGTCCCAGCCGTGCGGCGTGTGCGGCGTGGCGAGGTAGCGCAGCCGCTTGCCGCCGCCGAGGTCAAGCGCATCGCCATCCGCCAGCGGTCGCGGCGGCCGATCCGCGAAGTCGGCGATCGACACGTCGCAGCCGAGCGCGCCGTGGATCGGCTGGGCGTGGGGCGCCCAGGCCAGCCACTCGTTCAGCCCGCCGCACTCGTCCGACTCGAAATGCCCGAATCCGATCCAGCGCAGCCGATCGGCGGGCACGAGGCGCGCGAGCGCGGCGTTGATCGACGGAAACATCCGGCGATGCCCGGCATGGAACAGCAGCGCCTCGTCGCCGCGCACGAGGAACTGGTTGAAGGTGAAGCCTCGCGGCGGCGCGATCTCTGGGACGAAGGTCGACAGCCGGAAGATTCCGTCGGCGATCTCGGTGATCTGGGTGACCATTGGGTAGCCTCACGCGGAAAATACCTGACTGCGGCCATTCCACCTGCAGTCCCGCTCCGTTGCCATCGCCGAAGTTCGCAGAGAATCGCCGGGAAGGCAGTGGAAGCGGGCGTCCGACCGGCCGTGCGGCGGCGCGCGGATTCGTGCGCCGCGAACGCGCTTCCCGACCGTCCCCCTCATCGAGGGGCAGGATCGGCGGGTGCCTTCGTCATCGCCATCGCCCTGCGCGTTCGAGCGGGGCGGGAGCATGCAACCGGGCCGGTTCCGTCATCGCATCAGCTCGGCGGCGCGCTCGGCGATGGCGACGGTCGTGGCGAAGGTGTTGACTCCGACGATCGCGGGCATGACCGCGGCGTCGACGACACGCAGGCGATCGAGGCCGCGCACCCGCAGTTGCGGATCGACCACGGCATCGGCGCCGACGCCCATCGCGCAGGTGCCGACGGGATGGCATTGCATGTCGGCACGGGCGCGGATCCAGGCGGCGAGGGCGCCGTCGTCCTGCGCCGCGGGGCCGGGCTCGAGCTCGGCCCCGCGCAGGCCCGCGAACTCGGGGCGCGCGAAGACGTCGCGCATGCGACGCACGCCGTCGACGAGGCGGCGCAGCTCGCTCGCGCGCGAGAGATAGTCGAAGCGCACGCGCGGCGGGTCGCGCGGATCCGCCGAGCGCAGCGCCACGCGGCCGCGGCTCTCGGGTCGCAGCAGCATGACGCGGCAGGAGAAGCCCTCGCGGTCCAGCGCGTCGACCGGCCCGCGCATCAGCGGCCAGCGGATGCCGCGGATGCCGAGCCCCTCGACCAGATGGCAGAGCACGTCGGGCAGGCGTTCGCCCGGCACGGTGCGGATGAATGCGGCGGCATCGCCGGGAAAGCGTGTCGCCGGACCGGTGCCGAACAGCCAGGCCCGAGTCATCGCGGGCAGGATGCGCTCGGCGCGCAACAGGCTGTGCAGCGTGACGGGCTCCTCGCAGGCATGACGCAGCGCGACGTCGACATGGTTCTGCAGGTTGCCGCCCACGCCCGGGAGGTCGATCAGCGGCGCTATTCCGTGCGCGCGCAGCGCGTCGGCCGCGCCGATGCCCGACAGCATGAGCAGCTTCGGGGACTGCAGCGCGCCGGCGGCGATTGCGATTCCGTGCGCGGCGCGCAGCCGGCGAGTCGGGCCGCCGCCCGCATCCGCCAGCTCGATGCCGGTCGCGGCACCGCGCTCGGCCACGATTCGCAGCACCTCGGCATTCGTCATGACGGTCAGGTTGGGGCGGGCCAGCGCGGGGCGGAGGTAGGCTTGCGCGACGGAATGGCGTCGCCCCTCGCGGATGTTGAACAGCAGCGCGCCGGCCGCCTCGCCGTGCGGCGCGTCGAGCGCGTCGTCGCGGGCGATGCCGGCGCCGGCGCAGGCCGCGAGGAAGGCACGATCCAGCGGATGCGTCGCCGCGGCGCGGCGTGGCGCCAGCATCGCATCGAGGCGCGCGAACGCCGGGGCGAGCGATGGCGCGTTCCAGCCGGCGGCGCCCAGCGACTCCCAGCGGTCGAGATCCGCCGCCGGCGGCGTCATGTGGATCATGCCGTTGATCGAGGCCGAGCCGCCGAGCACCTTGCCCGTGCCGAGGGCGAGCGCGCGCCCGTCGAGATGCGGCTCCGGCTCGGTGGTGTGGCGCCACAGGCCACCTCGCGCGGTGCGCAGCTTCCCGATGCCGAGCGGGATGCGGTAGAGCGGATTGCGGTTCGAGCCGCCGGCCTCCACCAGCAGCACGCGATGCGCCGCGTCCTCGCTCAGCCGCGCGGCGAGCACGATCCCCGCCGTGCCGCCACCGACGACGATCGTGTCGTACCCGTCCTCGCCCATGTCCCCCTCGCCCCGGCCATGGTCGCCCGTGTCGTCGCGCTTGGCAAAGCCGCATCGCGCTGGTCGACTGGCGACGACGCGGGAGGGCGGGATGGGCGAGGCGCGGGAGTTCGAGGGCAAGGTCGCGATCGTGACCGGCGGGGCCACCGGGATCGGTCTGGCGACGGCGACGGTGCTCGCGCGGCGCGGCGCCGCAGTCATGATCTGCGCGCGCAATGCCGATCGGGTCGCGGCCGCCGCGCGCGCGGCGTGCGAAGCGGGGCTGCGCGTCGAGGGCTTCGCGGGCGACGTCACCCGCGCCGCCGAGATGCAGCGGCTGATCGCGGCAACCGTCCAGGGTTTCGGCGGCGTCGACATCCTGGTCAACAACGCCGCGGCGATGACGACGGGTTCGGTGGTCGACACCGACGAGGCGGCCTGGGATCTGGTGGTCGACACCAGCCTCAAGGGCGCCTATCTCGCCTCGCGCGCGGCCATCCCGGAGATGACCCGGCGCGGCGGCGGCGCGATCGTGCACGTCGCCTCGCAGCACGCTTTCGCGACCAGCAAGGGGCGCGCCGCCTATACCGCGGCGAAGGCGGGGCTTGCCGGGCTGACGCGTGCGATGGCGCTGGACCATGCCGGCGACGGCATCCGCGTGAACGCGGTCTGCCCGGGCGCAACCGACACGGAGTTCCTGCGCGGCGGCTGGGCTGCCCTCAACCCCGGCGCGCCGCTCGATCCTCTCATCGCGGCGCTCGGCGCCAAGCATCCGCTGGGGCGCGTGGGCAAGCCCGAGGACGTCGCCGAAGCGATCGCCTTTCTGGCGTCCTCGCGTGCGGCGTTCCTCACGGGTGTCCTGCTGCCCGTCGAGGGCGGCACGCTCGCGCGCCTGTCGATCGCGCCTCAGGGCTGAGCGACGTGTCCCGATCGACGACGCGCGTCGCGCCGGCCCGCCGGCGTCGCGCGACCGGAGGAGAGAGCGGCCGGTTCCCGGCGCGCCGAGGGACGGACGGTCACTCGCCGTAGCCGTAGTCGCGCTTCGCGGCAGCCGGTGTGACGAAGCCCTGACGCAGGTCGGCTTCGATCGACTCGCGCCGGCGGTTGCGCGGATCGCCGTAGCCGCCGCCGCCGGCCTCGATCGTATCGATGCGGTCGCCGGGTTGGAGGATATAGCGACCCTTGGGATGCACGGTCCTGCCGTTGATGGCGATGCTGCGCATGCCGCCGGGCTTGCCGCCGAGCACGCCGGCCGGCGCGAACGCCGTGCGGCCGGCGAGGCACGATGCCGTCATCGGATGGCCGCTGTCGTTGATCAGCGCGATGCGCTGGCCGAGGCCGCCGCGGAACTCGCCGGGGCCGCCGCTGTCGGGCAGCAGCTCCTTCGACTCCACGAACATGCCGGTCAGGTTCTCCCAGACTTCGACGGGCGTGCCGGTCATGTTCGAGGGCGCGGGCGTCGTCGCCTGGCCGTCGATGCCGCGCAGCGCGCCGAATCCGCCCGAGGCGAAGAAGATGCTCGACACGCCCGCGCCCTCGCGGGTGCGGCCCTGGACGTTGATCAGGTTGAGCATGCCGGAATCGCCCTGCACGCGATCGGGCAGCGCGCGCGCCAGCGCGCCGTAGATCAGCGGGTTCACGAAATGCCCGACGATGTGTCGGCCGCCCGTGGGCGAGGGCGGTTGCGGATTGAGGATCGATCCGGCCGGCGCCGTCGCCGTGATCGGCCGCACGGACCCCTCGTTGTTCGGGATCTTGGGCGTCGTCAGGCACTTGATCGCGTGGCAGGTCATCGCGCGCGTGTAGCAGAGCGGCACGTTGATCGCGGCCGGCACGGCGAGGCTCGATCCGGAGAAGTCGGCATGCGCCTCGCCGTCGGCGATCCGGATGCGGCAGGCAAGTCGCAGCGGATCGGCGTGGCCCTCGATGTCGATCGCGTTCTCGTAGTTGCCCTCGGGGATGCGGCGAAGTTCCTCCCGGATGGCGCGCTCGGAGTGTCCGAGGATCGCGTCCGCGAGCGGCGTCAGGTCGTCGATGCCGTACTCGTCCATGAACTCGACGAGCATGCGGGCGCCCACGGTCGTGCAGCTGACATTCGCCATCAGGTCGCCGATGGTCTGCTCGGGCACGCGCACATTGGTGCGCACCAGCTCGATCCAGGCGTCGTCGACGACACCGGCGCGCGCCAGCTTGATGATCGGCAGGCGCAGGCCTTCCTCGTAGACCTCGCGCGCCGTGGCCGAGAAGCCGGCGCCCCCGATGTCCGGCAGATGCGTGATGCTCATGGTGTAGCCGGCCAGTGCGCCGCGCCTGAACACCGGCTGCATCACGTTGACGTCGAACAGGTGCCCCGTGCCCATCCAAGGGTCGTTGGTCGCGACTACGTCGCCCGGCTGCAGCGTTTCGGGCGGGAACTTCGCGAGCATGCAGGCGAGCGTCGCCGGCGCGGTGCCGGTGAACGACGGCACTGAGTAGGCGCCCTGCGCGATCGAGCGGCCCTTTCGGTCGAACACGACGCAGGACAGGTCGTAGCTCTCGCGCACATTGGTCGAGAACGAGGTGCGCACGAGGGCGTTGATGATCTCGTCGGCGATGGCGATCAGCCGATCCCACTGGATCCCGAGCGCGATCGGGTCGTAGGTGCTCATCGCGGTCCCCTCCGGAGACCCCAATCGTCCCCCTCGAATGAGGGGGACGGATCGCCCGCAAAGCGGGCGATCAGGGGGAGTGTGGAAGGGTCGGGACAGCGGCGTGGTCGATCCGCATTGAATGACGCGGCGCTCCGGCTCTCCCCCTGGCGCCGCTGCGCGGCGCCTGTTCCCCTCATTCGTGGGGGACGGTTGGAGATTGAGCAGCTCATGACGCGCCTCCCAGCTCGAGGATCAGGTTGAGATGGGCATCGACGTGCATCGTGTCGCCGGGGCCGACGACGGTCGTCGACTCGCGCTCCTCGACGAGGGCCGGTCCGGCGACGGCGTCGCCGGGCTTGAGCGCGTAGCGATCGAACACCGGGCAGTCGACGGCCCCGTCGCGCTCGGGGAAGAAGGCGCGGCGCGTGCCCTTGCGTGCCGTCGCGGCGGGCGGGCCCGACTTGAGGCGATATTCGCGTCGCGCGCCCGGCTCCGGCCCGCTGGCATCGACCTTCCAGTTCACGATCTCGACCGGCTTGTCGTCGAAGGCGAGGCCGAAGACCTTGGCATAGGCCTCGGCGAAGGCGCGCGGCAGCCGTTCCAGGATCGTGGCATCGAGCGCGCCCTCGACGGGGACTTCGACCTCGTAGCCTTGTCCCTCGTAGCGCATGTCGAGGCGGTAGCGATGCTCGACCTCGGCCGCGGGCACGCCGGCCTCGCACAGGAAGCCGTCGGCCTCGGCCGCGAGGCCCGCGAACTCCCGCAGGATCCGCGTCGCGTTGAGCCGCGCGAGCGGCACGCGGCGCGAGCGCACCAGCTCGAAGCCGACGGGGCTCGTCAGGAGGCCGAAGGCGGACATCACCCCCGCGCCGGTCGGGCAGACCACGCGGGGGATCTTGAGCTTGCGCGCGACGCGCGCGGCGTGCAGCGGGCCCGAGCCGCCGAAGGCGATCATGCTGCAGCGGCGGTAGTCGACGCCGCGCTCAGAGGCGTGCACGCGGAAGGCGCGCGCCACGTCCTCGTTGATCACCTCGTGGATGCCCCAGGCGGCGCGGTCGATCGACACGCCCAACGCCCGCGCGACGCCGCGCTCGATGGCGCGTCGTGCCGCCTGCGTGTCCAGCGCCATCTTGCCGCCGAGGAAGGAG
This sequence comes from Alphaproteobacteria bacterium, assembly GCA_016793165.1. GTDB lineage: Bacteria > Pseudomonadota > Alphaproteobacteria > CACIAM-22H2 > CACIAM-22H2 > CAIOSQ01. The sequence continues at coordinate 18,064 of JAEULA010000007.1, read as the reverse complement.
CCGCTGTCGAGATAGCCGAGCACGAGATTGGCGTCGGTCAGCGTCGCCTGCGTGCCGCCCTGGCCGTAGCAGGCGGGGCCCGGGTTCGCGCCGGCGCTGCGCGGCCCGACCCGCAGCACGCCGCGTTCGTCGACATCGGCGAGGCTGCCGCCGCCGGCGCCGATCTCGATCATGTCGAGCACGGGGATCTTCACCGGCAGGCCGCTGCCGCGCTTGAACTCGTGAACGCGCGCGACCTCGAGCTCGTAGCGCTTGAGCGGCGTGCCGTCGTGGACGATGCAGCCCTTGGCCGTCGTGCCGCCCATGTCGAAGGACAGCACCTGGTCGACGCCCAGCGTGCGCCCGTGGCGCGCCGACATCAGCGCCCCCGCCGCCGGCCCGGACTCCAGCAGCCGCACGGGAAAGCGCCGGGCCAGCCCGGACGTGAACGTGCCGCCCGAGGAGGTCATGATCAGGAAGCTGCCCGTGAAGCCGAGCGAAGCGAGGCCGTCCTCGAGACGCGCCACGTAGCGGTCGACGACGGGCTGCACGAAGGCGTTCATGCAGGTCGTCGTCCAGCGCTCGAACTCCCGCATGAAGGGGAAGACCTCGGACGAGGCCGAGACCTTCAGCTGCGGGAACTCGCGCGCCAGCCAGGCGACCGCCTCCCGCTCATGCGACGGATCGAGATAGGAGTGCAGGAAGCAGACCGCGATCGCGGCGATGCCGTCGCGCGCGATCGCCTCGGCGAGCGGCGCATGCAGCGGTGCGAAGTCGGGCGGGGACTTGACGCTGCCGTCGTACTTGACGCGCTCCGGAACCTCGAAGCGCAGATGGCGCGGCACCAGCGGCTCGGGGAAGCGGATGCGCAGGTCGAACAGGTCGTAGCGCCGCTCCATGCCGATATCGAGCGTGTCGCGGAACCCCTTGGTCACCAGCATGGCGGTCGGCGCGCCGCGCCGCTCGATGACCGCGTTGGTAACCAGCGTCGTGCCGTGCACGATCGTCGCGACGCCGGCGATGGAGACGCCGGCCTCGGCGATCACGGCGCGCACGCCCTCGATCACCGCGGCCGAAGGGTCGCCGGGCGTCGTCAGCCGCTTGTGCGTCGTGACGTCGCCGGTCGCGTCGTCGAACAGCGCGAAGTCGGTGAAGGTGCCGCCGATGTCGACGCCGATGCGGTAGCGCTGGGCCGTGGTCATGATGACGTTCCGATGGTGCCGCGCGTGATCTCGCGGCAGGCCGCGACGGCGTGGGCGATGTCGGCATCGTCGATGCCGCGATAGACCACGAAGCGGAGCCGGCGCGGGCCGAAGGGGATCGCGAGCACGCCGCGCGCGGCGAGGCCGGCCTCGGCCTGCGCGACGTCGAGCGTCCCGAGCTCCACGACGACGATGTTGGTGGGATGCGCCGGCCGCACCACGCGCAGGCCCGGCAGCCCGTCGATCGCCCCGACGAGGGCCGCGGCACGGCGGTGATCCTCGGCCGCATCGCGCCAGCGCGCGAGCGCCACGCGCGCGGCGGCGGCGAAGACGGCGGTCGGCCGGATGCCGCCGCCGAGCCGCTGGCGCAGGACGAGGGCCTGCTCGATCGATGCGCGCGACCCGGCGAGGGCGGCGCCGATCGGCGCGCCCAGCCCCTTGTTCAGGCTCACCGTGACGGTGTCGAAGCCGGCAGCCAGCGCGGCCGGCGCTGCGTCGAGCGCGATCGCGGCATTGAACAGCCGCGCGCCGTCGAGATGCGCGCCGATCCCGTGGCTGCGCGCCAGCGCGAGCACCGCGGACGTCGTCGCGACGTCGATCGCGGCGCCGCCGGCGCGGTTGTGGGTGTTCTCCATCGCGATCGCGGCGATGCGCGAGCGCAGCGCGTCGGGCTTCGCCGCCAGCGCCGTGCGCCAGTCCGCGAGCGGCGGCTCGTGCGAATCGAGCGAGCGCACGACCACCCCGGCAAGCGCCGCGGGCGCGCCGGCCTCCGAGGTGACGATGTGGATCTCTGCCGGCGCCAGGATCGTCTCGCCCGGGCGGGCCAGCAGCATCAGCGCGATCTCGTTGGCCATGGTCGAGGTCGGCATGATCAGAGCGTCCTCGTGGCCGAGCAGGCACGCGAGATCGGCCTCGAGCGCGCGCTGGTCGGGGTCCTCGCGCAGGTCGAAGGACCAGGGGCGCAGGCTGGCGGCGCGCATCGCGTCGATCATCTCGGGCGTGGGGCGCGTCAGCAGGTCGCTGCGCAGGTCGACGATTCGCGACGGCATCGCCGGGTCAGCCTTTCATCGCGCGCACGAGGCCGAGCGCGAGATCGGGCTGGGCGTAGAGCAGGAAGGACAGCAGGCCCAGCATCACCGCATAGGGCAGCGATGCCCAGGAAATCGTCGCGAGATCGACGTCGCGCGCGATCGACTGGACCGCGAACAGGTTCAGGCCGATCGGCGGCGAGAGCTGCGCGAGCTCGGCTTGGATCACCAGGATCACGCCGAACCAGACGTCGTCGAATCCCATCGTGCGTAGGGCGGGATGGATCACCGGCACGGTCAGAAGCATCATCGAGATGCCGTCGAGGAACGTGCCGAGCAGCAGGTAGAACAGGAACAGGGCGGCGAAGAACAGGAACGGCGACAGGCCGAGATCGACCAGCGCCTTTGCCAGGCCGCGGCCGATGCCGGACTGCACGATCGCGAAGCTCAGAACCTGTCCGTTGATGATCACGAACATCACGACGCAGGTCACGGCCACGCTGGCCTTCAGCCCCGCATAGAAGGCGTGCGGCGTCATCTCGCGGTAGACGAGGGCGAGTCCGAGCGACAGCAGGCAGCCGAATCCCGCCGCCTCGGTCGGCGTCACCACGCCCCAGTACATGCCGCCGATGATGGCGAGGATCAGCAGCGTCACCGGCCCGCAGGCGCCGACGGCGGCCAGCACCTGGCGCGGCGTGTGGGCCGGCGCGCGCGGCGGCACGAGGCGCGGGTTCCGGATCACGCGCACGCCGACATAGAGCATGAACATCGCGACCGCGACGATCCCGGGGACGATCGTGGCCACGAAGAGGTCGACGACGGACTGCTGCACCACCGCGGCGTAGACGAGCAGGAAGATGCTGGGCGGGATCAGGTTGCCGAGCGCCCCGCCGCCGGTCAGCGTGCCCAGCGTGATCGCGTCGGCATAGCCGCGCCGGCGCATCTCGGGCAGGGCGACGGTGCCGATGGTGAGCGCCGTCGCCGTCGACGATCCGGAGATGGCCGAGAACAGCGCGCAGGCGACGATGTTCGACTGCGCGAGGCCGCCGGGCACGCGGTTGGTGAGCACGCTCACGCCCATGTAGAAGCGCCGCGAGGCGCCGCTGCGCAGGATGATCTCGCCCATCAGGACGAACAGCGGCACGGCCACCAGGGTGAACGAGTTGACGTTGTTCCAGACGATCTCGCCGAAGCTGGGCCACAGCAGCGTGCCGCTGACCATGGACACGCCGACGATCCCGACGAGCCCCATGGCCGTGCCGACAGCGAGGCCGCCGGCGATCGTGAACCCGAGCAGCACCGTGTACAGGCAGAGGGCGAGCTGCCAGCTCATCCCAGGCCCCCCATCTGGTCGGCTTCCGGGCTGCTGCGCGGGGCGAGGCCGACGAGGCGCCGGCAGAACTCCTCGGCGAAGGCGAGCGACAGCAGCGCGTAGCCGACGGGCAGCGCCGCCTGCGGCCAGAACAACGGCGTCGCCGAGGGCTGGATCGACCGCGTGCCGAACCGCCAGGAGGTGAGCGCGAGGTCGAGCGTGGCGTAGAGCACGACCAGGCAGACGCCGAGTCCGATCAGCGCGCCGGCCGCGGCGAGGCCGTTGCGCAAGCGCGGCGGGGCGCGGTCGACCAGCGCCGTCATGCTGAGATAGCGATCGCCGCGCAGCGCCTGGATCGAGCCCAGCAGCACGATCCAGGCGAAGAGATAGCCGCCGTACTCGTCGGCGATCAGGGTCGAGCGGTTGAACAGGTAGCGTGCGCCGATCTCGACATTGATGAGCACGAGCAGGGCGACGAGCAGCAGGCCGCAGAAGGCCGTCAGCGCGGCCTCCGCCCAGGCGAGCCGCCTGCCGATCGTCTCGAGGATGCGGATCATGCGCGGGGCGCCGGCCCGGTCGGCGCGTCGCGTCGATCAGCCGGCGCAGCCCGCGATGCTCTTGGCCAGCAGGTCGCGGCCCACGTCGCCGTATTTCTGCGCCCAGCTGTCCCACATCGGGCGCATCAGCGTCCGCGCGCGATCCATGTCGGCCGCGGTGGGCTCGCGCAGCGCGACGCCGTTGGCGGCGAGGATGCCGCGCGCCTCCTTGTCGCCGCTCTCCGACATCTGGCGATAGCGCGGGCCCCACTCGGCCGCCTTGGCCAGCAGCGCCTGCCGCACGTCGCCGGGCAGCTTCTGCAGCTGCTCCTCGTTCACCATCGTCACCTGGTGGCCCATAGTGATGTTGAGCATGTAGCCGTTCTTGACGATGTCGAAGGCTTTCCAGTCGCTCGCCGAAAGGGCGGAGGTGATCGCGCCGTCGATGACCTTGCGTTCGAGCGCGGGGATCACCTCGGCCGAGGTGATCGAAACCGAGGCGGCGTTGAGCAGCCTGAGCATCTCGACCTGCTCGGGATTCCAGGTGCGCACCTTCAGCCCCTTGATCTCGTCGAGGTTGGCGACGGCGCGATTGAGCCAGAGGTTCTGCGGCGGCATCGTCCAGTGGATGGCGACCCGCACCTTGAACCTGTCGAGCAGCACCTTGTCGACGACCGGCGCGGTCGCCGGCAGCGCGCGGTGGAACTGGTCGTAGGACGTGCACAGGAACGGCATCGAGAAGACGTTCAGCTCGGGCACGTCGCCCGCGGCGAATCCGACCGCGACGTCGCCCATCTGGACCTGGTTGGTCGCGACCGCCTTCACGACGTCGGGCGCGCGGTAGGGCAGCTCGCCCGCGGCGAAGACGGTGATCTTGAGCCGGCCGTTCGTCGCCTTGAGCACGTCCTCGGCGAAGGCGCGGTTCAGCTGTGCCGGCTTGTCGTTGACCGGGAAGTACGTGAAGAAGCGCCATTCGATCGGCGCCTGCGCGGTGGCGGCATCGGCCAGGAAGGTCGTCGCGGCGAGCGCGAACGCGGCCGCGAGAGCGCGGCGTGAGGTCGTCCAGTCCATCGATTTTCTCCCCCGAGCGAGATCCGTGGCCGTGCCGTCATGGCGCAGCCCCCCGTGCACATGACCGGCGCCACGATAGGAAGCCGGCGGCCGCGCCGGCAATGGCGCGGATTGCCGACGAATCGCCGGCGTTATGTGGCGGGCGACCGGGCGCGCCGCGACCGGCGCGCCGGCTTGGTGCGCAGCGGCGGGACCGGCGTCGCGGGCGAGGCGGCGAGGGCGAAGCGACCGGCCTGGTCGTAGAGCGCGGTCATCGTCCTCAGGAAGGCCGCGACGTCGGGCACGACGTCCCGCCCCTCGGCGATCCAGGACAGGCTCGGCACCAGGAACTCCTCGCGGACGTGCCGATACGCGAGGCAGGCGGCGTCGCCAGCCGCCGTGGTGCGGTAGTGGCGCTCACGCCCGATGGCCGTGGTCTCGACGAGGTCGGCCGCCTGCAGCTTCTTCAGCGCGTAGGTGACGAGATGCGGGTCGTCGATGTTGAGCACCATGCAGATGTCCGAGACGCGGCGGTCGCGGGCGCGGTGGTTGACCGAATGGAGCACGAGGATGTCCTGCGCGCTGAGGCCCCGGACGCCCGCCGCCTCCATGCATTTCTCGACCCAGCGGCTGAACCCGAAAGTCAGGATGATCAGCGTGAATTCGAAGTCGCTGAGCTGGCGGCTCAGCGCGCTCGGCTCGAACGTGGCGGCCGGCCTGGCATCCCGGTCTACGCGGCCTGCTTTCATCGCGCTCTCCCGCTTGCGCGCGCCGCCGCGGCGGCCGCGGTGGATCCGGTCGCGATCGGCGTCGCCCGCGCTCAGCGCCGGTAATGGGCGGCGAGATAGACGGCGCTGAACTTGCCGCTGCGCCGGTCGCGCTCGACGAGCTCGTCCTCGCGCTCGCCGGGCGGGCCGTAGCCGCCTGCTCCGGGCGTCTCCATCACGATCCGATCGCCCGGACCGAAGGGTACGCTGAGCGGCTTGGGATTGAGCTCCTCCCGCGCGCCGCCGGCCTTGTCGAGGACGAAGCGGCCGCGCATGCCGTCCTTGCCGCCGAAGATGCCCCAGGGCGCGTGGCGGAAGCGCTCGCCGTGCCCCGAGAACACCGCGGTGTGGCCGAGCGGGCGCACGACCCGTCGCAGCGCGAGGCCGCCGCGATAGCGCCCGGCGCCGCCGGAGTCCTCGACCAGCGAGTAGGACTCGACGATCAGCGGATACTCGCTTTCGATCGCCTCGACCGGCAGGTTGGACGTGTTCGTGATGTGCACCTGCACGCCGTCCTTGCCGTCCTTCGTCGCCCGCCCGCCGAAGCCGCCGCCGATCGTTTCGAGATAGACGTAGGGACGGTTGTTGCGCGGATCCGTGCCGGTGAAGACGGCCGTGGTATTCGCCCCGTTGGCGGCGCCGACGACCAGCTTCGGGATCGCGTCGGCAAGCGCCCGGATGATCACGTCGACGATTCGCTGGCAGACATGCGCGCGCGCCGCGGTCGACGCCGGGAAGCTGCAGTTCACGATCGTGCCGGGCTCGGCGACGATGTCGTAGGCGGACAGGACGCCCTGGTTGTTCGGCACGTCGGGATCCAGCAGGGCCTTGAGCGTGTAGGAGACCGCGGCCTGGGTGGCGTTCAGCGTGCAGTTGATGTTGCCGGGGACCTGCCGCGCGGTGCCCGTGAAGTCCAGCGTCATGCGGCCGTTGCCGACCTCGATCCGGCACTTGATCGGCAGGTCGCGGGCCTCGAGCCCGTCGTCGTCCATGACGTCCTCGGCGACGTAGACGCCGGGCGGGATCGTCGCGAAGGCGCCGCGCAGCCGGCTCTCGGTGCGCGTGATGATCTCGTCGAAGGTCGCCTCGAGGGTCTCGACCGAGTGGCTCGCCGCGAGCTCGACCAGCCGCCGCTCGCCGATGCGGCAGGCGGCCACCTGCGCGAAATAGTCACCGCGCCGCTCGTCGGGGACGCGCTGGTTGAGCAGCAGCAGCTCGAACACGTCCTTGACCAGCTCGCCCTTCCGGAAGAGGTGGATGACCGGGATGCGCAGGCCTTCCTGGTAGATCTCGGTCATGCCGCCGGCCATCGAGCCCGGCGCCATGCCACCCATGTCCGCGTGGTGCGCGATGTTCGCGACGTAGCCGAGGTGGCGGCCCTTGACGAAGATCGGCATCACAAGCCCGACATCGGGCAGATGCGTGCCGCCCGAGGCGTAGGGATCGTTGCCGACGAGGATGTCGCCTTCGTGCAGCGAACCCGGCGGGAACTTCCGGACCACGACGCCCATCATGCCCATCATCGAGGAGAGGTGGATGGGCAGCGACATCTCGGCCTGGGCGACGAGCCGGCCCTGCCGGTCCATCAGCGCGGTCGAGTGGTCGTGCCGCTCCTTGATGTTGGTGGAGTAGGCGCTCTTCATCAGCGCGATGAAGCTCTCGTCGACGACGGAGCGCAGCGCGTTGTGGAGGATCTCGAGCGTGATCGGGTCGGGCGCGGCGGCTCGGCTGGTCATGACACGGTCTCGATCAGCAGGTTGAAGTTGGCGTCGACGGTCAGACGGTCGCCGGGATAGAGCAGCGAGGTCGCGTCGAGCTGCTCGATCACCGCCGGGCCGACCAGCGCGTGGCCGGCGCGCATGCGGTCGCGCTCGTAGACGGGCGTGGGCGTCGCCTTGTCGGGGGTGAACCAGACCTCACGGGTGCCGCTGGCGGGCGGCGCGCCCTGGGCGCGGCCCTCCTGCCAGGGGCGCGCGGTCGGCTTGATCAGCCCGCGGGCGGCGAGGCGGAGATTGACGACCTCCACCGCATCGTCGGGATTGAAGTAGCCGTAGTTCTGTTCGTGCACGGCGAAGAAGCTCCGGCGCAGCGTCGCGAGGTCGGGGACCGCCGGGGCGCCGCCGCCCTCGATCTCGCCCAGCGCCACCGGCAGCTCGAAGTTCTGGCCGACATAGCGCATGTCCAGCGTCGCGGCGAAGCGGCGGTTCGCCGCCGAGATCCCTTCGCCGTCGCACCAGCGGGTCGCCGCCGCCATGAGGTCGGCGAGCTCGCGCGCGAGCGCGCCGCGGCCGGGCTCGTCCATCACGCGCCGCAGGGTGCGCACGAAGTCCTCCTTGAGGTCGGAGACGACGAGGCCCTGGGCGCAGAGGATGCCGGGTGCCGGCGGCACGAGGATCTCGCGGATGCCGAGGCTTCGCGCGACGTCGATCGCGTGCAGCGCGCCGGCCCCGCCGAACGGCATCAGCGTGAAGCCGCGCGGGTCGTGGCCGCGCTCGACCGAGACGGAGCGGATCGCGCGGACCATGTTCGAGACGACGATCCCGAGCACGCCGTGCGCGGCGCGCTCGACGGTGAAGCCGAGCCGCTCCGCGATCGGCACCAGGGCGGCACGCGCCTTGGCCGCGTCGAGCGGCATGCGCCCGCCGATCAGGCCGCGCGCGCTCAGGCGGCCGAGCACGAGATTGGCGTCGGTGACGGTCGGACGATCGCCGCCGATCCCGTAGCAGGCCGGTCCGGGTACGGCGCCGGCGCTGATCGGCCCGACCTTCATCAGGCCGTCGCGCTCGAACCATGCGATCGAGCCGCCGCCGGCACCGATCGTCGCGATGTCGATCATCGGCAGGCGCACGGGGAAGTCGGCGACGGTGCGGTCGAAGCTGGTCCCCGCCTTGTAGTCGCGCAGCAGCGCCACGTCGGTCGACGTGCCGCCCATGTCGAAGGTGATCACGTTCGGGCGGTCCGCCAATTTTGCGGTGTGGATCGCGCCGACCGCGCCGGCGGCGGGGCCGGAGAGCGCCGTTCGCACGGGGAACCGGCGCGCGCGGTCGATCGACATCAGGCCGCCCGAGGACTGGTTGATGCCGATCGCCGCCTTGGGGAAGTCGCGGCCGATCTCGCGCTCGAGCGTCGAGAGGTACTCGACCATGACCGGCTGCAGATAGGCGTTGAGCACGGTGGTCGACAGCCGCTCGTATTCGCGGAACTCCGGCTGCACCTCGCAGGACAGCGAGACGTAGAGGCCGGGCGCGGCCTTGCGCAGGGCTTCGCCGACCTGTTTCTCGTGCGCCGGGTTCAGGAATCCGAACAGGAAGCAGACCGCGACGGCCTCGACGCCGGCGGCCTTGGCCGCGGCGATCGCGACCGCGAGATCGTCGGCGCCGAGCGCGCGCTCGACCGAGCCGTCGGCGTGGACGCGCTCGTCGACCTCGAGGCGCCATTCGCGCGGGACGAGCGCCTCGGGCTGATCGACCTGGAGGTCGAACATGCGCGGCCGGATCTGGCGCCCGATCTCGAGCAGGTCGCGGAAGCCCTTGGTCGTGATCAGCGCGACCTTCCCGCCGCGGCGCTGGATCAGGCAGTTGGTCGCGACGGTGGTGCCGTGCTCGAGCCGCGAGATATCGCGCGGGTCGAGGCCGCGTGCGGCGCAGGCGGCCTTGAGGCCCTCGACGATCGCGCGCGCCGGATTGTCGGGCGTCGAGGGCGTCTTGTGGACGAAGAATTCGCCTGACCCTTCCTCGTAGATGAAGAAGTCCGTGAAGGTGCCGCCGACGTCGCAACCTACGATCCAGGCCATTCTGTTCCCCCGCCACCCTCGGCGAGTATCGCCGGGCCGTCCGCCCGGTCAACCGTCCGACCCCTGCGCGGCGCGCGCAGCGGCAGCGCCGTCGACGCCGGGAGGAATCGACCTTAGGGTCGGGGACCGCCGCAAGGAGTGGCCCTGATGAGCACCGTCTTCGATCCGACCTCGATCGCAGGCAAGCAGTTCGTGACCCGTCCCCACCGGCAGCTGGTCGTCGTCGGCGCCGGGCCCGCGGGATTGGCCGCGGCGATGGAGGCGGCGCGGTTGGGCATCGAGACGATGCTCGTCGACGAGAATCCGATCGCCGCGCCGCTGATGGGCATGGACGTTCCCTTCCACTTCGGCGGCAGGATGGACGCCAGCGTGCAGAACGGCGCGCGCGCGCTCGAGCTCCTGCTCGAGTCGCGTCCCGCGATCGCCGAGGCTTTCGATGCGGGCATCGACATGCAGCTCGGCGTCGGCGCCTGGGGGGCCTTCGGCAACGGCCCCACGTCGCACTACGCCGCCAAGCCGCTCCTCGGCCTGGCCGACGGGGAGCGTTCCTGGCTCCAGCCCTTCGATCACCTGATCGTGGCCGCGGGCGCGCGCGACATGCCGATCGCCTGCGCGGGATGGGACAAGCCCGGCGTGATGGGCGCGCGCGGCTTTCTTTCGTTGCTGCGCGACTATCGCGCGTTCAACGGTCGCCGGCTGGTCGTGCTCGGCGCCGGCGCGCTCGGACTCGAGACGGCGGCGGCGGCGCGCGAGGCCGGGCTCGACGTCGTCGCGATCGTCGATGTCGACGACGCGCCGCGCGGTCCGGCCGCGATGCTCGCCAGGCTGAAGGCGCAAGGCGTCGCGATCCGTACCGGCCACTGCGTGCGGGCGATCCGGGGTGCCACCGAGGTCGAGGCCATCGCCCTCGCGCCGACGAACGCCGGTCAGGTGTCGGCGACGATCGAGCTCGCTTGCGACACGGTGGTGCTCGCGATCGACGTGGTGCCGACGATCGAGCTGCTCGACGTCCTCGGATGCGCCACGCAGTACCGCGCCGATCTCGGCGGCTACGTTCCGAAGCTCGATCCCGACGGGCGGACCTCGCTGCGCCACGTCTTCGCCGTCGGCGACTGCGCCGGAGTCACGGATGCGCGCCTCGCCGATCCCGCGCTGGCCGAGGACGCAGGCCGCCGCGCGGCGCGCGCGATCGCCGCGGAGCTCGGCCGGATCGCCGCGGACGCGCCGGTCGCGAGTCCCGAGCCCGCCGGCGACCGCGAGGGCGTGCGCCAGCGCTGGCTGGCCGCGCAGCTCGCGAGTGCCGGCGACGATCTGGTCATCTGCCAATGCGAGGAGGTGCGGCTGCGCGACCTCGTCGGCGTGCGGCCGCCGCGCTACCTGGGACATGCCGAGACGGCCTTCGCGCATCTCAATCTCCATGCGCTGGCGGTCGACGGCCCGGTGAACCAGGACCAGATCAAGCGTCTGACCCGTGCGGGCATGGGTGTGTGCCAGGGGCGGCGCTGCCGCGAACAGGTGCACCTGCTGCTGGCGGCGCGCAGCAACGTGGCGCCCGGCGACATCCCGTTGGCAAGCTACCGCGCGCCGGTGCGGCCGGTGCCGTTGGGCGTGCTCGCGGATCACGACGAGACGACGGAGATCCGCGACAACTGGGCGACCTGGTTCGGCATCGATACGCAGTGGCAACCGCACTGGGAGAAGCCCGAGCCGGGCCGGGCGCGGCCCCAAGGTCGGCTCCGGCGGCTGGTGGAGAAATGAGCGAGATGTCGCGGGCGCGCACGCCCGAATCGGGGACGGGCGCGGCGGTCGTCGTGATCGGTGGCGGCGTCACCGGGCTCAGCGCCGCATGGTGGCTGGCGCAGTCGGGCGTCGACGTGCTGGTGCTGGAGAAGGGCATCGTCGGCTGGGAGGCCTCGGGCCGCAACGGCGGGGGCGCCACGCATCCCGTCAGCCCGTTGTTTCGCGAGGAACAGCGGCTGTGGCCGATGATGGACGAGATGCTCGGCTATCCGACGGAGTTCCGGCCGCAGCGCATTCGTGTCGCCCTGCACGACGAGGAGATGGAGGAGCGGCTGCGCGGTGCGGCGATCGCGGTCGACCAGGGCTTCTCCTTCGAGAAGCTCGATCGCAAGACGCTGCGCGAGCTGGTGCCGCTCGTCGACGACTCCGCGGTCGGCGCGATCCTTTCGCATTACGGCGGCCACGCCAACCCGCAGCGCACGGTGCAGGCCTATGCCTGGGCGCTGCAGGATCGCGGCGGTCGTATCCAGCAGCACACGACGGTGCATGACATCGAGCTGCGCAGCGGCCGAGTCGTCGGCGTGCAGACCGACCGGGGCCGCTTCGGCTGCGATGCGCTGGTGCTCGCCGCAGGGCCGCAGACCGCGTGGCTCGCCGCGCGCATGGGCGTCGACGTGCCGGTCGCCCCGGCACGGGTCGAGATGATCGTGACCGAGCCCCTGCCGCTGATGAAGCATGGCGGCGTCGACGGCGGCGGTCTCTATGGCCGCCAGACCCTGCGCGGCAACCTCGCCTATGGCGGCGGGCCGCACGAGTGGCTGGCGGCGCAGGACCTGCGTCCGGCGCGGCCGGTGAACTCGCCCGTCCTGCGCAGCCTGGCGCGACGCTTGTACGAGCTGTTCCCCAAGGCCGCCCATGTGCGCGTCATCCGCAGCTGGGCCGGCATCGTCGAAAACACGCCGGACGGACGGCCGATCCTGGATCGCCTGAAGGATCCCGAGAACGTCGTCGTCGCGACGATGTCCAGCGTCGGCTTCGGCCTGTCGCCGGCCTCGGGCCGCGCGATCGCGCAGCTCGTGAGCCAGGGGCATTGCGACTTCGCGGACCTCGGCCAGCTGGGTCTGGCGCGCTTTGCCGATCTCGCGCCGGATTGGCGCACGCGCTCCGGCTGGGTGGCGGCGGCGCCGCGTTCCGACAGCGTCGCCTCGGCCGGCTGACGTCGAGCAGGCCGACCGCCGCCGGCTGGTCGGGTCGCGACCACGCCTTCCCGCCGTCCCCCGCAAGCGAGCAGGCCGACCGCGACCGATGCCATCGCGACCCAACCCGCCACCGCGGGGAGGGGAAGAGGGCGAGGCGGCGAGGAGGAAAGTTGCACGTGGCGGCATTGCGGCCGCCGCCTCGTGCGTCGCGACGCTTCCGCAGGCGTCGCGGGGCAACGCATGCCGCTCTCATCGAGGCGGCCGATCGGGCTGCGCCGTCGTTCCCGCCGTTCGACCCGTTCGAACCGGAGGAACGGTGATGCCCGGCGTCGCGGAGACGCCGACCGCGATTGCCCCTACCTCCTCACCTGTTATGGTCTTCCGGGGACGGCGAAGGGGGAAAGATCGGCCGATGACCGGTGAGGGTCAGGCTTTGCTCCAGGTCGAGGACTTGAGGATCCAGTTCCGGGTCCCCGACGGAGTCTTGCCGGCCGTCGACGGCATCTCCTATCGCCTCGAGCGCGGCGAGACCCTGGGCATCGTCGGAGAAAGCGGCAGTGGCAAGACGGTGTCGTCGCTGGCGCTGCTGCGCCTCCTCGAGACGCCGCCGGCGGAGATCAAGTCGGGGCGTGTGTTGTTCGAGGGGCGCGACCTGCTGCGGCTCTCCGAGAGCGAGATCAGCGACGTCCGCGGCCGCTCGATCGCGATGATCTTCCAAGAGCCGATGACGTCGCTCAATCCGGTCATGACCGTCGGCAGCCAGATCGACGAGGCGCTGGTGCGCCACCTCGGCCTGTCGCGGCGGGAGGCGCGGTCGCGGACGCTGGAGCTGCTCGGCCTCGTCGGGATCCCCTCGCCGGAGCGCAACGTCGACGGCTATCCGCACCAGCTCTCCGGCGGCATGCGCCAGCGCGTGATGATCGCGCTCGCGCTGTCCTGCGAGCCGAAGATCCTGGTCGCCGACGAGCCGACCACCGCGCTCGACGTCACGATCCAGGCCCAGATCCTGGAGCTGATCCTCGGGCTCCAGGAGCGATTCGGTACCAGCATCGTGCTGATCACCCATGACCTCGCGGTGATCGCCGAGACCGCGCATCGCGTCGCGGTCATGTATGCCGGCCGCATCGTCGAGACGGCGCCGGTCAAGACGATCTTCGGCGCGCCCGCACACCCCTATACCCGGGGGCTTCTGCGCTCGATCCCGCGCATCCAGCGCGAGCGGGTCGCGGCCCTGAGCGAGATCCCCGGCAGCGTGCCGAACCTCATCCGCCTGCCGCGGGGCTGCGCCTTCGCCGCGCGCTGCCCGCTGGCCGACGACCATTGCCGCGCCGAGCGGCCGGTGCCGCGCGCCCTCGCGCCCGACCATGTCGTCGCCTGCTGGAAGGCCGGCCATGGCTGAGATCCTGCTCGAGACCCGCCGGCTCAAGACCCATTTCCCGATCCGCGCGGGCATCCTCTCGCGCGTCGTCGCGCATGTGCGTGCCGTCGACGGCGTCGATCTCACGCTGCGCAAGGGCGAGGTCCTGGGAGTCGTCGGCGAGAGCGGCTGCGGCAAGACGACGATGGGGAAGACGATCCTGAAGCTGATCGAGCCCAGCGCCGGCGAGATCTGGTTCGCGGGGGAGAACATCACGCGCTACGGCGCGCGGCAGATGGCGCCGCTGCGACGGAAGATGCAGATCATCTTCCAGGACCCGTTCTCGTCGCTGAATCCGCGCCTTACCGTCGGCGAGATCCTGAGCGCTCCGTTCGACATCCACGGCATCGCGCCGGAAGGCGATCGCGACGATCGGATCGCCCGGCTGCTGAGGCTCGTCGGCCTGATGCCCGAGTCGATGCGCCGCTATCCGCACGAGTTCTCCGGCGGCCAGCGCCAGCGCATCGGCATCGCGCGCGCGCTCGCCCTCGGCCCGCAGCTGATCATCGGCGACGAGCCGGTCTCGGCGCTCGACGTGTCGATCCAGGCGCAGATCATCAACCTGTTGAAGCGGCTGCAGGCCGAACTCGGCCTGACCTACATCCTGATCTCGCACAACCTCAGCGTCGTCAGCCACGTCTGCGATGTCGTCGCGGTGATGTATCTCGGCCAGGTCGTCGAGATGGGGCCGCGCGACACGCTCTATTTCGACGCCAAGCACCCCTACACCCAGGCGCTGCTGTCGGCGGCGCCGTCGCCAGAGCCGGGGCGGCGGCGGCGGCGGATCATCCTGAAGGGCGACGTGCCGTCGCCGGTGTCGCCGCCCGCGGGCTGCCGCTTCCACCCGCGCTGCCCGCAGGCGATCGCGCGATGCGCGGTCGAGGCGCCGCCGCTGCAGCCGCTCGGCGACGGCCGGGTCGTCGCCTGCCACCTGCACCAACCCTGACGTCGGCACGCGAGGAGGCGCTGGGATGCTCCAGTTCATCGTGAAGCGGATCCTGCATGCGATACCGCTGATGATCGGCGTCTCGCTGATCGGCTTCGCGCTCATGCATCTCGCCCCCGGCGGGCCCCTGGCCGTGTACACGCTCAATCCGACGATCACGGCGCAGGACATCGAGCGCATCAAGATCGTCTTCGGCCTCGATCAGCCCGTGCACGTCCAGTACTTCAAGTGGGCCACGGGCATGTTCACCGGCTCGTGGGGCTACACCTTCTTCGGGGGTCGCCCCGTGCTCGGCGTCATCCTCGAGCGCGTGCCCGCCACGCTGCTGCTGATGGGCAGCGCATTGTCGATCGCCATCATCGTCGGCCTGCTGATCGGCGTCCTCGGCGCCGTCCGGCGCTACTCGCTGTTCGACTACCTCGCGACGACCGGCGCGATCTTCGCGCTGTCGTTCCCGACATTCTGGTTCGGGCTGATGGCGATCTACATCTTCGCGCTCAATCTGCGCTGGCTGCCCTCGGGCGGGATGTACGAGCTCGGTGCCGAGGGCGACCCGCTCGACCTGCTGCGACATCTCGTCCTGCCGACGATGGTGCTGGCGCTGGTGATCGTCGCGACGTGGAGCCGCTACGCGCGCTCGAGCTTCCTCGAGGTGATCCACCAGGACTACATCCGCACCGCGCGCGCCAAGGGTCTGCGCGGCCCGGCGATCCTGTTCCGCCATGCCTTCCCGAATGCCGCCAAGCCGCTGATCGCGCTGCTCGGCGTCCAGCTGCCGTTCCTGTTCTCCGGGGCGCTGGTGGCCGAGACGATCTTCGGATGGCCGGGGATGGGGCGCCTCTTCGTCGACGCGTTGACCATGAAGGAGAACCCCGTGCTGATGGGCATGATGATGTTCACGGCCTTCTTCGTGATCTTCAGCAATCTCCTTGCGGACATCGGCGTCGCGCTGATCGACCCGCGCATCCGGCTGGGCTGAGGCGGGACCATGGCGACCGCCGCTCCCGAGATCGACGTCCAGGGCCTTCCCGACGCCCGGCCGCAGAGCCAGTGGCGCATCGTGATGCGGCGCTTCCTGCGCCACCGCCTGGCGGTGGCCGGCGCTGTGGTGGTCGTGCTGCTCTGCGCCTCGGCGCTGTTCGCGGGCATCCTCGCGCCGCACGATCCCACGCTGCTCGAGACGAAGCTGCGCTTCAAGGACCCCTTCAGCGACATGCGCTTCCTGCTCGGCACCGACGAGCTCGGCCGCGACACGCTGAGCCGGCTGCTCTACGGCGGGCGGGTGTCGCTGGCGGTCGGGCTGGTCGCGATGGTCACGACCGTGGTGACCGGCCTCGTGATCGGCCTGGTCGCGGGGTTCTACGGGCGCTGGGTCGATGACCTGCTGATGCGCTTCGTGGACACCATGCTCTGCTTCCCGCAGGTGTTCCTGCTGCTGGTCGTCGCTGCCTTCGTGCCGCCGACGCTGCTGTCCATCTCCCTGATCATCGGCCTCACCTCGTGGATGGAGGTGGCGCGCATCGTCCGCGCGGAGATCCTGCACCTCAAGGAGCAGGACTTCGTGCAGGCCGCGCGCGCGCTCGGCGCGAGCGGCGCGCGGATCATGTTCCGGGAGCTGCTGCCCAACGCGATCGCGCCGGTGCTCGTCGCCGCGACGCTGAAGGTCGCCACCGCCGTGCTGATGGAGTCGTACATCAGCTATCTCGGCTACGGCATCCAGCCGCCGCTGGCGAGCTGGGGCAACATGCTGACCAATGCGCAGGGCTACTTCGACACGGTGCCGTTCCTGGCGATCCTGCCGGGCGCGATGATCACGTTGACCGTGATGAGCTTCAACTTCCTGGGCGACGGGCTGCGGGATGCCCTCGATCCCAGGCTGAAGATGGATTGAGCAGACGCGCGGACGGTCCGGCCGCGACGGTCGGGCCCGCCGCGCCCTGAAGAGGGAGAGGGCGATGACCACGAACAGGAAGGTGACTCGTCGAGGATTGATCAGGCGCGGCGCGGGAGCCGGCGCATTGGCGCTCGGCGCCCCGGCCCTGCTGCCGGGCAGCGCCAGCGGGCAGAGCCGGGATCGCCTGATCCTCGGCATGAGCCAGGAGCCGGTGCAGTTCAACCCGCTGCTCTACGTGAACTCCGGCACCGAGAACGTGCCGGAAGCGTGCCTGTTCGACGCGCTCTGGGACATGAACGACAAGGGCCAGTTCATCCCCAATCTCGCAGCGGAGCTGCCGACCGCCGCCAACGGCGGCATCTCGCCGGACGGCAAGGTCTGGAAGGTCCAGCTGAAGCGCGGCGTGAAGTGGAGCGACGGCGCGCCCTTCACCGCGCGCGACGTCGAGTTCACCTACCAGACGATCATGAACCCGAAGATCGCGATCCGCTCGCGCTCGGGCTTCGACCTGATCAAGAACTTCAAGGTCGTCGACGACTTCAACATCGAGATGGAGCTGAAGGCGCCGTTCGTGCCGTTCATGTGGGCGTGGCAGAACATGCACATCGTTCCGCACCACCTGCTGTCGAAGGAGGCGGACATCAACACGTCGGGCTACAACAGCCAGCCGATCGGCACGGGGCCCTATCTGCTCAAGACGCGCGTGGCGGGCAGCCACATGATCTACGAGCGCAACCCGAACTACCACCGCGGGCCGGCGAAGATCGGCACCTTCATCCACAAGTTCGTGCCCGACATGCTGGTGCTCTACGGCCAGGCGCGCACCGGCGAGGTCGACTATCTCGGCCTCGGCGGCGTGCCCAACGACCGCTGGGCCGAAGCCCAGAAGATCGCCGACCGCGACTTCTTCGCCGTACCGCAGCCCTGGGTGCAGTTCATCTACTTCAACTGCGGCAAGCCTCAATTCGCGGATCCGAAGGTGCGCAAGGCGCTGTACATCGCGACCGAGATGCAGAAGTCGATCGACGACATCTACTTCGGCACGCTCAAGCGCACCCAGTCCTACCTGCACACCTCGCACTGGGCCTACAACCCGAACCTCAAGGAGGAGACGCCCAATCCCGAGCTCGCGGCGAAGATGCTCGACGAGGCGGGCTGGCGCGTCGGCGCCGACGGCATCCGCGAGAAGGGCGGGGTGAAG
>JAEULA010000093.1 GCA_016793165.1 Alphaproteobacteria bacterium | reverse complement strand
CCGCCGCGGCCTGGACCGGCGCCGGCTCCCTGCTGCTGCGGGACCATGACGTAGGTCCAATAGGTCCAACCCCCGCCGGCGGCCGCAGCCAGAACGACGAGAACGGCGATGAAGGAACGCAGCATGGGCGGACAGCTCCGGGAGGGACGGCGGGCGCGCAGCCCGGCCGAGCCGATGCTGCAGTGCACTGTAATGCTTATTACACAGACCGATGGCGCCCGCTAGGGGCGGATTGAAGCTAATTCGCTGGATTAATCGGAACAGGGGCCTGCGGCGCGAACCCCGGCTTGAGGTGCCCGAAGCATGCACCTATGTTGCGCCGCTTCAAAACGCCCCCTCGGTATGACCACAGACATCACCCGCATCCGCAACTTCGCGATCATCGCCCATATCGACCACGGCAAGTCGACGCTTGCCGACCGGTTGATCCAATTCTGCGGCGCGGTGGAGAAGCGGGAGTTCCGCGACCAGATGCTCGACTCGATGGACATCGAGCGCGAGCGCGGCATCACGATCAAGGCCCAGACGGTCCGGCTCGACTACAAGGCCAAGGACGGCAGGGACTACGTCCTCAACCTGATGGACACGCCGGGGCATGTCGACTTCGCCTACGAGGTCAGCCGCAGCCTCGCGGCCTGCGAGGGCTCGATCCTGGTCGTCGACGCCTCGCAGGGCGTCGAGGCCCAGACGCTCGCCAACGTCTACCAGGCCATCGAGGCCAACCACGAGATCGTGCCGGTCCTCAACAAGATCGACCTGCCGTCGGCCGATGCGCCGCGGGTGAAGCAGCAGATCGAGGACGTCATCGGCATCGACGCGTCGAACGCGGTCGAGGTCTCGGCCAAGACCGGCCTCAACATCGACCAGGTCCTCGAGGCGCTGGTGCAGCGCCTGCCGCCGCCCAAGGGCGACGTCGCGGCGCCGACCAAGGCGCTGCTGGTCGATTCCTGGTACGACGCCTATCTCGGCGTCGTCGTGCTCGTGCGCGTCAAGGACGGCAAGCTCGCGAAGGGCCAGCGCATCCGGATGATGGCCGCGCGCGCGGTCTACGAGGTCGAGCGCGTCGGCGTGTTCACGCCCAAGCCGAAGGACGTCGCCGAGCTCGGCCCGGGCGAGATGGGATTCATCACCGCGGGGATCAAGGCGGTTGCGGACGTCAGCGTCGGCGACACGATCACCGACGAACGGCGTCAGGCGGCCGAGCCGCTGCCCGGCTTCAAGGCGTCGCTGCCGGTCGTCTTCTGCGGCCTGTTCCCGACCGACTCGGCCGAGTTCGAGCATCTGCGCGAGAGCCTGGCCAAGCTGCGCCTGAACGACGCGTCCTTCGTCTTCGAGCCGGAGAGCTCGGCGGCACTCGGCTTCGGGTTCCGCTGCGGCTTCCTGGGGCTGCTGCACCTCGAGATCATCCAGGAACGCCTGGAGCGCGAGTTCAATCTCGACCTGATCGCGACGGCGCCGTCCGTCGTCTACAAGATCCACCTCACCAACGGCGAGGTCGTCGACGTCTACAACCCGGTCGACATGCCGGACCAGGTGCGCATCGACCACATCGAGGAACCGTGGATCAAGGCGACGATCTTCGTTCCCGACGAGTATCTCGGCGCCGTGCTCAAGCTGTGCGAGGACCGTCGCGGCCGGCAGGAGCAGCTGACCTACGCCGGCACCCGCGCGATGGTCGTCTACAAGCTGCCGCTCGCCGAGGTCGTGTTCGACTTCTATGACCGTCTCAAGTCGGTCAGCCGCGGCTATGCGAGCTTCGACTACCACATGGACGGCTACGAGCAGGGCGACGTCGTCAAGCTGTCGATCCTGGTCAACGCAGAGCCCGTCGACGCGCTCTCGATCATGGTCCATCGCGTCGAGGCCGAGGCGCGCGGCCGCGTGCTGTGCGAGAAGCTCAAGGAGCTCATCCCGCAGCACCTGTTCAAGATCCCGATCCAGGCCGCGATCGGCGGCAAGATCGTCGCGCGCGAGACCATCTCGGCCCTGCGCAAGGATGTGACGGCGAAGTGCTACGGCGGCGACATCACGCGCAAGCGCAAGCTCCTGGAGAAGCAGAAGGAGGGCAAGAAGCGCATGCGCCAGTTCGGCAGCGTCGATATCCCGCAAACCGCCTTCCTCGCCGCCCTCAAGGCCCGCGAGAGCTGACGCCGGCCGCGAGGCCGATCTTCAACGCGATCCGCGGGTCGGCATCACCCCTCTGAGGGATGACAGTTCGGAGTCGTGTCGCGTCCAGTCGCCACCTCGCATCGTAGGTGGAGGCGACGTTGGCGTCCTGTTTCTCGACGAGCGTGTTGGTCTTCATGGCCTCGCTCCTGTCTCTCGGCGTCGTGTTGTCGGGGTGCGTCACGACCGAGCGGCCGATGCCGCCGGAGACCGAGCCCGTGATAGCCGGCGCGAAACGTTGGATCGTGCCGATGGCTCCGGCTCAAATTTCGTTCTCGGACAAGGCGCCACATTCCAATCCCGACAAGGCCAAATGGCCGAACTCGCAGCAGGAATACTCGGGCAGGTTTTCGGCGTCGGCGAAGGGCGGACTTGCGGGCGTCGGTTGCGCCTTCGACAACGAATGGAGCACCCCCGGGAACTCCTCGATCTCGTGGACACCGCCCATGCGAGAGGACGAGCGGACCTATGCGCTGCCGCCGCCCGGCCGCTTCTGCGCCAACGACGGCAGCGTTGGGGAGGCGTGCTGGGTCCGGCCGGCGAAGATATTCGATTGGGCGGCACTGAGCGCCGTGCGGAGTTCGTCGTGCAAGCAGCCCAAGGGGCTGAACGGCTGCGACCACTTTCTGTGCAGGCAACTCACCTGGCCCGAAGAATAACGCCAGGGCGCTCATCCGTTCCGCTGGAAGCGCGCGACCGGCAATCCGTGTGCGCGTCGAAACGGCCGGCTCAATACGCCTGCTGCTTCTTCTGCTCGGCCTCGTGGAGGCGCGCGATGCCGACGATGACGGTGCCGAGGGCCGGCAGCGAGATCCAGGCCGGCCAGCGCAGCGCGACGCCGAACCCCTCCTGCCACAGCCAGATCGCCACGTAGCGCTCGATGAACGCCTGGAAGGTGTTCAGCGAGGCGGGATGGATCAGGTACCAGATCTGCCCGAGCGGCGTCGGCGCGAAGTACTGGAACTCCAGCCAACGGGCGCAATCGCGCCCGAGGATCACGACGCCGAAGACGATCAGCAGCCAGCCGATAGTGCGCATGCGAGCGGAGCGGACCCAGGTGACGAGGGGGCGGACTCTAGCATCATCGTCGGCCGATGGCGGCCGTATTCGCCGCCGCCCCGCGCGCTGCGTGTGGATGAACGCGCCGCTGCGCCCTCAACGCGCGTCGCGCTGCCGCAGCAGGATCATCAGCGCGGCGCCGGTCAGGCCCATGGTTGCGAGCCCGGCGACCGGCCCGAATCGGTCGGCGAGCGCGCCGACGAGAAGGACGCCGAAGGGCCCCATGCCGATGCAGGTCGTCACCAGGCCCAGCACGCGCGAGCGCGACTCCGGCGGCGCATTGAGGATCACGAGCGTCGTCTGCATCGCGCCGAAGGCCGCGGTGCCGAGACCGCCGAGCGCAAGACAGATCCACGCCAGCGGCACCAGGGGCATGCTCGCCGCGGCGGCGAGCAGCAGCATGAAGCTCGTCGAACCGATCAGGAACAGCAGCGCGGGGCGCATCTTCACCTGCCCGGAGACCAGGAAGAAGGCGCCGATCAGCGCGCCGAAGGGCTCGGCGCTGGCGAGCAGCCCGACGGTCGTCGGCGACGCCTTGAAGCTGACCTCGCCCCAGGCGGGCAGGACCGTCGTGTAGGAGAATCCGAAGGCGTTCATGATCACGGTCGTGATCAGGACGCTGCGCAGCAGCGCCTTGCCGCGCGCGAATCGCGCCGCCTCGACGATGGCGGTCGGGATGCCGCGCAGCACCAGCTCGCGCACCTCCTGGCGGTGCGCGAGGCCGATCGCGACGGCGATGCTGGCCAGATGCCCCGCGGTCGCGACGGCATAGGCGCCGGAGACGCCGAGCGTCTGGAAGGCGATCCCGCCGAGGATGGGGCCCAGCATGCGGGTCGTGTTGTTGGTGATCGAGTCGAGCGCGATGCTGCGTGCGACGTCCTGCTCGCCCGCCGACTCGCCGATCATGCGCCGGCGCACCGCCATGTCCGTCGCCCAGACCATGCCGCTGGCGAGGCTCGCGAGCGCGAAGTGCCAGACCGCGAGGCTGCCGCTCATCCCGAGCAGCAGGATGGAGCAGGCGCCGAGGGCGTTGAGGCCCTGACCCATCAGCAGCAGGCGCTTGCGGTCGAGCGCCTCGGCGATCGCGCCGACTGTGGCGCCGGCGATCAGCATCGGCAGCGAGCGCATCATGGTGACGACGGCGACGGTGAGCGCCGAGCCGGAGGCCTCGAACACGAACAGGCTGGAGACGAGAATCTCGAGCCAGCGCATCGCATTGGTCATTGCGCCGGCCACCCAGAGGCGGACGAAGGTGGCGTTCCTCAACAGGCGGCCGGTTTGAGGTGCCGGCGTCTCGCTTGGTGCCATCGTGTCCGCCGACAATAGCCCCAAGGCGCGGGAGTGGCGAGCAGCCGCTTCGCGCGCGCCGGGGCTGCCGCCGCGGACCGGCCCCTCTCCGGAGATCCGCGCCATGTGCATCGATCCTGCGCTCTGTGCGAAGGCCGGAGGCGCCGTCGCGGCGTTGCATGTGCCCGAGGCAGGGCCCATCATCGCGCCCCGTCTTCCCATCAAGCAGCGTTCCGGCATGCCGCTCGATCCCCAGAAGCTGATGGCCCTGCAGGTCCCGGGCCGCGACGTGACCTACGGCGAACGCGAGATCCTGCAATACGCGCTGGCCGTCGGGCTCGGGGCGGGCGGCGCGGACGAGGATCTGCCCTTCGTCTACGAGCGCGGCGTTCGGGTCGTGCCCAGCCTGGCCACCGTGCTCGCGTTCGACGACGACTGGATCGCGGCCTGCGGCATCGATCTGCGCACCGTGGTCCACGGAGCGCTCGATCTCGCGTTTCATCGCCCGCTGGCGCCGCAAGGCAAGGCATCGGTCGCGATGCGGCTCGTCGGGCTGGACGACAAGGGCCCCGGCCGCGGTGGCCTCGTGTTCCAGGAGAGCGTGATCGCCCAGGCCGGTGTGACGGCATGCACGGTGCTCTCGACGCTGTTCGTGCGCGGCGCCGGCGGTTTCGGCGGCGCGGTCGGTCGCGTCGCGGCGCCGCATGCGCTGCCGGACTCCGCGCCCGATGCGACGTCGGCGGTCGCCACGGCACCGAACCAGGCGCTGCTTTTCCGGCTGCTCGGCGACCGCAATCCGCTGCATGTCGATCCGGCCGTCGCGCGGCAGGCGGGTTTCGCGCGCCCGATCCTGCACGGGGCCTGCACCTTCGGGATCGCCTGCGCCGAAGTGCTGCGGCGGTTCTGCGCCCATGACCCGGATCGGCTGGCGCGCCTCGCGGCGCGCTTCGCGGGACCCCTCTATCCTGGTGAGACCCTGGACTTCTCGTTCTGGCGCGGGCCGGCGGGGATCGGCTTCCGCGCCACCGCGGCCGAGCGCCAGGCGGTGGTCCTCGACAACGGATTCGCGGTGACGACATGAGCGGTGAGCCGGTGCTGTTCACGCATTGGGGCGCGTATCGCGCGCGCATCGAGGCCGGCCGTCTGGTCGGCGTCGATCCGATGCCGGGCGATCCCGAGCCGTCGATGATCGGGCGCTCGCTGCCCGGTGCGCTCGACGACGCGGTGCGCATACGCCAGCCGATGGTGCGCGCGGGCTGGCTCGCCGACGGGCCGCGCAGCCGCGCGACGCGGGGAAGCGATGCCTTCGTTCCGGTGAGCTGGGCGCGCGCCACGGCGCTGGTCGCCGCCGAGATCCGGCGCGTGCGCGAGGCGCACGGCAACAGCGCGATCTTCGGCGGCTCCTACGGCTGGGCGAGCGCCGGGCGCTTCCATCACGCGCAGAGCCAGCTGCACCGCTTCCTCAATCTCTGCGGCGGCTACACCGCGTCGGTCAACACGCACAGCTACGCCGCCGGCGAGGTCCTGCTGCCGCACGTGATCGGCAGCCAGGACGGCCTGATCAAGGGGCACACGCCCTGGCCGGAGATCGTCGCGCATACGCGGCTCCTCGTGATGTTCGGCGGCATGCCGCTCAAGAACACGCAGGTCGCCGCAGGCGGCGTCGGCCAGCACGGGGTGCGCGACGTGCTGAAGCGTTGCCGCGACGCGGGCGCGAAATTCGTGTCGATCTCTCCGATCCGCGGCGATGCCCCGCCGGAGCTCGGTGCCGAATGGCTCGCGGTGCGGCCCAATACCGACACGGCGCTGATGCTGGCGCTCGCGCACACGCTGCTGACCGAAGGGCTTCACGACGAGCGGTTCCTGGCCGGCTGGTGCGTCGGCTTCGAGCGCGTTCGCGACTACCTCCTCGGCACGGCGGACGGCCGGGCGAAGGATGCCGCCTGGGCGGCCTTGATCTGCGGCATCGACGCCGAGGCGATCCGCGCCCTCGCACGGCGGATGGCGGCGACGCGCACGATGATCGCGGTCGCCTGGTCGCTCCAGCGCGCCGATCACGGCGAGCAGCCCTACTGGGCGGCGATCACGCTCGCGGCCATGCTCGGGCAGATCGGGCTGCCCGGCGGCGGCTTCGGTTTCGGCTACGGCGGCAGCAACCGCATCGGCGTTCCCTCGCACGGCATCGCCTGGCCTGCGGTGCCGCAGCGTGTGAACCACGTGCGCGACTTCATCCCGCTCGCGCGCCTCGCCGACATGCTGCTGAATCCCGGCGACAGCTTCACCTACGACGGCGGCACCTATCGCTATCCCGACATCCGGTTGATCTATTGGGCCGGCGGCAATCCCTTCCATCACCACTCCGACCTCAACCGGCTCCGCGAAGCGTGGCGGCGGCCCGAGACCGTGGTCGTGCACGAGCCGTGGTGGAATCCGCTGGCGCGCCATGCCGACATCGTCCTGCCCTGCACGACGCCCGCGGAGCGCAACGATCTCGGTATCGCCGGCGACGAGGGTCATCTCTTCGCGATGCGCCGGCTCGTGGCGCCGATCGGCGAGGCGCGCAGCGATCACGAGATCCTCCGCGGCATCGCCGCCGAGCTCGGCTTCGAGGCCGAGTTCACCGAGTCGCGCGACGAGATGGGCTGGGTGCGTCACCTCTACGGCGAGGCGCGCAAGCGCGCCGCCGCGCGCGGCCTGACCCTGCCGCCCTTCGAGGAGTTCTGGGAGCGGGGCGACGTGCGGCTGCCGCCGCCCAACCGAGCTCCGGGCCTGCTCGAGGCGTTCCGAGCCGATCCGGCGGGCGCGCCGCTCAAGACGCCGTCGGGCCGGATCGAGCTCTATTCCGAGCGCATCGCGGGCTTCGGCCTCGCGGACTGCCCGGGGCAGGCGACCTGGATGGAGCCGGCGGAGTGGCTCGGCGCCCCGGTGGCGCGGCGCTTCCCGCTGCATCTCGTCTCCAACCAGCCGCGCCTGCGGCTGCACAGCCAGTACGACAACGGCGTCGCGAGCCGCTCGGCCAAGGTCGCCGGGCGCGAGCCGCTTTGGATCCACCCCGACGACGCGGCGGCACGCGGCATCGCCGCCGGCGCCATCGTGCGGGTCTTCAACGATCGCGGGAGCTGCCTCGCCGGCGCGGTGCTGACCGACACGATGATGCGCGGCGTCGTGCAGCTTGCGACCGGCGCCTGGGTCGATGCCGACGAGACGGGCCTGGACCGCCACGGCAATCCCAACACGCTGACGCTGGACAAGGGGACGTCGGGCCTGGCGCAGGGCCCGATCGCGCATACGGCACTGGTCGAGATCGAGCGCTACGCGAGCGCGGCGCCTGTCGTGCGCGCCTTCGAGCCGCCCGCGCTGACGACGGAGGTCGCGTGAGCGCACGCCGAACCCTCATCCCCTCCTGTCGCGCGCAGCGCGAGAGGAGGGGTGGCACGGCGCGCAGCGCCGTGACGGGGAGGTCGATGGCGGCTCATCGAGCCACGCTTGACCTCCCCGCCCTCGCTTCGCTCGGGCACCCCTCCTATGCCGCTTCGCGGCACAAGAGGGGATGAGCATGTCTCGGCCGATCAGCCTGACTGACCTCGTCGCGCGGATCCCCGACGGCGCGAAGCTCGTCGTGCCGCCCGACTACAGCGGCGTCGCGATCGCGGCGACGCGGGCGCTCGTCGCGCGCGGCGTGCGCAACCTCCATCTCGTCGCGAGCCCGTCCTCGGGCCTGCAGGCCGAGCTGCTGAT
Organism: Alphaproteobacteria bacterium; assembly: GCA_016793165.1. Lineage (GTDB taxonomy): Bacteria > Pseudomonadota > Alphaproteobacteria > CACIAM-22H2 > CACIAM-22H2 > CAIOSQ01. The sequence continues at coordinate 76,295 of JAEULA010000093.1, read as the reverse complement.
CGCGGCCGGTTGTGTGGCGACGCTCGAAGCCGCCGCGGTCAGCCTCGGCGAGTTCGGCCCGGCGCCTGCCTTCACCGCCGCGGTGAAGGCAGGGAAGATCCGCATGCTCGACTCGACATGCCCGGCGATCCACGCCGCCCTCAATGCCGCCGAGAAGGGCCTGCCGTTCATCCCGCTGCGCGGGTTGATCGGCAGCGACATCCTGCGCCATCGCGCGGACTGGAAGCAGATCCAGAACCCCTTCGCCGACGGCCCCGATCCGATCGTGCTGCTGCCGGCGATCCGGCCCGACGTCGCGCTGTTTCATGCGGCCGCCGCGGACCGCGAGGGCAACATCTGGGTCGGACGGCGCCTCGAGCTTTCGGTGATGGCGCACGCCTCGCAGGCGACGCTGGTCACCGTCGAGCGGGTGGAGGAGCACTGCTTCTTCGACCGCGAGGATCACGTGTCCAGCGTGCTCCCTGCGCTCTATGTCGACGCCTTCGCCGTGGCGCCGCGCGGCGCCTGGCCGCTCGGGCTCGACGAGGCCTATGCCGTGGACGGCGCCGCGCTCAAGCGCTACGCCGCCGGCCAGAAGCTCGGCGAGCCCGCATGACCGACGCGGCCCTGCTCATCAGCATGATCGCCGACCTGATCGGCGACGCGCGCCACGTCGCGACCGGCGCCCTGTCGCCGATCCCGACCGCCGCGGCGATGCTCGCGCGCCGCCGCTCCAACGGTCGCATGCGCGTGACCGTGCTCGGCTCGCGGCGCAACAGCCGCTTCACCTCGGGCGCCAAGGAGCTGTTCGACTGCGCCGCGCAAGGGCGCATCGACGTCTTCTTCCTGTCGGGCGCCCAGGTCGACGGACAGGCGAATATCAACCTGCTGAGCGTCGGCGACTACGCGCGGCCGAAGGCGCGCTTCCCGGGCTCCTTCGGCTCGACCTATCTCTACATGCTCGTGCCGCGCGTGATCCTGTTCCGCCTCGACCACGACCGCCGCGCGCTGGTGCCGAAGGTCGACTTCATCAGCGCGCCGGGCTGGAGCCCGCCCGAGGTCTATCGCCCCGGCGGACCGCAGGCCCTGATCACCAATCGCTGCCTGTTCGACTGGCGCAAGGATCTCAGGCGCTTCGCGCTGCGCAGCGTCCATCCCGGCGAAACCGCGGAGAGCATCCGCGCGCAGACGGGCTTCGACTACGACGAGCCGGCCGAAGTCCCCGGTTCGCCGGTTCCCGATGCGGCGCTGCGCGAGGAGATCCGCGACATCGTGCGGACCGAGGTCGCCGAGACCTATCCGCGCTTCGCCGAGGAATTCTCCATCTGATCTTCCCACGAGAGCGAGCGAGCATGAGCGACAGCGACTATTGGAAGGGCAAGCGCGTCATCGTCACCGCGGGCGCGGCGGGCATCGGGCTCGAGATCGCCCGCGCATTCCACGAGGCGGGCTGCAAGGCCTGGATCTGCGACGTTGCCGAGCCTCGCCTGGCCGAGGCGGCGAAGGCGCTGCCCGGGATCGGCACGATGGCATGCGACGTCGCGGTGCCCGAGCAGGTCGACGCGTTCGTCGCCCGCGCGGTCGGCGCCCTGGGCGGGCTCGACTTCGTGATCAACAACGCCGGGATCGCCGGCCCGGCGGCGCCGATCGAGTCGATCTCGACCGAGGACTGGCGGCGCACGCTGACGGTCAATGTCGACGGCCAGTTCTTCGTCGCGCGCGCGACCGTGCCGCATCTCAAGGCCAACGGCGGCGGCGCCATTGTCTGCATGGCCTCGGTCGCGGGTAAGTACGCCTTCCCGCTGCGCACGCCCTACGCGGCCTCGAAGGCGGCCGTGATCTCGCTCGCGCGCAGCCTCTCGGTCGAGCTCGGCCCGCACAAGATCCGCGTCAACGCGATCGCGCCCGGCGTCGTGAGCGGCGAGCGCATCGAGCGCGTCTTCACCGATCGCGCCAAGACCAAGGGCATCAGCTACAAGGAGATGGAAGCGATCGCGCTGCGCGCCGTCTCGCTCAAGACCATGGTCGACCCGAAGGAGATCGCGGCGCTGGTCATGTATCTCTGCGCCCCGACCGGCCGCGCCATCACCGGCCAGGTCATGAGCATCTGCGGCGGCCTCGAGTACACGGAGTAGGTTCCATGGCGAAGTCCCAGAAGGTCATCATCACCTGCGCCGTCACCGGTGCGACCCACACGCCGACGATGTCGCCGCATCTGCCGGTGACGCCGTCTCAGATCATCGAGCAGGCGGCGGGCGCTGCGGAAGCGGGTGCGGCGATCCTCCATCTCCATGCGCGCGACGCGAAGACCAACCGGCCGACCGGCGACGTCGACACCTGGTTCCAGATCCTGCGCGGCCTCAAGCAGCGCACCGGCGCGGTGCTCAACATGACCACCGGCGGCAGCACGTTCATGTCGATCGAGGACCGGCTTAAGGCGCCGCTCGAGGCGCGGCCCGAGCTGTGCTCGTGCAACATGGGCTCGATGAACTTCGGCACCTACACGATGATCCCGAAGTACAAGGGCAAGTGGAAGCACGACTGGGAGGAGGAGTATCTCGAGGCCAGCCGCGGGGCGATCTTCCGCAACACCTTCGCCGACATCGAGGCGACGCTGGGCAAGCTCGGCGCGGTCGGCACGCGCTTCGAGTTCGAGTGTTACGACGTCGGCCATCTCTACAATCTCGCGCACATGGTCGATCGCGGCCTCGTCAAGCTGCCGATGTTCGTGCAGCTGATCTTCGGCACGCTCGGCGGCATCGGCGCCGACGCCGAGAACCTGACCTTCATGAAGCGCACTGCCGACAAGCTGTTCGGCGACAATTACCGCTGGTCCGTCCTCGCCGGCGGCCGTCACCAGATCAACATGGGCACGATGGCCGCCACCATGGGCGGCAACGTCCGCGTCGGCATGGAGGACAGCCTCTACGCCGGGAAGGGTAAGCTCGCGGAGTCCAACGCGGAGCAGGTGAGCATGATCCGCGGCATCATCGAGCGCCTGTCGCTCGAGGTCGCCACTCCCGACGAAGCGCGCGAGATGCTTGGCCTGAAGGGTGGGAGCGACGTGGGGTTCTAGACGCGCGTTCGTCCGTTCATTTCGTAATGGAGAGCGGAGCGATCTGCGTGGCAAGTCGATGCCCGAGGACAGGTTTCGAGGTAGCCACTGCGACGGTCATCGTCGATCGACACGCCAGGAAGAGGGCTCATGACCTACTGCTCTCTTTCTGCAGAGGGGACATAGACTCCGATCAGTTCGGCAACGAGTGGCCCAGGTCGCTCGATCCGTCGATCAGAGCGATCAGTCGCGCTCTCTATGGGCTGTATTCGGATCTCCGCCCATCGAAGGTCAAAATCGACCTTCGCTCGGAGGAGTGGCCTGCGAACATGATCGTGCGGTGCCTGGCCTTCTTGAAGTCGGATCTGGAGTACGAGTGGCCAAGCTCCAGCATGATGGCGCTCTTTGGATACCCCACGCACATCGACTTTCTGACACTCGGCATCTCGAGGATCATTCATCTCGTTGCAAAGGCAAGGACTGAGAAGCGATCCAAGGCGACCAGCGGTGATTGTGATGCCGGTGCCTGGCCGTTCTTTCGGCATAGCGATGTCCGGGAGATATTTCCTCCAACAGCCAGGGACTGATTCAAAGCTTGCCCGGAGCCTGCCTGCTGCCAATCGCACGAAGTCACGCAAAGCCGGCTTTGGCCCATCCCCTCCTGTTCGGCGAAGCCGAATAGGAGGGGCGTCAGCGCGCGAAGCGCGCTGACGGGGAGATCAAGCGTAGCTTTGTGAGCCGCCATTGACCTCCCCGTCCGCGCTTCGCTCGCCCACCCCTCCTATCGCTTCGCGACAGGAGGGGACGAGAGGAGGACGATGGCGTGATCGCCCGAGGTGACGAGGGTGCCGTCGGCCTTCACCAGCGCGCCGCGCTCGATGGCGATGCCGCGGCCGGGTTTCGAGCTGGGACGCTTTTCGACGAGGGTGAGTTCGAGGTGGACGACGTCGCCGGGCTCGAGCGGCGCGTGGAACTTGATCCTGTCCCAGCCGAGCGAGGCGACGACGCTGCGCTCGAAGCAGCCGAGCGAGGCCTTCAGGCCCTCGATCAGCGCGAGGCCGAACAGGCCGTGGGCGATGCGGCCCTTGAAGCCGGCGGCGCGGGCGAAATCCTCGTCCATGTGCACGGGGTGGCGCTCGCCGGTGAGGTCGGCGTAGCGGTCGATGTCGGCGAGCGTGATCGTCCGCGGCGCGCTCTTCAGCACCGTGCCGGGGACGAAATCCTCGTACCAGATCTGCTCGGTCATCGCGTCCTGCTCCACTCGGCTTCCTGCAGGCGCCGCCAATCGATCTTGCTGCTGCCGGAGCGCGGCAGCGAGTCGACGAACTCGACCAGGCGTGGCGCCTTGTAGACGGCCATCGCGCCGCGCGCCCAGGCGATGAGCCCGTCGGCGTCGAGGGCTGACCCCGGCCGGCGTACGACATAGGCCTTCACCGCCTCGCCGCGCTCGGCGTCGGGGGCGGCGATGACGCAGCACTCCTGCACCTGCGGATGGCGATAGAGCATCGCCTCGACCTCGGCCGGCCAGACCTTGTACCCGGCGACGTTAACCATCCGCTTCAGACGGTCGACGATGAAGTAATAGCCCTCGTCGTCGTAGCGGCCGAGATCGCCGGTGCGCAGGAACCGCCGCCCGTCGCGCTCGAGGAAGGCGGCCGCACTCGCCTCGGGCTGGCGCCAATAACCGCGCATGATCTGCGGGCCCGCGACGATGATCTCGCCGACCTCGTCGGGCCCAAGCTCGACGAGCGTCTCCGGATCGATCACCCGCGAGACCGTGTCGTGGATGGCGATGCCCAGGCATTGCGGCTTGGGCCGGTCGGGCGGGTTGAGATGCGTGGGGGCGATCGTCTCGCTGAGGCCGTAGCCCTCGACGAAGCGCAGGCCCCAGCGCCGCTCGAGCTCCTCGGCGACGGCGGCCGGCATGCTCGAGCCGCCGCCGGTGAGGATGCGCAGGCGGGCGAAGGCGCTCTCGCGGAAGCCCGGCGCGTGCAGCACGTCGACGATCATCGTCGGCGCCGCGCTCCATAGCGTGACGCCGTAGCGCTCGAACAGCGGCGCCACGAGGTCGCGGTCCCAGCGCGCCATCAGCACGATGGTCGCGCCCGCGGACAGTCCCCCGTTCATCGATACCTGCATGCCGGCGACGTGGAAGAGCGGCATGAAGCCGCTGACTACCGTGTCGTCGCCGTAGCCGTACCAGTGCGCCTGGGCGATCGCCGTGAAGACGGCGTTCGAGTGCGGATGCATGCAGGCCTTCGGCCGACCGGTCGTGCCCGAGGTGTAGGGCATGACGCAGAGATCGTCGCGCGTGGTCGCGTCGGGCAGGGGCGGCTTGCTCTCGGCGAGCGCGGCGGCCCAGGCGACGGCGCCGGAGGGCAGCGGGTTCGGCAGCACGCTTTCCGCCATCACCGGCGGCAGGCGGAATGGCGTGGCCGCGGGGATCTCGTCGGCGTAGCTCGCGACGATCACCCGCGCGAGCGGATCGGGCATGAGGCCGACGAAGCGCGGCAGCAGCTCCGCGCCGACGAAGGCGACACGGGCCCCGCTGTCCTCCGCGATCCACGCCAGCTCCTCGGAGAGGTTCATCGGGTTGATCGGCACCACGACGCCGCCCGCGCGCAGGATCGCGTGATAGGCGGTGACGAAGTGCGGCGAGTTCTGCATGTCGAGCAGGACGCGATCGCCGCGCGCCACCCCGCACCTGCGCTGCAGGAACGAAGCGAGGCGCTCGACGCGCCGCAGGAGCTCCGCATAGCCGATCTCCGCGCCGTAGAAGGCGAGGGCGAGATGATCGGGGCGCCGCGCCGCCGAGCGACGCAGCGCCTCGTTGAGCGTCGGCGGCAGCGGCCCGAGATCGCGTGCGACGCCCGCGGGCCAGAAGGGAGAAGTGGTGGTCATGACAACGGATGGTGGCAGCGCACGATGTGGGAGGGTGTGGCGGCGTCGAGGCTGGGCGCCTCGCGCGTGCAGCGCGCCGTCTCGCTCGGGCAGCGGCCGGCGAAGCGGCAGGCATTCGGATCCGGGTCGATCGGGCTGCGCGGCTCGCCGTCGAGATGCTCGCGCGCGACGCGCGCGCCGCCGGGGAGGCGCGGGATCGCGGAGAGCAGGGCGCGGGTGTAGGGGTGGTGCGGCGTCCGGAACAGCGTCGCGGCGTCGGCGGTCTCGACGACCTGGCCGAGATACATGACGGCGATGCGGTCGCAGAGCAGGCGCACGACGGTGAGGTCGTGGCTGACGAACAGCAGCGCCACGCCGGCCTCGCGGCGGAGCTTCATCAGCAGCTTGAGCACCAGCGCCTGCACGGAGACATCCAACGCCGAGGTCGGCTCGTCGAGCACGAGCAGTCGCGGCTCGACCGCCATCGCGCGCGCGATTCCGACTCGCGCCTTCTGACCGCCGGAGAGCTGGTGCGGGAAGCGCGTGAACAGCTCGCGCGGCAGGCCGACCTGACCGGCGGCCTTCTCGACGCGCGCCGTGATCTCGGCGGCAGAGCCCGGTAGCAGCATGCGCACCGGATCGGCGATGGCGTCGAAGACGCTGAAGCGCGGATTGAGGCTCTCGGTCGGGTCCTGGAAGACCATCTGCACGAGGCGGCGCCTGGTCGACGTCGCGAAGCGCGCCGGCGGGATCGCGTGCACGGGCTCGCCGTCGAGGCGGATCTCGCCGGCGTCGGCGTCGATGAGTCGGCTGGCGAGCCGCGCGAGGGTCGACTTGCCGCAGCCGGACTCGCCGACCAGACCCAGCGCCTCGCCGGGCATGATCGCTAGGTCGACGCCGTCGACCGCGACCAGCCGCGCCGGATCGCGGCGGCGCCAGAGCGACGCGAGCCCGCGCTGCTCGCGGGGCACGGCGAAGCTCTTGCTGACGGCGTCGAGCGCGAGCACGGGGGTCACAGCGGCACCTTGCACGCGACGCGGCGGTCGCCGCCGTCGGCGACGGCGCGGATCGGGCCGCGGGCGCAGTCGGCGATGCGGCGCTGGCAGCGCTCGCTGAAGCGGCAGGGCGGCAGGTCGGCGCGCCGCAGGTCGGGCAGCGTGCCGTCGATGGGCGAGAGCGCATCGACGCTGTCCACGGCGCTCGGCACGCTCGCCAGGAGCTTCGCCGTGTAGGGATGTCGCGGCCGCGCGAAAAGGCCGGCGACCGGCGCGTCCTCGACCACGTGGCCTGCGTGCATCACGACGATGCGGTCGCAGTACTCGGAGGCGAGGGCGAGGTCGTGGGTGATCAGCACGGCGCTGACGCCGCGCTGGCGGACGGAGTCGCGCACCAGGTCCATGACGACGGCCTGGGTGGTGACGTCGAGCCCGGTCGTCGGCTCGTCGGCGAGCAGCAGGCGCGGCGCGCAGGCGAGAGCCATCGCGATGCCGACGCGCTGGCACATGCCGCCGGAGAGCTCGTAGGGGAACGCCGCAAGCCGCCGCTCCGGATCGGGGATGCGGACCTGTCGCAGCGCGGCGAGCGCCTTGTCGCGGATCGTCGCCGCCGATCCGGGGTCGTGGCGCGCGATCACGTCGGCGATCTGCTGGCCGACCGGGCGGATCGGATTGAGCGCGGTGCGCGGGTTCTGGAACACGATGGAGATGTCGCGGCCGCGGATGTCGTCGAGCGCCGCCTTCGAAAGGCGCAGCAGATCCTGGCCTCCGAAGCCGACGCGCCCGGACTCGACGCGCGCGGCGGCGTCGAGCAGACCGAGGATCGCATAGGCCGTCACCGACTTGCCGGAGCCGCTCTCGCCGACGATCCCGAGGATCTCGCCCGGGGCGATGCCGAACGTCACGCCCTCGAGCGCGTGGACGGTGCCGGTGCGCGTGCGGAAGGTGACGGTCAGGTCCTCGACCGAGAGCAGCGATGCCGCGCTCACGTGCGGCTCCGCGGATCGACGATGTCGCGCAGACCGTCGCCGAGCAGGTTGAAGCAGAACACCGCGAGCATCAGGGCGCCGCCCGGGAAGACCGTCAGCCACCAGCGGCCCGAGAGGATGAACTGCGCGCCCTCGGCGACCATGATGCCCCACTCGGCCGTGGGCGCTCGCACGCCGAGCCCGATGAAGGAGAGGCCTGCGGCATTGAGCACGGCCCAGCCGAGATTGAGCGACGCCTGCACGACGAGGGTGGGCAGGATGTTCGGCAGCAGGAAGACGCGCAGGATCCGCGCATGGCTCGAGCCGCCGACGCGCGCGGCCTCGACGTAGCCGAGCCCGCGCCGCACGCTGACCTCGGCCCGCGCGAGGCGGACGTAGAAGGGCAGGTTGATCACGGCGGTGGCGTAGATGACGCTCGAGACGGAATTGCCCAGCGCGGCGACGACGCCCATGGCGAGCGCGAAGAGCGGGAAGGCCATCAGCACGTCGACGACGCGACCGCCGGCCTGGTCGAGCATGCCGCCGAAATATCCCATCGCGGCACCGATCACCGCGCCGATCGAGAGCGACAGCAGCACGGCGCCGAAGGCGATGGCGAGGTCGAGCCGCGTGGCGACGAGGACGCGCGAGAAGATGTCCCGCCCGAGCTGGTCGGTGCCGAACCAATGCGCCGCCGAGGGCGGCCGCAGCGCGATCGCGGTGTTGGTCGCCAGCGGATCGTAGGGGGCGAGCCAGGGGCCGAGGGCCGAGCAGGCGACCAGCAGCGCCAGCAGGCCCATGGCCAGGAGATTGAGCGGATTCTCGGCGAGGACGTAGCGCGCCAGCGCCAGGCGCTCACGCATGGTGCAGCAGCGCCGAGCGCGGATCGAGCATCGCATAGGCGACGTCGACGAGCAGGTTCACGAGCACGAAGATCGTCGCCATCACGAGCATGAAGCCCTGCACCGGCGCGTAGTCGAGCGAGAGCAGCGCATTGAGCGCGTAGGACCCGACGCCGGGCCAGGCGAAGACGCGCTCCACCAGCACGTTGGCGCCGAGCATGTAGGAGAAGACGAGGCCGAGCGTGGTGACGATCGGCAGCATCGCGTTGCGCAGCGCATAGGAGATGACGATCGTGCGCCGCCGCAGGCCGTTGGCGCGCGCGGTGCGGATGAAGTCGCTGCCGAGCACGCCCAGCATCGAGGCCCGGGTCATGCGCGCGAGCGGGGCGAGCGCGAAGATCGCCATCGTGGCGCTCGGCAGCACGAGCTGGCGCAGCGCGGAACCGAAGCCCTCGCGGTCGCCGGCAAGCAGCGTGTCGATCAGCAGGAAGCCGGTGACCGTCGGCGGCGCGATCGCGAAGGGATCGAGCCGACCGATCGGCTCGGGCGCCCAGCCGGCCAGGTAGTAGAAGAAATAGATCAGCAGCAGCCCGCTCACGAAGGTGGGCAGCGACACGCCGGCCGTGCTGATCAGCCGCGAGAGGTGATCGACGAGCGATCCGGGCCTGAGCGCGGCGGCGATCCCGAGCGGCAGTGCGATGCCGATCGCCAGGGCGAAGGCGACGACGGTCAGCTCGGCCGAGGCCGGCAGGAGCCGCATCATGTCGCGGGCGACCGGCTGCCCGGTCGTGATCGAGTTGCCGAGATCGCCCTGCAGCAGCTGGCCGACGTAGATCAGGAACTGCTTCCAGAGAGGCTCGGCGAGGCCGAGCTTCACGCGGACGGCCTGGACGACAGCCGCGTCGGCCGCGGGGTTGCTCGTGAAGAACACCGCCGGGTCGCCCGGGATCAGCCGCGTCAGGATGAACGTCGCGATCACGACGCCCGCGAGCGTCGGGATCATGCCGAGCAGCCGTCGGAGGATGAAGGTCACGACGCCGAGCAATCCAGTCGTCCCCCTCGACCAGGGGGGCGAACCGCGCGAAACGCGGTCAGGGGGAGTGTCACGCGAGGCGGCATCGGCTTCCCAAACTCGTGCGTCGCACTCTCCCCCGGCGCCGCTGCGCGGCGCCTGTCCCCCTCATTCGAGGGGGACGGTCCGCCGCGGCCCGCCGAGTTGCAACCTCACACGCGCTTCAGCGTGCGCAGCTCCAGCTGGCGATGGAACAGGTACTTGTAGCCGTCGATGCTCTTCTGCATGCCGGTGTCGAGCGCCGGCTGCCACAGCAGGATGATCGGGATCTCCTGCTTGGCGAGCGTGATCATGCGCTTGACATCGCCCTCGTAGACCGCCGCGTCGGTCTCGTAACGCGTCTTGTCGACCAGGGCGGCGAACTCGGGGTTGCGGTAGGTGCCGAAGTTCCAGCGCGTCGGCCCGTGGTAGAAGATCCGGAAGAAATAGTCCGCGTCGTTGAGATTGGCAGCCGAGCCCTCGAAGAAGAACGGAACCTCCTTCTTCTCGAGCAGCGTGCCGAGCTGGCCGGCCGGCACCTTGTTGATCGCGACCTTGATGCCGATGCGGCCGAGCGCCTCCTGCACCAACAGCGAGACGGGCTCGGCGACGGGCGCCAGCGACAGCTCGAAGGAGAAGGTCGTCTCGAAGCCGTTGGGGAAGCCGGCTTCGGTCAGCAGCGCCTTGGCCTTCGCCGGATCGGTGCTGTAGCCGAGCGGCTGCGGGAACTCCTTGCCGTCCGCCACGCCGGCCACGCCGCCGAACAGCGGGGCGCCGCGCTTGAACAGCGCCGCCTCGAACATCTGCTGGTAGGGCAGGGCGTAGGCGATCGCCTGGCGCACTTTCACGTTGTCGAACGGCGCCATCGAGCCGTTCATGCCGATGAACTGGAACGCGCCCGCCATCGGGACGCCGACCACCTTGGCGCTGCCCGTGGTCACCTGGGACATGGACACCGCGTCCTGCGGCGAAAGGTCCTGAACGATGTCCGCGTCGCCGCGCTCGAGCGAGCTGCGCCGGGCCTGCCCGTCGGGGACGACCTGCCACAGCACGCGGCGGAAGAACGGCAGATCGCCGCTCTTCCAGTTGTCGTAGCGCGCCAGCGTGACGCTCTGGCCGGGCGTATGCGCCTCGAGGCGGTAGGCGCCGCCGCCGGCGACGTTCGTCTTGAGCCACTCCGCACCCCAGGGATCGTTGGCCCCGGCCTGCGCCTTGACGAGCTTCGAGTTGAAGATCACGCCATAGGTCGCCGCGATGTTCGGCAGCGTGAAGCGGTCGGCCCGCGGCGTGGTGACGCGGAACGTGTGCTGGTCGACGACGGTGAACTGCTCGGGCGCCGTCATCGAGCCGGTCGAGAATTGCGCGCGGCCGACCGGGCTCGCGACGACACGGTCGAAGGACCACTTCACGTCCTCCGCGGTGACCGGCGTGCCGTCATGGAACTGCGCGTTGCGGCGGAGGTGGAAGGTCACCGTCTTGCCGCCGTCGCTGACCTCGTAGCGCTCTGCGAGCTCGCCCTCGAGCTTGTAGTAGTCGTAGTAGAGCGTGCCGTCCGGCCGGGTCATGGTGCCGAAGCGCAGCAGACGGTCGTAGACGTTCCAGTGCGCCTGGATGGCGTTGCGATTGAAGCCGACGCCGTAGGGATCGAAGGTGTTCGGCCCGGCCTGGCTGAGGATGCGCAGGCTCTCGGCGCGCGACTGCGCCTCCGCCCGACCGAGCGGCAACGCGCCCGCCACGGCCACCGATGCTGCTGCCTTCGCAAGTTCCCGACGACGCATTCACGCCTCCCCGCTTGAAGTCCGGCGATCGTTGACTCTCCCGATCCGGACGGATTCAATGAAACAGCATTTCCGCATCGATACAAGGCTCTGTCCGGCTGGGCGGGCCCGGGGGATCAACAGGATGGACGGTTCCGAACCAGCGGACCACGAACTGCTGGCGAAGGGTGTGCGCGACTTCATCACCCGCGAGTTGCTCCCCCACGAGGAGCTGGTCGAGAAGCTGGACGCGGTCCCCGACGAGCTCTTCCGCGAGTTGCAGCGCAAGGCGATCGCCGCCGGCTACTACGCCCTCAACATGCCGGTCGAGCACGGCGGCGGCGGACTCAACGCCCGCGAGCGCTCCGTGGCGGAGATCGAGTTCGGCCGGGTCAGCCGCGCCCTGGGCATCGTCTGCAACCGCCCTGCGCCGATCCTCAAGGGCTGCGTCGGCGACCAGGTCGAGACCTATCTGAAGCCGACGATCCGCGGCGAGCGCTGGGAGTGCTTCGCGCTGACCGAGCCGGGGGCCGGCTCGGATGCGCGCGCGATCATCACCCGCGCGGTGCGCGACGGCGACGACTACGTCGTCGACGGCACCAAGCAGTTCATCACGATGGCGATGCGGGCCGACTACATCATCCTGTTCGCCGTCACCGGCGTGGACCAGACGCCGCGCGGGCCGCAGAAGCGGATCACCTCGTTCCTGGTCGACAAGGCCTCGCCCGGCATCACGGTGACGCCGCTCGACGTGCTGTCCAATCGCGGCATGAAGTCGTGCATCATCTCGTTCGACGGGGTGCGCGTGCCGGCGCGCAACATCCTGGGCGTCGAGGGCGGCGGCTTCGCCATCGCCAAGAACTGGATCTTCTCGGGGCGCGTCATGCTCGCGGCGAACTGCGTCGGGCTCGCCGAGCGCGCCATGGGCCACGCGGCGCGATGGGCCAACACGCGCGTCGCCTTCGGCAAGCCGATCGGCCAGTTCCAGGGCACGTCGTTCAAGCTCGCCGACATGGCGACCGAGATCCACGCCACGCGGCTGCTGGTGTTCGATGCCGCGGCCAAGATGGATGCCGGCACGATCACCCAGCGGGAGGCGTCGCAGGTCAATCTCTTCGGCTCGGAGATGGTCGGCCGCGTGACCGACAACGCCCTGCAGATCATGGGCGGCATGGGCATCACCAAGGACATGCCGCTCGAGCGCTTCTGGCGCGACGCCCGCGTCGAGCGGGTGTGGGAGGGGACGTCCGAGATCCACCGCGACATCATCGCCAAGGACGTGCTGCGGGAGTTCCGCTCGTGAGCGCGCCCACGCGCGTCAAGGTGGTGGAGAACGGCCCGGTCCTCGAGATCACCTTCGACCATCCGCCGGCGAACGCCTTCGACCAGCAGGCGTGCCGCGACCTCGATGCCGCCTTCGGACGGCTCTGCGAAACGCCGGGACTGCGCTGCGCGATCGTGACCGCCGGCGGCGAGCGCATCTTCTCCGCCGGCTGGGACCTCAAGGCGGTGGCGGCCGGCGACACCGGCGAGGATTTCGGGCCGAACGGCTTCATGGGCCTGCGCCGCCAGTTCAACAAGCCGGTGATCGCCGCCGTCAACGGCCTGGCGGTAGGCGGGGGCTTCGAGTTCGCGCTGCACGCGCACATCGTGCTCGCAGTCCCGCAGGCGGAATTCGCGCTGCCCGAGTTGCAGCGCGGCTTCATCCCGGAGGCCGGCGGGCTGTGGCGGGCCTATCGCCGGCTGCCGGTCAGCATCGCCAACGAGCTGCTGCTGACTGGGCGCCGCCTCTCGGCCGAGGAGGGACTGCGCCTCGGCTTCGTCAATCGCATCGTGCCGCGCGAGTCGCTGATGGAGTCGGCGCGCGCGATCGCCGGCCAGATCTGCACCGCGGCGCCGCTCGCGGTCGAGGCGCTGCTCGAGGTCGCGCGCGCGGTCGAGACCGTGCCCGACGCCGCGGCCTTCGGCGTCATGTACGGCGACCTGCCGGCGCGCCGGCGGATGCGGGAGTCCGACGATTTTCTCGAAGGGCCGCGGGCCTTCGCCGAGAAGCGGCCGCCGCGGTGGTCGGGACGCTGAACACGGGAGCCGAGGCGACATGGATTTCGACCTGACCGACTCGCAGCGCGCGATGAAGGACGCGCTGCGCGGCTTCCTGCTGAAGGAATGCCCGATCGAGTACGTGCGGCAGTGCGACGAGGCGGAGCGCTATCCGAGCGAGCTGTTCGCCAAGCTCGCCGCGCAGGGCTGGCTGGGCCTGCCGATCCCGGAGGCCTATGGCGGCACCGGCGGCAGCTGCACCGACCTCGCCGTCTTCCTCGAGGAGCTGGCGACGCATTTCGAGGCGGCCGCGAACATCTACTACACGACGATCGTCATCGCCGCGGACGCGCTCTCGCATTTCGGCAGCGAGGCGCAGAAGCGCGACCTGCTGCCGCGGCTGGCCCGCGGCGAGATCCGCTTCGCCTTCTCGCTTTCCGAGCCGAACTCCGGCTCCGATGCGGCCTCGCTGCGAACGCGGGCGGTGCGCCGGGGCGACGAGTGGGCGATCGACGGCCAGAAGATGTTCTGCTCCTGCGCCCAGGTCGCCGACTACATCCTCCTGATGGCGCGCACCAATGCCGACGCGCCCAAGCACGACGGGATCTCGATGATCCTGCTCGACCCGAAGGCGCCCGGCGTCGAGATCCGGCGGCTCAAGAAGCTCGGCCTCAAGCCGATGGACCTCAACGAGATCTTCCTGGCCGACGTGCGCGTGCCCGTCGAGCGCGTCGTCGGCGAGGTCGATCGCGGCTGGCGCAACGTGCTCAAGACGCTCGACTACGAGCGCTGCTGCCTGTCGGCGGTGAATGTCGGCGCGGCACGCTCCTGCCTCGACAAGGCGCTCGCCTACACCAAGGAGCGCGAGCAGTTCGGCCAGAAGATCTCGCAGTTCCAGCTCACCCGCGCCAAGCTCGCGGACATGGAGATGGAGATCGACGCCGCGCGACTGCTGCTCTATCGCAGCGCCGCGCTCGTGGACCGCGGCATCCCGAACAACAAGGAGTCCGCGATCGCCAACCTCTACTCGTCGGAGGCCTATGTCCGCGCCGCGCTCAACGGCATGCGGCTGATGGGCGGCTGGGGCTACCTGATGGAATTCGACATGCAGCGCCACTACCGCGATTCCAAGCTCGCGGAGATCGGCGGCGGCACCTCCGAGATCCTACGCATCGTGATCTCGCGCGAGATGCTGCGGTGAGGAGACCGTCATGTGCCTGGCCGTCCGCTCATCCCCTCCTGTTCGCGCGGCAACTCGAATAGGAGGGGTGGCCGCGAAGCGGCCGGGCAGGTCGAGCGTGGCCCCGCAAGACGCCGAGGACCACCCCGTCACGGCGCTGCGCGCCGTGCCACTCCTCCTATCGCGCTGGGCGCGACAGGAGGGGATGTGACCGCCGATCGCGTCATTGCGCGGGGCACCGTCGCGCGTCCCGACGGCGCCGAACCGGCGGACGTCGTCATCGCCGGCGGCAGGATCGTCGACATCGTCGAGCCCGGCGCCGGCCGCGGCGCCGAGATCATCGAGGCGCGCGACCTGCTGGTGCTGCCTGGCGGCGTCGACGCCCATGTCCATTTCCTGATCGGCTTCATGGGCCAGCGCAGCGTCTACGACTTCCACTCGGGCACCGTGGCCGCGCTCCGCGGCGGCAACACCAGCGTGATCGACTTCGCGCTGCAGCGCCGCGGCCGCAGCATGATGGACGGGCTCAAGCATCGCCGCGTCCAGGCCGATCGCCACGTCGCCTGCGACTACGGGCTCCACCTCATCGCGACCGACGTCAATGCGACGACGCTCGCCGAGGTGCCGGCGCTGGTCGCGGCGGGCGCCGCCACGTTCAAGGTCTACACGGTGTACGAGAAGGAGCAGCTCAAGGTCGAGGATGGGCCGCTCCACGACCTCATGCGCGCGCTCGGCAAGGCGGGCGGCACGATCGGCCTGCACGCCGAGAACGCCTCGCTCATCGACCACGCCATCGCGCGGCACCTCGCGGCCGGCGAGACCGCGCCGCGCTTCCATGCGTCGTCGCGTCCGGCGCTCGCCGAGACCGAGGCGGTCTCGCGCGGCCTTCTGCTGGCCGAGGACGCGGGCTGCCCGCTCCACATCTTCCATCTCAACTCGGCGCCGGCGCTGGCGCTGATCGAGGCCGCGCAGGCGCGCGGCCAGCGCGCCTCGGCCGAGACCTGCATCCACTATCTCGCGCTCACGGCCGAGCGCTACGACGGCGCCGACGGACATCTCTTCGTGATGAGCCCGCCGCTGCGCGACCCGGCGACGCAGGCGCGGATGTGGGACGGCGTGGCGCGCGGCAGCCTCGGCGCGGTGACCTCGGACGACGCGTCCTACAGCGCCGAGGCCAAGGCGCTCGGCGCGGCGTCGTTCGACCGCATCGCCAACGGCGTGCCCGGCGTCGAGGCGCGGCTGCCCGTGATGTACACGCTCGGCGTCGAGCAGGGGCGGCTGACGTTGCCGCAATTCGTCGAGGCCTGGAGCGCGGGGCCCGCCCGGCTGTTCGGGCTCGGCGCCGAGAAGGGGCGGATCGTGCCGGGCGCCGATGCCGATCTCGTCGTGATCGACCCGCACGCGCGGCGACGCATGGCCGTCGACAGCCACTACGGCGCGATCGGTTACAACCCCTACGAGGGCATGGAGCTTGCCGGCTGGCCGGTCGCGACGCTGCTGCGCGGCGAGGTGGTCGTGCGCGACGGCGCGTTCCTCGGACGTGCCGGGCAGGGACGGTTCCTCGTACGCCACGGGCCGCCGCGGTGAGCGGGCCGCGGATTCCCGTCGGCCTGGTCACGGGTTTCCTCGGCAGCGGCAAGACCACGCTGATCAAACGATTGCTCGAGCGCCCGCAGCTGGCCGCGACTCTCGTCATCGTCAACGAGTTCGGCGAGGTCGGGATCGACCACGATCTCCTCGAGGCGTCGAGCGACGATACGATCCTGCTCGCCAACGGCTGTCTCTGCTGCACCATCCGGGGCAACCTGGTCGACACGCTGCTCGATGTCCTCGCGCAGCGACAGGCGGGCCGCCTGCGCGACTTCGATCGCGTGATCGTGGAGACGTCGGGCGTCGCCGATCCCGCGCCGATCCTCGGCTTCGTCTTCGAGGAGCCGCGGGTGGCGGCGCGGTTCCGTCCCGGCGCGGTGATCACGACCTGCGATGCGGTCGCGGGCCTGGCGGTGCTCGAGCGGCACGCCGAGGCGGTGGCGCAGGTGGTGCTCGCCGACAAGCTGCTGGTCACCAAGGCCGATCTTGCGCCGCCGGGCGCCGTCGAGGCGCTCACGGCGCGCCTGCGTGCGCTCAATGCCGCGGCGTCGATCCGCATTTCGCGGCACGGCGACGGCCTGGACGGGGACGAGCCCTGGGCCCTGTCGCCGCGCGGCGCCGCGACGCCGTCGTCCGCCGGGCATCACGCGCATGACGGGCACGACGATCACGGCCACCACGATCTTCCCCATATCGATGGCCGGCACGCGCTGCGGTTCCGCGCCGTGGTGCTCGAGGCGCGCCGCATCCTGGCCGTGCACGAGCTCGATGCGCTCGCCGACGCGATCCGGCGCTGCGCCGGGCCGGGGCTGCTCCGGCTCAAGGGCCTGCTCGCCGTCGGCGACGGATCGCGCTGCGGCGTGCTCCAGGCCGCGCCCGGGACCGTCCATCCGCCGGCCCTGCTCGACGCCCCGGCGCCGCAGCCGGGCCGGCTGGTCCTCATCGCCGAAGGCGCGCCGTCGCCGGCCTTGCTCGATGCGCTCGCCGCCTTCGACATCGCGCCGGTCGCCCGGTCGGGGCCCTAGCCGCGCCGTGGCGGTGGCGGTCGAGACGGCGCTTCGTGCGGCGCGCGACCGGCGGCGCCGACCTGCGCTATCCTGCCGCCCGCATGAGCAAGGCCTTCGTGAAGGAAGACGAGGCGGGCGACGACGATCTGCCGGACGGCGCCCAGCCGCTGCCCCTCGGGGCGAAGAACTACATCACGCCGCAGGGGCACACGCGCCTGCGCGCCGAGATCCATGAACTGCTTCGCGTCGAACGGCCGGAGGTCGTGAAGACCGTGTCCTGGGCCGCGGCCAACGGCGACCGCTCCGAGAACGGCGACTATCTCTACGGCAAGCGGCGCCTGCGTGAGATCGACCGCCGCGTGCGCTTCCTGACCAAGCGGCTGGAAAACGCCGAGGTGGTGGATCCGCTGCAGCAGCAGAGGACCGATCAGGTCTTCTTCGGCGCCACTGTCACCTATCTCGATCCCAAGGGCGAGGAGCGGACCGTCTCGATCGTCGGCGTCGACGAGACCGATACCGATCGCGGCCGGGTCAGCTGGATCTCCCCGATCGCGCGCGCGCTGCTCAAGGCCCATGTCGGCGACGAGGTGCCCCTGCGCATGCCGACGGGCATCGAGACCATCGAGGTGCTCGCGATCCGTTACGCGGCGCTCGAGGACTGAACGCCTCCGGGCGCGCGCGGCGCGGCGTCGAGCGCCGCCAGGAAGCCGTTGCGCCACGCCGCCTCGTCATTGCGCCGCATCGCCGCCACGAGACGCCGCCAGCGCTCCTGGCGCTCCGCGAGCGGCATCGTCAGCGCGCGGTCGAGCGCCGCGGCGACGCGTTCGACGTCCATCGGATTTACGATCAGCGCGTCCTCGAGCTCCGCGGCCGCGCCGGCGAAGCGGGACAGCACGAGCACGCCCGGATCGGCCGGGTCCTGCGCCGCGATGAACTCCTTCGCCACCAGGTTCATGCCGTCGCGGATCGGGGTGACGAACCCGACCCGGGAGAGGCGGTAGTAGCCGGCGAGCGCGGCGCGCGAGGACACGCGGTTGAGGTAGCGGATCGGCGTCCAGTCGACATCGGAGTAGCGGCCGTTGATGCGGCCCGCGCGCTGGTCGAGCTCCCGGCGCAGCTTGCGGTACTCCGGCACGCCGCCGCGCGAGATCGGTGCGATTTGAAGATAGGTGACCCGCCGCCGATGGCCGGGATGGCCGGCGAGCAGGGCCTCGAAGGCGTCGAATCGCAGCGGCAGCCCCTTGCTGTAGTCGAGGCGATCGACGCCGATCACCAGCGCGCGGCCGGCGAGGCTCGCCGCCAGCTGCCGCGATTCGCGCGACTGAACCGCCTGCTCCGCGAGCTCGGCGAAGCCGTCGACGTCGATGCCGATCGGGAAGCTGGCGATCGTCGGACTCGTCGTCCACGCCGGGCCTACGGCCGCCTGCGTTCCCGCCATCGCCGCCGCCAGCGCCTCCGCGTCGCCGGTGGTCTGCAGGCCGATCAGATCGTAGGCGCGCAGCGCCTCGATCAGCACTTCGTGGTCCGGCAGCGTGGCGAGAACCTCCGGCGCCGGGAACGGGATATGGAGGAAGAACCCGATCCGATTGGCGACGCCGCGGGCGCGCAGCGCCGCAGCGAGCGGGATGAAGTGGTAGTCGTGGATCCAGACGACGTCGTCGGGCCGCAGCAGCGGCACCAGCGCCGCCGCGAAGCGCTCGTTGACCCGCAGGTAGCCGGCGAAGGCCTCGCGTCGGAAGTCCATCAGGCCGAGCCGGTAGTGGAACAGCGGCCACAGCGTGGCGTTCGCGTAGCCGAGATAGAAATCGTCGTGGTCTCGGGCATCGAGATCGAGCGTCGCGGTCGTCACCGCGCCGGATTCGTGAAGGTGCGGCGTCGAGGCCGCAGCCTCGACAACGTCGCCGCTCCAGCCGAACCAGATCCCGCCCTGGCGGCGCAGCGCCTCGCGCAGCGCGACCGCGACGCCGCCCGCGCGCACCGTGCGCTCGCGCGGCCCCGCCACCCGGTTCGAGACGATCACGAGCCGCGCCAAAACGCCTCCTCCCAGCTCTTGCTGAGCCGCATCGCCGACACGACGAGGCCGGCCATCGAATAGGTCTGCGGGAAGTTCCCCCAAAGCTCGCCGGTCACGGGATGGACGTCCTCCGACAGCAGCCCGACATGGTTGCGGCGCCCCATCAGCTCGATGAGCAGCGCACGGGCCTCCTCGCCGCGGCCGATGGCCGCGAGCGCATCGACGTACCAGAAGCTGCAGATCGTGAAGCCCGACTCGGGGAGCCCGAAATCGTCCTCGCCCGCATAGCGCAGGAGATGGGTCCCGCGTCGCAGCTCGCGGCCGATCGCGTCGACCGTCGCGTGGAAGCGCGGATCCGCCGCGGCGACGAAGCCGATCTCCTGCAGCTGCAGCAGGCTCGCATCCAGCTCGGTGCCGCCGAAGTCGGCCACGAAGCTCTGGCGCTGCGGGTTCCAGGCCTGCTCGAGGATGGCGCGTCGCAGCGCCTCGGCGCGCCGGTGCCACGACGCAGCCCGGTCCTCGAGCCCGAGATGCCGGGCGATCTTGGCAAGGCGCGCGCAAGCGGCCCAGCACATCGCGGCGGAATGGACGTGGATCCGGGCGCGCCCGCGATACTCCCACAGCCCCGCATCGGGCTCGAACGCGACCTGCTCGGCGCGCTCGCCGAGACGCTCGAGCCTCTCGAACAGCGCGACGTCGCCCATCTGCGGCAGTCGGCGGTCGAAGAAGGCCTGCGCGACCGCGAGCACGATGCTGCCGTAGACGTCGTTCTGCTTCTGCAGCGCCGCCTGGTTGCCGACCCGCACCGGACCCATGCCGCGATAGCCGGCGAGGCTCGGAACGATCCGCTCGTCGAGCGCCAGGTCGGGCACGATGCCGTAAACCGGCTTGAGATCGGCCTCGGGCTGCAGCGCGGTCACGGTGGTGATGTAGCCGAGATAGTCCTCCATCGTCCGCGTCGCGCCGAGGCGGTTGAGGGCATGCACGACGAAGAAGGCGTCGCGCAGCCAGCAGTGGCGGTAGTCCCAGTTCCGCGCGGTCGCCGGCGCCTCGGGGACCGAGCTGGTCAGCGCGGCGACGATCGCGCCGGTCTCCTCGAAGCTGCAGAGCTTGAGCGTGATCGCGGCCCGGATCACCGCGTCCTGCCACTCGAACGGGACCGCGAGGTAGCGGCTCCACTCCAGCCAGTAGTCGCGCGTGCGCTCGAGCGATTCGCGGCCGAACTGCGCGACGTTGGCCTCGAGCATCTCGTCGGGCCCGAGGATCAGCGTCACCGGCTGGGTCAGGACGAACGGCGACTCGCCGGCGATGTAGGCGAGCGGCGCGTCGGTGGTCAGGCGCAGCGAGATCTCGGGGCCGATATAGCGCAGATGATTGCTGCCGAGCATGCGCACGGGCGCAGCGCCGCCATGGTCGCCAGCCGGCCGGATCCGGATGCGCAGCTTGCACAGCCCGGTCACGGGCTCGATCCGGCGCACCAGCATCGCCGGGCGATAGATCCGGTCGAAGCGCTTGAAGCGCGGCATGAAGTCGGTGACGCGGACGCTGCCGCCGTCCGCGTTCTGGAGCAGCGTCGAGACGATCGCGGTGTTGCCGACGTAGCTCTGGGTCGACTCGGCCTGCCGATCGAGCGCCACGTCGGCGAATCCGCGCTCCAGGTCGCCCTCCAGCAGGTTGGAGAACACGGGATCGCCGTCGAGGCGGGGCAGGCACCACCAGACGATCCGCGCGCGGCGATCGATCAGCGCCGCCACGACGCAGTTCCCGACGACGGCGAGGTTCAGGTCCTGCATGCGTCCGGGGCCAGCAGCATCGCCGGCAACTGCGCGAGCCAGTGCCGCACGGCGCCGGGATCGGCGAACGCGATCGGCCGGTCGAGCACGCGCCGCGGCCCGACGCGCAGGGCATGTCCCCCGTGCCGGATCGCGGCGAGACAGCCGTCCTCGTCCGTGACGTCGTCGCCCACGAAGATCGGGACGCGCCCCAGGAACGGCGGCGCGCGCATGAACTCGTCGACGGCCGTGCCCTTGTCGTGGCCGACGGGCAGGAGCTCCCAGACCATCCGTCCTTCGAGGATCCGCAGCGGGCTCGCGGCCGTGGTTGCGATGCGCTCGAGGTGCCGATGCAGCCATTCGCGCAGCTGCGGCGCGTAGCGGTAGTGGAACGCGACGGAAAGCCCCTTGTCCTCGACGCGGATCCGCGGCGCCTGGCGCGCCAGCCGTTCGATTCCGGCGCGGACGTGGTCGTCGATGGCGCTCTCGGCGCGGACGCGCCGCGCGACGCCGCCGGCCCGCGGCCGGATCTCGCCGCCGTGCTGGCCGGCCGTCGGCAGCGCGAGCGGATCGAAGAGGCGGTCGATGTCCGCGATCGCGCGGCCGCTCACCAGCGCGAGAGCGCCGTCGAGCAGGCCGGCGATCGTCTCGACGAGCCGCGGCAGGCTCGGCGGCACGCGTACCGAGCCCGGCGTCGAGGCGATGTCGAGCAGCGTGCCGTCGATGTCGAGGAAGAGCGCCCAGTCGCGGCCGGCACGCGGCGGCACGCGGGCGTCGGTGCGCGACTCCGCGGCGATGTCGATGAACGCGTGCGTGGTCATGCGGACAGGGGGCCTGCTCAATGCGACGAGAATGCGGCGAGATCCTGCTCGAATGTGGCAAGCCGTATTGCACGCGGAGAGGAATTTGCGAGCGTTGTCACAGTCATGTTCGCGCGCGCGGCCGGCTCGGCGGAATTGAATGCGCCAATGTTGGCAATTCTGCTGGCGGAAGCGGCGATGTCGACGTGCCGACCCGCGTCCATATCGGCATCTCGGATCGAGGCGTGCGCGCTGCGCGATGCGTCGCTTGTCGTGAGCGATACGTCTCTCGCACGGTGGAGGCGCTAGGCGTGCGATGGCGACGATCCTGCTCGGGCTCGGCGGCCTCGCGCTCGTCCTCGCCGTCCATCCCTTCCTGACCTATCCGATCGTCCTGCGCCTGATGCGGCGCTTCGCGCCGGCGCCCGCGCTGCACCGAGGCCGGAGCGGCGAACCCCTGCGGGTGGCGCTGTGCGTCTGCGCCTACAACGAGGCCGGCGTCATCGAGCGCAAGATCGCGAACATGCTGGACCTGCGCGACCGCGTCCCGGGGCTCGAGATCCTGCTCTACGTCGATGCCGCGACGGACGGAACGGCGGCGATCGCGGCGCGCTACGCGGACAGGATCCGACTCGTGGTCGCCACGGAGCGCCGCGGCAAGACCCACGGCATGAATCAGCTCGTCGCCGCGACCGCGGCCGACATCGTGGTGTTCACCGATGCGAACGTGATGTTCGATGCCGAGGCGATCCCGCGCCTCGCGGGCGCCTTCGCCGACCCGATCGTGGGCTGTGCGTGCGGGCACCTGCGCTACGTGACCCGGACCGCGACGGCGACCGCCGAGACCGGGTCGCTCTACTGGCGCCTGGAGGAGGGCATCAAGCAGCTCGAGAGCGACACCGGCTCGGTCATGGGCGCGGACGGATCGATCTTCGCGATCCGCCGGGCGCTGCATCGCCCGCCGCCGCCGGACATCATCGACGACATGTATGTTTCGCTGTCGATCCTCTGCGACGGCCATCGCATCGTTCGCGTCGGCGACGCCCTGGCGACCGAGGAGTCGATCGCGAAGCCGGCCGAGGAGTTCCGGCGCAAGATCCGGATCGCGTGCCAGGCCTTCAACGTCCATCGCCTGCTCTGGCCGCGCCTGCGGCGGCTCGATGCCCTGACGTTGTTCAAGTACGTCTCGCACAAGCTGCTGCGCTGGCTGTCGATCTACGCTCTGCTGCTCGGGATCGCGCTCGTCGTCGCGGGGCTGCTCGTGGCCGGGCAGGCGATGGCGGTGGCGGTGCTCGCGGCGCTCGCGGGCGGTGTGCTGCTGTTCGGCGCCGCGCGACCGGCGGCGCGTGCCGCGCGGCTGCTCGACGTCCTCGCCGCGCTCGTGGCGACGGGGATCGGTGTGCTGCGCTCGCTGCGCGGCGACCGCTTCCAGACCTGGACTCCGGCGGCGTCGATCCGACGCGAGCGCGGCGCGCCGTGACCGACGCCTCAGGCGCGCGCCGCGTAGCCGCCGTAGTAGCCGCCGCCGACCTGGAGCTTCGCCGACTTGGAGAGCACGACGCCTGCGATCGGGCGGCCCGCGCTTGCCAGTCGCGCCACCGCCTCGCTCACGAGGCTGCGCGCGGTGCGCTCGGACTCGACGACGAGCACGATCGCGTCGCAATGCTCGGCGATCAGGATCGCGTCGGACACGAGCATGACCGGCGGCGCATCGACGACCACGAGGTCGAAGCTCGCGCGGGCGCCGGCGAGCAGTTCGCGCAGCGTCGGCTCGGCCAGGGCGCGATGCGGGGCGTCGATCGCGGCGGCCGCCGCGAGCACGCTCAGCCCGGTCGGCAGGTCGAAGGTCGTCGCCTCGGCCAGCGCGTCCGGCGCCGCGAGCGCGCGCTCCAGCCCGCCGCCCTGCAGGCCGCGCCCGAGCAGCTGCGCGATGCTGGGCCGCCGGAGATCGCCCTCGATCAGCAGCGTGCGCAGCCCGTCGAGCGCGCCGATGCGAGCCAGGGCGGCGGCGATGCTCGACTTGCCCTCGCCGTCGAGGGCGGACGCGACCAGGACGACTCGCGGGCCGCCGCGCGCGCCGAGACGAAGCCGTGCGCGCAGGCCGCGCAGCGTTTCCGCCACCGGCGAAGCCGGATCCTCGACGACGACGCGCGCCGGCGAGGCGCGCAGCTTGCGGCCCGGGAGGCGGGGGATCGCCGCCAGCCCCGGAAGGCCGGTGGCGGCGGCGACCGCATCGAGGCGGGTGAACCCGTCGTCGCGTCGGGTGCGCAGGAGCGCCGCACCGCAGCCCGCGAGCGCGCCGCCGAGCGCCGCCAGCGGCAGCACCAGGGCGCGGCGCGGCGTCGCGGGGCGCAGCGGCGCGACCGCGGCGCTGACGATGCGCGCATTGGACTGCAGCTGGGCCGGCGTCGCCGTCGCCGTCAGCTCCGCGCGCTGCTGGAAGCTCTGGTACAGCAGGCGCCGCGCGTCTGCCTCCTTCTCGATCTGTCGCAGCTCGCTCTCGGCCTGCGTGGCGCGCGTCGCGCGCTCGCGCAGCTCGGCGAGCTGGCGGTCGAGCGCCCGCTCGCGGTTGCGCGCGGCATCGAACTGGGCCCGGATCGACCCGACGACCTTGTCGATCTCGCCGCCGAGGCTGCGGCGGATCTCCGCCAGCTCGGCCTGCGCCTGCCGGCGCTGCGGATGGTTGGGGCCGAACCGCGTCGAGATCTCGGCCTCCCGCTGCGCGATCTCGGCCTCGCGCTCGCGCAGCCGCACGATCAGCGGCGAGCCGAGGACCTCCTGGATGTCGGCCGCGCCGCGCGGCCCGCGCGCGACGCCGCTCGCCGCCTGCAGCCGGCTCTCGACCTGCGCGCGCTCGGCGCGCGCAAGGGTGAGCTGGGTGTTGAGGTCCGCGATCTGCTGCGAGCCGACGGTGCCGAGGCGCGTCTCGACCAGCTCGTAGCGCCGCCGGTACTCCTGCACCTGGCGGTCCAGCTCCTCGACCTCGCCGCGCAGCTCCTCGAGGCGGTTGCCGAGCGCCGCGCTCGCTTCCTGGTTCGTGCGGCTCCGCGTCGCGGTCTTGTCGGCGATGTAGCGCTCCATCAGCCGGTTCACGATCGCGGCGCTCAGCTCCGGATCCTCGCCGAGGAACTCGACGCTCACGATGTGGCTGCGGCCATCGTTGCTGACCGCGAGATCACCTTGCACGCGCGCCACGACCGCCGCCTCGACCGCCTGCGAGGACGGCGGCTCGGACGGCGCTTCGGTGCCGCCCTCCATCGTCTCGATGCGCTCGCGCCATGCCGTCGGGAGTCGGGCCAGCGCTGCGCGCCACAGCCGCGCCGTCGTGCCGTCCGCATCGGGCGGGGGATTGAATTCGGGGCGCCGGTCGAGGGCGAGCGACTGCGCCACCGCGGCCACGAGCGCACGCGAGCGCAGGATCTGCACCTCGCTGCGAACGATCGCGGAATCGAGCGTCGCGTCGGCGACCGCGCCCTGCAGCTCGGGGATGTTCAGGCGCTGCGATTCGATGACCAGCATGCCCTGAGCCGCATAACGCGGCGTGACGAGCTGGAGTGCCGCGGCCGCCGCCAGCCCGGCAAGTACGGCGCCGCCGGCGATCAGCCATCGCCCGCGCCAGAGCACGCGCGCGACGCCGGCCGGGCCGATCGACTCCGGCAGTGGCGGGGGCACGCGCGGCAGGCTCGGGTTCGTCTCGCCCTGCACGAGCGGCCGCGGGCCGCCCGGACCTGCCGGCACCGGCTGCAGGATTCGGCGTGTCATCGCGGGTCTCCTCGT
Organism: Alphaproteobacteria bacterium; assembly: GCA_016793165.1. Lineage (GTDB taxonomy): Bacteria > Pseudomonadota > Alphaproteobacteria > CACIAM-22H2 > CACIAM-22H2 > CAIOSQ01. The sequence goes on along the minus strand of JAEULA010000093.1, from coordinate 50,588 downwards.
TCGCAACCGGAAGGAAAAGGGCGATGCGCGTCGCGCTGATCGATCCCTCTCTGTTCACGCTGCCCTACGACCTCGCCCTGGCCGACGGCCTGCGGGCCGCGGGCGTGGCGAGCGAGCTGATCGGCCGCCCCCTGCAGGCGGAGGAGGTCGCGCCGGACGGTGCGGTCGAGCCGCTGTTCTACCGGGCGCTGTCGCGCGCGCCGTGGCGCGACATGCCGCGATCGGCGGCGCTTGTGGCGAAGGGCATCGCCCACGGGTTCGGGATGCGGACGCTTCGGCGCGAGCTGGAGCGCCGGCGTCCCGACGTGATCCATTTCCAGTGGTTGCCCTTGCCCGTCGTCGATCGACGCTTTCTCGCCGGGCTGCGGCGTGTCGCGCCGCTCGTCCTGACCGTCCATGATTCCAACCCGTTCAACGCGGCGCCGAGCTCGCGGTTGCAGCGATGGGGGACCGACGCGGTTCTCGACGACGTCGATCTCCTCATCGTCCACACGCGGCAGGGACGTGACCGGCTGCGCGCGAAGGGCATTGCCCCGACGCGCATCGCGATCGTCGCGCACGGTCTGCTGGGCGACGCGGCGGGCCGGCCGGGGGCGCCGGTTCCGCAGCCCGCGGACGGCACCACGACCTTCCTGCTGTTCGGGAAGATCAAGCCGTACAAGGGGGCCGACACGCTCATCGAGGCTTTCATCGCGATGGCGCCCGCGCTGCGCCGACGCGCGCGGCTGCGCATCGTCGGCAAGCCCTATCTCGACCTCGCCCCGCTGCGCGCGCGCGTGGCCGCGGCCGGGCTGGAATCGCAGGTCGAGATCGCTCCCGGATTCGTCGACGACGCCGATGTCCCCGCCCTGTTCGCGCCGGGCACGGTCGCGGCAATGCCCTATCGCGAGATCGACGCGAGCGGCGTGCTCGCGATCGCGCTGGCGCAGGGATGCCCGATCGTGGCGAGCCGTATCGGCAGCTTCGCCGAGCTGCTCGCGCCCGAGCGCGACGCGCTCCTGGTCGCGCCCGACGACGTCGCCGGACTCGCCGCGGCGATGGAGCGGCTCGCCGCCGATCCCGAGCTGCGCGCCCGGCTCGGCCTGGCCGCGCGGCGACGTGCCGAGGCGATCCCGAGCTGGGCCGAGATCGGGGCGACGACGGCCGGGCTGTATGCGGAGCTGATCTCGATGCGGGGGAGTCGCCATCGCGCGGCCTAGAACCAGCGCTCGGTCGCCGTGATCACGTCGCCCGCCTGGAGGTGCGTGCCGGGCAATGCGCGGCGCGGCGCCTCGCCCAGGCTGCCGCGAAGCAGCAGGAGGGATGCGCGCGAGGCCCTCGGCGTGAAACCGCCGGCGAGGGCGACCGCCTGGATCGCGGTCATGCCCGGCTCGAAGGGATAGCCGCCGCCGCGCACGACCTCGCCCATGACGTAGATCGAGCGGTATTGCTGGATGTTGAGGTTGACGCGCGGCTCGACGAGCACGCCCTCGCTGCGGAAGCGGCGATTGATGGCCTCCTCCGCGTCGCGCAGCGTCCGCCCGCCGATCTCCACGGCGCCGATCAGCGGCACCGAGATGCGGCCGGTGTCGTCGACGCGATAGAGCCCGGCGAGCGTCGGGTCGCCTGCGACCGAGAGCTGGACGATGTCGCCGCCGCCGAGGAGGTACGGGCCGGGCGGCGTGTCCTCGAGCGGCAGCGCCGCCGGTGCGCAGGCGGCTGTCGCCAGGAGGGCGGGCAGGAGGACGACGCGGCGGCGCGGGAGGAGCATGGCGGTCTTCCTTTCGGGCGCGCTAGAAGGCGCGGGTCAGGCGCGTGAACAGCACGTTGCGCGTGAACTGGCGCTGGCCGTCGCGGCTCTCTCGGCGGAAGGCGTAGCTGCCGCCCAGGAAGAGCCCGCTCGCGAGCGCGTAGCGCAGGCCGAGATCGACGCCGTCGAGCTTCTCGTTGCGGGCGATGTCGAGGTAGCGGCGCTCGACGCGCAGGACTTCGGCGCTGGCGATGAGGTCGCTGCGGACCTCCGCGGTGGCGCGCAGCGCGACGACGCTGCGCACGTAGCCGGCGCTGGAATCGTCGGCGGTCGCGACGATGCTCTCGGCGAAGTCGCGCAGGTATCGCGCATCGAAGCGCAGCCAGCGCCGCGGCTCGTAGGACAGCCGCAGTTCGGTGGTCGCGACGTCGGCGTCGCCGATGCGCGGATCGTCGAAGGCGATCCGCTGCACGCCGAAAGCGGCGACCCCCGAGACGACCGGCGTGATCTGTCCGGAGATGCCCAACGCGGCGCTGCCGCCCGCGAGGTTGCGTGTCGCGGCGCCGGCGCGATTGAGCGCGCGACGCTCGAAGGCGGCGAGGCGCATGTAGATCTTGTCCTCGTCGACATAGCGATAGGCGAGGCGGTAGGCGGCGCCGGCCTGCTCGTACTCGCGCCCGGCGAGATTGAAGGCCCTGCCGCCGCTCGCCGCGGGCACATCAAAATACGTGACGTGCTGCAGCTCGATCGCCGCGCGATGGACGAAGCGACCGGTTTCTGCGCGCAGCCAAGGCTCCGCGCGATGGCGCAGCGCGACGATCGGACCTCCCGCCCCGGCGAGGCTCTCGGGATTGCCGCGCTCCTCGACGACGCGTGCGGAGACGGCATCGATCCCGAGCTGGAGGTCGTCGCGCAGGTCGAGCCTCCCGGCGACGAACGCCTGGCCGGCCCACGTATTCTCGCCCGTGTTCTCCAGCAGCCGGATCAGCGAGGCGCTGCCGCCCACCGAGAGCGCGTGGCGATCGAGGCGCGGCGCCAGCGTCGCGCCGGCGGTGGAAATCGAGACGCCGTCCTTGCGCACCCCGCGCCGCGTGGAGAAGACGTTGTCGTCGAAGCCGATCTCCTGGGTGACGAAGGGGCGCAGCACGAGGCCGAAGCTGCCGATCCCGGCGGCGCGCCATTGGGCGTCGAAGCGCTGCTCGATCGTCGGCTCGACGGATCCGGCCGCGGCGAACGCCGAGACAAGCAGCATCGCGCCGGCCGCCGCGTTGCGAATCCGACACCACGACGCACGGCGCAAGCGCCTATCCCGCCGCGACGAACGGTCCGTCGCGCGCGACGGCATCCGGGCGCTCCCGTTTCTCAATCATCGGATGCGGATCAGACGCCCGGGTGAGGGGCTCCGGGTGTGAATTTTCTGAGCCCCGTCCGGCCCTCGTCGGGGCCGGTGTCGCCCATGACCCGGGCGGTGCGAGGTAGCGATACGCACGGCGGCGGACCATCCCCGGTTTCCGCAACGCGGACCTCGCCTCGCGATGCGTTGCTCGAAAATCCGGCACCGACAATCGCTTTGGTTCCACGGTCACACGCATATAACACGCGGAAATCACTCACAGAAAAGTCCCGCCCGCACCGAGGCAGCGTTTCTATCTTCGCGTGCGAGGCATTCGGGGGCGCGAGCGGACGCGCGCCTCCTCACTGGTTCGATCACGCCAGGAGGGCAACCCATGTCCCACGCCGATGTCGCCATCGCGACGCTCGTCGCTCCCCGCCGCCTCGGTCGCCGTCGCGCCAGGAACTTCGACGTCCGTCGGCTGGCGGAAGGGCATCGGGAAATTCCCGTCAAGCGTGTACTCGACGTGATCGCAGCGCTGCTGATCCTTGTCGCCATCGCGCCGCTTGGAGTCGCGATCGTCGTCGCCCTCTGGCGCGAAGGCGGGCCGCTCTTCTACGGGCATCCGCGCATCGGCCGCGGCGGCCGCGGCTTCCGCTGCTGGAAGTTCCGCACCATGGTCCCGGACGCGGACCGCCGCCTCGCGGAGCTGCTGGCGCGCGACGAAGCGGCGCGCGCCGAGTGGGCGCGCGACTTCAAGCTTCGCGACGATCCGAGGGTCACCGCGCTTGGGCGCTGGCTGCGCGCCACGAGCCTCGACGAGCTCCCGCAGCTCTACAACGTGCTTCGCGGCGAGATGAGCCTCGTCGGCCCTCGCCCGATCGTCGGCGCCGAGCTGTCGCGCTACGGCGATCACGCGGCTGCCTATCTGCGCTGTACGCCGGGCCTCACGGGGCTCTGGCAGGTGAGCGGACGCAACGACGTCTCCTATCAGGACCGCGTGCAGCTCGATCGCCGCTACGCCGAGCGGCGGTCCTTGTGGCTGGACCTGGCGATCCTGGCGCGCACACCCGGCGCGGTGCTGCGGCGCGCCGGCGCGTATTGAGGATGGCGCAGGCACGGCGCTCAGCGGCGCACGACGATCGCGTGCGGCGTGCGCGCGACCAGCGCGAGTTCGTCGTGGCGGTCGAGCACGTCGTGCGTGGCGGCGCGACAGCCTGCGTAGTCGTTGTAGTCGTCGAGAACCACGGCGCCGCCGGGCGACAGCACCGGCGCCAGCGCCTCGAGGCAGGTGCGCACCGGGTCGTACCAGTCGCAGTCGACATGTGCGAAGGCGACCGGCCGGCCGAGCGCCGACGGCAGCGTCTCCTCGAACAGTCCGGCCACGAGGCGGATCCGGTCGCCGTCGACCTCGAGGCCGTGCCGCGCGAAGGTCGCGACCACGCGCGCCTGGAGATCGTCGAGATAGCCGTAGTAGGTCCGACCGCCGAGCCCGCGGGAGCGTCCGCTCGCGATCTCGGCGTAGCGGCGATGCGCCTCCACCGGGTCGCGCGGCCCTGGCGGCGGGATGCGGGCGAAGCGGTCGAAGCCGATGAAGCGGCGCGCGCCGTCGAGGCGGCGGGCGATGACGATGGCGGAGCCGCCGAGCGCGACGCCGAACTCGAGGAAGTCGCCGGGCACGGCGCGCGCGCGGATCGAGTCGAGGGTCGCCTCGATCGAGCGGAGCTTCGCCGGTGCCAGATAGGTCAGGCTCTCGCGACGCACCTGGCGCGCGACGGCGCCGAGGCGAAGCGTGTCGTACTCCGCGACGAGGCGCCGGCCGATCCGGCGGGTGAGCGCGAGCATCCTGGGTCCTCCTTCGATTCGGCGTCAGGATCGGCGACGTTCGAGCAGCTTGCGCAGCGTCGCGCGCGCGACGAGCCCGATCGCGGCGATGTACACCACGACGCCGACCACGATCATGGTGACGAGACGCTGCAGCGGACCGAGGTCCGGGCGGGCCAGCAGGTCGAATCCGAGCACGCCGCCCATCATCGTCAGCGTCGCGACGAGCGGGCCGACCGCGAGGCGCAGCTGGTCGGCCCAGCGCAGGTCGAGCATGCGATGCAGCGCCACGACGGTGCAGGCGAGCGTGACGACATAGCGCGAGATCCAGCACAGCGCGGCCGCCACGAGGCCGGCGTCGGCGAACAGCCACATGCCGCCGTTCATCGTGACGAAGCTCGCGGCGACGGCGGCGAGGTTCACCGCGGGCCGGCCCCAGGCGCTGATCGCGGTGGCGGCGAAGAGCCGCGTCAGGCTGACCATGACGCCCAGGCTGAGGAGCTGGATGACCGGCACGGCCGGCCGCCAGGCGTCGCCGAACAGCAGGCCGACCAACGCATCGGCGGTCATGCACAGCCCGCCGAACACGGGCAGCAGCGCGAGGCTCCCCAGTTCGGTGTAGCGCGCGTAGAGGGCGATGAACGCGCCACGATTGCCCTGCTCGCGGGCGAGCACGGGCAGCGCGATCCGGCTGGCGGCGCCGAACAGCGCGTCGCGCAGCATGTCGACGAAGCGGAGCGCGAGGTTGAAAAGGCCGAGCGCGACGGGCCCGAGCGCGAGGCCGAGCTGGACCGTGAACAGCCGTGTCGTGGTCATCCACAGCGCGCTGCCGAGCATGGTCTGAATGCCGAACGGCAGCAGCTCGCGCAGCGCGGCGAGGCTCGCGCGCAGGCGGAAGCGCGGTGCGGCGAACAGCAACAAAACGCACGTGACCGCAGCCGCGCCGAGCTGCTGGCAGACGAGCGCGGCCGGCGAGGCGGTGATGCCGAGCACGGCGAGGCCGATCAGCGCGCCGGAGACGCGGCCGATCAGGGAGCTGGTCGCGATCCGGTCGAACATCAACGCGCGCCGCAGCACCGCCTGGGCGATCGCGCTCGCCGCGGTCACCGGCAGGGCGAGCGCCAGCGCGGCGATCATCGGCGCCAGCGTCGCGTCCCCGACCATCGCAGCCAGGGGGCTGGCGCCGGCGATCAGGAGCGCGGCGGCGACGACGCCGAGCCCCGTGACGGTCCACAGCGCGGTATCGACATGGAGGGGCGCGAGCCGCTCGCGTTGGACGACGGCGTCGTGCAGCAGCGCCTCGGGAAGCACGCCCGCGAGCTGCACGAGACCCAGCGCCATCGCGTAGCGGCCGAACTCCATCGCCCCGAGCTCGCGCGCGATCGCGATCGTCACGGCCATCGCGAGCAGCGTGCTGCCGAGACTGTCGAGCGCCGACCAGGCCAGCCAGCGCGGCCGCACGACGATCTCCTCGCCGCTCGCGCCTGCGACGGCTCCCGGTTCGAGTCGATCCCGGCGCGATCCCATGTCGCGATATGCCCCGCGCGCCGCGGCGCCAGTGGTGACCTCTCGGCGATTTCACACTCCGGTCACGTCGCGACCGACACGATGCGCGCATGACCCCGACCCCGCCCGTGCCTGCCGTCTCCGTGCTGATGCCCGTCTTCAACGGCGAGCGCTTCCTGCGCGAAGCGATCGACAGCGTGCTGGCGCAGAGCTTCGACGACTTCGAGCTTGTCGTCGTCGACGACGGGTCGCTCGACGGCACGGCGGCGATCGCGCAGGGCTACGCGGCACGCGACGGACGCGTGCGCTATCTGCGCAAGGCGAATTCCGGGATCGGCGAGACGCTCAATCGCGGCCTCGAGGTCGCGCGCGCGCCGCTGGTGGCTCGGCTGGACGCCGACGACGTCATGGAACCCGCGCGGCTGGCGCGGCAGGTTCACTTTCTCGCCGCCCGGCCGGAGCTCGGCGGCGCCGCGTCGAACTTCGCGGTGATCGACGCGGCCGGCCGGATCCGCCAGCGCGTGGCGCCGCTGCCGGGCGGCGTGGCGGAGATCGAGCCCTTCCTCGCGCGCGGCGGCCGCCTGCGCTACACGCATCCGACGGTGATCTATCGACGCGATCCCGTGATGGCCGTCGGCGGCTACCGTCGCGAGCTGGAGCCGGCCGAGGACGTCGACCTGTTCCTGCGGCTCTACGAAGCCGGCCATCCCATGATCGTGCAGCCCGAGTGCCTGACGCGCTACCGCGTCCACTCCGGGCAGATCAGCGCGACCCGGCTGTTCGACGCCTTCCACAAGGTCGAGTTCATCCACGAGAACTTCTTCCGGCGGCGCTTCGGCGTCGAGGAGATCGACTACGATCGCTTCCTGCAGCTGCTGCGCGAGCTGCCGCTGCGCGCGCGGCTCGAGATCCGCACCGACTTCGCGGCCGAGCGCCTGCATCGGCGCTCGACCTCGCTGTTGATCGACGGCCGCACCGTGTCCGCCTATGCCTGCCTCGCCGGTGCGGCGTGCCTGCGCCCCGTGCGCGCCTTCAAGCGCGTCCTGCGCCAGGGCCGGTTGATGTGAGGCGCCGGCGGCTTCTCGCGGCGGGGGTGGGCGCGACGGCCGGTGCGGCCGGCGGCGCGACGCTGCCCGGCTTCATGCGGGCCGCGTTCGCGGCGGGGCCGGTCCTCGATCTCGACTTCGCCCGCGCGTTGCCGGACGGCGTGCGGTTCCGACGCGCCACGGCCGCCGCCCGCACGGGCGCGGACGGCGTCGCGACCGAGGTGGCGCCGGACGTCCCGCGCTTCGAGACCGATCCCGCCGACGCTCGGCCCCTCGGCCTGCTGATCGAGGGCGAGGCGACGAACCGGCTGCGCTGGGATTCCGACTTCACGCGCTGGAAGACCGCGGGGAGCGCCGGCGTGGTGCCGGAGCCGGGCATCGTCGCGCCCGATGGCGGGCGCGGCGTGCATCGGCTTCGCATCGGCCCGCTGACCAGGGTCGATCAGGGCGTCCTGCAATGGCTGGAGCTGCCGCGCGGCGAGGTCCTGGCGACCGGGTCGATCCACCTGCGCGCGCTCGACGGCGCGACGGCGGCCGGGCCGTGGTCGGTCGCGATCTTCGACTACGCGACCTATCGCCAGCAGATCGCGAGCGTCGAGCTCGATGCGCGCTGGGTGCGCCTGTCGACGACGTTTCCCTGGTACCCGTTCGATCCCGGCGCGAAGGTCTTCAATGCCGCGTTCCTCCGCGGCCCGTCGCGCGAAGGCGTGCGCGAGGTGCTCGCCTGGGGCGCGCAGTACGAGCTCGGCACCGCGGCGAGCTCGCTCGTCCGCTGCCGCGGCACCCCGGCAACGCGCGCGGCGGATGTCGTGACCGTCGACCTGCGCGGCCTCGCGGGCGCGCAGGGCGCGGTGACGCTGCACGTGCCGCGCGGCGCGCAGCGCGGCGGCATGCTCCTCGACGCCGGCGACCTGAGCCTCGGCCTGACGCTGAGCGGCCATGTGCAGGCGCAGGCGGGGCGGCTCTCCGCGACCGGCGCCGCCGATTCCGCCGCCGATGCCGTCTTCACCGTCGCGTGGTCGCCGCGCGGCCTGTCGGTGTCGAGCGGCCGCGACGACGGCACGATGCGGACGCGGGCGGCGCGAGTCGGCGATCCCGGGCGACTGGAGCTGTCGGCGACGGCGCGGCTGCTGGCGCGTCAGGACGGGTCGCAAGCGACGCATCGCCATCTCCTGCGGGTCGTGGCGCATCGCCTCGTGCCGGCGCCGGACCGCGTGGCGGCGCCGGACTACCTGCCGCGCCTCTATCGCCCGACCTTCGCCGACGAGTTCGACGACGAGGACGTCGCGCGGATCAACGAGAACGCCGTCGCGACGGGGCGTGCGCCGGCGTGGCGCAGCCGCTATCGGCACGACCGGTTCCAGGTCATCAACGAGGAAAAGCAGATCTATGTCGACCCGCTGTTCCGCGGCAAGGCGGCCTCGCCGCTCGGCGTGCAGCCCTTCGCGATCCGCGACGGCGCGCTCGCGATCACCGCGGCGCGCGCCGATCCCATGCGCGTGCAGCCGCACATCCTGGGCCGGCGCTACACCTCGGGCTGCATCACGTCGGAGCTGACCTTCTGGCAGCGCTACGGCTATTTCGAGATCCGCTGCCGCGTGCCCCTGGGCAAGGGGTTCTGGCCGGCCTTCTGGCTGCTGCCCAAGCGCGCCGCGTGGCCGCCGGAGATCGACGTGCTCGAGGCCTCGGGCGAGCGCCGGTTCAGCGTCCACCAGGGATGCGTCGGCGACAAGACGCATCCCGCCGTCTGGATCGACGGCACCGTCGACCTCGCCGACGGCTTCCACGTCTATGCGGTCGAATGGAGCGAGCGCGAGATCCGGTTCTCGATCGACGGGCGTCCCAGCTTCAGCCAGCCGAACTTCATCGACGAGCCGATGTACCTGCTCGCCAATCTCGCGCTGGGCAGCCGCGACCCGCGCTGGATACCCGATCCCGACGAGACGACGCCGCTGCCCGGCCGCTTCGAGATCGACTACATCCGCGCATTCCAGCACAGCGCCCGGAGCTGAGCCGCGATGGAAAACGGTGCCGTGATGCACGGCCTCGCGCTGCACCTGGACGCCCTCGATGCGGCGCTCGGCACGCGCGCCGACACCGTGCTGCTCGACTATCCGGTCGCCGAGAACATCGGCGACTTCCTGATCCATGTCGGCACCGAGCGCCATCTGGCGACGCGCGGGCATCGGCTGGTCGCGAGCTACAGCGGCTTCAACTTCGACCCGCGGCGCACCGCGATCCCGCCCCGGGCGGTCATCCTGATCCAGGGCGGCGGGAATTTCGGCGACCTCTGGCCGGATCACCAGGCGCTGCGCGAGGGCGTGATCGCACGCTATCCCGATCACCGCATCGTCAGCCTGCCGCAGACGATCCATTTCGGATCGGACTCGGCATGCCGCGCGGCGATGCAGCTCGTGCGCTCGCATCGGCACTTGACGGTATGCGCGCGCGACGAGGACTCGTGGAAGCTGCTGCGCGCGGCGGGCGTGGCGAACGCGATGCTGCTGCCGGACATGGCGCACGCGCTGTGGGGTGCGTGGATGCCGATGCCGGCGGATCCCGGCGGGACGTTGACCATGCGCCGTCGCGACGTCGAGCGGCCGCTCGACGCGCCGCCGGCGCCCGAGTCGCGCGATTGGCCGGATGCCTGGGACCGCCTCGACCGGCTGCTCTTCCGGGCCGCGCGCAAGCTCCACGTGCTCGACGGGCGGCTGGGCAACGTGCTGCCCGTCGCCGGACCGTGGCGCCGTCTGCGCGATCATCTCGTCGCGCGCGGCGTGGCGATGCTGCGGCCCCATGCCGTGGTCTCGACCGACCGGCTCCACGTGATGCTGCTGGCGCTGCTGCTGGACCGGCGGGTCGAGGTCCACGACAACAGCTACGGAAAGCTCGGGCGCTACATCGCGACCTGGCTCGCGGCGAACGGGAACGTCAGTCGCGCGCCCGCGCCGCCGGATCGTCGCGCGGCGGCCACGCCAGAAGGAGAAGGACGAGGCCGATGATCGGCGCGAACTGCTGATAGCCGCCGCCGAAGAACAGCATCGTCAGAGCCGGGACGAGAAGGGCCGCCTCGCCGGGGCGCCGACAGCTGGACAGGACGAGGCCGAGCCACAGCACCAGCCCCGGCAGACCGAACTCGATCAGGATCTTGCCGGGCGCGTGGACCGAGTAGGCGAAGCCGAGATCGATGTCCTCGCCGGCGCCCGGGCCGAGGCCGGTCGCGAGGAAGCCGGGATGGAGTTCGGCGATCCGCGCCAGGGCGAGGAAGGGCGCGACGAAGCGCAGATGGCCGCTCGAGCGTTCCTCGCCGACCTCGTCCCAGCGCGCGAGAAGAGCGAGCCCGACCTCGTCGAGCAGGACGAAGGCGAGCACCGCCGTCGCGCCGACGACGAGCGCGAGCGCAAGGATCCCGCGCAGGCGCAGCCGCGACGGCTGCAGCAGCGCGACGGCAAGGAAGGCGACGAGCACGAGCCACCCCGTGCCGGAGACGGCGAGCACGAGTCCGGCCGCGAAGGCGAGCAGATGGACCGGCCTGCGCGCATGGAGAAGCTCGACGGCGATCGCGATGGCCATGAGCTGCGAGAACACCGAGGGCTCGACCAGGAAGAAGCCGTTCGACTTGAACAGGCCCGTGCCGCCGACCGGGATCACGCCGTTGTACAGGGGCTCGATCGACAGGGCCGGAGGCAGGATCCCGTCGAAGGAGAACACGGCCCATCCCGCGAACTGCGCCGCGAATTGGGCGATGCCGGCGACGGCGACGAGCAGCAGGGCGGTCTGCACGGTCGATCGCGTCGCCGCGGCGCGCTGCGGCTCCGCGAACCGCACGACGAAGAGGCCGCAGAGCAGGAGGAGGTGGCCGAGCGACGGCAGGCTCGCGCGCAGGCCGGCGCGCCGCATCAGCTCGCCCGCGATCGCCGTCGCGGCCAGCGCCCAGGCCGCGAATCCGATCAGCCACACGAGGCGGCGAGGCACGATCGTCATCGCGCCCGTCGCGAGGCCGGTCGCGACGACGCCGACGAGGATCGGCGTTGCGACGGGCAGGCGGAACTCGCCGATCGGCACGGCGAGGCGCTGCAGGCCGAGGCAGCCGACGAGCGCGATCGCCGTCAACAGCGGCGCCAGGGTGCCGGCGTCGGCGGCCGCGGCCGGCGGGACGTCGTGCGGAAGCGCGCGAGCCATGCGCTCACGCGACGCCGGCGGCCGGATGGAGATTCGTGCGCACCCAGCGATAGGTGAGCGCCGCCTCGACGCGGCGGCCCTCTCGCGTCGCGAGCGCATAGCGTGCCGTCTTCGCGGGCCCGGCCAGGTGCAGGATCGCCAGCGGGGTGAACGGGGGTCGCGGGCGGCAGAAGCGGCGCGCGGCAGCGTCCCACAGCGGCGGCCCGCGATCGCAGATCCAGTTGTCGATCGGGTCGAGGAGCGCGGCCGGCAGGCCGTCGCCATGGACCGCGGCGTTGAGCGCGAACTGGTCGTAGGGCGCGATGCGACCGGTGCGGGAGACGGCGCGGGCGAGATGCGCCTGCCAGCTCTCCCAGTGCGGCGCATCGGCCTCGAGGCAGAATATTCCGGCGTTGAGATGCGGTCTCGCCATCAGCCGGATGCCGCTCCATGCGCCGCAGCCGAGGATGAAGTGCTTCAGCGTCCAGGCCTGCAGCCAGGCCTGGAAGCGATAGCTCGGCTCGCGCTCGTGGACGACGGCGAGGCCGGTCGCGCGGGCACCTGCGAGCAGCCGCTCGATGGCGGCGCCATCCTGGATCCAGGCATCCGCATCGAGCCACAGGTAGCGCCGGTAGCCGGGCAGGTAGTCGCGCAGGAACGGCCGCACCAGCAGACCGAGATGATGCGTCGGCAGGCCGCGGCCATCGAGCCCGAGATGCCAGTGCGGAGCCAGGAGTTGAATGCCCTCGCGCATCAGCGCCGCGCGCTGCAGGGTGTCGAGGCCGAGGTCGAAGACCGCGATCGGAGCGTCCTCGAGCCCGCGCTGCGCGCGCACGGACTCGATCATGTCGAGGAGCAGCGTGTAGTAGCCGCTGTCGGCGGCCGCGATCAGCACCCAGTCGCGCGGCGTGCCGGTCATGGCGCGCGCCGCGGCGCCGCGATCGCGCCTCCGGAGCCGGCAAGCTGGCGCAGCCACCGCGCGACCGCGCGATGATGACGCTCGAACGACCACCAGAAGGCGATCGCCAGCGCGTTCGCGCCGGCGAGGCACAGGACGAGGGCCGCGGCCGGATCGAGCGCGCCGGCATGGACCTGCGTGACAAGGAAGGTCAGCAGGGTGAAGTGCGTCAGGTAAAGCGAATACGAGATCGCGGCGAGCCCGGCCGCGAGGCGGGCGAGCCACGGCGGCGGCGCCCGCTCGATGCGGCCCAGGGCCAGGAGGACCGCGAAGATGGCGGCGCTGGCATACAGCGCGAATTGCAGCTCGTAGACGCGGACCTGGTTGGCGGCAAGGCGGAGCGCGCACAGCGCGAGGAAGCCTGCCGCGGCCCATGCCAGCATGCGCGTCGAGACCCGCGCGCGCAGCGCGTCGGCCAGCCGCCGATGCCCGATCGCCATCGCCATGCCCAACCCCCAGACCATCGTCAGGCACTGGCCGTAGCCGGCGACGAGATGCGTGAGCGGCACGATCGCGAACCCGGCGGCGATCAGCCATCGCGCCGCGCCGCGCGGCCGGGCGTCGCGCCAGAGCACGAACAGGCCGAAGCCGAAGGCGAGGTAGATCCACCACTCGATCATGATCGTCCAGAACGGGCGGCCGGAGCCGAACGGCCCGAAAATCCAGAGCTCGTCCGGAAGCCCGAGCCGCCGCAGCGCCAGGAACAGCGGGTGGTCCTGGAGCATCAACAGATTCAGCACCCCGGTCGCGAGCGTGAAGTCCTGGCGGAACGGATAGGCCGGAGAGGCGCTGCTCGCGACGTCGACGAGGGCGACGACGACGAGCGCGGGAACGTAGGGCGTGAAGATCCGCGCGGCGCGGTCGATCGTGAAGTCGGCGAGCCCGTAGCCGCCGCCGCGGGACTTCGCGAGCGTCGTCAGCGTGATGAGGTACCCCGAGAGCAGGAAGAACACGACGACGCCGAGGCTGTGCGGCAGCGTGCGGAGCACGGGCCCCGGCTGCGCGAATGCGATCAGCGCGTGACCGACGAGGACGAGCTGCGCACTGACGCCGCGCAAGGCATCGAGCCAGGCGCTCTGGCCTGGTGTGAGCGGCGCGCTCGACGCGACGCGACGCGGCGCAGGCGCGGCGGGCTGCAGGGCCAAAGGCGGGTCTCCCGGCAATGCCGCCGCAGGCTAGCCGATCGGGCAGCCCGCGCCGGTTCGATCGGGATGATTTCTTTGTGACGTGCCGCGGAGCGTCGCGCCGCGGCCGCAGCATTGCGCGCCGCGGGGGTCAGACGCTCGGCGCGTTGGGCGGCAGCTTGGCGTCGGTGACGTCGGCGCCGGCGAGCGACGCGCCGGCAAGATCCGCGGCGGTCAGGTCGGCGCCCGTGAGATCGGCGCCGCTGAGGTCCGCCTTGCGCAGGTTGACGCCGGAGAGGTTGGCGCGCAGCAGCCGCGCGCCGGTGAGGCGGGTGCCGTGCAGGTTTGCCGGCCAGAACCGGCCCGTGGAGCTGCCGTCGGGCCGCTTGATCTCGACCGGCTTGAACGTCGCGTCGGTGAGGTCGGCGTCGGTGAGATCGGCGCCCTCGAGGATCGCGCCGTCGAGATTCGCGCGAAGGAGGTCGGCCTTCTGCAGGCGCGCGCCGTGGAAGTTCGCCATCACCAGCGTGGCGCCGCTGAAATTGGCGGCGGTGAGGTTGCAGTCGGTGAAGTTCGCGCCGCTGAAGTCGATGCCGCTGAAGTCGATGCGCGTGAAGTCCTGGCCCGACAAGTCGGCCTGCGCGCCCTGCCGGCCCTGGCTCGCGGCCCACAGGCGATGCTGCTCGATCAGCTTCTGGATCTCGTTCGACAGCGAGGTCACCGACAGCTGCACGCGCGCGCCCTCGATGTTGGCGCGCGAGAAGTCCACCCGCGCGAGCAGCGCGCCGCTGAGATCGGAGCCCTCGAGATTGGCGCCGTCGACATTGGCGCCGCGCATGTCGACCTCGGACATGTCCGCCTCGATCAGCGCCGCGCCCGAAAGGTCGCTCCCGGCGAGGCTGGCGCCGCCCAGCTGCGCGCCCGAGAGGTCGGCCTTGCTGAGGTTGCAGTTGTTGAGCCGCGCGCCCGTCAGCTTGGTGCCGGTGAGCTTGGCGCGCGTCAGCACCGCGCCCGACAGGTCGGCGCCGGTGAGGTCGGCGCGCGAGAGCGTCGCCTGGTTGAGGTCGACATTGGAGAGGTTGGCGCCCTTCAGGTTGGCCGAGCTCAGGTCGACCTTGCCCATGTCGGTGCGCGCGAATTCGAGCCCGGGGCCGTCGGCGGAGGCGCTGAGCAGCTGGCCGGCGCGCAGGTCGACATCGGGCAGCCGGGCGCGCTGGAGATTGGCGCCGCGCAGGATCACGCCGCGCAGGTCGCACCCCACGAACGAGGCTTCCGACAGGTCGGCCTCGGCCAGATTGGCGGAGAACAGGTCGGCCTTGTCGAAGATCGCGCCGCGCAGCTTGGCGCCCTGGAAATTGACGCCGGTGAGCTTGGCCCCGGTGAGGTTGATCCCCGGCAGCGAGACGCCGGAGAGGTTCTGCAGCGTCAGGTCGGCCGGCATGCCGCCCTTGCGACGGACATACAGCTCGTGGAGTTGCAGAATGCGTTGGATCTCGGCGGGCGACTTGCGCGCGCGCGCGCCGAGGCCGTCGTTGAAGTTGCGTGTCGGGGCAGGTTGCGACATCGATCTCCGCCGCCGGGGTCGGCAGGCTCAGAATCCGCAGGGTCTCGTCCGAGGATGGGGCGGCAGGCTGAAGAAACCGCTAACCGGCTGCGGCCAATTCCCGCAGGAGCGTGGCGCGGGCGGCGTCGAGCAGCGACGACGCCTCGATCAGCGGGGCGAACCGTCCCAGGGCCGGTCGGTCCGCGGCCGGGACCTCGCGCAGGGCGTCCAGCAGGAGGGTCGCCAGCGCCCGCTTGCGCGTCTCGCCGAAACATTCCGGCTCGAAAGCCACCAGGCTCTGGAAGCGGCTGGCCGCGTCGCCGTCGGGGATCTCGAACTCGCTGAAGCCGCCCGGCCGGTCGATGCGCTTCCAGCGCCGCACCAGCGCCTCGAGCATCGGCGCGCCGCCGACATAGCCGCCGGCCGTGTCGTCCTTGAGGGCACCCGCGAGGGCGACGATGGCATTGGCCTCGTCGGCCGTCGTTCCGCGGGTCAGCGGGCGGTCGCCGGCGACCTCGCGTTGGACCCGGCCGAGGAGGACCGTCCGCGTCTCGGGGCAGGCCTGTTCGGCCAGCATGCGCGCCAGCGGCGCATACCAGCTCGCCATTCGCGCCGGCTCGGTCTTGGGCCGGCCGCGCGCGAGCTCGATGGTCATGCGCAGCGCGGTGGCGAGGTCGCGCTGGACACCGAGCGTCTCCTGCATCGTCGCGGCGGAGCCCAGGCAGTCGGCGACCAGCTCGTCGATGGCGGCGAGGGATTCCGGATCGGAGGCCGCGCCGAGCCAGCCGAGCGCGGCGTCGAGGCGCGCAAGCAGGCTGGGGCGCCCCTCGAAATCGCGCGCGATGGCGTGGCGGATGTGGAAGCGGACCGCGGACGGATCGGGCGCGAGCTGTCGGCATCGCGCGACGAGGGCATCGAGCCCGTCGTCGCCGGGGACGGGATGGCGACGGTTCGCCTGGGCGTCGACCATGCGCCGCATCGCGGTGGCGATCAGCGATTCGAGGAGCTTCACGCTCTGCGCGAGCGGCTCGCCGATCGCCTCGGCGCGCGCGCGCGCGATCCGGTGCAGCGCGGCGCCGAGCAGCGTGCCGGCGTCGTCGAGCTTGCGCGCGAAGCGGACGTTGTGGAGCAGCTCGATCGGCGTGATCTGGATCTGGTCGAGGAAGGCGCGCAGCAGCTGGCCGATCGCCCGCCGGCTGCGCGCGCCGTAGAGGTCGTCGAGCTCGGCGCACCAGCAGTCGCGCTCGTCGGTCGCGTTGACGCGCAGCGGCGGCTCGGACGAGGCGGTGCGCCGCGCGGCGAAGATCGGCGTCTCGACCAGGGTGCGGCCGAGCACGTCGCGCTCGCGCACGACACGCACGGCCTCGTAGGCGTTGGTGGCAAGGAGCTGCTGGGCGATGCGGCGCGCCTCGGGCTCGCCGAGGCGCGCGCACTCGATCGTCCAGCGCCCGTCGCGCTGGGTCGCGACCTCGAAGCGGACTTCGCGCGTCGCATTGATTGAACTGGTCATCCTGCGGGCCCTCGACCGGAGGGCCGGCAGCGTAGTCGCGCGTTCCTAAGCGGACGTTAAGCCTTCGCGCGGCCGGGCGCTCAGCCGCGGCCGACGAAGGGCATCTTGGTCGCCATCACCGTCATGAACAGGACGTTGGCAGAGAGCGGCAGGCCCGCCATGTGCACGACCGACTGCGCCACCGCCTCGACGTCCATCAGCGGCTCGACCGCGATCTCGCCGTTGGCCTGCGGCACGCCCTTGGCCATCCGCGCGGCCATCTCCGTCGCGGCGTTGCCGATGTCGATCTGGCCGCATGCGATGTCGTACTTGCGGCCGTCGAGCGACAGCGACTTGGTCAGGCCCTGGACCGCGTGCTTGGTCGCGGTGTAGGGGGCCGAGTTCGGACGCGGCACATGCGCCGAGATCGAGCCGTTGTTGATGATCCGGCCGCCGCGCGGGTCCTGGCTCTTCATCAGCCGGAAGGCCTCCTGGGCACAGAGGAAGACGCCGGTCAGGTTGATGTCGACGACGGTCTTCCACTGCTCGAGGCTGAGGTCCTCGAGCGGGATCCCCGGCGCATTCACACCGGCGTTGTTGAACAGCACGTCCAGGCGTCCGAAGCCGTCCTTCACCTTGGCGAACAGCGCCTTGACCGACGCCGGGTCGGCGACGTCGGTGGGCACCACGAGCGAGCGCGCACCCGACGCCTTGCCCTCGGCGGCGGTCTGCTCGAGCGCGTCCTTGCGCCGGCCGGCCAGGACCACCGCGTAGCCGGCCTTCATCAGCGCGAGCGCGGAATGCTTGCCGACCCCGCTGCCGGCACCGGTGACGAGAGCGATCTTGGCGGTGGTGGACATGGACGAATTCCCTCCGGGACGAGATGCCGGCACGACGCCGGCCGTGAAGCGCCGGAGATTGCGGGTGATCGCGAGGGGAGGCAAGCGCGCCGCGTGCCCATCGCCCATCGCCCGAGCCCGCGGCACGTCCGCGATTGACGCTCGTCGGACTCGTGGCCTATCCGGGTCGCATGATCCCCCATGTGCTCTCGATCGCCGGCGTCGATCCGTCCGGCGGGGCCGGCGTGCTTGCCGATCTGAAGGCGTTCTCGGCGCTCGGGGCCTACGGCACCGGCGTCGTCACGGCGCTCACCGCGCAGAACACGCGCATGGTCGCCGGCGTCCATCCCGTTCCGCCCGGCTTCATCGCCGAGCAGATCGACACGCTGTTCGCCGATCTGCGCATCGATGCCGTCAAGATCGGCATGCTCGGCACCGCGGAGATCGTCGAGACGGTCGCCGATCGCCTGCATCGCCACGGCGTGAAGCGGCTCGTGGTCGATCCGGTCATGGTCGCAAAGAGCGGCGACCGGCTGCTCGCCGCCGCCGCCGTCGCCGCCCTGCGGCGACGCCTCGTGCCGATGGCGGAGGTCCTGACGCCGAACCTGCCCGAGGCGGCGGATCTGCTCGGCGAGCCCGCCGCCGCGAGCCTCGAGGCGATGCGCGGCGTGGCGCGCCGTCTCCATGCGCTCGGGCCGCGGCTCGTCATGCTGAAGGGCGGGCATCTTGCCGGCGCCGAGAGCATCGACATCGTCGACGACGGCGAACGGCAGGTCGAGCTGCACGCGCCGCGGATCGCGACGCGCAACACGCATGGCACGGGCTGCACGCTGTCCGCGGCGATCGCCGCGCTGCTGCCGCGCGAGCGCTCGCCGATCGACGCGATCCGGGCGGCGAAGACCTATCTCTCGGCGGCGATCGCCGCGGCCGACGAACTCGCCGTCGGCCACGGCCACGGCCCGGTCCACCACTTCCACGCCTGGTGGCCGCGCGGCTGAGCCCCGCGGGTCACGCCGCGCGGAACCCCGCGCCGGTCTCCCGGCTTTCGAGCGCCACCGCGCGGCGCTCGAGCTCCGCGACGGCGCGCAGGCCGAGCTTGGCCTCGTCGCGCGTCGCGATGACGTCGATCGACGGGATGGCACGCCGCGCGGCCTGCGCGAGCCGGCGGAGGGCCTCGGCCTGCGCCGCCGCGTCGGCGGCGGGATCGCCGGCGCCGGATGCGTCGCAGGTCGCCGCGATCATCAGGGCGGAATCGAAGGCCGCGGGCGCGGCGGCGCCGCGCTCGATCCAGGACCGGGTGATCGACAGGGCCTTGTCGAAATGCATCTTCGGCGGGATCCGGATGTCGCGAAGGCGGCAGTAGAGCGGCGCGCGGCTTTACCGAGGGTGAACGCGCCGAGGCGTCGCGCAATCGTCATCCGCGCGTCGCGGCCCCGGCGGGCGCGTCGTCATGGCGCCGGCGCGCGCCTGTCGCACCGCCACCATCCGGTCATCCACACCCTGACCCGGGCTTAGGCCCGCCGGCCTATCCCGCCTGCACGTCTTGAGCCTTGCCGGACGGCGCCGGCTCAATGGGCGCCGAGCCTGCGGGGGCGGGCCGATCGGAGGGGGAATGCGAGACGACGTGCCGGCCATCGAGGAAGCGGCTTCGCGACCAGCGGAGCGGGGACCGCTGATCTTGGCGGCGGACGTGCCGCCGGCGATGACTGTGTTCCAGTACATCCGCGCGGTGAGCGACTACGACCGGCTCGTCGCGACGGTGCGGCCGCGGACCGGACGCCGCAGCCGCTACATGTACGCGCTGGAGCCCGAGCTGGTCGCGGCGCTGACCGCGTCGGCGACGACGCTCGCCGCCGAGATCGGGTTCCGCGGATGGCGCCACGCCGAGGGCGAGAGCCGCAGCTATGGCGGCATCTCGCTGACCTGGAATCCCGCGCATCAGGACGCGCTCGATCCGCATGCGAGCACGCTCGGCACGCCGCGCAATTCCCGCGAAGCGTTCTACTGGAGCGCCACGCAAGGCCATGCGCGGCTGCGCGATTCCTATTTCGACACCTACGGCTTCCGGACCCGTACCCCTGCGTCGCGGCACGGCGAGCTCGGCCGCTTCATCGACGGCTTCACCCGCACGCTGGTGCGCAGCCGCATCGGCATCATCCCAGGTGCGGATGTCGATGCGACCGATCGGAGCTATCTGGCGCGGGAGGGATGGCACCGCGACGAGCCGGTGTTCGAGAACCTGCGCCTGAACATCCCGCTGGTCACCGACCCGAACTTCGTCTTCCAGATGGCGGGCGAGGCGCCTTACCACCTGGCGCCGGGCTACGCCTACACCTGGGATACGCATCGTGCGCACCGCGTGTTCTGTGCCGGACCGACGCGCACGATGCGCATCCATCTCGTCCTCGGCTTCGCGCCCTGGTTCGACTGGGTCGAGGACGAGCAGGCCTGGCGCGCGAACGAGTATTTCGGCCGCGTCCATCCCTTCGATATGGCCGCCGAGGGATTGCTCCATCCCGCGCTGCGCCTGGCGCGCAGCTGACGGCCGCCGTGATCGAGGATGTCGCGCGCCGCGCGGTCGCGACGCGCGCCGGGCCGCTCAGGCCAGGCGCGGCAGCGCCAGCTTCGCCTCGAGCCCGTGCGGCGGCCGGTTGGCCAGCACGATGTCGCCGCCATGGCCGCGGGCGATGTCGCGGGCGAGCGCGAGACCCAGCCCCGCGCCGCCGGTATCGCGCGAGCGCGAGGTATCCAGCCGGTAGAAGGGCCGGAACACGGCCTCGAGCTCGGCGGGCGGAATGCCCGGGCCGTCGTCGCGGATCGCGAGGTCGAACCCGCTCGGCGTGGCGGCCAGCGTCACCTCGGCGCGGCCGCCATAGGCGATGGCGTTGTCGATCAGGTTCGCGATGGCCCGCTTCAGCGCGCCGGCACGACCCTCGATCACCAGGCTCTGCGGCCCGTCATAGCTGGCGTCGGCGCCGATGTCGGTGCGCTCGTCGACCAGGCTCTGGACCAGCGCCGCCAGGTCGAAGCGCTGCGCCGGCGTGTCGAGCGCGTCGGCGCGCGCGAAGGCCAGCGTCTCGATGATCATGTGCTCCATCTCGGCGATGTCCGCGAGCGCCTTCGCCTGCTCCTCGGGATCGCCGATGCCCTCGGCGCGAAGCCGCAGGCGGGTCAGCGGCGTGCGCAGGTCGTGGCTCACCGCGGCCAGCATGCGCGTGCGGTCGTCGAGGAAACGCGTGAGGCGGCCGCGCATCTCGTCCAGCGCCACCGCGATCGAGCCGACCTCGCGCGGCGCCCCGGGCGCAGGCGCGAAGTCGGGCTCCAGCCCGGCGCCGGCGCGCGTCGCCTCGCGGGCGAGGGCTTCGAGCGGGCGGGCGATGCGCCGCGCGGCCCACCACGCGACCAGCGTGCCCGCGGCCGCGATGCCGAGGAGCCAAGTCACGAGGATGCTCGGATCGCGCCAGGCCTCCCACTGCTCGGCGGAGATCAGCAGCCAGGTCTGGTCCGGGCCGCGGATCGCCATGAAGAATCCCGCCGGCACGAAAGCGTCCAGACCGGTCTCGTTGGGGGCGTTGGTGACGGGCGGAATGCGCGTCACCTGACCCTCGCCGGCGAGGTTGAAGCGGCTCCGGTAATGGCCGTGGTACTCGACGATCGCCTGGAATCCCTCGGGCAGGCGCTCGTTGAGCGCGCGCTGGAGGCGGCCCACGCCGCGCCGGCGCATCCCGTCGTCGGCGGGCGCCCAGTTCGGCGCCAGGACGAACTCGAGATCCTGCTCCTCGGGGCGCGCGCGCAGATAGGCGGCGCGCTGGCCGGCCGGGCGCGCGAAGGTCTCGCGCGCGATCTCCCCGGCGCGCTCGGCGAGCCAGGGGATCGAGAACACGCGCACCTCGGTCGGCCGCAGCAGCAGCGCGACGACGACCGACAGGAGCTGCGCTCCGATCATGCCGGCGATGGCGAGCAGCGCGATCCGAGCGGCGGTGCCGCGCAGCAGGCCGAACCGGCTCATTCCTCGCCCTCGACGTCCGCGGTCAGGACGTAGCCGCCGTTGCGGATCGTCTTGATCAGGGTCGGCTGCGCCGGATTGGGCTCGATCTTCCGGCGCAACCGCATGACCGCGACGTCGATCGAGCGGTCGAAGAGCTGCGCCTCGCGGCCGCGCAGCATGTCGAGGAGCTGGTCGCGCGACATCACGCGCTGCGGGTTGTCGACGAACGCGCAGAGCAGGTCGAACTCGGTGTCGGTCATCGGCACCAGCGCGCCGTCCGGCCGCGTGAGCTCGCGGCGAACGATGTCGAGCCGCCAGCCGGCGAAGCGCCGCAGGCGCGCGCGCGACGGCCCCGGCTTCTGGTCGGCGGTCCGGCGCAGCACGGCGCGGATGCGCGCGAGCAGCTCGCGCGGATTGAACGGCTTGCCGAGATAGTCGTCGGCGCCGAGCTCGAGCCCGACGATGCGGTCGGTGTCGTCGCCGCGCGCGGTCAGCATCAGGATCGGCGTCGCCGCGCGCTGGCGCAGTCGCCGCGCGTAGGACAGGCCGTCCTCGCCGGGCAGCATGAGATCGAGCACGACGAGATCGACCCGGCCCGAATCGATCGCCGCATCCGCTTCCTTGGTGTCGCGCACCGCCGTCGCGCGCATGCCGTTCTCGGTGAGGAAGCGCCCGACGAGGCGCCGGATCTCGTGGTCGTCGTCGACGATGAGGACATGAGGCAGGCGATTCATGGCGCGAACCTAGCGCCTCCAATCCGCCGTTACAGCGTGGGCGGTGTAACCACGTGTTACACCCGACGCGCCCCCGCGGCGAGACGTCGCGCGGATCGCGCGCTCGACCCTTGCGCCGGGTCAGACCGCCCGGCGGATCGCCGCGTCGGCATCGGCCGGCAGCCACACGGTGAATGTGGTTCCGGCGCCGACGGCCGAGGTGACGTCGATGCGGCCGCCGTGAAGGCCCACGAGTTCCGCGACCAGATGCAGCCCGACGCCGGTTCCGGGTATCCCCATCGCGGTGCGGGCGCGGAAGAA
Source organism: Alphaproteobacteria bacterium (assembly GCA_016793165.1). Lineage (GTDB taxonomy): Bacteria > Pseudomonadota > Alphaproteobacteria > CACIAM-22H2 > CACIAM-22H2 > CAIOSQ01. The sequence continues at coordinate 28,014 of JAEULA010000093.1, read as the reverse complement.
TCGGGTGAACAGCTTGGGCAGTTCCTCGGCCGGGACCCCGACGCCGTGGTCGCGGATAGCCACGCTCCATCCGTCGCCCGCCGCCGTGACGGCCAGCTCGATGCGGCGCGACGGTCCCGAGTACTTCACGGCGTTCGACAGCAGGTTGGTGAAGACCTGGTCGAGCAGCGCCCGGTCGCCGACGATCGACGCCGGCTCGGCGAGGATATCGGTGACAAATGTGAACTCGGGCGAAAGCTGGCTCTGGCGGGCCCGGGCGCCATCGACGATCGCGCGCAGGTCGAGCCGCTCGCGATTCAGCTCGATCCGGCCCGCCTCGATGCGGGCGCTCGACAGCGTGCGGTCGATGATCGAGGTCATCTGCGCCACCGCGCCGCGGATGCGGTCGAGGCGCTTGCGGGCGGGCGCCGCCGCGCCCTCCGGTTGCGCCAGCATGCGTTGCGCCGCGCCGTCGATCACCGCGAGCGGCGTGCGGAATTCGTGGCTCGCCATCGACACGAAGCGCAGCTGCATCTCCTCGGCGTCGCGTTTCGAGACCAGGGCGTCCTCGAGCTTGCGCCGTTGTTCGCGCAGGTCGGTGATGTCGCGGCCGGTGCCGCGATAGCCCAGAAACGTGCCGGTGGCGTCGAGGCGCGGCCTGGCATTGATCTCCATCCAGCGCGGGGTGCCGTCCGGGAAGGCGAGGACCATGCCGCGGATCTCCTCGTGCCGCGTCATGGCGGCCTCGAGCGCGCGAAAGTCGTCCAATTGAGTCATGCCGCTGAGCTGCGCCCACTCGACCCGGGTCCGGCCGATCATCAGGGTCGAGTGCCGATAGCCCGAGCGCGGTCCGTACCAGAAGCTTATGAAGCGGTGATCGGCATCGGTCTCCCAAAACCAGTCGGAGGCGATCTCGGCCAGTTCGGTCAGACGCCGCTCGCTGTCCGCGCGCTGCATCCGGGCGAGCACCTCCGCGGTGACGTCGCGGAGCCGCGTGACGCGGCCGCCGCTGCGGGTCGCCGTCGCCGTCACCTCGACCCAGCGCAGTCCGACCTCGAGGAGCACCGGCTCACCGCCGCTGTCGATCAGGGCACGCTGACGCGCTGCCCAGGCTTCGACCGCCTGGTCGGACATGGCGCGATGCAGCACTTGGCCGATCCGGCGCGTGACGTCGACACGGGCGGCGCCGACGGCGAAGGCGTTGCGGAACTCCGGCACGAGTTCGAGCACCCGAGAATTCCAGGCCTGCAACCGGTCGCGGGAATCCCAGATCGCGAAGCCGTCAGCCATCCCCTCGACGCCGTCGCGGTAGTGCGCCTCGCTCACCTCGGCGCGCCGCGCCGACTCGCTCTCGTTGCGCAGCCGGCGTCGCAAGTCGAGGCTTGCGAGCGCCAGCAGCGCGACGCTCGCGAGGATCGACACGGCGGCAGCAAACTTCGCCGCATCGCTCGCGATCTCGAAGCTGGCGATCCCGGCGCCCTCCGGCGCCGAGACCCGCGCGGACCAGCCCTCGATCGCGAGCGAGCGCCGGACGCCGATCGCGGGCAGCCCGTCGGCGGTCGTCACCGGGAGCGGCGCCGCGATCTCGCTGGGCCGTGCGAGGCCGAACTCGGCGGTGTTCACGGTGCCGCGCAGCTGCGCGATGTTCGAGCTGCGCGCGACGATGCGTTTGTCTTGGTCGACGACCGTCGCGATCCAGTCCTTCGGCATGGCGTGGAGCGCGACAGCATCGTCCAGCCGGGTCGTGTCGAGGTATGCCGCCACGACCAGCGTCGACCCGTCGAGGGCCGTCGTCGTCGTCGTGACGACCAGCTCGTTGCGCGACGACAGCCTCACGGGCGGCGTGGCGGATCCCGTCGGCGTCTCGCGCGGTTCGGGGCCGCCGGTCTCGGGATAGTGCTGGAGATCGAAGACGACGCGGTCGTCCCGCGTCACTACGATGTTGCGCCAATGCGAGTTCTCGCGGCGCCAGGCGGGCAGCCGTGCGACCAGGGCCGGCCAGTCTTGCTGGCGCAGCATCGCTGCTGCGGCGACGATCTTCACCCGGCTCACCTCGAGCTCGAGCGCCTTGCCCGCGTCGTGTGCAAGCTCCGCCAGGTTGCTCGACAGGCGGACCGCGATCTCGTCGCGATGCTGGCGTTCGACGATCGCGATCATGCTCAGCGCGAAGGCGACGAGCGGAACGAGTCCGACGAACGGCCACAAGTAATGCAACCTGTATGCCGCCCCGCCGACGGCGCGCGCCGCGGCCACATCATCGTCGACGCGCTGCGATGGGCGCGCGTGGAAGCGGTCCGTGGCCGGTTCGTCGATCGTGAAAGGCATTCGAAGGCACTCGGAGGATGTGGTCTTAAGACCCTATCGAACGCGGGTTTCAGACTCATGCCTGACTGGCGCACTAGGCCGTCTGGCCTAGTCGGGTGCCGCCGGGATCGCGCTCGGACCAGGTCGACCCGCCCGTCGCTTCGGGACTCAGGCAGCACTGAGCCGCGTGACCCGCCGTTACAATACGAAACCGCCTTGTCATCCGTGCCGTCGGGGTGCGGGCTATATATGCCGCATCCAAGCCACCCCCTCGGAGGACACGGATGAGGACGCTTCTGTTGACCACGGCCCTGATCGCGGTCGCGACGACCGCGCTGGCCCAGACCCCGCCTTCGGCGCCCGCGCCCGCGCCCGACGCGCCGCGCCGCGCCGGCATGGAGCGGATGTGCGCCGACATGGATGCGCGCACCGCGGCCCGGCTGGCCTTCGCGGAGGTGAAGGTCGCCCCCACCGACGCGCAGCGCGCCGCCTGGGACATGTTCGGCCGCGAGGCGCGCGCCGCGATCGAGCCGCTGAAACGGCTTTGCGGCGACGCCGTCGCGCCGCGTCCGACCGACTACGCCGGGCGTCTCGCGATGCGCGAGAAGCACATGTCGGCGATGCTCGAGAACACGCGGGCGATGCGCGCGGCCGTCGACAAGCTGTTGCCGGCGCTCAGCGAGGAGCAGCGCACGAGGTTCAGCGAGTCGATGGACCGCGGCCGCGGCATGGGCGGTCGCGGCGGTCATCACGGGCACCATTGACGGCGCGCCGTCGTCCCCGCCGCCCGCCACGTCGAGCGGCGGGGGCGACGATCGCGAGCAGCGTGGAGAGTTCATGTCCCGAATTGCGACACCCGCCATCGGTCGCCGTCACGCGCTGCGCGGCGGACTTGTCGTTGCAGTCGCCGGCCTGTCGGCGGCCGCCGACGGTCCGGCGGCGCGCGCCGCCGCGCGCAGCGCCACGCCGCGCCAGACCGAAGGGCCCTTCTATCCGGTCGATTGGAGCGGCGATGCCGACGCCGATCTCGTGCAGGTGCACGGCGAGGCCGCGCGCGCGACCGGCCGGATCCTGCATCTCCGCGGCCGCGTCGTCGGGCTCGACGGATCGCCGCGCGCCGGAGCGCGCGTCGAGATCTGGCAATGCGATGCGCAGGGCGTCTACCGCCATCCGCGCGACGAGCGCGGTGGGCGCCGTCGCGAGCCCGGCTTCCAGGGGCGCGGCTTCTGCAGCGCGGATGCGGACGGCGCTTACGGGTTCCGGACGATCCGGCCGGTCGCCTATCCGGGTCGCACGCCGCATATCCACGTCAAGGTGACGGCGCCCGGTCATGCGACCCTCGTCACGCAGGCCTATGTCGACGGCGAGCCGCAGAACGAGCGCGACGCCGTGCTGAATGCGATCCGCGATCCGCGCCAGCGCGCGAGCGTGATCATGCGGCTGGAACCCGCGGAGCGCATCGAGGCCGGCGCCCTCGCCGGTCTGTTCGACATCGTCCTTGCCTGAGGCGTGCCGCGGCGATGCCCTCGCCGGGCGGCCGCGTGGCGCGCCGGCCGCCGCCTATTCGATGAATCCGCGGGCGGCGAAGATCGTGCGCGTCGCGGGCGCCCGCAGGAAGGCGAGGAAGTCCCGGGCTCGCGCCGGATCCTTCGCCCCCTGCGTCAGGGCCGCGACGTAGATCGTCTCCTTCTGCAGCGCCGCGGGCAGCGGCCCGACCAGCCTGACGCCCTTCACCGGCAGGATCTCGGTGATCTGGTGCACGCCGATCTCGACCTCGCCGCGGCCCACCGGCTCGACGACGTAGCCGCCGTCGCCGAGCCGCGTCTTCGGCTTCATCGCCTCCGCGATCCCGAGCGTCTGCAGCACGGCGGCGAAGTGCCGGCCGCTGGTGCCGCGCTCCGGGTCGATGTAGACCAGCGACTTCGCCGCCAGCAGCGTCGCCTTGAACGCCTCGGGCGTCGAGATGTCCGGCGCGGGCGCGCTCTCGTGCACGGCGACGCCGATCGCCACGCGGCCGACCTCGGTGGCGCCGTCGGCGCGGACGAGCGTCGTCGTCGCGATCTCGTCCATGACCTCGCGCGTCAGGACCACGATGTCGGGCGTCGCGCCCTCGCGCAGTCGGCGCGTCAGCGGGCCCATCGGATGGAATTCGAGCGCCAGTCGCGCGCCGGTCGCCGCCTGGAAGCGCTCGGCAACGACCACCAGCGCGGATTTCACCGCGCCGCCGCTGTAGATCGTGAGGTCGGGCGCCTGCGCGAGCGCGCTCGAGGCGCGCAACGTCGTGCCGGCGCCGAGCGCGAGGGCGGCGGCGGACAGGGCGTGGCGGCGGTCGATCGATCGCATCGGCGGCTCCGGGGTCAGGGCGTCTTGTCGCGCGCGGCGTCGAGCTCGGCGAACACCGCCTCGGCGTGGTGGATCGCCGTGTTCGCCGCCGGCACGCCGCAATAGACCGCCGCCTGGAGCACGACCTCCTTGATGTGGTCGCGCGTCAGGCCGTTGTTGAAGGCGGCGCGCACGTGCAGCCGGAACTCCTCCCACCGCCCGAGCGCGATCATCGTCGACAGCACCATGCACGAGCGCGTGAAGCGCTCGAGCCCGGGCCGCGTCCAGATCTCGCCCCAGGCATAGCGCGTGATCAGCTCCTGGAACTCGCCGCTGAACGCGGTCTTGCGCGCGTTGGCGCGATCGACCCAGGCGTCGCCGAGCACCTGGCGGCGCACCGCCATGCCGCGGTCGTGGCGTTCGCGTTCATCCATGGTCGTTCACTCCGGGCGATGGCGATCGATGAGGCGGCGCGCCTCGGCCGCGGCCGAGGCGAGCGGGCCCGCATGGGCGAAGACGACGCGCAGCGACTCGGCGTCGATCGCGGCGACGACGGCCGGTTCCGCGGCCGCGAGCGCGGCGAGGTCGCCGTGCCCGTCGCGCACCCGCGCCGACAGCATTTCGACGAGGCGATGGGCGTCGGCGCGGCCGAGCTTCGCGGCGAGCGCGGCGGCCAGCGCCTCGGCGGCGAGCAGGCCGCGATGAAGCTCGAGATTGGCGGCCATCCGCGCGGTGTCGACCTCGAGGCCCGCGACCAGCGCCGCGAGGCGCTCGGCGGCGGCGAGCGTGAGGGCGGAGAGCTGCGGCAGCACGATCCACTCCGCGTGCCAGGCGCCGGCCGCGCGCTCGTGCGCGTGGGCCTGAGACGTCGCGAGCGCCGCAACGAGGCCGCCGACGACCGGCAGGATCGCGACGGGGACGAGCGGGTCGACCGGGTTGCGCTTGTGCGGCATCGCCGAGGAGCCGCCGCGGCCCGGCTCGGCGCGCTCGCGCAGCTCGCCGACCTCGGACTGCATCAACAGCTCGACGTCCCCGGCGATCTTCGCCGCCGCGCCCGCGACCGCGGCGAAGGCGGCGCCGATGGCGAGCACGCGGTCGCGGATCGTGTGCCAGCACTGGCCCGGATCGGCGAGGCCGAGGCGGCGCGCGAGCCCGGCGCGGATCGCGGGGCCGGCGGCGCCCATGCCCGCGAGCGTCCCGGTGGCGCCGCCGAGCTGGACGGCGAACGCGTCGCCGCGCAGCGCCGCCACGCCGCGCCGCGCGCGATCGAGCGCGGCGAGCCATTGCGCCGCCTTCAGGCCGAAGGTGATCGGCGTCGCCTGCTGCAGCAGCGTGCGCGCGGCGATCGGCGTCGTCGCGTGGCTTGAAGCGAGCGCGGCGAGGGCGCGCATCGCCTCGCGCAGCGTCGTGTCGAGCGCGGCCGCGATCTCGGCGAGGCCCAGGACCATCGCCGTGTCGATCACGTCCTGGCTGGTGGCGCCGCGATGGACATGCGCCGCCGCCTCGGGTGCGGCGGCGGCGACCTGCGCGGTGAGACGCGCGACGAAGGGGATCGCCGGATTGCCAGCGGTGGCGGCGAGGCGGAACGCGTCGTCGTCGCCGGGGCATGGCGCCGCGCAGGCCTCGGCGATCCGCGCCGCCGCCGCCTCCGGAATCAGCCCGGCCTTCGCCTGGGCGGCCGCGAGCCCCGCTTCGAAGGCGAGCATGCGCCGCAGCCGCGCGTCGAGGCGCCAGATCCGGTCCGCGTCGGCCGAGCGGAATTGCGGCTCGATCAGCAAGGGATCAGCGTCCCCAGATCTCGCCGGCGAGCTCGACGATCATGCGCAGCTTCGCCCATTGCTCGTCCTCGGCCAGCACGTTGCCCTCCTCGGTGCTGGCGAAGCCGCATTGCGGGCTCAGGCAGAACTGCTCGAGCGGCGCGAAGGCGGTCGCCTGCTCGATCCGCCGCCGGATCGCGTCGCGCGATTCGAGCGCGCCGGTCTTCGAGGTGACGAGGCCGAGCACGACCTGCTTGCCCTTGGGCAGGAAGCGCAGCGGCTCGAAGCCGCCGGCCCGCTCCGTGTCGTACTCCATGAAATAGGCGTCGACGCCGATCGTGTTGAACAGGATCTCGGCGACCGGCTCGTAGCCGCCCTCCGAGATCCAGCTCGAGCGGAAATTGCCGCGGCAGAGATGCATGCTCACGACCATGTCCCGCGGGCGGTCGGCGATCGCCGTGTTGATCAGCTTGGCGTAGGTCGCCGGAAGGGTGTCGGGATCGTCGCCGCGCGCCTTCAGCATCTCGCGCTGCGCGGGATCGCAGAGATAGGCGAGGTTGGTCTCGTCGAGCTGCAGGTAGCGGCAGCCGGCGTCGCCGAAGGCCTTCACCGCCTTGCGGTAGGCGTCGCCGAGATCGGCGAAGAACCCGTCCATGTCGGGATAGACGTACTCGCCCACCGCCTTCCGTCCGCCGCGGAAGTGCAGAACGCTGGGCGACGGGATCGTCATCTTCGCGGTCGTCCCCGCCGGCGCGTTGGCGGCGACGAAGCGGAAATGGTCGAGCATCGGATGGCCGGTGAAGCCGATCTTGCCCGTGACCTTCAGCCCCTTGGCCTTGGTCTGCACGCCCTTGAACTGGATGCCCTGCGCGGCGGCGTAGGACTCGACGCCGTCGAGCCGCTCGAGGAAGTCGAAATGCCACATCGAGCGGCGGAACTCGCCGTCGGTGATCGACTTCAGGCCGATCTCCGCCTGTCGGCGCATGACGGCGAGGATCTCGCGGTCCTCGACGGCCTTGAGGGCCGCGTCGTCGATCTCGCCGCGCTCGCGCCGCTCGCGCGCCGCCTTGAGCGGCGCCGGGCGCAGCAGGCTGCCGACATGGTCGGCGCGGAAGGGCGGCGTGGTGCGCTGCATGGCGGCCTCAGCACTCGAAGAAGACGGTTTCCTTCGCGCCCTGCAGGTGCAGGTCGAAGACGTAGGTCGCCGGCGTCGCGCCGATCTTGCGCCGGGCGATCAGCGTCGCGCGCGAAGCGGGATCGGCCACCAGGGCGAGGATCGGGTCCTCGGCATTCGACGCCTCGTCGGCGAAGTAGAGCCGCGTGAAGACGTGGCGCAGCATGCCGCGGCCGAACAGGTTGATGTTGATGTGCGGCGCCATCGGCCGTCCGTCCGGGCCGAGGACGCGCCCGGGCTTGATCGTGTCGAAGGCGTAGTCGCCGTCCTTGGTCGTGGGCGTGCGCCCGAAGCCCTTGAACGCCGCGTTGGCCGGCGCCTTGGGATCGGCCGGGCTCGCATAGCGCCCCGAGGCGTCGGCCTGCCAGACCTCCAGCATCGCGTCGGGGACCGGCGCGCCGTCGCCGTCGTAGACGCGGCCCTCGATGCGGATGCGCTCGCCGAGCGCGTCCGGGGTGATCAACGAGTTGCCGACGAGCTCGGGGTAGCCGTACTCGCGCGGCGTCAGCATGTAGTGGAAGAACGGGCCGACCGTCTGCGATGGCGTGATGCCGCTCATGTCAGGCCTCCGTCGGCGTGCGGTTGCGGCCGCGCAGCACGAAGTCGAAGCGGTAGCCGAGCGCCCATTCGGGCTTCGTCAGGTCGAAGTCGAAGCGCGACACCAGCCGCTCGCGCGCCTTCGGGTCCGGCACCGAGTTGAGGATCGGGTCGAAGGGCAGCAGCGGATCGTTGGGGAAGTACATCTGAGTCACGACGCGGCTGAGGAAGCTCGGGCCGAACAGCGAGAAATGGATGTGCGCCGGCCGCCAGGCGTTGTGGTGGTTGCGCCATGGATAGGCGCCCGGCTTCACGGTGGTGAAGCTGTAGCGCCCCTCGGCGTCGGTGACGACGCGGCCGGCGCCGAAGAAGTTCGGATCGAGCGGGGCCGGATGCTGGTCGGCGACATGGGTGTAGCGGCCCGCGGCATTGCACTGCCAGATCTCGATCAGCGTGTGCGGCACGGGCCGGTCGTCCTCGTCGAGAACGCGGCCTGCGACGATGATGCGCTCGCCCTGGGGTTCGCCCTTGGCCTGGCGCGTGAGGTCGGCGTCCTCCGGCTTCACCGCCTCGTGGCCGTAGACCGGGCCGGTGAGCTCGGAGAGCGTCGCCGGGATCACGATCAGCGGCCGGGAGGGCGCGCGCTTCACCGTGGACTTGTACTCGGGCGAGAGATGGCGCGGATGCGCGGCCAGGCTCGCGGTGGGATAGATCTGGGTCATCGGCGTCCCTTCTGGTGTCGCGGACGTCGCTCCGCGGCGGCGGGAGCTTAGCGACCCGAGGCGCCGCGGCCTAATGGCTCGCGCAGGCGGCCGGGCGGGGCGCGCCGGCGGCCCGGCCTCGGCCCGGGTGCCGCGGGGATGCGGCGTGGACGGACGGCCGCGCTGCCCGCCGCTATTCGTCCCGCGGCCAGACCACGCCGCCGCTATGCGTGACCGCGCCGAGATGGGCCTGGCGGACGGTCGCGGCATATTTCTCGAGCACGCCGCCGAGGCGCTTGGGCGCGGGCTGCGCGCGCGTGCGCAACCGCCGCGCGATCTCCTCGGCCTCCAGCTCGACGGCGATCGAGCGGGCCTCGGCGCGGGCGTCGATCGCGATCATGTCGCCGTCGCGCAGGACGGCGAGCGGGCCGCCGAGCACCGCCTCGGGGCTCGCATAGCCGATGCACAGTCCGCGCGTCGCGCCCGAGAAGCGCCCGTCCGTCAACAGCGCGACCTTGTCGCCGACGCCCTGGCCGTAGAGCAGCGCGGTGATGCCGAGCATCTCGCGCATGCCGGGCCCGCCCTTCGGGCCTTCGTTGCGGATCACGATCACGTCGCCGAGCTCGTAGCGCCGGCTCTGCACCGCCGCCTGGCACGCCTCCTCGGAGTCGAAGACCCGCGCCGGGCCGCGATGCACGAGCGTCTTCAGCCCCGCCGTCTTGAGCAGCGCGCCGTCGGGGCAGAGGTTGCCCTTGAGCACCGCCACGCCGCCGTCCGCGCTGATCGGGCGCTCGAGCGGCCGCACGATCTCGCCGTCCGGCGCGCCGGCGTCCGCGAGCTCCGCCGCCAGGGTGCGGCCGGTCCAGGTGATCGCGTCGCCGTGCAGCAGGCCCTTGCGCAGCAGCTCGCGCAGCACCACCGGCGCACCGCCGATCTCGTGGAGATCGCGCGCGAGGAAACGGCCGCCCGGCCGCAGGTCGGCGATCAGCGGCGTGCGCGCGAACACCGCGGCGACGTCGTCGAGTTCGAAGCTGAGCCCGGCCTCGTTGGCGATCGCCGGGATGTGGAGTGCTGCGTTGGTCGAGCCGCCGGTCGCGGAGACCACGGCGCAGGCGTTCTCCAGCGCCTCGCGCGTGACGATCCGGCGCGGCCGCGGCGCGTCGTCCATGACCGCGCGCATCAGCTGCTGCGCGGTGCGCCGGATCAGCGCGGCGCGCTCGCTGTAGACGGCGGGGATCATCGACGAGCCGAGCGGCGCCAGCCCGATCGCCTCCGAGACCATGCCCATGGTGTTGGCGGTGAACTGGCCGGGGCAGGAGCCGAGCGTGGGCATGCAGGCGTGGCTCATCGTCGCGAGGTCGTCCGCGGTCGCCGTGCCGGCGATGACCTTCCCGATCGTCTCGTAGGTGTCGACCACGTTGACGTCGCGCCCGTCGATGCGGCCGGGCATCGCCGCGCCGCCGTGCAGGAAGACGCCGGGCACGTCGCAGCGCACGATCGCCATCATCAGGCCGGGCAGGTTCTTGTCGCAGCCGCCGATCGCGAAGATCGCGTCCCATTGGTGGCCGCGGACCGAGGCCTCGACGCTGTCGGCGATCAGCTCGCGCGAGACCAGGGAGAAGCGCATGCCCGAATGGGCCATGGTCAGGCCGTCCGACACCGAGACGACCGGGCATTCGTGCGGCATGCCGCCGCCGGCGTAGATCCCGGTCTTCGCGTGCTGCGCCTGCAGCTGCAGATTGCCGTTGCACGGGCTCATCTCGCCGCCGGTGTGGAAGACGCCGACATGCGGGCGCCGGATCTCCGCGTCGTCGAGGCCCATCGCATGGAGGAAGCTGCGCGTCGTCGCGCGGATCAGCCCGTCGTACATCGTCGCCGACCGGAAGCGGCGCGCCGGCCCGTCGTTCGTGTCGTCCGTCAAGCTTGCTCTCCTGCTCCTCGCCATCTTGCCGCGATCGCGGCGGCGAGCGGGGGATCTTACCTGCGGTGCGTCCCCGCGGCGGCGGAAGATGCGGGCCGCGCGACGCTGCGGGCTCCGGACTGCGGCGGTCCACGGGCGGCATCCGCGGCAGGGCGGCGCGCGCGAGCCGCGCCGCGGAGGCGGGGCACCGCGCGCAGACGGCAATGGTCAGGCCGCGCGGGACGTTGCAGCATCGCCGCCGTGAGTCGCCTGGAATGAATCAAGCCGCCGCCGCGCCGCCGTCGCCCATCCGCTGGTTGATCCTCGCCGGGGTGTGGCTCGTGTACCTGTGCTTCGGCCTGACGACCGTCGGGCTCGCGCCGCTGGTGGCGCCGGTGACCCGCGATCTCGGCATGAGCCAGACGGCGATGGGGACCGTGCTCGGCTCCTGGCAGCTCGTCTACATCGTCGCCGCCGTTCCGTGCGGCGCGCTGCTCGATCGCCTCGGCTCGCGCCGTGCGCTGTTCCTCGGCGCCGTGATCATCGCCGCCTCGGGGGTGCTGCGCAGCCTCGCCTGGGACTTCTTCAGCCTCGCCTGCGCGGTCGGGCTGTTCGGCTTCGGGGGGCCGATCGTCTCGGCCGGCGCGCCCAAAGTGATCGCGCAGTGGTTCAAGGGCCGCGAGCGTGGCCTCGCGATGGGCATCTACATCACCGGCCCGGCGGTCGGCTCGATCATCGGACTGTCGCTGACCAATTCGGTGCTGATGCCGCTGTTCGAGCAGGACTGGCGGCGCGTGCTGCAGCTTTGGGCCGGGGCGGCGATCCTCTGCAGCCTCGGCTGGCTGATCCTGACCTCGCATCGCGACGCCCAGCGCTTCGACCGGGCCGCGGCCGCCGCGCCCCGCAGCTCGCAGCGCGAGGTGATCCCCGCGCTGCTCGCCCTGCCGGCGGTGCGGGTGCTCCTGGCGATGAGCGTCGGCATCTTCATGTTCAATCACGGGCTCAACAACTGGCTGCCCGAGCTGCTGCGCGCCGACGGCATGACCGCCCGCGAGGCCGGCTACTGGGCGACCGTTCCGACCGTGATCGGCATCCTCGCGTCGCTCATGATCCCGCGCCTCGCGACGCCGGAGCGGCGCCTGACGATCCTCGCGGCGCTGTGCGTCTTCGCAGGCACGAGCAGCGTCCTGCTCCATGCCGAGCCGGGCCCGGTGCTGCTCGTCGGCCTCGTCGCGCAGGGCGTCGCCCGCAGCAGCCTCATGACCGTGGCGATGCTCACGCTGGTCGAGACGCGCGGCGTGGGCGAGCGCAACGCCGGCACGGCGGGCGGCATGTTCTTCTCCGCAGCCGAGATCGGCGGCGCCGGCGGCCCGGTCGTGCTCGGCGCGATCTACGATGCGACCGGGCGCTTCGATCTCGGCCTGTGGCTGCTGACCGCGATCGCGGCGCTGCTGTTCATGGGCGTGATGTATCTGCGCCGTCTCGCGGGCCGCGGCGATGGCCCGGCCGGCGCCGCGGCATCGCCGTGACCTGACGGCGCCGGCGCGCGACCCCGACGATGACAAGGGCGCTGGCCAGCAGCGCCGCCAGCATCGCCGACGCGATGGCCGCGAGCGTCCCGCCGTCCTCGAGCAGCATCGCGACGTCGTGGGTGCGCGGCACGCCGCTGTCGGCGCTCAGCACGCGCTCGAGATCCGCGCCCTGATGGACGATCACGTGGTGCGCGGCGAGTTCGGCCGGCAGCTTCACGGTCTGGACCATCTCGAGCCAGGCGCCGCCGCTCGTCGGACGATGAACGATGGGCGCGGCGCTCGCGAACCAGATCTCGGTGGGCATGACGGCGCCCTCGGCGCGCTTGCGCGACAGGAAGATCCGGTCGCCGTGCAGCGCGCCGTCGCGCAGCAGCCGCGCGCCGGTCTCCCAGGCGCCGCGCGCATTGACGAAGAAGGTGACGGCAACGGCGCTGTCCGTGGCCGGATCGAGGCTCAGCGACGGGGCGAAGGCGGCCTGCGAGACGTCCGGCGCATTCGGCCACAGCGCCTGGATCGGCTGCCACGCGCCCCAACTCCCCGCCTCCGCCGGCCGGTGACGGTAGAACGCCTCGTCCTTGCCGAAGGCGCGGGTGTTGGCGGTGCCGTGCCACGCGACGTGCAGGCCGTCGCGCCGGTCGACGCGCAGGGTCGGGAAGTCGGCGAGGATCTGGCCGGGCGCGGTCGGCCGTCGCCAGGCCGGGCTGTCGGCAAGCATGTCCTGCGCATCGGTCCAGCCCGCCGCGGGCTCGTGGCGGACGTAGCGCAGCGCCCAATGGTCGTCGCCGGCGGGCAGCGCGTAGACCACGTGGAGGTTGCCGCGACGATCGACGTCCATCGCGATGTTCTTGGGCTTGCCGCCGGGCGGCAGCGGGATCGCCGCCGTCCGCCACGACAGGCCGCCGTCGCCCGAACGCGCCAGCAGTCCGGACGGCGTGAGCATCGCGATCTCGTCGGCGCGCGCGACGAGGCTCACGCCCATTTCCGGCCCATCGCCGGCGATGCGCGTGGCGATCGGCGGCGCGACGCGCCACTCCTCGCCGCGCCGCGCGATCCGGCGCAGCACGACGCCGTCGCCGCCCTGCCAGGCGACGATCACGCCGTCCGGCATCGGCGCGATCGCGACATAGGCGTTCCACGGCGTCGATGCCGGATCGCTCAGCGGCTCCGGCGGCGCCTCCCACGCCGTCGCGCCGCCGCCGTCGCGCGGGGCGCCGCGCAGGTACATGACCCGCACGCGCCCCTCGATCGCCTCGAGCCAGGCGACGTGCAGCCGGCCGGTGTCGTCGCGCAGGATCCGCGCGGCGTTGTTCGACGCCGTCGCGCGCTCGTCGCCGGAGACGCCGATCGGCGTCTGGCCGAAGGGCAGGACGAGCAGCGGCAGGGTCCGGCGGGCGAGCGCCGGGCCGGACGCGGCCGCGTCCTGCCGGGCGGTGAAGGTGACGCGCGTGATGCCGAGTCTGGCCGCGTCGACCAGGTCGTGCGTGACCGTCGCCGTGCCGGCGAACGCGGCGCCGAGCAGCTCGGCCAGCGGCGTCTCGTCGGGACGGATCGAATCGCGATGACGGGGCGCGAGCTCGATCGCGAAAGGCTGCGGGACCCGGATCGTCGCGGCTTCGGGCGTCGGCTGCGCCGGCATCTGCGCGGCGGAAACGCCCGCGGTCGTTGCGGCCGCAACCAGCATGGCGAGGCCGCGGCGCCGGTATCGCGGCGTCGTGAGCGTGGCGGCAGTCATCGAGCGTCCCCTCGTGTCGCGTTCCGCGACGTTCTTGCGGACCGCAGAATAGCCGCGGCGCGGCCCGGGGACAGCGCCGTCGCGGGTCAGCGCCCCTCGATCTCCTCGCGGCGCAGCTCCAGGTGCAGCCACTCGTCCTCCGCGGCGGCGTGCGCGGCCTGGGCGGCGGCGAGTGCCGCGGATTTCGCCTCGAACGTGCCGCGATCGCGCGAGTAGAACGAAGGGTCGGCCAGCGCCTGCTGCAGCGCCGCGATCTCGGTCGCAAGCTGCGCGATGCGCGCGGGCAGCGTCTCGAGCGCGTGCTTCTCCTTGAAGCTCAGGCGCGGCCGGGACGCGGCGGGCGCGGCGGCGGGTGCCGCGCGCGCCGCCGCCGGTGCGGCCGCGCCGGACCCGGGACCCGTCGCCGCCTTGGCTTCGACGCCGCGGCCGCGCTGGGCCAGCATGTCGGAATAGCCGCCCGCGTATTCCTGCCAGCGCCCCTGGCCCTCGGCGACGATCACCGACGTCGCGACGCGATCGAGGAAGTCGCGATCGTGGCTGACGACGATGACCGTGCCGCCGTACTCGGCGAGCAGCTCCTGCAGCAGGTCGAGCGTCTCGAGGTCGAGGTCGTTCGTCGGCTCGTCGAGCACGAGCAGGTTCGAAGGCTTGGCAAGCGCGCGCGCCAGCAGCAGGCGGCCGCGCTCGCCGCCCGAGAGCACGCCGACGGGCGTGCGCGCCTGCTCGGGCGTGAACAGGAAGTCCTTCATGTAGCTCAGGACGTGGCGGGTCGTGCCGCCGACCTCGACCTGGTCGCTGCGCCCGCCGGTGAGCGTGTCGGCCAGCGTCGTCTGGGCGTCGAGGCTCTCGCGCCGCTGGTCGAGCGTGACCATCGCGAGCCCGCTGCCGATCTGGACCCGGCCGGCATCCGGCGCCAGCGCGCCGGTGAGCATGTTGAGCAGCGTCGTCTTGCCCGCGCCGTTCGGCCCGACGATGCCGACGCGGTCGCCGCGCATGATGCGGGTCGAGAAGTCGCGCACGACCGCCGCGTCGCCGTACGACTTCGCGATCGACTCGGCCGCGATAACGAGGCTGCCGGACCCCGCGGCGTCGAAGGCGGCGAGCTTGGCGACGCCCGGCGCGCTCACGCGCTCCTTGCGCTTGCGGCGCAGCGCCTGCAGCTCGCCGAGCCGGCGGACGTTGCGCTTGCGCCGCGCGGTCACGCCGTAGCGCAGCCAGTGCTCCTCGCGCACGATCTGGCGGCCGAGCTTGTGCGCCTCGGCCTCCTCCTGCTCGAGGATGTCGTCGCGCCAGGACTCGAAATGGGCGAAGCCGCGCTCGAGTCGCCGCGTCGTGCCGCGGTCGAGCCAGACCATCGCGCGCGACAGCGACTCGAGGAACCGCCGGTCGTGGCTGATGAGGACGAGCGCCGCGCGCATCTGTCCGAGCTCGGCTTCGAGCCAGGCGATCGCCGGCAGGTCGAGATGGTTGGTCGGCTCGTCGAGCAGCAGCACGTCGGGCGCGGGCGCGAGGGTGCGGGCAAGCGCCGCCCGGCGCGCCTCGCCGCCGGACAGCCGGCCAGGATGCTCGTCGCCGGTCATGCCGAGCTGCTCGAGCAGATAGCGCGCGCGATAGGGATCGTCCGTCGGCCCGAGCCCCGCCTCGACGAAGGCGAGCGTCGTGTCGAAGCCGGCGAGATCGGGCTCCTGCGGCAGGTAGCGCACGGTCGTGCCGGGCTGCAGGAAGCGCGTGCCGGCATCGGGCGGCTCGAGGCCGGCGGCGATGCGCAGCAGCGTCGACTTGCCCGAGCCGTTGCGGCCGATCAGCGCCAGGCGCTCGCCCGGACCGACCGACAGCTCGGCACCCTGCAGCAGGGGCGGATCGCCGTGCGCGATGCGGATGTCCTGGAGCAGGAGAAGGGGCGGGGCGGCCATGGCGGTCGCGGGCGTAGCGCAGTCGGTGGCGGGGCGCCAAGGGAAACCGCCCCGGTGCGAGGCCCCCTGCCGTCGGTGCGCGGCGGCGCGGCCTCAGGCCAGGCGTATGAACAGGCCGAGCGTCATGCCCAACTGCGCGAGGATCAGCGGCACGACCCAGCGCAGGATGTCGACCTTCACGGCCGCGAAGCCGGCATGCATCTCGCCGCGCAGCTTCTCGATCTCGAGTCGAAGATCATGGTCGACCTTCATCAGGTCCGTGCGGGTCGCCGGGTCGATCACCATCGCTTCCGCCATCGCCTCCGCCACGCCGACGGCCTGTGGCGCGGTCATGCCTGCCGCCTCCAGGCGGCGAGCGAGCTTGAGGGTATCGAAGGCGGCGGCGGTCATCGAGCGGAGATTGTCGCGCGCCATCGCGGCGGGCCAGGCGGCGGAAGCATTAACCCTATGGACGCAGCCGTGGCCGAGGCTATGTCCAACGGCTCACCCCCCGGGCGAGGGCGCGGACGACGCGGCGATGCCGGCACTCAGGATCGGATTGATATCGGATACGCACGACCTGCTCCGCCCCGAGGCCGCAGCCGCGCTGCGGGGCGTCGATCGCATCGTGCATGCCGGCGACATTTGCGGACCGGCCGTACTTGCCGGTTTGGGCGCGATCGCGCCGGTCAGCGCGGTGCGCGGCAACAACGATCGCGGCGCATGGGCGGCCGGCCTGGCGAGCCTCGAGCGGATCGAGCTGGGCGGCGCGCGGCTGCTCGTCGTCCATGATCTCGCCGACCTCGATGTCGAGGCCAGTACGCCCGGGCCCGGCGTCGTCGTGAGCGGCCACTCGCACCGGCCGTCGATCGCGACCCGCGGCGGCGTTCTGTACGTGAACCCGGGCAGCGCCGGCCCGCGTCGCTTCGCGTTGCCGGTAGCGCTCGCGGAGCTGACGATCGAGGCGGGCGCGGTGTCGGCGCGGATCATCGAGCTCGCCGCCGGTGGCCATCGCGGCTGAGGCGGCGCGCGGGCCGGGACGCCGGTCCATCATCGCGCTCGACGCGCGCGCCGCGCCGCGATAGGGCGTGCGCGGCCGCCGATCCGGGCGGCCGGCCACGGGTGATCGCGGGGCGGGTCGGGCATGCCGGCCGCCAGCCGACGGGAGAAGGAAGAATGCGCACGGCCTTGCTGGTGATCGACGTGCAGCGCGCCCTGTTCGACCCGGAGCCGCGCCCGCTCGATGCGGACGCGGTGATCCGCCGGATCAACGGCCTCGCCGCGGCGGCGCGCGCGGTGCGCTCGCCGGTGATCTTCGTGCAGCACGAGACCGCCGATGGGGCGCTGGTCCATGGCGGCGAGGGCTGGCAGCTGGAGCGGCGGCTCGAGGTCCAGCCCGACGACCAGCGCCTGCACAAGACGACGCCCGACGCGTTCCAGCGCACCGGCCTCGAGCGCCTGCTGCGCAAGGTGGGCATGACGCGCGTCGTGATCTGCGGCTACGCGACCGAGTTCTGCATCGACACGACCGCGCGCCGCGCCGCCGGGCTGGGTTTCGACGTCGTGCTGGTCGCCGACGCCCACACCACCCACGACAAGCCGCACGCCACGGCCGAGCAGATCCGCCTGCACCACAACAAGACCCTCCCCGCGCTCACCAGCTTCGGCGTCGCGATCCGCGCCGATCTCGCCGCGTCGATCGACTTCGCACCGCGCTAGGCGCCGGCGCGCCGACCGCCGCGCGCCGGTGGTCGATCGGCCGTCCGGTGGTCGCGGCCGGGCCCTCGTCGCGCGAGGCTGCTCGCACGCCTCGCCGCCGCGCGGAGGACCGAGGCGGTCGATTCAGCGCAAGGGAGGATCGCGATGTCCTACAAGCCATCCGACTTCTTCGTCGGCGTCGGCGACTTCTTCGGGATCATCATGCCCGGGGCGATCGCCACCGTGCTGCTCGCGCCGACGCTCGAATCCCTGCTGGCCGCGATGGGCGGACCACGGGCGCTCGAGGGGCCGGGCCTCTGGGTCGCCCTGGCCGTCGGCGCCTATGTCGTCGGTCATCTCGTGTTCATGGTCGGCGCGTTTTTCGATTCCGCGTACGACCGGCTGGTACGGCCGTACTTCTGGCCGGCGAGCAAGGATGCGCTGTTCGCCTCGGCCGATGCCGAGAAGAAGGCGCTGCTCGGGAGCGCGCGCAACCATATCAACGCCTACAAGTTCACCAAGGCGCTGCTGTCGTTCCACCATGCGGGTGCGGCCGCGGAGATCGCGCGGCTGGAGGCCGACTCGAAGTTCTTCCGGAGCATGGCGGCCCTGCTGCTCATGGCGACGATCGTGCTGTGGTCGAATCTCGGCTGGGGCCAGGCCGCGAGCCTCATCGTCCTGTTCGCGCTCGCCTTCAGCCGCTATGCGGAGCGGCGGTGGCAGAGCAGCCAGACCGCCTACGGCTATCTCCTGGTCTACGCCGTCGCGCCGCCGAAGGGTGCCACGAAGGCCTGACCCGGCGCGCGCTCAATAGGATCGGGGCAGGCCCAGGATCCGCTCGGCGATGTGGTTCAGGATCATGTGCGGGCTGACCGGCGCGATGCGCGGGATGAGGCTTTCCCGCAGGTAGCGCTCGACATGGTACTCGGCCGCGTAGCCCATGCCGCCATGGGTCATGACCGCGGTCTCGCAGGCGCTGTAGGCCGCCTCGGCGGCGAGGTATTTCGCCGCGTTCGCCTCCGCGCCGCAGTCCTGGCCGGCGTCGTAGAGCGATGCGGCCTTGGCCGTCATCAGGGACGCCGCCTCGAGATTCATCCAGCACCGTGCCAGCGGGTGCTGGATGCCCTGGTTCTGCCCGATGGGCCGGTCGAAGACGATCCGCGACTTCGCGTAGGCGGTGGCGCGGCGCAGCGCCGCGAAGCCGAGGCCGACCGCCTCGGCGGCGATCAGGATCCGCTCGGCGTTGAGCCCGTGCAGGATCTGCCTGAAGCCGTCGCCCTCGGCGCCGATGCGGTCGGCGGCCGGCACGGGCATCGCGTCGAAGAACATCATGTTCGAGTCGACCGCGTGGCGGCCGTGCTTGCGGATCGCCCGGATCTCGACCCGGCGGCGATCGAGATCGGTGCAGAACAGGCTGAGCCCGTCGGTCTTGCGCTTCACGTGCTCGAGCGGCGTCGTGCGCGCCAGCACGAGCGCCTTCGAGGCCACCTGCGCGGTCGAGATCCAGATCTTGGTGCCGGAGACCAGGTAGCGGTCGCCGTCGCGCTCGGCGCGGGTCTTCAGCTGCGTGGTGTTGAGCCCGGCATCCGGCTCGGTCACGCAGAAGCAGAGCTTCGCCTCGCCGCGGATCACCGGCGGCAGCATGCGCGCGCGCTGCGCGTCGGTGCCGAAGACGACGACCGGCTGCAGCCCGAAGATGTTCATGTGCACCGACGACGCGCCCGCCATGCCGGCGCCCGACTCAGCGATCGCGCGCATCATCGTCGCCGCCTCGGCGATACCGAGGCCGGCGCCGCCATGCGCGGCGGGCATCGCGATGCCCAGCAGGCCCGCGTCCGCGACGGCGCGATAGAAGTCCTCGGGGAACGCGGCCGCCTCGTCCTGGCGCTGCCAGTAGGCGTCGTCGAAGCGCCGGCACAGCGCCTCGACCAGCGTGCGGATCTGCGCCTGGTCCGATGTCGGGGCGAACTGCATGGCCGGGCCCGTCAGGCGCGCGCGGCCGGCGCCGGCTTCGGCGCGTAGGGATGATAGGGCGGATGCTCGCCGATCGCGGTCATGTCGACCTCGACGAGCGTCACGCCGCCGGCGGCGATCGCGGCGCCGGCGATCGCGCCGAAGCGGTCGGCGCGGTCGACGCGATGGAAGCCGATGCCGGCGAGCCGCGCGAGGCCCTCGAGATCGGGGCCGCGCACGTCGTCGAAGCGCCGCCGCCCGCCGGCGATGGCGTCCTGGATGTGGCGGATGACGCCGTAGCCGCGGTCGTTCATCACGATGACGGTCAGGTCGAGCCGCTCCTGCACCGCGGTCCACAGCTCGCCCACGTTCAGGAAGAACCCGCCGTCCCCGCTCATCACGACGACCTTTCGGCCGCCGGGCGCGAGGGCCGCGCCGATGCCCAGCGACAGGCCTTCGCCGATCCCGGCCCCGACCGGATAGATGTTCGCGCTCGGCGCGGCGATCGGGAACAGCTTGTTGCCCCAGGTGCTGTTGGAGATCGTGATGTCGCGCACCCAGATCGCGTCGCGCGGCATCGCGCGGCGAAGCTGCTCGGGAAAGCCGGCATAGGGGCCGAGCGTCGCGCGGAACGCGGCCTGCGCGCGGGCCTTCATCGCCTGGAACTCGGCGGCGAAGGCGGGGTCGGGCGCGAAGCTCCCCGCGAGCCGGTCGGCGAGCGCGTCGAGCGTGGCGGCGGCGTCGGCGCAGACGAACAGCTCGTTGGAATAGGTGCGGCCGTCGGCGAGCGGATCGATGTCGATCTGCGCGCGCGCGGCCGGCAGGCGCAGCGAGAAGTCCAGCGTCTCGTGGCCGCGCAGCCGCGAGCCGGCGACGATCATCAGGTCGACGCCGGCATAGAACGCCTCGACCTCGGGCGCGCCGTTGCCGTGCAGCGCGCCGAGGGTCATCGGATGATCCTCGGGCACGACGCCGCGCCCGGCCCAGCTCGTCACCATCGCGAAGCCGAGCTCGAGCAGCCGCCGCGCGCCCGCGCCGGCATGCATCGCGCCGCGTCCCAGCCAGAGCATCGGCCGCCGGGCGGCGGCGACCCGCGCGACGAGCCGGTCGAGATCGGCGGCCGCGGGCGGGCGCGGCACGGGCGGCGGCAGCGTCACGGCGTCGAGGGCCGCGGGCCGCTCGATCGCCTGGCGCTGGATGTCGATCGGGATCTCGACGCTCGCCGGTCCGGTCGGCGGAGTCAGCGCGTCGGCGACGGCGCGCGACAGCACGCCCAGCGTCTCGGACGCGTGCCGGACGCGAAAGGCGCTCTTCGAGGTGGCGCGCAGCATGCCGAGCTGGTCCGCCGCGTCGTGGACTGTGCCGGTTCCACGATCGGCGAAACGCGTCGCGGTCTGTCCGGTGAGATGCAGCAGCGGCGTCCCGGCGAAGCGCGCCTCGACCAGGCCGGGCACCGCGTTGGCGGCCCCCGGCCCGGTGCTGGTGATCACCACGCCGAGCCTGCCTGCCGCGCGCGCGTAGCCGTCGGCCATGTGCGCGCCACCCATCTCGCCACGCGCCGGAACGAAGCGGATCGCGTTGCGTCGGCCGATGGCGTCCAGCATCGGGATGTTGTGCACGGAGACGACGCCGAAGGCCGTCGTCACCTCGCAGCGCGCGAGGAACTCGGCGACCAGATCGCCCACCGTGTAGCCGCTGCTCATCCGCATCTCCCCAGGCCGGTGTCACCGGCGCGAACCCGGCGCCGGATGCTACGGCGAAGCGCATCGACCGCGCCAAACCGGCGCGGCCGCCGCCGCGTGCCGCGCCGGCGGCATCGATCGTCTACTCCCTCGCACTCCGGAAGAGGTAGGGATTGCCAGAAGAGGTAGAGACGGTCCTGAAAATCGTCTCAAGGTTGACCTGCTTTCGGCCTGCTCAATAGCCTCCATCCCGCGGACAGAGGGGGACGACGATGAGGGGAAGCGGGATCGGCGCCGGTCGCGGCGTCATCGGCGTGGGGCGGGCGATCGCGGCGGGGGCGCTCCTGGTTGCGGCGCTCGGGGCGATGCCGGGGACGGCGGCGCAGGCCGCGACCTGCACGGTCGCCGGTTCGGCCTCCGGCCCGTTGCCGCCGGCCTTCGTGCCGGCGCAGGTCGTCAGCGGCAGCTTCTCGTTCGGCCCCGGCGTCGGCCCGTTCACGACCTCGGTCTCGATCGCGCCATTCGACACGTCGCTCGGCGCCTTCGGCTTCGCCACCTTCGATCTCGTCGGCAGCGGCAGCTACACGCTGCCGATCGGCGCCCTGACCGGCTGCCCGGGAGGAACGATCGGCATCGGCCTCGACGTGGGCGTCGCCTTCGACAACGGCGTCGCCACGACCTACGCGGCCGCGGATCTCGCCGGCGGCAGCGTCGACGTGGTGCCGGGCGGAGTCAGCCTCGCGACCGGCGGCTGGTCGCTGGCGACACCGTCGCCCGAAGCGTGGTTGGCGCTGCCGGTCGGCGAGGTCGGCGTGACGATCGATCCGATCTTCTCCGTCCTGGACGGCGACGGCCTGCCCCTCGCCGGGGAGTCCTCGATCGACGGCGTGCTGACGCTGACCGTGTCCTATTACTACGCGCCGCCCGGCTACATCCTGGGACCCGGCGGCGTCCTCATCCCGATCGGCGATGGCGGCGAGGGCGGCGGCGGCGGGCCGACCCCGGGTGTGGAGGGCGTTCCGGCGCCCGGCATGTCGGCGATCCTCGCGCTCGGCACCGCCGGGCTCGCGCTCCTGCGCCGGCACGCGCGGCGAAGGGCATTCGCCTGACGCGCGCCCTCAAGCGGCGGGGAGGCCGAGCCGGCGCCTGATGCCTTGCGCGGCGGCGACGCCGGTGGCGAGACAGGCCTGCAGCAGATAGCCGCCGGTCGGCGCCTCCCAGTCGAGCATCTCCCCGGCGGCGAAGACGCCGGGCAGCGCCTTCAGCATGAACGCGTCGTCGAGCGCCGCGCGCTCGATGCCGCCGGCGGTGGAAATGGCGCGCTCGAGTCCCGCCACGCCCGTCACCACGAGCGGCACGGCCTTGATCGCCGCGGCCAGGGCGGGAATGCCGGCATCGAGAGCGTGCGGAACCGCTTCGTGCAGCAAGGCGATGGCGACGGGCGGCAGCGCGGCCGCCTTGCGCAGGAACGTCGGCAGCGATTGGCGGCTGCGCGGCATCGACAGGCGGCCGCTGAGCTCGGCGAGCGACAGGTCCGGGCGCAGATCGAGGATCAGCGCCGCCGGCCGTCCGGCATCCAGCGCATCGCGCACATGGCCGGCGAGCGCGTAGACCGCGCCGCCCTCGAGGCCGGCCTGGGTCAGCACGGCCTCGCCGCGCACGCTCCGGCCGTCGAAGGACAGGGCGATGCGCTTGAGCGGCGTGCCGGCGAAGCGTGCGCGGATGTAGTCCGACCAGCCCACGTGCAGGCCGCAATTCGCCGGACGCAACGGCGCGATCGCGACTCCGCGTTCGCGCAGCAGGCCGACCCAGCCGCCGTCGGCGCCGAGGCGCGGCCAGCTCGCGCCGCCGAGGGCGAGCAGCGTCGCGGTCGGCGTCACGGCATGCTCGGAGCCGTCGGCGCGGACGAATCGCAGCGCGCCGTCCTCGCGCCAGCCCTGCCACTCGTGGCGAAGCGCGAAGACGACGCCGCGCTCGACGAGCCGGGCGCGCCACGCGCGCAGCAGCGGCGAGGCCTTGAGTGCGGTCGGGAACACGCGGCCGCTCGAGCCGACGAAGGTCGGCTGGCCGAGCCCCTCGCACCACGCCCGCACCGCGGCGGCGTCGAAGGCGGCGATCGTCGGCGCCAGCCAGTCGCGCGCCGCGCCGTAGCGCTCGATGAAGCGCTCGCCCGGCTCGCTGTGCGTGAGATTGAGGCCGCCGCGCCCGGCCATGAGGAACTTGCGGCCGATGCCGGGCATGCGGTCGTAGAGCGCCACCGCGATTCCGGCGCCGGCGAGGCGCTCGGCCGCGATCAGGCCGGCGGGACCGGCGCCGATCACGGCGACGACGGGATGGGGCGGGGTCATGGCGGGGCGACTTGTGGGCCATCGCCAGGGTCGGCGTCGACGGAAATGTCGCCCCCGCGCCGGCGGCCTGTGACGATCTGCCCACTTGGGGCGACGAGCATAACCGGCAGAGTCCCGGCCGCGCCGGCGCCACGCGACGATCGGCCGCCAGGGAGGCCGCGATCCGCATCGCGCTGATGTCCGACATCCATGCCAACCGCGAGGCCTTCACGGCCTGCCTCGCGCATGCCCAGGCGCTCGCGCCCGACCGTTTCGTCTTCCTCGGCGACTATGTCGGTTATGGCGGCGACCCCGGCTGGGTGGTCGAGACGCTGATGGCGATGGTCGAGCGCGGCGCGATCGCGCTGCGCGGCAACCACGATGCGGCGATCGCGGACGGCACCAACCACATGAACGACAGTGCCGCCGCGGCGATCGACTGGACCCGTGCGCAGCTCGGGGCGCCGGCACGCGAGTTCCTCGCCCGGCTGCCGATGACCGTCGAGGAGGACGGCCGGCTCTACGTCCACGGCGAGGGCTCGGCGCCGGAGCGCTGGCGCTATGTCGAGGATGCGGCGGACGCCTGGCGCAGCCTCGGCGCGACGCAGGCCGCCGTCACCGTCGTCGGCCACGTGCACGTCCCGGCGGTCTACGGCCTCACCGCGACGAACAAGGTGACGAGCTTCCGGCCGACCGGCGGCGTGGCCGTGCCGCTGCTGCGCCAGCGCCGATGGCTCGCAGTGCTGGGCTCGGTGGGCCAGCCGCGCGATCGCGATCCCGCCGCGTCCTACGCGATGCTCGACGTCGCGCGGGCCGAGCTCACCTTCCACCGCGTGCCCTACGACATCGAGGCCGCGGCCGCGCGCATCCGCGCCGCCGGGCTGCCGGAGTCGCTCGCGGCGCGCCTCTTCGCGGGACGCTGACGACGATGGCAAGACCCCGTCTGGCCGAGGGCGCCGAGCTCGACGGCTTCACGATCGGCCGCATGATCCACGCCGGCGGCATGGCGATGCTCTACGAGGTGACGCGCGCCGGCGAGTCCGGCACGCTGCTGATGAAGACGCCGCGCCTGCTCGAAGGCGAGGACCCGGCCGCGATCGTCAGCTTCGAAATGGAGCAGATGATCATGCCGCGGCTGAGCGGCCCGCACGTGCCGCGCTTCCTCGCCGCCGGCGACTTCGCGACGATGCCCTACATCGTGATGGAGCGGCTGCCGGCGCCCTCGCTCTACGCGCAGCTGGAGAAGCTGCCGCTGCCGGCCGAGCAGGTCGCGGGCTACGGGGCGGCGATCGCCGACGCGCTCGACGCGCTGCATCGCCAGCACGTCGTGCATCTCGACGTGAAGCCGTCGAACGTCATGTTCCGGCCGAGCGGCGAGGCGGTGCTGATCGACTTCGGCCTCGCGCATCACGACCAGCTGCCCGACCTCATGCAGGAGGAGTTCCGCCTGCCCTACGGCACCGCGCCCTACATGGCGCCCGAGCAGGTGATGGGCATGCGCAGCGAGCCGCGCAGCGATCTCTTCGCGCTGGGCTCGCTGATGTACTTCTTCGCCACCGGCGAGCGCCCCTTCGGCGACCCGCAGCGGCTCAAGGGGCTCAAGCGGCGGCTGTGGCGCGATCCCGTGCCGCCGCGCCGGCGCCGGCCCGAGCTGCCGGCGTGGTTCCAGGAGATCGTGCTGCGCTGCCTCGAGGTCGATCCGGCGCTTCGCCATCCCACGGCGGCCCAGCTCGCCTTCGAGCTGCGGCATCCCGACCAGATCGTGCTGACCGCGCGCGCCGAGAAGGCGCATCAGGACGGCTTCATGACGGTGATGCGCCGCCGGTTCGCGCGCGAACCGGTGGCGCCGTTGCGCCGGCCGGCCGCCGCGCAGGCGATCGCGGCCGCGCCGATCGTGGCGGTGGCGATCGATCTCGCCGAGGGCTCGGCCGAGCTGGCGAACGCATTGCGCTCGACGGTGCTGCGCGTGCTCGACACCAGCCCGGACGCGCGCGTCGCCTGCCTCAACGTGCTCAAGCTCAACCGCATCGCGCTGGACACGACGCTGGACGCGCAGGGCCACAACAAGCACTTGCAGCGCCTCGTCGAGCTGCGCCACTGGGCCGAGCCGCTGCGCCTCGCCGAGGGCCAGGCAAGCTTCCACGTGCTCGAGGCGGTCGATCCGGCCGGCGCGATCCTGGAGTACGCGCGCGCCAACCGTGTCGACCACGTCGTGATGGGTGCCCGCGCCAATTCGACGGCGCGCCGCCTGCTCGGCAGCGTCTCGGGCGAGGTCGCCGCCCAGGCGCCCTGCACCGTCACCGTGGTGCGCAACCGCAGCTACGCGGCCGAGGCGTAACGATCGCGGGCCCCGGCCGCGGCCCCGGACGCGCGCGGCCCTACTTGTCCTTGTAGCCGAGCAGGCCGGCGGTGCCGCGCGGCGGGCGGGCGCGCACCGCGGCCTCGTTGGGCTCGGTGCCCCAGCCGGGACGGTCGGGCATGACGAGCTCGCCGTTTTCGAACACGGGCACGTGGGTGAACAGCTCGTGGTCCCAAGCCAGCCGGTCGATGTCGGTCTCCATGATGCGCAGGTTCGGCACCGCGGCCGAGAAATGCGCGTTCATCATCGTGCAGAGGTGGCCGTAGAAGTTGTGCGGCGCGACGTTGACCTCGTGCGCCTCGGCGCAGGCCGCGATCTTCATCGACTGCCAGGCGCCGTTCCACACCACGTCGATGATCGCGACGTCCATCGCCTGGGCGCGGAAGTAGGGCAGGAACTCGCGCAGGCCGAGCAGCGTCTCGCACGAGCTGATCGGGTGCGGGCTGTGGCTGCGGATGTAGCCGAGCGCGTCGGGATTGAACGTGTCGATCTCGACCCAGAAGATGTCGAGGTCGGCGATTGTGCGCAGGATCTCGAGATAGCCCTCGGTCTTCGCGTTGAAGTTCAGGTCGAGCAGGATGTCGACGTCCGGCCCCGCGCCGTCGCGGAACGCCTCGAGATGCGCGCGCAGCGCGCGCAGCACGTGCCGGTCGACATTGAGCGCGGGCTGGAACGGCACGCCGAAGCCGGGGCGCCAGCCGCGCAGCTTGCCGTCCTGCTGCGGCACGAAGATGTTGGTCTTGAGCGCCTTGTAACCCTTCTCGCGCACCTCGCGGCCCATGGCCTTGACGCCGTCGAGCGTCGTGATCGCGGGCGGGTAGAAGGTCGGGTGGTTGATGCGCCAGGTGGCGCAGTGCGACCAGTAGACCGGGATGCGGTCGCGGACCTTGCCGCCGAGCAGCTCGTAGCAAGGCACGCCGAGCGCCTTCGCCTTGGCGTCGAGCAGCGCGTTCTCGATCGCGCCGAGCCCCTCGGCGACCACGCCGCCGGTCGCCGGGCGCGTCATGCAGGTGAGCTCGTTGAAGATGCGCTCGTGCGCGAAGACCGACTGGCCGACGACGCGCTCGGCGAGGCGCTGGATCACCTGGCCGACGCCGGGCGAGCCGAAGCCCTCGTCGTACTCGCTCCAGCCGACGACGTCGCCGTCGGTCGTGATCTTCACGAAGTGGTAGTTGCGCCAGCCCGCATCGCAGGCCAGCAGCTCGATCGCCTTCACCTTCATCGTCCCCTCCCGAACGCGACGTCGCGGAGCGGCAGGATAAACGCGCGACCCCGCCGCCCGACAGGCCGAACGCGCGGTCGCCTTCGCCGCGGCGGACCTGTAGGGTGCGGCCGCGATTCCACCAGGGTCGATCCATGCGCATCGAGATCATCTGCACCGGCGACGAGGTCCTCACGGGCAAGATCGTCAACAGCAACTTCAGCTACATGAGCCAGCGGCTCGAGGACGTCGGCCTCACGGTCATCTGGGGCACCACGGTCGGCGACGACCGCGAGCGGCTCCTCGAGGCGTTCCGGCTCGCCGCCGCGCGCGCGGACGCGGTGATCGTCAACGGCGGCCTCGGCCCCACGGTCGACGACCTTTCGCAGGAGATCGCGGCGAAGGCCGCCGGCGTCGAGCTTGCGCTCGACGAAGACTGGCTCAGGCGCATGGAGGAGTTCTTCACGCGGCGCGGGCGCGTGATGCCGGCCAACAACCGCAAGCAGGCGATGCTCCCCGTCGGCTCCGAGATGCTCGACAATCCCGTCGGCACCGCCTGCGGC
This sequence comes from Alphaproteobacteria bacterium, assembly GCA_016793165.1. GTDB lineage: Bacteria > Pseudomonadota > Alphaproteobacteria > CACIAM-22H2 > CACIAM-22H2 > CAIOSQ01. The sequence continues at coordinate 401 of JAEULA010000093.1, read as the reverse complement.
TTCGCGCTCGACATCGGCAAGGCCAGGTTCTTCTTCACGCCGGGCGTCCCGCGCGAGCTCAAGCGCATGCTCGAGGAGCAGATCATCCCGCGGCTGCTCGCGCGCAGCGGCGCGCCGGGCGTCATCCGGCTCAAGCGCTTCCATTCCTACGGCATCGGCGAGTCGCATGCAGACCAGCTGCTCGCCGGCGTCGAGGACCTGGTGCCGGAGGGCGGCGTGAAGCTCGGCTTCCGCGCTCACTACCCGCAGCTCGAGACCAAGATCACCATCCGCGGCCGCGACGACGCCGACATCGAGCGCAAGCTGGCGCCGGTCCAGGCCGCGGTGCGCCGGCAGCTCGGCAACTTCATCCTCGCCGAGGACGACCAGACGCTCGAGGGCGTGGTCCTCGCCGAGCTGGC
>JAEULA010000065.1 GCA_016793165.1 Alphaproteobacteria bacterium | reverse complement strand
AACGCCGAGGTCTCCGACGTCGTGCCGTCCAGACGCAGCCGCGGGCCCGACCCGTCATCGCTGAAGCTGGCCGTTCCCGGGCCCGTCAGCTCGACACGCAATACCGTCCCGTCGACATCCGTCGCCGCACTCTCCAGCGCCGCCAGACCCAGCGGATCCGCACTCAGAAGAACGCGAGGCTCCAGTGTCTCCAGCCGGTACGGCCGGCGCCCACGCCCAAGCCGCATACCACGACCCGCACTACGGCCACCCGATCCGTCCGCCATCCCCGCCCCCTATTCCCCAAATGACCGCGTCCACTGGTTGCTCTCGTACAATCTCAGCTCGCCAGATATCCAAACGCGCCGCTACGCAATTTCGCCCAGTGCAGAAACTGAGCGATCGGCGCTGCCTGCATTTCGTTTGGCAAATCAGTCTCGCGATGTGCCGGCACTAATCCAGCGGACACGACGCTCAACAATGCGTCCCCATTGGTCGCCCGGCGCGACGCGTTCCTGGCTCCGCCCATCCGCACGGAATCTGCGGCCGTGATCTTGACAGTCGTCGCCTGCATCGATGGTACGCGGCCTCGCGTACAGCGCTGCCCCATTGCATTCGCGCGCGCCTCCCCCTTACGCTTCCCACGCTGACGGTTCAGTGCGGCGTGGCCAGCTACTCCAAACGAAGTATCGACACGCTGGTGCAGAGCCAGAAGCTGCGCAATTGAAATCAGGACTGTTGTTGAGGCGTGTCAGCCAAACGGATGATGGGGTTTCTGAAAGGGCACAATTTCGCGAATTGAATGCTGCGTAGGCGAATATCCAACTTACGATGCGTGTAACTGCGCTTCCGAAGGAGTGACTGAGTTTCATGGCATCTCCAACCTCAGTTACTTGGTCGAGACCATCCTTTGTGGCGGCGCTCATGTTGAGCGTTTCATCGACTGGCGGCGCATACGCTGAGGTCCCGGCCGTCACGACACAGGAGTTCGACTGCGTCATCGAGCCAAACGTGACGATCAAGCTCGCGAGCTCGGTGGAAGGGGTGATCGCTGAAGTCGCAGTTAAGCGAGGCGACCTTGTTCGCGCTGGTCAGGTGATCGCGCGTCTCGACTCCGCCCTCGATGAAGCCAACGTTGCCTTCGCCCGCGCAAAGGCCACCAGCGATGCCGCAACCCGCGCTAGCCGTGCGCGCCTGGAATTCGCACGCAGCCAGCACACTCGAAACGAGCGGCTGAAGAGCAGCAATGTCGTATCCGACGCTCGACTCGAGGAAACCCGAGCAGACGCGCGCGTCGCCGAGCAGGAACTCCGCGAGGCGGAGCACAACCAGATCCTGGCGCAACTCGAGCTCAAGCGCGCCGAGGTGTTGCTTCAGCAGCGCACAATCAAAAGCCCGCTCGATGGTATCGTGATCGAGAGGAACCTCGCCCCCGGCGAGTATCGCAACGAGCAGACGCCCATCGTGACAATCGCGCAGCTAAGCCCGCTGCGAATTGAGACGTTCGTGCCAACCGCCTTCTTCGGCCAGATCAGCCTCGACAGCCGCGCCGAGATCCGACCACAGGAGCCGGTCGGCGGCCGATACGTCGCCCAGGCCGTCGTCGTTGACCGCGTCCTCGACGCCGCCAGCGGATCTTTCGGCGTTCGCCTCGAGCTCCCCAACGACGATCTCGCACTCCCCGGCGGACTGCGCTGCCGGATCCGATTTCTCGCTAAGGGCGATCTCGGCCTAGCACGTTGACGGCGCCGGCGACCGGCACCACAGGACCGTTCACAACCGGCGGACGGAACGCCAGCGCGCGGCCCGCCCCCAGGAAGCACCAACATTCTGTTACCCCCGGCGCTACCCCAGAACGAGTTCGTCCGCGCGGAGAATTACTAACCCATTGAAATATTGGCGCGCCCTGCTGGATTCGAACCAGCGACCTACGGCTTAGAAGGCCGTTGCTCTATCCAACTGAGCTAAGGGCGCGCGATGGGCGGATCAGCGGATGCGCTCGTAGCGGAAATTGTCCGCATAGGCGCGGAGCTTCAACTTCGGCTCGTGCGGCGCGGCGACGACGTAGGCGATCCCCATTCGGCGTGCGTGCGTCTCGGCCTCCTCGCGGGTCGCGAAGCTCAAGCGGACCTGGCCCCTGGTGTCCGTCGATCCGGACCAGCCCATCAGGGGATCGGCCTGCTTGGCGGCGGCCGGCTCGAACTCGAGCACCCAGTCCTTCGTCTTGGCCTTGCCGGACTGCATGGCGTTGCGGGCGGGGCGGAAGATGCGGGCTTGAGCGACCATGGGCACACGCGGGAGGCTTGAGGGCGGCGGAAAGCGGGATCGAAACGAGGATCAGTCGACGGCGCCGACGCCCCGAGCGCCCCGAGGTCGGGCGAGCGGAACGCGGACCGCCGGACTGGTCGGAGCGGCGGGATTCGAACTCGCGACATCCAGCTCCCAAAGCTGGCGCTCTACCAGGCTGAGCTACGCTCCGCGATCCGCCGGCGGATGGCACGCGGGTATAGGCGAAGCCGCCGGAACCCGCAACAATTGGGCCCTCCCCGGGGGGACCGCCCCCGCCCTCGAACCAGGCGCAGACCCATGTCGACCAGCTTCGTCCAGGTGACGCCGAGCGTCGCGGCCTATCTCCGCGACCAGATGCCGCCGGAGCCGCCGCTTCTCGCCCGGCTCCGCGAGGAGACCCTCGCCATGCCCATGGGGCTGATGCAGATCAGCCCGGAGCAGGGCCGGTTCATGCAACTGCTCGTGCGCCTGACGGGTACCCGGCGCTATCTCGAGGTCGGCACGTTCACGGGCTACAGCGCGCTGTCGGTCGCGCTGGCGCTGCCGGCGGACGGTCGGGCGATATGCTGCGACGTCAGCGAGGAATGGACCGCCGTCGCGCGGCGCTATTGGCGCGAGGCCGGGGTCGCCGCGAAGATCACGCTGCGCCTCGCCCCGGCGAAGGACACGCTCGACGGGCTGATCGCCGATGGCGGCGCCGGCAGCTTCGACATGGCCTTCGTCGATGCCGACAAGGAGAACTACGGCACCTATTACGACCAGGCGCTGACCCTGCTGCGGCCCAACGGCCTGCTGCTGGTCGACAACATGCTGTGGGGCGGAAAGGTCGCGGATCCCGCCGACCAGCGCGCGAGCACCAACGTGATCCGCGCACTCAACGCGCGCGCCGCTGCCGACCCGCGCGTCGAGCCTTGCCTGCTGCCCGTCGGCGACGGACTGCTGCTGCTGCGCAAGAACTAAGGTCATTAAGGCATCGACAAGGTCCCCTTAACCGTCGGGCAATCGGCGGGCGGTAACCTTCCCGGATCTTCGGCTCTTGTCGGGAGGTTCCAGCCATGCCCCGGGTTGCCGTTCTCGCCGCCGTCCTTTCCGCCCTGCTGATTCCGGCAGGCGCCAGCCGTGCCAACCAGCCTGCCTCGTGCTTCAAGCGCCCGGACCTGATCAGGTACCTGGCGGCCAACTTCAAGGAATCGCCGATTGCGGTCGGCCTCACCGATGCCGGCATGCTGCTCGAGGTGTTCTCGAGCCTGACCGGCGAGACCTGGACGGTCGCCGTGACGACGCCCGCCGGCATGACCTGCCTGATGGCGACGGGCCAGGACTGGCAGGCCGTGCCGCGCACGGCGGAAGTCGGACCGCCGGCCTGACAAGGTCGCGACGGACGCCTCGACCGTGTCCGGCGCTAAGGAAGGTTTCCGAAGATCGGGTGCCGGATGCGGTCCCCCGGCTTGATGCCGAGGCGCGCGACCGTCCCGCCGTTGAGCTCGAGCACGCTGCGCACCGGGCCCTCCGAAGCGATCGTGGACTCGTCGAAGGGCACCGCGCGCTCGCGGATGTTGACCACCCGCCCCTGCCGATCGATGAAAAGCATGTCGAGCGGTATGCGCGTGTTGCGCATCCACATCGCCACGCCACGATCGGCCTTGAAGTCGAAGATCATGCCGTGATCCGCCGGCATCGAGTCGCGGTTCATCAGCCCGTACGCGCGCCGCTCGTCGGTGTCGGCGACCTCGGCGGTGAACTTGTGCTTGGCGCCGGCGGCGGTCTCGATGACGAGGTCGCCGCGCGGAAAGCTGGGCGGACGGGACTGCGCGAAGCCCCACGCCGTCGCCAGCGCGACGAGAACGACGGGGACGGCGGCAAGAAGGATGCGGCGGCGGATCATCGCCGAACCATGCCCGCGCCGCGCGTCACGGGGCAAGCACTGCGCGCACGACCGCCGTCACCCGATCGCGGACCGGCCCCGGATTGGGCGGATCCGCGATCGTCGTGAACCAATGCTCGGGCCGTGGCTCGCTGCGGCGCCGGTTCCAGGACAGGCCGCGCAGCACCGCCTCGGCCGCCCGAGGCGCCGCCGCCGGGATCGCGAGGCCGTTGAGCGCCGCCCAGATGCCCGCCCAGCATCGCGCCACGCTCCAGGGGTTGTATCCGCCACCCCCGAGGACGAGCAGGCGCGGTGCCGCGCCGCGCAGCGCGCCGACGGCGTCCCAATAGGCACGGTTGGAGAGCGCGAGTTCGCTCATCGGATCGTCGGCCAGCGCATCGGCCCCGCATTGCAGGACGAGCGCGTCGGGGCGGAACCGGGCGAGCAGCGGCATCACGGCTTCGGCGACCGTGAAGCCGAGTTCCGTGTCGTTGAACCCCGGCGGCACGGGCAGGTTGCGCGCCGATCCGCCGGCGCGATCCTCCACCCGGCCCGAATAGGGCCAGCGGCCGTCTTCATGGATCGAGACGGTCAGCACCCGCGGGTTGCCGGCGAAGGCGAGTTCGACGCCGTCGCCGTGATGCGCGTCGAGATCGACATAGGCGACGCGGTCGACCCCGTCGTCGAGCAGCGCGAGGATCGCGAGCACCGGATCGTTGAAGAAGCAGAAGCCCGAGGCGCGGTCGCGCAGCCCGTGATGCGTGCCGCCGGCGGGCGAGTGCACGACGCCGCCATCGGCGATCAGGCGCGCGGCGAGCAGCGAGGCGCCGCAGGCGGTGGCGGGGCGTCGGAACACCTCGCCGAAGATCGGATTGCCGTTGCGGCCGATGTTCCAGCGTCGGCTTGCCGCCTCGTCGATGCGCTGCTCGCGCTCCGCCGCCATCACGGCGGCGATGTAGTCGCGGTCATGGAAACGCGCGAGCTGCTCGGGCGTCGCCAGGGGGCTGTCGACATAGGCCGCATCGGGCAGCCAGCCCAGCGCGCGGCACAGGTCGATCATCGCGCTGACACGCGGAATGCCGAGCGGATGAGTCGAGCCGTAGCGCGAGATCCGATAGATCTCGCTGCCGATGAGCAGCGGGCTGGCCTTCATGCGGGTCGCGCGAGCTTCGCCGAGCCGGCCGGCGAGGATCAACAGGGCGCTGCGGCTTGTCCGATCGGTCGCGGGCCCTAGATCGATCTGGTCGCCGGGATCCGGATCACTGGTCCGGGGTCGGCGATCGCACGGGGTGCCGCCCTTCGGCGGCTGAGATCACACCCGAGGAACCTGATCCGGTTCGCACCGGCGTAGGGATGCACGGCATGGCGCGGAATCCCGCGGCTTCAACGCCCCGAACGCCAGGCTTCGCGCTTGCGGCGCGCCCGGCCGCAACACCGAACGAGCCCGAGCGCATCGGCGTTCCGGCGGCCCGCGCCGTCGTCACGGTCCTCGGGATGCTCGCCGCCTGGCAGGCCCTGGTCGTGCTGTTCGCGCCGCCGCCCTTCATCCTTCCCGACCCGCTGCGCGTGTTTCGCAGCCTGGTCGAGCGCCGCGATCTCCTGCTCGCCCACGGCCTCGTGACGATCGCGGAGATCCTGGCCGGCCTGGTTCTGGGTGCGGTCGCGGGATGCGCCTTCGGCATCCTGGTCGCGGCCTGGGCGCCCGCGCGCCGCTGGCTCGAGCCCTTGCTCGTCGGGAGCCAGGCGCTTCCGGTCTTCGCCCTCGCCCCGATCCTGGTGCTGTGGTTCGGCTACGGCTTCGCCTCGAAGGTCGCCATGGCGACACTCGTCATCTTCTTTCCCGTCGCGATCGCCGCCCAGGACGGCATCGCCCGCACCGATCCCGTGATGGTGCTGGCCGCGCGGAGTCTCGGCCTTTCTGATCTCCAGATCCTGCGCTTCATCCGCCTGCCGCTCGCGCTCCCGACCATCGCGACCAGCCTGCGCATCGCGGCCGCCATCGCGCCGATCGGCGCCATCATCGGCGAATGGGTCGGTGCCGCCGCAGGCCTCGGTTTCGTGATGCTGCAGGCGAATGCGCGCATGCAGACGGACCTGATGTTCGCGGCCGTGATGGTCCTGTGCGTCATCGCCGTCGCGCTGCATCGGGCCGTCGGCGCCGCGCTCGACCTCTGCCTGCCCTGGATCGCGCCCCCGCAACCCGGAGAGTCGCCGTGATGCACGTCTTCCGCCCCGTCCTCATCGTCCTGCTCGCCGCGATCCTGTCGGGTCCCGGCGCACGCGCGCAAACGCCCGCGCCGAAGCCGCAGACGCTCGTCGTGCTGCTCGACTGGTTCGTGAATCCGGACCACGGCCCGCTGATCGTCGCGCAAGAGCGCGGCTATTTCCGGGATGCCGGACTGCATGTCGAGCTGATCGCCCCCTCCGATCCCAACGACCCGCCCAAGCTGGTCGCCGCGAAGCGCGCCGACCTCGCGATCTCCTACCAGCCGTCGCTGACGCTGCACGCCGCCGCCGGCCTGCCGCTGGCGCGGATCGCGACGCTGGTCGCAACGCCGCTCAACACGCTGGTCGTGCTGGCCGACGCGCCGATCCGATCGCTGGCCGATCTCCGCGGCCGCCGGATCGGGTTCTCGGTCGGCGGCTTCGAGGATGCGCTGCTCGGGGCGATGCTGGCACGCGCCGGCATGACCCTGTCCGACGTCACGCTGGTGAACGTCAACTTCGCGCTGTCGCCGGCGCTGCTCGCCGGGCGCGTGGACGCGGTGATCGGCGCGTTCCGGAACTTCGAGCTGAACCAGCTGGCGCTCGAGGGCCGCCCCGGCCGCGCCTTCCATCCCGAGGCGAACGGCGTGCCGGCCTACGACGAACTCGTGGTCGTGGCGCATCGCGACCGGCTCCGCGATCCTGCGCTGCGCCGCTTCGTCGATGCGCTGGAGCGCGGCACGCTGTCCATGATCGACGACCCCGAGGCGGCCTGGGCGCTGTTCGTGAAGGCGCGGCCGGATCTCGACACCGAGCTCAATCGCCGCGCCTGGCGCGACACCCTGCCCCGCTTCGCGCAGGCGCCGGCGGCGCTGGACCGCGCCCGCTACGCGCGCTTCGCCGAATTCCTGCGCGGCCGCGGCCTGCTGACGACGGCGCCGCGGCTCGAGGACTACGCCGTCGAGCTCGCCTGGTAGGCGCCTTCGTCCGCGACCTCGGCCTCGCGCGCCTCGGCCTGCTGCGCCCACATCCGGGCGTAGATGCCCGCGCGCGCGAGCAGTTCGGCGTGGCGTCCGCGCTCGACGACGACGCCGTCCTGCAGCACGACGATCTCGTCGGCGTCGACGACGGTCGACAGGCGATGGGCGATCGTCAGCGTCGTGACGCCGCGCGAGATCTGCCGCAGCGATTCCTGGATGGCGCGCTCCGTGCGCGTGTCGAGGGCCGAGGTCGCCTCGTCGAAGATCAGGACGCGCGGGCGCTTGAGGATCGTGCGCGCGATGGCCACGCGCTGGCGCTCGCCCCCGGACAGCTTGAGGCCGCGCTCGCCGACCCGCGTCTGGTAGCCGTCGGGCAGCGCGACGACGAAGTCGTGGATCCGTGCCAGGCGCGCGGCCTCCTCGACCTCCGCCGGCGTGGCGCTCGGCCGACCGTAGGCGATGTTGTAGAAGATCGTGTCGTTGAACAGGACGGTGTCCTGCGGGACGATGCCGATCGCGCGGCGCAGCGACGCCTGGCTCACCGCGCGAAGGTCCTGGCCGTCGATCCGAACCGCGCCGCCGGTGACGTCGTAGAAGCGGAACAGCAGCCGCGCGATCGTCGACTTGCCCGCGCCGCTCGGACCGACGATCGCCAGCGTCCGCCCGGGCGGCACCTCGAAATCCACGCCCTTCAGGATCTCGCGCCGCACGTCGTAGCCGAACCGGACGCCCTCGAAGCGCACCGCGCCGCCGCTCACCGCGAGCTCGGGCGCGCCCGGGGGATCCCGCACCTCGACCTCGACCTCGAGCAGGCGGAACATCTGGCCGAGGTCGGTCAGCGCCTGGCGCAGCTCGCGATACATCATCCCGAGGAAGTTCAGCGGCAGGTAGAGCTGGATCAGGTAGGCGTTGACCATGACGAAGTCGCCCAGCGTCATGCGCCCGGCCACGACGCCCTGCGCCGCGAGCAGCATCACGAGGGTCACGCCGACCGCGATCACGGCCGCTTGGCCGATGTTGAGCAGCGACAGCGTGTTGGCGCTCCACACCGCCGCCTTCTCGTAGGCGGCCAGCGACACGTCGAAGCGGCGCGCCTCGTGCTCCTCGTTGCTGAAGTACTTCACCGTCTCGTAGTTCAGCAGGCTGTCGACGGCCTTGGCGTTGGCCTCGCTCTCGGCCTCGAGCATGCGGCGGCGGTAGACCAGCCGCCACTGCGTCACCGACAGCGTCCAGGCCGTGTAGGCGCAGATCGTCACGAAGGTGACGGCCGCGAAGCGCCAGTCGTAGAGCCACCACAGCACGGCGCTGACCAGCGTGATCTCGAGCAGGGTCGGCAGGATCTGGAACAGCAGGTAGTAGACGAGGTTCTCGATCGCGTTGATGCCGCGCTCGATCGCGCGGGACAGACCGCCGGTCTGGCGATCGAGGTGGAAGCGCAGGCTCAGCCGGTGCAGGTGCCGGAATGTCGCGAGCGCGACCTGGTGGACGCCGTGCTGCGCGACGGGGTCGAAGACCATCGTGCGCAGTTCCTGGAAGGTCGCCGACAGCACCCGCGTGGCGCCGTAGGCGAGGACCAGGCCGACGGGGACCCCGATGGCGGCGTCGCGCGCAGTCAGCGCGTCGACCGCCTGCTTGTAGAAATAGGGCACGTAGATCGTCGCCAGCTTCGCGGCCAGCAGCAGCGCCACGGCGGCGAAGACGCGGATCCGCAGCACGGGCGTCTGCGCCTGCCAGAGATAGGGCATCAGGCGCCGGACGACGCGCAGATCGGCGGGGCCGGTCGTAACGGAGGGAGGATGGCGGGGCGACATGGACGGGGGCTGACGGGCGCGCCGTCGAGCTCGGCGCGGGACTCGCGTGGTTGCGGAAGGCGGGAGCTTACAAGAAGTGCGCCGCCGCGTCCGGTCCCCGGGGGGTCAGGGCGCGCGGCGCATCCGGCGGAACACCGCGACGATTGCGAGCAGCGCCGCCGCGAGGATGGCGAGCGCGATCGGCCGCTGCAGGAAATAGGCGAGATCGCCCTGCCCCATGACCAGGGCGCGCCGCAGGTTCGACTCCATCATGCCGCCGAGGATGACGGCCAGCACGAGCGGCGACACCGGGAAGCCGTTGCGCTGCATCAGCCAGCCGATCACGCCGAAGATCAGCGTCACCCAGACGTCGAGCGGATTGTTGTCGATCGCGTAGGCGCCGATCAGGCTGAGGAGGCAGACGATCGGGACCAGGATCCGGCGATCGACCTGCACGACCGAGGCGAAGACGCGCGCGCCGAGCAGGCCGATCACGACGAACGCGACGTTGGCGCAGATCATGCCGGCGAAGATCTGGTGCACCAGGTCGGGCCGCTCCTGGAACAGCAGGGGCCCGGGCTGCAGGTTGTGGATCGTCAGCGCGCCCATCAGCACCGCCGTCGCCGCATCGCCGGGGACCCCGAGCGTGAGCATCGGCAGCAGGTCGCCGCCCGTGCTCGCATTCTCCGCGGACTGCGCGGCGGCGACGCCCTCGGGCGCGCCCTTGCCGAACCGGCCGGGATCCTTCGCGGTGCGCTTGGTCTCCGAGTAGGACAGGAAGCTCGACGTCTCGGCGCCGATGCCCGGCGTGATCCCGACGACGAGGCCGAAGACGCAGGAGCGCACGTAGACCCGCCAGTAGCCGAGGATCTCGCGCAGCCGCGGCAGCACGTTGCGCACCGCCGGCGGGACCGGTACCGACGAGCCCATCGTCTCGAGCTGGCGGAAAGCCTCCGACAGCGAGAACAGGCCGATCATCACCGCGACGAAATTGAGGCCGCCGGTGAGCTCCGCGACGCCGAAGTTGAAACGCGGGAACCCGCCGATCGGATCGAGGCCGATCATGCCGACGAGCAGCCCCGCCAGCGCCGACGCGAGGCCCTTGAGCGGCGCGTCGCCGGCCAGGGTCATCGTGACGGTCAGTCCGAATACCGCGAGGGCGAAGTACTCCGGCGCCGAGAATCGCAGCGCCACGGTCGCCAGCATCGGCGCGAAGAAGGTCAGGCACAGTGCCGAGAACACGCCGCCGATCCCCGACGAGATCGTCGCGATGCCGATCGCGCGGCCCGCCTCGCCGCGCTGCGCCATGGGATAGCCGTCGAGCACCGTCGCCGCTGCCGCCGGCGTGCCGGGCGTGCGGATCAGGATCGAGGCGATGCCGCCGCCGTAGATCCCGCTCGCATAAATGGCGAGCAGCATCACGATGCCGGAGATCGGGTTCATCGAGAACGTGAAGGGGATCAGCAGCGCGATCGCCATCGTGGCGGTCAGGCCCGGGATCGCGCCGACGACGATGCCCAGCACGGTGCCCAGCAGCAGGAAGGCGAAGACGCCCGGTTGCGCGACCTGCCAGAAGCCCTGCAGCAGGAGATGCGGATCGAACATGATGACGGGGTCCCGGCTGGCGCGCGTCAGAGCCCCAGGGCAGCCCAGAGCGAGCCGCTCGGCAGCGGCACGTTCAGCCCGCGGGCGAATGCCAGCCAGATCAGCACGGGCGCCGCGACCGAGGTCGCCAGCGCCGCGCGCCAGGCGGCGCCGTTCAGGCGCTGCAGCGCCAGGAGATAGGGAATTCCGGCGCCGACGACGCCCACATAGGGCAGCAGCGTCGCAAGTCCGATCGTGGCCGCGACCGCGGCGGCCGTGCGACCGATCACCGGTGCCCCGCCGTCCTCCGCCGGTGCCGGCCGCGAGGGGAAGCGCAGCAGCGCGACCGCGGTGACGACCATGAGCATGGCAAGCGCCCGGGGGAGCAGCGTCGGGTCGCCGGCGAAGCTTGCCGCCGCGGGCCACCGCGTCGACTCCCAGACGGTGACGGCGGCGAGCGCGACCATCACGCCCGCCGCCGCAACGTCCGCCCGTCGCGACGAGGACTCCATGTCGGAGCCGGCGCGCCGCTATTTCTTGAGCAGACCGACCTCGGCCAGCGCCGGCTCGAGCGAGGTCTCGATCTCGGCGAGGAACTTGCCGAAGGCCTCGCCCTCGAGCGACGCGCGCGGCAGCGCGAGCTCGTCCATCAGCTTCACGACGTCGGGATCCTGCGCCATCTTGCGGAAGCCGTCGCGCAACGCGGCCATGACCTCCGGCGGCGTTCCCTTCGGTGCGGCGACGCCGCGCCAGTCCATGATCAGGCCGTCGAGCGGATAGCCGGCCTCCGCGATCGTCGGCACGTCGGGGAACGCGCTGTGGCGCTGGTCGTTGATCATTCCCAGGAACTTGACCTGCCTGGTCTTGTGGAACTGCAGCACCTCGTCGGCACCGGTCGCCAGCACCGTGACATGGCCGCCGACCAGGGCCGTGCGGGCCGGCGCCGCGCCGTCGAACGGCACCAGCGTCAGCTTCACGCCGACATGCTTGGCGAGCATCGTCGCGGCGAGATGCGGCGGGCCGCCGGCCCCCGAGTTGGCGACCGTCACCACGCCCGGATTCGCCTTGGCGTACTCGACCAGGTCCTTGAGCGTCTCGAGCTTGGAGTCCGCCTTGACCACGAAGGCGGCCGGCGAACGGTTGACCAGCGCGATCGGCTCGAAGTCCCGATAGGAAAGCTGGCTGACGCCGAGATGGCGATAGCTGCTGAGGTGGAAGGTGATCAGGCCGAGCGTGTAGCCGTCCGCCTTGGACGAGGCCGCGGCCTGCATGCCGACCACGCCGGAGCCGCCGGTGCGATTGACCACGTTGATGCCGACGCCGATATGCTGCTTGGCGTTCTTGACCAGCGTGCGGGCAACGGTGTCGGTGCCGCCGCCGGCCGCCCAGGGAACGATCATGGTGATGTCGCGCTCGGGGAACTTGCCCTGCGCGGCGGCGAACTGGGTCGACACGGCGAGCGCGAGCGCGGTCGCCACGAAGCGTCTGATCATGCGGTCCTCCCGATAGATGTCGTCTCGCCCGGCGCCGGTTCGGCGCCCGGACGCCTGCAGCCCCTCGCCCGCGTCCTCAGCTCGAAAGCTGCACGAGTTCGCCGAGACCGGCCAGCGCCTTGTCCACCGCGGCGCGCTGGGCCGCGCTGGGCGCGGGCATCGGCGCGCGCGGATAGCCGGCGTGGATGCCTTGGCGCCACTGCGCGTACTTCGTGTTGGCCGGCAGGTTGTCGGCGATCATCGCGTTCCACAGCGGCAGCAGCTTCTCGTGGATCGCGCGCGCGCGCTTGTGGTCGCCCGCGGCCGTCGCGTTCCACAGCTCGACGCAGGCGCGCGGCGCCGCGGTCAGGATCGCCGCGATCGCACCGTGCGCGCCGAGGGTGAACGAGCTGTAGAGCAGGGCATCGACCGCGCTGAAGATCAGGTTGCGCGGATTCGCCGTGATCATCAGGTCGGCGAAGAGCTTCATGTCGCCGGCGCTCTGCTTGACGCCGATGACGCCCGGCACCTCGTTCATGATCCGGGTCAGCAGCTGCGGCGAGAGATAGGCCCAGGGCACGACGTTGTAGATGAGGACCGGCATGCCGGTCTCCTCGGTCAGCGCCTTGAAGTGCTGGAGCATCGCGTCGTCCGACGGCCGGAACAGGTAGTGCACCGGCGTGACCTGGAGGGCGACGACGCCGCTCTTGGCGACCATCTTGCCGCGCCGGATCGCATCGCGCGTGCTGTCGCTGATGATGCCCGCGACGACCGGGATCCGGCCCTTCACCGCGGAGATCGTCGCGTCGATCAGGTCGCGCAGCTCCTCGGCATCGAGCGCATGCCCCTCGCCCGTGCTGCCGCCGGTCGCGAGGCCGTGCGCGCCCTGCGCGATCAGCCAGTCCACCTGGGCCTGGACATGCTTGAGCTCGAGCTCGCCCTTCGCGTCGAAGGGCGTGGTCATCGGCGGCACAATTCCTTGGAGCTTCATCGCACGTCTCACTATCCGGGATCAGATCTCGCTTTTCGAAGACTGGCCGCCGGTCCGCCCGCTGTCAACGCCGCGCGCGCGACAGCCGCTGCACGCCGACCATCACCGCGGCGAGCACGAGGCCGACGGCCTTCACCCAGGCGATGTGCTCGGCGGAGATCCGCGACGACAGCGCGTCGATGATGCTCGGAAACAGCAGCGCGACACCGACGACGACGCCGAGGCATCGGATCGCGATGCCGGCGCGACCCAGGAACCAGCCCTGCGCCGCCGCCGCGAAGCCGACGATCCCGACCGCCGTCGTGAACGTCACCCAGGCGACGTCGAGCCACGTGCCGTTCTTGGGCACGCTCAGCAGCAGCCCGACCCCGGCGGGATCGAGGACGAACACGAAGGGCACGAGGAAGGCCGGCATCGTGTACTTCCAGGACTGCAGCGTCGTGAGATACGGGCTGCCGCCGGTGATGGCCGCGGCGGCAAAGGGCGACAGCGCGGTCGGCGGCGACACCTCGGAGAGCACGGCGTAGTAGAAGATGAACATGTGCGCGGCGTAGTCCGGCACGCCGAGCTGGATCAGGGCCGGCGCCGCGATGACCGCGCAGATGATGTAGCTGGCCGTCACGGGCACCGACAGGCCGACGATCCAGACGATCAACGCCGTATAGACGGCCGTCAGCACGAGGCTGCCGCCGGCGTACTCGATCACGATGCGGCTGAACTTGAAGCCGAGGCCGGTCAGCGTGACGACCCCGACGATGATCCCCGCAGAGGCGCATGTCGCCGCCGTGCCGAGCACGCCGATGGTGCCGTTGGCGAGCGCTTCGGCGAGCCGGCGCGGGGTCAGCGCCGTCTCGCGCGACAGGTAGCTCACCGCGATCGCCATCAGGATCGCGTAGAACACCGACAGCGTGGGCGAATAGCCCAGCACCATCAGCACGACGACGGAGACCAGCGAGGTGAAGTGGAAGCCCTGGCCGCGCGTGAGCTGCCACAACGTCCGGCTCGCCGACATGTCGGTCGAGGCGATCGCGAAGCGCCCCGCGTCCATCTCGGCCATCACCAGCAGGGTGAAATAGTAGAGGACGGTCGGCACCATCGCCATCCGGATCACGTCCAGATAGGAGATCTTGAGGAATTCGGCGATCAGGAACGCCGCGGCCCCGAGCACCGGCGGCGAGATGATCGCGCCGAGGCCGCCCGCGGCGAGCAGCCCGCCGGCCGCGTTCCGGTCGTAGCCGGCCTTGCTCAGCAGCGGATAGGCGACGGACCCGATCGTCACCGTCGTCGCGACGCCCGACCCCGACGGGCCGCCGAGCAGGAATGAGGACAGCACGATCGCGCGGCCGGCGCTGTTGGGCTTGCCGCCCATCGCGGTGAACGAGAAGTCGATGAAGAACTTCCCGGCGCCGGAGCTCTGCAGCACCGCGCCGAAGATCGTGAACAGGATGATCAGGCTCGACGACACGTCGATCGCCGAGCCGAAGATCCCCTCGAGCGTCATGTAGAGGTGCCCGACGAGCCGGTCGACGTCGTATCCCTTGTGCGTCCAGGGCGGCGGCAGCAGCGGCCCGATCAGCGCATAGGCGACGAAGATCAGCGCGACGACCGGCATGATCAGGCCGGTCGTCCGACGCGTCGCGTCGAGCACCAGCACCACGAAGGCGATGCCGACCCAGACGTCGAGCCGATCGGGCAGGCTGGAACGGTCGCCGAAGTCCTCGCCGCCCTCGACGATGTAGGCCACCACCGCGACCGACGCGAGCGCCGCCAGCACGTCCCACCAGCGGATACGGTCGCGCCAGCGCGGCGCCAGCGGGAACGACAGGAAGATCAGCAGCAGCACCAGGCCGACATGGATCGGCCGCAGCATCTGCGTCGGGACGATGTCGTAGGCGGCATAGAGGTGGAACAGCGTGGCGCCGATCGCCAGCGCGGTGACCAGGGCACCCTTCCAGCCCGACAGGCGGTTGGTCGCCCCCTCCTCCTGCTCGACGAGCTCGTCGACGCGCCGGCGCTTGTCGGCGTCGAGCGCGTCGTCCTGGCTGGCCTGCGTCATCTCCGACCTGCCGGCTGCTGCTGTACGACCCGGGAGTCAATGTGGATGCGGCGCGCCCGGACAGGCGCGCCGCGTCCGCGATCCGCTGTACCGCGCCGGCTCAGCTGCCGACCTTGATGCCGCGCTCGGCGTAGAGCTTCAGCGCGCCGGGATGGAACGGCACGGGCGAGTTCGCCTGCTTCTGGTTGGCGAGGCTGAGGCTCTTGGCCTCGGCGTGCACCGTCGCCCACTCCGCCGTGTTGTCGAAGATCACCTTGGTGATCTGGTACGCGACGTCGACCGGCATGGAATCGTGCACGACGAGGATGTTCCAGACGTCGACGATCGGATTGTCCTTGTCCTGGCCGGGATAGGTGCCGGCCGGGATCATGCCCTTCGAATAGAGATTGCCGTACTTGGCGTTCATGCCGTCCACGAACTCGGCGTGGTCGATCATCTTGATCTTCGTGCCCGGCGTGGCGGCAAGATCCGTCACCGCCGCGGTCGGCAGGCCGCCGACCCAGAAATACGCGTCGATCTTGCGGTCCTTGATGGCATTGGTGGACTCGGCGACTCCCAGCCGCTCGCGCTTGACGTCCTTGTCCTTGTCGATGCCGGCAGCCTCCATCAGGCGGAAGGCCATGACCTCGGTGGCGCTGCCGGGCGAGCCCGTGGACACGCGCTTGCCCTTCAGGTCCTTCATCGAGTTGATCCCCATCCCCTCGACCGTCACGACGTGCATGCGGTTGGGGTAGAGCACCGCGAGCGCGCGGTTCGGCACCACGCCGCCCTTGAACTTGTCCTGGCCCTTCTCGGCATCGAGGCTGACATCGGCCATGGTGAAGGCGATGTCGGCCCGCTTGGCGCCGATGAGCTTGAGGTTGTCCACGGACCCGCCGGTGACCTCGGCGGTCGCCTGCCAGCCCGGCAGGTACTTGGTCAGCATGTTCGCAAGGCCGCCGCCCAGCGGGTAGTAGACGCCGCCCGTACCGCCGGTGACGATCGAGACGTTGCGCTTTTCCTGGGCGATGGCGCCGCCGAAGGGCGCGATCGCGCCGGCGGCCGCGGCGGCCCCGAGGGCCTGACGGCGAGTGATCATTTGCGATGTCCTCCCGGGAACGATGACGACGGAGGCAGCGGCTCCCGCGCCGCCGCCATGCCGACACACCTAGGGAACTCCGCCGCCGCGGGCAAGCGTTGACGCGGCTCCGGGCGATGCGGCCTAACGCTTGGCCAGCGCGTCCAGGATCAGCTTCGAGGCGCCGGAGATCTCGCCGAGCTTTTCGCCCGCGGCGACCCGGCCCTCGTTCTTGCGGCCGCGCTCCTGCATCGCGATCGCCTGGTCGGCGATCGCCTCGGCCTCGTCGCGCGGCAGCACCAGGACGCCGGAGTCGTCGGCCAGGATCGCGTCGCCGGGGCGCACGGCCACGCCGCCGCACGAGACGATGGCGTTCAGGGTTCCGGCGAGGTTGTAGACGCGCGTGGTGATCGGCGAGATGCCCCGGCACCACATCGGGAAATTGCTCTCGCGGATCTCCGCGAGGTCGGTGCACGGCCCGTCGACCACGCCGCCGACCGCCCGAGCCGCCCGCGCCGCCTTCGTGACGCCGCCGCCCCAGCAGGCATGCTTGTCGTCGCCGAGCCGGTCCACGATCACGAAGTCGCCGGGCCGCAGCTGGCCCATCGCGTGATGCACCATGGTCGAGTCCTGCGCCGGCACCTGGATGGTCACGGCGCAGCCCACGACCCGGACGCCGGGCAGCAGCCCCTGGATCCGGCGATCCATGAAGCCCCAGTGGCGGAAATGGCCGACCGTCGCGGTCTCGACCTGCATCAGCTTGTCGACGATCGCGCCGGGCAGCGGCGCGGGCATGTCGTGGATCCTGTACTCGGGCATGGGTTCCTCCTGAAAAGACGTCAACGGCCGACCGCGCGCACGACGCCGACGAGCCGCTCGACGAGCAGCACCGCGGCGGCGGTCACGACGATCAGGACAACGGAGAGCGCGGCGACCAGCGGATCGGCGCGGCGCTCGACATAGTGGAAGACCTCGACGGGCAGCGTGGACAATCGCGGGCCGCTGAGGAAAAGCGAGATCACGACCTCGTCGAACGAGATCAGGAACGACAGCGTGGCGGCGGCGAGCAGGCCGGGCAGCGCGAGCGGGAGGGTCACGCGGCGGAAGACCAGCCACGGCGACGCCCCGAGCGTCGCCGCCGCGTCCTCGACGTCGGGCGGCAGCGTCGACAGCGCGGTCACCAGGATCCGCACCACGAAGGGCAGCGTCACGATCAGCTGCCCGAGCATGAGACCCTGATACGTCGCCACCAGGCGGAAGCCCGTGAACAGCAGCAGCGTGCCGAGCCCGATGACGACGGTGGGCAGCACGAGCGGCGAGGTGAAATAGCTGAACATCGCCTCGCGGCCGCGGAACTCGCCGCGCGCGATCGCATAGGCCGCCGGGATGCCCAGCACCAGGGCTGCCGCGGTGACGATGCTCGACGTCATCACGCTGACGCGGAACGCCTCCTGCAGGCCGCTGTGCTCCATCAGCGCCGCGTACCATTGCAGCGACCAGCCGCTGGGCGGGAATACGATGAAGCGGTCGCTGCTGAACGAGATCAGCGTCACGAAGACCAGCGGCGACAGCAGGAACGCGTAGACCACCGCCACCACGCCGCGGAAGAACGGGCCGCCGGCGCTCACTGCACCAGCCTCCGCGTCAGTGCCCCGTAGGCGGCGAGCAGCAGACCGAGCAGCACCAACATGTGCAGGGCGAGCGACGCGGCGAGCGGCCAGTCGAGCGACACCAGCGCCTGCTCGTAGATCTCGGTCGCCAGCGTCATCACGCGCGCGCCGCCCAGCAGCTTCGGTGTCACGAAGGCGCTGATCGCCAGCACGAAGGCCAGCAGCCAGCTGAGCACGATCGCGGGCAGGCTCAGAGGCAGCGTGACGCGCAGGAAGCTGCGCCAAGGCCGCGCCCCGAGCGTGGCCGCCGCCTCCTCGAGCGTGCGGTCGACCCGGCCGAGCCCGGCCAGCAGGGCCAGGATCGTGTAGGGCATCAGGCTCTCGGTGAGGCCGATCGCGACTCCGGTCCAGTTGTAGATCAGCCGGACCGGCTGGTCGATCAGGCCGATCCACTTGAGGGCGGCGTTCACCAGGCCGCGGTCGCCGAGCACCGCGAGCCAGCCGAACACGCGCACGACGCCGTTGACCAGCAGCGGCGCGACGGCGAGCACCATCAGCAGCGGCCGCCAGCGCGAAGTGGTGCGGAACAGGAACAGCGCGACGGGATAGGACAGTGCCACCGCGCAGCTGCATGCGACGACCGAGAGCTCGATCGAGTTCCAGGCGAGCTCGAGATAATACGGATCGGCCCACAGCCCGCGATGGGTGTCGAGGGTGAAGTCGTCCTGCATCGCGCCGCCGGGCAGCGTGCGGTTGAACGACATCCGGCCGAGCCGGAGCATCGGCATCACGAAGACGAAGCCCAGCGCCAGCGCCGCCGGCGCGCCGAGCAGCAGCGCGACGCGCAGGCCGATCATGCCGCGCCTGCCGCGAAGACCCGCCCGTCCTCCGGGCGCCATTGGACGACGACCGGCTCGCCCTCGGCGAAGCGGCGCCAGTCCCGGCCGTCGGTGGCGCACTCGACGCTCACGCGGCCCGCCGCGGTCTCGACCTCGACCTGCGCGACGTCGCCGACATAGACCAGCGCGCCGACGCGCCCGGCGAGGCCGGCGAACCCCGGCTCCGGCGCGCGCGCGACGCGCATGCGGTGCGGCCGCACCATCACCTCGACCGCCGCGCCCGCGGCCAGGTCGTGGGCGGCGGCGACTCGCGTGCCGCCCAGATCGACCGCCGCATCGGCCGCGGTCCCCGCAAGCCAGTTCGCGCGGCCGACGAACCCGGCGACGAAGCGGCTGGCCGGCCGCTCGTAGAGGTCCTCGGGGCTGCCGACCTGGGCGACGCGGCCGCGCTCCATGACCGCGACGCGGTCGCACATCGACAGCGCCTCGACCTGGTCGTGGGTGACGAAGATGGTGGTGATGTCGAGCTTGCGCTGGATATCGCGGATCTCGCGGCGCATCTCCTCGCGGAGCTTGGCATCGAGATTGGAAAGCGATTCGTCGAGCAGCAGCACGTCGGGCTGCACCACCAGAGCGCGCGCCAGCGCGACGCGCTGCTGCTGGCCGCCGGACAGCTCGCGCGGCCGCCGCTGCTCATACCCGGCGAGGCGCACGAGCCGCAGGGCCTCGGCGACGCGCGATGCGCGCTCCGAGCGCGACACCCGGCGCATCTCGAGCCCGAACGCGACGTTCGCCGCAACGTCCATGTGCGGGAACAGCGCGTAGTTCTGGAACACGAAGCCCATGTTGCGGCGGTAGGGCGGCAGCGTCGTGACGTCGGCGCCGTTGACGACGATGCGGCCGCCGGTCGGCTCGATCAGCCCGGCGAGCATGCGCAGGCACGTGGTCTTGCCGCAGCCCGAGGGCCCGAGCAGGGCGAGGAACTCGCCCTTCGGCACCTCGAGCGACATCGCGTCCACGGCAGGCGGGTTGGTGCCGAAGCGCTTGCTCAGCCCCTCAAGTCGAACGTGACTCATCTCGTCGTGCCCGCGGCGCCGCCATTGCTGATGTCGTGGTGACGGCCCTGCGACGCCGCACGCTCACTTCGCGGTGATGACTTCCCGGCGCCAGCGGCTGTTCCACTGGTCGCGGACCTTGACGATCTCCGCCCAGTCGATCGGGATCATGCGCGCCATCATCTCCGGGCTCGCCGCGGTGCGCGCCAGCGCGTCCGGGGCGATCTGCGCCTTCTGGTTCGTCGGCGCATAGAACATCTTCTCGGTGAACGCCTTCTGCGCCTCCTGGCCGATCGCGTAGTTCAGGAAGGCGACGGCCGCGGCGCGATTCTTCGCGCCCTTGGTCACGTTGATTGTGTTGATCTGGAAGATGCTGCCCTCTTCCGGGAGCATCACGCCCAGCTTGCCCTTGGACTGGTCGCGGTAGAACTGCGCGCGCGCGTTCCAGCCGTTGGCGAAGCGCATCGTGCCGTTGAGGACGAGGGTGTAGGGATCGGGATTGGTCTCGAAGGCGGCGACCGACGGCGCCAGCTCCTTGAGCTTGGCGATGCCCGGGTCGATCGACTTGGTGTGGTCGCCGCCCGCCATCTTGGTCGCCATCGCCGTGAGCCCGAGGCCGAGGATGTTCGGCGGCGCGTCGATCGCGATCATCCCCTTCCATTTCGGATCCCACAGCGCCGCGAACTTCGTCGGCGCCGGCTGCACCTTCTCGGCATCGTAGATCATGACGAGATGGTCGAAGGTGACGGCCGGCCCGAAGCCGGGACCGTGCTGGCGCGCCGATGCGAAGAGCTCCGCGAGGTTCGGCGCCTCGGAATCGGCGAGCCGATCCAGCAGGCCCTCGGTGTTGCCGATCATCGCGGTCGTCACGTCGAACAGCACGACGTCGGTCTGAGGGTCGGCCTTCTGCGCGCGCAGCATGCCCAGCGACTGCGCCGAGGTGCCGGCGGCGAAGTAGTTCACCTTCACGTTCGGGAACTTCGCCATGAACGGCTGCACGACCGCGGCCATGTAGTTGTCCTGGAAGATGCCCGCATAGGCGACGAGCGTGATCTCCCCGCTTTGGGCGCGGGCCGGGGTCGCGGCCGTGCTCGCCGCGAGCAGCGCTGCCGCGCCGATCAATCCCATGAGACTACGCATCGAACCCTCCGTGAAAACGCCGGCAACCTAACAACCGCTCGACGACACTGTCTAGGAAGGGGCCGCGCTTGAGCGACCAGGGCCGAGCGCGTAGCTTGCCCCGCCGTCCGAACCGGAGTTTGCAAGCATGGAACTCACAGGCGAACGCCTCCTGCCCGCCTCGCGCGATCGCGTCTGGGCGGCGCTCAACGACCCCGAGGTGCTCAAGCGCTGCATCCCCGGCTGCCAGGAGATCGCCAAGCTGTCCGACACCGAGCTCACCGCCAAGGTCGGGCTCTCCGTCGGCCCGGTGAAGGCGACGTTCACGGGCCGCGTGACGCTGAGCGAGATCGACGCCCCCAACGGCTACAAGATCTCCGGCGAAGGCCAGGGTGGTGTCGCCGGCTTCGGCAAGGGCAGCGCGGTCGTGAAGCTGACCGACGACCCCGCCGGCACCCGCCTCACCTATGCCGCGGATGCGGCGGTCGGCGGCAAGCTCGCGCAGATCGGCTCGCGCCTCGTCGAGGCGACCGCGCGCAAGCTGGCCGACGAGTTCTTCACGCGCTTCGCCGACGAGTTCCCGGCGGTCGCGGCTGCAGCGCCCGCCGCGACGCCGGAGCCGGCCGACGCCGCGACGAGCGCCGCGACGCCCGCGCCCGCGGCACCCACCGCGCCCGCCGGCGCCCGGCTGTCGCCGGCCATCTGGGTACCGGCGCTGGTCGCGATCCTGGCGATCGCCTACTGGATGACGAAGTGATGCGATCGGGTCGCGACGCGGGCGCCCGCGCCGGCTCTCGAGCTTGACGCCCGGGGTTTGTGCGGCGGAACATCACTGTCGGTTTGCGGACGCGGGACGCCCATCGGCGCTCGCCGTCGCGCTGTGAGTTGAGAGGGGAGAAACGTAAAATGCCTCAAGTTTCGTTGACCGTGAACGGCCGCCCGGTGACCGCCGAGGTGGAAGGACGCACGCTGCTGGTGCAGCTCCTGCGCGAGAAGCTCGGCCTGACCGGGACGCATGTCGGCTGCGACACCAGCCAGTGCGGCGCCTGCGTCGTGCATGTCGACGGCAAGTCGGCGAAGGCCTGCACCCTGCTCGCCCTGCAGGTCAACGGCGCGAACGTGACCACGATCGAGGGGCTCGCCGCGGCCGACGGCAAGCTGCATCCGATGCAGGAAGCCTTCCGCGACAATCACGGCCTGCAGTGCGGCTTCTGCACGCCGGGCATGGTCATGAGCGGCGTCGATCTCGCCAAGACCAATCCCAACGCCAGCGAGCACGAGATTCGCGAGTGGCTCGAGGGCAACATCTGCCGCTGCACGGGCTACCACAACATCGTGAAATCGATTCAAGCGGGCTCCGCCGCGATGCGGTCGGGCAAGTAACCGCGATCAGGGAGGGACACGACCATGGGTGCTGACGGCATCGGCGTCGCCGTAAGGCGCAAGGAAGACCAGCGTTTCCTCACGGGGCGCGGGACCTACACGGACGACATCAGTCGTCCGGGCCAGACTCACGCCTACATCCTGCGCTCGAGCGAGCCGCACGCGACGATCAAGCGGATCGACGTGTCGAAGGCCAAGGCGGCGCCGGGCGTCGTCGCGGTGTTCACCGGCGCGGACATGGCGGCCGACAATGTCGGCGGCCTGCCCTGCGGCTGGCTCGTCAAGAACAAGGACGGTTCGCCGATGAAGGAGCCCCCGCATCCGCCGCTCGCGGTGGATCGCGTGCGCTACGTGGGCGACCAGATCGCGGTGGTGATCGCGGAGACGAAGGCGCAGGCCAAGGACGCGGCCGAGCTGATCCAGGTCGACTTCGGCACGCTCCCCGCCGTCGTCGACTCGGTCGCGGCGCTCAAGGCCGGCGCGCCGCAGGTCCACGGCGATGCCGCCCCGGGCAACCTCTGCTACGACTGGCACCTCGGCGACAAGGACGCGGTCGACGCCGCGTTCAAGAAGGCGCACAAGGTCGCGAAGATCGACCTGTTCAACAACCGCCTGATCCCGAACGCGATGGAGCCCCGTGCGGCAACCGGCGACTTCGATCCGGCGAGCGGCGACTACACGCTCTACACGACCAGCCAGAACCCGCACGTGATCCGCCTGCTCATGGGCGCCTTCGTGCTCCACATCCCGGAGTCGAAGCTGCGCGTCTATGCGCCGGACGTCGGCGGCGGCTTCGGGTCGAAGATCTACCACTACGCCGAGGAGGCGATCGTCACCTGGGCCGCGGGCAAGGTGAAGCGCCCCGTGCGCTGGACGGCCGACCGCTCCGAGAGCTTCATGTCGGACGCGCATGGCCGTGACCACCACAGCCATGCCGAGCTCGCGCTCGACAAGGACGGCAAGTTCCTCGCGCTGCGCGTGGCGACGATCGCGAACATGGGCGCCTACCTGTCCACCTTCGCCTCGTGCATCCCGACCTATCTCTACGCGACGCTGCTCGCGGGCGTGTACACGACGCCGGCGATCTACGCCGAGGTGAAGGCGGTGTTCACGAACACCGTCCCGGTCGACGCCTATCGCGGCGCCGGCCGGCCGGAGGCGACCTTCCTGCTCGAGCGCCTCGTCGACATCGCGGCGAAGGAGATGGGCATGGATCGGGTCGAGATCCGCCGCCGGAACTTCATCCCGACCAACGCCTTCCCGTACCAGACGCCGGTGGCGCTGCAGTACGACAGCGGCGACTACTTCTCGACGCTCGACCAGGCGATGACGTCGGCCGACTGGGCCGGCTTCGAGGCGCGGCGCGCGGAGGCCAGGAAGCGCGGCAAGCTTCGCGGCATCGGCGTGTCGACCTACCTCGAGGCCTGCGGCATCGCGCCGTCGAACATCGCCGGGGCGCTGGGCGCCCGCGCCGGCCTCTACGAGGCCGCGACGGTGCGCGTGCACCCGACCGGCTCGGTCACGATCCTCACCGGCTCCCACAGCCACGGCCAGGGACACGAGACGACCTTCGCGCAGGTCGTCGCGGACCATCTCGGGATCGGCATCGACCAGATCGACGTCGTCCATGGCGACACCAACAAGATCCCGTTCGGCATGGGCACCTACGGCTCGCGGTCGCTCGCCGTCGGCGGCACGGCGATCGTCAAGGCGCTCGACAAGGTGGTGAACAAGGCGAAGAAGATCGCCGCCCATCTGCTCGAGGCCTCCGTGAACGACATCGAGTTCAAGGACGGCAAGTTCACCGTCGTCGGCACGGACAAGAGCAAGACCTTCGGCGAGATCGCGCTGACGGCCTACGTGCCGCACAACTACCCGCTCGAGGAGCTCGAGCCGGGGCTCGAGGAGAACGCCTTCTACGACCCGAAGAACTTCACCTTCCCCGGCGGCTGCCACATCTGCGAGGTCGAGCTCGACCCCGACACCGGCGTCACCCGGATCATGAAGTTCACGGCCGTGGACGATATCGGCCGCGTCATCAATCCGATGATCGTCGAGGGCCAGGTCCAGGGCGGCGTCGCCCAGGGCATCGGCCAGGCGCTGCTCGAGAACTGCGTCTACGACAGCAGCGGCCAGCTCATCACGGGGTCCTATATGGACTACGCGATGCCGCGCGCCGACGACCTGCCGTCGATCGGCGTCGCCACCCACGCCACGCTGTGCACGCACAATCCGCTTGGCGTGAAGGGCTGCGGCGAGGTCGGCGCGATCGGCTCGCCGCCCGCCGTCATCAACGCGGTCGTCGACGCCTTGAAGGACTACGGCGTCACGCACATGGACATGCCGGCCTCGCCGCAAAAGGTCTGGTCGATCATCAACGGCGCCCGTCGCGCGGCGGCCGAGTGAGAGGGGAGTAAGGAACGATGTACGATTTCGCTTATCACAAGGCGTCTTCGGCGGCCGATGCGGCCGCCAAGATCAAGGGCAAGGCCGAGGGCAAGTTCATGGCCGGCGGTCAGACCCTGATCCCGACCCTCAAGCAGCGCCTGGCCAAGCCGTCCGACGTCGTCGATCTTGGCGGCGCGGCCGACCTGCGCGGCATCAGCGTGGGCGCCGGCGTCGTGACGATCGGCGCGACGACGACGCATGCGACCGTCGCCGGCTCCGCGGACGTGAAGAAGGCGATCCCGGCGCTCGCGGCGCTCGCCGAGGCGATCGGCGATCCGCAGGTCCGCAATCGCGGCACGATCGGCGGCTCGGTCGCGAACAACGACCCGGCGGCGGACTACCCGGCCGGCGTGCTCGGCCTGGGCGCGACGGTCCACACGGATCAGCGCCAGATCGCGGCGGACGACTTCTTCATCAGCGTCTTCGAGACGGCGCTGAAGCCGGGCGAGCTGATCACCAAGATCGCCTTCCCGGTTCCCCAGAAGGCCGCGTACATGAAGTTCCCCTCGCCCGCCTCGCGCTACGCCATGATCGGCGTGTTCGTGGCGAAGACGGCGAGCGGCGCGCGCGTGGCCGTCACCGGTGCCGGCAACGGCGTCATCCGCATGAAGTCGATGGAAGCGGCGCTGTCCAAGAACTGGAGCCCGTCGGCCCTCGATGGCATCGCGGTGTCGGCGACCAGCTGCAACGGCGACATCCACGGCTCGGCCGAGTACCGCGCCCATCTCATCGCCGTGATGGCCAAGCGCGCGGTCGCCGCCGCGGGCTGACCGCCACGACGACGTGTCTCGGGCGGGGAACCGTCCGGGATCGAGCACAAGATCGGCGTCCGGAGCGATCCGGACGCCGATCCGCTTTTCGGGACCGGTCCATATCCGCGTGCCCGGCGACGGTACCGGTCAGCCGGCCACGCTCCACTCCGGTGCGACGAAGGCCAGCACATCGCCGCCGAGGGTCAGATTGCCCGCCAGTGTGGTCGACAGGCCGAGCAGGATGTCGCCATGGCCGGCCTCCTCGTAGATGCGCAGGTCGACGCGATTGCCGAGCGCGCGGAGACGTGTCGCCAGCTCGACCGCATGGCGCGCATTCACGAGCGGGTCGCGACCGCCATTCGCGAGCAGCATCGGCGGGGCGCCGGCCCGCGCCTTGGACAGCACCCTGGCCTCCTCCCCGATGCCCTCGCCCGCGAAGACGGCGCGAAGCCAGCGCACGCTCGACAGGTCGGTGTCATAGGGGCCGGAGATGCCGATGACGCCGGCCAGGCGCTCCGGCGCGAGCCCTTGCGCCGCGAGGTAGCGGGGCTCCAGCGCCAGCAGGACGGCGATGTGTGCGCCTGCCGAGTGGCCCATGGGAAAGACGCGGCGCGGATCGCCGCCGAGCCGCCCCGCCTCGCGGATCGCCCAGGCGACGGCTGTGGCGCCGTCTTCCACGAAGGCGGGAAAGGTCACGGCGGGATAAAGGCGGTAGTCGGCGACCACGGCGACGAAGCCGAGCCGGCTGAGATACTCGCCGACGAAGCGGTAGCTCTCCTTCTCGCCGCGACGCCAGCTGCCGCCATAGAAGAACACGACGATCGGCCGCGCTCCCGCCGGCGCCTCGCCGCGCGGGTGGTAGACGTCGAGCCGCTGGCGCGGCGCGGGCCCGTACGCCACGTCGCGCTCCAGCAGGTAGTGGCCCGCCGGCGTCAGGGAGTCGATCGTGCGCAGCCCGTTGCAGCCGGCCACCCATCCGGCGCCCAGCATCGCCACAAGGCTCGCGCGACGGCCGACTCCGCGCCCCGACCGCAGGCCGGCGCGGCCAAACGACCATATCGTCACGTTGGATCCCTGCACTATGTTGTCGGCCAGCCCGATACGCCCATCGAACGATCCCGGATCATCCTATGCCTCCCTCCACGCCTCGCACCGTTGACGAAACCGTGAAGCTCCTCGGCGCGGGGGGCTATGTCACCGATCGCAGCCTCGCTACGGCCGTCACCCTCGCACTCAAGCTCGATCGTCCGCTCTTTCTCGAGGGCGAGGCCGGCGTCGGCAAGACGGAGATCGCCAAGGTGCTGGCCCAGACGCTCGGCCGGCGCCTGATCCGCCTGCAGTGCTACGAGGGCCTCGACATCGCCGCGGCGGTCTACGAGTGGAATTACGCGCGCCAGATGATCGAGATCCGCATGGCCGAGGCGACCGCCGAAAGCCGCACGTCGATCGAAGAGGAGATCTTCTCCGACCGCTTCCTCATCCGCCGCCCGCTGCTCCAGGCGCTGTCGCCCGACACCGCCGGGCCGCCGGTGCTGCTGATCGACGAGCTCGACCGCGCCGACGAGCCGTTCGAGGCCTTCCTCCTGGAGACGCTGTCCGACTGGCAGGTGACGATCCCCGAGTTCGGCACCATCAAGGCCCCCGCGCCGCCGGTCACGATCATCACCTCGAACCGCACCCGCGAGATCCACGACGCGCTGAAGCGCCGCTGCTTCTACTACTGGGTGGACTACCCCGACATGGCGCGCGAGCTCGAGATCCTCAAGGTCAAGGCGGCCGAGGCGCCCGCGCGACTCAGCCGTGAGATCGTCGGCTTCGTGCAGAAGCTGCGCGGCGAGGAGCTGTTCAAGCTCCCCGGCGTCGCCGAGACGATCGACTGGGCCAAGGCGCTCGTCGCGCTGGACAAGATCGAGCTCGATCCCGACACGATCAACGACACGCTGGGCGCCGTGCTCAAGTACCAGGACGACATCGCCAAGATCCGCGGCGCGACCGCGTCCCAGATGCTCGCCCAGGTCCGCGCGGAGCTCGCCACCGCCGGCGCATGACCGCGTCGCGATCCATCGATCCGGTCGGCCCCGGCGAGGACGGCACGCTGGTCGCGAACATCGTGCATTTCGCGCGCATCCTGCGGGGCGCCGGACTCCCGATCGGCCCGGGCCGCGCGATCGAGGCGGTACGGGCGGTCGAAGCGATCGGCCTCGCCACGCGCGACGACTTCTACTGGACGCTGCACGCCGTGTTCGTGAACCGCCGCGACCAGCGCGAGGTCTTCGATCAGGCCTTCCGGATGTTCTGGCGCGACCCGCAGCTGCTCGAGCGCATGCTCTCCTTCCTCCTGCCGCAGGCGCGCGGGGCGGGCGACGGCGACGAGCAGAAGGAGCGCGAGAAGCTCTCGCGCCGGCTGGCCGAGGCCTTCCAGGCCGGGCGCAACTACGACCGCGATCCCGCGCGACCGCCGGAGGCCGAGGAGCCGGAGCAGCAGATCGATGCGGTGATGACCTGGTCGAGCCGCGAGATCCTGCAGCAGAAGGACTTCGAGCAGATGTCCAATGCCGAGCTCGCGCAGGCGCGGCTGGCGCTGACCAGGCTCAAGATGCCGTTCAGCGAGATCCGCACGCGGCGCTTCAAGCCCTCGCATCGAGGCACCCGCATCGACTTCCGCGCGACGCTGCGCGACTGGGCGCGCCATGGCGGCGAGAGCGCGGATTTCGCCCGCCGGCACCCGCGCACGAAGCTGCCGCCGCTCGTCGTGCTCTGCGACATTTCCGGGTCGATGGAGCGCTACACGCGGATGTTCCTGCATTTCCTCCATGCGCTGACCAACGATCGCGCGCGCGTGCACACCTTCCTGTTCGGCACCCGCCTGACCAACATCACGCGCCAGCTGCGCCAGAAGGATCCCGACAAGGCGACGGCGAAGGTCGCCGATGCGGTGCAGGACTGGGCCGGCGGAACGCGGATCGGGCACTGCCTCGCGGAGTTCAACCTGCGCTGGGCGCGGCGCACGCTCGGGCAGAACGCGACGGTGCTGCTGATCACCGACGGCCTGGACCGCGACGCCGCCGTCGGGCTCAAGCCCGAGATCGAGCGCCTGTCGAAATCGTGCCGGCGCCTGATCTGGCTCAATCCGCTGCTGCGCTATGCGGGGTTCGAGCCGAAATCCTCGGGCGCGCGCGCGATCCTGCCCTATGTCGACGACTTCCGACCGGCGCACAATCTGGCCAGCCTCGGCGCGATCGCGGACGCCCTGTCGCAGCACGCGCCGGCCGCGCGCCGCGCCTATCGCTGGGAAGGCCGGAGCGCGGCCGCCTGACCGGCGGCGCGGTACGGGACCCGAAACTCGGCTGGCAAAGAAGGAGCGAACGATGAGCGAAGCGATCGACGTCCTGCAGACCGCCTCGGACTGGCAGTCCGCCGGCAAGCGCGTGGCGCTGGCAACGGTCGTGACGACCTGGGGCTCGAGCCCGCGACCGGTCGGCAGCCAGCTCGCCGTCGACGAGGCCGGCCGCTTCGTGGGCTCGGTCTCCGGCGGCTGCATCGAGGGCGCGGTCATCAAGGAGGCGCTCGACGCGATCGCCTCGGGCCGGCCGCGCCTGCTCGACTTCGGCGTGACCAACGAGCAGGCCTGGGACGTCGGCCTTGCCTGCGGCGGCAAGGTGCAGGTCTTCGTCGAGCGGCTCGACTCATGAAGCGCGCGATCTTCGACCGGCTCCAGGCCCTGCGGGCCGCCAAGACGCCCGTCGCGCTGTGCACCAATCTGCGCAGCGGCCAGCAGCTGATCGTGACCGCGACCGGCACCGAAGGCGACCTCTGCATCGATGTCGACATGGTCGCCGCCGCGCAGGCGGCGCTGGCAGCCGACGAGTCCACCTCGTTCGAGACCCCCGCCGGGAAGGTCTTCGTCCACGTCCATTCGCCGCCCCCGCGGGTCATCGTCGTCGGCGCCGTGCACATCGCCGAGACGCTCGCGCGCATGGCGGCGCTCAGCGGCTACGGCGTGACGATCATAGATCCGCGCCGCTCCTTCGCGGCGAGCCAGAAGTTCGACGGCATCGCCGTCGAAGGCGACTGGCCGGACGACGCCATGGCGAAGCTGCGCCCCGACACGCGCACGGCCGTCGTCACGTTGACCCACGATCCGAAGCTCGACGACCCCGCGCTCGACACCGCGCTGAAGTCGCCGGCCTTCTACATCGGCGCGCTCGGCAGCCGGAAGACGCATGGCGCGCGCCTGAAGCGCCTCGCCGAGCTCGGTCACGACGAGACGACGCTCGCCCGCATCCATGGCCCGGTCGGCCTCGACATCGGCGCGCTGTCCCCGGCCGAGATCGCGCTGTCGATCATGGCGCAGATCACCGCGATCCGGCGCGGCGGCGAGATGCGGAAATGAGGTTCGGCGCGATTCCCCTGGCCGACGCCGAGGGCGCGCTGCTCGCGCACGGCCTCAAGGGCGACGGCTTCGCATTCAAGAAGGGGCGCCGCCTCTCGGCCGAGGACATCGCGCGCATCGCCGCGACCGGCCGGCGCGACGTCGTCGCCGCGCGTCTCGAGGCCGACGACGTGCCCGAGGACGCGGCGGCCGCGGCCATCGCGCAGGCCATCGCGGGCGAGAATCTCGTGCTGTCCGCGGCCTTCACCGGCCGCGCCAATCTCTACGCGACGACGAGCGGTCTGGCTGCCTTCGACCCGGCGCGCGTCGACGCGCTCAACCTGGTCGACGAGGCGATCACCCTCGCCACCCTGCCGCCGCTGGCGCCGGTCGCGGCACGCCAGATGGTGGCAACCGTCAAGATCATCCCCTTCGCCGTGCCGCGCCCCGCCCTGGACCGCGCGCTGGCGCTGGCGCAGGGCGACGCCAAGCTGCTGCGGGTGGCCGCCTACCGCCCGATGCGCGCCGCGCTCGTCCAGACGACGCTTCCCGGCTTCAAGCCCAGCGTGCTGGCGAACACCGTCGATGCGACGCGCGCGCGCCTCGCGGCCCTCGGCGGGTCGCTGGCGGGCGACGAGGTCGTCGCGCATGAGGGCGACGCCGTCGCCGCCGCATTGCGGCGCCATCTCGAATCGGGCGTCGACCTGCTGCTCGTCCTCGGCGCCTCGGCGGTGGTCGATCGCCGCGACGTCATCCCGGCCGCCATCGAGCGGGCCGGCGGGCGCGTGGAGCATTTCGGCATGCCCGTCGATCCGGGGAACCTGCTGCTCTTCGGCGCGCTCGGCGCGACCCCGGTGATCGGGCTGCCGGGCTGCGCGCGCTCGCCCAAGCTCAACGGCTTCGACTGGGTGCTGCAGCGCGTCGCCGCCGGGCTCCCGATCGACCGCCGGGACATCATGCGCATGGGCGCCGGCGGCCTGCTCAGCGAGATCCCGTCGCGGCCGCTGCCGCGCCAGAGCGCGGCGCCCGCGCCGCAGCCGCCGCGCCAGCCGCGCATCGCCGCGATCGTGCTGGCCGCCGGCCGCTCGAGCCGAATGGCGCCGGCGAACAAGCTGCTGGTCGAGATCGAAGGCAAGCCGATGGTCGCGCGCGCGGTCGACGCGGCACTCGCCTCGCAGGCGATCGCGGTGACCGTCGTCGTCGGGAACGACGCCGGGCGCGTGCGCCAGGCCCTCGCCGGCCGGAACCTGACGATCGTCGAGAACCCGGCCTTCGCCGAGGGGCTCAGCGCGTCGCTGCGGGTCGGCGTCGCGGCCCTGCCCGGCGACATCGACGGCGTGCTGGTCCTGCTCGGGGACATGCCGCGCGTCGCCGCCGCGCATCTCGATCGGCTGATCGCCGCCTTCAATCCGGTCGAGGGGCGCTCGATCTGCGTCCCGACGCACCGCGCCAAGCGCGGCAATCCGATCCTGTGGGATGCGCGGTTCCTGCCCGAGATGCAGGCGCTCGCCGGCGACCAGGGCGCGCGCGGCCTGCTCGGCGCGCATGCCGACGTGGTGTGCGAGGTCGAGATGCCGGACGACGGCATCCTGCTCGACGTGGACACGCCGGCCGCGCTCGCCGCCCTGGCCCCGGCCCGGGAGCAGCGCGCATGAGCTTCGACCTCGCCGCGCTGCGCGCGCAGTTCCCGATCCTGCACCGCGATGTCCGCGGCGCGCCGCTGCATTATCTCGACAACGCCGCGACGTCGCACACGCCGCTCGCGGTCGCCGACGCCGTGCGGGCGCACGACCTGCATCACCGCGCCAACGTGCATCGCGGCGTCCACAAGCTCGCCGAGGAGGCGACCGAGGCCTACGAGGCCGCGCGCGGCAAGGTCGCGCGCTACCTGAACGTCGAGCGCGACGACGTCGTCTTCACGTCCGGCGCCACGGCCGCGCTCAACCTGGTGGCCCAGAGCCTGACGTCGTTGTTCGCCGTCGGCGACGAGATCCTGCTCTCCGAGCTCGAGCACCACTCGAACATCGTGCCCTGGCAACTCGCCGCCGAGCGGCGGGGCCTGACGATCAAGGGCATTCCCGCCACACCCGAGGGCCGCCTCGATCTCGACGCGCTCGATCGCCTCGTCACGCCGCGCACGCGGCTGATCGCCGTCACCCACGTGTCCAACGTCACCGGCGCGGTGAGCGACGTCGCGCGCCTCGTCGCGGCCGCGCGCGCGGTCGGCGCGCACGTGCTGCTCGACGGCAGCCAGCGCGCGCCGCACGGACCTGTGGACGTCGCGGCCCTGGGCGTCGACTTCTATGCCTTCACCGGCCACAAGATGTTCGCGCCGAACGGCATCGGCGTCCTCTGGGGCCGGCGCGAGGTCCTGGCGTCGATGCCGCCCTTCCTCGGCGGCGGGGAGATGATCCGGCGCGTGACGCTGGCGCGCTCGACCTTCGCCGATCCGCCCCGGCGCTTCGAGGCCGGCACGCCGCCGATCGCGCAGGCCGTCGGCCTCGGCGCGGCGGTCGACTTCCTCATGGCGCTCGACTGGCCGGCCGCGGCGGCGCACGAGATGGCGCTGACGCAGCGGCTGCTCGACGGACTCGGCCGCGTGCGCGGCGCGCGCGTGATCGGCCCGACGGGGCTCCAGCAGCGCGCCAGCGTCGTCTCCTTCGACCTCGACGGCATCCACCCGCACGACGTCTGCCAGCTCCTCGACTCGCGCGGCGTCGCCCTGCGCGGCGGCCATCATTGCGCCCAGCCGCTCATGGACCGGTTCGATCTCGCCGGCACGACGCGCGCGTCGATCGCGCTCTACAACACCGAAGCCGACATCGATGCGCTGCTCACCGGTCTCGATGCCGCGCGGGAGACGCTCGGGCGATGAGCCAGGAACTGTATCAGGCCGAGATCGTGGCGCGCGCAAAGGCGGGCCAGCAGGACTCCCGCCTCGAGCCTCACGACGCGCGCGCCACCGTCGACAACCCGCTCTGCGGCGACCGCGTCACCGTCGACCTGGCTCTCGACGGCGAGCAGGTACGCGCGCTGGGCCACCGCACGCGGGGCTGCGCGCTGTGCCAGGCCGCGGCCGAAACGCTGCGCCGCTGCGCCCCCGGCCGTGACCGCACCCTGGCCGAGCAGGGCCGCAAGGCTGTGGCGGAGTTCCTTGCCGGCGGCGCGCCGCTCGCCGAGCCCTGGCGCGGCTTCGAGGTGTTCGAGCCGGTGCGCGCCTATCCGAGCCGGCACAGCTGCGTGCTGCTGCCGCTCGACGCGTTCGTCGCGGCCGCGACCGGCCGCGATCCAGACGGCCGATGAACCGGGCGCAGCTCGTCGCCGCGCTGCCGGCCCTGATGCGCCGGACACGCCTCGCAACCGGCCTCGTCCTCTTCGCCTACGTCACGGTCCATCTGCTGAACCACGTCGCGGGCATCCATTCGATCGCGGCGATGGAGACCGGCGCCGTCTGGGTCGTGCAGGTGCTGCACCTCGCACCGGTGACCTGGACGCTCTACCTCGCGCTGACCCTGCATTTCCTGCTCGCGCTCTGGGCGGTCTATGCGCGGCGGCGGCTGTGGCCGATGCCGGTCGCCGATGCGCTCCAGCTCGTCCTCGGGCTCTCGATCATCCCGCTCCTCGCCGGCCATGCGATCGGCACGCGGCTCGGCGGCGAGTGGTTCAAGGTCTACTACAGCCACACCTACGTTCTCGTGAATCTTGGCGTGCTCGCACCGAGCGAGATCGCGCTGCGCCACGGCCTCGCGCTGATCGTCGCCTGGGGGCATGGCTGCATCGGGATGTATCACTGGCTGCGACTGAAGCCCGGCTGGCCGCGCTGGCAGCCCTATGCCTTCGCCGTTGCGCTGCTGCTGCCGACCCTGGCGCTGTGCGGCTACTACGCCGGGCTGCGCCAGGTGCGCGCCGATGCCGCCGCGACCCCCGGCTGGACCCAGGCGAAGCTCGCCGAGCTCAATGCGCCGGAGCCGGCCGCGCGCGCCAGTCTGGAGCGCGTCCAGGACACGATCATCGGCATCTGGGCCGCCGGTCTCGCCGCGGCGCTGGGTGCGCGCGGATGGCGACGTCTGATGGCGCGCCGCCGCGGCATCGTGCGGATCACCTATCCCGGCGACCGCGTGGTCGAGGTCGCGCCCGGAACGTCGGTGCTCGAGGCCAGCCAGGCTGCGGGCATCGCCCACGCCGCCGTCTGCGGCGGCCGCGGCCGCTGCTCGACCTGTCGCGTGCGCATCAGCGCCGGCCTGGACTGGGTCCCCGACGCGGCCCCCGGCGAGCGCGCGGTGCTGGCGCGAGTCAACGCGGCGCCCAATGTGCGTCTCGCCTGCCAGCTGCGGCCGCCCCGCGACGTCGCCGTGGTACCGCTGCTCGCGCCGAGCGTCGGCACGCGCGCGGCGCGCGAGCCGCCAGGACGCACGGCGCAGGGTCAGGAGCGCGAGATCGCCATCCTGTTCGCGGATCTGCGCGGCTTCACCGAGATCGCCGAGCACAAGCTGCCCTACGACGTCGTCTTCATGCTCAACCGCTATTTCGAGGCGATGGGACGGGCCGTCGAGCACGCCGGCGGGCAGGTCGACAAGTTCATCGGCGACGGCGTCATGGCCCTGTTCGGGACGGCGGGCGACGGTCGCCTGGCGGCCCGCCAGGCGCTGCGGGCGGCGAAGGCGATGAGCGCCAGCCTCGCCGATCTCAACGCAACGCTTCGCCACGACCTGCGCGCGCCCCTGCGCATCGGCATCGGGATCCATGTCGGGCCGGCGATCATCGGCGAGATGGGCTACGGCCGGACGATCAGCCTGACGGCCATCGGCGACACCGTGAACACCGCCAGCCGCCTCGAGGCCATGACCAAGGAGTTCGATGCCGAGCTCGTCGTGTCGGCGGCGGTGCTCAGCGCCGCCCGGATCGAGCTGCCCGCGGCGATCCGCCGAGAGCAGACCGCCGTGCGCGGCCGACAGAACCTGCTCGCGGTCGCCGTCGTCGACCGCGCCCGTGAGCTCGAGGGCCTCGATGAATCCCCTTGAATGGCCCATAGTTCGATGCAAGTTCAATGGATTGTCCGGCCAAGCTGCGCTTGATCAGGAACCTCAGCAACGGATGCCAAGTGACGTTGTTGGAGGCGTCGCTTGATTTGACGGCCGCACGCCGGTAAGTCACGCGCCGCTCACGGCCTCGTCCCCGTCGTCTAGAGGCCCAGGACACCGCCCTTTCACGGCAGTAACACGGGTTCGAATCCCGTCGGGGACGCCACGAACGCTCGACGCCGGCCGCTCCGCGGCGGCGTGTCGCGGCATCGGCCGAAGGCTCGATCCCCGCCGTTCTCCTTTGACCGCCCCGCCCGACGTGCCGGATTCACGGCGTTCGACGAGCGCCGGACGGGCCATCGCTTCGCCCGGTAACGTCGTGGAAAGAACCCGGATGGTAAGGAGTATGGAACATCTAGCGGGGCTCGAAGCCAGGCTCATGTCGATCCGTATCGGGGACTTCTACAAGCGTCGCCTCATCATCGAGGCCCTGTTGCGCTACTCGTACGACCTCTCCAAGCGTACGAACGGCGAAGCCCTGCAACGCGACATCCTCGACCTCGCTTGGGAGATCGACGATCGCCTCGCCCTCGTCGTCGAGGCCGAGCTGATCCACGAGCGCACCGAGACCGCCTGACGCCGGGCGTGCCGGCGCGCCCGGCCCGCGATCAGGCCGCGGTCTCGATCGGGTCGGTCATCGCATCGAGGGCGGTGGGATCGGCGATCTCGACGCCGCCCTTGACCAGCTTCACCCAGCCGTTGCGCTGCCAGTCCTGGAGCTGCTTGTTCGTGCTCTCGCGCGACATCCCGATCATCTGACCGAGCTCGCGCTGCGTGATCGCCACGCAGCGTGCCGACTCGCCGCCCTGGCCCTGGTCGCGGGAAAGGCGCAGCAGCGCCTTGGCCAGCCGACCCTCGAGATGCAGGAACATCACGTCCTCGACCTGCTCGCTGGTGCGGCGCAGCCGCGCGCAGAGCAGCTCCATGATCCGCAGGGCAAGATCGGGATTCGAGCGCAGCAGCGGGACGAACTCGCGGCGGTCGAGCACCAGGAGGTCGCAGTCGCTCATGGCGACCGCGTCGGCCGTGCGCGGCTGGCCGTCGAGCAGCGCGATCTCGCCGAAGACCTGCCCGGCACGGATGATGTTGAGGACGGCCTCCTTGCCCTCGCTCGACGGCACGCTGATCTTCACCTCGCCGAGCAGCACGGCCATCAGGCCAGCCCCCAAATCGCCCTTGTGGAAGATCGTGGCACCCTTGCGGAAGCGCTCGACGCGCGCGTAGCTCGCGATCGACTCGATGTCCTCCGGCGGCAGATTGCCGAACAGCGGATGACGCACGAAGACGGCCCGCTTGTCGACGGCCTGGCCGTCAACGCGCTTCCTGGCTCGGATCAGATGGCCCCGGGACATTGGTGATCCTTTCCCTGGATTCGATCATGCAGTTCGAAACGCAGCTTCGCAACGCAGAGGCGAGCGGCCAATGACCGCCGTCACCGCCTCGATCGACGCCAGCGTGAACCAGTTCACAGAGGGTCGCCCACGGCCGCCCTAGGGTTGCTGCGATCGGTGGATGGCCGTCGAGGGGGAGATCGCAGGGGGCGCGGAGCAGGGCTGCAGCGGGACTCGGGCATCGAGCATGCAGACCCTTGCACCAGGATCCCCCGGATCTCCCGCCGGACCGGCAATCGCCGTCACCCGCCACCGCGCCTTTCGGGCCGGCGGTTCAGGAGGCCGACCATGGAAGCAACATCCGCCTACGACGTCGCGACGCGGGACCGCGCTGGCGAGCGCGAAGCCGTCGCTCCCGTGCCACCCCGCAGCGACTCGCCTTGCCCGGATCTCGAAGCGGCGGCGCGCGCCTTCGAGGCCCTGCCGATCGCCCTCGCCGTGCTCGATCGCCGCGGCCGGGTCGTGACCGCCAATGGCGCGGCGCGGACCGAGCCCGAGCTGATGGCGACACTGGGCCGGGCCGGCGCCACGATGGCGCGGCGCGCTATCGAGACCAACGCTCCGGCCGGCGCGGCGCATCCGCGCGCCGGCGGCGTATTCTGGGTCGTCGCTTCGCCCATGACACAGGGCGAACTGCCGGCCGACCTGGTTCTGGTCGCGGCCGTCGATCCCGCCTCGCCCCATCCCGCAGCGACGCAGCTGATCGGGGACCTCTGCGGACTGACGCCCGCGGAGGCACAGACGGCGCGCCTCGTGCTTGCCGGCGAATCGCCCAAGATGATCGCCCGTACGCTGGGCGTCTCGCTCGCGACCGTGAAGACGCATCTCCATCGCGTCTTCGCCAAGACCGGCACCGCCGGTCAGCCGGACCTCGCGCGTCGTCTCGCCCGCATCGTGGCCCCCACGACGGAACGGCCGGGGGCGCCGGTCCCGCGGTCCGTCACGCCGCGAGCCCCGATGCCGCTCTCCCCCCGAGGGTCGGTAAGCGACCTCACACGCAGTCCGGCGCACCCCGGGTGATGTTTCCCCGGTCGCGGGAGGCGGCACCTGCCGGTGCCAGCGGACCGCGACCGGGAATCATCGAAGGGGTTGTGCCATGGGTGACGACGTCCCGGCCTTCAAGAACCGTCTCGGCGCCGCGATCGTCGGCGCCTTCGCCCTCGCCGGCCTCGCCTTGCTCGCGATCGGCCGCGGTCCCCATCCCGGCCCCTGCACCGGGGCCGAGTTGCGCGCCCTGAGCGCGATCGGCGCCTACGCGGCCGAAGCGCGAGGCCGGGACCTCGAGTTCGGCCGGCGTCTCGCCGACGTCCAGGACCAGTTCCTTGCGGCCCGCGAGATCTGTGCTCACGGCGCGCATGACGCCGGACGCGCGATGCTGATCGGTCTCGTCGACGGCCTGCAGGCCTCTTGGCCGCCGCTGGCAGCGGCCGCCGCCCCATGACCTGGTCGGGCTCCCGGGGCCCGGGCGAGCGCGCGTAGAGCGCCCGGACCTTGCCTCGCCCCCGGGCCCGTGCGCACGGGCCCGGGGGCCTTTTCCCGGTGCGGCGATGGCGCCCCGTATTGACCCTTGCAGCCCCGTCCCGCTTGCCCTACTCCGGCCCCCACGTCGTCCGCACGAAGAAGAGGGTACGAGTCGCGCCATGGCCATGTTTCGCAAGACCGAGGCCGAGTTGGCGGTCGGGGACCGTTTCATCGAAGCGAACCGCGAGAAGACCGAATGGGTGGTCGAGTTCGTGTTCAGCGATCCGAACGCCGTGCCGCATGCGCGCATGCGCAAGACCGACGATGCCACCGTACAGCGGACCTTCGCGGTGGCCGTCCTGCTGAGCGATCCGCGCTTCCGGCGTCGCCAGCGCGCCGCCAGCGCCTGACTCTCGCCGCCATCAATCCTGCATCGCAGGGGCCGCGTCCCGAACGTCGAACTGGACCCGGCGTGCGCCGTTCCAGGTGTCGACTCGCAGACTGCCCGCGACATGGAGCGTCGTGCCCGAGCGATCCAGCAGGGCCGTGCCCAAGGGCGACTCGGCGGCGCGGAATGCGATCGCCTGAAGGCGCGCGCCGGTCGGGTCGATCAGCGCGGCGCGCACGTGTCCCTTCCCGACCACGTCCGCATGGGCGACACGGACGTCGGTGACGACGAAGCTCGGGCTCGGATGGCCCGCGCCATAGGGGCCGGCACGTTCGAGCATCTCGACGAGATCGGCATTGGCGCCGCGGGCGCTGATCACGCCATCCAGGACCAGCGCCGCGCGAGCGCGCCGCCATGTCTGTGCGAGCCGGGTCGACAGGAAGCTGCGAAGCTCCGGCAGCTTCTCGCGCGTCACCGTGAATCCCGCCGCCTGCCGGTGACCGCCGCCATCGACGAGCAGTCCCTCGAGCCGCGCCGCGATCACGGCCGCGCCGAGGTCGAAGCCGGGCACCGAGCGGCCGGATCCCTTGCCGCGCCCGCCATCGATCGCGACGACCGCGCTCGGCGCCTGGAATCGCTCAGCCAGCCGGGCGGCGACGATGCCGATGACGCCGGGATGCCAGCCTTCGCCGGCGGCGAGCACGAACCCGTCGCCGATGCCTTCGCCCTCGATCTGCGCGATCGCCTCGGCCAGGACCGCCTGTTCGATCTCCTGCCGCTCGCGGTTGAGCGCATCGAGACGGGCCGCGAGAGAACGCGCCTCGAGCGTGTCGGCGGTCGTGAGCAGGCGCACGCCGAGATCGGCTTCGCCGACGCGGCCACCGGCGTTGACGCGCGGCCCGAGCACGAAGCCGAGATGGTACGGGCCCGGCGCCTCGTTCATCTTCGCGACGTCGGCGAGCGCCGACAGGCCAGGACGCGCGCGCCGGGCCATCACCGCCAGCCCCTGGCGCACGAATGCGCGATTGAGCCCGTGCAGCGGAACGACGTCGCAGACCGTGCCCAGGGCGACGACGTCGAGCTCGGCCATCAGGTCCGGCTCGGGGCGCGCGGCGAACCAGTCGCGCCGGCGCAAGGCGCGGACCACCGCGACGGCGAGCAGGAAGGCGACACCGACGGCCGCCAGGTAGCCGTGGCCCGCCGTCTCGTCGAGGCGATTGGGATTGATCACCGCGATCGCCGCCGGGAGCCGCGGCTCCGCGGCGTGGTGGTCGACGACGATCGTCTCGAGCCCGGCCTCGCGGGCGGCGGCAAGCGCTTCGAAGGCCAGGGTCCCGCAATCGACGGTGACAACCACGCGCACGCCGTCGGCGGCGAGAGCGCGAAGCGCCGGTGCGTTGGGGCCGTAGCCCTCCCTCAGGCGATCGGGGATGTAGACCCGCACGCTGCCGCCGACCGCCGAGAGCACGCTTCGCAGAACGGCCGCCGAGGTCGCGCCGTCGACGTCGTAGTCGCCGAAGATCGCGATCGCCTCGCCGCGCGTCACCGCGTCGGCGAGGCGGGTCGCCGCGACGTCCATGTCGAGGAAGCTCGAGGGATCCGGCAGCAGGTCGCGCAGCCTCGGCGCCAGGAAGCGCGGGGCGTCGTCGGGCGCGACGCCGCGGCCGGCAAGGACGCGTGCGACTGGCTCGGGAATCCCGTGCGCCTGCGCGATCGCGAGCGCGAGCCGATCGTCGGGAAGCCGCAGCTCCCAGCGGCGTCCCGCGAGCGACCGCTCGATGCCGAGCAGGGCGGGCGCCGCGGGGCTCCCACCCTCCATCGGCTCAGAACTCCATCGGCTTGCGGCCGAGATTGTGCGTCGCCTCGATCTTGCGGACCGTGCCGGTCTTCGAGCGCATGATGATCGAGTGCGTCGAGGCGCCGCCGGCCCAGCGACGCACGCCGCGCAGCAGCGAGCCGTCGGTCACGCCGGTCGCGGCGAACATGACGTCGCCCTTGGCGAGCTCGAGCAGGCTGTACTTGCGGTTCAGGTCCTTGATCCCGAGACGATGGGCGCGGCCCTTCTCGTCGTCGTTGCGGAACAGCAGCCGGCCCTGGAACTGGCCGCCGATGCAGCGCAGTGCCGCGGCCGCGAGCACGCCCTCGGGCGCGCCGCCCGAGCCCATGTAGAGGTCGACGCCGGACTCCGGGAGCGCGGTGGCGATCACGCCGGACACGTCGCCGTCGGAGATCAGCATGATGCGCGCGCCGGCCTCGCGGACCTTCTTGATCAGCTCGGCATGTCGCGGACGATCGAGGATGCAGACGACGAGGTCGGCGACCTCGGCCTTCTTCGCCTTGGCGAGGGCCCGCAGGTTGTCGGCAGGCGACGCATCGATGTCGACGATGCCGTCGGGGAGGCCGCCC
Organism: Alphaproteobacteria bacterium; assembly: GCA_016793165.1. Lineage (GTDB taxonomy): Bacteria > Pseudomonadota > Alphaproteobacteria > CACIAM-22H2 > CACIAM-22H2 > CAIOSQ01. Next base: position 321,830 of record JAEULA010000065.1, on the reverse strand, counting down.
CCGACCGCGATCTTGTCCATGTAGACGTCCGGCGCGTTGAGGAAGCCGCCGGCCTCCGCCATCGCGATGACGGCGAGCGCGTTCGGCCCGCCCTTGGCGGTGATCGTCGTGCCCTCGAGCGGGTCGAGCGCGATGTCGACGCGCGGGCCATTGCCCAGCCCGACCTTCTCGCCGATGTAGAGCATCGGCGCCTCGTCGCGCTCGCCCTCGCCGATCACGACGACCCCTTCGATGGCGAGCGAATTCAGCGCCCGTCGCATCGCGTCGACGGCGGCCTGGTCGGCGGCCTTCTCGTCACCGCGCCCCATCAGCTTGGAGGCGGAGAGCGCGGCGGCTTCGGTGACGCGCACGACTTCGAGGGCGAGGTTGCGATCGAGGGCGTTCTTTTCGGCCATGACTGTCTCGTTCCTGTGAGGCTTGGAGCTTGGCGCCGCGCGGGCGGTCGCCGCGCGGACTCGGGACCAGGATTATACCGCGCGAAGGTTACAGGGACTCGATGCGGATCAGGCGCGGCGGCTCGAGCACCGTGTCGAGGGCCTCGATCCGCGCCAGCGCCCGGCGCATCGCGGCCTCCTCCGCATCGTGGCTCGTGAGCACGACCGGGACCATCTCGTCCGGCCGGCGGCCGCGCTGCAGCATCGATTCCAGGCTGACCTGCTCGTCGCGCAGCGCTGCGGTCACGTCGGCGATGACGCCCGGCCGGTCGCGCACCATCAGGCGGATGTAGTAGGCGCCACGATGGCGATCCATCGGCGCCGCGGCCGCGCGCTGGAGGCGCGCCGCAGGCACCGCGAAGGTCTGTGCCCGGCGGCCCCGGGCGATGTCCATCAGGTCCGCGACGACGGCCGAGGCCGTCGGCCCCTCGCCTGCGCCGCGCCCCTCGCTCACGACCCGCCCGACGAAATCCCCCTCGACGACGACCGCGTTGAAGACGTCCTCGACATGCGCGATCGGCGTCTCCAGCGGGACCATGCAGGGGTGCACGCGCTGCTCGAGGCCGTGCTCGGTCATGCGCGCGAGGCCCAGCAGCTTGATGCGGTAGCCGAGCTCGCCCGCGAACTGGATGTCGAGCGCGCCGACGGCGCGGATGCCCTCGACATGCACGCCGGCGAAGTTGACCTCGGTGCCGAACGCGACCGCGGCGAGGATGGCGAGCTTGTGGGCGGCATCGATGCCGTCGATATCGAAGCTGGGATCGGTCTCGGCGTAGCCGAGCTTCTGCGCCTCGGCGAGCACCTCGGAGAACGGACGGCCCGTGCGCCGCATGTTCGTGAGGATGTAGTTGCAGGTGCCGTTGAGGATCCCGTACACGCGCTGCGCGCGGTTGCCGGCAAGACCTTCGCGCAGCGTCTTGATGATCGGGATGCCGCCGGCCACCGCGGCCTCGTAGGCGAGCACGACGTCCCTCGCCTCGGCGGCCTGCGCGAGCTCGGTGCCGGCATGCGCGAGCAGCGCCTTGTTTGCCGTCACGACGTGCTTGCCGCGCGCGAGCGCGGCGTCGACGACCCGACGGGCGATGCCCTGCGAGCCGCCGATCAGCTCGACGACGACGTCGCAGTCGGCATGCGCCGCCATCGTGTCGGCGGCATCGTACCAGTCGACACCCTCGAGCGGCAGACCGCGGTCCTTGCGGCGATCGCGCGCGGAGACGGCGGTGACGACGATGGGGCGGCCGCATCGCGCGGCGATCGGCTCGGCGTTGGCGGCCAGCAGCTTGAGCAGTCCGCCGCCGACGGTGCCGAGGCCGGCGACGGCGATCTTCAGGGGAGCGATCATGACGAGCTCGCGAGGCGGGGTTGCTTCTGGGTCGGCGGCTCCGGCAGGCGATCCGCCTCCTGCATGAACGCCTTGATCGCGCGCGTCGCCTGCCGGATGCGCTGCACGTTCTCGACCAGCGCGAGGCGGACATGGCCGTCGCCGTACTCGCCGAAGCCGATGCCGGGGCTGACGGCGACACCGGCCTTCTGCAGCAGCAGCTTCGAGAACTCCAGCGAGCCGAGGTCGCGGAACTGCGCCGGGATCGGCGCCCATGCGAACATCGATGCCGGCGGCGACGGCACGTCCCAGCCGGCGGCCGCGAGGCCCTGGATCAGCGCGTCGCGGCGCTGGCGGTAAAGCTCGCGCACCTCGCGCACGCAGTCCTGCGGACCGTTGAGCGCGGCGACCGCCGCCACCTGCACAGGCGTGAAGGCTCCGTAGTCGAGATAGCTCTTGATGCGCGACAGCGCCGCCACGAGCGTGCGGTTGCCGGCCGCGAAGCCGACGCGCCATCCGGGCATCGAGTAGGTCTTGCTCATCGAGGTGAACTCGATGGCGATGTCCTTGGCGTTCGGGACCTGCAGGATCGACGGCGGCGGGACGTCGTCGAAATAGATCTCCGAATAGGCGAGATCCGAGAGGATCCAGATCTTGTGGAAGCGGCAGAACTCGACGATCTCGCCGTAGAACTGCAGGTCGACGACCTGCGCGGTCGGGTTCGACGGGAAGCAGAGCACCAGCGCCAACGGCGTCGGCACCGCATGCTTCACGGCGCGCTTGAGATTCGCGAGGAAGTCCTCGCCGGCGCCGATCGGCAGGTGCCGGATCGACGCGCCCGCCATGATGAAGCCGTAGGGATGGATCGGATAGCTCGGGTTGGGCACCAGGATGATGTCGCCCGGACTCGTGATCGCCTGGGCGAGATTGGCCAGACCCTCCTTCGAGCCGAGCGTGACGATGGTCTCGCTTTCGGGATCGAGCTCGACGCCGAAGCGTCGCGCGTAGTAGGCGGCGTGCGCCCGGCGAAGGCCCGGGATGCCCTTGGACACCGAGTAGCGATGGGCACGCGGATCCTGCGCCGTCTCGATGAGCTTCTCGACGATGTGACGCGGCGTCGGCTGGTCGGGATTGCCCATGCCGAGATCGATGATGTCCTCGCCGGCCGCGCGGGCGCGGGCCTTCATCGTGTTCACCTCGGCGAACACGTAGGGCGGCAGGCGGCGGATGCGGTAGAAGTCCGGACTCATCGAAACCTCGAAATGGCGCCGGTATCTAGCGCCCTGCCGGTCCCGAGGCCACCATGATCTCGACCGAGCCGCCGTCGGCGACAGCCTGCGGCGCAGGCACCAGGTCGATCCGATCGCGCACGATGCCGAGGGACCCGAGGCGGTCGGCCGCGGCCAGCGCGGCCCGCACCTCCCCCTGCAGACGGATCCGGCCGCCGCGTTGACGCGCCAGGCCCGCGGCCTCCCGCAAGCGCCGCTCGTCCTCGGCGGAGAATCGCCCCGCCGCATCCGGGGCGACCCGCCCGACGAACCGACCGCCCTGCTCGCCGGCGCCCGGATCTCCGCCCTCTCGCAACGCCTGCGCGCGGCCCTCGGCGGCGACACGGTCGCGCGTCAGTGCGTCGATTTCGCCATCCCGGGCCGTGGCCACGACCCGCTGCGGCTTGGTCGGCACCGAGGCGAGATTGGGGTAGGGCCGCCCCTCGTCGGGCGGCGGCGCGGGATCCGCCGGCGCCGCCGCCGGCGCCGGGTCGTCGCGCAGAAGGCGGCCAACCCCCTGTCGGATCGAGCGACTCAGCTCGATCGGGTCATAGGCGGGATCGGCATCTGCACAGGCTCCCAGCCCTGCCGCCAGCAGCAGCGCTGCGGCCATCCCGCGGCGGGACGCCCGGAAACGCTCGGCATGACACTGATCGCGCACGCAAAATGCCTCTATCGGTTAACCTGGGCTTCTTATAAGTAAGGCGCCCGCGAGAGGCTGCGCCGGCGGCTTTCGTCGCCGGCTTCATGCCACGGTCGCGGATCATAGGAACAGCGCCATGTCGCAGCAATCGCCGGGCACAGGCAGCAAGCCCGACAACAAGTCCCAGGCCGGCCGCGCCGGAGCCGAGGTGAAGCTCCCGGACCCGGTCGAGCTGACGCGCACGATGGGTCAGATCGCCGAGCGCAGCCAGAAGCTCGTCGCCGAGTTCCTCAAGCGCCAGTCGGCCAAGCCCAGCGTCGGCATGGGCGATCCGCTGAACATCGGTCAGGCATTCTTCGACATGACGGCGCGGCTGATGGCCAATCCCGCGCAGCTCGTCCAGGCGCAGCTCACGCTTTGGCACGACTACATGGCCCTCTGGCAGAACACGACGCGCCGCATGCTCGGCCACGCGGCGCAGCCCGTGATCACGCCCGCCGCCGAGGATCGCCGCTTCAAGGACGCCGCCTGGGACGACAGCTACATCTTCGACTACATCAAGCAGTCCTACCTCCTGACCGCGCGATGGATGCAGCGGACGGTGAAGGAGATCGAGGGCCTCGACGACAAGACGGCGAAGAAGGTCGACTTCTACACGCGGCAGTTCGTCGACGCGATCGCGCCCTCGAACTTCGCCGTCACCAATCCCGAGGTCGTCCGCGCGACGCTGGAGAGCGGCGGCGACAACCTGGTGAAGGGCCTGAAGAACCTGCTCGACGACCTCGAGCGGGGCGACGGCAAGCTGATGATCAAGATGACCGACGACCGCGCGTTCAAGGTCGGAGAGAACATCGCGATCACGCCGGGCAAGGTCGTCTTCCAGACGCCGCTGATGCAGCTGATCCAGTACACGCCGACGACCGAGACGGTCGCCAAGCGGCCGCTGCTGCTGATCCCGCCTTGGATCAACAAGTTCTACATTCTCGATCTGCGCGAGAAGAACTCGTTCATCAAGTGGGCGGTATCGCAGGGCCACACCGTGTTCGTCGTCTCCTGGGTCAATCCGGACGGCGAGCTCGCGCTCAAGACCTTCGAGGACTACATGGTCGAGGGCCCGCTTGCGGCGCTCGACGCGATCCGCGAGCAGACCGGCGAGCCGGATTGCAACGTCATCGGCTACTGCCTTGGCGGCACGCTGCTCGCCTGCACCCTCGCCTACCTGACCCACAAGGGCGAGCAGGACCGCATCGCCTCCGCGACCTATTTCACCACGATGGTCGACTTCGCCGAGGCGGGCGAGCTCAGCGTGTTCATCGACGAGGAGCAGCTGGCGGCGCTCGAGGAGCGCATGAACCAGAAGGGCTATCTCGAGGGCGCCGACATGGCGACCACGTTCAACATGCTGCGCGCGAACGACCTGATCTGGTCCTTCGTCGTGAACAACTACCTGCTCGGCAAGGACCCCTTCCCGTTCGACCTGCTGTACTGGAATTCCGATTCCACGCGCATGCCGGCGGCGATGCACAGCTTCTACCTGCGCAACATGTACCAGGAGAACAAGCTGTCGAAGGGCGAGATCACGCTGCTCGACGTGCCGATGGACCTCACGCGCATCAAGACGCCGAGCTTCATCCTGTCGACGCGCGAGGACCACATCGCGCCCTGGAAGTCGACCTTCGTCGCCACGCGCCTGTATCGCGGCCCGGTGCGTTTCGTGCTGGCGGCCTCCGGCCACATCGCCGGCGTAGTCAACCCGCCCGCCGCCAAGAAGTACGGGTTCTGGACCAACGACAGGAAGGCGAAATCGCCCGAGGTCTGGCTCGAGGGCGCGACGCAGCACGAGGGCTCCTGGTGGCCGGAATGGCAGCGCTGGATGACGGACTTCGCGGGCGGCCAGGTGCCGGCGCGCGACCCGTCGAAGGGCAAGCTCAAACCGATCGAGGATGCGCCCGGCGGCTACGTGCGAACGCGCGCCGTCTGAGCCTTCCTCGCTCCGTCTGCCCGAGATCCGGCCGCATGCCGGGGTGGTGCGTCATGCTTGCATCTTGCCCGGGGTCGCGGCTTCCAAGTAACGAAAGGCGGCATTCGCCGTCCCGCTCGAAGGAATAGATCGATGCCCAATTTCCGTCCCGATGGCCAGCGCGTGGCCGTCGTCGGCGCCACCGGTGCCGTCGGCACCGAGATGGTCCGCGTGCTCCACGACCGCGGCTATCCCGTCAAGGAACTGCGCCTGCTCGCCTCGGCGCGCAGCGCCGACCGCACCCTGTCGACGCCCTACGGCGACATCCGCGTGCAGCCCTTCAGCCTCGAGGCCACCGCCGGCTTCGACACCGTCCTGCTCGCGGTGTCCGGTGAATTCGCCAAGGAGTGGGCGCCGAAGATCGCGGCGCAGGGCGCGACCGTGATCGACAACTCCAGCGCCTGGCGCTACGACCCGGCCATTCCGCTGGTCGTGCCGGAGATCAATCCGTCGGCGGCGATCGGCCACAAGCTGATCGCCAACCCGAACTGCACGACCGCGGTCCTGGTCGTCGTCCTCTACCCCCTGCACCGTCTGTTCGGCCTGAAGCGCGTGATCGTGTCGAGCTACCAGGCGACGTCGGGCGCGGGCGCGGAGGGGATGGAGGAGCTGCTGGAGCAGACGCGCGTGCAGCTGGCCGGCGGCACGGCGACGAGCAAGGTCTTCCAGCACCCGATCCCGTTCAACGTCATCCCGCACATCGATTCCTTCCAGCCCAACGGCTACACGAAGGAGGAGATGAAGGTCGTGTGGGAGAGCCGCAAGATCATGGGCATCCCCGAGCTCAGCGCGAGCTGCACGGCCGTGCGCATCCCGACCCTGCGCGTCCATTCCGAAGCGGTGACGATCGAGTTCGAGAAGCCCGTCACGCCGGAAGCCGCGCGCGCCGCCCTGGCTTCCGCGCCCGGCGTGAAGGTCGTCGACGACCCGGCGAGGAACCTCTATCCGCTGCCGATCAGCGCCACCGGCAAGTACGACGTCGAGGTCGGCCGCATCCGCCAGAGCCTCGTCTTCGGCGATCGCGGCCTCGACCTGTTCCTCGCCGGCGACCAGCTGCTCAAGGGCGCGGCGCTCAACGCGGTGCAGATCGCGGAGTGCGTGCTCGAACACCGCAAGGCCGCTTGAAGATCAAGGGCCACGAGATCCCCGCCCCGCGCCCGACGCGCTGGGCGGGGATCGTCTTCGGGTTGCGCTATGGCGCGCCTCTGGTCGCCCTGGGCGCGGCGATCGATCTGCTGCTGCTGGCCCTGCGCTGATGGCCGTCCGGGCGCTCGACGTCGACCCCGAGGTCTGGAGCCACGCGCTCGCCGCCGCCCGCTTCGTCCCGCTCCAGCAATCGGCCGCGTACGGGACGGCGCTGCGCAAGCGCGGCCGGTCCGTCCGCTCGATCCTCGTGGAGAGCGACGGTCGTTTCACGCTCGGCATCCAGGCCGCCACCCGGCGCGTGGTGGGACTGCCTCTGGTCACCACCGCCCTGCGCGGTCCCTTCGCCTTCGACGGCCGCCCCGCCCCCGCGCCCGAAGAGCTGCGCGCGGCGCTGGCCGCCGTCTCGGGGCCCTGGCCGCAGCTGCTGGTCGTCTCGCCCGACTTCGACGACACCGCCGACGCCCGCGCGGCCCTGACGACGAGCGGCTGCCGCGAGGTCATGACCTCCGCGGCCGTCGCGCGTCTCGCGCTCGGCGGCGACGCGCGCGCATTGCGCGCGCGCCTCGACCAGAAATGGCGGAACCGCCTCGTGCGCGCCGAGGCGGCCCGCCTCGCGGTCGACGTGACGCGCGGCGGAGCGGCGCTCGACTGGCTGCTCAATGCCCATGAGCGCCTGATGCGCGCCAAGGGCTTCAAGGGACTTCCGGCGGGCTTCGTCCTCGACCTCCTGGCCTCGAGCGCGCGCCGCGACGTCTTCGTCGTGATCGCGCAACGCGGCAAGTCGCCGGTCGCCGCGGCGGCCTTCCTGCGCCACGGACCGACGGCCACCTATCTGATCGCCGCCACCGAGGCGGAGGGACGCGCGGTCCATGCCGGCACGCTCGTGCTGTGGCGCGGCGCGCTTGCGCTGCAGGAGTCCGGCGCGCACGACTGCGATCTCGGGCTGCTCGACACCTCGCGCTCGGCCGGTCTCGCGCGCTTCAAGCTCGGCACCGGCGCGACGCTCGCGCGCCTCTGCGGGACCTGGACGCCGTCCTGGCTCTGACGGGCGTCCGCGCTAAGATCGCCACGAGGGGGCCGCCATGCATTTCGGGATTCGCTGCACGCGATGCGACGCCACGACGACCGAGCGCCATCGTTCGCGCTGCGCGGCCTGCGGCGGCACGCTCGGCTTCACCTATGAACGTCCGCGATGCTGGCCCGCGGGCGCGTCCCGGATGTGGGACCATGCCGAACTCCTGCCGATCCCGCCCGACGTCGAGCCGGTCACGCTCGGCGAAGGCGGCACGCCGCTGGTCGCGGCGGCAGGAATGCGCGGCGCCCGCGTCTTCTGGAAGAACGAGGGCGCCAATCCGACCGGCTCGCAGAAGGATCGGGCGATCTCGGTCGCGATGACCCACGCCCGTTCCATCGGGGCAGCCCGCATCGCCGTCGCCTCGACCGGGAGCGTCGGACTCGCCTGCGCCGCCTACAGCGCGAAGGCCAGGCTGCCCTGCCTGATCCTGATGCCGCGCGGCACGCCTGCGGAGCGGCTGACTCCGATGCTCGCCTTCGGCGCGACGGTCGTCGCCGTCGACGCCACATTCGAGGCGATCGAGACGCTGCTGCGGAGCCTCGACGACAGCTGGTTCCAGGCCAGCACGATCGCGGCCCTCAGCCCCTACCAGGCCGAAGGGCCGAAGACGATCGCCTACGAGATCGTCGCCCAGCTCGACGCCGCACCCGACTGGATGGTGGTGCCGGTCGGCGGCGGCGGAACTCTCGCCGGCATCTGGCGCGGCTTCGAGGACCTTCACCGTCTGGGCCGCATCCAGCGCCTGCCGCGCATGGTCGGCGTTCAGACGCGCACCTTCAACGCGCTGGAGCTCGCGATGGCGCGCGGGTTGCGGACGATGGACGAGCTCGCATCGATCGCCGCGGACGAGCGCCTCGAGACCATCGCCCGGAACCTGAAGCACGGGGTGCCGCCCGACGCGACGGGCGCGCTGCGCGCATTGCGCGACAGCGGCGGCTGCGCGATCTCCGTCGACGAGGCGGCGATCCGCGCCTGGCATTCGCGGCTCGCCGCCGAGGAAGGGATCCTCGCCGAGCCGAGCAGCGCGGCCGCGCCCGCCGGGATCGACACGCTTCTTGCGCGGGGCGTGATCGCGCCCGGCGAGCGCGTCGTCGCGCTGATCACCGGCTCGGGCCTGCGCGAGCCGAGCGCGCTGCCGCGGGGCGAGCCGATCGCCATGCCGGGCAGCCTCGATGCCGCCGACCTCGACCGGCTCGTGCCGCGGCGTGGGCCACCGACATCCAACCGGGAGACCTCATGATCCACGTCATCGCCACCATCGAGCTGCGGCCGGGCACCCGCGACGCGTTCCTCGCGGAGTTCGCCAAGCTCATCGCACCCGTTCGCGCGGAGGACGGCTGCATCGAGTACGCGCCGGCGATCGACGCCGACACCGACATCGCGGCGCAGCTGCGCAACGGACCGGACGTGGTCGTGGTGGTCGAGAAATGGCGCGACCTGCCGGCGCTCAAGGCGCACTCGGTGGCGCCGCACATGCAGGCTTACCGCCCCCGCGTGAAGGACTATGTCGTCGCGACCAGGCTGCAGATCCTGCAACCGGCCGACTGACGGTCGCGACCTCCGCCCTCAGGTCACGCCGGCCGACTTGTACTCGGCGGCGATCCGCGCGTAGCGCTTGGGCGCGTTGGCGACGTGCTCGCGCTCGGCCTCGGTCATCGGGCGCAGGAGCTTGGCGGGCGAGCCGCCCCAGAGCTCGCCCGACTTCACCCGCCTGCCCGGCGTGACCAGCGCGCCGGCGGCGACCATCGCACCGCTCTCGATCACGGCGCCGTCCATCACGCACGCCTTCATGCCGACGAAGGCCCCGCTCTCGATCGTGCAGCCATGGATCATCGACATGTGGCCGATCAGCACGTCGTCGCCGATCTGGGTCGGGAACCGGTTGGTCGTGACATGGACGACGCTGCCGTCCTGGATGTTGGTGCCACGGCCGATGCGGATGAAGTGCACGTCGCCGCGCACGATCGTCCCGAACCAGAGGCTGGAGCCCGCACCGAGATGCACGTCGCCGATCACAGTGGCGGTCGGCGCGATCCAAGCGTCGGGATCGATGGTGGGAACGATGCCGCGCCAGGGAACGATCAGCGCCATCAGGCGAGGCCGAACATCAGCTCGAGATTCTGCACGGCGGCGCCCGACGCGCCCTTGCCGAGGTTGTCGAGACGCGCGACCAGCACGACCTGGCCGTGCTTGTCGCTGCGGAAGACGCGCAGCTCCATCATGTTCGTATCGTTGAGCGCCTCGGGCTCGATGCGGTCGAACCCCTTCACCCCGGTGTCGACCGCCACGACCCCGACGTATCGGCTGTCGCGATAGCGCTGCGCCAGAGCGGCCTCGATGTCCTTGGCCTTGGGCCGGCCCGGCAGCGTGTCGAGATGGAGCGGCACGCTGACAAGCATGCCCTGCCGATAGGCGCTCACCGATGGCACGAAGATCGGCCGACGCGTCAGCCGCGAATAGAGCTGCAGTTCCGGTACGTGCTTGTGCTCGAACCCGAGGCCGTAGAGCTCGAAGGCCGGCGCGGTCCGGCTCTCGTAGGCCTCGATCATCGACTTGCCGCCGCCGGAATAGCCGCTCACCGCATTGACCGCGATCGGGTAGTCCGCCGGAACGATGCCGGCATCGACGAGCGGCCGGATCAGCGCGATGGCGCCGGTCGGATAGCAGCCGGGATTGGTGACGCGCCCGGCATTGCGGATCGCCGCCGCCTGACCGTCGGCAAGCTCCGCAAAGCCGTAGACCCAGCCCTCGGCGACGCGATGGGCGGTGCTGGCGTCGAGCATCCGCGGGGCGCGGTTGCCGAGCGAGTCGGCCAGCGCCACGGACTCGCGCGCAGCGTCGTCGGGCAGGCACAGCACGACCGCATCGACGCTCGCCATCATCTCGCGCCGCGCCGCCGGATCCTTGCGCTGCTCGGGCGCGATGCTCTTGACGATGATGGCCTCGTGGGCAGCGAGGCGCTGGCGGATCTGGAGACCGGTGGTGCCGGCTTCGCCATCGATGAAGACGCTGGGGGCTGACTTGGTCATCGGTCGAGTCTCCTGTCTCGGGAACCGTAGCTGAATACCGGCGTCGCCGGAGCGTTGAAGGGCCAAAAAGCCGAAGGGGCGCCCGGTGAGGGGCGCCCCTTGGTCTTGAGACATGCCCCTCGCCGGGGCTGACGCGCGCGGTCCGCGTCAGCGCTTCGAGAACTGGAAGCTGCGTCGCGCCTTCGCGCGGCCGTACTTCTTGCGCTCGACGACGCGCGGGTCGCGGGTCAGGAAGCCGACCTGCTTGAGCAGCTTGCGCAGCGCCGGCTCGTACAGGGTCATCGCCTTGGAGATCCCGTGGCGCACGGCGCCGGCCTGGCCCGAGAGCCCGCCGCCCACGACGGTGCACACCACGTCGAACTGGTTCATGCGATCGGTCACCAGGAACGGCTGCTGGATGATCATCCGCAGCACCGGGCGCGCGAAATAGGTCTGCGCGTCGCGACCGTTCACCGTGATCTTGCCCTTGCCCGCCTTCACCCAGACGCGGGCGACGGCGTTCTTGCGCTTGCCGGTCGCGTAGGACCGGCCCATCGAGTCGCGCTGCGGCTCGGGGAGCGCCTGTTCGCCGGCGGCACCCTGCGCCGCCGCGACGGCGGCGTTCGCCATCGCCAGGTCGGCGAGGCTGCGGGTCCGGGTCAGCGTCGTGCCAGTCTGCTTGTCGGCCATGGGACTCACACGCTCCGCTTGTTCTTCGGGTTCATCGCCGCGACGTCGAGCGTCTGCGGGTTCTGGGCCGCATGCGGATGGCTGGCGCCCGCATAGACCTTGAGATTGCCCATCTGGCGACGCGCCAGCGGGCTGTCCTTCTTCATCATGCGCTCGACGGCGCGGATGACCAGGTTCTGAGGCCGCTTGCCCGCCAGCGTCTGCCTCGGCGTCCGCTCCTTCACGCCGCCCGGGAAGCCGGTGTGGTAGTGGAACACCTTGTCGGTATCCTTGCGGCCGGTGAGGCGGACCTTCTCGGCGTTGATGATGACGACGTTGTCGCCGCAATCGACATGCGGGGTGAAGCCGGGCTTGTGCTTGCCCTTGAGGCGCAGGGCGACGATGGACGCCAAGCGGCCCAGCACGACGCCGTCGGCGTCGATGAGGATCCACTTCTTGTCCTTCGCCGCCGCGGCGGTTGTCATCGAATAGGTTTTCATTTCGATCGCGGCCCTGGGTTCATGCAGACGCGCGCCAAGAGGGGTTCCGGTGCGCGAGGGGGCGGAGTATCTGAATCGAACCCCACAGCGTCAACGGCAAAGAACATCGCTTGATCAAGGAATTAGAGAATGGGGTAATATGGTACCGCGCGCCCCCGGCGGCACGGCTCACTCGCGCGGCGGGATCGAGTAGGTGCCCGTGACATGCGCGACCGGCTCGGCCTCCCCCTCGGAGCGCAACGTCACCTCGGAGACCGCCAGCCTCTTGCCGAGCTTCAGGATGCGTCCTTCCGCAAAGAGGTCGCGCGGCGCCGGCTTGCGCAGGAAGTTGATATTGAGGTTCGTGGTCACGGCCAGCGCCACCGGGCCGATCATCGAGAGAGTCACCGCGTACATCGTGTAGTCGGACAGCGCCATGAGCACCGGCCCGGCGATCGTGCCGCCGGGACGCAGGAAGCCGTCCTGGTACACCGCCCGCGTCACGACATGGCCGGGCGCGAGGCTCTCGACCCGGAAGCCGAGCTGGTTCGCGATCGGCAGCTCGGCAGCGACGAGCGCATCGAAGGCTTCGCGCGTGAGGCGGGGCGTCGCACGCATCGGGACCCTTTCGGCTTGAATTCGCATCGACCAGCGCGGCAAATACCCGTGAACCCCGCCGCTCGTCCAGGAGGCCGATGATGACCCTGCGCGCCGCTCCTGTCGCCGAGGCGCCGGCGATCCTGCGCGAGGATGCCGCGGGCGTCGCCGTCCTGCAGCTCAATCGACCCCAGGCGTACAACGCGTTGTCGACCGGGCTGATGGCCGAGTTGCAGGCGGCGATCGACGCCGTCGCCGCCGACCCGGCGGTCCGTGTCGTCGTCATCGCCGGTGCGGGCAAGGGCTTCTGCGCCGGCCACGATCTTCGCGAGTTGCGCGCCAAGTCGACGCGCGACGAATTCAAGGCCGTGTTCGAGCAATGCTCGCGGCTGATGATGTCGATCGTGGCGCTGCCCAAGCCGGTCATCGCGAGGGTGCACGGCGTCGCCACGGCAGCCGGCTGCCAGCTCGTGGCGAGCTGCGACCTTGCGGTCGCCGCATCGAGCGCCCGCTTCGGTACTCCCGGGGTGAACATCGGGCTGTTCTGCTCGACGCCGATGGTCGCCCTGTCGCGTGCGGTCCCGCGCAAGCGGGCGATGCGAATGCTGCTCACCGGCGAGCTGCTCGACGCCGCGGGTGCCGAGCAGTTCGGGCTCGTGAGCCACGTGGTGCCCGACGACGAGCTCCTGGCCGCGACCGCGCGGCTCGCCGCGACGGTCGCCGGCAAGTCGCCCCTGACCCTGGCGATCGGCAAGTCGGCCTTCTACCGGCAGGCAGAGCTCGATCTCGCCGCCGCCTATGCGTATGCGAGCGAGGTCATGACCACGAACATGCTGGCGCAGGACGCCGCCATCGGCATCGATGCCTTCATCGGCAAGACCCAGCCCGTCTGGTGCGGCCGATGAACCATGACGCCTATTCCGACGACTACATCCGCGCGATCCTGCGCGACACCCGCGTGATCGCGATGGTGGGGGCTTCGCCGAACTGGAACCGCCCGAGCTTCTTTGCGATGAAGTACCTGCAGAACAAGGGCTACCGCGTGATCCCCGTCAATCCGGCGGCGGCGGGACAGGAGATCCTGGGCGAGACGGTCTATGCCGCGCTCAAGGACGTGCCGGTCAAGATCGACATGGTCGACATCTTCCGCAACTCGGAGGCGGCCGGCGCGATCACGGACGAGGCGATCGCCTTGAAGGCGCCGATCGTCTGGATGCAGCTCGGGGTCCGCAACGACGGCGCCGCCGCGCGCGCCGAGGCCGCCGGCATCAAGGTCGTCATGAACCGATGCCCCAAGATCGAGTACGGGCGGCTCAGCGGCGAGCTGTCCTGGGGCGGCATAAACTCGGGCGTGATCTCCTCGAAGCGTCGCCGCGCGCCGCGCTGACGGTCACGGCGTCCCGTCCCCTCCGCTTCCAGCAACCCGATGCTGTCATCCCTCCTGATCTCGACCGGCGTGGTCGCGCTCGCCGAGATCGGCGACAAGACCCAGCTTCTCGCGCTCGTGCTCGCCGCGCGGTTCCGACGGCCCTGGCCGATCGTGCTCGGCATCCTCGCCGCGACCATCGCCAATCACGCCATCGCCGGCGCCGCCGGCGCCTTCCTTGCGCATCTCCTCGAGGGCCCGTGGTTCCGCTGGATCGTCGGCGTGTCCTTCATCGCGGTCGCGGGCTGGACCCTGATCCCCGACAAGTTCTCCGACGACGACGCGCCGGCGGCGACAAGTCGCGGCGCTTTCGTCACGACGCTGATCGCCTTCTTCCTGGTCGAGATCGGCGACAAGACCCAGATCGCGACGATCGCGCTCGGCGCGCGCTTTCCCGACCACGTGGTGCCCGTCGTGGCCGGCACGACTTTCGGCATGCTGCTGGCGAACGCACCCGTGGTCTGGGCCGGCGGCAAGCTTGCGAGCCGCCTGCCGCTGCGGCCGATCCGCATCGTGGCGGCGACGGTCTTCGCGGCGCTGGGGCTCGCGGCGCTGAGCGGAATCGGAGCGTGACGTGCCCGAGGCCGCCCTCTTCCTGAAGGCGATGGTGATCGGCCTGTCGATCGCCGCCCCCGTCGGCCCGATCGGGCTCCTGTGCATCGAGCGCGGCATCAGCCGCGGCCCGCTCGCCGCCTTCGTCGCCGGCCTCGGCGCCGCCGCTGCCGACGGCGTCTACGGCGCCCTCGCCGGTTTCGGCGTCACCGCGATCACCATGCGCCTCGTCGCCTGGCAGACGCCGATCCGCATGGCCGGCGGCATCCTGCTGGCGGCGATCGCGTGGCGGATCCTGCGCGACGGCGATGCGGCGCGCGCCGCGAGGATCGACGTGCACGGCGGGCTTCTCGCCAGCTTCGGCGCGGTGTTCGTGCTCACCCTGGCGAATCCCGCGACGATCCTGTCCTTCATCGCGATCTTCAGCAGCCTCGGCGCCGACCTCGCCGCCAGCGGCAGCCCGCTGGTCGTCGTCGCCGGCGTGTTCCTCGGATCCGCGGCATGGTGGCTGACGCTGGCCGCGATCATCGGCGCCTTGCGCGGGCAGCTGCCGCTCGCGGCGCGACGCTGGATCCGGGTGGGGTCCGCCGCGACGCTCGCGGCGTTCGCCTTGTGGTCGGTCGCCGCCATCGCGTGGTAGTCACGCGCGAGCCCCACTCTCGCCGCCGAAGGAACGAGACATGCCCGAGGAACGCCCCGCGCGCGCCGACCGTCCCTACGCCTTCGAGACCCGCGCGGTCCATGCCGGCGCGTCGCCGGATCCGACGACAGGCGCGCGCAACGTGCCGATCTACCAGACGACGTCCTACGTATTCGACGATGTCGACCATGCGGCGTCCCTCTTCAACCTGCAGGACTTCGGCTACATCTACACGCGCATCGGAAATCCGACGGTGTCGGCGCTGGAGGAGCGCGTCGCGGCGCTCGAGGGCGGACGCGGTGCGGTCGCAGCGGCCTCGGGCCACGCGGCGCAACTGCTCGCCTTCTTCACGATCATGGAGCCGGGCGACGAGTTCGTCGCTTCGCGCAACCTCTACGGCGGCTCGATCACGCAGTTCTCGCAGACCTTCCGGAAGTTCGGCTGGAAGGTAACCTTCGTCGACCCGACCGACCCCGAGAACTTCCGCCGCGCCATCACGCCCAGGACGAAGGCCATCTTCCTCGAGGTCCTCGCCAATCCCGGCGGCATCGTCGTCGACATCGAGCCGGTCGCCGCGATCGCGCGCGACGCGGGCATCCTGCTGATGGTCGACAACACCATGGCCTCGCCGTGGCTGTTCCGGCCGTTCGAGTGGGGCGCGGACATCGTCATCCATTCGACGACGAAATTCCTCTCCGGCCACGGCACCTCGATGGGCGGCGTGGTGATCGAGTCCGGCCGCTTCGACTGGGCGCGCAATGCCGAGCGCTATCCGTCGCTCACCCGGCCCGACCCGGCCTATCACGGGCTCACCTTCGCCGAGACCTTCGGAGACTTCGGCTATTCGATGAAGACGCGCGCGGTCGGCCTGCGCGATCTCGGCCCGACGATGGCGCCGATGAACGCGTTCATGACCCTCACCGGCATCGAGACACTGCATCTGCGCATGGAGCGCCACTGCGCCAATGCGCTGAAGGTCGCGCGGTTCCTCGCCGACCATCCCGCCGTGGCCTGGGTGTCGTATGTCGGGCTCGAGAGCAGCCCGTTCCACGGACTGGCCCGCAAGTACCTGGCACGCGGCTTCGGCTCAGTCTTCACGATCGGCGTCAAGGGCGGCTTCGCGGCGGGCGTGAAGCTGGTCGAGAACGTCGAGCTGTTCTCGCATCTCGCGAATATCGGCGACACGCGCTCGCTCGTGATCCACCCGGCGTCGACGACGCATCGCCAGCTCAGCGAGGAGCAGCAGATCAAGGCGGGCGCCGGACCCGACGTGCTGCGACTGTCGATCGGGATCGAGAACGCGGACGATCTCATCCACGATCTCGATCGCGCCCTCGCGGCCGTCTGAGCGCTACTCCGCGGGCGCCGGGCTCGCGCGCGCCGGCTGCGGCGCGGCGGCGCCGGCCTTGGCCGGGATCAGCGCGGCCCCCAGCAGGGCCGTGCCCGCGAGGCCGCCCATCAGGATGAACAGCCAGAAGAACCCGCCGGTCGATCCGTAGATCCAGGCGATCAGCGGGATCGCGCTTGCCGACACGCCGAGGGCGAGCACGAACTTGGCGCCGTAGCCCGTGCCCTGCCAGCGGCCCGGCGTGTAGTGCGCCAGCAGCTTGTTCTCGGCCGGACCGGCCAGCGTGCTCACGAAGACCAGGCCGATCGTGACCGCCAGCAGCGGCCAGGAATCCAGGAACGCGGCGAAGAGCAGCAGCGGCGCCTGCAGCGCGAACGAGGCCAGATACGTGCGCTGGGTCGCGAACTTGTCGGCGAGCCAGCCGCTGATCGGCATCGAGGCTCCGGCGCAGAGGTAGACGACCCCGACCAGGCCGCCGATGCCGAAGGCGCCGAGCCCGGTCGCCTCGCCCAGCCGCTCCGCGAAGAGCTTCGGCAGGACGATGGTCAGCGACTGGTAGACCAGCGCGCCGCACGTCATCGTCACCGACAGCAGCACGAAGACGCGGACCATTTCCCCGCGCGGCGGCGGCGGCGGCGCATGGCGCGGCACGGCGTCGGCCTCGACCAGCCAGCCCAGGCGCCACGACGCGAGAAGCGCGAGTCCCAGCGCCGCCGTGATCGCGCCCGGCACGATGAAGGCGGCACGCCAGGACCACCACTGGCACAGCGCGCCCGCGATCACCGGCCCGAGGGCGATGCCGATCGAGCCGAACATGCCGTTCCAGCCGAGCGCGCGGCCGCGATTGAGGGTGCTGCGCACGAGCCAGGCCATGCCGACGGGATGGTAGATCGCGGCGAAGAAGCCGATCGCGGCCAGACCGATCGCGAGGCCGGACGGTGTCGAGGCGAAGCCCGTGAGGATCGCCGCCACGCCGCTGCCCAGGAAGTAGATCGCCATCATCCCGAGCGTCGACCAGCGATCGGCAAACCACCCCGCTGGCAAGGCCATGGCGCCGAACAGCACCTGGCCGACGAGCATCAGCCCGATCAACTCGCCATAGGACCGTCCCCACTCCCGCTCGAGCACGAGGACGACCGTCGGGTAGAGCAGGGTCAGGATGTGGTCCAGGCTGTGACCGACATTCGTGAATCCCTGGGCTAGGGCGGGTGAAGCGCGACGCATGGCGCGCGATGATCCGCGGCTCGACGCGCCAAGTCCATCGTCCACTGGGCATGAACACTGTGTCGACCACGCAGGGCTCGATTCCCCGGCCTGCCGCCTTAGCTTGTCGCCCTCATCCAGATCCGGGGATTCACCATGGCCACCAACGTTCTCGTCGCTTTCTACTCGCGCAACGGCTCGACCGAGGCGCTCGCCAAGGCTTTCGCCGAGGGTGCCCAGTCGGCGGGCGCCGAGACCCGGCTGCGCCGCGCGCGCGACATCGTCGGCGCCGACGTCATCGCCGGCGTGCCGGGCTGGAAGGAGAATGCCGGGCGCATGGATGCCGCATACGGCGCGCCGACGACGGCCGACATCGAATGGGCCGACGCCGTCGCGTTCGGGACGCCGACGCGCTTCGGCAACGTCTCCGCCGAGCTGAAGGCCTTCATCGATTCCCTCGGCGGCCTGTGGTTCCAGGGCAAGATCAACGGCAAGGCCGGAGCGGCGATCGTCTCGACGCAGACCCTGCATGGCGGGAACGAGACCACGCTGCTCACGCTCTACGCGCCGCTGGCGCATCTCGGCTTCATCATCGTGCCCGCCGGCTATGTCGACCCGGCGCTGTTCAAGGCCGGCACGCCCTACGGCGCATCGACCGTGTCCGGACAGAACCAGCCGCCGACCGCCGACGACGTCGCGGTCGCGAAGGTGCACGGCGCGCGCGTCGCCAAGGTCGCTGCCGCGCTCAAGGCGGCGCGCGGCTGACCGCCGCTGCGCCGCGTCGCCGAGGCGGGCCGCCCTTCCCGCCCCGGCGGCGATGGATCGCGGACCTCCGCACCGCGATCGTCGATGTTCCGCACGCGTTCTCTTTCAGCGCTGCGGCCCCCGGACTAATCTCCGCCGCCTTCAACGAACCAGCGCGCAAGCGCCCATGGCGGAACGCCCGATGTCAGTGAAGTCCGGAGAGCCGATCCCGTTCCCGCTGCGGCGCAAGCCGGTGCCGGAGATCGCGCCGCGTCGCCGCGGCCGCCCGTCGAGTCTCGCCGACGCCCCCGGCCTGCCGACGCCGGCGCAACGCGAGTGGCTGCAGCGTGGCCTCGATCAGGCCGGCGGCAAGCTGCCGCTGTTCTGGGACGACGGTCGTCGCGTCGATTCCCGCACGATCAGGAGCTGCCTCGACCAGGGGTGGGCCGAGCCCTGGTTCAACAATCCGATGAAGCCGGACTGGCTGGTCTGCAAGCTCACGGCCATCGGCCGCAGCGTCGCGCTCGCCGACGAGGCGTGAGCCCCGGTGACTCACGCGACGGCGGCTTCGCGCGCGTCGTCCTGACCTGCTTCCTGCCCTTCGCGGCGGGATACCTGCTCTCCTACATCTTCCGCACGGTGAACGCGGTCGTGGGACCGCGCCTCGCCGCGGAGCTCCAGATCGACATCGCGGCGCTCGGCGTGCTGACCAGCGCCTATTTCGCCGGCTTCGTGCTGCTGCAGATCCCCGCGGGCGTGCTCCTCGACCGTTACGGGCCGCGGCGCGTGCAGGCGGTGCTGCTCGTCTTCGCCGCGATCGGGGCGCTGCTGTTCTCGCAGGCGACGACGCTGGCCGGCCTCGCCCTCGCGCGCGGGCTCATCGGCGTCGGCGTGGCGACCTGCCTGATGGCCGGGTTCAAGGCGAACACGCTGTTCTGGCCTCCCGAACGGCTGGGCACGGCCAATGGCGTCCTGATGGCCTTTGCCGGCGTCGGCGGTGCCGTCGGAACGCTGCCGGTCACCTGGCTCGCCGATGCGGTGGGATGGCGCGGTGTGTTCCATGTCCTCACCGCTTGCGCGCTGGTGCTCGCGGCGATCGTCTGGCGGATCGTGCCCGATCGTCGTCCGGCCACGGTGTCGGGACTGGGCGAGGCGCTCGACGGCGTCCGCCGGATCTTCACGGCCCGGGCGTTCTGGGCCGTCGTCCCCCTCTCCGCCTTCACGCAATCCGTGTTCCAGGCCTACCACACGCTGTGGACCGCGCCGTGGCTCGTCGACGTCGCAGGGTTCGCGCCGGCCGAGGTTCCCGTCGCGATGCTCCTCGTCCTGCTCGGCATCATCCCCGGCTATCTGCTGAGCGGCGCCGTGACCGACGCCCTCGGCCGCCGCGGCGTCGACAAGGGCACGCTCTTCGCCGTCTATACCGGAGCGTTCATCCTCCTCCAGGCCGGCCTCGCGCTGGGGCCGAGCCGCGGCGCCGTGGCGCTTTGGGTGCTCTACGTGGTCCTGGGGACCGGCAGCGTCATCGCCTATGTGATCCTGACGCCCCTGTTCCCGCGAGACCTCGCCGGCCGTCTCAACACGGCGATCAATCTCGTCGTCTTCCTCGTCGCGTTCCTCATCCAGGCGTCGATCGGCCACGCCCTCGTCTGGGTCGAGCACGGCTTCGCGGTGACCCGGGCCGGCGCCCATGGCGTGGTGCTCGCCGCGCTGGTGGCGCTGCAGGGCGCGATGTGGCTGTGGTTCGTCGCCGGCCGTCGTCGCGCCTGACGCCGACGTCGCGCCGCGGGAGGTCGTCACGTCCACGGTCGCGCTCATCCTCCGCTGCTTCCTGCCCTTCGCGGCGGGCTATCTCATGAGCTATCTGCTGCGCGGCACCAATGCGGTGATCGCGCCGCAGCTCGCCGCCGAGTTCGCGATCGCGCCCGCGGACGTCGGCGTCCTGACCTCCGCCTATTTCGCGGCCTTCGCGGCGGCGCAGATCCCGCTCGGCGTGCTGCTCGACCGCTACGGCCCGCGACGCGTTAACGGGACGCTGTTCCTCATCGCCGGACTCGGCGCCTTCGTCTATGCCCATGCCGCCTCGGTGCCGATGCTGGCGCTGGGCCGCGCCCTGATCGGTCTCGGCGTATGCGGCGGCCTGATGTCCGGCTTCAAGGCCAATGTCCTGTACTGGCCGCCGCAGCGCCTCGTCCTCGTCAACGGCATCCTGCTGGCGGCCGGCGGCATCGGCGCGGCGATCGCCACGCTGCCGCTGCAATGGGCGCTGTCCTTGGTCGACTGGCGCACGGCGATGACGGTCCTCGCGGGGGTGAGCATCGCCGTCGCGACGAACATCCTGCTGACCGCGCCCGAGCGCGGCGGCGGGGGCGAGGCCGCCTTCGCCGACCAGCTCGCGGGCGTGAAGCGGGTATTCGTTTCGGCGCTGTTCTGGCGCGTGATGCCGATCACCGTCCTCACGCACGGGATGTTCCTGGCCTATCAGAGTCTCTGGGCGGCTCCCTGGCTCGAGCACGTCGCCGGCCTCGACGCGTCGGCGCGCGCCAACGTGCTGCTCGTGATCGCCTGCTCCATCATCGCCGGCCACCTGCTCGGCGGCGTCGCCGTCGAGCCGCTGATCAAGCGCGGCGTCGACAAGCGACGCATCCTGGCGGCCTTCTTCATCGCCTTCACGGCGGTCGAGGTTCCCATCGCGCTCGGCGCGACGAGCTTCCTGGCGCCGCTCTGGTTCGCGTTCACCCTGTTCGGCTGCGCCACGATCTTCGCCTACACGCTCATGACCCAGGCCTTCCCGGCAGGCATGGCCGGCCGCGTCAATACGGCCCTCAATCTCGCGGTCTTCGCCGGCGCCTTCGCGTTGCAGGCCCTCGTCGGCTGGGCGATCGCCGGCGTGCAGGCGACCACGGGTCTCGCGCCGGGAGCGGCGCATCGCGCCGTCATCGGCGCGCTCATGCTGCTCCAGATCGCGGCCCTCGCCTGGTTCTGGCCGATCCTGCGGTCCCGCGATCCGTCGCGCTAGGCCGAAGCGGCGCCCGCGATCACCGCCGGGTCGACGTTGCTCCGGAGCTCCGCCGCGCGCGGAGGCGCCGGTTCCGTCGCGGTGTCGGGCGGTTCAGCCAGCCGGTCGCGACGTCCCGGGCGCGCCGTAGAGCTGCTTCGCGCGCGCCTCGAATGCCGCGACCATCCGCTTGGTGGCTTCGTTGAAGAGCACGCCGATCACCGACTGCAGCAGCTTCGAGCGGAACTCGAAGTCGACATAGAAGTCGATCAGCGTCCCGCCGCCCGGCAGCTCCGCGGACGACGGCGCGGGATCGAAGCGCCAGTGGTTGTTGAGATGCTTGAACGGGCCATCGGCGTACCAGACGTCGATGCGGTTCGGGCGCTCCAGCTTCACGTTCGACGTGAACCGCTCGCGGATCATCTTGAAGCCGATGACGAGGTCGGCAATGAGCAGGTCGCCCTCCCGCTTGCGAATGCGCGACGCCAGGCACCAGGGCAGGAATTCCGGATAGCGCTCGACATCCGCGACGAGTTGGAAGAGCTGTTCCGGCGCGTAGGGAAGGAGCCGCTTCTCGGCGTGGGTCGGCATCGATCGGGCGTTCGAAGGATCGGGCGTTCGGAGAACGGGGGTGTGACCCCGTCGGTGCGGAAGATGTCGATCATGCGCGGTGACGATCGGCGCGCGATGCGCACGGACTATAGGCGCGACGCTGCACCGCGCGCCAATCCATTCCGCCGCGCCCGCGACAGTCGCGCGCCGGATCGCGCGTCAGCGCTCGATCTTCGCCGCGCGCGCGGCCTTCAGTCGCAGGAAATCGGCATCGGCGTGATAGGACGAGCGCGTCAGGGGTGTCGCGGCGACGACCAGGAAGCCCTTCGACAGCGCCATCGCCTTGTAGGCTTCGAACTCATCTGGCGGCACGAAGCGTTCGACCTTCGCGTGCTTGGGCGTCGGCTGCAAATACTGGCCGATCGTCAGGAAATCGACGTCGGCGGTGCGCAGGTCGTCCATGACCTGCATGACCTCGTTCCGGTCCTCCCCGAGGCCGACCATGATCCCCGACTTCGTGAAGATCGTCGGATCGATTTCCTTCACCCGTTGGAGCAGCCTCAGCGAGTGGAAATAACGCGCGCCCGGCCGGATCGTCGGATAGAGCCGCGGTACGGTCTCGAGGTTGTGGTTGTAGACGTCGGGCCGCGCGGCGACGACCTTCTCGAGAGCGCCGTCCTTGCGCAGGAAGTCCGGCGTCAGGATCTCGACGGTGGTGGCCGGCGCGTGCCGGCGCAGCGCCTCGATCGTGCGCACGAACTGCAGCGCGCCGCCGTCGTCGAGATCGTCGCGATCGACCGAGGTGATCACGATGTGGCTCATCCCGAGCTTCCCCGCTGCGGCGGCCACGTTCTCGGGCTCGTGGGGATCGAGCTGGTCCGGCTTCCCGGTCGCGACGTTGCAGAAGGCACAGGCGCGCGTGCAGACCGATCCGAGGATCATCACCGTCGCGTGCTTCTTCTGCCAGCACTCGCCGATGTTGGGACAGGCCGCCTCCTCGCACACGGTCGCGAGCTTCAGGTCGCGCATCAGCCGGCGCGTGTCGTGATAGGCCGGCGAGGTCGGCGCCTTCACCCGGATCCAATCCGGCTTGCGCTGGATCGGGTTGTCCGGGCGATGGGCTTTCTCGGGATGCCGAAGGGCCGCCCGCGCTTCCTTGGTCAGGCTCGGCGTGTCGCTCATCGTGGGTTCAGAAGTGGATCGCCCGCCCGTAGGCGTCAAGCACGGCCTCGTGCATCATCTCGCTGAGGGTCGGATGCGGGAATACGGTATGCATCAGGTCGACCTCGGTCGTCTCGAGCGTCTTGGCGATCCCGTAGCCCTGGATGAGCTCGGTGACCTCTGCGCCGATCATGTGCGCGCCCAGCAATTCGCCGGTCTCGGCATCGAACACCGTCTTGACCAGGCCTTCCGGCTCCCCGAGCGCGATCGCCTTGCCGTTGCCGAGATAGGGGAACTTGCCGACACGGACCTTCCGCCCCGCGGCCTTGGCCTTCGCCTCGGTCATGCCGACCGAGGCGACCTGCGGCATGCAGTAGGTGCATCCGGGGATGTTCGACACGTCGAGCGGATGGACGCCCTTCACGCCGGCGATCCTCTCGACGCAGACGACGCCCTCGTGGCTCGCCTTGTGCGCGAGCCAGGGCGGGCCGGTGAGATCGCCGATGGCATAGACGCCCGGCTCGCCCGTGGCGCCGTAGCCGTCGGTCACGACGTGGGTCTTCTCGACCTTCACCTTCGTGCCCTCGAGGCCGATGTTCTCGACGTTGCCGACGATGCCGACGGCCGAGATCACGACCTCGACCGTGATCTCCTGCGTCTTGCCCGCCTGCTCGACGATCGCGGTGACGCTCGACGGCCCCTTCTTCAGCCCTTTCACGCTGGCGGAGGTCAGGATCTTCATGCCCTGCTTCTCGAACGCCTTGCGTGCCAGCGCGCTGATGTCCTCGTCCTCGACGGGCAGCACGCGGTCCATCACCTCGACCACCGTCACCTCGGCGCCGAGGTTGCGGTAGAACGACGCGAACTCGATGCCGATCGCGCCCGATCCGATGACGAGCAGCGACTTCGGCATCGCGGTCGGCACCATCGCCTCGCGGTACGTCCATACGCATTTCGGATCCGGCTCGAGCCCCGGGAGCACGCGTGCACGCGCACCGGTCGCGAGGACCACGTGCTTCGCGAGGAGATCGGCGACCGGCTTGCCGTCCTTGGCGACGGCGAGCTTGCGCAGGCCGCCGCCCCCGACGCCCGACAGCTTGCCCTGTCCGTCGAACACCGTGACCTTGTTCTTCTTCAGCAGATGCTTGACGCCGCCCGAGAGTTGGGCCGCGACGCCGCGCGAGCGCTTGACGATCTTCGCGATATCGAAGCTGACGTTCTGAGCCGAGAAGCCGTAGGCGTCGAGATGGTGGAGGAGATGGTTGATCTCCGACGACCGCAGCAGCGCCTTCGTCGGGATGCAGCCCCAGTTCAGGCAGATTCCGCCGAGATGCTCGCGCTCGACGAGGGCCACGTTCATCTTCAGCTGCGCCGCACGGATGGCGGCGACGTAGCCTCCCGGCCCGCCGCCGACGACGATGAGATCGAATTGCTGTTCGGCCATGATCGCGTCCTCCGCCCTAGAGCAGCATCGCCAGCGGATCCTCGACCACCTTCTTGAAGGCGGCGAGGAACTCGGCGCCGACGGCGCCGTCGACGACCCGGTGGTCGACCGAAAGCGAGCAGGTCATCACCGTCGCGATCGCGAGGGCCCCGCTCTTGACGACGGGCCGCTGCTCGCCGGCGCCGACTGCGAGGATGCAACCCTGCGGCGGATTGATCACCGCCTCGAACTGCTTGATCCCGAACATGCCGAGGTTCGAGATCGAGAAGGTCCCGCCCTGGAACTCCTCGGGCTTCAGCTTGCCGTCCTTCGCGCGGCCGGCGAGATCCTTCATCTCGCTGGAGATCTGGACGAGCCCCTTCGCGTCGGCGTTGCGGATGATCGGCGTGATCAGCCCGCCGGGGATCGCGACCGCGACGGAGATGTCGACGTTGTCCCAGAGCAGGATCCCGTCATCGCTGAAGGAGGCGTTTGCATTGGGGACCTGGCGCAGCGCCACCGCCGCCGCCTTGATGACGAAGTCGTTGACGGACAGCTTGAACGCGCCGGGACCCTTTTCCGGGCTCCGCGCATTCAACGCGGCGCGGCCCGCGAGCAGCTTGTCGATCTCGCAGTCCACCGACAGGTAGAAATGCGGCACCTGCTGCTTGCTCTCGGTCAGCCGCCGCGCGATCACCTTGCGCATCGTCGACAGCGGCACGAGCTTGTGCGGGCCGATGGCGGCCAGCGCGGACGACGAGACCGCCGCCGGCGCCGGAGCGGCCGCTGCCGCTGCGGCGGGCGCCGCGGGCCGCGGGGCTGCCGCGCCGGGCCGCGCGGCGCCGGCACCGCGAGCCGCCTCGATGTCGGCACGGACGATCCGGCCGTTGGGACCCGATCCCTTCAGCGTCGCAAGGTCGATGCCCGCCTGCTCCGCCATGCGGCGCGCCAGCGGCGAGGCGAAGACCCGATCGCCGGCCGCGGCGGCCGGCGCGCGGGCGGCCGGGGCCGCGGGGGCGGCAGCGGGAGCCGGGGAAGCCGGGGAAGCCGGTGCGGGCGCGCCGGTTGCCGCTGCGGTCATCGCCCCCGCGTTCTCGCCCTCTTCGAGGATCAGCGCGATCGGCTCGTTCACCTTCACCCCTTCGGTGCCGGCGGCGACCAGGATCTTCCCGAGCGTGCCTTCGTCGACCGCCTCGACCTCCATGGTCGCCTTGTCGGTCTCGATCTCGCAGAGGACCTGACCCGATTTCACCGCGTCGCCCTCCTTCTTGAGCCAGCGCGCGAGCTTGCCCTCGGTCATGGTCGGCGACAGCGCGGGCATCAGTACCTTGATCGGCATGGTGTCGTCCCTCCCCCGGGATCAATTCCGATAGAGCACGGCCTTCGCGGCCGCGGCGATGTCGGGCGCCTGCGGCAGCGACAGCTTCTCCAGATTGGCGGCATAGGGCAGCGGAATGTCGAGACCGCAGACCCGGCGGACCGGCGCGTCGAGGTGATCGAAGGCATGCTCCATCATCTGCGCCGCGAGTTCGGAACCGATGCCGGCGAAGGGCCATCCCTCCTCGACCGATACGAGGCGGTTCGTCTTCTTCACGGACTCCACGATCGTCTCGACGTCGAGCGGCCGGATCGAGCGCAGGTTGATGACCTCCGCCTCGATGCCTTCCTTTGCGAGCTCCTCGGCGGCGGCCAATGCCTTGCCGACCATGATCGAGAAGGCGGTGATGGTCACGTGCTTGCCGACGCGCTCGACCTTCGCCTTGCCGATCGGCACCACGAACTCGGGATCGTCCGGCACCGCGAAGGACTGGCCGTACATGATCTCGTTCTCGAGGAAGATGATCGGATTGGGATCGCGGATCGCGGACTTGAGCAGACCCTTCGCGTCGGCAGCGGACCAGGGCGCGACGACCTTCAGGCCCGGGCAGTGCGCGTACCAGGACGCGTAGCACTGCGAATGCTGCGCGGCGACGCGGCTCGCCGCGCCGTTCGGGCCGCGGAAGACGATCGGGCAGCCCATCTGGCCGCCGGACATGTAAAGCGTCTTGGCCGCGGAGTTGATGATCTGGTCGATCGCCTGCATGGCGAAATTGAACGTCATGAACTCGACGACCGGACGCAGGCCCATGAAAGCCGCCCCGACGCCGAGGCCGCCGAATCCCTGCTCCGTGATCGGGGTGTCGATGACGCGCTTGGGCCCGAACTCCTGCAGCAGTCCCTGGCTCACCTTGTAGGCGCCCTGGTACTGCGCGACCTCCTCGCCCATGAGGAAGACGTTCGCGTCGCGGCGCATCTCCTCGGCCATCGCGTCGCGCAGAGCCTCGCGGACTGTCAGCGTGACGTTCTTGTCATAGGACTTCTCCGCGGCCGCCGGCTTCGCCGCCGGCGCGCTCGCCGCGGCGACGATCGCGGGCGCCGCGACCGGCGCGGCTGCCGGCACGGGCGCGGCGGGCCCCGCATCCGCGGCCTCGCCTTCGCCGGCGATCTGCGCGATCGGCGTGTTGACCTTCACGCCCTCGGTGCCGGCGGGCACGAGGATCCGCGCGAGCGTGCCCTCGTCCACCGCCTCGACCTCCATCGTCGCCTTGTCGGTCTCGATCTCGCAGAGGACCTGGCCCGACTTCACCGCGTCGCCCTCGTTCTTGAGCCAGCGGGCGATCTTGCCCTCGGTCATCGTCGGGGAGAGCGCGGGCATGAGT
Source organism: Alphaproteobacteria bacterium (assembly GCA_016793165.1). Taxonomy (GTDB): domain Bacteria; phylum Pseudomonadota; class Alphaproteobacteria; order CACIAM-22H2; family CACIAM-22H2; genus CAIOSQ01. The sequence goes on along the minus strand of JAEULA010000065.1, from coordinate 294,424 downwards.
ACGTTGATCGGCATCTCGAGCTTCCTCCCGCGGATCAGGTTTCGACCAGGACGTCGGTCCAGAGTTCCGACGGATCCGGCTCGGGCGACTGCTGCGCGAACTCGGCGGACGCCGTCACGATCTCCTTCACCTCGCGGTCGATCAGCTTGAGCTTCGCCTCGTCGACATGTCCCGCATCCAGGAGCGACTTGGCGAGCTGCTCGATCGGGTCGTGCTGCGTGCGCATCTTCTCGACCTCCTCCTTCGAGCGGTACTTCGCCGGATCGGACATCGAGTGGCCGCGATAGCGGTAGGTCTTCATCTCCAGGATGTAGGGCCCCTTCCCCGACTTGGCGTGCGCGACCGCGCGCTCGCCGGCCTCCTTCACCGTCAGGACGTTCATGCCGTCGACCGCCTCCCCGGGAATGCCCCAGGGCTCGCCGCGCCGGTAGAACTCGGTGGAGGCCGAGGCGCGCTCGATGGCGGTGCCCATGCCGTAGCGGTTGTTCTCGATGATGTAGATGCAGGGCAGCTTCCAGAGCGCCGCCATGTTGAAGCTCTCGTAGACCTGCCCCTGGTTGGAGGCGCCGTCGCCGAGATAGGTCAGCGACACGTTGGCCATATCGCGATAGTGGTACGAGAACGCGATCCCGGTCCCGAGCGGTACCTGGGCCCCGACGATCCCGTGGCCGCCGTAGAAGTTCTTCTCGCGGCTGAACATGTGCATCGAGCCGCCCTTGCCCTTGGAGTACCCGCCGCGCCGGCCGGTGAGTTCGGCCATGACGCCCTTCGGATCCATGCCGCAGGCCAGCATGTGGCCATGGTCGCGATAGCTGGTGATGACGGCGTCCTCGGGGGTGATCGCCGCCTGCATGCCGACGACGACCGCTTCCTGCCCGATATAGAGGTGGCAGAACCCGCCGATGAGGCCCATGCCGTACATCTGGCCCGCCTTCTCCTCGAAGCGGCGGATCAGAAGCATGTCGCGGTAGTACTTGAGGAGTTCGGCCGGGGAGACGTCCGGCTCGTCGGCCTTGGTCTTGCGCTTGGCGGGCGTTGCCATGCTCGTATCCTCCTGGGGGAGTCGGAAGTTCGCGGAACCTAGGCGCGTGTCCCCTGACCAGGCAACCACACGCGAGTTGCAAATATATGGCCGACAACGCCCTTTTATTACTTAACCGGAATTGGATTAAGATCGATCCACCGGGGTGCCGCGATGCATCCCAGTGTCTTCAATCGCTTATTGGAAATTGCGGTCCCTGCGAACGCCGCGGGCAATGCCCATGCGGGGGCGCTTGCCCCGCTGAACGGACACGGGCGTAAACCATTTCGCCGCGGGAACGCGCGGAACGCACCCTTGCGCGCGGCCGCGAGCGACGGCCGTCGGTCAGGCGCGCAGCCTGGCGCCGGTCTCGGGATCGAGCAGAACCGCATCATGCGGGTCGAAGCCCAGGCGCAGCGTCGCTCCGATCGGGATCTCGGCATCGCCCGGCAGCCGCGCTGTGACCATCGTTTCGCCACCGCCCAGACGCGCGCTCACGAGCGTGTCGGCGCCGAGCGGCTCGACCAGCTCCACGGTCGCCGCGAACCCGGACGGATCGCGGACGAGATGCTCCGGCCGGATGCCGAGCACGGCCGAGCCTGCCGCACCCGCCGGCGTGGCGACCGCGACGATGGCTCCGCCGGGAAGCGTCGCCTGCCCTGTGGCCATGGCGACGGGAATCATGTTCATCGGCGGCGCCCCGATGAAGCCCGCGACGAAGCGCGTGGCCGGATCGCGGTACAGCGCCCGCGGCGGTCCGACCTGCTCGATGCGCCCGCCGTTCAGCACGACGATGCGGTCCGCCATCGTCATCGCCTCGACCTGGTCATGGGTAACGTAGATCATCGTCGCGCCGAGCCGCTGATGCAGCCGCTTGATCTCCAGGCGCATGTCCTGGCGAAGCTTGGCATCGAGGTTGGAGAGCGGCTCGTCGAACAGGAAGGCGCGCGGCTCGCGCACGATGGCGCGCCCGATCGCGACGCGCTGACGCTGGCCGCCGGAAAGCTGGCGCGGTTTGCGCTCGAGCAGCACATCGATCTGCAGCATCCGGGCCGCGTCGGCGACGCGGCGCTCGATCTCGGCCCGCGGCATGCGCAGGTTCTCGAGGCCGAAGGACAGGTTCTGGCGCACGCTCATGTGCGGATAGAGCGCATAGGACTGGAAGACCATCGCGAGGCCGCGCTGCGCCGGCGGCTCGGCATTGACGACCCGGCCGTCGATCCGGATCTCGCCGCCCGTGATGTCCTCGAGACCCGCGATCATCCGCAGCAGGGTCGACTTGCCGCAGCCGGAAGGCCCGACGAACACCACGAACTCGCCGTCCCGGATCGCGAGGTCGACGCCGTGGATCACCGGCGTCGCGCCGTAGGCCTTGCGCACGCCGCTCAGCTCGATGGTGGCCATGGGCGCCTCACTTGATCCCCGTCGACGCGATGCCGGTCGTGATGAACTTCTGGAGGAAGGCGAAGACCAGGGTCACCGGCACCAGCGCCACCACCGTCATCGCGAGCAGGTAGTGCCATTGCGTCTGCAGATCGCCCTGGAACGCCTGCAGGCCCAGCTGCAACGTGAACACTTCCTCGCGATTGAGCACGATCAGCGGCCACAGGAAGTCGTTCCACCGCCACATCACCGAGAAGATCGCCAGCACCGCGAGCGCCGGCGCCGTCAGCGGCAGGACGATGCGCCAGTAGATCCGCCACTCGCTCGCCGCGTCCATGCGCGCGGCCTCGAGGAGCTCGTCCGGTATCGTCAGCATGTACTGGCGCAGCAGGAAGACGCCGGTCGGCGTCGCGACCGCCGGCAGGATCACCCCCCACAGGGAGTTGGTGAGGCCCAGCGAGGCGACGACGACGAAGGCCGGAACCATCACGACCGTGATCGGGATCATCAGCGTCGACAGGATGAAGACGAAGACCCCGTCGCGCCCGCGGAACCTGTACTTGCTCAGCGCGAAGGCGCACATCGAATTGATCAGCAGCGTCATCGCCGTCGCGACCGCCGTCACGAAGACGCTGTTCCCGAGGAAACGCAGGAAATTGAAGCGGTGCAGCGGCTCGGCGTAGTTCTCGAGCGCGAAGCGGAGCTCGCGCACGGGCGTCGCCGACTCCATCCGCGAGCGCTGGATCGGGGGGTCCGCGACCGCGGGATCGATGAACTGGCCCTCGAGCCCGATCCGACGGACCATCGCAAGCTCGCGCGTCGTGCCGTCCGCGTTGCGCACCCGGAAGACCGGAAGCTCCCGCTCCTGACCCGCCGCCTTCACGCTCTTCTGGCCGTAGGGCAGCACCGACGGCGGGAACTCGAGCAGCGCGGCTTGGGTCTTGAACGAGGAGCCGACCAGCCACAGCACCGGCCCGAACATCAGCGCGGTGCCGAGTACGAGATAGAGGTAGGTGAAGACGTCGACCGCGTCGAAGCGCCGGCCACCGCGTCGCGCCCCGAGGAAACCGAGCACGCCGCGCATCCCTCACCCCTCCTTGCGTCGGCCGAGGCCGAATTGGACGAGCGTGAGCACAAGCAGCACGGCGCCGACGAGGATCGAGGCCGCCGCCGCGAGGCCGAAGATGTGGATGCTGTTGGTGAAGGCGGTCTCGTAGATGTACTGGACGACATACTGCGTCGCCGTGCCGGGTCCGCCGCCGGTGAGGACGTAGATCTCGTCGAAGGCCTGCACCGCCCGGATCAGCGCGAGCACGAGCACCACCATCATCGTCGGCATCAGCAGCGGCAGCGTGATCCTGAGCAGCATGCGCCAGCGCGGCGTGCCATCCATCGTCGCCGCCTCGTAGAGATCGGCGGGGATGCCCTGCAGGCCCGCGAGCAGGATCAGGGTGTAGAATCCCATGTGCGCCCAGATCGAGACGAACACCGTCCAGAAGAACGCCCAACCGGGATCCAGCAGGAACGGCAGGCGTTCGCCCCCCGACGCGACGATCAGGGCGTTCAGGATGCCGTCGCGCTGGAGGATCCATTTCCAGACCAGCGCCACGACCACGGGAGAGAGCAGCACCGGATAGAAGAACGCCGCCCGGAAGAAGCCCCGCGCCAGGATGCGGCCGTTGAGCGCCAGCGCGGTCACCAGCGCCATCGCGACCATGAAACCGACCTGGAGGGCGACGAAGCCCAGCGTGTTGTAGACGGCACGCCAGAACCGGTCCTGGCCGCAGCTCGACGGCCGCAGATGGTCCTCGCAGGCGAGCAGCGTGGCGAAGTTCTCGAGCCCCACGAAGGGCCGGTCGGCCGGCATAAGCCGCGAGCTGCCGGTGACCGCGTAGTGGAAGTTGAGCAGCATCGGCAGCACGACGAAGATCGCGAACACGGCGAGGTTCGGCGCAACGAAGACCCAGCCGATGCGACGCAGGCCGAGCCGGCGTTCGAGCCAACGGAACGGCGGCTCGAGCAGGTTCATCGCGGCCGCGAAGGCCGCGCCGAGGAGGCGGAGACCGGCGCCGGTCATGCGGGGGTTCCGCCGCCCCCCGCCGCGGTCCGCGCCGCGGGGGGCGGTCGCGGGGTCACTTCTTCGCCGCCAGCGCCTCGGCGACGTCCGCGTCCATGCGCTTGTACGCCTCGTCGAGGCTCATCTCGCCGGCGATCGCCTGGTTCAGGCGCGAGATCGTCGCATTGAACATTGCGCGATTGTTGGCGTAGCCCTGGTAACGGAAGGCGATCGGCGAGGTCTTGGCGACCTGCGCCGTGGCGATCTCCAGCGACTTGCGCGCCTGCGCGACGTCCGTCTGGAAGGCGATGCCCTTCTTCGCCAGCCCGACATGCGCCGGCAGGAACAGCGTGCGGGCGTGATACTCGGCGTAGATCGGCTCGCTGGCGAGCCAATCGAGCAGGCGGCCGACCAGTTGCGGCTGCTTCGTCGTCTTGATCGGCACCAGCGCCGCGCCGCCGGGCATCCCGGTGCAGCCGCCCGGGCCGCAGGGATTGGCGACCGCGTGCCAGTCGAATCCGCTGCCGATCGTCTTGGCGAATTGCGGGATCTGCCACGTGCCGCTGACGTAGAGGACGACCTGGCCGTTGGCGAACTCCTCGTTGGCGCCGCGATAGGCGGTGCCGCCGACCGCGCCCCAGATCGTGCGCGGCATCGTCCCGTCGCGGTGCCAGTCGAACAGCGTCTTCGCGGCCGCCTTGAATCCGTCGTCGACCAGCGCGGGCTGGTCGCCGTTGAAGAGCTTGGCGCCCATCGAGATCGCAAAGCCGCCGACGCGGTGGCCCGAGCGGTCCATGGCGATCGGGATCGGGGCCTTGACCTTCTCGGCGACGAGGCGCGCCGCCTTCGCCCAGTCGGCCCAGGTTGCCCCCTCGGCGGGTATCGGCACGCCGGCCTGCTCGAACAGGGTTGCATTCACGAACGGCAGCGTCAGGGTGAGCTGCGTCATCAGGCCGTGGATGCCCGACGTCTGGCCCGCCGGCCGCGTCCACGGCAGGACGCCACCGAAATTCTCGGTCCAGTACGCCGCGTTCGCGACGTAGGGTGCGATGTCCAGGTAGTGGCGCGACAGGCCGCCGAGATCGGTGACGCGCGCGAGGTCGGGCCCCTGCCCGCTGTCGAGCAATGCCGGCAGCTGCTCCAGGATCGACTTGTACGGCACGCGATCGAGATTGATCTTCACCCCCGCGTTCTGCTTCTCGAAACGGTCGAGCAGGTCGCGGATGACGTCGCCTTCGTTCCCGTCCGAGTACCACATGATGCGCAGTTCCTGCGCGCGCAGCGCCGGTGCTGCCGTGGCGAGCCCAACGGCGGTCACGGCCGCCAGCGCGATCCTCGCAAACATCCTCATCTCGTCCTCCCGCTTCGTCGTTCGTCGTTGGATTCGTCGCGTCGTGCCGCGATCTGATCACGCGCTCCGGGTGCCGGCAATCGCGCCGATCCGCTGGGCCGCGGCCTGGGCGCGCAGCGCGAGCTCGCAGACCTTGAAGCAATGCGCATGGCTCATCGCCGTCTCCGTGCGTTCGAACACGTCGCGGCGGAGGTCCGTGTAGTACGGCAGCGGCGCGTCCGCGCAGTCGACGTGCCGGGTCTCGCGGTTGTTCACGAGGAACAGATGGTCCTTGCCCGGGCGGCCGGCGATGTCGACGTACTTGCGCAGCTCGATGGTGCCTTCGGTGCCGAGGATGACGAGGCGGCCGTCTCCCCAGGTCGGCAGGCCGTCCGGCGTGAACCAGTCGACGCGGATATAGCCCGAGACCACGTGCCCCGCCGGATCGCGCGACGCCAGCATCACTTCGCCGAAGTCCTCGAGACCGGGATCGTCGGGATGCGCGACATTGCCGGCGCGAGCCGCAACGATCTCCGCATCCGTCGCCCCGGTGAAGTGCAGGAACTGGTCGAATTGATGCGAGGCGATGTCGACCAGGATGCCGCCGTAAGCCTCGCGTCGGAAGAACCAGTCCGGCCGCAGCGCGCGATTGAGCCGATGGGGTCCCAGCCCGACCGTCTGGAGGACCCGTCCGATCGCGCCCGCGCGCACGAGCTCGGTGGCGCGCGTGACGGCGCGGACCTCGAAGCGCTCGGTGAAGTCGACCGAGAAGATGCGGCCCGTCTCGGCCTGGACGCGGCGCACCTCGGCGAGCTGGTCGAGGGTCGTGAGACCGGGCTTGTCGACCATGAAATCCTTGCCGTGGCGCATGGCCTCGATCGCGAGGGACGCCCGCTCCATGGGAATCGCGGCGCAAGTCACGAGGTGGATCGACGGGTCCTCGAGCAGCGCGCGCCGGTCGCGCATGCGCGGGATGTCCGGGAAGCGCTCGACGAAGCCGGCCAGCGGCTTCGCCTCGTCGCGGGTCCAGTACCCGACGCATTGCGCGCCGATGTCGAGGAGGCTGCGAACCTGGTCGTAGATGTGACGGTGATCGAGTCCGATCGCGGCGAACCGCAGCGTGGGATAGGCAGTCATCGAGATCCCGTTCTCCTGGCGCATAGCGGCCATGGCGTCGCCGCACCGGGCCCGCACGAGCCCGTCCGCACGCGACAGGATCGCCTATCGGCCGGAAGCTGTCGACGCCGCGCCGAGATGGCGATTCAGGAATGCGAGCACGGCCGCGCGCATTCCCGGCGTCTCGACATGTCCGCTCGCCGGCTCGCGGCGAAGGCTCCAGGCCTCGGGGGCGCCGCAGGCGCGATAGCGGGCTGCCAACGCGGCATCGACCACGGCGACGGCGGCCGGCGGCGTCAGCGGATCCGCGAGACCGACGCAGGCCAGATGCGGTCGCGGCGCGATCAGCCCGGCGATGTCGGCGGTCTGGAACTCGCGCAGCAGTCCGGGGACGGTCATGTAGGGGCCGTGCAGATCATGCGCGCCGCTCGCGACGAGCGTCGCCAGATCGGCGAGGCAGCACAGCTCGGCGACCGCAGCAACGCGCCGATCGAGGGCCGCCACCCACCACGACAGCGTCGCTCCCATCGACAGGCCGAGCGTGCCGAGGCGCGCCGAGTCGATGTCGCTCCGACCTGCGAGCCAACCCAGCGCGGCCCGAAGCTCGGCGATCATCCGACCGAACAGCGTCTCGCCACGCCACAGCAGCGCCTTGGACAGCGCGCTCTCGCCCGGTTCGATCCGCTCGCCGAAGCACGGCAGGTCGATGCACAGCGCAGCGAAGCCGGCCCGCGCCAGGTCCTCGGCATAGGGCCGAAGCAGCGCCGGCCGGCCGGCAACCAGCTCGTCCTTGCCGATGGCATGCCGGTTGCCGTGGGCATGGCAGTAGAGGATCGCCGGCGCCTTACCGTCGCCCGCCGGGCGCGACACCAGCGCCGGGATCGGCCCCAGGCCGCCCCCCGGCCGCAGCACCCAGCGCTCGAGGACGAACCGCTCGTGATGCTCGACCGCAAGCCGCATGGCCGATTCGATGACGACGGCGGGTTCCGGGAGGCCGAGAAGCCGCTCGAGGCGGCGGCGGGCCGCGTCGTCCGGATCGGGATGGGAATCCTGCGCCGGGCTCAGCTGTCAGCGCGCCGGCGGCGCTTGGCGGTCGAGGATGGTGATCTCGTCGGCGCGGGCATAGTTGAGGACGATCCGAACGCGCTCCTCGAGCAGGTCGCGATCGAGGCTCTCCGGGCGCAGCAGCGAAACGCGCCGCTCCAGCCCCTTGCGCTCGGCCTGCAGCCCCTCGAGTTCGGACTGCGCCGTCCGGATCTGCTCGTGGAGGCGCATCCAGGCGACGAGCCCGCGATCGCCCTCGATGCTGTGATAGGCGAAATAGCCGACCGCACAGAATCCGATGACCGGCGCTACGACGTCGCCCGCACGGCGCTTCAGCTCGGAGAGAATCCCCATGATCGGGCACGAAGGAATCACGCGGCCCGTCGCGCGGTCAACTGATTTCCCGGATTCAAGGGAGGCGCGACGCGATCCTCGCTGCGCGCGCATCGCCGTCCCGCGATCGGGGTTGAACCCGGACGCGGTCCGGGAACAAATGGGGCGAACAGGGAGGACAAAATGACACGGACAAACCTCGTCGCGACGGGCCTCGCACTCGGCATCGCCCTTTGCACCGGCGTCGCGGCCGCCCAGGGCTCGAACACGCTGGCCGCGGTGAAGGCGCGCGGCCACCTGCTGTGCGGCGCCCACCCCGGTGCGCCGGGCTTCAGCCAGCCCAACAGCCGCGGGGAGTACACCGGGTTCGATGCCGACCACTGCCGTGCGATCGCCGCGGCGATCTTCGGCGACCCGCAGGCGATCCGCTTCCGCCCGCTCTCCAGCCAGCAGCGCCTCACGGCGGTCCAGACCGGCGAGATCGACGTCCTGATCCGCACCACGACATGGTCGATGGCGCGCGACACGACCTCGGGCCTGAACGTCACCAACGTGACCTTCTACGACGGCCAGGGATTCCTCGTCCGTACGAAGCTCGGCCTGAAGAGCGCCAAGGAACTCGACGGCGCCACGATCTGCGTGACGTCGGGGACGACCAACGAGCTGAATCTCGCCGACTGGGCGCGCGCCAACAACCTCCGGATCCAGCCGCTGGTCATCGACCAGAACGACGAGACCCGGAAGGCCTACGAGAGCGGGCGCTGCGACGCTTTCACCACCGATGCCTCGCAGCTGGCGGGAATCCGTACCGCCCTTCCCGTTCCCGCCGAGCACGTCGTGCTGCCGGACATCATCTCGAAGGAGCCGCTCGGTCCGTATGTCCGGCACGGCGACGACCAGTGGTTCGATCTCGTGCGTTGGACCATGTTCGCGCTGGTGGAGGCCGAGGAGCTCGGCGTCACGTCCAAGAACGTCGACGAGATGCTCAAGGCCCCGAACCCGAACATCCAGCGCCTGCTCGGAGTCAGCGGCGGCTTCGGCAAGATGATCGGGCTCGACGACCGCTGGGCCTACAACGCGATCAAAGCCGTCGGGAACTACGGCGAGATCTTCGATCGCAATCTCGGCAAGGAGTCGCCGCTGGGCCTGGCGCGCGGCATCAACGCCCTGTGGAACAAGGGCGGCCTGATCTACGCGCCGCCCATCCGCTGACGAAGGCGACTCGCGCGGGGGCCGCCGGTCACCCCCGCTTGAGCGCCCGGCGCCCGGCGTAGCGAGCCGCGGCACCCAGGGCCTGCTCGATACGGATCAGCTGGTTGTACTTGGCCGTGCGGTCCGAGCGCGACAGCGAGCCGGTCTTGATCTGCCCGCAATTCGTGGCGACGGCGAGGTCGGCGATCGTCGAATCCTCGGTCTCGCCGGAGCGATGCGACATCACTGCGGTGTAGCCGGCGCGCTGCGCCATCTCCACGGCCTCGAGCGTCTCGGACAGCGTGCCGATCTGGTTGACCTTGACCAGGATCGAATTCGCGATCCCCTTGGCGATGCCTTCGCCCAGCCGCTTCGGGTTGGTGACGAACAGGTCGTCCCCGACCAGCTGGACCTTTGCGCCGAGCGCGTCGGTGAGCGCCTTCCAACCGGCCCAGTCGTCCTCGGCCATGCCGTCCTCGATCGACACGATCGGGTAGCGCGCGCACAGGTCCTGGTAGAGCCGGACCATGCCGCCGGCATCGAGCGTCCGCCCCTCGCCTTCCATGACGTACTTGCCGTCCTTGAAGAACTCGGTCGAGGCGACGTCGAGCGCCAGCACGACCTGCTCGCCGAGCCGAAAGCCCGCGGCCTCGATGGCCTTGGCAACGAAGCCCAGCGCCTCGTCGGCGCTCTTGAGGTTCGGTGCGAAGCCGCCCTCATCGCCGACATTGGTCGCGTGCCCGGCGTCGGCGAGGCGCTTCTTCAGGGCCTGGAAGATCTCGGAGCCGATGCGGATCGCCTCGGCACCCGTGGCGGCGCCGACCGGCATCACCATGAACTCCTGGAAGTCGATCGGATTGTCGGCGTGCGCCCCGCCGTTCACGATGTTCATCATCGGGACCGGAAGCACGTGTGCGCGGGCCCCGCCGACATAGCGGAACAGCGGCTGACCGCGCGCCGCCGCCGCCGCCTTGGCGACGGCCAGGCTCACGCCGAGGATCGCATTGGCGCCGAGCCGCGCCTTGTTGGGGGTGCCGTCGAGCTTCACCAGCAGGGCGTCGACATGCAGCTGGTCCTCGGCGTCGAGGCCCGACAGCGCATCGAAGATCTCGCCGTTGACCGCGTCGACCGCCTTGCGCACGCCCTTGCCGCCGTAGCGCGACTTGTCCCCGTCGCGCAGCTCGACCGCCTCGTGGGCGCCGGTCGATGCGCCGGACGGCACGGCCGCGCGGCCGAGGATTCCGCCTTCGAGCGTGACGTCGACCTCCACCGTGGGATTGCCGCGGCTGTCGAGGATTTCCCGCGCACGGATGTCGACGATGGCTGTCATGAGGCGGCTCCAGATCCGGTGAGGAGCCGCGGGTTTAGCAGGAGGCGTGGCCTCAGCTCAACGGAACGCGACGCGCCCGCCGCGCTCAGCGCAGGACGTCGTCGGCGAGCATGCCGGCAGCGGTGAATCCGCCGTCGACCGGCAGGGTGTGGCCGGTGATGAAGCTCGCCTCCGGCGAGGCCAGGAACGCCACGCCGGCCGCGATCTCGTCGACGGTCCCGTAGCGGTTCAGCGCGACCAGCCGGTGATAGGCGGCGCGGGTCTCGGGCGTGTGGATCGCCTTGACCATCTCAGTTTCGACCGGCCCCGGGGCGACGGCATTGACCGTGATCCGGTGCGGCGCGAGCTCGATCGCGGCCTGCTTGGTGAGCTGGATGACGCCGGCCTTCGACGTCCCGTAGGCCGTCCGTCCGGATCCGGCGCGGATGCCGCTGATCGACGCGATGTTGACGATCCGCCCGCCGCGTCCGCCGGCGATCATCGCGCGCGCCGCGCGCTGGCCGCAGAGGAACACGCCGGTCAGATTGATCTCGATGACGCGGCGCCAGGTCGCCACGTCGAGGTCGACGAACGGTGCGGTGGGCGCGATGCCCGCGTTGGCGACCATCACGTCGAGCCGGCCGTGACGCGCCAGCACGTCGGCCACCAGCCGATCGATCGCGCCCTCGTCGGCGACGTCGCAGCCGAGGCCGAGGCTGTCGCCGCCCAGGCTCGCCGCGGCCGCGGCGCTCGCGGCGGCATCGATGTCGGCGATCACGACCGACATCCCGTCCCGGCGCAGCCGGGACGCGATGGCGAGGCCGATGCCGCGCTGCGCGCCGGTGACGATCGCAACCTGGTTGGGAGTCATCGCGGGCGGTCCTCGGGCAGCGGCACCGACAGCAGGCAGCCGAACTCGCGCGGGAATTCGACGCTGACACGGGCATGCACGGCGCCCTGGCGGTCGAAGAACTCGCCGCGCGGCGTGCACGGGAACACGCCCTCGTGCCAGATCCCGGGATGGATGTAGATGCCGTGGCTTCCGTCGCTCCAGAACGTGACGAAATGCTCCGGCCGGATGTCGTCGCCGGGCAGCGCGACGGGTACGACGAAGGGCTTGCGCGCCTTGGGGAAGAAGAGCTGCCCGCCGTCGGGATGGTAGTTGGCATGCCACAGCAGGGCGCGGCGGCCCGGGCCCCCGCGCGTCGCCTCGTCGACATCGGGACGACGGGAGAAGCCGAGCACGTACTCGCCCCCGACCGCGCCGTTCGAGCCGAAGAGCCGATCCCCCTCCCACCAGCTCACGAAGGTTCCCTCGGTCGTGCCGCCTTCGTCGCCGCAATCGGGATCCACGGGACGCCGGCCTGCGGCGGGCCAGCGCACGATCTGGAGCCGGCATTCCGCCGGATCGCGGACCAGGCGCCCGTAGCCGCGCAGCGTGTCGTCGGTCGCCTCGATGATCGGGGTCTCGACCAGCCGCAGGCCGGCGCCGACGGGCGGGTCGTCGTAGCGCGGCACGTCGGCGCGGCCGCCGCGCCACGTCGCGTCGGACTCGATCGGCAGCTGGGTGTTCGTCACGTCGGGCATCGCTGGCTCGTGATGGATACGGCGGCGCAGAATGCTCAGGCACCGAGGCGCGCGGCAAGATCATTGAAGTCGCTGGCCACGACGTCCCAGGCGTCGCTCGCCGCGAGGTCGATCTTCTGCCCCGCCCCGTGCTCGGTCGGACGCGGGACGAAGGCCGTCCGCAATCCGACCGCGCGCGCGGCGGCGAGATCGCCGTTGTGCGCCGCCCCGAGCATCACCTCGCCGGGATCGAGACCGAGCATCGCCGCCGCGTTGAGATAGGCGGCGGGCAGAGGTTTGTACGCGCGGCTCGTCTCCGCGCCGAGGACGAGGTCCCAGGGGATGCCCGCGCGCTTCGCCATGTTCGTCAGCAGCGCGACGTTGCCGTTGGACAGCGGCGCGATGATGTAGCGGCGCTTGAGTCGCGCGAGCCCGGCAACGACATCGGGCCACGGATCGAGGCGATGCCAGGCCCGATTGAGATCGGCGCGCGAAGCGGCATCGAGGGCACCGAGCCCGAACTTCGGCAGCAGCGCATCCAGACTCTCCCGATGCAGCACGTCGAGGATCGTCCAGGGCCGTCGGCCGGAACGCACCTCCTCCATCGACGGCTGGTAGCGGCCGCGCCAGGCATCGGCGAAGGCGAAGGCATCCACCGCGACGCCGAGCCTGGCGGCAGCCAGCGCCACCTCGCGCGCGACGCCGCCGCGCCAGTCGACGCAGGTGCCGAAGACGTCGAACAGGATGGCCTTCGGCGGACTTGCTAAGTCTGTGGACACGGCTCCTCGCAGGCCTGGAGAATGGACGCGATAGACGTCGATGGTAGGCGAGACCGACACCCTGTCCAACGCAATCGCCGCGTTTCCGGCCGCGGGCCGCCGCGCGCTGATCGCGGCCGTCGCGCCGCAGAGCTTCGCCGGCTGCCTCGCGGCCCGCGACGCGGCCCTGATCGCGCGGACGTCCGGGATGCTGCCCGACGGCCTGCTTCTCGCGCTCGTGCCGCTGGCGACGGCCTATGCGCGCCCGGCGATCTCCGAGTTCTACGTCGGCGCGGTCGCGCGCGGACGGTCGGGTGCCCTTTACCTCGGCGCCAATCTCGAGTTTCCCGGCACCTCCCTGTGGACGAGCCTGCATGCCGAGCAGAGCGCGGTCGCGCGCGCGTGGGCGCACGGCGAGACCTCGATCGAGGCCCTGGCCGTGAGCGCGCCGCCGTGCGGCCTGTGCCGCCAGTTCCTCGCCGAGCTCGGCCCCGGCGAAGCGCTCGCGATCGTGACGCCGCAAGGCCGCGCGACGCTGGCGGAGCTCCTGCCGCGCGCTTTCGGCCCGGCGTCGCTGGGCCGCACGGCGGGTCTCCTCGACGCGCCGCGCCGCCCGCTCGAGCTCGCGCATCCCAACAGCGACCCGCTCGTGGCCGCCGCCCTCGATGCGGCGCGCGCGAGCTACGCCCCGTACACCGCGGCGCCGGCCGGCGTCGCGCTGCGCCTGCGTTCGGGCGCCATCGTCTCGGCCCCCTACGCCGAGAGTGCCGCGCACAATCCGAGCATGGCGCCGCTCGCGGCGGCCCTCTCGCAGCGGGTCTTCGCCGGCCTGGAAGGCGACGAGATCATGGCGGCCGTCCTCGTGGCGGTCGGCCACGGCATGATCGACCACGGCGGCGCGGCGCGGACCCTGCTGACGGCCGTCGCCCCCGGCGTGCGGCTCCTGCTCTGGCCGGCCCGTTTCGGCGACGAAGGCTGACGAGACGGCGGGGCGGTCAGCGATCTAAGCTCGCCGCAAGATCACCCGCGATGCGACGACGCCGTCCCGAACGATCCGACATCGCAGACCGACAAGGAGGCTGGTTCCCATGTTGAAGACATTGCGCCGAGCCCTGATCGCCGGCGCCGCCGTCATCGCCCTCGCCGGCGCGCTCGCGCCAGCCGACGCCAAGCCCTTCCGCTGGGCCAACGACGGCGACGCCAATTCGATGGACCCCTATGCCCGCAACGAGACGTTCCTGCTGAGCTTCACACTGAACATCTACGAGCCGCTGATCCGCCGCGATCCGCAGCTGCGGATGGAGCCGGCCCTCGCGACCGAGTGGACGCAGGCGTCGCCGACGGTGTGGCGGTTCAAGCTGCGGCCGAACGTGAAGTTCCACGACGGCACGCCGTTCTCGGCCGACGACGTCGTGTTCTCGTACACGCGCGCGACGACCGGCGGCTCGAACATCAAGTCGTATTTCGCCTCCGTGAAGGGCATCCGCAAGATCGACGATCTCACGGTCGAATTCGACACCGACGGACCCAATCCGATCCTGCCCGAGGAGATCACCAACTGGGCGATCATGTCGAAGGCATGGGCGGAGAAGAACAACGCCACGGTGGCCGCCGATCTGACCAAGCGCGAGGAGAGCTACGCCACGCGCAATGCCAACGGCACCGGCCCGTTCATGCTCAAGAGCCGCGAGCCCGACGTGAAGACGGTCCTGGTCCCGAACCCGAACTGGTGGGACAAGGCGACCCACGACATCACCGAGGCGACGTTCTTCCGCATCGGAAACGACGCGACGCGCATCGCGGCCCTGCTCTCGGGCGAGGTCGACTTCGTCTACACGGTGCCGCCGCAGGACATGGAGCGGATCGCGCGCACCCCCGGCCTCAAGAACATGCAGGGGCCCGAGCTGCGCACGATCTATCTCGGTTTCGACCAGCTGCGTCCCGAGCTCCAGGAATCCTCGGTCAAGGGCAAGAACCCGTTCAAGGACCGCCGCGTGCGCCAGGCCTTCTACCAGGCCATCGACATGCAGGCCATCAGCACCCGCGTCATGCGCGGCCAGTCCAGCGTCACCGCGCTGATGCTCGGCGCGGGCGTCAACGGATTCACCGAGGCGCAGAACAAGCGCGCGCCCCACGACGTCGAGGCCGCCAAGCGGCTGCTCGCGGAGGCCGGCTATCCCACCGGCTTCGAGGTCGGCATGGATTGCCCGAACGACCGCTACGTCAACGACGAGCAGATCTGCCAGGCGGTCGCGGCGATGCTGGCGCGCATCGGGATCAAGGTGAACCTGAACGCGCAGACGCGCGCCAAGTACTTCGAGAAGATCAACACGCCGCGCTTCGACACGTCGTTCTATCTGCTCGGCTGGACGCCGGCGACCTACGACGCCCACAACGTGTTCCTGAACCTGATCCACTGCCGCGATCTCCAGCGCGGCCGCGGCATGTTCAACAACGGCGGCTACTGCAATCCCGAGATCGACAAGCTCACGGACGCGATGGCCGCCGAGGTCGATCGCGCCAAGCGCCAGGCGATCATCGAAAAGGCGAACAAGCTGCTGCAGGACGATTTCGGCTACATCCCGCTGCACCAGCAGACGATCGTGTGGTCGATGAAGACGAACATCGAGGTGGAGCAGTACGCCGACAACTTCTTCCCGCTTCGTCTCGTCAAGATCAAGTAGCGGCCTCTCCTCGCGCCTCGACCGGGGCCCCGCGGTTCCTCCGCGGGGCCTCTTCGCATGAGGCCGCTGCCCGGCGCCGCGCGCCGGGCGCGCTCACGCGAGGCGCTCGAGCGGGCGCGCCTTGGCGACGCGGTCGAAGGCGACGAGCGTCTCGAGCACGGCGGGCAGGTCGCGGATCCGCACCATGTTCGGCCCGTCGGAGGGCGCATGGTCGGGATCCGGATGCGTCTCCATGAACACCGCCGCGACCCCGACCGCGACGGCGGCGCGCGCGATGGTCGGGACGAATTCGCGCTGGCCGCCCGACGAGGACCCCTGCCCGCCCGGCTGCTGCACCGAATGGGTCGCGTCGATCACGACCGGATAGCCGGTGTCGGAGAGGATCGGCAGCGCGCGCATGTCGTTGACGAGCGTGTTGTATCCGAAGGACACGCCGCGCTCGGTCAGCAGGATGCGCGGGTTGCCCGCCCCCGCGATCTTCGCCGCGACGTTCTTCATGTCCCAGGGCGCAAGGAACTGGCCCTTCTTCACGTTGATCGCGCGACCCGTCCGCGCCGCGGCGACGAGCAGGTCGGTCTGGCGGCAGAGAAAGGCCGGGATCTGCAGGATGTCCACCGCTTCCGCGACGCGCGCGCATTGCGCGATCTCGTGGATGTCGGTCAGGACCGGGCAGCCGTGGATCGCGCGGATCTCGGCGAAGATCGGCAGCGACTGCTCGAGGCCGATCCCGCGCGCGGCACCCGCCGAGGTCCGGTTCGCCTTGTCGAAGCTGGTCTTGTAGACGAGCGGCACGCCGAGGCGGCCGGCGATCTCGACCAGCGCCGCGCATGTCTCGAGCGCATGCGCGCGGCTCTCGAGCTGGCACGGCCCTGCGATCAGCACCAAAGGCAGGTCGTTGCCGAACCGGACATTGCCGACATCGACGCTTCGCGGAACGGGGATCTCACGCATCACGCAACTCCTGGGCCGCCGGCCGCCGACGCGGCGCCGTCAGCCGCGTCACCGCAGCGGCTTGCCGAGGAAGGGATCGTTGTACAGGCGATGATCGAGGAGCTGGACGAGGTCCGGGAAGAGGCCCCGCAGGGTCTCGACCTCGTTCTCGGCCTGCGAGCGAAGCTTGGCCTCCGGATGGAACTTGCCGACCACGGTGAGCCAATAGAGCGCGTCGACCGCGGCGCGGCGGTCGCTCGGCACGTTGGTCGAGGTGAAGACGGTGTCGCGGCGGTACCGCGCGTAGCGCCACGCGGCATCGAGATCGCCGGCGCGCGCCGCCTGCTCGAAATACCGGACCGCCGCGACACGGTCGCGCGGAACGCCCTTGCCCGACCAGTAGACCTCGCCGAGCTCGCGCGCGGCCGGACCGTTGCCGCGCTGCGCCGCCCGCTCCAGCCAGGGCTTGGCGTCGGCGAAGGACTGGGTCAGCACGTCGCCGCGCAGGAAGCGCAGCCCGACCTCGGCATCGGCGTCGCCGTCGCCCATCGACGAGCCCTGGCGGCACAGCGCAAGGCCGCGCGATCCGTCGACCGCCGTCCCCTGCCCCAGGAAGTACTGGCGGCCGATCGCGCACCAGGCGCGCGCCATGCCGCGGTCCCCCGCCCCCTGATAGAGCCGGCGCGCCTCGGCGAAGTCCTGCGGCCGGCCTCGCCCCTGGCTGAAGCAGTCGGCCAGCAGCAGCATGCCCTCGGGCGCATTCAGGTTGGCGGCGCGCTCGAACATGTTGCAGGCCAGCGCCAGATTCTCCGCGAAGGGCCCCGTCCCGCCCGGCTCCGCATGCAGGCGTCCGAGCATGACCATGGCGGTGGCGTTGCGCGCCTGGATCAGCGCGTCGAGTTCCGCGCGTGCGGTCGGCCAGTCGCGGGTCTCCACCGCCTTGCGTGCGCTCTCGAGCGTCTGGGCCGGGGCCCGCGCCGCGAGGGCGACGAGCGCGACCGCGATCGCCGCCCCGAATCTGCTGAACCCACGCATGGCGGCCGCCTTTCGTTCAGACCAGACGGCTCTGCTCCACCGCCGCCCTGATGAACGACGTGAACAGAGGGTGAGGATCGAAGGGCTTCGACTTGAGCTCGGGATGGAACTGCACCCCGACGAACCAGGGATGGTCGGGGATCTCGATGATCTCCGGCAGCTCGCCGTCCGGCGACATGCCGGAGAAGCTGACGCCCACGCGTTCCAGCCGTTCCTTGTAGTTGATGTTGACCTCGAAGCGATGCCGATGGCGCTCCTTGATCGACGGCGCGTCGTAGATGCCGCCGACGCGCGAGCCGAGCTTCAGCACGCAATCATAGGCGCCCAGGCGCATCGTGCCGCCCTTGTTGTCGCCCATGCCGCGCTTCTCGACGCGATTGCCGCGGACCCACTCGGTCAGCAGCCCGACGATCGGCTCCGCCGTCGGGCCGAACTCGGTGGAGTTCGCCTGCGCGATCCCGCACAGCGAGCGTGCGGCCTCGATCACCGCCATCTGCATGCCGAAGCAGATGCCGAAATACGGCACCTTGCGCTCGCGCGCGTAACGCACGGCCGCGATCTTGCCCTCCGCGCCGCGCTCGCCGAAGCCGCCGGGCACGAGAATGCCGTGCGCCCCGTCCAGCGAGTCGAACGCTCCGGGGTTCCCGCTCTCGAACTGCTCGCTCTCGATCCAGTTCAGGCGGACCTTGACGTTGTTGGCGATTCCGCCGTGCGCAAGCGCCTCGGCCAGCGACTTGTAGGCGTCCAGCAGGTGCGTGTACTTGCCGACGACCGCGATCTGCACCTCGCCTTCCGGCGACTTGATGCGTCGCGCGATCTCCTCCCAGCGCCCGAGCTCGGGCGCCCGCGCCAGCTGGTCGGCAAGCCCGAAATAGCGCAACACCTCGCGATCGAAGCCGGCGCGGTGATATTGCAGCGGCACCTCGTAGATCGTCGCCGCGTCCAGCGCCGGGATGACGGCCTCCTCCCGGATGTTGCAGAAGAGCGCGATCTTCTTGCGGGCCGGGACCGGGATCTCTCGCTCGCTGCGGCACAGCAGGATGCTCGGCTGGATGCCGACGGATTGCAGCTCCTGGACCGAATGCTGCGTGGGCTTGGTCTTGAGCTCGCCGGCCGAAGCGATCCAGGGCAGCAGCGTCAGGTGCACGAACAACGCGCGCTCGCGACCGAGCTCGTTGCCGAGCTGCCGGATCGCCTCGAGGAACGGCAGGCTCTCGATGTCGCCGACCGTGCCCCCGATCTCGCACAGGACGAAGTCGGAGTCCGACAGCTCGCCCGTGATGAACTCCTTGATCGCGTCGGTGACGTGCGGAATGACCTGGACGGTCGCGCCGAGATAGTCCCCGCGCCGTTCCTTGGCGATCACGTTCGAATAGATCCGGCCGGTCGTGATGTTGTCGCTCTGCCGCGACGGAACGCCGGTGAAGCGCTCGTAGTGGCCGAGATCGAGGTCGGTCTCGGCCCCGTCGTCGGTGACGTAGACCTCGCCGTGCTGGTACGGCGACATGGTTCCCGGATCGACGTTCAGGTACGGGTCGAGCTTGCGCAGCCGGACCTTGAAGCCGCGCGCCTGCAGAAGCGCGCCGAGCGCCGCCGAGGCGATACCTTTGCCGAGGGAGGAAACCACGCCGCCGGTTATGAAGATGAACCGCGTCATGGAACTTCAAACTATCGCAAAGCCCGTGCACGCCCAAGCTTCAGGCGATGCGACGCGGCGGATTTTTCCGTTGACCGGCGACCGACGACTCGGCCGGCGGATTTGGGTCGCGGAAATCAGCGGACCGGCGGTGCGGGCGTCGCCGGCTGGGCCGGCTGGCTCGATGCGGGCGGAACCTGGTCGACGATCGAGCGACGGTCGCGGCTCGCATTCGCGAGCACCGCGAGCAGCAGGCTCACCGCCATGAACGCCGCCGCGAGATAGGCGGTCGTGCGGGTCAGGAGGTTGGTGGTCCCGCGGGCGCTCATGAACCCGCCCATGCCGCCGGTCGAGCCGATGCCGAGCCCACCGCCTTCGCTGCGCTGGACGAGGACCACGCCCACCAGCGCGAGCGCGATCAGGATGTTGACGACCAGCAGGACCTGGAACATGGCTGCGACGGGCCTCGATCTTGGCGCCTCGGAAGGCGCCTACTTAGTCGGTTGGCGGTCGCGAATCCAGCCTCGCGCGGGGGCCTCACCCCCGGGCGGCGGCCACGATCGCGAGGAACTGGCCGGCGTCCAGGCTCGCCCCGCCGACCAGCGCGCCGTCGACGTCCGGAAGGGCCAGAAGCTCGCCCGCGTTGTCGGGTTTGACCGAGCCGCCGTAGAGGAGGCGGAACTCGCCGCCGTCGGCGTGATTGCGCGCAAGTCGCCGGCGCAGGCCGCCATGCGCCTCGGCCACCTGCGCCGTCGTCGCCACCTTGCCCGTGCCGATCGCCCAAACGGGCTCGTAGGCGACGACCGTCGTCGCCGCGGCCGCTGCGGCCGGCACCGAGCCGTCGATCTGCCGCTCCAGAACGCTGGCCGTCGCACCCGCCTCGCGCTCGGCCAGGGTCTCGCCGACGCAGATGATCGCGATCAGCCCCGCTGCGAGCGCCGCCTCGGCCTTCGCACGGACCGTGGCGTCCGATTCACCATGCAATGTCCGACGCTCGGAATGCCCGACGATGACGTAGCGGCAACCGATATCGGCCAGCAGCCGCGCCGACACGTCGCCCGTGAATGCGCCGGACGGCTTGGCATGGCAGTCCTGGCCGCCCAGCGCCACGGCGCTGCCCGCGAGGGCCTCGCCGACCGCAAGGAGCAGGGGCGCCGGAGGACAAAGCACGACGTCGGACCGGTTGCCGGCCGCCGGGCGATGCCCGCCGGCGATCGCCTTGGCCAGGGCCCGCGCGTCGGCAAGCATTCCGTTCATCTTCCAGTTGCCGGCGATCAGCGATGGTCGGGTCACGCGCGGGACCTTTCGGTTGGCAGGGACATCGGGATCGCTACCATGACGATGCGCGGGTTTTCAAAAGGTTGCCGCTCGCGGAGAGCCTCCGTATAGTCCGCGCGCTTTCGAGGAAAGCCCCTCCCTTCATGCTCCAGTCCATTCGCGACAAGACGGCCGGCGTCGTCGTCAAAGTCCTCTTCCTGTTCCTCGTCGTGTCGTTCGCGGTGTGGGGAATCGGCGACTATCGCTTTCTCCAGCGCAAGGAAGCCCCCGTCGTGTCGGTCGACGGCGAGGCGATCCCGCTGGAGACGCTGCGCATGGAGTTCCAGCGCGACGTCAGCCGGCTGCGCCAGGGCGGGATCGGCGAGATCGACCGCGATGTGCTGCGCCAGATCGGGCTCGCGACCCAGACGGTCGAGCGCGTCACCAACCAGACCGTCCTCGACCGCACGGCGAGCAAGCTCAACCTCATCGTATCGGACGCGGTGGTCCGCCGGCGGATCCAGGAAGACCCGAATTTCCGCATCGGCGGGGCGTTCGACGCCAATGCCTTCCGCCGCACGCTGCAGGAGAACGGCCTCAGCGAAGCCCGGTTCGTCGAGCTGATGCGCGTCGACGCCGCCCGCTCCGCCCTCATCGAGGCGGTGACGCTGGGAGCCGGGGCGCCGCCCTTGCTCGCCGAGCGCCTGTATCGCCATCGCGAGGAGAAGCGTCGCGGCGAGACGCTCTTCATCGCCGCCGCGGCCATGCCCGATCCGGGCCAGCCGAACGACGCCGAGTTGAAGGCGACGTACGAAGCCAACGCCGAGCGCTTCACCGACCCGGAGTTCCGCAGCGGCGCCCTCGTGCGCATCGGCCTCGACGAGATCCGCAGCTCGATCCAGATCGACGAGGAACAGCTGAAGAGCGAGTTCGAGGCGCGTCGCCGCGAGTTTGCCGTGCCCGAGTTCCGGACCATCGAGGTCATCCGTTTCGACGACGAGGCGGCGGCGAAGGCCGCCAAGGCCAAGCTCGATTCCGGCGCCGCCTTCCTCGACGTCGCGCAGGAGGCGGGCCAGTCGGCCGACCAGATCAAGATCTTCGGTCGCGCCCAGGCGAGCGGCCTGCCGTCCGAGCTCGCCAAGCCGATCTTCGCACTGGCGCTCGAGGCGCCTTCCGAGCCGATCGTCACGCCGCTCGGCGTCTTCGTCGCGCGCGTCACCGCGATCGAGGGCGGCACCGAGCCGACGCTCGACTCCCTGCGCGTGCGCCTGACCGACGAGATGGCGCGCCGCGCCGCGGGCGAGATCGCCTATCGGACGGCGACACGGATCGAGGAGCTGATCAACGAGGGCAAGACCCTGCAGGAGGCCGCTGCGGCGGCCAACATCCCGGTCGTGGCCCTCGACGCCGTCGACGCCGCCGGACGCGGACGCGACGGCCAGGCGATGCCGATCTTCGCCGGCGCGCCGGAAGTCCTGCGCGCGTTCTCCGAGGCCGCGATCGGCCGCGACACCGGCCTGATCGAGACGCGGGCCGGCGCCTACTTCTTCGCCCGTGTTGACTCCGTCACGCCCAGCCAGCGTCGCGCGCTCGACGCCGTGAAGGCCGACGTCGTCGCGGTCTGGCAGCAGGACAAGCGCGACGAGGCCGCGCGCGCGCGCGCCGAAGAGATCGTAGCCAAGGTTAAGGCCGGCGCGGAGCTCGCGGCGGCCGGCGAGCCCTTCTCGCTGACACCGGATGCGACGCCGGCGATGCGGCGCGACGGCACGGTCGGCGGCACCGGACCCCGTGCGCAGGCGGCCGTCGCGGCGCGCCTGTTCCAGCTCAAGCCCGGCGAGGTCGGCACCGCGCCGGCCGGCGACGGCCATTACGTCGTGAAGCTCGTCGAGATCATCGCCGCCGATCCGGCCGCCGACGCGGCCGGCGTCAAGCGGCTCACCGACGGCCTTGGCGAGCAGATCGCCGTCGAACTCAGCCAGCAATACGTGCGCGCGCTTCGCGAGCGGCGCAACGCGGTCGTCGATCAGGGCGCGGTCGACAGTCTCTACCAGAACTGACGCCGCGGCCGCCTCAGGCGCGGCCCGCGTACTCGAAGCCGGCGTCCTCGACGGCCTTTTGCAAGACCGATTCGGCGACGCGCTCGTCGACCTCGACCTTGCCGGCGCCGCGGTCGACGACCACGCGAGCACCGGGCGAGGCCGCCTCGATCGCCCGAGCGACCGCCTTGGCGCATCCGTCGCAGGTCATTCCGGCCACGCGATAGCTCGTCATCTCGAAGCTCCCATCTCGATGCGGATCGTCAGACGACGCACTTCGGCCGGAAACCCGGCGGCCGTCAACGTGTCGCGTTGCCGCGCAGCGCCGCGCGGCGCAGCACGGCGCTCACCGGCACGGCCTGGAGGCCCCGCTCCGCGAGCCCCGGCAGCCACTGTGCGAGTGCCGCGAGCGTCGCGTCGTGCGGATGGCCGATTGCGATCGCGGCGCCGCGGCGGCGCGCCACCCGCTCCGCCTCCTCGAGCTGCTTCGCGATCGCGGCCGGCGCGACGTCGTTGTCGAGGAAGACGTCTCGCAGCGCCGCAGGGACCCCGCGTTCAGCCGCCACCGGGATCGCCTCGCTGGCCGTGCCCGTCCGCGAGTCCACGAAGACCAGCCCGCGTGCCGCGAGTTCCTCCATCACCGGCAACATCAGTGTCCGTTCGGCGGTGAACCGGCTGCCCATGTGGTTGTTCAATCCGATCGCGTCGCCGAACCGGTCGAGGGCCGCACCGACCCTGGTCCGGATCTCGATCGCGGTCAGGTCCGTCGTCAGCGCCTGCGGGCCCGGATCCTCGCGACCCAGGGGCTGCATAGGCATGTGCAGCAGGACCTCGTGCCCGCGCTGCCGCGCGAGGATCGCGAGTGCCGGCGCATCCCGGCCATAGGGCAGGAACGACAGAGTCAAAGGCGGCATCAGGCCGATCACCCGCAGCCCCTTCGCCCGGTCCAGGCCCATGTCGTCGATGATGACCGCAACCAGCGCACGGCCATTCGCGATCGCGACGGGGACGGACCGCTTCTCCCATTCGGAATCGATGGCCTGGGGCGACGGGGGGGCCGGCGGAGTTGCAACCGCCCCCGTGGGCGCGAGCGCGGCGGCCGCCCCCGCCGCCGAGGTCCCGTCGTCCGCGACCGTCGCGGTCTCCGCGGCGGGCAGGACGATGCTCAGCGTCGGCGTCGAATGGGGGCCGCCCGCGCCGAGCAGGTAGGCCGCGAACAGCAATGCCGCGACCGCGAGGCTTCCCATGACGGGTCCGATCCGAATGCGCCGTTTGGCCATCGCGCCCTTATAGCGCGGGAGGGGGGCGCCAACGCATCAGACGAAGCGAGTTCAAGCCGACGGCCAGCGACGAGAACGCCATTGCCGCGCCGGCCAGCATCGGATTGAGCAGACCGGCCGCCGCCGCCGGGAGGCCGAGGAGATTGAAGATCGAGGCCCAGAACAAGTTCTCGCGGATGCGCGAGCGTGTCGCCCGTGACAGCGCGATCGCCTCGGCGACCTGGCCGATGTCGCCGCGAAGTATCGCCACGCCCGCGGTCTCGAGCGCTGCGTCGGCGCCGCCGCCGACCGCGATCCCGATATCCGCCGCCGCAAGCGCCGGCGCGTCGTTCACGCCGTCGCCCACCACCGCGACGACGCGGCCGGCCTTGCGCAGCCGCTCGACGACCGCGAGCTTCATGTCCGGCGCCGCCTCCGCGATGACCTCGTCGATGGCGAGCCCGGAGGCGACGCGCGCCGCGGTCGACTGCGCGTCGCCGGTGGCCATCACGACGTGGATACGCCGATCGCGCAGGCGCCGCAGCGCGCTTTCGGCATCCGCGCGCAAGCGGTCGCCGAGCCCGACGACGCCCACCAGCATTCCGTCTCGCGCCACGAACGCGCGTGTCAGCCCCTCGTCGTCCAGCGCCGCGATCGCGGGCGCGAGCGCGTCGAGCGCGATCCCGGCTTCGCGCATCAGCGCCGCGGTTCCGACCAGGACCAGCGCCCCGTCGACGCGCCCTTTCAGGCCGCGCCCCGCGAGGCTCTCGACGAGAACGGGAGTCGCCGGCGGGATGCCGATCTCTTCGGCCCGCGCGAGCAGCGCTCGCGCCAGCGGATGCGCGCTGCTGCGCTCCACCGCGGCCGCCAGGGCGATCACCTGCCGCTCGCCGAACCCCGGCGCCGAAGCCACTCGGACCACCGAGGGACGCCCCTCCGTCAGCGTGCCCGTCTTGTCGAAGACGACGGCGTCGACGAGCGCGAGGCGCTCGAGCGCCGCGGCGTCCTTGATCAGTATGGCGTGGCGCGCCGCCACACCGCAGCCGGCGACGATGGCCATCGGCGTGGCAAGCCCCAGCGCGCAGGGGCACGCGATGACCAGCACGCTGACGGCGGCCACAAGCCCGCCCGCCGCGTCGCCGAGCCAAAGCCACCAGACGAGGAAGGCCGATACCGCGATCGCCAGCACGACGGGCACGAAGATCGCGGCGACGCGATCGACCAGGCGCTGGACCGGCGCCTTGGACCCTTGCGCGCGCTCGACGAGCCGCACGATGCGCGCGAGGGTCGACTGCGCGCCGATCGCCGTCGCCTCGACGAGCAACGCACCCTCGCCGTTGACCGCGCCGCCGATGACGAGGTCGCCGGGGCGCTTCTCGACGGGCCGGCTCTCGCCGGTGATCAGCGCCTCGTCGGCCGTGCTCTCCCCCTCGAGCACGCGACCGTCGACGGCAAATCGCATGCCGGGCTTCGCCACGACGACGTCGCCGACGACGACGTCGCGAGCGGCGATCTCGATCTCGCCGCCGGCGCGGCGCACGAGTGCGCGCTCGGGAGCGAGCGCGACCAGGGCATGGATCGCGCGCACCGCGGAGCGTCTCGCCCGCTGCTCGAGCAGGCGCCCGAGCAGCACGAGGGCGATCACGACCGCCGCCGCCTCGAAGTAGTGGGTCACGTGCCCGAAGGGATCGCGCAGGACCGCGACCGCGCTCGCGGCGTAGGCCGCGGTCGTGCCGAGCACGACGAGCAGGTCCATCGTTCCGCTGCCCGCGCGCACGGCCTTCCATGCCGCGCGATAGAACGGCGCCCCGAGGACGAACTGCACCGGCGTCGCGAGGGCGAGCGCCAGCAATGGCTCGAGATGAAAATCGACCCACCCGAAATGACCGAGCATCTCCGCGACCAGCGGAGAGGCCAGGATCGCCGCGGCGAGGACCCGCCAGGCGTCGCGGCTCTCGACCGGTTCGCGCGCCGCGGCGAGGGGATCGACCGACCGCGCCGAATAGCCGGCCTTGGCGACGGCCGCCGCGAGCTGCTCGCGCATCGCCGCGTCCGCCGCGGCGATCTGGATCTCGGCGCGCTCGGTCGCGAGGCTCACGACCGCCGCCTGCACGCCGGGCACGCGCTGCAGGGCGCGCTCGACGCGGCTGACGCAGGCGGCGCAGGTCATACCGTCGATTCCGAGGGTGACGATCTCGCTCATCCGGCCTCCTTATGGCGCGGTGTCGGCGGGTGCGAAAGGGTTGCAAACCGGCCGGAAACCCCCGAAGGTCCGGCGCATTCCCGCACTCGAAACGACGACGATCCCGCCATGACAGCCGACATGGACAAGCTCAAGGCCCTGATCGCCCGTGTGGCCGAAGGTCGCGCCCTCACGGCACAGGAAGCGGAGGTCGGCTTCGAGGCCCTGATGTCGGGCAACGCCACGCCCGCGCAGATGGGCGGCTTCCTGATGGCCCTGCGCGTGCGCGGTGAGACGATCGACGAGATCACCGGCGCGGCGACCGTGATGCGCGCGAAGGCGCTCAAGCTCGCGGCGCCCGCGGATGCGATGGACATCGTCGGCACGGGTGGCGATGCGATCGGGACATGGAACGTGTCGACGGCGACCGCGCTCGTCGTGGCCGCCTGCGGCGTGCCGGTCGCCAAGCACGGCAACCGCGCCCTGTCGTCGAAGAGCGGCGCCGCCGACGTCCTCACCGCGCTCGGCGTGAACATCGATGCGGACTTCAAGCTGATCGAGCGCGCGATCGTCGACGCCAAGGTCGGTTTCATGATGGCGCCGCGCCATCATTCGGCGATGCGCAACGTCGCCGGCCCGCGCGTCGAGCTCGGGACGCGCACGATCTTCAACCTGCTCGGGCCGCTCTCGAACCCGGCGCTGGTCACGCGCCAGCTCGTCGGCGTCTTCGCCGAGCGCTGGGTCGAGCCGGTCGCGGCGACGCTCGCCAATCTCGGCTCCACGCGGGCCTGGGTCGTGCACGGCTCCGACGGTACCGACGAGATCACCACGACCGGACCGACGGCGGTCGCGGAGCTCAAGGACGGCAAGATCCGCCGCTTCGAGATCACGCCGGAGGATGCAGGGCTGCCGCGCACGGTGCTCGCGGAGCTCAAGGGCGGGACGCCCGCCGAGAACGCCGCGGCGATCATGGCGCTGTTCGGCGGCAAGCCCGGCGCGTTCCGCGACATCGTGCTGATGAACGCCGCCGCGGCGCTGATCATCGCCGGCAAGGCGGGCGATCTGCGCGCCGGCGCCGCGCTGGCCGCGCGGGCGCTCGACGACGGCCAGGCCATGGCGACGCTGTCGAAGCTGATCGCGATCACCAACACGCCGCCGGCGGCATGAGCGACGTCCTCGCCCGGATCTGCGCCGACAAGCGCGCCGAGGTCGCGCGCCGGCAGGCCGCGCGACCGCGTCCGGCGGTCGAGGCCGACGCGTCCGCCGCGGAGCCGCCGCGCGGCTTCGCGCGCGCACTCGCCTCGGCGTTCGCAGCGGGGCGGCCGGCGTTGATCGCGGAGATCAAGAAGGCGTCGCCGTCGCGCGGGCTTATCCGGGCGGATTTCGACCCGCCCTCCCTCGCCGCCGCCTATCGCGATGCCGGTGCGACCTGCCTGTCGGTCCTCACCGATACCCCGTACTTCCAGGGCGAGGATTCGCACCTGCGGGCGGCGCGTGCATCCGTGGCACTGCCCGTCCTGCGCAAGGACTTCACCGTCGATCCGTATCAGGTCGTCGAGACGCGCGCGCTCGGCGCCGATTGCATCCTGCTGATCATGGCGGCCCTGACGAGGCCCGAGGCGCTCGCGCTGAACCGGCTCGCGCGCGACCTCGGCCTCGACGTGCTCGCCGAGATCCATGCGCTCGACGAACTCGATCAGGCGCTCGCGCTCGACGGGGCGATGATCGGAATCAACAACCGAGACCTGAAGACGCTGAAGGTCGATATCGCGACGTTCGAGACCGTTGCGCGCCAGGTCCCCTCCGATCGCCTGCTCGTCGCCGAGAGCGGCCTGCGCACGCCGGCCGACGTGGCGCGGGTGTCCCGCGCCGGCGCACGCGCGATCCTGGTCGGAGAATCCCTGATGAGCCAGGCCGACGTGGCGGCCGCGACGCGCGCGCTGATCGGCGCCGCGGTGCCGGCATGACCGGCGAGCTCACCCATTTCGATGCCGATGGCCGGGCACGGATGGTCGACGTGTCCGGGAAGGACGTCAGCGAGCGCGTCGCACGCGCGCGCGGTTCGGTGATCGTGGCGCCGGAGACCCTCGCGCGCATCCGGGGCGGCGACGTCCAGAAGGGCGACGTCCTCGCGGTCGCACGGCTGGCCGGCATCATGGCGGCGAAGCGGACCCACGACCTGATCCCCCTCTGCCATCCGCTGGCCCTGACCAGTGTCGGCGTCGAGCTGACGACGGATGCGGCGCGCGCGGCGGTCGACATCGAGGCCGAGGTGAAGACCACCGGGCGCACCGGCGTCGAGATGGAGGCGCTCACGGCCGTTTCCGTCGCCGCGCTGACGATCTACGACATGTGCAAGGCGATCGACCGGGCGATGCGGATCACCGACATCCGGCTCGTCCACAAGAGCGGCGGCAAGTCGGGTCTCTACGAGGCACCGTGATGCTCGCCGTCGAGGACGCGAGACGACGAATTCTCGACGCGCTGACGCCCCTCGGCGCGGAGACGGTGCCGGTGAGCGCGGCACTCGGGCGCGTGCTGGCTGCGGACGTGGTCGCGCGTCTGTCGCAGCCGCCGGCCGCGGTGTCGGCGATGGACGGCTATGCCGTCCGCGCCGCGGACGTCGCGCACGTGCCCGTCACGCTGCGACAGATCGGGGCGATCCCGGCGGGCGCCACATTCGCCGGCCAAGTCGGCCCTGGAGAGTGCGCTCGGATCTTCACCGGTGCCGCCCTTCCCGCCGGCGCCGACGCGATCGTGATCCAGGAAGACACCTCGGCCGACGGCACGAACATCACGGTTCGCGAAGCGAGCCCCGTTGGACGC
This sequence comes from Alphaproteobacteria bacterium, assembly GCA_016793165.1. Taxonomy (GTDB): domain Bacteria; phylum Pseudomonadota; class Alphaproteobacteria; order CACIAM-22H2; family CACIAM-22H2; genus CAIOSQ01. The sequence continues at coordinate 265,472 of JAEULA010000065.1, read as the reverse complement.
TATGTCCGTCCTGCGGGTCTCGATTTTCGGGCCGGCGATGCGGCGCTCAAGGCCGGCGAGTTGGTGACCGTCCGCAAGCTCGGCCTCGCCGCGGCGATGAATCATCCCTGGCTGAGGGTCACCCGGCGCCCGCGAGTGGCCATCCTTGCGACGGGCGACGAGGTCGTCATGCCGGGCGACCCGGTCGGTCCGGGTCAAATCGTCTCGTCGAACGGCCTCGCGCTTGGCGCGTTCGTCCAGGCCTGGGGCGGCGAACCGATCCAGCTCGGCATCGCCCCCGATCGCATCGACGCGCTGCAGCAAATGGTCGCCGCGGCCGAGGGCGCGGACCTCCTGGTCACGACGGGGGGCGCCTCGGTCGGCGAGCACGACCTGGTGCGTAGGGCGCTGCAGGATAGCGGCCTATCCCTGGACTTCTGGCAAATCGCGATGCGGCCGGGCAAGCCGCTGATGTTCGGGCGCATGGGGCGTACCCCTGTGTTGGGACTGCCCGGCAATCCGGTGTCGTCGCTCGTCTGCAGCGTGGTCTTCCTACAGCCGGCGTTGCGACGCCTGTCCGGCGCGACAAAGGTGGATGCGCCGCTCGAACGGGCCCTTGCGGGGGCAGCATTGGCGGCGAATGACCGTCGGCAGGATTACCTCAGAGCCACCCTCCAGCGTGGCGAAGACGGTGCGCCGATTGCCACGCCGTTTCAGAAACAGGACAGTTCGATGCTACGCATCCTGTCGGAGGCTCACTGCCTGCTCGTTCGGGCTCCAAACGCACCAGCCGCCCCGGCCGGCGCAATGGTGCCGATCATTCGCTTCGACCAGTCGACGATTGTGACTTAGGCGAGTCATCGACGCGGCGCAGCCTTCGATTGCGCACGAAGAACGCGCCAAATTGTTGCGGGCACAATCCAAGAGCGTGCCGCTACGTCAAATATCAACGATGCGCGTCGCTAGATTTGACAAATTAACGGGTAGATCGGCGGGGATATCGCCCAACCGTTTGATCTTAAAAGATAGTCAACAACGGCACGGCTCTTGCTTGGCGTTAAGCGATAGTTAGCTTTGCGACAACTCGGGAGCCACGACAATGAATTCCACTTTCCGCAACTCGATCCTGGCGGCGACCGTGCTCGCGGCCGGTGTCGTGGCGCAGGCCTCGGCCGCGCCGACGGTGAACATCCGCGACAATGCGGGCCTGCAGGGCTCGAGCGTGTTCGCCTTCTCTCCGGCGTCCGGCGAGATCAGCCTCAACGGCGGCAGCTCCTACGGCAGCCAGGCTGCTGGCGCGTTCGGCCTTCAGTATGACGTCGCCGGTGGCACCGTCACCTGGACCAACTTCCTGACCTACTGCTTCGAGATCACCCAGACGCTGTCGGTTCCGACGGCGTATGACGCGCAGCTTCTCTCGACGGGCCTCACCGGCACGGCGACCGAGAAGGCCGCCAAGACGGCCGCGATCGAGCGGCTGTGGAAGGCGCGCTTCTCCGAGGCGACGACCAACGCCGGAACGGGCCTCGTGGTCGCCGGCGACACGCTCGCCGAGCGTTCCGCCGCGTTCCAGCTCGCGATCTGGGAAATCTCGACGGACAACAACGTCGATGGCGCGGATGCCGGCACCGACGGCCTGAGCGAGGGCACCGTTCGGGCCAAGCGCACGGGCACCGGCGTGTCCGCCAGCGAGACGCGCGTCTACGACATCGCCGTGGCGTATCTCGCGCTCGCCTACGGCAGCGGCGCCCGCGAGGTCATGTACTCGCTCCTGTCGCCGACGGGTCAGGACCTCCTGATGCCGTGCGCCGAGCTCTTCGGTGCGACTTCGACCGCCTGCGGCGGTCCGGGCGGATCGGGCGATCCGGTGCCGGCTCCGGCCACGCTGGTCCTCTTCGGCGCCGGTCTGATGGCGCTGGCAGGCATGCGTCGCCGCAAGGCTTGACGCATCAGGGCGCCGGGAAACCGGCAGCCCGTCGCGGGCGGCGCATGCGAGGGGCACGCGCCGCCCGCACCTTTTCGGGGACCTTGCCGATCGGCAGGGTCCCCTTTTTCGTTGAGCGACGCCCGCGATCGGGCCGGCTGCGGCGCTGAAGCGTCAAGCCCGCAACCGGGCGCCCTTCGGGTCGTAGGGGGGACCGGGGAGACGCTCGACCACCCGGCGTTCCCCGAACGCCTCGATCTCGACCGTCGCGTCGACGGCCAGATCGGCGGGGACGTATCCGCAGGCGAGACTTCGACCGAGCGTGTAGCCGAACCCCGCCGAAGTCGTGAGACCGATGACGCGCCCGTCGACGACGATGGCCTCGCCGCCATGCCACGGCGCCTCGCCGGGAGCCATGAACCAGGCGAGGCGGCGGCCAACCCCCGCCTCGCGCTGCCGCTCCAGGGCCGCCTTGCCGACGAAGTCCCCCTTCTTCCACGCAACGTTCCAGCCGAGCCCGGCCTCCAGCGGCGTCTCGTCGGGCGTGATATCGGCTCCCCAGTAGAGATACTGCTTCTCGAGCCTCAGGCTCGACACGGCGCGATAACCGACATCCGCAAGACCGTGGCGTTCGCCGATCGCGTGAAGGCGCGTGTAGACGTGGCGCATGTAGTCGACGGGAACGTGAAGCTCCCAGCCGAGTTCGCCGACATAACTCACGCGCAACGCCAACACGCGCGCGAAGCCGATGTGGATCCAGCGCGCGCGCATGTAAGGAAAGGCGACATTCGACACATCGTCGTCCGTCGCCGCCGACAGCACGTCGCGTGAAAGCGGACCGCAGAGATTCAACACGCCGAAGCGCGTCGTCGCGTCGCTGACCTCGACGCCACCGTCGCGCGGCATGTGCGTCTGGACGTGCGCCAGATCGTGCGGGCCGTATGCGCTGCCCGTGACGAGGTAGAACCGGTCCTGCGTCAAACGGGTGATCGTCAGGTCCGCCTCGATGCCGCCGCGCACATTGAGAAGCTGCGTGTACAGAATCGTGCCAGGCGCGCGGTCGAGGTCGTTGGCCGCGAGTCGCTGCAGGCCGGCGAGCGCGCCGCGCCCCGTGATCTCCGCCTTGGTGAACGAGCTCATGTCGACGAGCGCGACGCCGTCGCGAACCGCGCGATGCTCGCGGCCCACGGCGTCGAACCAGCTCGGCCGCGCGAAGTCGGGCGCCTCGCCGCGCGGCTCGCCTTTGCGCGCGAACCAGTTCGGCCGCTCCCATCCGAACTTGCTGCCGTGAACTGCGCCCGCGTGGACGAGCAGGTCGTAGATCGGGCTGGTGCGCGCCGGGCGGGCGCTTGCGGGCTCGTGTCCCGGCCACGCGATCGCGTAGTAGCTCGCGTAGCTCTCGACCGCGCGTGCATACAGGAATGCCGGGGCCGCCTGCACGTCGCCGAATCGCAGGACGTCGAAGGCGAAGAGGTTCAGGCCCGGATCGCCGTCGACGATCCAGTTCGCCATCGCCTCGCCCGCACCGCCGGCCGCGGCGATTCCCGAGGTGAAGCCGCAGGCGATGAAGAGGTTCGCGACGTTCGGCATGCGGCCCATGATCGGCTCGCCATCCGCCGTGATCGGGATCGGGCCGTTGATCATCGACTTGATCCCGGTGCCGCCGAAGGCCGGGATGCGCGCGATCGCCGCCTCGCCGATCGGCGCGAACCGCTCCCAGTCGCCCGGCAGCAGCTCCGGTCCGAAGTCGCGGGGAATTCCGCCGCGCCCGAAGCTCGGCGTCGTGTCCTCCCAGCCGCCGACGGCGAGCCCGCCGACCTCCGGCTTCGCATAGAAGCGGCCGTCGGGATCGCGCAGCGTCGGCAGGTCGGCCGGCAGCCCCGCGATCTTCTCGGTGACGGCGTATTGATGCTCGAGCGCGCAGACCGCGACGCTCTGGCCCGCCATCGCGCCCACCTCGCCTCCCCACATGCCGGCCGCGTTGACCGCCACGTCGCAGCCGACATCGCCGAGTTCGGTCCGCACCGCGGTGATGCGGTCCCCGCGACGCGCGAAACCCGTCACGCGCACGCCCTCGCGGATGGTGACACCGCCGTTGCGCGCGCCGCGCGCCAGCGCCTGCGTGACCGAGGCCGGATCGACGAAGCCGTCGGACGGCACCCAGGCGGCCCCCTCGATGTCCCGGGCCTCCAGCAACGGATAGAGCCGCGCCGCCTCGGCGGGAGAGACCAGATGCAGCTCGAAGCCGAAGCTCTTCGCCGCGGTCGCGCTGCGCTTGAGCTCGTCCCAGCGCGCGCGGCTCGCCGCGATGCGCAGGCTGCCGACCCCGTGCCATCCGGTCGACTGGCCGGTCTCGCGTTCGAGGATGCGATAGAGCCGGGCCGACGACTGCATCAGGCGGGTCAGGTTGCGGGAGCTGCGCAGTTGACCGACCAGCCCGGCCGCGTGCCACGTCGTGCCGTGGGTCAGCTGGCGGCGCTCGAGCAGCAGCACGTCGCGCTTGCCGCGCCGGGCGAGGTGATAGGCGATCGCGCAGCCGATCACCCCGCCTCCGACGATGACGATCTCCGCGTGGGAGGGCAGCGGGGCCGCGCTCATCATGCCCGGTTCGCACGCATGAGGCCGAGGTACCAGGCGATGAACTGCGCGACGTTGCGCTCCTTGACGCGCTCGAGCGGCCCCGGCGCATAGGCGCGAGATCGCAAGCCCGCTTGCACGTTCTCGCAGATCGTCCAGTCCTGCTCCGACGTCAGCTGCCAGAACGGCTGCAGTGCCTCCACGCGGTAGTCGCGCCCCTCCTCCGCCGCCGCGTCGACGAGCCAGGCGACGTCGACGCGCGTCGCCCCCGTGCCGTCGGGCAGGAGGCGGGTCGTCACCGCATGATCGCCCGAGCCGTGCATCCAGAAGTTCGGGAATACGGTGACCCGCAACGTGCCGACGTCGTGCTCGGGATAGTCGCCCATCACGGGGGCGACGGGCTTGCCGTCGAGGCTTTCGGTGACGAACCCCGGAACCAGCGGCGTGCGGTTGATCCGATACCATTCCGAGGTCATGTCGGACACAAGGCTCGGCGCTCCGAGGCCGAGCTCGGCCCATCGCTTCGCCTCGGCAGCGGTCCGTGCGTCGATCTCCTCCGCGCGACGCGGGTCGGTCAGATGCACGTCGTAGTTCGCGCGGATGTATTCGCGATGGGCCACGGGGCAGTGGAAGCACTCCCGGTTGTTCTCGAACACGACCTTCCAGTTGGCCTCGACGCGATAGGAGGCGCGTGCCGCGATCCGCGCGCGCGTGAGTCCCTGAGGCGCAAGCTGCGGCGCGAAGGCGCGATCGAGCGGCGCGATGTCCTCGGGCCGGTCGGCGAGCGAGACGAAGACCAGCCCGCCGACCTCGTGCGTCGCATAGGGCCGCAAGCCCAACGTCTCCGCCTGCCCCCCGTGCCCCGACACGTCGCTGAGCAGGCGCCCGTCGAGGTCGTAGCTCCAGGCGTGATACGGGCAGACCAGACGATGCACCCGTCCGCTCGCGGCCGTGCAGATCCGCGAACCACGATGGCGGCAGACATTGGCGAAGGCGCGCGCGACGCCGTCGCGGCCGCGCACCACGACGACGGGCTCGCCCGCGATCGACAGGGTGACGAAGGCGCCGGTGACGGCGAGCTCGCAGCCATGTGCCGCGAACAGCCAGCGCCGGTGCCAGATGGCGTCGTTCTCCGCGGCCGCGACGCCCGCATCGAGATAGAAATCGGCCTCGAGAGTCCAACCGGCGCGCTGGCGCTCGATCAACGCGAGGAGATCGCCCATCGCTCAGCCCTGTGACTTGAGCCAGCTTTGATAGGCCGCGCGCGTCTCGTCGGTCGGCGGGTACGTGCCGATGATGCTCGCGCCGGCCTCCACGCGTCGGCGGATGAAGGCCTCGAGGCGATCCTGTTCCAGTGCGTCGCGGACCACGTCGGTCGCAAGCTCGGGAGGAATCACGACGACGCCGTCGGCGTCGCCGAGCACGACGTCGCCGGGAAACACGGCGACGCCGCCGCAGGAAACGGGCACCTGCGCATCGACCGCGAGCATGCTCGCATAACTGGGTGGCGCGGCGTTGCCGCGGGCGAAGACGGGAAAGGCCATGCGGCGGAGCTCGGCGACGTCGCGCATGGGCCCGTCGGAGACGACTCCCGCCAGGCCGCGAACGCGCATGCGCGCGATGAGGATGTCGCCGAAGGTTCCGCTCACGTCGGCGCCGTGCGTGTCGACCACGATGACGCTCCCGGGCGCCGCCGTCTCGATCGTGCGGCGCTGCGGATGGTCGGGCGCGGCCATCCTGGCGCCGGTCGCGAGGTCCTCGCGCATGGGGATGTAGCGCAGCGTGTGTGCGACGCCGAAGAGCCGCGGCGTGTCCGGATTGACCGGCGCGATATTGGAGATCGCGCGCGTGCGCATGCCGCGCTTGATCAACTGCGCCGTCACGCTCGCGGTGCTGACCTTCGCGAGGTCGTCCGCGAGCACGGCATCGATCGTCGGGCCCATCGTCCCGTCCCTCCCCTGTCCTAGGCGGCGTGCCCGACTCCGCGGCGCGCCGCGAGGTGCCGCACCACCACCGGCGCGACCAGCACCACCCCCGCCAGCGTCGGCATCACGCCCGGCGCGATCAAGAGGATTCCCGCGACCGCGCCCAGCGCGCGCTCCCATCCCCGCATCCGCACCAGGAAGAAATCGGACAGCGTCGCGGCGAGGCACACCACGCCGAGGAGGCAGCCGATCAGGGTGACAAGGAAATCGGGCCAGTTGAAACCGGGGGCCACGAGCAGCAGCGACGGCGAGAACACGAACACGAAGGGCACCAGCGCCTTGGCGAGGCCGAGCCGGAACGCGGTGTTGCCCGTCTTGAACGGGTCGGCGTTGGCGAGGCTCGCGCCGGCGTAGGCGGCCATCGCCACGGGCGGCGTGATATCGGCCAGCACGCCGTAATAGAAGACGAAGAAATGCGCGACGATCGGCGCGACGCCCAGCACGCCGAGCGTCGGCGCGGCCACGGTGACCATGATGATGTAGGTCGCGGTCGTCGGGATGCCGCAGCCCATCAGGATGCACACGATGCCGGTCAGCAGGAGCGTCAGGAACAGCGTCAGACCCTGCGGCGACACCAGCCCGAAGGGGATGAGCGGCAGGATCCAGCCGGTCGCCTCCTTCGCTCCGGACGTGACGATGAAGGAGATCTTGAATCCGACGCCGGTCAGCGTCACCACGCCGACCACGATGCCGACGGTCGCCGCGGCGGCTCCGACGGCGAGCGCGTATTTCGCGCCGGTCACGAATCCGTCGACGAGGTCGGAAAGCGTCAAGCGCCGACCGGGATTGAGGAGGCCGACGGCGATGCAGGCCGTGATGCCCCAGAACGCCGCGAGATAGGGCGTGTAGCCGCTGAGCAGGATCGCCACGAGGATCGCCAGCGGGAAAACCGTCGGCCAGTCGCGGCGCAGGACCTCGCGCGGGTCCGGCAGCTCGTCCGGCGCCAGCCCGCGCAGCCCGTGCCGCTTTGCCTCGAAATGAACCTGCATGAAGACGCCGAAGAAGTGCATGAAGGCCGGCACGATCGCCGCAAGGATGATCGTCTGGTACGACACGCCCAGGAACTCGATCATCAGGAAGGCCGCCGCGCCCATGACCGGCGGCGTGATCTGGCCTCCCGTGCTGGCCGTCGCCTCGACGGCCGCCGCGAAGTGGCGCCGATATCCGATGCGGATCATCGCCGGAATCGTCAGCGACCCGACCGTGACGGTGTTCGCGATCGACGATCCGGAGATCATTCCGAACAGCGCCGATCCGAAGATCGACACCTTGGCCGGACCGCCCGCGTAGCGTCCCGCCGCCCAGGTGGCCATGTCGATGAACAGCTGACCCAGGCCGATCTTCGTTGCCAGCACGCCGAACAGCACGAAATGGAAGACGTAAGTCGAGACGACGCCGAGCGGCAGCCCGTAGATGCCCTGGGTCGTGAGGTAGAGGTGGTTGACGAGGCCGGACCAGGTGGCGCCGGGATGGACGAGCACGCCCGGCGCGTATTGCCCGTAGAGACCGTAGACCATGAATGCGATGGCGATCAGCGGCAGCGGCCACCCCATCGTGCGTCGCGTCGCCTCGATCGCCACGGCGATCAGGACCGTCCCCATCACGACGTCCTGCGTGCGCGGATTGCCGACCAGGAAGGCCAGTTCCTCGAAGATCGACGGCACGTAGAGCACGGACACGATCGCCGCCGCCGCCAGGATCCAGTCGTAGATCGGCACGCCGCCGGGCGCGCCCAGCGTCGATGCCACGGCCACGCCCTGGCCCGCCTTGGTACGCGCGAAGACGAGAAAGATGAGGCTGAGCACGAACGCCATGTGGACGCCGCGATGCAGCGTCTCCTCGAGCAGCCCGAAGCCCGCGGTGTAGTAGTGGAACGACGACAGAGCGAGCAGGGCTGCGGCCACCAGCGTTCCCGCGACGTCGGTCACGGGGCGGAAGCGCATTTCCGGGTCGAACTTCTCCTCGAGTTCCCGCGCCCGCTTCTCGTCGATGACCGTGCTCATGGCCTCCGATGGTCCCATGCCGCAAACGAATGGGCGGGCGATCCGGCCCGCGGATCGCCCGCCCGTGCGTGCCGTCGACGCCTGCCCTACTTGAGCAGCCCGACCTCGCGATAGAAGCGCTCGGCGCCTGGATGCAGCGGGATGCCGGCGCCGTCGAGCGCGGTCTCCTTGCGGATCAGCTTGCCTTTGGCATGGCCGGCATCGAGGAGCTTGCGCGTCTCGTCGTGCCATAGCGCCTTGGTGATCCCGTAGACGAGCTCGTCGGGGATCTTGGCGCTGGTCACGAGCTGAGCGCCGACGGCGATCGTCTTGGTTTCCGGCGATCCCTTGTACGCCTCGGCCGGAATTACGTCGCGCGAGAAGAAAGTGTATTGCTGCAGCAGCTTCTCGGCCTGCGGCCCGTCGACAGGAAGGAGGTCGATGCCGCCCTGGCTGGAGGCGAGTTCCGCGATCGCGCCGGTCGGCCAACCGCCGACGGTGAAGAACGCATCGAGCGCGCCGTCCTTCATGCGATCTGCCGCCGGCCCCATCTTGAGATACTCGGGCCTCACGTCCTTCTCGCTGAGGCCGTAGGCCGCGAGCACGATGCGGGCGTCGACCAGCGTGCCGGAGCCCGGCTCGTCGAGCGACACGCGCTTGCCCTTGAGGTCGGCGACGTTGCGGATGCTGGCGCCCCTGCGCACGACGATCTGGATGCTTTCGGGATAGAGATTGGCGAGAAAGCGCACGCTCTCGATCTTCGGCCGGCCCTCGAAGAGGCCGGTGCCGCTCCACGCCCAGTAGGCGACGTCCGCCTGCGAAAGCCCGGCCTCGAACTGGCCGCCATTGATGGCGTTGATGTTGGCGAGCGAGCCGTTCGACGCGACGGCGGTCGCCACCAGCCCCTTCACACCGTGGCCGCTGGCTTCCGAGATCGCATTCGCGATCATGCCGCCGACCGGGAAATAGGTGCCGCCGGTGCCGCCGGTGCCGATGCGGAAGAACTGCTGCTGCTGCGCAGCCGCGCGGAGTCCCGTCCCCGCGATGGCCGCCGCGCCCGCCGCCGCCATGAACGAACGTCTCTTCATGATCATCCTCCCGAACACATCCCAATCGGACGGCGCTGCGCCGTCCCTGTCCCGCGCGATAATCAAAGAAGCGCCGGAGCCGGTCCAATCCTTTCGTCGCGCCCGCCTCAACGCAGCAAGGCGATGAGAACCGGCACCGTCGCTGCCGATGCCAGCGTGGATACGAGGATGGCGCCGGCGACGGCGGACTCGTCGACCCCGTATCGCCGCGCGATGACGTAGACGTTGGTGCCCACGGGCAGCGCCGCGGCGATCGTGGCGACCGCGACCGTCGTCGCGTCGAGGCCGAGCCCGGGCGCGGCGACCAGCCATACGAGGGCCGGCAGGCCCGCCAGCTTGACGAAGGTGATCGCACCGAGACCGCCGGCACCCTCGCCCAGTCGGAATGCGGCCAGTCCCGACCCCACCGCGATCAGCGCGAGCGGGATCGTTGCGCCGCCGAGCAGCGCCAGCGCGCCGTCGAGCGGCGCCCAGAGCGGCATACCCGTAAGCCGCCACAATGCGCCCCCGAAGATCGCGAGAACGATGGCGTTGCGCGCCATGGTGCGGGCGGTGGCGAGGACGGTGTCGCGTATGCGGGCGCGCCCGCGATCCGCCTCCGCAAGCAGGGTCGTGAGGGTGAAGAAGATCGCGGAATGGATGGACACGATCAGCACGAGCACCCGCAACCCGGGTGCGCCGAATGCGCGCTCGACGATCGGGATGCCGAGCAGGACCGTGTTGCCGAAGCACGCCCCCATCGCGCCGATGCCGGCGCTCGCCCAGCCCCGCCCGCGCAGGACGGTCGCGATCGCCACCCAGCCCGCGTAGACCGCCAGCGCGGGCACGAAATAGGCGACAAGCACCCCGGCGTCCCGCCATCCCGGCAGTTCGGTGCCGGCCATGGCGCGAAACAGCAGCGCCGGCGTGGTCGCGAAGAAGACGACGTTGGCGATGCCCGCCTCGCCTGCCGGCGTGATGGCGCCGCCGCGGGCGAGCGCATAGCCGAGCGCGATCAGCACCAGCACCGGCGCCAGGATGTCGAACAGCGAGGTCATGAAAGGGTCGCGGACGCTGGCATCGCGGGCGCCGCCGGCGCAACCGTCGCGGTCGCCGCCCCCTGCGGTCGTCGGCGATCGCTTGACCCGACATGCGAACCAAACTAGAACGCGCTCCGGGGTTGCGGGTTTGTTCCTGTGGACAATCGGGTCGCCCCCCGGAGGCCGCGATGCTGACGCGCAAGCAGTACGAACTCCTCGTCTACATCAAGAAGCACCTGGATACGCACGGCGTGTCGCCGTCCTTCGACGAGATGAAGGAGGCGCTGGCGCTCAAGTCGAAGTCCGGAATCCACCGGCTCATCACGGGGCTGGAGGAGCGAGGATTCATCCGGCGGCTCGCACACCGCGCCCGCGCGCTGGAGGTGGTGCGGCTGCCCGAGAACCACCTCGCCGCGATCCACGGCGCCCAGCTGCCGGCCTCGCCGGCGCGCCCGCAGGCCAGCAATTTCCAACCCAACGTGATCCGCGGTGACTTCCGGCAGCAGCTCGCCGGCGCCGTCGCCGCCGCCAACGCCTCGGCAGCGACGCTGCCGCTCTACGGCAAGATTGCCGCGGGCCAGCCGATCGAGGCGGTTGTCGACAGCAGCGAGACCGTCGACGTGCCGGGCGACATGGTGGGCCGCGGCGAGCACTTCGCCCTGACCGTCGCGGGCGATTCGATGATCGAGGCCGGCATCCTCGACGGCGACACGGCGATCATCCGGCGCAGCGATACCGCGGACAACGGGGAGATCGTCGTCGCGCTCGTGGACAACAGCGAGGTGACGCTCAAGCGACTGCGTCGTCGCGGCGCTTCCATCGCGCTCGAGCCGGCGAACCGCGCCTACGAGACGCGAATCTTCGGCCCCGACCGCGTCCGCATCCAGGGTCGCCTCGTCGGGCTGATCCGTCGCTACGCCTGATCCGTCGCAACGCCCGTCGGGCGCTTGACTCGCCGCTACGCGCGAGCCAGTTCGGCCGAAATGCGTCGGAGCTCCGCGGCCGTGTCCGCCGCCCGATCGCTCACGTCCCGCCCCCGGTCGCCGGCCGCACCCAAGGACGCGCGCCGCGCTCGTCCCGCACCGTCACGACCCTCGGCACGCCGTCGTCGCGCAGCCAGATCGCGTGAGCGCCGGCCAACCGAAGGGCGCTGCGATCGACGAGCCAAAGCGGGCCGGGGCACGAACGCCAGACGTCCAGTGCGGTGATCAGCACGGTCGCATGCGCGCACGCCGCCGGCAGTTCGCGTGCCGCCGTGACGATCGCCGCCAGCATCGCCGGACGCTCGATCCAGCACCCCTGGGCGTCGCAGGCGGAATGGGGCCGTAACGACGGTTCGACCGCACCCCACGCCTCGCCCACGGCGAGTCCGGCGCGCCGCAGCCAGAGATCGCGCACGAAATCGCTGCCGGCCGACGCCCGGACTCCGAGGCCGCCATCGTCACGGCGCAGCGCGATCGCCCGGCCATCGGCTGCGACGAGGATGTCCGGCGGCGCCACCAGCCAGGGCGATGCCAGACCGATGACGATCGCGAGCAGGCCGAGGAGCCGCCACGCCTGCGTCCAGAGGCACAGCCAGAGTCCCCCGAGGCTCGTCAGCGCGAGGCCCCAGGCCGGCATCGCCGGCCATAGGCTCGAGGCTGCAGGCCAGGCCGCCGCCACCTGCGCCGTGTGCATCACCAGCTCGTTGCCGAGATTCATCACCTGCAGAGCCGGCCCCTCGAGGCCGAACGGCAGCAGCGCGAAGACGAGCACCGCCGCCGGCATCACGATGATCGACGTCAGCGGCACGGCGACGAGATTGGCGATCACGCCGAGCAGCGCCAGCCGATTGAAGTGGTAGATCGCGAAGGGCGCCGTCGCGAGGCTGGCGACGAGCGTCGTCGCGAGCATCGCACCCGCGCTCGCCGCCAGTTTGATCACGCCGCCGGCTTCGCGGCGCAATCGCGCGAGAGGCGGCCCCAGAACCTCGAAGGCGGCGATCAACGCCAGCACCGCCGCGAACGACATCTGGAAGCTCGGGCCGAGCAGGGCTTCCGGCATGACCAGCATCACGCCGAGCGCCGCCCAAGCGACAAGTCGGATCGACAACGGCGCGCGGTCGATGACCACCGCCAGCAACACGATGCTGCCCATCGCCCAGGCGCGGGTGGTGGGGACACCGGGCGCGGCGAACAGCGCGTAGAGACTGATCGCGAGGAAGGCCGCGCCCGCCGCCAGCTTCTTGATCGGCCAGCGCAGTGCGATCGGCTGCACCAGGGCGGCGACCCGGCGGACCGCGAAAAACACGATGCCGGCCACCAGCGAGATGTGGAGTCCGGAAATGGACAGCAGGTGCGCCAACCCGGAATCGCGCATCTGGGTCATTACCTCCGGCGCCACATGCCCCATCTCGCCGGTCAGCAGCGCAGCGGTCACCTGCCCCGCCGGTCCGGGGTCGAGGGCGAGCACGCGGGCGACGAGCCAGGAGCGCGCCGCGTTGAGCCTCAGCCGCCATTCCGGTCTCTCCTCCGGCGCGAAGAGGCGAATGTCGCCGCGGATCGATCCGACGCCGCCGAGCCCGTCGAACCAGGCGCTGCGCGCGAAGTCGTAGGCGCCGGGCGAGGCCGGTTCCGGCGGCGGGACGAGCTGCGCCCGAGCCGCGATGCGATCCCCGGGAATCGGAATCTGAGCGGACGGAGGCAGCTTCAGCCGCACACGAGCCGGCACCTGCGCCTCGGTCAACCCGGGCATCGCCAGTCGGTCCAGGATCAGCCGCCGTCCTTCCGGGCGCAGCTCGACCGACACGACGCGTCCGGAAAGCTCTGCCGGCCCCCAGCGCTCGGCCAGGACCGGTGCCGCGACCCGGCCGCTTCGCAGCTGGGCAGCCGCGAAGCCGAGCGCCATCGCCAGCGCGATGGTGGCCAGCACGGCGACGCCGCGACGGTGCCGCAACAGCCAGCGAAGCGACCCGCAGGCCAGCACCCCGATCGCCCCGAGACCGGCGGCCGGCTCCCGAGCGAGCGCAAAGTAGAGCGCGATGCCGCAACCGACGAAAACCGGCAGCCATAGCACCCGCCGCGCCTCGTCGATCGCCAGCCACCGCCGTATCGTCGTCCCGATGCCGGCCACTGCGCCGATCGCCGCCCCCGCGACATCGTGCGCCGTCGCCGGCGATGCCCATCCCCGCATCCGCCGGACTCCCCCCGCTGCCTGCCCCCGTGCTACGTCGACGCCAGCCTAGCCACCAGGTTCTTCAACCTCAAATCGGTCTTGCGCCCACGATGTCCGGTCCGGTCTGCCGCTTCGCCCCCTCGCCCACGGGTTTCCTGCACATCGGTGGTGCCAGGACAGCCCTGTTCAACTGGCTGTTCGCCCGCCATCACGGCGGCAAGTTCCGGCTGCGGATCGAGGACACCGATCGCCAGCGCTCGACGCCGGAGGCGGTCGAGGCGATCCTGAACGGGCTACGCTGGCTCGAGCTCGAGTGGGACGACGAGGTCGTGTACCAGTTCGCCCGCGCCGCGCGGCACGCCGAGGTCGCGCACGAGCTGCTGCGCCAGGGCAAGGCCTATCGCTGCTACTGCACGCCCGAGGAGCTCGAGGAGATGCGCGCCAAGGCGCGCGCCGAGGGACGGCCGCCGCGCTATGACGGCCGCTGGCGCGAACGCGATCCCGCCGATGCCCCGCCCGGTGTCAGTCCGGCGATCCGCATCAAGGCGCCGCAGTCGGGAGAGACGGTGATCCGCGATCTGGTCCAGGGCGACGTCGTCATCAAGAACGACCAGCTTGACGACATGATCCTGCTGCGCGGCGACGGCACCCCCGTCTACATGCTCTCGGTCGTCGTCGACGACCACGACATGGACGTGACCCACGTGATCCGTGGCGACGACCATCTCAACAATGCGGCGCGGCAGATGATGGTCATCGAGGCGATGGGCTGGCCGGTGCCGGTCTACGCCCACATCCCGCTCATCCATGGGCCCGACGGCGCGAAGCTGTCCAAGCGGCATGGCGCGCTCGCGGTCGAAGCCTACCGCGACATGGGCTACCTGCCCGAGTCGATGCGCAACTACCTGCTGCGCCTCGGCTGGGCGCATGGCGACGACGAGATCATCTCGACCGCCCAGGCGATTGAGTGGTTCGACCTCGACGCGGTCGGCCGATCGGCCTCGCGCTTCGATTTTGCCAAGCTTGGCAACCTCAACGGCCACTACATCCGCGAGCGCGACGACGCGTCGCTGACCCGCCTGACGATCGAGCAGCTCGGCCGGGAGCCCGGCCGCACCCTCTCCCCCGAGGCGCAGGCGCGCATCGCCGCGGGCATGCCGGGCCTCAAGCAGCGGGCCAAGACCATCGTCGAGCTCGCCGAGAGCGCCGAGTTCTACTGTCACGTCCGGCCGATCCCGCTGGGCGACGCGGCGCGCAAGATCCTGACGGACGCCGCCAAAGCGCGGCTCCGCGCCCTGGCCGAGGCGTTCGCCGTCGCCGGCGAATGGACCGCCCCTTCCCTCGAGGCCGCGACCCGGGCCGCGGCCGAGGCGGCGGGTGCCAAGCTCGGCGAGTTCGCGCAGCCTTTGCGCGCAGCCCTGACCGGGAGCAACGTCTCGCCGCCGATCTTCGAGGTCCTGGCCGTGCTCGGCCGAGCCGAGGCGCTCGGCCGAATCGGCGACGCCCTCGCCTGACCGGTGTGCTGCTGCGACGCAACCAAGTCGCTTGGACCGCGTCGAAAGATAGTTAAGATCATGCTTCGCGGGTCGTTAACGCCCGCACCGCAATATTCGCTTTCGTCTCCGCCCGAGTTCCCCGCGAGGTTGCCATGACGGCCAATGTGACCCAGCTGAAGTCGCAGAATTCCGCGACGCTGACCGACAATTCCAGCAACAAGCGCATCGACTTCCCGATGCTCGAAGGCAGTGTCGGTCCCAAGGTCATCGACATCCGCAAGCTCTACGCGGAGACCGGCCACTTCACCTACGACCCGGGCTTCACCTCGACGGCAAGCTGCGAGTCGAAGATCACCTACATCGATGGCGACGAGGGCGTGCTGCTCTATCGCGGCTACCCGATCGAGGAGCTGGCGGAGCACAGCGACTTCTCGGAGGTCTGCTACCTCCTCCTCAAGGGCGAACTGCCGAGCGCGAGCGAAAAGCGGAAGTTCGAGCACGACATCACCGTGCACACGATGGTGCACGAGCAGCTGACCCGCTTCTACCAGGGCTTCCGGCGCGACGCGCATCCGATGGCCGTGCTCTGCGGTGTGGTCGGCGCGCTGTCGGCCTTCTATCACGACAGCCTCGACATCAGCGACGCGCGCCAGCGCATGATCGCCTCGCATCGACTGATCGCGAAGCTGCCGACGATCGCGGCGATGGCCTACAAGTACTCGGTCGGCCAGCCCTTCATGTATCCGCGCAACGATCTCAATTACGCGGAGAACTTCCTGTACATGACGTTCGGGGTTCCCTGCGAGGAGTACAAGGTCAACAAGACGGTCGCGCGCGCGCTCGACAAGCTGTTCATGCTGCACGCCGACCACGAGCAGAACGCCTCGACCTCGACCGTGCGCCTCGCCGGCTCCTCCGGCGCCAACCCCTTTGCGTGCATCGCGGCCGGCATCGCAACCCTGTGGGGGCCGGCGCATGGCGGCGCGAACGAGGCCGTGCTGCAGATGCTGCAGGAGATCGGCTCAAAGGACCGCATCCCGGAGTTCATCCGCAAGGTGAAGGCCAAGGAGGAAGGCGTCCGGCTGATGGGCTTCGGCCATCGCGTCTACAAGAACTACGACCCGCGCGCGAAGGTCATCCAGAAGTCGTGCCATGAGGTCCTGGGCGAGCTGGGCGTGAAGGACGAGCCCTTGCTGGAGATCGCCATGGAGCTCGAGCGTATTGCACTGCAGGACGACTACTTCGTTCAGCGCAAGCTCTATCCCAACGTCGACTTCTATTCGGGCATCATCTACAAGGCGATGGGGTTCCCCACCGCGATGTTCACGGCGCTCTTCGCCGTGGCTCGCACGGTCGGCTGGATCGCCCAGTGGAACGAGATGATCGAGGATCCTGCGCAGAAGATCGGCCGGCCGCGGCAGCTCTACACCGGTCACGGGCGGCGGGCCTACGTGCCGCTCCACCGGCGCGGATAGGATCCCGGGGAGCCGAAGGGGGTTCGCGTGGCAGAGGGGCAGCGCCGACTCGACATGGCCGCAAGGCCAACGCCACCGATGGGACCGCGCATCGGGCCGCGCCCCATGCTCCCGGTCGCCGCGAACCAGAATCGGCCGCCGCTCGGCGTCCGCGTCTGGCGTGCGGCCTTCCTGGCGTCCCTTGCCGTGATCGTGGTCTGGCTCGCCCGCGGAGCCTTCTAGGACCTCTCCCGAGCGCTCCCCGCCGCAAGGGCCGCCATGCCGTCGGGCGGCGGCGGCGGCAGAGATCGCCCCCGGCTCGTGGAGCCCTTGCTCGCCGAGCCCCGCACGGTCGCTGCCGCCGCTCGGCGCAGGATTGCGCCGCGAGCGGCAGCGCGCATCACGGGCGCTGGATCAGCTCGATCTTGTAGCCGTCCGGATCCTCGACGAATGCGATCACGGTGGTCCCGAACTTCACCGGTCCGGGCTCACGGGTGATCTTCACGCCCTGGGCGCGCAGCTCCTCGCAGGTCTTGTAGGCGTCCGGCACGGCCAGCGCGAGATGACCGAAACCGTTGCCCAGGTCGTAGCCGGGGTGGCCCCAGTTGTAGGTGAGCTCGATCACGGTGTGGTCGGTCTCGTCGCCGTATCCGACGAAGGCGAGCGTGTACTTGCCCTCGGGCACGTCGCGCCGACGCAGCAGCTTCATACGCAGCGCGCCGGTGTAGAAGGCGATCGAACGGTCGAGATCCTTCACGCGCAGCATCGTGTGCAGCATCCGGAATCCCGCGCCGGCATCCGGGGTGGCGTTCGTCATGTGGGGCCTCGTCGAAGCGTCGTGGTTCCGATATGAAGGGCCGTCATCCTAGCTGGAGCGCACGAAGGTCGCCATGTCCCGGATCCGCTGCGCCGTCGTCGGCGCAGGCCATTTCGGCCGCTTCCACGCGGACAAGTACAGCCGCATCCCGGATGCGGAGCTGGTGGCCGTCGTCGACCGCGATGCCGAGCGCGCCGCCGCGATCGCCGGCCCGCTCGGCGCCCGCGCCGAGACGAGCCTCGACGCGGTGATCGGGCAGATCGACGCCGCGTCCGTCGCCGTGCCGACGCAGGGGCATTTCGACGTCGCCAGGCGCCTGCTGGAAGCCGGGGTCCACGTCCTGATCGAGAAGCCGATCACCGAGACGCTGGAGCAGGCCGATGCGCTGATCGCGCTCGCCAAGTCGCGCGGCCTGGTCCTGCAGGTCGGGCACCTGCAGCGGTTCCTGCTCGAGCGCCTCGACGCCAAGCGCCACATCGACAAGCCGCTCTACATCGAGGCCGTGCGCATCGCGCCGTTCAAGCCGCGCGGCACCGACGTCGGCGTCGTGCTCGATCTGATGATCCACGACATCGATCTCATCCTCGCCATCGTCAACTCGCCGATCACGATGATCGACGCGGTCGGCGCGCCGGTCGTCACCAGCGAGGAGGACATCGTCAACACGCGGCTGCGCTTCGCGAACGGCTGCGTCGCGACCGTCACGGCCAGCCGCATCAGCTTCAAGACCGAGCGGCGCCTGCGCATCTTCCAGCGCCAGTCCTACGTCTCGATCGACCTCCAGGCGCGCAAGCTCGTCGCGATGCGCAAGGGCCACGGCCAGCCTTGGTTCCCGGGCCTGCCGCCCATCGACCGCGAGGAGATCAGCTTCGAGGACGGCGACGACCTCCTCGCCGAGATCGCATCCTTCGTCGAGTGCGTGCGCACCGGCCGCACGCCCGTCGTCACGGGCGAGGACGGCCGCCGCGCGCTCGCGACCGCGATGGCGATCGGCGCCAGCCTCCAGGAAAGCCTGCGCGCCGCCGGCGTCACGCTCGACGCCTGACGCGCCGCCGCGGCGATCCGCGCCCCGGGCGGATCAGGGCGGCGCGCCCCTGCCTGCCGCGGCCTCGAGAACCACGCGCGCCGCCCTGTCGGAGGGCCGCCCCTCGCCCAGCTGCGCACGCATCTCCGCGAAGCCGGCCTGCTGGGCCGCGATCGCGGACGGATCGCCGAGCAGCGGCGCGAGCGCCGCGACGATGTTTGCCCCGGTGCAGGCCTCGCCGAGCAGCTCCGGCAGGAACCCGCGGCCGACGATCAGGTTGGGCAGCGACGCGTGCTCGACCGTCGCCCAGCGGCGCACGAGCCGGGTCGTGATCCAGCCCGTCCGATACACGACGACCATGGGCACGCACGCGAGCGCGAGCTCCAGCGTGGCGGTGCCCGAGGTGGCGACGGCCGCCGCGCAAGCGGCGAGCGCGCGAGCCTTGCGCTCGGGCGCATCGACGACGCGGAGCGCCAGCGGCCAGTCGCGCGTCGCGTCGCGGACCATCGCCGCCGTCCCGGGCACGACCGGGAGCACGAGCGCCGGCGGCGTAGGGCTCTGCGCCAACCGCGCGGCGACGTCGCGGTAGATCGGCAGCATCCGCCCCACGAGGCCGCGCCGCGATCCCGCGAGCATCGCGACAGCCGGCTGCCCGCCGGGAAGGCCGAGCTCGGCGAGAATGTCGCCCGCCGCGGGCGGCGGCGCCTCGATCGCCGGGTGCCCGACATAGGTCGTCGCGATGCCGAGGCGATCGAAGAACGCGGTCTCGAACGGCAGGATCGTCATGATCCGATCGAACAGGCCGCGCAGCGACTTGGCCCGCTCGGGCTTCCAGGCCCAGAGCTGCGGTGCGACGTAATGGACGAGCGGGAGCCCGAGCGGCCGGATCCGCCGCGCGAGCCTCAACGTGAAGCCCGGCGAGTCGATCGTCACCACGACGGCCGGGCGCAGCCGCGCGATCTCCGCAGCGGTCTCGCGCAGCCGACCGAGGATGCGCGGGAGTCGCGGCAGCACCTCCGCGAATCCCATCACCGCGAGGTCCTCGACCGGGAACAGCGAGGCCATGCCGGCCGCGGCCATGCGATCGCCGCCGACTCCGGCGATGGCGACGCCGTCGCCCGCCGCACGGCGCAGCGCCTCGATCAGGCGGGCGCCGAGGAGATCGCCCGAGGGCTCGCCGGCGACCAGGAAGATCAGGGGCGAATTCGCCACGCGCGCCCCCTTCAGGCGCGACCGGGACAGCCGACGACGAACAGCCCCGCGGCATCCGCCGCCGCCGCGACGGCCGCGCGATCGACGAGCAGGCTGCGGCCCGCCTCGATCGCGATTCCGGCGAAGCCGGCGCGCGCGACCCGCTCGACGGTCGTGACGCCGACGGTCGGAAGGTCGACACGGCGCTCCTGCTGCGGCTTGGCCATCTTGACCAGCACGCCGCCGCTCGGCTCGCGCCGCAGCGCGCTGCAGCGGTCGATCAGCGCGTCGGTGCCCTCGATCGCTTCGATTCCGAGCACGACGCCGCGCTCGACGATCGTCGCCTGGCCCACGTCGACGCCGCCGAGGGCAGCGAGGACCGCGCGGCCGCGCGCGATGTCGATCCCGTCCTCCGCGCTCGGCGTCACGCGGCCGACCGGCCCCTCGGGCGCGAGGATGTCGGCGAGCACGTCGTCGGCGCCGACGACGCGGAAGCCCTCGCTCTCGATCTCGCGGATCACGCCGCCGAGCAGGCCGTCGTCGCCGAACGCCCGGACGCCGAGGCGCGCCAGCAGGCGCATGCCCCGCAGGTCGGGACGCAATTCGGCCGCGGTCGGCCGGCGCATGTGGCCGATCAGGCAGATGTCGCGCACCGCCGCCTCGTGCAGCCGCCTGAAGGTCTCGCCGACATCGCCCAGCCGGACCCAGGCGTGCTCGACGTCCATGACGGTCGTCGGATCAGTGTGGCCCTGGAAGGCGAGGACGAAGACCGGACGGCCCTTCGCGCGCGCGGCCGCGACGACGGCGGCCGGCAGGGTGCCGCCTCCCGCCAGCACGCCGAGCTTCGCGGTCATTTATCCGGCTTGGGAAGGGTCAGCGCGCGCGCGTCGGCGCCGCGGATGAAGTCGATGATCGCCTTGACCGCCGCGTTGTCCGGATACAGCGCGGCGACGTCGTCGAGGCGCTCCGCCATCGTGCCCTCCTGCGCGAACATCAGGCGATACGCCGTGCGCAGCGCCTGGATGTCCTGCCGCGCGAAGTTGCGGCGCTTGAGGCCGATGACGTTGAGGCCGTTGAGCCGCGCGCGGTCGCCGACCACCATTCCGTAGGGGATGACGTCGGCCTCGACACCCGACATGCCGCCGATCATCGCATAGGGACCGATGCGCACGAACTGATGGATCGCCACCAGGCCGCCGAGGATCGCGTAGTCGCCGACCTGCACATGGCCGCCGAGCGTGGCGTGATTGACCATCACGACGTTGTTGCCGACCTTGCAGTCGTGCGCGACATGCGAGCCGATCATGAACAGGCCGCGGTCGCCGACGCGGGTCAGCCCGCCGCCCCCGACCGTGCCGGGGTGCATGGTCACCTGCTCGCGGATGACGTTGTCGCTGCCGATCTCGAGGCGCGTGTCCTCGCCGCGGTACTTCATGTCCTGCGGCGGGTAGCCGATCACCGCGTAGGGAAACAGCCGCGAGCGCGCGCCGATCGTCGTGTTGCCCGCGATGCAGACGTGGCCCATCAACTCGACCTCGTCGCCCAGCTTGACCTTCGGGCCGACGAGGCAATACGCGCCGATCTTGACGCCGCGACCGAGCTCGGCCCCCGGCTCGACGATCGCCGTGGGATGGATCTCGACCATCAGTTCTCGACGATCATCGCCGAGTAGGTCGCCTCGGCGCACAGGACGCCATCCACCTTGGCCTGCGCATTAAAGCGCCAGACCGGTCCGCGGCTGCGCTCCTTGACGCAATGGATCTTCACCTGGTCGCCCGGCACGACCGGCTTGCGGAAGCGCGCCTGGTCGATCGTCATGAAGTAGACGAGCTTGCCCTCGGCGTTCTGGCCCAGCGTCTCGACGACGAGCACGCCCGCGGTCTGGGCCATGGCCTCGATGATCAGCACGCCGGGCATCACCGGCCGCGACGGGAAGTGGCCCTGGAAATACGGCTCGTTGATCGTGACGTTCTTGATCCCTGTGCAGCTGACATCGAGGACGATGTCGGTCACCCGGTCGATCATCAGGAAGGGATAGCGATGCGGGATCATCTGCATGATCCGACCGACATCGATCACCTTCGGCTCACCGGCCGTCTTCGTCCCCGGCTTCTCGTCCATCGCTCGCCCGCACCCTTACTTGTCCTTGTCGTCGTCCTGGGTCTTCCTGCCCTTGAGCCGCTCCAGCGCCTGCAGGCGCCAGATCGCCCCGAGACGCTTGAACTCGCGCATCGGGATGGCCGGCGTGCCGCCGACCTCGGCGCCGGCCGGAACGTCGCGATGCACGCCGGCCTGCGCAGCCACGCGCGCCCCGGCGCCGATCCGCAGATGGCCTGCGAACCCCGCCTGGCCGCCCACGACGACGAAGTCGTCGAGGCGTGTCGAGCCGGAGATGCCCGCCAGGGCGACGATCACGCAGCCGCGCCCGATGCGGACGTTGTGCCCGATCTGGACGAGGTTATCAATCAGGGTGCCCGCCCCGACCACCGTGTCCGAGGCGCTGCCGCGGTCGATCGTCGTGTTGGCGCCGATCTCGACGTCGTCGCCGATGAGTACGCGCCCGAGCTGCGGCACCTTCAGGTGCCCCGCGGCGCTCATCGCGAAGCCGAACCCGTCCTGGCCGATGCGCGCGCCGGGATAGATGCGCACCCGCCGCCCGATGATCGCGTGCGAGACGGAGGCGTTGGCGCCGATCCGCGTCTCGTCGCCGATCACGACCGAGTCGCCGATCACGACATTCGGCCCGACCCAGACCCGTCCGCCCAGTTCGGCGCCCGGCCCGACGACCGCGCCCGCCTCGACGACGACGCCGGCCCCCAGGCGCGCGGACGGGTCGACGACCGCGCGCGGGTGGATGCCGCCGGCGGGGATCGGATCGGGATGGAAAGCGGCCGCCACGCGCGCGAAGGCGCGATAGGGCTCGGGCGTCAGCAGCAGCGCGAGCCCCGCGGGCGCTCGCCCCGCGAGGTCGGGATGCACCAGGCACGCGCCGGCCCGCGTCGTCGCGAAAGCCGCGAGATAGCGCCGATTGTCCAGAAAGCTCAGCTGCGTCGGACCCGCCTCGTCGAGGGCCGCGACGTCGCTCAGCGACAGCCCCGGGTCGCTCCCGGGGCTCAACTTGGCGACCGCGATGTCGGCGAGCGCCGCGAGGGTGAACGGCCCGGCTTGCGCGAAGAATCGAGGATCCGCCATCGACGCGCCCTTCGGCGCCTCAGTTGGCGGGAAGCTGGAGAGGCACGCTCGGCAGCCGCTGGTTCACGCGCTTGAGGATTTCGCCCGTGATCTCGAGCTGCGACTGGACGACGACGACCTGCGCCTTGTCGAGAACGAGCACGTAGGCTCGCTCCTGAGCGACCTCGACCGACGACTGCAGCATCGCCTGGTAGATCTTGCCCTCCGCCTCGGCGAAGGCGCGATCGAGCCCGCGGGTGCGCGTCTGCAGGGCGCTCTGGGCGTCGGACATCTTCTTCTGAAGGTCGCGAACCTTCTGGTCGAAGGCCTGGGGCGTGAGCTTGCCGCGGTCGCGCTGCAACTCCTCCTGGGCCTTCTTGAACTCCTGCTCCTGCTTCTGGACGTCGGCGCGCAGCGAGGTGTTCTGGCGCTCCGCCTGCTGGCGCAGTCCCAGCGCCGCCTGCGACTGGGTCATGATCAGACGGCCGTCGAGGATCACGATCGACGCGCCGTTCGGAGGCAGTTCGGCCGGGAATTGCGGCAGCTCGGGCTGCGCCGCGGGCGTGGCGGCCGGTGCCGCGGGAGCCGCCGGTTGCGCCGGGGCCTGGGTCTGCGGGCGCGGTCGCTGCTGGGCCGGCTGCTGCTGCGCGATCGCGGCCTGCGCGAGAACGAGGACGGTTGCGGCCAAGGCCGCAAGGAAACGTGGCATGAGCATCGCTGAAGGTCCCGAGGTCTAGCGGCGCGGATCAGAACCGCGAGCCGAAGCTGAAGCGGAAGATTTCCCGCTTGTCGAAGTCTTCTTTGATGACCGGGAAGGCAAAACTAAGGCGCAACGGCCCGAAGGGCGAACGCCAGCTGAATCCGACGCCCGCGCTGACGCGGATCGAACCGGTGTCCGCGATCGTCGAGCCCTTGCTGTCCGTGTTCCGCAGCGTGCCGAAGTCCGAGAACAGGAAGCCGCGGATCCCGACCTCCTTCGGCAGCCCGGTCGGGAAGCTCACGCCGATCGAGCCGACGGCGTATTCCTTGCCGCCCAGCGTATCGCCGGTGACCCGGTCGCGCGGCCCGATGCCTGCCGACCGGAAGCCGCGAAGATTCTCGCCGCCGACGAAGAAGCGCTGGTTGATGCGGACGGGCTCGTTGAAGTCGAACAGATAGCCCGCCTCGCCGCTGATGTTGCCGACCCAGTCGTCCGTGAACGCGTAGTAGAAGCCGGCCGCGACCCGGTTGCGCAGCCATTTGCTGTCGCCGCCGAAGCCGGCGAGATCCTGCGAGAAGCGGATGAAATACCCGTCGGTCGGGTCGAACCGGTCGTCGCGCCGATCGTAGAGCAGGTCGTAGCCCGGCCCCGACGTGACGTAGGTTCCCTTCTGCTCCCGGATGAAGCGGGAGGCGTTGCCGCTGATGTTCTCGATCGTGTCGCTGCGCAGGGTGTAGCGCACGGTGTGGCGGAGGAACTCGCTCAGCTGGTAGCGCGCGCGGATCGCGCCGCCCATGCTGTCGACGTCGTAGTTCGCCTCGCGCTGGAAGTCGCGCCGAAGCCTGAAGAGATCGAAGCCGGCGCCGATGTTGGTGTCGAGGAAATACGGCTCATCGAAGCTGAGGTCGATCTCCTGACGCTTGCCTGCCACCAGCAGGCCGATGGTCAGGTCCTGGCCCCGTCCGAGGAGGTTGCGCTCGCGCAGCCGGATATCGCCGAGCGGGCCGTCGGCGGTCGAGAAGCCGACACCGAAGCTGATCTCGCCGGTGGACTTCTCCTGGACCTCGACGTTGACGACCGTGCGATCGGGCGTCTCGCCCGGGACGTTCGTGACGTCGACCTTCTCGAAGTAGCCGAGATTGCGGACGCGCTGGCGCGAACGGCGCAGCTTGGCGGTGTTGAAGGCGTCGCCCTCGGCGAGTTTCAGCTCGCGGCGAACCACTTTGTCGAGGGTGCGCACATTGCCGATGATGTTGATGCGGTCGACATAGACGCGCGGGCCTTCCTGGATCTCGTAGGTCACCGAGATCGTCTTCTGCTCGCGATCGCGCGTGACGCGCGGCCGGACATCGACGAAGGCGTAGCCGAGGCTGCCCAACTGGTCGGTCAGGGCCTGGATCGAGCCGTCGACCTTGTCGGCGTCGTACCATGCCCCGGCGGATGTCGTGACGACGCCCTTGAGCGCCTCGGGCTTGAGGTCCTTCAGGCGCGACACGACCTCGACGGTGCCGAAGCGGTAGCGCTCGCCCTCGTCGACCGTGAAGGTGACGTAGAAGGCCTCGCGGTCCGGGGTCAGCTCAGCGACGCCCGAGACGACGCGGAAGTCGGCGTAGCCCTGGCCGAGATAGAACTTGCGCAGCAGCTCCCGGTCGAAGGACAGGCGGTCGGGATCGTAGGTGTCGCTGGTCGACAGGAATCGGTACCAGCGGCTCTCCTTCGTGTTCACGACGTCGCGCAGCCGGCTCTCGGAGAAGCGCTGGTTGCCGACGAAGGCGATCTTGCGGACCGCGGTGACGTCGCCCTCGTTGATCTCGAAGACCAGGTCGACGCGGTTCTGCGGCAGCTCGATGACCTTCGGCTCGACGGTCGCGGCGAAGCGGCCGGAGCGGCGGTAGAGGTCGAGGACGCGCTTGACGTCCGACTGGACCTTGGTGCGCGTGTAGACGACGCGCGGCCGCAGCTGGACCTCCTGGTTCAGCAGGTCGTCGCTGACGCGCTTGTTCCCCTCGAACTGGATGCGGTTGATGATCGGATTCTCGACGACCTTCGCCACGAGGGCGGTGCCCTCGCGCGTCAGGCTCACATCCGCGAAAAGGCCGGTGGCGAACAGCGCCTTCAGGGCCTGGTCGAGGCGATCGGCGTCGAGCGTGTCGCCGGGCTTCACCAGTAGGTAGGAGCGCACCGTATCGGGGTCGATTCGCTGCGTGCCCTCGACCCGAATCTCGGAAACGACCTGCGCGGACGCGGACGGCGCCGCGATCGCGATCGACGACAGCGCCAACGCGATGCCCAGCGCGGCCGCCCTCAATTCTGCCCCAAAACCCGCGAGGAAACCCAAGATCGAACCCTTCTCAGCCACTGCCGTTCCCTGCCACGCCCGCGGAATCGACTCGCGCCGCGCGTCCGTCAGCTCACGAGAGACACCAGATACTGCACCACGCGCAATCGCACCAAGTCTTGCCACGTCGCGAAGAGCATCAGGCTGAGTACCAGAACGAGTCCGAAGCGGAAACCGTATTCCTGCGCCTGCGGCCCCAGGGGTCGGCCCCTTAGCGCCTCGAACAGGTAGAAGACCAGGTGGCCGCCATCGAGCATCGGGATCGGGAACAGGTTGATCAACCCGAGGCTGATCGACAGTGTCGCGGCGAGCGCGACCAGCGCGCCGGTGCTCACCTGCGCCGCCTCGCCCGATACCTTCGCGATGCCGAGCGGGCCGCTGAGTTCGTCGGCGGTGCGACGCCCGGTGATCATTTGCCCGACCGCCGTGAGGCTCCCGGTCGTCTGCAACCATGTCTCCTCGACCGCCCGCCACAGGGCGGTCGTCGGTGAACTGATCGTCTCGACGTCGCGCTGGCCGCTCGAGCGGATCCCGAGCCGCGCCAGCCGCATCTTGTTCCCCAGCCGATCGGTCTCCTCGACGATGGTCGGCACGAGGCGCGTGCTCAGGCGCTGGCCGTCGCGGAGGTACTCGACCGTGAGAGGCTGGTCGAGGTTGATCAGGACAACGCGCTGAATTTCCTCGAAGCGGTCGATCGCCTGGCTGTTGATCGCGACGATCCGGTCGCCCGCCTTGAGCCCGGCCTTCTCCGCCGGCATGCCTTCGATCGTGGAACCGACCACAGGCGGCGTGTAGGGCCTGCCATACGTCATGAACAACGCAGCGAAGACCAATATGGCGAAAAGGAAATTCGCGATCGGGCCTGCCGCGACGATGGCCGCGCGCCAGCGCAGCGGCTTGTGATGGAACGAGACGGCCCGATCCTCTGCGCTCATCGTGGCCTCGGTCTCGCGATCGGGCGTGCTCGCGGCGTCGGCGTCGCCGAACATCTTCACGTAGCCGCCGAGCGGCAGCCAGCCGATCTTCCAACGCGTCCCGGCCTTGTCCGTCCAACCGATCATCTCGCGGCCGAATCCGATCGAGAAGGTCTCGACCCTCACGCCGGCACGCCGCGCGACCCAGTAGTGGCCGAGTTCATGCACGAACACGAGCACCGTCAGCACGAGCAGGAACGGGATCCCGTAACTCCAGATCACCGCGAGGTTTTCCATGCTGCTTCTCTTTCCTTGGGCGGAGCGGTCGTGGCGCTGTCGTCGGATCGATGCCGCGGGGACCGGCCGGCGCGGTCAGGCGGCGCGCCCCGATGTCGGGAGCGACGCCTCGGCCCCGCGCCGCGCCTCGGCATCGATGGCCTCAACCTCGGCGATCGAACTCGGCGCACGGGCGGTGCTGCGCGCGAGGGTTTGCTCGACAACGCGCGCAATGTCCAGGAACCCGATGCGTGACGCCAGGAACGCGGCCACGGCGACCTCGTTCGCGGCGTTCAGCACTGTAGGCAAGGCGCCGCCTGCCCGCAAGACATCCCGCGCCAGTTTTAGCGATGGAAATCGTTCTAGATCAGCGGGTTCAAATGTCAGGCTCAGATTCGACCTGAGATCGAGCCGAGGTCCCTCCAGCGGCATACGCTGCGGCCAACTCAGGGCCACCGCGATCGGGGTGCGCATGTCCGGCGTTCCGAGCTGGGCGAGCACCGAGCCGTCGGCATAAGCGACCATGGAATGGACGATCGACTGCGGATGCACCACCACCTCGATCTGGTCCTCGCGGACCGGAAAGAGATGGAACGCTTCGATCATCTCCAGGCCCTTGTTCATCATGGTCGCCGAATCGACCGAGATCTTGGCGCCCATCGACCAGTTCGGATGAGCCACGGCCTCAGCCGGCGTTGCGCGCGCCATGTCCGCAAGGCTGCGCGTGCGGAACGGGCCGCCCGAGGCGGTCAGGATCAGCTTCTCCACCTGGTCGGATTGGCTCCGGTCGAAGACCTGGAAGATCGCCGAGTGCTCCGAGTCGACGGGGATCAGCCGGCCGCCATGGGCGGCGCAGGCGGCCGTCACGAGGGAGCCGGCGCAGACCAGCGTCTCCTTGTTCGCGAGGGCAACGGTGGCGCCACGGCGGATCGCGGCGAGGGTCGACGCCAGCCCGGCAGCGCCCACGATCGCAGCGACCACGATCTCCGCCGGCCGGCCGGCAGCGTCGAGCACCGCCTCGGGCCCGGCTGCGACCTCGATCCCCGTGCCGGCCAGGGCGGCGCCCAGCGCCGCATAGCCTTGCGGATCGGCGACGACCGCCAGACGTGCGCCCGAGGCGCGAGCGGCGCGCGCAAGCTTGTCGACGTCGCGGCCGCCGACGAGCGCCTCGACGACAAACCGGCCGCCGGACTGCGCGATCACGTCCAGCGTCTGGCGACCGACGGAGCCGGTCGCGCCCATCACCGTCACGCGCCGCGGCCCCGTCACTGCCATGCGAGCAGGCCTCCCCCGGTCAATCCCTGGAAGAACGCGAGCGCGCCCGCGGCGACCACCAGCCCGTCGACGCGATCGAGCAGGCCGCCATGGCCGGGGATCAGCTGGCTGGCGTCCTTGGCGCCGAAATGCCGCTTCACGGCGGACTCGAAGAGGTCGCCGGCCTGGGCGACCACCGCAAGCACCACACCGGCGACCGCCAGCGTGGCGGCCCGGGGCGCCGTGGGGTCGAGGGCGGCGAACACCGCGCCGCAGAGCCCGGTTGCGACCATGGCCCCGACCAGGCCCGCCCATGTCTTCTTCGGCGACAGCCGCGGCGCGAGCTTTGGACCGCCGATCAGGCGCCCGGCGAAGAAGGCCGCGATGTCGGTGACGGCGACGCTGAGCATCAGCCACGCGATCAACCGCTCCCCCGAGGCATCGTGGCCGCGCAGCCAGACCAGCGCGACGACGGGCAGCCCGACATAGACGATCCCGGCCGCCCCCCAGCCGGCGCCCTGGGGATCGGAGCGGCGCGCCACGACATGAACGGCGACCGCGGCGGCGACGCACAGCGCGATCCCCCACGCGGGACGGTCGGCGAAGGCGAGGATGGCCGCGGCGACGGTCGACGCGGCGGCGACAAGGCCGAGCCGCCCGAACCGGCCCGCCCGGCACAAGCGCATCCATTCCCAGCTGAGGATCGCGGCGCCGACGGCCACGAAGCCGAGGAAGACGCGATCGCCGAGCAGGACGACCGCGACCGCAAGGGCCGCGAGCAGCGTGCCGTAGATCGTGCGCAGGCGGAGACCCTGCGCCCATCCGCCCCCGCCGGCCGGTTCAACCGGCCGCGGTCCCGTAGCGCCGCTCACGACGTCGGAACTCGGCGATCGCATCGGCGAACTCGCGCTTGCCGAAATCCGGCCACAGCGTGTCGACGAACACGAACTCCGCATAGGCGCATTGCCAGAGGAGGAAGTTGCTGATCCGCTTCTCGCCCGAGGTCCGGATCAGCAGGTCGGGATCCGGCGTCCCGTGCGTCCACAGCGCGCCGCCGAATCGCGCCTCGTCGATGTCGTCGACCGCCAGTCGCCCGGCGGCGACGTCGGCGGCGAGGCGGCGCGCGGCCTGGACGATGTCGGCCCGGCCGCCGTAGCTCAGCGCGATCGTCAGCTCGAGGCGAACGTTGCGCTGGGTCGTCTCCTCGGCATTCGCGATGAGGCCGATGATGTCGGCGGCGAGGCGCGTGCGCTCGCCGACGATCCGCAGGCGCACGCCGTTGCGGTGCAAGTCGGCCAGCTCGGCGCGCAGGTAATGGCGCAGCAGCCCCATGAGGTCGCTGACCTCCTCGACCGGCCGCTTCCAGTTCTCCGAGGAGAAGCCGAACAAGGTCAGATGGCGCACGCCCTGGTCGATCGCCGCCTCGATCGTGGCGCGCACCGCGTCCGCGCCGCGGCGATGCCCCGCCACGCGCGGCAGGCCCCGCGCCTTCGCCCATCGCCCGTTGCCGTCCATGATGACGGCGACATGGGTCGGCGGCGGCGCGAGCCCTGTCGCATGCGACACGGCATCGACCGGATCAGACATGCGAGACGTCTTTCTCCTTGGCGGCCAGCGCCTCGTCGACCTTCTTGATGAACTCGTCCGTCACCTTCTGGAGGTCGGCACCGCGCTTGCGATGCTCGTCCTCGTTGATCTTGCCGTCCTTCTCGAGCTGCTTGAGCGCGTCCATGCCGTCGCGGCGCACGTTGCGAACGGCGATGCGCGACTGCTCCGCGTATTTGTGCGCGACCTTGATCAGCTCCTTGCGGCGATCCTCGGTCAGCGCCGGGATCGGCACGCGGATCAGCTGCCCCTCGACCATCGGATTGAGGCCGAGATTCGACTCGCGGATCGCCTTCTCCACCGCCTTGACCAGGCCCTTGTCCCACACCTGGACGGAAAGCATCCGCGGCTCCGGCACGCTGACGGTCCCGCACTGGTTGAGCGGCATGTTGCTGCCGTACGCCTCGACCGTGAGCGGCTCCAGCATCGCCGCCGATGCGCGCCCCGTGCGGAGACCGGAGAACTCCTTCTTCAGGAGCTCGAGCGCGCCGTTCATCCGGCGCTTCAGTTCATCCAAGTTCGCGTTCGCCGACATGATCCACGTCCCTCGCCTGCCGTTTCAATCCGTGCCCGATGCGGCCGGCGCCCCGCGACCGGGCCGCCGTGCGATCAGGCCGCCGGACGGTCCGCGACGATCGTGCAGCGGCCGCGCCCCTGCACCACCTCCGCGAATCCACCGGGGGTCTGGATCGAGAATACCAGAATCGGGATCCGGTTCTCGCGTGCCAGGCTGATCGCCGAGGCGTCCATCACCCCCAGGTCGCGGGACAGGACGTCCATGTAGTCCAGCCGGTCGTAGCGGACGGCGGCGGGGTCCTTCTTCGGGTCGGCGCTGTAGACGCCGTCGACCTTGGTCCCCTTGAGCAGGGCGTCGCAGCCCATTTCGGAGGCGCGCAGCGCGGCCGCCGTGTCGGTGGTGAAGAACGGGTTGCCCGTCCCCGCAGCGAACACGACGATCCGCCCCTTCTCGAGGTGGCGGATCGCGCGGCGCCGGATGTAGGGCTCGCAGACCGTGGCCATCGGGATCGCCGACAGCACGCGCGTGTGCAGGCCCTGCTGCTCGAGCGCGTTCTGCATCGCCAGGGCGTTGATGACGGTGGCGAGCATGCCCATGTAGTCGGCCGAGGCGCGCTCCATCCCCTTCGCGGCGCCGGAGATGCCGCGGAAGATGTTGCCGCCGCCGATGACGATCGCGATCTCGACGCCCATCGCGCGCACGGCCTTCACCTCGGCCGCGACGCGCGCGATCGTCTCGGCGTCCAGGCCGTACTCGCCCTTCCCCATCAACGCCTCGCCCGAGAGCTTCAACAGCACGCGCTTGTAGCGCGGGCTCGCCGGCGTGGCGCTGTCGGGCTGAGGCATGGCGACCGGGTCTCCTTCAGTCCTTCTTGAGCTGGGCGGCGACTTCGGCCGCGAAGTCTTCCTGCTTCTTCTCGATGCCCTCGCCCAGCGCCACGCGACGGAAGCCCGCGAGCTTCACGGGCGCGCCGAGCTCCTTGGCAAGCTTCCCGACCACGTCCTTCACGCGGCTCTCGCCGTCGACGACGTAGACCTGCTCCAGCAGCACCGTCTCCTCGTAATACTTGCGGACGCGGCCTTCGACCATCTTCTCGATCACCGCGGCGGGCTTGCCGGAGGTGGCCGCCTGCTCGGTCAGGATCGCGCGCTCGCGCGCCAGAGCCGCGGGGTCGACGCTCGAGATGTCGAGCGCCGTCGGATTGGCGGCGGCGACGTGCATCGCGAGCTGCTTGCCCAGCGCGGCCAGCTTCTCGGCATCGCCCGCCGACTCGAGCGCGACGAGCACGCCGATCTTGCCGACGCCCGGCGCGACCGCGCCGTGGACATAGGACGCCACGACGCCGGCGCCGACCGCGAGGCCGGTGCTGCGGCGGAGGTTCATGTTCTCCCCGATCGTCGCGACGAGATTGGTCAGCTTCTCGCTGACCGTGCCGCCGCCCGGGAAGGGCGCGACCTTGGTCTTCTCGAGGTCGCCGCCCTGGGCGAGCGCCACTTCGGCGGCCGCCTTCGCGAAGGACTGGAACTGGTCGTTGCGGGCGACGAAGTCGGTCTCGGCGTTGACCTCGACGATGGCACCCTTGGCGCCCGCCGCCGCCACCGCGACGAGGCCCTCGGCGGCCACGCGCCCGGCCTTCTTCGCGGCGGCCGCGAGGCCCTTCTTGCGCAGCCAGTCGACCGCGGCCTCCAGGTCGCCGCCCGTCTCCGTCAATGCCTTCTTGCAGTCCATCATGCCGGCGCCGGTCTTCTCGCGAAGCTCCTTCACCAGGCTTGCAGTGATCTCGGCCATCGTCCGCGATCCTCTTCTCGATAAGTGTCGTCTTGGAGGCGGAACGACGGCAGTCCGCCGTCGCCCGCTCTCGCGATCCCGTCGTGCGCCGCCGCCTCAGGCGGTCGGCGTCTTGCGCTTCGCGCGCGGCGCGCTCTTGCGCGCGACCGGCTTCTTGGCCGCGGGCTTCGCGTCGCCGTCCGCCGAGGCCTCGGCCGGGGCCGCCTCGGTCGCCGCCGCGGCGCCGTCCGCAGCAGGCGCCTCGGTCTCGACCGGCGGCGCGTCTTCTTGCGCTCCGACATCGATGCCCGACGCGGCCATCTCGACCTGGAGGCCCTCGAGCACCGATCCGGCGACGAGATCGCAATAGAGCTGGATCGCGCGCAGCGCGTCGTCGTTGCCCGGGATCGGGAACTTGATGCCGCGCGGATCCGAATTGGAATCGACCACGGCGACGACCGGGATGTTCAGGCGACGGGCCTCTTCGACCGCGATCGACTCCTTGTTGGTATCGATGATGAACAGCAGGTCAGGCAGGCCGCCCATCTCCTTGATGCCGCCCAGCGCGCGATCGAGCTTCTCGCGCTCGCGCGTCAGGTTCAGCAGCTCCTTCTTGGTCAGGCCCTTGGCCTGGCCCGAGAGCTGCTCGTCGAGC
This sequence comes from Alphaproteobacteria bacterium, assembly GCA_016793165.1. Classification (GTDB taxonomy): domain Bacteria; phylum Pseudomonadota; class Alphaproteobacteria; order CACIAM-22H2; family CACIAM-22H2; genus CAIOSQ01. The sequence goes on along the minus strand of JAEULA010000065.1, from coordinate 232,586 downwards.
TCGCGAAGGCGACGGATCGAGTTCGAGATCGTCTTCCAGTTGGTCAGCATGCCGCCGAGCCAGCGATGGTTGACGAAGTACTGGCCGCAGCGCTGCGCCGCGAGCGCGATCGGCTCCTGGGCCTGGCGCTTGGTGCCCACGAACAGCACGCGGCCGCCCTGCGAGGTCACCTCGCGCACGGCCTCGAGCGCCTGCGCGAGCAGCGGCACGGTCTGCTGCAGATCGATGATGTGCACGCCGTTGCGCGTCCCGAACAGGTAGGAGCGCATCTTCGGATTCCAGCGTCGCGTCTGGTGGCCGAAATGGACGCCGGCTTCGAGCAGCTGGCGCATGGAAAACTCGGGCATCGCCATGTGGCGTATCCTTTCTCCGGTTGTTCCGCCGCGGACGAAGCACCTCGGTCGGCATCGCGCCGGGAGGCACCGGAACCGACTCCCGATCCAGGAGGATCGGGACCCGTGAGGTCCGCGTGAGGGTTTGAGCCCGGTGGGACCACCCCACCTCAGGCGCGGCGGTTTCTACAGGCTCCCCCAGGCCCTCGCAAGGGCTAACCCCCCCGTCGCCGCAGGCAAATCCGGCGTCCCGCACACCCTTCGGCCGCAGATCCCCGACCTGCATGTCCCCGTCGCCGCAGGCAAATCCGGCGTCCCGCACACCCCCGGCCCGGGTTATCCACGGGCGATCCGGGACGGCGACGCCATCGCAATTGCCGAATCGCGCGGGTCACGCGAGGTTTTGACCATGAAATTAACGCGCCGCCTCGCGCTGGCCGCCCCGCTTTGCCTCGCCGGCCTTTCGGGGCGGGCCGCCACCCCGGTGCCCTCGGGCCTGTCCGCCCTGGCCATCCGGTCCGCAAACATCCTCAGCTTCCACGCCGACGGCAGCCGCCTGTTCGAATTCCGCGCCGCCTTCGGACGCGAGAGCGGCGCCAAGCGGGTTCGGGACGACGCCCGCACCCCGATCGGCGACTACACGCTGCTCCCGGCCCGGCGCTCCGCGCGCTGGCGCTGGTTCCTGCCGATCGACTATCCCAACGAGAGCGACATCGCGCGCGGCCGCGCCGCCGGGCTTTCCCGCGGCCAGCTCGGCGACGAGATCGGCGTGCACGGATTTGGCGACTGGCCGCCGATCGACCTCGCGGCCGGCCACGGCGTCGGCTGGAACTGGACCGCGGGGTGCATCTCGGTGACCTATGCCGAGCTCGAGGTCATCCGCACGCTCGTCCACCGGCCGATCCCGATCCGGATCGCCCCCTAGATCGGGTCACGCCTCGTATTCGACGTTGCCGCAGACGCCGATCAGCTGGCCGCTGACGAAGCGTGCGGCGGGCGAAGCCAGGAAGACGGCCATCGCCGCGATGTCCGCGGGCTCCACCAGCGTGCGCATCGAGATGAATCCGACGAGGTCGCGCTCGTAGGCCGCCGGCGTGACGCCGAGCGCCTCGGCCTTGTTCGCGATCACCTTCTCCAGGCGCGGCCCGCGGATACCGCCGGGCAGGATCGCGTTGACCCGGATCCCCGCCGGTCCGAGCTCGCGCGCGAGGTTCGTCGTCAGCGACAGCACTGCCGCCTTCGACACCACATAGGGCAGACGCAGCGGCAGCCCCGTGCGCGCGCTCGTCGACGAGATGTTGACGATGGCGCCGCCGCCGCGCGCCTTCATCGTCGGGATCGCGCGGCGACAGCACAGGAAATGCGCCCCGAGATTCACCGCCATCGTCCGGTCCCAGTCCTCGAGCGCGACGTGCTCGGCCGCCGCGGTGGGGCCCGCGATGCCGACATTGTTCACGAGCACGTCGAGGCCGCCCGCCGCCTCGAGGCCGTCGAACAGACGGTCGACGGCAAGCCGATCGGCGACGTCGGCGACGCTCGCCGCGATGTCCGGCTGATCCTGCCGCCACCGCGCCACGGCCTGCGCATCGATATCGCAGACATGGACCACCGAGCCGGCCGCGTGGAAAGCCCGCGCGATCTGCGCGCCCGCGCCGCCCGCCGCTCCGGTGACGAGCACGCGTGCGCCCGCGAGGTTCGCCGGGTTCATCGCTACCTCCCGCGCGTCAGGCGCCGCTCGAGCTGGCGGCTGTAGAGCGACATGCCCAAGCAGCAGACGAAGAACACGGTGGCCGAGAAGGCATAGCCCTCGCGCGCGAGGCCCAGCCATGCCTGGTCCTTGATCGACTGGTTGACGACCCCCAGGAGATCGAAGAGCCCGACGATCGTCACCAGGGTCGTGTCCTTGAACAAGTCGATCACCGTATTGACGATCGCCGGGATCACTAGCCGCAGCGCCTGCGGCAGGACGATCAGGCCCTGGACCTGCCAGTAGCCCATGCCCATCGCATAGGCGGCCTCGGCCTGTCCGCGCGGGACACCCTGCAGGCCGCCGCGAACCACTTCCGCCATGTAGGCCGAGGTGAACAGCGTGAGCACGATCATCGCGCGCAGCAGGCTGTCGATCGTCATGCCGCCCGGCAGGAACAGCGGCAGCATCACCATGCCCATGAACAGCACGGTGAGCAGCGGCACGCCGCGCCAGAGCTCGATGAACCCGACCGAGAACGCACGCACGATCGGCAGTTCCGAGCGCCGGCCGAGGGCGAGCATGATCCCCAGCGGCAGCGACGCTGCCACCGCCACGAAGGCGAGGATGACGTTCACCATCAGCCCGCCCCAGTCGTTGGTGACGACGAGCCGCAGGCCGAAGACCCCGCCGACGAGCAGCACGCCGGCGATCACCGGAAACACGCCCACGAGGGCCAGCGCCCAGCGTGCCTGATGACGCCCGCCTTCGCGCATCGCCGGCACGGCGAAGACGACGAGCAGCAGCGCCACGAGATCGACGCGCCACCGCTCGGGCGCCGGATAGCGGCCGTAGAAGAACGACGACCATCGTGCGCGGATCATGGCCCAGCAGGCGCCGGTTCCGTCGCATGCCGTGCGGCTCTCGCCCTCCAGGGTCGCGTGCGTCACGGCCCAGTCGAACAGAGGCGGGATGGTGAGCCAGAGGAGCCCGAGCATCAGCACCGTCAGGATCGAGTTCCAGACGGTGTTGAAAAGGTTCTGCCGCAACCAGCCGATCGCGCCGGGACGTCGCACCGTCGTCATCGCTCCACCAGCGCGACCTTGCGGTTGTACCAGTTCATGAACGCCGACATGAGCAGGTTGATGATCAGGAAGATGACCATCACCAGCGTCATCACCTCGATCGCCCGACCGGACTGGTTGAGCACGGTTCCGGCGAAGATCTGCACCAGCTCGGGATAGGCGATCGCCGCGCCGAGCGAGCTCGACTTGATGAGGTTCAGGTACTGGCTGGTCAGCGGCGGAATCATGATGCGGATCGCCTGCGGCAGGATGATCAGCATCAGGGTCTGCGACGGCGTCAGGGCCATCGCGCGCGCCGCCTCGTACTGTCCGCGCCCGATGCCCTCGATCGAGCCGCGCACGATCTCGGCGATGAAGGCGGCGGCGTAGATCGAGAGGCCGGCCCACAGGGCGACGAGTTCCGGCGGCACCACGACGCCGCCGCGGAAGTTGAATCCCTGGAGCCGCGGCAGGTCCACGGACTCGATCGCGGTGTAGCCGACCGCGGCGGCGGCCAGCGGCACGGCCGCGAGCAGCGGTGCGAGCGGCAGGCGCCCGACGCGGCGACGCCAGACGAAGGGCAGGAGCACCAGGGCCGCCAGCGCGATCCACAGCGCCGACCAGCCGACGACCGAGAGCCCGAAGGACGGCAGGAACAGGCCGCGGATGTTGAGGAACACGCCCGTCGCGAGCTCGATGCTCTGGCGCGGCCCCGGCAGCGTGCGCAGCACGGCGACGTACCAGAAGACGATCTGGATCAGCTGCGGGGTGTTGCGGACGAGCTCGATCAGCGCCAGCGAGATGTTGCGCACGAGCCAGTTCCCGGACAGGCGCATGATCCCGAGCGCGAGGCCGAGCAGCGTCGCCGTGACGATCGTCAGGACGGAGACGAGGACGGTGTTGAGGAAGGACACCCACAGCGCGCGGCCATAGGTGTCGGTCACCTTCCACTCGAGAATGCGGAAGGGGATGTCGAATCCGGCCGTCTGCCACAGGAACCCGAACCCGAAGGTGATGCTCCGCCGGGCCAGGTTCTCCGAGGCGTTCGACCAGAAGAAGCCGAGGACGCCCGCGACCGCGAGAACCAGAGCGATCTGGATGACGCGATCGCGGGCGGAGGCGTGGGTGATGAACCGACGCATCCGCCCGCTTACGCCGCTGTCAGCGGAACGGCAGCGCGTACTGCAGGCCGCCCTTGGTCCAGAGGTTGTTCTGCGAACGCGGCAGGCCCAGCGCGCTCGGACCGAAGAAGCGGTCGTAGATCTCGCCGTAGTTGCCGACGGCCTTGATCGCGCGATAGGCCCACTCGTTGTCGAGGCCCAGCAGCTTGCCGAAGTCACCCTCGAGACCGAGCAGCCGGCGGATGAAGGGATCCTGCGAACCCTTCATCTGGTCGACATTGGCCTGCGTGACGCCCATCTCCTCGGCCGTCAGCAGCGCCATGTGGAGCCACTTCAGGATGTCGACCCAGCGGTCGTCGCCGTCGCGCGAATGGATGCCGAGCGGCTCCTTGGAGATGACCTCGGGAAGGATGACCCAGTCGTTCGGCACCTTCATCGTCGACTTCGCCGCCGCGAGGCTCCCCGTATCGTCGGTGTAGCCGTCGCAACGGCCCGCCTCGGCGGCCGCGAAGGCCTCCTCGGTGCGCTCGAACAGCAGCGAGTTGATCTTCACGTTCTTCGAGCGCGCGTAATCGGCGATGTTCAGCTCCAGCGTCGCGCCCGTGACCATGCACATCGTCGCGCCGTCGAGCTTGGCGGCGGTGTCGACGTTCAGGCTCTTGCGGACCATGAAGCCCTGGCCGGCGTAGAAGTTCACCGCGACCTCGGACAGGCCGAGCTGCGTGTCGCGCGTGAAGGTCAGCGTCGAATCGCGGATCAGCACGTCGATCTCGCCCGACTGCAGCACCGTGAAGCGGACCTTCGCCGTCGTGCCGATGTACTTCACCTTCTCGGAATCGCCCAGCACTGCGGCCGAGATCGCGCGGCAGTAGTCGACGTCGAAGCCCTTCCACTTGCCGGTGTTGTCCTGGAAGGCGAAGCCCGGGATGCCGCTGTCGACGCCGCAGCTCAGCTGGCCGCGCTGCTTGATCGCGGCCACGGTCGGCCCGGGCGGCGCGACGTTCTGCGCCCAGGCGAGGCTCGAAGCCACGGTCATCCCGAGCGTTATGCCCAACAGTCTCTTGATCATCTGAACCCCCTTCGTGGTTGGCCTTGCATGTCACTCACGTGTAGTCGACTGGCGTGGCGTGCCAGCCCTCTGCCCGACGCGCCCAGAACCGCTCGCGCAGGCGCGCGGAAACGGGGCCCGGTCGGTCATTCCCGAAGATGCGGCCATCCAGCCGCGTCACCGGCATCACGCCGCCCGCCGTCGTGGCGAGCAGGATCTCGTCCGCCTCGCGCAGCTCCGCGAGCGGCACGGGGCGGATCTCGTGGCGCAGGCCGAACTCGTCGCAGAGATCGAAAACGGACTTGCGCGTGATGCCCTCGAGCGCGCCGCGATCGGGGCTGATCACCGCCCCGTCGCGCACGATGAAGACGTTGAAGCCCGGCCCTTCGGTGAGGAAGCCGTCGGCGTCGAGCAGCAGTGCGGTGTCGGCGCCGGCATCGGCGGCTTCGAACAGCGCCCGCGTCAGATCGCCCCAGTGGAAATTCTTCACCGTCGGGTCGACGCTCTCCGGCGGGATGCGGGGCGTATTTGCGACCATCGCGTGGATGCCGCGCGCCTGGAGCTCTTCCGAGAACAGCCACACCCACGGCACCGCGAAGGCGACGATGTAGGCGCGGGCATGGACCGGATTGTAGGGCGCACCCCGGGGCGGGCGGGCCCGCATGCAATCCATCGCGACATAGGCGCGTCGCAGTCCGGACAGCCGGACGATCTCATGCAGCATCGCGCGGATATCCGCGTCGCTCTCTCGTGGCTGCATGCGCAGCCGCGTCATCGAGCGGCGGAATCTCGCGAGATGATCGTCGAGCCGGAAGAACGCCCCGTCCCAGACCCCGACGACGTCGTAGGTCACGTCGGAGCGGCGGTAGCCCCAATCGGTGATCGGGATGCGCGCGTCGCCGACCGGCATGTAGTTGCCGTCGACATAGGCGGCGCCGTCAGGCCATTGGCCGACCCGTCCGCGCTTCTCGGCCGAACTCGCATCCATGTCCCCTCGCCCGGCCGTTTCCCGCTCCCGGCGTCCCCACAGATGCTGCCGACGCTAACACGCGCTTCCCGCCCTGTCCGCAAGGGTCGTGTTACGAGGCGCTGCGGCCGACGTCGCCGGGTCTCAGATCTCCTGGACCTCGGTGACTCCGGCGAGACCGGCGACCCGCGCGCGGGTGTCGGGCGAAATCATGTAGGCCCCCGGCAGCTGGATCTCGGCGCTGTCCTCGGGGCCGAGGACGAGGTCCAGCACGATCCGGCCGCGACCCCGCTTCTCCCCCGCGATGATGTCGCGCAGTCCGGGCAAGGCTGCCGCATCGTTGAGCGCGATGCGCAGCCCGGCGGCAGCGCTGGCGGCGGCGACGTCGAGCGGCTGGATCGACTGGGCGAGCAGCTTGACCGCGTCCTCCTCCAGACGCGCGTCGGCCGAGATCAGCAGCGGCTTCCCGGAGGCCAGCAGGTCGCGGGCCACCGCCAGGACCTCGGAGAACAGGGTCACCTCGAAGACGCCGCTGGCGTCCGAACACTGCACGAAGGCGAACCGGTTGCCCTTTGCGGAGGTCCGTTCCTGCTTGCCGATCACCGAGCCCGCCAGCTTGACGCGCGCAGCCCCGCCGGCACGCAGCCGCTGCGGCAGGTCGACCGCGCGGACGACGCCGAGCCGCTTCAGCGCCACGTTGTAGGCGTCGAGGGGGTGCGCCGACAGATAGAAGCCGATCGACTCGAACTCGCTCTGCAGGCGCTGGGCGAGCGGCCAATCCGTCAGTGCCGGCGGCCGCAGCTTCGGGCGCTGAGCCGCGCCACCGAACAGGTTGCTCTGGTTCGAGACCCGGGCCTCCGCCTCCGCGTTCGCCTCGGCAAGCACAAGCTCGATGGTCGCGAAGGCGCGCGCGCGGTTGGGCTCGAGGCAATCGAGCGCCCCGGCCTTCACCAGCTGCTCCAGCAACCGCTTGTTCACCTGCTTCGGGTCGACCCGACGCGCGAAGTCGCTGAGGTCCTTGAACGGCCCGTTGGCGCGGCGCTCGGCGACGAGCCCCTCCATTGCGGCCGGGCCGACGCCCTTGATCGCCGCGAGCGCGTAGCGCACCGCGCCCTTGGGATCGTCCTTCACGAACTCGACCGAGAATGCGGCCTCGGACCTGTTGATGTCCGGCGGCAGCAGCGCGATGCCGAGGCGGTCGATCTCCTGCCGGAACACGGCGAGCTTGTCCGTGTTCGCGAGGTCGAAGCTCATCGACGCGGCCATGAACTCGACCGGGTAGTTCGCCTTGAGCCAGGCCGTGTGGTAGCTGACCAGCGCGTAGGCGGCCGCGTGACTCTTGTTGAACGCGTAGCCGGCGAACTTGTCGACGAGGTCGAAGATGTGGCTGGCCTTCGCCTCGTCGACGTTGTTCCTGACCGCGCCCTCGACGAAGGACTTGCGCAGCGCCTCCATCTGCGACTTGTCCTTCTTGCCCATCGCGCGGCGCAGCAGGTCGGCCTGTCCCAGGCTGTAGCCGCACATCACCTGCGCGATCTGCATCACCTGCTCCTGGTAGACCATCACGCCGAAGGTCTCCTTGAGGATCGGCTCGAGCGTGGGATGCAGGTAGTCCGGCTTCTCCTTGCCGTGCTTGCAGGCGTTGTAGCGCGGGATGTTCTCCATCGGGCCGGGGCGGTAGAGCGCCACGAGCGCGATCAGGTCCTCGAGCCGATCGGGGCGCATGCCGCGCACCGCGTCGCGCATGCCCGCCGATTCCAGCTGGAACACGCCGACCGTCTCGCCCTTGGTCAGCATCGCATAGGTCTTCGCGTCGTCGAGCGGCACGGTCATCAGCTCGATCTGCCGATTGCGCGCCTTGGCGACCAGATCGACCGCGCGCTGCAGGACGGTGAGCGTCTTGAGGCCGAGGAAGTCGAACTTCACCAGGCCGGCCTGCTCGACCCACTTCATGTTGAACTGCGTCGCCGGCAGCGGCGCGCGCGGGTCGCGATAGAGCGGCACCATCTCGACCAGCGGCTTGTCGCCGATGACCACCCCCGCCGCGTGCGTCGAGGCGTGGCGGTAGAGGCCCTCCAGCTTGAGCGCGATGTCGGTGAGCCGGGCGACGGCCGGGTCCTCCTTGATCATCTGCTGCAGCTGCGGCTCACCGTCGATCGCCTGCTGCAGCCCGATCGGATTGGCCGGGTTGTTGGGAATGAGCTTCGAGATGCGGTCGACCTGGCCGTAGGGCATGCCGAGCACGCGGCCGACGTCGCGCACGACCGCGCGGGCCTGCAGCTTTCCGAAGGTGATGATCTGCGCGACCCGGTCGGCGCCGTACTCGTCGCGCACGTAGCGGATCACCTCGTCGCGGCGGTCCTGGCAGAAGTCGATGTCGAAGTCGGGCATCGACACGCGCTCGGGATTCAGGAAGCGCTCGAACAGCAGCCCGAAGCGCAGCGGATCCAGGTCGGTGATGGTCAGCGCCCAGGCGACCAGCGAGCCCGCGCCCGAGCCGCGGCCGGGGCCGACCGGGATGCCGTGCGCCTTCGCCCACTGGATGAAGTCCGCGACGATCAGGAAGTAACCGTCGAACCCCATGCGCACGATCATGTCGAGTTCGTACTTGAGCCGCGCGCGATAGGGCTCGGCGACCTTCTCGCGGGTCGCGCCGTCCATGCCTTCGGTCCAGACTTGGCGGCGCAGCCGCTCCTCCAGCCCGGCGGTCGCCGTCTGTCGGAACGTCTGCTCGACGCCCGTGGCGCGCGCCTTGGGCGGCGTCGGCAGGGTGGGCTTCTTCACCGGCTCGAGCAGGAATCCGCAGCGCCGGGCGATGACCAGCGTGTTGTCGCAAGCCTCCGGCAAATCGGCGAAGAGCGCGCGCATCTCCGCCGCGGATTTGAAGCGGTGCTCGGCCGTCAGCTTGCGCCGGTCGTCCTGCGCGACATACGCGCCCTCGGCGATGCACAGCAGCGCGTCGTGCGCCTCGTGGACGTCGGCCTTCGTGAAGAACGGCTCGTTCGTCGCCACCAGCGGCAGGTCGAGCCGATAGGCGAGCGCCACCAGCGCCTCCTCGACGCGCTCCTCCTCCGGCACGCCGTGGCGCTGCAGCTCGATGTAGAAGCGCCCGGGAAAGCCCGCACGCAGTTGCTCGGCGGTCGCCTCCGCCGCCGGGGCGCGCCCCTCGAGCATGGCGCGCGCGATCGGCCCGCGCACGCCGCCGCTCAACACGATCAGGCCCGCGGAGAGCTCGACGACGCGCGCGAGCGAAACCTGCGGAGTCTCCCCCGGCGGCGTCTCGAGGAACGCCTCGCTCATCAGCCGCGTGAGGTTGGCGTAGCCCTGGCGATCCTGGACGAGCAGCACCAGCTGCGCCGGCTCCGCCGTCCTGAGACCGCGCATGCCCTCGGCCTCGTAGCGGACGTGGATCTGGCAGCCGAGGATCGGCTGCACGCCGTATTCGACGGCTGCGGTGCAGAACTCGAGCGCGCCGAATACGTTGCCGGTATCGGTCACCGCGACGGCCGGCATCTTCTCGGCCTTGCACAGGCCGACGAGATCCTTGAGCTTGATCGCGCCCTCGGAGAGCGAGTACGCCGAGTGCACCCGCAGATGGACGAAATTCGCATGCGCCATGGCGGACATATCGGGCCGAGTCGCCGGGCCGGTCAATCGCCGCCGCTGTGGACAAGGGAGTGAACGCCATGTGGGAAACCGTGCTCAGCAGCCTGTGGAGCGGCCTGCCGGCGCTGCTGACGCAGTTCGTCGCCGCCGCGGCCATCTACGGCGCGGGGATCGCCGTCTATGTGCGACTGACGCCGTTCCACGAGCTGCCGCTGATCCGCAAAGGCAACACCGCCGCCGCAATCACGCTTGCCGGGGCGCTGATCGGCCTCGCCATTCCGATCGCCGCGACGCTGTCCGGCTCGCTGAGCGTTCCGGACATCCTGGTCTGGGGTGCGGTCTCGACGCTGCTCCAGGCCCTCGCCTTCGGCGCCGCCAACCTGATGCTGCGCGGCCTGCCGGCCGCGGTGGAGCGCGGCGACGTCGCCGCGGCGATCGTCGGCGCCGCCGTGCAGATCGGGGTCGGGATCCTGAACGCCGGCGCGATGTCGAGCTGACGCGCGACCCGGCGCGCCATGAACCTTCTCGAACGCCTCGTCCTGGGCGTCCTCGTCGCGGTGGTTATCCACTCGCTGGTGTTCCGCGACGGCGAGCGGCCGCGCCGGCCGGCGCCCGAAGCCTTCGTGCCGCCACGCGAGACACCGTCGGCCTTGCCGCCATCCGTGCCGGCACCGGGCCTCGCCCTGCCCGCGCCGTCGGCCGCGGATCCGATCTTTCGCGTCAAGATCGATGCGCGCCGCGGCGCCGCCACCGGATCGGCCTTCTCGGTCGATCGCGAGGGCGTGTGGCTGACCGCCCGTCACGTCGTCCAGGATTGCGCGCAGGTCGGGCTGCGCGGCAGCCGCGGCTGGGTCCGCGCCGCCGTCGCCTGGATCCATCCCCGCGCCGATCTCGCGATGCTCCGCACCGAGAGCGGTACGGCGGCTTTGCCGCGGTCGCCCGAGCCCCTGACCCTCGGCGTCGACGGCTTCGGCATGGGCTTCCCGCAGGGCAAGCCCGGCGCCGTGCATGGCCGGCTGATGGGCCGCTCGCAGATGCAGGCCGAGGGCCGTTTCAACGGCCGTGCGCCCACGCTCTCCTGGGCCGAGGTGCAGCGCCAGCCCGACTTCGACGGCTCGCTCGGCGGCATCAGCGGCGGTCCGATGCTCGATCGAAGCGGGCGCCTGATCGGCGTCGTGGTCGCCGAGAGTCCGCGCCGCGGCCGGTTCGAGACGATCGCGCCCGAGGTGCTCGACACGGTCTCGATCGATAAGCGGCCCCTGCCGCGCGTCGCCGCGGGCGCCGGCGCGATCGCCGTCCCCGCCGAGGCCTTCGGCCGCGCCGCCGACACGCTGCGCAGCCGCCTGCAGATCGTCCAGGCGGTCTGCACGGTGAAGTGAGATCGGCGAGATCGGCGAGTTCGGCGAGTTCTGCGCGCCTAGACCGCCCCGGCGAGGAGGCCGCCCGCACCGACGAGCGTCGCGCCGGTGACGTAGGCGGCATCCGGCGAGAGCAGCATCGCAACCATGCCCGCGACGTCGTCGGGCGTGGCCGCGCGCTGCAGCGGGATCGGCGCGACGCGCGCCGCCATGACCTGGTCCGGCGGTGCGCCGCGGCGCGCGGCCAGCACGTCGTTCATCGCATCGGTCATCGGCGTGTCCACCAGGCCAGGGGCGAGGCAGTTCACGCGCACGCCGCGCGCGGCCCAGTCGAGGGCCAGCGTCGCCGCCACGTTGCGCAGGGCCGCCTTGCTAGCCGCGTAGACCGGTGCGTCGGGCGTGCCGCGGAACGCCGCGATCGACCCGATGAACACCACCGAGCTGCCGGCGCCGAGCCGCGGCGCGAGATCGCGGCTGAGGAAGAAGGGCGCCTTCACGTTCACCGCGAACACGCGGTCCCACTCGCTCTCCGCGATGTCCGCTGCCAGCGTCGTCGACACGATGCCGCTGGCATGCACGAGGCCGGCGAGAGGGCCGTCCGTCGCGGCGACGAGGCGCGCCCGCTCCGCCGGCACCGTGAGATCGGCCGGCGTCCAGGCGATCGCCGGCAACGCCGCCGGAAGCTCGCCAAGATCGGTGCCGATCACCTCGGCCCCGTCGGCGACGAGGCGGCGCACCACGGCGCGGCCGATCGCGCCGGCGGCGCCCGTGACCAGCACACGGCCTGCGATGGGGGTCATCCCGGCCCTCTCCTGGCGAGCAGGTCCTCGAGATCGACACGCGCGGCGTCCACGTGCCGGAAGGTCGTCGCGTCGGCTGCCGCCGGATCGCCGCGCTCCATCGCAGCGATGATCCGGTCGTGCTCGGCGATCGTCGCCGCCGCGCGGCCCGGGATCAGCTTGTAGCCCGAGCGGAAGCGCTGGCACCGCGCCCACAGGTCCTCGAGCAGCTGCGCGAGATGAAGGTTGTCGGCGGCGGCGAGGATGCTGCGATGGAACGCCCAGTTCGCCGCGGCCATGGCGGCGAGGTCGCCGCGCGCCAGCGCCGCCGCGAACTCGCCGTTGGCCGCGCGCATCGCCGGGACGCAGGCGGCAGCGCCGTGCTCGCAGGCCGTGCGCGCCGCGAGCGCCTCGAGCGCCGCGCGGATGCGGAACAGCTCGTGCGCATCGCGCGGCGACAGCGGCGTCACGCGCATGTCGCGATGCGGCGCGATCTGCAACAGGCCGTCGCGCTCGAGCCGCAATGCCGCCTCGCGGATGGGCATGTGCGAGGTGCTCAGCTCCGCCGCCAGCCCCTGCAGGGTGAGTCGCTGCCCGGGCGCGTATGTCCCGCTCAGGATCTGCTCGCGCAGATAGGCGTAGACGAGCTCCGACTTCTTGCGGTGCTCGGGCAGTGGCGACGGCGAGGGGCGTCGTGTCGCGGCGAGCGGACCGGCGGCGCGCATCAGGCCGCCGGCCCCAGCGTCCGTATCCGGTCGAGCCAGTGCGCGAGGCCGGTCTCGAGCGTGAACCGGGGCGCATAGCCGAAATCGCGATGCGCGCGCGCGATCAGGCAGGCGCCGCGCAGATGGCGCGCGGGGTCGACGCCCGGGCCTTGGCGGATGACGGCCGCGGGAACCAGCGAACGAACCGCCGCCGCGAGATCGCCGCGCGTCCGGCGCACGCCCGTCGTCACGTTGTAGACCGGCTCGGGCAGCGCTCCCGCCTCGGCCGCCGCCACGAGGCCGCGCGCGAGGTCGACCACGTATGTGAAATCGCAGCTGTGGTCGGCACCGCAGGGCTCCTCGATCGCCTCGCCGCGCAGCACGCGCTGCAGGAAGTACTCGCCGATGCGGCTGCCATGGCCGAACACGAAGCCCGTGCGGATCGAGGCGACCTCGACGGCGAAGGTCCGGCGATAGGTCGTGCAGAGGGTCTCCGCCATCAACTTGGTCGCATCGTAGACGCCGATCGGATCGGGCGCCGCGGTCTCGTCCAGCGGCTCGAGGCCGGGGCGATGGCCGTACAGCGTCGCGGTGGAGAGGTTGACGACCGGCAGGCCCCGCGCGCGTGCGAGCTCCAGCACGTTGCCGGTGCCGACGACGTTCACCTCGACCGCGCGCGTGGGATCGGCCTTCGCCGGCGCCGGTCCGACCACCGCCGCGCAGTGGATCACGTGGCTCGCCCCCTCGGCCGCCGCCGCCAGCGCCGCGCGATCGCGCACGTCGCCCTGCACATGGCGCGCGCCCGGCGCCAGCCGCGCCGCATAGGCCGGCGGCGACGACAGATCGAAGAGCGTCACGGCGTGGCCGCGCGCCAGCGCGACCTCCGCCGCATGGAGCGCCACGAATCCGCTGCCGCCGGTGATCAGGACGCGCGTCATCGCCCGCGCCTATTCCAGCTCGCGCGTCGAGACCGGCGCATCGCCGGTGCGCGCGACGATGTTCACGAACTCGAGGACCGTGTCGCCGGCATTGGCCAGTCGATGCGGCTCGCCCGGAAAGGTGACGATGGCGTCGCCGACGGCGACCTCGAATCGCCGCGCGCCGACCTCGGCCACGCCGCGCCCGGCGACGATCAGCCAGGTCTCGATCTTGCCCGTATGCACGTGCCGGCTGCAGACCTCGCCGGGCGCCACCTGGTAGCGCGACACCGGGGTCGGCGGATCGCCGTCGAGATTGACCCACCGGACCGCGAGGCGCTGCGCGCCGCCGTGAAGGATCTGCTTGTCCATCGCCGCTCCTATCGCGCCGGGCCGTAGACGAGATCCGGCAGCCACAGGACCGTCGCCGGGATGTAGGTGATCAGGATCAGGACGCCGATCAGTCCAATGATGAACGGCACGCATTCGCGCGCCACGGCCTCGACCGGAACCTTGGCCAGGTTGCTGACGACGAAGAGCGCCATGCCGACGGGCGGCGTGAGCAGGCCGATCATCATGTTGACGATCATCACCGTGCCGAAATGGACCGGATCGATGCCCAGCTTGACGATCGACGGCACGATCACCGGGGTGACGAGGATCATGATGCCGGTGGTGTCGAGCACCATGCCGAGCAGCAGCAGCAGCACGTTCACCACGAGCAGCAGCTGCCACGGCTCGAGGCCGAAGCGGATGATCGCCTCGGTCAGCTGCTGCGGGATCCGGTCGCGCGCGAGGATCCAGGCGAACACATGCGCCGCCGCCACGATCAGCATGATCGCGCCGGTCGACAGTGCGGTGTCGCGGCAGGCCTCGAGCATCGCGCGCGGATCGGTCTCGCGCCAATAGACCAGGCCGAGCAGCACGGCGTAGAGGACGCCGACCGCAGCGACCTCGGTCGGCGTGAAGATCCCCGAACGCATGCCGCCGATCAGCAGCACCGGCGCCACCAGCGCCGGCAATGCCGCCACGGTGGCGCGGCCGCGCGCCGGCCAGGACGCCCGGGGGTGCTCCGGATAGTCGCCCTTGCCCGCCTTGACGTGCACGATCGCCATCATGACCGCCGTCATCATCAGGCCCGGCACCACGCCGCCGAGGAACATGCGCCCGACCGAGACGTCGGCGATGAAGGCGTAGAGCACCGCCGCGATGCTCGGCGGGATCACCGGTCCGAGGGTGGCGGAGACGGCGGACATCGCCGCCGCATAGGACGGCCTGTATCCGGCCGCGACCATGGCGCGGATCTCGACCGCGCCCATCCCCGCGGCGTCCGCGAGCGCCGAGCCCGACATGCCCGAGAAGACGACCGATCCGAAGATGTTCACCTGGCACAGCCCGGCGCGCCAGTGGCCGACCATCGCGATCGCGAAGTCGAAGATGCGATGGGTGACGCCGGTGGCGTTCATCAGGTTGCCCATCAGCAGGAAGAGCGGGATCGCGATCAGGGTGAAGCTGTCGAGCCCAAAGACCATGCGCTGCGCCACGATGCCGAGCGGGACGCCGGCCACCACCACGCCGATCGCGCCGCACAGCAGCAGCGCGATCGCGATCGGCAGCCCGGTGCCGAACATCGCGAGCAGGGCCGGCCCGTAGAGCCAGGTCATGGCGCCGCGACCTCCGTGGGCCGCCCGGGTCCAAGCGCCAGCGCGGCCCGCGCGGCGCAGTGAAAGGCGCTCAGGACGCCGCCGACGACCAGCGGCGCCGCGAGCCACGCCATCGGGATCTCCGTTGCCGCCGTCTCCATGCCCGCGAGCGACTGCGCCAGCCGCAAGGCGAGCCACGCCAGGATCGCGAAGACGACGCCCAGGACGAGCTCGATCGCCGCGAAGGCGCGCCGCCGTGCCGCGTCCGGCAGCCGTGCGACCAGCATGTCGACGGCGATGTGGCCGCCGCGCGCCGCGACCGCCGCGCAGCCCACATAGGTCAGCCAGATCAGGCTGAGCCTCGCGATCTCCTCCGGCCAGATCAGGGGGCTGTCGAGGAAATATCGGCAGACGACCTGCAGATTGAGGATGACGGCGATGGCGATCACCAGGCCGATCGCCACCGCCTCCTCGACCCGCCGCAGCGCGTCGGCGATGCGCGCGAGTGCCTCCACGGCGCGGTGCTCAGCGCGTCTCGGCGATCCGCTTGTACAGCCCGGCGTCGCCGCCCCAGGTCCGCGCCAGCTCGGGGATCGCCTGCTCGGCCGCGACCTTGCGCCAAGCCTCGGGGTCCTTCGGCTCGACCAGGGTCATCCCGGCCTTGGCGATCTGCTCGCGCACCGACTTCTCGCTCGTCTCGAACTCCGTCGCGATGTAGTCGGTGCCGACCCGGATCGCGGCGCGCACCGCCGCGCGGTCCGCCGCGGGCACGCGCTTCATCGCCGCGTCGCTCATCACGATCACGCCCGGGGCCGCATAGGACCAGGCGACGAGATTCACGAACTTCGTCACCTCGTGCAGCTTCATCGCGGGGATCGTGTCGAGCGGCACGTCGGCACCGTCGACGATGCCGGACTCCAGCGCCGAGTACATCTCGGCGAAGGCGATCGGCGTCGGGACCGCGCCGAGCGCCCGGAACACCTGCGGATAGGGCGGGAAGTCGGCGACGCGGATCTTCTGGCCTCGCATGTCCGCAAGCGTCGCATAGGGCTTCGTCTTCGAGATCACGTGGCGGGTGCCGCGATGGAACCACCCGACGAAATGGACGTTCGACGTCTCGGCTGCGCGCTTTGTCCAGTCGTCGCCGATCTCGCCGTAGACGACCTTGCGCCAATGGGCGTCGTCGCGGAACAGGTACGGCGCGTCGAGCACCGCGATGTCGCGCAGGTGTACGCTGGCGCCGCCGGGCGAAGCGAGCACCATGTCGACGGTGCCGCTGCGCACGCCGACATTCATGTCGCGCTCGGTCCCGAGCTGGGAGGACGGGAAGACCTGCATCGTCACGCGGCCGCCGGTCTTCGCCTGCAGCTCCTTCGCGGCGAGTTCCATGCCGCGGTGGAACTGATGCGTCGGCGCCAGCACGTGCCCGAGCTTGAGCACCTCCTGCGCCGCGCCGCTTCCCGATACCGACGTCAGCAGGGCGACACCGACGCCCCAGGCCCGCAGCCACGATCGACGAATCATGCGCATCCTCCCCGATGGATGACCGATATGATGTTTGATCAAACATCATATGGCAAGGGCCCGGGTCCGGTCGCGGCCGCCGCGGCGTCAGATGATGCGGCTGCGGATCGCGGAGGTGGCGATCTCCGTCACGATGACCACGACGAAGATCACGAACAGGCAAAGCCCGACCTGGTCCCAGTAGAGATTGTTCAGCGCGGTATCGAGCGCCACGCCGATCCCGCCGCCGCCGACCAGCCCAAGGACCGCGGACTCCCGGACGTTGATGTCCCAGCGGAACAGCGCCACCGACCAGAAGCTCGGCTCGACCTGCGGCCAGTAGCCCTTGAGGAGAATCGAACCGCGCGGCGCGCCGGCCGCGGTCAGCGCCTCGATCGGCCCGCGCTGGGCCTCCTCCAGCGCCTCGGCCAGCAGCTTGCCGACGAAGCCGATGGAGCGGAAGGCGATCGCGAGCGTGCCGGCCAGCGCGCCCGGCCCGAACACGGCGACGAAGAGCAGCGCCCAGATCAGCGAGTTCACGGAGCGCGAGGCCACGAGGATGAACTTGGCGACGAGGTTCAGGGTCGTCGACGGCGTCACGTTGCGCGCCGCCATCAGCGCCACCGGGACCGACAGCGCGAGCGCCATGATCGTCCCCAGCGTCGCCGTGTGGAAGGTCTCGACCAGCGCCTCGGCGACCATCGTGCGCCAGAACGACCAGTCGATCGGCCACATGCGGCGGAACAGGTCGACGGTCTGCTCCGGCGCGTCGTAGAGGAACTCGGGGATCACCTCGATCGTCTTCACCGACCACACGACGGCGATCAGCGCGACGACGTAGAAGACGGACCGCGCGATGCGCTCGGCCGGCGTGAAGCGCGACCAGCGCCGCATCGTCATGCCCGCCGGGCCCGCCGGGATGGTCGGGGCCGCGCTCACTGGAACGCCTTGCGCAGATGCGCCGACAGCACCTCGGCGACCATGATCACGGCGATGATCGCGAGGAGGATCGTCAGCACGAAGTCGTAGTCGAAGCGCTGGTACGCCGTGAACAGCGTCGCGCCGATGCCTCCGCCGCCGACGATGCCGACCATCGTCGAGTTCCGCAGGTTGGAATCGAGCTGGTAGGCGCAGAAGCCGATGAAGCGCGCGTTGACCTGCGGCAGCACGCCCATGATCAGCACGTTGAAGAACCCCGCGCCCGTCGCCCGCACGCCCTCGACCTGCTTCAGGCTCATCTCCTCGATCGCCTCGGCGAACAGCTTCGAGATGAATCCGAGCGAGGCGACGATCAGCGCCAGCACGCCCGCGAGCGCGCCGAATCCGACCGCCTTCACGAACAGGATCGCGGTGATCACCGGGTGGAAGGAGCGGCAGAGCGCGATGACGCCGCGCGCCGTCCAGGCGACCCAGCCCGGCATCAGGTTGCGCGCCGCGAGCAGCCCCAGCGGCAGCGACAGCACGACGCCGGCGGCGGTCGCCAGCACGGCGATCTGCATGCTCTCGACCATGCCGACCCACATCAGATCCAGCTTCTGCCCGCTGAAGTCCGGCGGGAACATCCGCCCGAGGAACTTCGCGCCGTTGTCGAGGCCGCGCACGAAGCGCTCGCCGCTGACGTCGAGGATGCCGCAGGCATAGATCACGTAGAGCAGCAGCGCGCTCCACAGCAGGCGCGCGGTCCAGTTCGGCGCGAAGGGGGTGCGGGCGGCCGCGGCGCTCACTCCAGCCATCCCTTGCCGCCGTAGATCTGCAGCAGGTGACCTTCCTTCAGGTCGGCCGGCGGGCCGTCGTAGACGACGACGCCGGCCGCCATTCCCACGATGCGATCGGCGAAGCGCCTGGCGAGGTCGACGTTGTGGATGTTGACGATCACGGGGATCGCGCGGTCCTTGGCCAGCTTCGCCAGCAGCTCCATGATCTCGACCGAGGTCTTGGGATCGAGCGACGACGTCGGCTCGTCGGCGAGCACGAGTTCGGGATCCTGCATCACCGCGCGCGCGATCCCGACGCGCTGGCGCTGGCCGCCGGACAGCGCATCGGCGCGCCGCGTGGCGAAATCGCCCAGCCCGACCGCGTCGAGCAGCTCGAAGGCGCGCGCGATGTCGGCCGGCGGGAAGCGGCGAAGCCAGGCGCGCCACACCGGCACGTAGCCGAGCCGGCCGCAGAGCAGGTTCTCCATCACGCTCAGCCGCTCGACCAGGTTGTACTCCTGGAACACCATGCCGATGCGCCGGCGCGCCTCGCGCAGCGCCCTGCCCCTGAGCTTCGCCAGGTCCTGGCCGCGGAACAGGATCTCGCCGGCGGTCGGATCGACGAGCCGGTTGATGCAGCGGATCAGCGTCGACTTGCCCGTGCCCGAGGGCCCGATGATCGCGGTGAGTCCCTGCCCGGCGATCTCGAGCGACACGTCCTTCAGGACGGGCACGCCCGCGCGGTATTCCTTGCGCAGGTGCCGGATGGCGAGCGCGGCGCTCACTGCTTGGGCGGCGTCGTCGCGGCGGGTGCCTGTTGCTGGCGCGCAGCGGCGGCCTCGGCCTCGCGCTTCGCCTGCGCGTCGTAGGCGGCCTTGTTGTAGGGCGTGCCCGACTTCTCCGCGACCTCGCGGATCGGCCGCCACGTCTCCTTGTACGTCATCGGCAGGAAGCGGTCCTCGCCGTTGTATTCCTTCCGCATCGCCTCGGTGAAGCTGTAGTTCAGGAAGCACGACTTGATCCGGGCCTGCAGCTCGGGCTTGAGATCGTGCGCGATCGAGTAGGACGACGTCGGGAACGTGTCGCTCTGCCAGATGATGCGGACCGCATCCGGCTTCACCTGGCCGCGCGCCGTCATGCGCTCCAGGATGTCCGACGCGACGGGCGCCATGTCGTAGTCGCCCAGCTGCACGCCGAGGATCGACTTGTCGTGACCGCCCGACATCAGCGGCTTGTAGTCCTCGTCCGGCTTGAGGCCCGCCTCGGGGAACATCACGCGCGGCGCGAGATTGCCGGAATTGGACGACGGCGAGACATGGGCGACCTTCTTGCCCTTGAGGTCGGCGAGCGTCCTGTACGGCGAATCCGACTTCACGATCGCCTGGACCCGATAGCCCGCAATGCCCTTCTCCGAGCCGACCGCGACGATCGGCACCGCGCCGGCCAGGTTGACGGCGAACCCGACCGCCCCTGTCGCGAGCAGCGCGATGTGCAGGCGCCCGCTGCGGATCGCCTCGATCTGGGCGCTGTTGGACTGCACCGGGAAGTAGATCATGCGCTTGCCGGTGCAGGATCCGAGATGATCCATCAGCGGCTGGTAGACGTGCTGGTAGACCGCCGGGTTCTCGGTCGGCGAGTAGGCGAAGATCAGCGCCGAGGGATCCTTCTGCCTGGCGGGATCCTTCGGCACGTCGGCGACGAGATCGTTGTCGGCATCGCAATAGATCGTGTCGAGCTGGCCGCGGTTCGGGCAGCTGTCCTGGGACGCGGCGGGCGTCGCCGCGATCGCGAAGGCGAGCACGGCGATGCCGCCGAGCGCCGAGACGGCATGGGAGTTCAGCGACATGGAGAATGTCCTTTGACGGTGGATTGCTGTCGGACGATGCGCGCGGCGCGCGCTCACTGCTTGGGCGGCGTCGCGGCCGGCGCCGCCGGCGCATTGCGCTTCGCGGCGGCCTCCGCCTCGCGCTTCGATTCCTGCTCGTAGGCGGCCTTGTTGTACGGCGTCCCGGACCTCTCTGCGACGTCGCGCACGACCGCCCAGTCCTTCGCGTAGGAGACCGGGAAGAACCGGTCGTCGCCGTTGAACTCCTTCGTCATCTCGGCCGGGAAGCGGAAGGCGTAGAAGCAGTCCTTCAGCTTCTTCGCGAGCTCGGGCTTCAGATCGTGCGCATGCGCGAAGGACGAGGTCGGGAAGATCGGGCTCTTGTAGATGATGCGGAACTCGGCCGGCTTGATCGTGCCGCGCACGCCCATCCGCTCGAAGACGTCGGAGGCGACCGCCGCCATGTCGTAGTCGCCCGACGCGACGCCGAGCACCGACTTGTCATGGCCGCCGGACATCAGCGGCTTGTAGTCCGTGTCGGGCTTGAGGCCTTCGTCCGGGAACAGCACGCGGGGCGCGAGATTGCCGGAGTTCGAGGACGGCGCGGTGTGGGCGACCTTCCTGTCCTTGAGGTCGGCAAGCTTCTGATACGGGCTCGACGCCTTCACGATGGCGAGCAGATTGTAGCCGCGGATCTCCTTCTCGGTCCCCTTCGCCGCGAAAGGCACGGCGCCGGCCATGTTGACGGCGAAGCCGGTCGGCCCGGTCGAGAAGCCGGCGAAATGCAGGCGCCCCGACCGCATCGCCTCGATCTCGGCCGAGTTGGACTGGACGGGGTAGTAGACGATGCGCTTGCCCACGCATTGTCCGAGGTAGTCGGTGAAGGGCTTGAAGATGTTCGCGTAGATGGCGGGATCCTCGACCGGCGTGTAGGCCCAGACGAGGGTCGAGGGGTCGCGCAGCTTCGACGGGTCCTTGGGCAGATCCGCGACGAGATCCTTGTCCTCGTCGCAATAGAGCGTGTCGAGCTGGCCGCGATTCCCACAGCCGTCCTGCGCCCCCGCTGGTGACAGCGACGCGAGGGCGCAACCGGCGAGAACGGCGAGGCTGGTCAGGACGGTCGGCTTCATGGGGCTCCCTCGTGTGCGACGGGTCCGGCCGACGGCGAACCGCCGCGGCTCGGCAGCGTGAAGTGAAGCACGTCTCCGAACCGCCATCCAATCGTCAAGTCGTCGGCCGCGGCCGACGCGTCGCGGCCCCGGATCCCTCAGCCCGTTCCGATCGTCTTGAACACTTCCGGCAGCGGGGCGCAGATCGCGTCGGCCTCGAGGCTCCGGCCGTGGCCCAGGATCGAGGCACAGGCCCGCTGCATGCCGGCGAACGCCGCGCGGATCTGGTGATTGCCGTAGACGACGATCGAAAATCCGCGCGCACTCAGCTCGGCTTCCGTCACCGCGTTGTACGTCGTCGGGATCGCCATCAGCGGCTTGCGGACGCCCATCTCGTCCTGCAACCGCCGGTAGCCCTCGGCGAAGGCGAAGACCTCGTCCGGCCGCTTCTGCTTCGAGTGGATCACGACGCCGTCGGCCGCACTCGCCAGGTAGATCCGCGCACGCCGCAGCGCCTCATCGAGACCGGCGCCCGCGATCAGCGCCTCGGTGCGCGCCAGCACCATGAAGTCCGGGCTGCGCAGCGCCGCCTTGGCGGCGGCGAGCTTCGCGGCGAAAGCCGTCGGATCCTCGAGCGTCTGTTCGACGCCGTCCGCGAGGCTCGTGCGCTTCGGGAAGATCTTGTCCTCGACCACCACCGCCGAGACTCCGAGCGCCTCCAGCCGACGCACGCTGTGCGACAAGGCGTTGGCATCGCCGCCGGTGTCGCCGTCGGCGATCATGAACCGGTCGGTGACGGCGGCGATCTCCTCGATCGTCTCCAGCCGGCGCTCGAGCATAAGCATCTCGGCATCGGGCAGCGCGCGCGACGTCGCGATGCTGAAGCCCGACAGCCAGAGTCCGTCGAAGCGCGCGGGCGCGCCGTCGGGTCCCGGCGCCTCGGCCCCGCTCGCGATCATCGCCGCCAGCGGGTTGTGGACCTCCATGATCCGCAGCACCCCGGGCCGGGCGAGCCGCGCGCGCATCAGCGGACGCTTCGCCTCGGGCAGCGTTCCGACCCATTGCGTCATGTCCATGCTCCTCCTGCCGTGCCGGTCGTCATCCGGGCTTGCTGCCGCGCGCGGTCAGATAGGCCGCATAGAGCGACGTCGTGCCGCAGATGAACAGCCGGTTGCGCTTGGGCCCGCCGAACACGACGTTGCTCACCATCTCCGGGATGCGGATCTTGCCGATCAGCTCGCCCTGGTCGGTGTAGCAGTGCACGCCCTCGCCGGTGCTCGTCCAGATCCGGCCCGCGGTGTCGACGCGGAATCCGTCGAACAGCCCGACCGTGCACACCGCGAAGATCCGCGACGCCCCGAGCGTCCGGCTGTCGGCACCGAGTGCGAAGCGCCTGATGTGGCGCGGGCCGTCGGCGACGTCGCTGGCGCCCGTGTCGGCGACGTAGAGGAACCGCTCGTCCGGCGAGAATGCGATCCCGTTGGGCTTGACGAAGTCGTCCGCGACGACGTCGAGCGTCCCGCTGTGCGGATCGAGGCGATAGACGTTGCAGCGGCCGATCTCGCTCGCCGCCGCGTCGCCCTCGTAGTCGTGCATGATGCCGTAGTCCGGATCGGTGAACCAGATCGACCCGTCGGACTTCACGACGACGTCGTTGGGCGAGTTGAGGCGCTTGCCCTGCCATCGGTCGGCGAGGACCGTGATCCCGCCGTCGACCTCGGTGCGCGTGACCCGCCGCGTGCCGTGCTCGCACGTCACGAGCCGGCCTTCGCGATCGACGGTGTTGCCGTTCGAATTGTTGGACGGGCTGCGGAACACCGACATCGATCCGTCGGTCTCGTCGAAGCGCATCATCCGGTTGTTCGGGATGTCTGAGAACACGAGGTAGCGGCCGGCCGCAAACCAGGCCGGCCCCTCCGCCCAGCGCGCGCCGCTCCACAGCCGCTCGACGCGGGCGTGGCCAACGAAGCAGCCCGCGAAGCGCGGATCGACGACCTCGAACCCGGCGCCCTCGATTTCCCCGAAATAGGCCACGTCGACCTCCCCCGTCAGCGCATCGCCATCAGGCGGTTGGACTCTTCGAAGCGGCGGATCGTGTTCTTCACGTCGAGCGGCCCTTCGGCCAGGGTCTCGGGATCCCATTCGCTGCGCTTCGCCGCGAAGAAGTCGCCGCCGTAGACGTGCAGGGCGCCAGTGAGCCGATCGATGGGATTGGTGACGGAGTGGACGATGTCGCGGCCGAGCGGCACCGCGTCGCCGGCACCCAGCGCCTGGGCGCCCGCCGCCTCGACCCGGTTGCGCGCATCGCTGGGCAGCCGTCGCCAGAAGATGTTGTCCTCGCGTCCCGTGTAGATGCCGATCACGGCCCACATGTTGTGATCGTGGGGCGGCAGCGACATGCGCGGCCCCCACACCAGGTTGAGAACCGTGAGCTCGTCGGAGCGATGCAGCGTCTGGAGTTCCGCCTTGGTCGGCTCGCCGAGCCCCTTGAGGACGGCCGCGGGATCCGACACCGCACGCGCCACGAGCTCGCGCACGCCGAGATGGGTGGGATCGCTGCGCACCGCAGCCAGGCACTGGGCGATGAATTCCTGCAGGTCGAACATCGGGGCCTCGTTCGCGCGGTGGAGTCCGGGGAGCGCGTGCGGAATTCACCCCGCCGCGGCGTTGCGGTCAATCTTGCGCTGCGGCCGGCGGCGACGGCCCGAGCTGCTCCAGATCGACCGCGACCGACAGGCTGTGGGCCCCGCCGCCCACGAAGACCCCGCGCACCGGGCTCACGTCGCCGTAGTCGCGGCCCCAGGCCGCGACGACATGGGCGTCGGAGACCAGCAGGTCGTTGGTCGGATCGACGTCGATCCATCCCGCCCGCGGGCCGCACCAGACCGAGACCCAGGCGTGGCTCGCGTCGGCGCCGCGCAGCGGCCGCGCCGCCCCGACCGGCCGCGTCGCGATGTACCCGGAGACGTAGCGCGCGGCGAGACCAAGGGCGCGGAGCCCCGCGATCTGCAGATGCGCGAAGTCCTGGCAGACGCCGGCCCGCCTAGCGACCACCTCCGCGAGCGGGGTCGACACGTCCGTGGCGGCCGGATCGTAGCGATAGGCCTCGTGGATCCGATGCGTCAGCTCCAGGACCGCCTCGAGTATCGGACGGCCGCCGGCGAAGCTCGCCTGTGCGAAGGGCGAGAAGCTCGCCAGCGGCGCGGCGCGCGGCGAGGCGTGGACGAACTCGCTCGCCTCGACCGCCGTCGGGAAGCCGTCGCCGAGCAGCGCGGCGGCCACCTCCTCCCAGGGCATCGTCGCGTCCGGCGGAGGCGGCGTGCGCGGCAGGATCTCACCGCTCGCCTCGAGCGTCAGATCGAGGCGGTCATGAGGTCCGGCGAGCGCGACATGGGTGATGCGGTTGCCGAAATGGTCGACGGTCTGCGACACGCGCGACGGGCGCGGCGAGCAGACGACCACGACCTTGTCGATGCGCTGCGTCGGCAACGGCCGCGCATCGAGGCGGAGCACGTGCTGGGCGAGATCGACCGGCGAGGCATAGACGTAGCTCGTGCGATGGCTGAGCCGGAATCGCATCACGCGGCCCCGACCACGCGCGCCGCCGGCACATGGGAGAAATAGGCGCGCGTCAGGGAGTCGGACAACGCCATCAGCGCCCGCTCCTCCGCCGAGAGCGCGGCGCGAAGGCCGGCGAGAGTCGCTGGTGCCATCGGCCGCGCCTGCGCCGAGAGCCCGGTCACGATCGTCTCGAGGCTGCGCATGGCCTCGCTCGCGGCGCGACCGTCGGGCGCCCCCGGGGCGATGGGCAAGGCGGCGAGATGGCCGGCGATGGCCGCGATCTGGAAGCCCAGCGACTGCGGATTGCTGGGATCGACGACCACGAGGTCGAGGACGGGGGCGTCGAGCAGCGCCGCCAGATAGCGCATGCGGTAGGTGATCGTGGAGTCGCAGAGCTCCAGCGCAAGCCGCAGCGCCGCCTCCCACGTCGCGGTCGGGATCGCGCCGACGCCGAGCACGACGCGGGCGACGTAGATGCCGCGCTCGATCCGGCGACCGAGATCGAGGAAGCGCCAGCCGCTGCCGCGCGTCATGTTCTCCGATGCGAGGCCGGCGAGCGCCGCGGACAGGCGGACGAGTTCGTCGAGCAGGTCCAGCAGCCGGTCCGGATCGCCGTCGAAGCGTGCGAGCCTGCCGCGCAACTCGCCGAGCAGGTGGTTGAGCGTGCGACGCATGTCGACCGAGAAGCGGTCGCGCGAGGCCGCCGCCAGCCGCTCGATCGCCGTCAACGCGCCGTCGAGCAGGCCGCCGCCGGCGAAGGCATGGATGAGCGCGTGCCGCACCGCGGGGCCGTCCGGCGGAGCGGCGGCGAGGTTGAGGTCGACGATCCCGCAGCGCGCGAGCACGCGCATGACCGTCGCCATCTCGACGATGTCGCGAGCGCCGGCAAGCCCGCTGACGAGGCGCTGCAGCCCCGCGCGCAGCAACCGGCCGCCGTTCTCGAGGCGCTCGACATTGCGGCCGAGCCAGAACAGGTCGTCCGCCGAGCGGCTCGGCAGTTCGCCGAGGCTGCGGCGGATCACGATCGCCGGCTGCGCGACTCGCGCCGGGACGATCGTCGTCGTCGGATCGTCCGCGACGACCCAGACATCCTTGTTGACCCCGCCCTGCTGCAGGCCGACGCGCAGCGGATCATCGCCCGCGGGCACGCGCGCGAGGCCGCCCGGCATGACGACGTAGTCGCCCCCGACCGCGGTCGCGAAGACCCGCAGCACGACCGGTTGCGGCTGCAGGCCCTGCGTCCCCTGGCCGGGTGCGAGCGAGGCGACGATCCGCTCCTGCGCCATGTAGGCGCCGGGATCGGCCTTCACCCGAGCGATCGCGGCGGCGCGCGCCGCCGCGTCGAGCTCGTCGCCGTTGACCGGCCGGTCGCCTGGCGCGGTGGCCGAACGCAGCGCGACGCTCTCCAGCCGCTCGAGCGCCGCGTCGCACGCGTAGCGCTCGCCGCACCACCACGAGGCGATCGACGGCAGCGCAAGGCCCTCGCCGAGCATGTGCTCGGCCAGCCGCGGCAGGAAGGCGGCGAGCGCGGGCGCGTCGACCAGTCCGGAGCCGAGGGCATTGACGACGCTCACGCCGCCGGCGCGCGCCGCATCGACGAGGCCGACGACGCCCAGGCCGGAGTCCGCGCGCAGCTCCAGCGGATCGCACCACGCCCCGTCGACGCGCCGCAGGATCGTGTCGACCTGCTGCAGTCCGCCGAGGGTCTTGAGATAGATGCGCCCGTCGCGCGCCGTGAGATCCGACCCCTCGACCAGCGTCGCGCCGAGCTCGCGCGCCAGCGACACGTGCTCGACATAAGCCTCGTTGAACGGCCCCGGCGTCAGCACGGCGATGCAGGGATTGTCGCGATCGCTCGCCGCGCGGGCCTGGAGGTCGGCGGTCCAGCCGTCGAAGAAGCCGGCCAGCGGCCGCACGCGGCTGGCGCGAAGGGCCTCGCCCATCACGCGCGCCATGACGCGACGATGATGGTGTGCGAAGGCGGCGCCGGCGGGCGCCTGGAGCCGGTCGCCGACGACGCGCCAGACTCCGTCGGGGCCGCGCGCGAGGTCGGCCGCGTAATGCTGGACGAAGAAGCCCGGGGGCACCGCGTCGCGCCGCCGGCACGCGCGCAGGAACTCGGGATTGCCGTAGACAAGGGCCGGCGGATACCGCCGATCGGCGAGCAGGCGCTGCGGCCCGTAGAGATCGGCGAGAACGCGGTCCAGCAGGCGCGCGCGCTGCACGACGCCGCGCTCGATCATCGCCCACTCGTCCGCCGCGAGGATCAGCGGCAGCGGATCGAGCACCCAGGGCCGGGCGCGCGCCGGCGCCGCACGACCCCGCCGCTCCTCGGCCGGGTCGTAGAGATTGAAGGTGATGCCGTCGTCCTCGAGCTGCTGGCGCACCCGCTCGCCACGCGCGGCGATTCCGGCGGCGCCGATCTCGCTCAGCACGGCGAAGAGCGGCTGCCAGGCCGGGCGCACGCGCCCCTGCCCCGTGACCATCTCGTCCCAGGCGGCGCTCGCGCGGCGCGGTGCCGCCGCGCCGGTGACGGCGGGTTCGACGGAGGATGTCACGGGCAGGCCTGGCGTCTCCTCTGCGCGACTCGGGATGCCGTCACCCCGTTCGCAGGTCGAGTGTAAGCGGCATCTCGGCCGTGGGAAGGGCGGCCGGCTCCGGCATCGCGCCGGGCGTATGGCCGATCGCGAAGAAGCGGGCGCGGCGGCGCGCCGCGGCCTCGTTGGCGTTCACGGGCGCGCGCTCGTAGTTGCGACCGCCGGGATGCGCGACATGGTAGGTGCAGCCGCCAAGCGAGCGGCCGTTCCAGCGATCGAACAGGTCGATGACCAGCGGCGCGTGGACGCCGATCGTCGGGTGCAGCGCATTCGGCGCCGACCACGCCTTGAACCGGATGCCCGCGACGAATTCGCCGGCCACCCCGGTCGCCCGCAGCGGCACCGCGCGCCCATTGCAGGCGAGCACGAAGCGCTCGGGCGTCAACCCGACGACCTTCGCCTGGATGCGCTCGACCGAGGAATCGACGTAGCGCACCGTGCCGCCCGCGCCGCCCTCCTCCCCCAGCACGTGCCAGGGCTCGAGCGCATGGCGCAGCTCGATCTCCATGCCGCGGCACGCGATCGTGCCGATGCGCGGAAAACGGAAGGCCTCGTGCGGCGCGAACCAGGCCGCGTCGAGCGGGTGGCCTGCAGCGGCGAGGTCCGCGAGCACGTCGGCGAAGTCCTGGCCGCAGTAATGCGGCAACAGGAACTCGTCGTGCAGGCGCGTGCCCCAGCGGATCGGCGGCCGCTGGTAGGGGGTGGCCCAGAACCACGCGAGCAGCGCGCGCAGCAGCAGCTGCTGGGCGAGGCTCATGCGCGCATGGGGCGGCATCTCGAAGGCGCGCAGCTCGAGCAGCCCCAGCCGCCCGGTCGGCCCGTCGGGGGAATAGAGCTTGTCGATGCAGAACTCGGCCCGATGCGTGTTCCCGGTCACGTCGACGAGCAGGTTGCGGAACAGGCGATCGACCAGCCAGGGCGGCGGCGCGCCGGTCTCGCGCTCGAGGGCCCTGAACGCGATGTCGAGTTCCAGCAGCGCGTCGTCGCGCGCCTCGTCGATCCGCGGATGCTGGCTCGTCGGCCCGATGAACAGCCCCGAGAACAGGTACGAAAGCGACGGATGGTGCTGCCAATACCCCACCAGGCTGCGCAGCAGGTCCGGGCGCCGCAGGAAGGGCGAGTCCGCGGCCACCGCCGCGCCGAGCACGACGTGGTTCCCGCCGCCCGTCCCCACATGCCGCCCGTCGAGCATGAACTTCTCGGTGCCGAGACGCGCCGCCCTCGCCTCCTCGTAGAGGATCTCGGTGCGCGCGACCAACTCGTCCCAGCCCGCGGCGGGATGGATGTTGACCTCGATGACCCCGGGATCCGGGGTGATCGAGAAATGGAGCAAGCGCGGATCGCGCGGCGGCGTGTAGCCCTCGATCGTCACCTTGCGCTTGAGCGCGGCGGCGGTGTCCTCGATCGCCGCGACGAGCGCGAGATAGTCGTCGGCCGCCTGGATCGGCGGCATGAACACATGCAGGCGGCCGTCGCGCGGCTCGACGCACAGCGCGGTGCGCACGATCCATGCCGCGGAGTCCCCTCGCGCAGGCTCTCGAAGCATCATCGGCTGGGGAGACCACGGCGGACCCGCCGTCGCGCCCGGACGGCCCACGGGCTGCACGAGCTGGTCGCGCGGCGCCAGCGTTTCGCGCGGGGCGAAGGGGTCGGCGGCGGTCTCGTGCACCCGATCCTCGGGCGCGGCCCAGGGCAGGGAGTCGAGCGGCAGCCGCAGTCCCATCGGCGAATCGCCGGGCAGCAGGAACATGGTTTGCTGGCGCAGGAACCACGGGCCGGTCGTCCAGCGTCGCGCGGCTCCCTGGCCATCTCGCCGGATCGGCAGCGCGTAGCCGACGATCGCATCGAGTCCCTGCTCGAAGACCCGTGCCAGTCGCGCGCGCTCCTGGGGATCGTCGAGCCGCGCATCGAGCGGGTCGACATTTGCCGGCAGGCGTCGCTCGCGCCAGAGGTAGTACCAGACGTCCTCGTAAGCCGGGATGCGGAACGCCGGGTCGACGCCGAGCCGTGTCGCCAGCGCGGAAACGAAGGCCTCGGCGTCGGCGGCGTCCAGGCGCTCGCTGTCCTCGTCGTGCGCCAACAGCGACGCATCGCGCCAGATCGGCTCGCCGTCGCGCCGCCAGTGGCACGACAGAGCCCAGCGCGGCAGCTGCTCCCCCGGATACCATTTGCCCTGCCCGTAATGCAGCAGCGCGCCCGTGCTGAACCGCGCCGCGAGTCGCCGCAGGAGCGTGCCCGCGCGCCGGCGCTTGGTCGGCCCGAGCGCATCGATATTCCACTCCGCGCCGTCGGGATCGTCGACCGACACGAAGGTCGGCTCGCCGCCCATGGTCAGCCGCATGTCGCCGTGCGCCAGCGCCGCATCGACGTCCGCTCCGCGCGCGAGGATCGCCGCCCACTGCGCCTCGGTATAGGGCCGGGTGGTGCGCGGGGTCTCGCGGATCCGCGTGACCTGCATCTCGACGTCGAAGCGGGTCTCGGCCTTCTCGAGCAGGCCGCTGATCGGCGCCGCGCTCTGCGGCTCCGGGGTCGCCGCCAGCGGGACATGCCCCTCGCCCGCCAGCAGCCCCGACGTCGGATCGAGGCCGATCCAGCCCGCGCCCGGCAGGTAGACTTCGCACCATGCATGCAGGTCGGTGAAGTCGTGCGCCGGCCCCGAAGGTCCGTCGAGCGCCTTCTCGTCGGCGGTGAGCTGGATCAGGTAGCCCGAGACGAAGCGCGCGGCGAAACCGAGATGCCGCAGGACCTGGACCAGGAGCCAGCCGGTGTCGCGGCAGGAGCCGCAGGCGAGCGCGAGCGTCTCCTCGGGCGTCTGCACGCCGGGCTCGTGCCGGATCAGGTAGCGGATCTCGTTCGCGAGCAGCCGGTTGAGACCGACGAGGAAGTCCACCGTCGGGGCCGGTGTGCGATCGATGCGCGCAAGGAAGGCGGCTAGGCGCGGCCCCGGCGGCAGCAGGCGCCGAAACGGTGCGATCTCCTCGGCCAGGCCCGGGTCGTAGTCGAACGGCGTCGTCTCCGCCTCGGGCTCCAGGAAGAAGTCGAACGGATTGATGACCGTCATGTCCGCGACGAGGTCGACGACGATCTCCAGCCGGTCCGTCTTCTCGGGGAAGACGAGACGGGCGAGGAAATTCCCCTGCGGATCCTGCTGCCAGTTGAGGAAATGCGCGCCCGGCTCGACCGTCAGCGCGTAGGACAGGATCGGCGTGCGCGCATGCGGCGCAGGCCGCAGCCGGACCGTCTGCGGCCCGAGCGCGATCGGCCGGTCGTAGCGGTAGCTCGTGCGATGGCGCAGGGCGACGTGGATGCTCATCGGTCAGCTCCATGCCGGCGCCGCTCGTCGGCTGCCGGTGCCGCGGTGCCGTGCAACCGGCATGCCACGGTTACGCGTCTCGGCTCAGCCCAGGCGCTTGAACTGCTTGGCGAGCTGCAAGCCCTGCTTCTGATAGCTCGAACCGGCACCGGCGCCGTAGAGCCGCGACGGCGGGGCGGTCAGCCGCTCGTAGCGCAACCACCCGACCGTCTGCCCGTGCTCGAGCAGGAACGGCACCTCGTGGGAGCGCACCTCGAGCACCGCACGGCTGCCGCTGCCCTCGCCGCCCCATCCGAAACCGGGGTCGAAGAAGCCCGCATAGTGGACGCGGAACTCGCCGACCATGGTGTCGTAGGCGACCATCTCGGCGGCGAAATCCGGCGGGATCGTCACCGCCTCGCGCGTCACCAGGATGTAGAAGTCGTCCGGATCGAGGATGATGCGGCGGTCGCGCGACGCGATCGGCTCCCAGAACGGCGCGATGTCGTAGCGCTCGCGGCAATCGACGTCGATCACGTCCGCATGCTTCTTGGCGCGATATCCGACCAGGCCGGTGTCGCCGTCGCCTTCGAGATCGACGGTCACGCCGACCAGCTTGTCGCGGAACAGCGGCTCGCCGGGAATGCCGGAGATCAGCGGCGAACGGCGATGAAGCTCCGCGACGCCGACGCCGACCTTGATGTCGGAGCCGCGCTGGAACCGGATCTGCGACAACCGCGTGCCGCGCCGCACGAGCACGCTGAAGGTGCGTGGTGCGATCTCGAGATAGAGCGGCCCGCCATAACCGCCGGCGATCTTGTCGAAGGCCGTGGCGTTGTCGGTGATCACGCGGGTGAAGATGTCGAGCCGACCGGTGGACGACTTCGGGTTGGCGAGGGCGGAGATGCCGCCTTGCAGCTGAAGCCGCTCCTGCAGCGGCACGATGTACACGCAGCCGCGCTCGAGGACGGCGCCGTCCTCCATGTCGACGCGATGCATCGTGAACGAGCGCAGCTTCTCGTCGACCGACGAGCCGCCGGGCAGGAAGCTGGCGCGCACGCGATAGGCATAGCGCCCGAGCCGCAGGTCGAGGCTGGCGGGTTGGATCTGCGCGTCGAGGATCGGATCCTCGGCGACGATCTGGTTGGTCGCGATCAGCTCGCGCAGCGCGGTGTCCGCGAACACGCCCTGGCCGAGAGCGGCCGGATCCTGGGCCGGGGCCGGCAGGTCGCGGAAGAGCGTGCGGAACGTCACGGGGTCTGACATGGGATCGGCCGGCAAGCTACGCGCGCGCCCGGCGCGGGGCAATGCGCGCCGCCGCCTTCCCCGCCATCCACAGCCTGTGGACGGGATGAAATGGGGATAAGTCAGGCCGAGACGAGCCGCCCCTCCCGCAGGGTCACGACGCGGTCCATGCGCTGGGCCAGCTGCGGGTTGTGGGTGGCCATCAGCACCGCGAGTCCGGTGTCGCGCACCAGCCGCATCAGCTCGCCGAAGACTCCCTCGGCCGTGTTCGGATCGAGGTTGCCGGTCGGCTCGTCGGCGAGCAGGACGCGCGGGGCGTTGGCGATCGCCCGCACGATCGCGACGCGCTGCTGCTCGCCGCCCGACAGCCGGCCCGGGCGATGCGTCTCGCGCGCGGACAGGCCGACCCGTGCGAGCAGGTCGCGCGCGCGCGTCGCGGCGGCCCTGCGGCTCGTGCCGGCGATCATCTGCGGGATCATCACGTTCTCGAGCGCCGAGAACTCGGGCAGCAGGTGGTGGAACTGGTAGACGAAACCGAGCGTGCGCAGGCGCAGCGCCGTGCGGGCCGTGTCGCCGAGCTTCCCGCCGTCCTGACCGGCGACCCGCACTTCACCGCCGTCGGGCATCTCGAGCAGCCCCGCGACGTGGAGCAGCGTCGACTTTCCGGCGCCCGAGGGCCCGACGAGAGCCACCGCCTCGCCGGGCATCAGCGTCAGCGATGCGCCGCGCAGGACCTCGAGCGTGCCGCCCGCCTGCCGGAACCGGCGCTGCACGTCGACCAACGCGAGCGAAGGCTCACTCATAGCGCAGCGCCTCGACCGGATCGATGCGCGCCGCGCGCCATGCGGGATAGATCGTGGCGAGGAAGCTGAGCGCGAGCGCCATGAGCACGACGTAGACGACCTCCGTCGTATCCATCTTCGCGGGCATCCGCGACAGGAAGTAGATCTCGGCCGGGAACAGCTGCCAGCCCATGACCGCCTGCAGCGCCTGCCGGATCGACTCGATGTTGGTGCAGAACGCGACGCCCAGGACGAAGCCGGCGAAGGTCCCGATGACGCCGACCGACGCGCCCGCCATGAAGAACACGCGCATGATCGCGCCGCGCGCCGCGCCCATCGTGCGCAGGATCGCGATGTCGCGCGACTTGTCCTTCACCAGCATGATCAGCGACGAGATGATGTTGAACGCCGCGACCAGGATGATCAGTGTCAGGATCAGGAACATGACGTTGCGCTCGACCTGAAGCGCGTTGAAGAAGCTCGAGTTGGCGTCCTGCCAGCTGTAGACCCGCACGCCGCCGCCCGCCGCATCGGCGATGGCGTTGCGCATCGGCAGGATGCGGTCGGGATCCGCCACCATGACCTCGACGCCGGACACGCCCTGCCCCAGCCGGAAGAACAGCTGGGCCGCGGCCATCGGCATGTACACGAAGCTGGAATCGTACTCGAACATGCCGACCTCGAAGATCGCGGCGATGCGGTAGGCGCGCATGCGCGGCGTCGTGCCGAAGGCCGTCACGTTGCCCTGCGGCGAGATCAGCGTCAGCGAGTCGCCGATCTGCAGACGGAACTTCATCGCCATGCGGCTGCCGATGGCGATCGCGTCCTCGCCCGCGAAGTCCCGCCAGTCGCCGGCGCGGATGTTGCCCGCGATCAGGCGCCGGCCGAGCAGGTCCTCGGTGCGCATGCCGCGCACCAGCGCGCCGCCGGCGACGTTGTTGGCGCTGGCGAGCACCTGGCCCTCGACCAGCGGCGAGGCGTGCACGACGCCGGGCACCTTCGCCACCCGCGCCGTGACCGCGTCGTAGTCGGTGAACGCGCCCTGCTGACTGTAGATCGTGACGTGCCCGTTGAGTCCGACGATCCGCCCGAGCAGCTCGGCGCGGAAGCCGTTCATGACCGCCATCACGATGATCAGCGTCGCCACGCCCAGCGCGATGCCGAGCAGCGAGAACCACGCGATGACGGAGATGAAGCCCTCCTGGCGGCGCGCGCGCAGATAGCGCGTCGCCATCATGCGCTCGAAGACGCCGAAGGGTGCGCTCACGGGCGAGGTCCGGATCCGCGACCGCTCAACGGCTGGCGACCTTGGCGATCACCGCCTCGATCGACAGCTCCTCCTTGGCGCCGCCGCGGCGGTTCTTGACCTCGATCGTGCCGGCCTTGGCGCCGCGCGGCCCGATCGTCAGCTGCCAGGGCAGCCCGATCAGGTCCATCGTCGCGAACTTGGCGCCGGCGCTTTCGCTGCGGTCGTCGTAGAGCGCGTCAAGCCCGGCGCCCTCGAGTCGGGCGATCAGGTCCTTGGCCATCGCGTCGCAGGCCGCGTCGCCGACGCGCAGGTTGATCACGCCGCAGTCGAACGGCGCCACGCTTGCCGGCCAGATGATGCCCGCGTCGTCATGGTTGGCCTCGATCAGCGCGCCGACGAGGCGCGAGACGCCGATGCCGTACGAACCCATCTCCGGATGGATCTTCTCGCCGTTGGGACCCTGGACCGAGAGGCCCATCGGCGCCGAGTACTTGGTCCCGAAATAGAAGATGTGCCCGACCTCGATGCCCCGCGCGCTGACCAGGCGATCGCCGAGCTCCGCACCCTTCGCCGCGTCGTGCTTCTCGTCGGTGGCCGCATAGAACGACGTGAACCTGTCGACGACCGCCTGGAGCCCGGCCACGTCGTCGTAGTCGACCTTGAAGTCGGCGAAATCGAGATCGAGGAAGCCGCGATCGACATAGACCGCGCTCTCGCCCGTCTCGGCCAGGATCTGGAACTCGTGGCTGAGATCGCCGCCGATCGGCCCCGTGTCCGCGCGCATCGGGATGGCCTTCAGGCCCATGCGCGCGAACGTGCGCAGGTAGGAGATGAACATCTTGTTGTAGGCGTGGCGCGCGCCGGCCGCATCGACGTCGAAGGAGTACGCGTCCTTCATGAGGAACTCCCGGCCGCGCATCACGCCGAAGCGCGGGCGAACCTCGTCCCGGAACTTCCACTGGATGTGGTAGAGGTTGCGCGGCAGGTCGCGGTAGGACTTCATCGAGGCGCGCGCGATGTCGGTGACCATCTCCTCGTTGGTCGGTCCGAAGAGCATGTCGCGCTCGTGGCGGTCG
Source organism: Alphaproteobacteria bacterium (assembly GCA_016793165.1). Lineage (GTDB taxonomy): Bacteria > Pseudomonadota > Alphaproteobacteria > CACIAM-22H2 > CACIAM-22H2 > CAIOSQ01. The sequence goes on along the minus strand of JAEULA010000065.1, from coordinate 197,427 downwards.
GTGATGCGCAGCATCTCCTTGCCGTAGTCGTCGTAGCGGCCCGATTCGCGCCACAGCTCGGCCGGCTGGATCGTCGGCATCAGGATCTCGAGCGCGCCGGCGCGGTTCTGCTCCTCGCGCACGATCTGCTCGACCTTCTGCAGCACGCGCCAGCCCAGCGGCAGCCACGAGTAGATGCCGGCCGCCTGCTGGCGGATCATGCCCGCCCGCAGCATCAGCCGGTGCGAGACGATCTGCGCCTCGGTGGGCGTTTCCTTGAGCGTGGGCAGGAAGAACTGGCTGAGGCGCACGGGCGGGAATCCTTCGACGGTCGCGGCTTGAGGGCGCAGGCGCCGGCGGAACGCCGGGCCCCGAAAAGTCGCGGCAATCTAGGGAAACCACCCCAGCGTGGCAATTTCCGGGAGGCGCCGCGGCGTCAGCGCGGCGCGCGCCGGCACAGGGCTGCGAGGGCGGTCCGGTCGCCGGCGGCCACGGGCTCGCCGTTGAACAGGATCGCGCCCTTGGGATCGACGGCGATGCGCCCCACCGTCAGCTCGGGCCGGATCAGACGCGATCCCGGCGGCAGGAAGGGCGCGAGGTCGGTCCGCAGGTCGAAGGTGAAGCTCGGAGCCAGGACGCTCGGCGTGGTGCCGGCGCCGAGGTCGGCCGGCGCCACCGGCCGGCCGCGCACATCGGTGCCGGGCTTGTAATCCACGTCGGCAGCCGGCCGATGCTCGACCAGCAGCGCCCGGCAGGCGGCGCTGTCCATGGTCACGGTCTGTGCCAGGCCGGGCGAGGCTGCGGCCCAGGCGAGGATGACGAGGACGAGGCGGCGCATGTCCCGACCCTAGGCGCCCGATGCCTAACCGGCGGTTACGACCCGAGTACCCGGCCGCGCCGTCGCCCGCCGCTGCCGACCCGTGGCCGGCGGACGCGCGCGGCGCGGCCGGGAAGACCAGCCGCGGCGTGCCCTCAGTTCGGGACCTTGTCGTCGATCCCCTTGATGTAGAAGTTCATGCTCGCGATCTGCTCGTCCGAGAGGGCGCCGGTGCCCTTGCACTCCACCGCGCTGCCGTCCTGCTTGACCATCGGGCACTTGAACGGGTGCAGCGTCTTGGCCTTGATCGCCGCCTCGGTCGCCTCGGCCATCTTCTTCACGTCGTCCGGCATGTTCGTGTAGGGCGCCATCCGCACCTTGCCCTTGTCGAGGCCGTCCCAGACCGCGCCGGTGGCCCACTTGCCCTCGAGGGCGAGCCCGACCCGCTCGACGTAGTATTTCGACCAGTCGTCGACGATGGCGGTCAGCTGCGCCTTCGGGCCGAACTTGATCATGTCCGACGCCTGGCCGAAGGCCAGCACGCCGCGCTCCTGGGCCACCTGCATCGCCGCGGCGCTGTCGGTGTGCTGCGAGATGATGTCCGCGCCCTGGCTGATCAGCGCCTTGGCCGCGTCGGCCTCCTTGCCCGGGTCGTACCAGGAGTTGACCCAGACGATCTTGATCTTCATGTCCGGACGCACCGACTGCGCGCCGAGCATGAAGCTGTTGATGCCGGCGACGACCTCCGGGATCGGGAACGAGCCGATGTAGCCGATCGTCCCACTCTTCGACATCTTCGCCGCGATCTGGCCGATGATGTAGCGGCCCTCGTAGAAGCGCGCGTCGTAGGTGGCGACGTTCGGGGCGCGCTTGAAGCCGGTGGCGTGCTCGAACCATACGTTCGGGAAGCGCTGCGCGACCTTCAGCGTCGGCTCCATGAAGCCGAACGACGTCGTGAAGATCAGCTTGTGGCCCGAGCGGGCGAGCTGCTCGATGACGCGCTCGGCATCCGGGCCCTCGGAGACGTTCTCGATGAACGTCGTTTCGACGCGGTTGCCGTACGCCTCCGCCACGGCCTTGCGCCCGGCGTCATGCTGGTAGCTCCATCCGAAATCCCCGACCGGCCCCACATAGATGAAGCCGACCTTCATCTTCTGCTGCGCATCCGCCGGTGCCGGTCCGAACATCATCGCCGCCGCCAGGGCCGCCGCTCCCAAGAGCCTCCGTCGCATCGCCATCACCCTCCTCGTCTGCCCGCGGCGTCATCGTGCCGGTCCGTGGGACGCCTGCCGCATCGGCGTCCGGACCGCATTTCAGCGATCGGGAACGAAGGTCTGGCCGAGCATCGCGGGCTCGGCGCCGCGCCGGCGCCCCGATCGGGAGATGGCGACCAATACCACGATCGTCGCCGCGTAGGGCAACGCCGACCAGAACTGGCCAGGGAGCAGCAGGAACTCCGGCAGGACGCCGCGCATCGCCTGCAGGTGCAGCTGGCCGATCGACATCGTGCCGAAGAGATAGGCGCCGAACAGCAACCGCCAGGGACGCCAGGAGGCGAATACGACCAGGGCGAGCGCGATCCAGCCGCGACCTGCGCTCATCCCCGTCACCCAGAACGGCGTGTAGACGAGCGACAGGTAGGCGCCCGCCAGCCCGGCGCAGCCGCCGCCGAACAGGATCGCCAGCAGACGCACGCGCCGCACCGGATAGCCCAGGGCGTGCGCCGATGCGTGGTTGTCGCCGACGGCGCGGACCACGAGCCCGGCGCGCGTCCGGCCCAGGAACCACCACAGGCCGAGGACGAGCGCGAACGACGCGTAGACGAAGGGATCCTCGTGGAACAGGATCGGTCCGAGCACGGGGATGTCGGACAGCAGCGGCACGTGGAGACGCCCGATCGGCTCGAGCTTCTGGCCGACGAACCCCTGGCCGATGAGTCCGGAGAGCCCGAGCCCGAGGATCGTCAGCGCGAGCCCGCATGCCACCTGGTTGGCGACCAGGCCGAGGACCATCACCGCGAAGAGGGCCGCCATGGCCATGCCCGCCAGGATGCCGGCCGGGATCCCCAGCCAGGGCTGGCCGCTGAGGTGGGCCGCGCCGAATCCGCAGGCCGCGCCCATGATCATCATCCCCTCGACGCCGAGATTGAGCACTCCGGCGCGCTCGACGAGCAGCTCGCCCGCCGCCGCGATGAGCAGCGGCGTCGACGCGGTGACGATGGTGAGGATGATCGCGGTGGCGAGATCCATGCGCGCTCACCCCGCCAGCCGGGCCGCGCGCACCACGCGGACGCGATAGAGGATCAGCAGGTCGCAGGCGAGGACGAAGAACAGGAGCAGTCCCTGCAGCACCCGCGTCAGGTTGAGCGGGATCTTCATCATGATCTGGGCGTTCTCTCCGCCGAGATAGGACAGCGCCAGGAGCAGCCCCGCGAACAGGATCCCGATCGGGTTCAGCCGGCCGAGGAAGGCGACGATGATCGCCGCGAAGCCGTAGCCCGGCGAGATCGCGGGCCGCAGCTGGTTCATCGAGCCGGCGACCTCGCACACGCCCGCGAGCCCCGCGAGCGCGCCGGAGAGCGCGAAGACGAACAGGGTCGTGCGCACCGGCGAAAAGCCCGCGAACAGCGCCGCACGGGGCGCCTGGCCGAGCACCCGGATCTCGAAGCCCTTGAGCGTGCGCGACAGCAGCACGGTTCCGAGCGCCACGGCCGCGAGCGCAAACAGCGCGCCGAGGTGGACGCGGCTGCCTTCGATCAGGATCGGGATCGCGACGTCGAACGTCACGGTCTGCGGGAAGTTGAGCGCCTTGGGATCGCGCCAGGGGCCGCGCACGAGGTAGTCGAGCAGGAACTCGGCGATGTAGACGAGCATCAGGCTGGTGAGGATCTCGTTGGTCCCGAATCGCACCTTGAGGACCGCGGGGATCAGCGCGAACAGCGCGCCGCCGAGCGCGCCGGCGAGGATCACCGCGGGCACGCCCAGCGGCGAGCCGGTCTGCTGGAACAGCAGCGCCACGCCGCCGCCGGCGATGCCGCCGATCACGTACTGCCCCTCGGCGCCGATGTTCCAGTTGTTGGAGAGGTAGCAGCACGCGAGCCCGACCGCGATCAGCACCAGCGGGGCGGCCTTCACCACGAGCTCCTGCAGCGACCAGTCCTGGGTGAGCGGCTCGACGAAATAGACGAACAGTGCCTGCGCGGGGTCCTTGCCCAGGAGGGAGAAGATCGCGGCGCTCACGGCCAGCATCAGCGCGACCGCGATGACCGGCGAGAGCAGCATCATCGCCAGCGAGGGCTCGCCGCGTCGCTCCAGGCGCAAGCCGGTCATGCCGCTCCCGCCCGGGCGTCGCCGCCCATCAGAAGGCCGATGCGCTCGCGCGTCATCGTCGACGCCGGCTCGGCCGGCGACAAGGCGCCGTCGTGGATGACCGCGATGCGGTCCGCGATCTCGAGGATCTCGTCGAGATCCTGGCTGATCACCAGCACCGCGGCACCGTCGCGCGCAAGGTCGACGAGCGCCTGGCGGATCGTGGCCGCCGCGCCCGCGTCGACGCCCCAGGTCGGCTGGCTGACGACCAGGACGCGCGGTGCGAGCAGGATCTCGCGGCCGACCACGAACTTTTGGAGGTTGCCGCCCGAGAGCGATGCCGCCTCGGGATCGCGCGTGCCCTTGCGCACGTCGAAAGCCGCGCTCACCGCATCGACGCGGGCGGCGGCGGCCGCGCGATCGAGCAGGCCGCGCGGCGCGAGCCCGGCGGTGCCGTGGCCAGTGAGGATCGCGTTCTCGGACAGCGCGAGGCGCGGCGCGGCCGCGTGGCCCAGCCGCTCCTCCGGCACGAATGCGGCACCAAGGCGCCGGCGCTCGTTGATGCCGAGCCGGCCGGCCGCGCGCCCTTCGATGACGACGGCATCGTCGCGATCGGCGAGGCGCTCCCCCGACAGCGCCTCGAACAGCTCCGACTGGCCGTTGCCGGCGACGCCGGCGACCGCCAGCAGGCTCCCCGACCGCAGCTCGAGCGAGATCTCGCGCAATGCCACGCCATGATCGTGCGACCGCGCCATGCTCAGGCGGTCGAGGCGCATCCGCATCGCACCGTCGGAAGCCGCGTGCGCCGCGCGCACGCCGCCGACCTCGGCGCCCACCATCATCCGCGCGAGGCTCTGCGGCGTCTCCAGACGAGGGTCGCAATCGCCGACCTTGCGACCATGGCGCAGGATGGTCGCGCGGCGGCACAGCCGCCGCACCTCGTCGAGCCGGTGCGTGATGTAGAGGATCGCCCGACCCTCGCCGGCGAGACGCGCGAGGGTTGCGAAGAGCTGGTCCGCCTCCTGCGGCGTGAGAACGGCGGTCGGCTCGTCCAGGATCAGCAGCCGGGGATCCTGCAGCAGACAGCGCACGATCTCGATCCGCTGGCGCTCGCCGACCGACAGGGTGTGGACGGGCCGGTCCGGGTCGAGCGGCAGGCCGTAGGCGGCGGACACCGCGGCGAGCCGGCGGGCGACCGAACCCAGGCCTTCGCCCGCCGGCAGCGCCAGGGCGACATTCTCGGCGACCGTCAGGCTGTCGAAGAGGGAGAAATGCTGGAACACCATCCCGATGCCCAGCTTGCGCGCAACCGCGGGCCCGTCGATCACGACGGGGCGGCCGTTCCAGCGAATGGCGCCCGCATCGGGCTGGAGAAGCCCATAGAGCATCTTCACGAGGGTGGATTTCCCGGCCCCGTTCTCCCCCAGCAAGGCATGGATCTCGCCCGGCTGCAGCGCGAGGTCGATTGCATCGTTGGCGACCAGCGCCCCGAAGCGCTTGGTCAGACCGACGACCTCGACCAGCGCCGGCGCCGGCGCGCCATGTCCCTCTCCCGCCCCCGGTTCGACCATCCCTCCCCTAGTAATCCATCGCCCGGGACGAGACCAGACGGCGAGTTCGAACTGGACTTGGCGTGTGCAGGCTGCATATCTTCATGGCCTAAACTGCGCAGCGCATAAGCAATCTGTGCAGGCCCAAGTCTAGGGACGGCTAGCGCTCGGCGAACCCGGCATCGGAAGCGATGCCGGGTTTCGTGTTTCCGGACCCCGGCATCCGCGGCGCGGGCGGCCGTCCGGCCGGCCCTGCCGCTCAGAACCTGAAACCCTGTGCACGCATCCAGGGCGGGCTGATCGCCGCGATGCGCCCATAGACCGGACAGGTCTCGCGATGCGCGCCCGGCAGGTAGCCGGTGCTCATCAGCATCTCGTTCACGATCTCGCCGCCGGTGAAGACGAAGGTCTTCTTGAACAGCTTCATCCAATCCGGCTTCGTCATCGGGTGATGCGCGTCGAGCCATGCCGCGAAGGATCCGTGGCTGTCGCGCAGCGCGCGGATCCGCCGCGCGTTCTCGATCACCGCCCTGACCTTGAGACGGTTGCGGATGATCGACGAGTCGGCGAGCAGACGCGCCTCGTCGCGCTCGCCGAAGCGCGCCACCTTGTCGACGACGAAGCCGCGATAGGCGGATCGGAACCCCCCGCGCTTCTTCAGCATCAGCTCCCACGACAGGCCGGCCTGGTTGATCTCCAGGGCAAAGCGCTCGAGCAGCGCGTCGTCGTCCCGCAGCGGAAAGCCGTACTCGTTGTCGTGATAGTGCGCATGGACCGGATGGCCCGGCGCGATGTCGCAATAGCCGCTCATGCCGCTCTCCTCAGCCCGCCATGTCCCTGAAGCTGATCAGGTCGCTGCGCACGACGAGATCGATCGCAACCCAGATCACGGCGCTGATGATCGTCGTCACGAGCGCCTTCAGGCCGAGGCGCGGATTGGCCGGCGCCCCCGAGGCATGGCCCGTCTCCGCCTTGTCGGGCGTGCGGACGCCCCAGGGCAGGACCGCGAAGATCACGACCCACCAGATCGTCGCGTAGATCGCGATGCCGGTGGCCCATCCCATCGACGGGGTCATGTCTGCTCGAGCTCCACGAGCGTGCCGAGGAAATCCTTGGGGTGCAGGAACAGCACCGGCTTGCCGTGCGCACCCGTCTTCGGCTCGCCGTCGCCGAGAACCCGCGCGCCGCTGGCGCGCAGCCGGTCGCGCGCGGCGAGGATGTCGTCGACCTCGTAGCAGACGTGATGCATTCCTCCGGCGGGGTGCTCGGCGAGGAACTTCGCGATCGGCGAGGTCGCGCCGAGCGGGTGCAGCAGCTCGATCTTGGTGTTGTCGAGTTCGACGAAGACCGTCGTCACCCCGTGCGCCGGCAGGTCGACCGGCGCCGACACGCGCGCGCCCAGCGTGTCGCGATACGTGCGCGCCGCCGCCTCGAGATCGGGCACGACGATCGCGACGTGATTGAGGCGGCCGATCATCCGGGACTCCCTACCCGAGCTTCGGCGCCGTGCGCTGCACGCTCGCCATCCCCGCGACCGCGCCCCACCACCGCTTCAGGTTCGGATTGGACGCGAAGACGCGCGCCGCCTCCGGTGTCGCCGCGAAATAGCCGAACACCGGGATCGCATGGAGGTCGGCGAGCGACAGCGTCGTTCCGGCGAAGAACGGATTGCCGCCGATCAGCACCTCGAGGGCGGCGCAGGCCTTGTCCACCGCCGGCATCGCCTCGCCGATGATCGCCGTGTCGCTCTGGCCGCCCATCAGGGGAACGACGAGGCGCTGGATCACGACCTTCTGCACCATCGGCGCGTAGGCGTAGCTGTCGATGACCCCCATGACCTGGTTCATGCGCGCGCGCTGGCGCAGGTCCTGCGGCTGCAGCTTCGGTCCGGCGAACGCCTCGTCGACATAGCGGGTGATCGCGCCGGTCTCGTAGAGCGCGAAGCCGTCGTGCTCGTAGGCCGGGATCTTGCCGAAGGGGTGGCGGGCGAGATGCGCCGGCGAATTGGTCTCGCCCTTGAACAGGTCGACCTCGACCAGCTTGTAGGAGACGCCCTTCTCCTCGTGCGCCAGCCGAGCCGTGCGCACATAGGTGCTGTAGGCGGGTCCGTAGATGATCGGGTCGGCCATGGCGTCCTCCACTCGTCGGATCGGGTCAGATCGTCGGATCGCCGTCCCGGTGCGCGGCGCGGTCAGCGCCGGCGACGGGCCTCAGATCCGCACGACATGAACACGAACCTCGGGGCGCTTGCCAAGCCGGTTCTTCGCCACCCGCCGGATCGCCCGCCGGACGGCTTCCTCGATCCGCGCCTCGTCGTCGCCCTTGCCGAAGCCGCGCGCCGACTCGACGGCCGCCTCGGTGAACGCGGCGAGGATGGATCCGTCGTCGGCCGATTCGTCGTCGGCCAGCCCCGGAGCCGACAGCCGCGGGTCGCCGACCAGGCGCCCGCGGCGGTCGACGACCACCGTGGCCATGACCGCCCCGTTCCAAAGCATCCGGCCGCGCGTCTTGAGCACACCGCCGTCCAGCGGCACGAGGCGCTCGCCCTCGACCGAGAAGCGGCCCGCATGGACCTCGTCGACGAGTTCGGGACCGTCGCGGCCCAGCCGTAGGACGTGGCCGTTCGACGGCACCAGGGCATGCGGCACCTGGCAGTCCTTGGCCAGCGCCGCGTGCGCCGTCATGTGCTGCATCTCGCCGTGGACCGGGACCGCGATGCGCGGCCGCAGCCACTGGTACATGCGCGCGAGCTCGCCGCGACAAGGATGGCCGGAGACATGGATCGGCCCGCCGAGGTCGGCCGGCACATTCCCGTCGTGGACGACCTCGACCCCCAGCGCGACGAGCTGGTTGTGGAGCTGCAGCACGGTGCGCTCGTTGCCCGGGATGGTCCGGGAGGAGAAGACGATCGTGTCACCCTTCTCCAGCACGATGTGCGGATGGTCGTCGTTGGCGATGCGCGACAGCGCCGCCCGCGGCTCGCCCTGGCTGCCCGTGCAGATCAGCACGATGCGGTCGCGCGGCACGTAGCCGGCCTCGTCCTCGCGCAGGAAGGCCGGGCAATCCGCGAGATAGCCGTTCTCACGCGCCGCTTCGTACATGCGCCACAGCGACCGGCCGATCAGCGCGACGTCCCGCCCGTTCGCCTTCGCCGCGTGCGCGATGGATTCCAGCCGGGCGATATTCGACGCGAAGCAGCCCACCGCGATGCGCTGATGGTAGCGGGAGAAAAGCGAGGTCAGCGCCGCGCGGACATCGGCCTCCGAGCCGGACTCGCCGTCGCGCATCGCGTTGGTCGAATCGCCGATCACCGCCAGGACCCCGCCGTCGCCGAGGCGCCGTAGCTTTTCGGTCTCGAAATCGCCGCCGACCAGCGGCGTCGGATCGATCTTCCAGTCCCCGGTATGGAACACCGTCCCGGCGCGCGTTCGGATCGCCAGCGCCATCGGCTCGGGGATCGAATGCGTGAGATGCACCAGCTCGATGTCGAAGGGCCCCACGTCGAATCGCGCGTCGAGCGGCACGACGGTGAGGTCGATGTCGTCGTGGAAGTCCGCCTCGGCGAGCTTGCGGCGCAGCACCGATGCCGCGAAGGGGGTCGCCCAGATCGGGCAGCGCAGCCGGCGCCACAGGTACTGGACCGCGCCGAGATGGTCCTCGTGCGCATGCGTGAGCACGAGCCCCGCGAGCAGATGGCGTCGATCCTCGATGAAACCCGGATCCGGCGTGATGACCTCGACGCCGGGCATCGACTCGCCGCCGAAGGTGACGCCGCAGTCGACCATCAGCCAGCGGCCGCGATGGCCGTAGAGGTTCATGTTCATGCCGATCTCTCCCGATCCGCCCAGCGGAAGGAAGAAGAGATCGTCGCCCTCGGGGTCCGTGAAGCGATCGAGCCAGTCGGTCACGCCGGGCCTGCGCTCCGATTGCGCGACCAGATGTCGACGAGTCCGAGCATCGTGATGTCCTGGTTCACATGATGGATCGCCGGCGTGCCGTCGGCGATCAGCGGCACGAGACCGCCGGTGCCGATCACGGTGAGCTTCTGGCCCATCTCGTCCTCGAGCCGTCGAAGCATCCCCTCGATGAGGCTGATGTAGCCCCAGTAGATCCCGGACTGCATCGCCTCGACGGTGCGCCGGCCGATCGCCCGCGTGGGTCGCTTGATCTCGACGCGCGGCAGCTTCGCCGCGCGCGTGTAGAGCGCCTCGAAGCTGATCGAGATGCCGGGGGCGATGACTCCGCCGCAGTAGTTCCCGTCGCGGTCGATCACGTCGAAATTCGTCGCCGTCCCCAGGTCGACGACCACGCCCGGCATCGGATAACGGCCACGCGCCCCCGCCGTGTTGGCGATACGGTCGGCACCCGCCTCCTCGGGACGCTCGATCAGGATCTTGAAGCCGGGATCGCAGTCCGGATCGCCGACGGTCAGCGGGTCGCCGCCGAAATAGGTGCGGCACAGGGTCTTCAGCTGGAAGCTGGTCTGCGGCACGACATTGGCGAGGATGACACCGTCGATCATCCGTCGCTCGATCCCGGCCAGCGCCATGAGCCCGGTGAGCCAGAATGCGTATTCGTCCGCAGTCCGGTGGGCGTCGGTCGAGATCCGCCAGACGCCGCGCTTCTCGCCGCGCTCGAAGACGCCGAACACCGTCGTCGTGTTGTTCGCGTTGATGACCAGGAGCATGACGTTGCGGACGCTAACACAGGGATCAGTTGAAGAACACGTCGCCGGCCGAGACGAGGCGTCGGCCCATCGGCATGTCCAGCTGCAGCATCCCCCGCGCATCGATCCCCGCGAAGACGCCTTCGAGGGTCTCGCGCGGGAGGCGCACGCTGATCGGCTGGCCGAGCGCATGGGCGCGCGACATCCACGCCTGGCGGACCGGTTCGAAGCCGTCCTCAACCCACCGCCGGATCCAGGACTGGAGATGCCGGGCAATCGCCTCCAGCACGCGGGCCGGCGCGATCGCCTCCCCCGCGAGCGCGGCGAGCGAGGTCGCGGGCACCCGCGTCTCCGCGGGACATGCGGCGACGTTGACGCCGAAGCCCAGCACGACGCCGTCGACGCCGTCGCTGCGCACGCCTTCGCTCTCGAGCAGGATCCCCGACACCTTGCGGCCGTCGAGCAGCACGTCGTTCGGCCACTTGTTCGTGAGCGCGACCAGCGGCGGAAGGAATCCGCCGATGCCCGAGCCGATCGCGAGCGCGGTGACGAAGCCGAGCTGCGCCACGTCCCCGGGGGGCCCCTCGGGCCTGAGGATCAGCGAGGCGTAGAGATTGCCGGCAGGGCTCGACCAGCTGCGGCCGTCGCGGCCGCGGCCGCCGGACTGGGCCTGCGCCCAAACGAGCGTGCCCTCCTCGGCCCCGTCGCGCAGCAGGCGCTTGGCCTCGTCGTTGGTGCTGACGACGGTCCCGAGGGCGACGAGCCGAAACGCCGGCGGCAAGCGCGGCGGCGGGTCGTCGATCATCCCGGGAAGAGCGAGGCCGCCGCCGTCGTGGCCGCGCGGATCAGCGGCGCCGGCCAGAGAATGAAGAACAGCGTGAAGAGGCTCGCGACGCCCAGCACCGCGCCGACCGCCGGATCGATCGGCTTGTCGATCACCTCGCCCGGCTCGTCGAAGCACATGATCTTCACGATGCGCAGGTAGTAGAACGCGCCGAAGACGCTGGTGAGCACGCCCACGACCGCGAGCACGTAGAAGCCCGACCTGACCGCGGCCTCGAAGATGTAGAACTTCGAAAGGAAGCCGGCGAGCGGCGGGATGCCGGCCATGGCGAACATCGCGATGCCGAGCGCGCCCGCCATCATCGGGTGGCTCTTCCAGAGGCCGGCGAGATCCTGGATCTGCTCGACGGCCCGACCCTTCTGGCGCATCGACAGGATGACGGCGAAGGCCGCCACGTTCATGAACAGGTAGACGGCCATGTAAAGGGCGATGGCTCCGACGCCGGACTTGCCGCCGGCGACCAGGCCGATCAGCGCATAGCCGACGTGGCCGATCGAGCTGTACGCCATCAGGCGCTTGACGTTCGTCTGCCAGATCGCCGCGAAGGCGCCGACGATCATCGAAAGGACCGCGATCAGCCAGATGATCTGCTGCCAGTGCTGCGCGAGCGGACCGAAGGGCTCGACCATCACGCGCACGAACAACGCCGTCGCGGCGATCTTCGGGGCGATCGCGAAGAAGGCCGTCACCGGGGTCGGCGCGCCCTCGTAGACATCGGGGGTCCACATGTGGAACGGCGCGGCCGAAACCTTGAAGGCGAGACCGGCGACCAGGAAGACGACGCCGAACAGGATCCCGAGCGGCACCTGCGCCGGATCCGTCGCAACCGGCGCGAGCGCCTTGGCGATCGCCGCGAAGCTCGTGCTGCCGGAGAAGCCGTAGACCAGGGACGCGCCGTAGAGCAGCATCCCGGAGGACAGCGCGCCGAGGACGAAGTACTTGAGGCCGGCCTCGGTCGACTTGACGCTGTCGCGCCGGAAGGCCGCGACCACATAGAGCGAAAGGCTCTGGAGCTCGAGCCCGAGATAGAGCGAGATCAGGTCCGTCGCCGAGATCATGAGCATCATGCCCAGGGTCGCGAACACGATCAGGACCGGGAATTCGAAGCGCTCGATCTCCTCGCGCCGGTTGTAGTCGAGCGACAGCACGATCCCGAGCGCCGCGCCGAGCAGTACGAACAGCTTCATGAAGGCGCCGAACGCGTCGGCGACGAAAAGCCCGGAGAGCGCGAGGGTGCGTGTGGCCGGCGAGGTCGACACCAGCAGCGCGGTGACCGCGAGGACGATGATCGCCAGCCAGGACACCTGGCGCGTCGACTTCTCGCCGGTCAGGACGCCGTAGAGCAGCAGGGCGAGCCCGGACGCGGCCAGGAAGAGTTCGGGCTGCGCGGGGCCGAGGTTCAGGGGTACGGGGGTCATCGGCGCTCAGTCCGCGAGAGAGGCGAGCCGGCGGACCGGCGCCTGGGGGGAGGAAAGCTCGGCCTGCTTGTAGCGGGCAACCAGCTGGTCGACCGACGTCGCGAAGACATCGAGCACCGGCTTCGGGTAGATGCCCATCCAGAGCACGACCGCGATCAGCGGCACGAAGACGGCGAGTTCGCGCCGCGACAGGTCGAGCATCTTGCGCAGGTCGTCGCGCGTGATCGTTCCGAAGATCACGCGGCGATAGAGGTAGAGCATGTAGGCCGCGCCGAGGATGACGCCGAGCGAGGCGAGCGCCGCGGCCCAGGTGTTCGACTGGAACGTGCCCGTCAGCACCAGGAACTCGCCGACGAACCCGCTCGTTCCTGGGAGCCCGACCGAGGCCATCGTGAACAGCATGAAGACGGCGGCGTATCGCGGCATGCGCTCGACGAGGCCGCCGTAGCGCGCGATCTCGCGGGTATGCAGCCGGTCGTACACGACGCCGACGCAAAGGAACAGCGCGCCCGACACCACGCCATGGCTCAACATCTGGAAGATGGCGCCGTCGACGCCCTGCCGCGTTCCGGTGAAGATCCCGAGCGTCACGAAGCCCATGTGCGCCACCGACGAATAGGCGATGAGCTTCTTCATGTCCTGCTGCACCAGCGCGACCAGCGAGGTGTAGATGACGGCGATGATCGACAACGTGTAGACCAGCGGCGTGAAGGCGATCGACGCCTCCGGCATCATCGGGATCGAGAACCGCAGGAAGCCGTACCCGCCCATCTTGAGCAGAACGCCCGCGAGGATGACGGAGCCGGCCGTCGGCGCCTCGACATGCGCGTCGGGGAGCCAGGTGTGCACCGGCCACATCGGCACCTTGACCGCGAAGGACGCGAAAAAGGCGAGCCACAGCCACTTCTGCGCCTGCGGCGAGAAGCCGTAGCCGATGAGCTTGGTGATGTCGGTCGTGCCGGCCGCGCCGTACATGTACAGCAGCGCGACGAGCATCAGCACCGATCCCGCGAGCGTGTAGAGGAAGAACTTGAACGCCGAGTAGACGCGCCGCGCGCCGCCCCACACCCCGATGATCAGGAACATCGGGATCAGGACCGCCTCGAAGAAGATGTAGAACAGCACCATGTCGAGGGCGCAGAACATGCCAACCATCATCGTCTCGAGGACGAGGAAGGCGACCATGTACTCCTTCACGCGATGCTCGACCGCCTCCCACGAGGCGAGGATGCAGAGCGGCATGAGGAAGGTCGACAGCAGCACGAACAGCACGGAGATGCCGTCCACGCCCATGTGATAGGTGATCGCCGTCCCGGGGAACCAGGTCGCGCGCTCGACGAACTGGAAGGCCGCGGAGCTGCGGTCGAAATCGAACCAAAGCACCAGCGAGACGATGAAGGTCGCGAGGGTCGTCCACAGCGCGACCCAGCGCGCGTTGCGCGCCTCGGTCTCGGCATCGCCGCGCACGAACAGGATGAAGGCCGCCCCGACGAGCGGCAGGAATGTGACGAGGCTGAGGATCGGCCAGCTGCTCATGTCGCGTCCCTCACCGGCTCACGAGATACCAAGTGGCCAGCGCGACGACACCGATCAGCATCGCGAAGGCGTAGTGATAGACGTAGCCGGTCTGGACGGCGCTGACCCGGCGCGCCGTCGTCAGCGTGTTCGCGGCCAGCGCATCGGGCCCCAGCCCGTCGATGATGGCGCCATCCCCCTTCTTCCAGAGGCCGATGCCCGCCGTGAAGGACGGCCGCACGAACAGCGCGTCGTAGAGCTCGTCGAACCACCACTTGTTCAGCAGGAAGCGGTAGAGACCCTGGAAGCGCGCGGCGAGCTCGGCCGGCAGCTGCGGGTTGCGGATGTACAGCCCGTACGACACGCCGATGCCGATCACGCTGGCGACGAGCGGCAGGACCTTGACCCAGACGGGGACGTGGTGCGCCGCCTCGATCGAATCGTGGGCGGCGAGCACCTTGATCGACGCGCCCCAGAACTCGGCCCGGTGGTGGCCGACGAAGTACTCGTAACCCGCGAGGCCTGCGAAGATCGCGCCGGCGGCGAGGACGTAGAGCGGAACGAGCATTACCGCCGGCGACTCGTGCGCATGGTCGAATGTGTGATGGTCGGCGCGCGTATGGCCGCTGAAGGTCATGAACAGAAGCCGCCAGGAATAGAAGGCGGTCATCCCCGCCGCGGCGATGCCGATCCAGAAGGCGAAGGCGCCCGGGCCCGAGTGCGCACCGAACGCGCTCTCCAGGATGATGTCCTTCGAATAGAAGCCGGCGAAGCCGAAGACGAAGGGGATGCCGATGCCGGCCAACGCGACGCTGCCGATCAGCATCAGCCAGTAGGTGATGCGGATCTTCGGGCCGAGCCCGCCCATCTTGCGCATGTCCTGCTCGCCCTCGAGCGCATGGATCACCGAGCCGGAGCCCAGGAACAGCAGCGCCTTGAAGAAGGCGTGGGTCATGAGGTGGAAGATCGCCGCCGAATAGGCGGACACCCCGGCGGCGAAGAACATGTAGCCAAGCTGCGAGCATGTCGAATAGGCGATGACGCGCTTGATGTCGTTCTGCACCAGGCCGACCGAGGCCGCGAAGATCGCCGTCAATGCGCCGATGATGCACACGACGTTGAGCGCCGCCGGCGCGAGTTCGAACATCGGCGACAGGCGGGCGACCATGAACACGCCCGCGGTCACCATCGTGGCGGCATGGATGAGCGCGGAGACCGGGGTCGGTCCCTCCATCGCGTCCGGGAGCCAGGTGTGCAGCCCCAGCTGCGCGGACTTGCCCATGGCGCCGACGAAGAGGAGCAGGCACAGCGTCGTCAGCGCGTGGCCCTCGAACCAGAGGAACCTGATCGTGTCGTTCACGCGGCCCGGCGCGGCCTGGAACACCGTGTCGAAATGGACCGAGCCGAACATCGCGAAGACGCCGAAGATCCCCAGCGCGAACCCGAAGTCGCCGACACGGTTGACCACGAACGCCTTGATCGAGGCCGCATTGGCGCTGTCCCGGTCGTGCCAGAAGCCGATCAGCAGGTAGGAGGCGAGGCCGACACCCTCCCAGCCGAAGAACATCTGCACGAAGTTGTCGGCCGTCACCAGCATCAGCATGAAGAAGGTGAACAGGCTCAGATAGGCCATGAACCGCGGGATCGCGGGATCGTGGCTCATGTAGCCGATCGAGTAGACGTGCACGCAGGTCGACACGATCGTGACGACGCACAGCATCACGGCCGACAGGGCGTCGAGCTTGAGCGCCCAGCCCGCCTCGAAGCTGCCTGAGTCAATCCAGGTGAAGAGCTCGATGGTCCGCGGCTGGTGGTGCAGAGCCACGGACCAGAAGATCGCGACGGCACAGAGCGCCGCGACCCCGACCAGGGCGCTGGTGATCAGCTGGGCCCAGCGGTCCACGCCGTGGCCCTTGGCGCCGGCGACGATCGGAAGCCCCGCCAGGACGAAGCCCAGCAGCGGCAGGAACACGGCGAGGATAGCGAGGGTCTTCATGACGTCGACCGTCAGCCCTTCATCAGGTTGATGTCTTCGACTTCGATCGAGCCGCGGTTGCGGAAGTAGACGACCAGGATCGCGAGCCCGATCGCCGCCTCGGCGGCGGCGACGGTCAGCACCATCAGGGCGAAGACCTGGCCGACCAGGTCGCCGAGATGGGCCGAGAACGCCACCAGATTGATGTTCACGGCGAGCAGCATCAGCTCGACCGACATCAGGATGACGATCACGTTCTTCCGGTTCAGGAAGATGCCGAAGATGCCGAGGGTGAACAGGATGGCCGCGACGGTGAGGTAGTGGCCCAGGCCGATGATCATGGCGCTCTCCTCAGACGTCGACGCCGGTGCGCGGCCGCACCTTGGCGAGCGAGACGCCAGCCGCACGGCTGCGCGCGACCTGCGCGGGGATGCTCTGGCGACGGACGCCCGGGCGCGCACGCAGGGTCAGGACGATGGCGCCGATCATCGCCACCAGCAGGACGAGGCCCGCCGCCTGGAAGATCAGCGCGTAGTGCGTGTAGATCAGCCGCCCGAGCGCCCGGGTGTTGTGGACCGCCTCGCTGGCCGGCGCGCCGCGCAGCTGGACCGCCGCTCCGGCATCGATCCAGGCCACGCCGACGAAGACGAGCTCGGCGAGCAGGATCAGGCCGATCGCGCCGCCGACCGGCAGGTAGCGCAGGAACCCCTCGCGCAGCTGCGCGAAGTTGATGTCGAGCATCATCACGACGAACAGGAACAGCACCGCGACCGCGCCGACGTAGACGACGACCAGGATCATCGCCAGGAACTCGGCGCCGTTGAGCAGGAACAGCGCCGCGGCGTTGAAGAAGGCGAGGATCAGGAACAGCACCGAGTGCACGGGATTGCGCGCCGACACGACCATCACGGCCGAGGCGATCATCACGCCCGAGAACAGGTAGAAGGCCAGTGCCTGGATCATGCGTGCCCCTCGTCGTGCCCCGATGCCCGTTCCGCCTCAGCGATACGGCGCATCGATCGAGATGTTCTGCTGGATCTCGGCTTCCCACCGGTCGCCGTTCGCGAGCAGCTTCTCCTTGTTGTACATGAGCTCCTCGCGCGTCTCGGTCGCGAACTCGAAATTCGGCCCCTCGACGATCGCATCGACCGGGCAGGCCTCCTGGCACAGGCCGCAGTAGATGCACTTGGTCATGTCGATGTCGTAGCGCGTGGTGCGCCGGCTGCCGTCGGCGCGCGGCTCGGCCTCGATCGTGATCGCCTGCGCGGGGCAGACCGCCTCGCAGAGCTTGCACGCGATGCAGCGCTCCTCGCCGTTGGGATAGCGGCGCAGCGCGTGCTCGCCGCGGAACCGGGCGCTGATCGGGCCCTTCTCGAACGGATAGTTGATCGTGACCTTCGGCTTGAAGAAGTACCGGAGAGTCAGGGCCATGCCGGAGACGATCTCCGCGATCAGCCAGGTCTTGGCGCTGCTCTTGCCGTCCATCATGCCCATGGCAGTGCCTCCCGATCCCGATGCTCAGAGTTTCGGAAGCTGGCCGAAGGCGACCAGCCAGCCGGCGGTGAAGACGACCCAGAACAGCGACAGCGGCAGGAACACCTTCCAACCGAGACGCATGAGCTGGTCGTAGCGGAAGCGCGGCAGGGTCGCGCGCACCCAGATGAAGACGAAGAGCAGGAAGGAGATCTTCAGGCAGAACCAGACGAGTGCCGGGATCCACGTGAACGGCGCGAAGGGGAGCGGATTGTCCCAGCCGCCGAGGAACAGCACCGCGGTCATGCCGCTCATCAGGATCATCGCCGCGTACTCGCCCAGAAAGAACAGGGCGAAGGACATCGACGAATACTCGACCATGTAGCCCGCGACGAGCTCGGACTCGCCCTCGGGCAGGTCGAAAGGCGTGCGATTGGTTTCGGCGAGCGCCGAGATGAAGAAGATCACCGCCATCGGCAGAAGCGGCGGATTGAGGTTGAAGACGTGCCAGTGCCAGACGCCGCCGCTCTGCGCCTTCACGATGTCCGTGAGGTTCAGCGATCCGACGCAAAGCAGCACGGTGATGATCACGAAGCCGATCGAGACCTCGTAGCTGACCATCTGCGCCGCCGAGCGCAGCGCGCCGAGGAAGGCGTATTTCGAGTTCGACGCCCAGCCGGCCATGATGATGCCGTAGACGCCGAGCGAGGAGATCGCGAAGAGGTAGAGCACCCCGACGTTGATGTCGGACAGGACCCAGCCCGGCGCGAAGGGGATCACCGCCCAGGCGATGAGGCTCAGCAGGAAGGTCAGCATCGGCGCGACGATGAAGACGATGCGGTTCGCGCCCGCCGGGATGATCGTCTCCTTCGTCAGCAGCTTCAACGCGTCGGCGAAGGGCTGCAGCAGGCCGAAGGGACCGACGACGTTCGGCCCCTTTCGCATCTGCATCGAGCCGATCACCTTGCGCTCGGCATAGGTGAGCATCGCCACGGTGATCAGCAGCGGCACCACGACCAGCAGGATCTGGGCGACGATGATCACCCCGGGGATCACGTAGAGGTTCAGCAGCTCAGCCATGGGTCCCGGTCCTCGGATCGAGGGCAGCGGCCCGCGCGGCGGCGCATTGCGCCATCGTCTGCGACGCGCGGCTGATCGCGCAGGTCATGTGGAAGTCGGCGATCGTCGAACGGAACGGCGTCCCGTCGACCGGTCCGGGGGTACCGAACGCGCCCCAGGCCGCCGGCACCACCCGGTCGACCTGGCCGAAGATCGCGTTGCGCGCGGCGAGCGCGGCCCGCAGCTGGCCCAGCGTGTCGTAGGGCAGCCGCTTGCCGACCTGCTCCGAGAACGCGCGCAGGATCTTCCAATCCTCGCGCGCCTCGCCCGGCGGGAAGTTCGCGATCCTCGCCTGCTGAACGCGCCCCTCGGTGTTGACGTAGGTCGCGTTCTTCTCGGTATAGGCCGCGCCCGGCAGGACGACGTCGGCTCGATGCGCCCCGCGGTCGCCGTGGTGGCCCTGGTAGACGACGAAGGCCTTGCCGAGCCGCGCCATGTCGATCTCGTCCGCGCCGAGCAGCCAGACGAGGTCGATCTCGCCCTTGCCCGCGCCGTCGAGGATGCCCGCAACGTCGCGGCCCCCCGGACCGGGCACGAAGCCCAGCTCGAGCGCCCCCACGCGCGCCGCGGCGGTGTGCAGGACGTTGAACCCGTTCCAGCCGTCCTTGATCAGCCCGAGGCCGTCGGCGGCGCGACGCGCGAGCGCCAGGACGGCGGCACCGTCGGCCCGAGCGAGCGCCCCCTGCCCCAGGATCATCATCGGGGCCTTGGCGCCCTTCAGGATCTCGGCGAAGGCGAGCTTGCCGTCGGCGAGTTCGGCGAGCGTGCCGGGACCGGCGCCGAGGTAGTCGAACTTGTAGGTGAGGTCGAGCTGCGGTCCGATCGCCGCCACCGGGAACCGACCGGCGAGCCAGCGCCGGCGGATCCGCGCGTTGAGCACGGGCGCTTCCCAGCGCGGATTGGTGCCGACGAGCAGCAGCGCGTCGGCGCGATCGATGCCCGCGATCGTCGAGTTGAAGCGCCAGCCGGCGGCGCAGGACGGGTCGAGCTTCGCACCGTCCTGGCGGCAATCGAGATTGGCGCTGCCCAGCGACGTCATCAGATCCTTGAGGGCGGCGACGGCCTCGCAGTCGGCCTGATCCCCGACGATCGCGGCCATGCGCGCGCCGGCGCTCGCGCTCATCCTCGCGGCGATGGCGGCGAAGGCCTCCGGCCAGGTCGCCGGCTTCAGCTTGCCGTCGGCGCCGCGCACATAGGGCCGGTCGAGCCGCTGCCGGCGCAGCCCGTCGATCGCGAAGCGGGTCTTGTCGGAGATCCACTCCTCGTTGACGTCCTCGTTCACCCGCGGCAGCACGCGCAGCACCTCGCCCGAGCGGCTGTCGACCCGGATGTTCGAGCCGAGCGCGTCCAGCACGTCGATCGATTCGGTCTTCCGCAGCTCCCACGGGCGGGCCATGAAAGCGTACGGCTTCGCGGTCAGCGCGCCGACCGGACAGAGATCGACGATGTTGGCGGAGAGCTCCGACGACAGGCTCTTCTCGACATAGGTCGAGATCTCCATGTGCTCGCCGCGGAACACGGCGCCGAGCTCCTCGACCCCGGCGACCTCGGTCGCGAAGCGGACGCAGCGCGTGCAATGGATGCAGCGATTCATCGACGTCTTGACGAGCGGCCCGAGGTCCTTGTCCGGGACCGCGCGCTTGTTCTCGGCGTAGCGCGAACGGTCGAACCCGTAGGCCATCGCCTGGTCCTGCAGGTCGCACTCGCCGCCCTGGTCGCAGATCGGGCAATCCAGCGGGTGGTTGATCAGCAGGAACTCCATCACGCCCTTGCGCGCCTTCTGCACGACCGGCGTGTTGGTCTTGATCACCATGTTGTCGGCGGCCGGCATCGCGCAGGACGCGATCGGCTTCGGCGCCTTCTCCTGCTCGACCAGGCACATGCGGCAGTTGCCGGCGATCGAGAGGCGCTCGTGGTAGCAGAAGCGCGGGATCTCGAAACCCGCGGCCTCGCAGGCCTGCAGCACCGTCGCGCCCGGCGGGACCTCGACCTCGACTCCGTTGACCGTCAGCTTCGGCATCGTTCGCCCCGTCTCACTCGGCCGCGATCGCGGCACCGGCGCCGCGCGCCTTGTAGTCCCTGATCCGGCGCTCGACCTCGGGCCGGAAATGGCGCAGCAGGCCCTGGATCGGCCAGGCGGCCGCGTCGCCGAGCGCGCAGATCGTGTGGCCCTCGATCTGCCTGGTCACGTCCTCGAGGATGTCGATCTCCTCGAGCTCCGCGCGCCCTTCGACCAGGCGGGTCATGACCCGCCACATCCAGCCCGTTCCCTCGCGGCACGGCGTGCACTGGCCGCAGCTCTCGTGCATGTAGAACTTCGACAGCCGCGCGATCGCCTTCACGATGTCGGTGGACTTGTCCATCACGATGACGGCCGCCGTGCCGAGGCCGGACCGGACCTCGCGCAGAGCGTCGAAATCCATCAGGACCTCGTCGCAGATCGACTTCGGCAGCACCGGCACCGAAGAGCCGCCGGGGATGATGCCCAGCAGGTTGTCCCAGCCGCCCCGCACGCCGCCGGCGTGCTTCTCGATCAGTTCCTTGAGCGGGATCGACATCGACTCTTCGACGTTGCACGGCTTGTTCACGTGACCGGAGATGCAGAACAGCTTGGTGCCGGAGTTCTTCGGGCGACCGAAGCCCGCGAACCAGGTCGCGCCGCGGCGCAGGATCGTCGGCACGACCGAGATCGTCTCGACGTTGTTGATGGTGGTCGGGCAGCCGTAGAGCCCGCACGCCGCGGGGAACGGCGGCTTCAGCCGCGGCTGGCCCTTGCGGCCCTCGAGGCTCTCGAGCAGCGCCGTCTCCTCGCCGCAGATATACGCGCCCGCGCCGCGGTGGAGATAGAGGTCGAAGTCGTAGCCCGAGCCGCAGGCGTTGTTGCCGATCAGCCCGGCCTCGTAAGCCTCTTCGATCGCGCGCTGGATGGCCGAGGCCTCGTTGTAGAACTCGCCGCGGATGTAGATGTACCCGGCGCGCGCGCCCATGCCGACGCCGGCGAGCAGGCAGCCTTCGACCAGCTTGTGGGGATCGTGGCGCAGGATCTCGCGGTCCTTGCAGGTGCCCGGCTCGGACTCGTCGGCATTCACGACGAGATAGCTCGGGCGGCCGTCCGGATTCGCCTTCGGCATGAAGGACCACTTCATGCCGGTCGGGAATCCCGCGCCGCCGCGGCCGCGCAGCCCGGAATCCTTGACCTGGGTGACGATCCAGTCGCGCCCCTTGCCGATGAGATCCCTGGTGCGGTCCCAGTCGCCACGCGCCATCGCGCTCTTCAGATCGGGGCCCTGGGTCCCGTAGAGGTTCGTGAAGATCCGGTCCTTGTCCTGCAGCATCTTGAATACCTCAGTCGTCGCTGCCGGCCGGCGCCGCGGGCGGCGGCTCGAGGGTCCAGCTGTATCGCTCGGGGACCGTCTTCAGCACCTGCGGCCCGCCGGTGGGCGCCGAATTGGTCCGGCCCGCCACGGAACCGCGCGACGGCACGCGCCCCGCCCTCAGGTCGTCGATCAGCTTCTCGGTCGTCGGGCCGTCGAGATCCTCGTAGAAGTCGTCGTTGACCTGGATGATCGGCGCGTTGACGCACGCGCCCAGGCACTCGACCTCCTTGAGCGTGAACAGGCCGTCCCCCGAGGTCTCGCCGACATGGACGCCGAGCTTCTTCTCGCACGCCTTCACCACCTGGTCCGAGCCGCGCAGCCAGCACGGCGTCGTCGTGCAGATCTGGAAGAACCACTTCCCGACCGGCTCGAGATTGAACATCGAGTAGAACGTCGCGACCTCGTAGACGCGGATCGACGCCATGTCGAGCAGGCCGGCCACGTAGTCCATCGCGGCGCGCGGCAGCCAGTTCTCGTGCTGGCGCTGCGCAAGGTCGAGCAGCGGCAGGACCGCGCTTGCCTGGCGCCCCGCGGGGTACTTGGCGATGATCTTCTTCGCGCGTTCGAGATTCTCGGGCGTGAAGGCGAAGCTGGCCGGCTGAACGACGGTGCCGGCCCCGGGGGCGCTCATCGGTCGATCTCTCCGAACACGATGTCCATCGACCCGATGATCGCCACGGCGTCGGCGAGCATGTGGCCCTTGGACAGGAAGTTCATCGCCTGCAGGAAGGCGAAGCCGGGCGCCCGGATCTTGCAGCGATAGGGTTTGTTGGTCCCGTCGGACACCAGGTAGACGGCGAACTCGCCCTTCGGCGCCTCGACGGCCGTGTAGGTCTCGCCGGCGGGCACGTGGTAGCCCTCGGTGAAGAGCTTGAAGTGGTGGATGAGCGCTTCCATCGAGCGCTTCATCTCGCCGCGGGTCGGCGGCGTGATCTTCTTGTCGTTGACCTTCACCGGGCCGGGCGTCGCGGCGATCTTGTTGAGCGCCTGGGTCATGATGCGCAGCGACTGGCGCATCTCCTCCATGCGGCAGAGATAGCGGTCGTAGCAGTCGCCGTTCTTGCCGACAGGGATGTCGAACTCGTAGGCGTCGTAGCCGTCGTAGGGCTGCGACTTGCGCAGATCCCAGGGCACGCCGGAGCCGCGCAGCATTGGCCCCGAGAAGCCCCAGGCCATCGCATCGGCGGCGGTCGCCACGCCGATATCGACCGTGCGCTGCTTGAAGATCCGGTTCTCGGTCAGCAGCCCCTCGATGTCGTCGATGATCCGCGGATAGCGCTCGGTCCAGGCGCGGATGTCGTCGACCAGCTTCGGCGGCAGATCCTGGGACACGCCGCCGGGCCGGAAGTAGTTCGCGTGGAGCCGGGCGCCGCAGGCGCGCTCGTAGAACTCCATCAGCTTCTCGCGCTCCTCGAAACCCCAGAGCAGCGGCGTCATGGCCCCGACGTCGATCGCGAAGGTCGTGATGTTGAGGATGTGGTTCAGGATCCGGCCGATCTCCGCATACAGGACCCGGATCGCCTGGGCGCGCGGCGGCACCTCGAGCTGCAGGAGCTTTTCCACCGCCAGCGCGAAGGCGTGCTCCTGGTTCATCGGCGAGACGTAGTCGAGCCGGTCGAAATAAGGCGTCGCCTGCGTGTAGGTCTTGTACTCGATCAGCTTCTCGGTGCCGCGATGCAGCAGCCCGACATGGGGGTCGGCGCGCTCGATGATCTCCCCGTCCATCTCGAGCACGAGACGCAGCACGCCGTGGGCCGCAGGATGCTGCGGCCCGAAATTCATGGTCAGGTTCTTGAGGGCGACTTCGGCGGTCGTCGGGGGGGCGGCGGTCATGGCGGCTCAGCCCTTCGCTGCGGGGGCCGGCGGCGGCGCGCTGGCCTTCTCGTCGCCCGGCAGCAGGCGGGTCATCCCCTCCCAAGGCGACAGGAAATCGAAGCTGCGGAAGTCCTGCGGCAGCTTCACCGGCTCGTAGACGACGCGCTTAAGCTCGGTGTCGTAACGGACCTCGACGTAGCCGGTCAGCGGGAAGTCCTTGCGCAGCGGATGTCCCTCGAATCCGTAGTCGGTCAGGATGCGGCGCAGGTCCGGGTGGTCCGCGAACAGGATCCCGTAGAGATCCCAGGTCTCGCGCTCGAACCACCCCGCCGAGGGGAAGACCGACGTCGCCGACGGCACCGGCGTGCTCTCGTCGGTCTCGACCTTCACGCGAATGCGCTGGTTCAGCTTGAGGGAAAGCAGGTTGTAGACGACGTCGAAACGGCGCTCCCGCTCGGGCCAGTCGACGCCGCACACGTCCATCAGGCACTTGAACTCGCACTGGCTGTCGTCGCGCAGGAACGTCAGGACCTTCAGGATCGAGGTCGAATGCGCGACGACACAAAGCTCGTCGAGTCGCTGCGATACCGCGACGACGTCCTCGGGCAGCGCGGCGGCGATGTGATCGCCCAATTCCTTCAAGGCCTGGTTCATGGCGTTCGGCTCAGCGGGCGATCGTCGTCGTGCGACGGATCTTCTTCTGGAGTTGCAGGACCCCGTAGAGCAGCGCCTCGGCCGTCGGCGGGCAGCCCGGCACGTAGATGTCCACCGGCACGATGCGGTCGCAACCGCGCACCACGGAGTAGGAGTAGTGGTAGTAGCCGCCGCCATTGGCGCAGCTGCCCATCGAGATGACCCAGCGAGGCTCCGACATCTGGTCGTAGACCTTGCGCAGCGCGGGGGCCATCTTGTTGGTGAGCGTGCCGGCGACGATCATGACGTCCGACTGGCGCGGGCTCGGCCGGAAGATGATCCCGAAACGGTCGAGATCGTAGCGGCTGGCCGCGGTGTGCATCATCTCGACCGCGCAGCACGCGAGGCCGAAGGTCATCGGCCACAGCGACCCGGTCCGCGCCCAGGCGACCAGCTTGTCGACCTGCGCGATGACGAAACCCTTGTCCTGGATCTCGTCGGTGACGGTCCGCAGCAATGCATCCTGCTGCGCGCCCGGTCCGAGGGGGGCTGCGCCCGGCGCGATCACTCCCATTCGAGGGCCCCTTTCTTCCACTCGTAGATGAAGCCGATCGTCAGAACGCCAAGGAAGATCACCATCGACCAGAACCCGAATAGGCCGATGTCGCCGAGCGACACCGCCCAGGGGAAGAGAAAGGCCACCTCGAGGTCGAAGATGATGAACAGGATCGCGACGAGGTAAAACCTGACGTCGAACTGCTTGCGGGCATCGTCGAAGGCTTCGAAGCCGCATTCGTAGGCGGACAGCTTCTCGGGGTCGGGCTTCTGACGGGCGACAATCATCGACGCCGCGACCATCACGCCGGACAGGGCGATTGCGATCCCGAGAAAGATCAGGATCGGCAGGTACTCGCGCAGCAACGCGTTCATCTGTTCCACGACCGGCCGGGACTTTGGCGCTGCGCTCGCTGCGCACGCGACCCCGTGACCGGCTCCCAAGCATGCGAATGAAACGGAGAATCCATCCGTTCCGTGAGCCGTTTATAGAGAGGGTCCATCACAGTGAAAAGACTCCTTTCGCGCCTGCAACGAGCGGCAAGTTGCCGCTCGGAACGCCGCCGGACCGCATCTTCACCAATGGGGGCGCCGTGCCGCCGCCGGCGCGAACGGCGCGCGACGGCCGGAGCACGCGCAGGCGCAAGACCGTCCCCCCGGTGGGGGCGTCGTCGGCGTGGGGTCAGGCAATCCAGGATCGAAGGTGGCGCGAGAGACGGGACTTGAACCCGCGGCCTCCGGCGTGACAGGCCGGCGCTCTAACCAACTGAGCTACTCCCGCTGAGGGCCGCCTTCGAGGGGGGCGGATGTACTCGCCTTCCCTCAACCAGTCAAGGGAAGCGGATCCGTCATCAGGCGGGTGGCCCGGCCGCCTCGCCCGGGAACAGCCCGGCCAGCCCCGCAGCGGTCGCCGGGCAGACGCCGCGCTCGGTCACCAGGCCGGTGACCAGGCGTGCCGGGGTCACGTCGAAGGCGTCGTTGCGCGCCGGCGTCCCGACCGGTGGCAATTCGACCTCGACGATCTCCCCGTCGGCCGTCCGTCCGGAGATGTGCGTCACCTCGCGCGCGCTGCGCTGCTCGATCGGGATCTCGGCCAGCCCGTCGGCGACCCGCCAATCGATCGTCGGGCTCGGCAGGCAGACGTAGAACGGCACGTTGTTGTCGCGTGCCGCCAGCGCCTTCAGGTACGTGCCGATCTTGTTGCAGACGTCCCCCGTGCGCGTGACGCGGTCGGTCCCGACGAGGCAGAGGTCGACGAGGCCGTGCTGCATCAGATGCCCGCCCGCGTTGTCGGCGACGAGCGTGTGCTTGACGCCGTGCCGCCCGAGTTCCCATGCGGTCAGCGCCGCGCCCTGGTTGCGCGGACGGGTCTCGTCGACCCAAACGTGGATGTCGATCCCCGCGTCATGGGCCATGTAGATCGGCGCGGTCGCCGTGCCCCAGTCGACCGTCGCAAGCCAGCCCGCGTTGCAGTGCGTCAGGACGTTCACGGTCCGGCCGGGACTCCTTCCAGCGATCGCCGTGATCAGCGCGAGGCCGTGGCGGCCGATCGCGGCATTGATGGCGACATCCTCATCGGCGATCGTGTCCGCGACGCGATAGGCCGCCGCGGCCCGCTCGGCAGCGGCAAGCGGCCGCACGGCGGCGCGGACGCGATCGAGCCCCCAGCGCAGGTTCACCGCGGTCGGCCGCGTTGCATTGAGCGTCGCGTACGCGCTCTCGAGCGCCGCATCGCCGGGATCCTCACCTAGGGCGAGCGCGAGCCCGTAGGCACCGCATGCCCCGATGAGCGGCGCGCCGCGAACCTGCATGGTCCGGATCGCGTGGGCAACCGCTGCCGAGGTCGTCAGCGTCAGGACCTCGAATCGATGCGGCAACCGCGTCTGGTCGACGATCTGCACGGCGGGGCTCTCGGGTGCCCGCCACACGCTGCGATATGCCTTGCCGTCGATCTTCATCCTCGGAACCTCCCTCGTCGCCGCGCGCGATACCCCGCGCGGGCGAACTCCGATAGCGTGGCCGCGATGCCCACGGCCGTCGCGATCCATCTCGTCTTCGCCCTGATCGCCCTCGTCCTCGGCGGCGTCATGCTGGTGCGCCCCAAGGGGACGCGCAGCCACCGGACTCTCGGCTGGACCTGGGTCACGGCGATGGCGCTGGTCGCCCTTTCCTCGCTCTGGATCCCTTCCTTCCTCAAGCTGTCATGGATCCACGGCTTCACGCTGGTCACGGCCGTCGCCCTGCCCCGCGCGCTCCTCGCGATCCGGCGCGGGCGGGTGCGCGCGCATCGCGCCGGCATGATCGGCACCTTCATCGGGCTGATCGGGGCCGGCATCGGCGCCCTCGCGCCCGGCCGGCTCGTGGGCGGGACGATCCTGGGCTGGCTCGGCTGGCGCTGAGGCGTCAGGCGTTGCGCTTGCGCCAGTCGTCGATCCAGGCGATGCACTGGTCGGCCGTCGATATGTCCGCGTAGCGCCTGCTGATGTCGCGCAGATTGTCGCGATGCGGTCCCTCCTCATGGTCGCCGACGCAATCCTCCGGCACGATCGGTCGGAAGCCCCACTGGAACGCGTCGATGGTCGAGGCGCGGATGCAGCCGGAGGTGACGCAGCCCGTCACGATCACGGTGTCGACGCCCTCCTTGACCAGGTAGGGCACGACCGGCGTCTGGAAGAAGATCGAGGGCCCCGGCTTGCACACGACCATGTCGTACTTCGCGTCGTGGATGCGCGGCTCCATCGCGGAGCCCGGGTGGTCGAAAAGGAACTGCTCGCGCACCGCCCCGACCTTCCAGTGCGGCATCGTGCGCTCGTTGAGATAGGCGGTGTAGCAGCTCGCGACGGGCACGTTGGCGCGGCGGGCGGCCTCGAGCAGCCGCGCCGTGTTCTGCACGCCGCGCTCGATCAGCGGGGCGCCGCCCAGCGGGAACCGCTTGTCCGTGAATGCGAGCTGATAATCGACGACGACGATGCCGGGCTTGCGACCGAAGCCGATCTCGCGGGCTCCGTAGCTGCGGGCCTGGAAGACATCCGAACTCATCACCCCTCCTTCTGTCGCGGCGTGGTGGGCGATGACGGGATCGAACCGCCGACATCCTCCGTGTAAAAGAGGCGCTCTACCAGCTGAGCTAATCGCCCTTGCCGCCTGCCGCGCGGGTTATGCCACGCCGACCGCGCAACGCAAAACGGCCCCGCGCAAGGCGGGGCCGTCGCAAGCGAACTGCGGTGCTCCTAGTGCGTGACGACGCCGCTCTCGCCCTCGGCCTTCTTGGCCGCGACGGGGTCGACCTCGGCCGGCTCGATCCACTCGATCGGTTCGGGCGGACGGGTCAGCGATTCGGCGATCACCTCGTCCACGTTCGACACCGGGACGATGCGCATCCCCTTCTTGACGTTGTCGGGGATCTCGGCGAGGTCCTTCTCGTTGTCCTTCGGGATCAGCACGTTCTTGATCCCGGAGTGGAGTGCTGCGAGCAGCTTCTCCTTGAGCCCGCCGATCGGCAGCACGCGGCCACGCAGCGTAATCTCGCCGGTCATGGCGACGTCGCGACGGACCGGGATCCCGGTCAGCGCGGACACGATCGAGGTGATCATGCCGACGCCGGCTGAAGGCCCGTCCTTGGGCGTCGCGCCTTCCGGCACGTGCACATGGATGTCCTTCTTCTCGAAGATCGGTGGACGCAGCCCGAAGGCCGTCGCGCGGCTGCGCACGTAGGAATGCGCCGCCTGCACCGACTCCTGCATCACGTCGCCGAGCTTGCCGGTGATCGTCATCTTGCCCTTGCCGGGCACGACCGAAGCCTCGATCGACAGCAGCTCGCCGCCGACTTCGGTCCAGGCCAGCCCGTTGGTGACGCCGACCAGGTCGTCGGTTTCGGTCTCGCCCCAGCGGAACTTCTTCACGCCGGCGTACTTCTCGAGATTGGCGCGCGAGATCTTCACCTTCTTGGCCTTCTCGGTGACGATCTCCTTGGTCGCCTTGCGCGTGAGATTGGCGATCTCGCGCTCGAGGTTACGCACGCCCGCCTCGCGCGTGTAGAAGCGGATCAGGTCGCGCAGGGCCTCGTCAGAGATCTCCCACTCCCCGTCCCGCAGCGCGTGCGCCTCGGTCTGCTTGGGGATGAGGTGCCGCTTGGCGATCTCGACCTTCTCGTCCTCCGTGTAGCCGGGGATCCGGATGATCTCCATGCGATCGAGCAGCGGCTGCGGCATGCGCAGGGAGTTCGCCGTCGTGATGAACATCACGTCGGACAGGTCGTAGTCGACCTCGAGGTAGTGGTCGTTGAACGTCGAGTTCTGCTCCGGGTCCAGGACTTCGAGCAGCGCCGAAGTCGGGTCCCCGCGCCAGTCGGCGCCGAGCTTGTCGATCTCGTCCAGCAGAAAGAGCGGGTTCGACGACTTCGCCTTCTTCATGCCCTGGATGACCTTGCCGGGCATCGAGCCGATATAGGTGCGCCGGTGGCCGCGGATCTCCGCTTCGTCGCGCACGCCACCGAGCGACATGCGCACGAAATTGCGCCCCGTGGAGCGGGCGATCGACTTGCCGAGCGAGGTCTTGCCGACGCCCGGAGGGCCGACGAGGCACAGGATCGGTCCGCGCAGCTTCTGCGAGCGCTGCTGCACCGCGAGGTATTCGAGGATCCGCTCCTTGACCTTCTCGAGGCCGTAGTGGTCGGCGTTCAGCACGCCCTCGGCATGCTTCACGTCCTTCTTGATCTTGGTCCGCTTCTTCCAGGGGATCGACAGCAGCCAGTCGAGGTAGTTGCGGACCACAGTGGCCTCGGCCGACATCGGGCTCATGGTCTTGAGCTTCTTCAGCTCCGCCATCGCCTTGTCGTTGGCCTCCTTCGTGAGCTTCGTGCGCTTGATCCGCTCCTCGAGCTCGGACGCCTCGTCCTTGCCCTCGTCGATCTCGCCGAGCTCCTTCTGGATCGCCTTGAGCTGCTCGTTCAGGTAGTACTCGCGCTGCGTCTTCTCCATCTGCCGCTTGACGCGGTTGCGGATGCGCTTCTCGACCTGAAGGACGCCGATCTCGTTCTCCATGAAGCCGAAGATCTTCTCCAGGCGCTGGGCGACCGTCTCGGTCTCGAGCAGCTCCTGCTTCTCGGGGATCTTGAGCGCGAGATGCGAGGCGATGGTGTCGGCGAGCTTGCTCGCGTCCTCGATCTGGTTGATCGAGACGAGCACCTCGGGCGGGATCTTGCGGTTCAGCTTGATGTACTGCTCGAACTGCGACACGACCGTGCGCGTCAGCGCCTCGAGCTCCGAGGGCTCGACCGGCTTGTCCGGCATCATCTCCGCATAGGCCTGGAAGAAGGCCGGGTTTTCGGCATAGCGGAGGATCCGGGCGCGAGAGCCGCCCTCGACCAGGACCTTGACGGTCCCGTCCGGAAGCTTGAGCAGCTGCAGCACGGTGCCGACCGTGCCGACCATGAAGATGTCCGCCGAACTCGGATCGTCCTTCGCCGCATCCTTCTGGGCGACGAGCAGGATCTGCTTGTCGTCCTTCATCACGTCCTCGAGGGCGCGGACGGATTTCTCCCGGCCGACGAAGAGCGGAACGATCATGTGGGGGAAGACGACGATGTCCCGCAGGGGGAGGACGGGAAACAGCGTGCCACGAGGATTGTCGGCCATGTTTGGAACCCGTTCTTTCAATTCGATCTAGTCCAGGCGGCCCCCGCGACGGGCGACCGCGCACGGTCGGCCGGCTAGGGGCCCGACCAATAGGCGCCGGAGCCGACAACATGGCCCCGGACCGGTCGCGTTCAAGGCCGCAATTCCCTCGGCCCTGCCCCGCGTTGGCGGCGCTCGGTCCCGCTCAGGCCGACGAGCCGCCGACGTTCTCCGAACGCCGGTCCGCGTAGATCTGGAGAGGCTTCGCGCGCCCCTCGATCACTTCGCGATTGATGACGACTTCCTCGACGCCGGTCATCTGCGGCAGGTCGAACATCGTGTCGAGGAGGATGCTTTCCATGATCGAGCGCAAGCCGCGGGCCCCGGTCTTGCGGGCGATCGCGCGGCGCGCGACGGCCTTGAGCGCGTCCTCCGCGAAGGTCAGCTTGAGCCCTTCCATCTCGAACAGACGCTGGTACTGCTTGAGCAGCGCGTTCTTCGGCTTCTGGAGGATCTCGACCAGCGCGTCCTCCGAGAGGTCGTTCAGGGTCGCGATGACGGGCAGTCGCCCGATGAACTCGGGGATCAGGCCGAACTTCAGAAGATCCTCGGGCTCGACCTCCTTGAGGATCTCGCCGGTCTGACGGTCGTCCACCGCGCGCACATCCGCCCCGAAGCCGATCACCGTGCCGCGGGTGCGCTGTGCAATGATCTTCTCGAGGCCGGCGAAGGCGCCGCCGCAGATGAACAGGATGTTGGTCGTGTCGACCTGCAGGAACTCCTGCTGCGGGTGTTTGCGGCCGCCCTGCGGCGGCACCGAGGCGACCGTCCCCTCCATGATCTTCAGCAGGGCCTGCTGCACACCTTCGCCCGAGACGTCGCGGGTGATCGACGGGTTCTCGGACTTCCGGCTGATCTTGTCGACCTCGTCGATGTAGACGATGCCGCGCTGCGCGCGCTCGACGTTGTAGTCGGCGGCCTGGAGCAGCCGCAGGATGATGTTCTCGACGTCCTCGCCGACATAGCCGGCCTCGGTCAGCGTCGTCGCGTCCGCCATCGTGAAGGGGACGTCGATGATGCGCGCGAGAGTCTGCGCGAGCAGCGTCTTGCCCGACCCGGTCGGGCCGATGAGCATGATGTTCGACTTGGCGATCTCGACTTCGTTGTTCTTCCCGCCGTGCGCCAGTCGCTTGTAGTGGTTGTGGACCGCGACCGACAGGACCCGCTTGGCCTGGTCCTGCCCGATCACGTAGTCGTCGAGCACGTTGCAGATGTCGCGCGGTGTCGGGACCCCGTCGCGCGACTTCACGAGGTTGGTCTTGTGCTCCTCGCGGATGATGTCCATGCACAGCTCGACGCACTCGTCGCAGATGAACACCGTCGGTCCGGCGATCAGCTTGCGCACCTCGTGCTGGCTCTTGCCGCAGAACGAGCAATAGAGCGTGTTCTTCGAGTCTCCGCCGCCGGGCTTGTTCATCTGAGTTCCGCCTGTGTTCTCGCGACGCCAAGCCCGCTCGAGCGGGCGGCGTTCGAATCAAAGCAACTGTAGACCCTGCCGTCGCGCGCGCACAACGGATAAGCGGCCGCGTGAACGTGACACGAACGGAGTTAGCCTAACGATCGAACTAGGCCGCGCCGGCGGCGCGGCCAGACGGCCGCTCACGCGGCCTTCGCATCCTCGGGTCGCGTCGGACGGTTGAAGACGACCTCGTCGATCAGCCCGAACGTCTTGGCCTCGTCGGGGCTCAGGAACTTGTCGCGCTCGAGCGCGTGCTCGATCGCCTCGATCGGCTGTCCGGTGTGACGGACGTAGATCTCGTTCAGCCGCTTGCGCAGGCTCAGGATCTCGCGCGCCTGGATCTCGATGTCGGTCGCCTGCCCCTGCGCCCCGCCCGACGGCTGGTGCACCATGATCCGGGCGTTCGGCAGCGAGAAGCGCTTGCCCTTCGCACCGGCGGCCAGCAGCAGCGATCCCATCGACGCCGCCTGGCCGATGCAGACCGTGGCGACGTCGGGCCGGATGTACTGCATGGTGTCGTAGATCGCGAGGCCGGAGGTGACAACGCCGCCGGGCGAGTTGATGTAGAAGGAGATGTCCTTCTTCGGGTTCTCGGACTCCAGGAAGAGCAGCTGGGCGCAGATCAGGCTCGAGACCGCGTCGTTGACGGGCCCGGTCATGAAGATGATGCGTTCCTTGAGCAGGCGCGAATAGATGTCGAAGGCGCGCTCGCCGCGGGCCGTCTGCTCGATCACCATCGGGACGAGCATGTTCATCTGTTCTGCCGTGCGCTCGGACATCGCGATTCCTCTTCTTTGGGTGGAGTGGCCCTGAGGTTTTGGTCGTGCGGGTTGACGGAACGTCAACCCGCACGCTTGTCGTCCTCGGCCTGGGCCTTGGTGAGCTCGTCGATCGTCATCATGGTTTCCGACGTCTTCGCCAGCTCCATGATGAAGTCGATGACCTTCTCCTCGAACAGGGGTCCGCGGATCTGGGCCAGCAGTTCCGGATTGGCGCGGAACTGCTCGACGACCTTGCGCTCCTGGCCGGGGAAGCGTCGTGCATGCTCGACCAGGGCGCGGTTCGTCTCGTCCTGGGTGACCTGGATGTTGTTGACGCGGCCGATCTCCGACAGGAGCAGGCCGAGCCGGACGCGTCGCTCGGCGATGGGGCGGAACTCCGCCTTGATCGCCTCGGCGTCCTTGCCGCGGGTGGACTCGTCCTCGAGCCCCATCGAGCGCTCGCGCTCGAGATTGGCCGAGATCGCCTGCAGCTCCAGGTCGACCATGCCCGCCGGAACCTCGAAGCTGTGCGCCTCGGCAAGCTTGTCGAGCAGCTCGCGCTTGGTCCGCAGCCGCGCGAGCTCGTTGTACTCGCGGCCCACCTGGTCCCCGACCGCCTTGCGCAGCGTCTCCAGGTCCTCGAAGCCGAGCTCCTTGGCGAGCGCCTCGTCCACCGGCACGTCGGCCGCGGCCAGGACCTGCTTCACCTTGACGGTGAACTCCGCCGGCTTGCCCTTGAGCTCGTCGTTCGGATAGTTCGCCGGGAACTCGATCTTCACGACCCGCTCGTCGCCCGCTGCGGCGCCGACCAGCTGGTCCTCGAAGCCGGCGACGAACTGGTTCGAGCCGAGTTCGAGGCGATGGTCGGTCGCCGCGCCGCCCGAGAACTCCTTGCCGTCGACGCGGCCGGTGAAGTCGATCACCAGGATGTCGCCCTTGGCCGCCGGGCGGTCGACGGGGGCGGCCTTCGACTTGCCGCGCTGCGCGCCGAGGCGGGTGAGCGCCGCGTCGATGTCGGCGTCGCCTACCTGCACCTTCACGCGCTTGAGCTCGAGCGTCTTGAGGTCGACCGGCGTGATCTCCGGCAGGACCTCGATCGCGAGATTGAATTCGAGATCGGCGCCCTCGGCGAAGGCGGTGACTTCGACGCGCGGCTGCATCGCCGGCTTCAGGCCGCGATCCTCGAGCGCCTGCTGCGACGAGCTCGACACGGTGCGCTCCAGCACCTCGCCCATGATCGCGGGCCCGAAGCGCTTCTGCAGCACCGGCAGCGGCACCTTGCCGGGACGGAAGCCCGGCAAGGTCGCTTCGCGTCCGACTTCGGCAAGGCGGGCGGCGATGCCTTGGGCGATCGTCGCGGCGGGAACGACGACCTTGAACTCGCGCTTCAGGCCGGCAGTCGAAAGCTCGGTGACTTGCATAACGGAAACGATCCTCACTCAGGCATCGGGCCGAGTTGCACATCGGCCCCGGGCGGGCATCAGCCCGAGCCGGGCATCAACCCATGACAAACCTCTCCCCAAGCTGGACATGCGTCCGGAGCGTCGCGCCGAGTTCGTCCCGGCGCCGGCTCTGGTGCGGGCGGAGGGACTTGAACCCACACGACTTTTGGTCACTGGAACCTAAATCCAGCGCGTCTACCAGTTCCGCCACGCCCGCCCGCTTGGGCGGGCGCCTTGCTACAGCCCCGCCCTCCCCCCGTCAACCGCTGCCCCGGGGCCGGCAGCGCCCGCCGCGCTCAGCGCAGCAGCACCCGTGCCGCGGCGCCCACGATCGCCTCGCTGTCGAGCCCGTAGAGCCGGTAGAGATCGACCAGATCGCCCGATTGGCCGAAGCGCTCTACGCCCAGCGCCTCGACGAGGTCGCCGCGCACGCTGCCCAGCCACGACAGGGTCGCCGGGTGGCCGTCGAGGACGGTCACCAGCCGGACCGGTGCGCCGATCCGTCCGAGCAGATTCGCAATGTGAGATTGCGCACCGCGGTCGCGCCAGTCGGCGTGCAGCCGGTCCGGCGAGGTGACGACGAGGAGGCCGGCACCCGGCACGTCCTCGCGCAGGGTCGCGAGCGCGGCCTCGGCTTCCGGTACCAGGGCGCCCATCGCGACCAGGACGAGATCGGTGTCGGCCGTCGGCGGCGCGATCCAATAGCCGCCGGCGACGATGTCGGCCTTGTGCCCCGCGCCGAGCACGCGCTCGGGCTGCGCGATCGGACGCGTCGACAGCCGGAGATAGACCGAGCTTCCCGCATCGGCCTGCATGTGCTCGAAGCTCCAGCGCATGATTTCCGCGAGCTCGTCGACATGCGCGGGCTCGAAGTAGACGAGCCCCGGCTGCCCCATCCCGATCAGCGGCTGCGCGACCGACTGATGCGCGCCCCCCTCGGGCGCCAGGCTGAGGCCCGACGGCGTCGCCACGATCATGAAGCGCGAGTCCTGGTAGCAGCCGTAGTTGAGCGCATCGAGCCCGCGCGCGATGAAGGGGTCGTACACGGTCCCGACCGGCAGCAGCCGCGCGCCGAACAGATCGCTCGACAGGCCGAGCGCGCCGAGCATCAGGAACAGGTTGTGCTCGGCGATGCCGAGCTCGATGTGCTGGCCGCCATGGCCCATCTGCCAGAGCTGCGCCGAGACGATCTTCTCCTCCTTGAAGATGTCGCGCTGGTCGCGGCGGTCGAACAGGCCGCGGCGATTGACCCAGCCGCCGAGATTGGTCGAAACGGTGACGTCGGGCGACGTCGTGACGACGTGGCGCGACAGCGGCGTCTCGCTCCCGGCGATCTCGTACAGGATCCGCCCGAACCCCTCCTGCGTCGACATCGTCGCCGCGCGCGGCGTCTCCAGGGTCGCCGGCACCGGCACGCGCTGCGTGTGATGGCGGCGCGGGAAGACCGCCGAGAAGGGCGTGCGCGCGAGGAAATCGGACAGTTCCGCGGCCGGGATCTCGAGACCGGCGAAGGGCTCCCATTCCTCGCCGGGCGCGATCGAGTGGGCGTCGCGCAGCTGCGCCATCTGCTCGTCGTTCATCAGGCCCGCGTGGTTGTCCTTGTGGCCGGCGAAGGCGAGTCCGTTGCCCTTGATCGTGTAGGCGATGAAGCACGTCGGCAGGTCGCTGGTCTCGCCGTCGCGGAACGCCTCGAGCACGGCCTCCATGTCGTGGCCGGCGAGGTTCGTCATCAGGCGATGCAGCGCCGCATCGTCATGCCCGGCCAGCAGCGCGCGGATCCCCGGCAGATGGCCGAGATCCTTCTCGAGGTGCGCGCGCCATGTGCGCTTGTAGGTGAGCGCGGAGTAGAGCGAGTTCGGGCACTCGTCGATCCACTCCTCCAGCTTCCGGCCGTCGGGGCCGGCGAAGGCGGCCTGCAGCAGCTTGCCGTACTTGAGCGTGATGACGCGCCAGCCCAGCGAGCTGAACACGCCGATGATCCTCTGGAACAGGCGGTCGGAGACGACGCTGTCGAGGCTCTGGCGGTTGTAGTCGATGATCCACCAGAGATTCCGGACGTCGTGCTTCCAGCCCTCGAGCATCGCCTCGAATATGTTGCCCTCGTCGAACTCCGCGTCGCCGACGAGCGCCACCATGCGGCCGGGCTTCACGTCCGTGCCGACCATCCCCTTGAGCTGGACGTAGTCCTGCACCATCGAGGCGAACAGCGTCGCCGCGACGCCGAGTCCGACCGACCCGGTCGACAGGTCGACGTCGTCGATGTCCTTGGTGCGCGAGGGATAGGACTGGGCGCCGCCGAGGCCGCGGAACCGCTCGAGCTTTTCGCGCGTCTGGCGGCCGAGCAGATACTGGATGGCATGGAACACCGGCGAGGCGTGCGGCTTCACCGCCACCCGGTCCTCGGGCCGCAGCGTGTGGAAATAGAGCGCGGTCATCAGCGTCGCCAGCGATGCCGACGACGCCTGGTGGCCGCCGACCTTCAGGCCGTCGCGCTTGGGCCGCAGGTTGTTGGCATTGTGGATCGTCCACGCCGCGAGCCAGAGCACCTTGCGCTCGAGCGCGCGCAGCGTCGCAAGCAGCTTCGGGTCGACGGGCGTGCAGTTGGTCGAAGTCGGGCTCGACGCGACAACACGCAGCGCAGGTTCGGGACTCATCGGCGGGACTCCGGAGCGGCGGACGGCGACGGAGAGCCTAGGAACTCCGGCGGGACAAAGCTTTGCGAAGATGGCCGACGCTCCCCTAAGGTTCGGCAAATTCATTCCCCCGAGGGCCGCTTCTTGAAAGAGTCTTCCCCAATCCTGGACGAGATCGATCGCCGGATCCTCGGCGAGCTGCAGCGCGACGGCCGCCTGACTAACCAGGACCTCGCCGGGCGCGTCGGCATGTCCGCCTCGCCATGCTGGCGCCGCGTGCGCGCCATGGAGGATGCCGGCGTCATCAAGGGATATGCCGCGCTCGTCGAGCCCGCCGCGCTCGGCCTGCACGTCACCGTGTTCACCCAGGTGAGCCTCGAGCGGCAGCAGGAAAAGGGCCTGCAGGTCTTCGAACGCGCCGTCGGCGCCTGGCCTGAGATCATGGAGTGCTACCTGATGACCGGCGATGCCGACTACCTGCTGCGGGTCGTCGTGCCCAGCCTTGCCGCCTACGAGCAGTTCCTGATGCAGAAGCTCACCCGCATCCCCGGCATCGCCTCGATCAAGTCGAGCTTCGCCCTGCGGTCGGTCAAGTACCGCACCGACCTGCCGATCGGCTGATCGGTCATTAACCGGATGGTGCAACATCGCCGGCACACTTCCGGTGCATCCGCCGGCCGCCGCCCGCAAGGCACGAAGGAACGACCATGTCCGCCAGCCGCCCCATCCTCGTCGCCCTCCTGCCTCTCATCGGGCTGGCGGCGCCGTCGCCCGCGCGCGGCAACGAGGTGGCGCAGGCTTCGTCCGGCGCCCGCACGCGCCTGACCTGCGACATCCAACGGGCGCAGCGTCTCGGCTTCATCGACAACCCGCTGGCGCCCGCCGGCATCAACCGCCGCATCACCGCGGGCGACGAGGCGTCGTCGGGCCGGTTCGAGCTCGTCTTCTCCGCGAACGGCGCCGACGCGACGCTCACGATCGGTGCGCAGATCCGCGACGGCGGCAAGCCCGGCTCGGCGCGGATGAGCCGCTACGCCGCCAGCGAATACACGGGGTTCACGGGCTTCGATCCCGAAGACGGCTCGACCTATCTCGTCACCTATTTCGCGCGGATCAACAAGGCGATCTGGACGATCCACACGCCGCGCCTCGAGGGGCGCGAACGCGCGGCGTCCGCGCGCAGCCTCTTCGCAGAGTGCCGGCGCGAGGAGCAGCGCTGAACGGCAAGGTGCCGTCCCGACCGGCGCCGCCCCGCCCTCCGCTTTCGCACCCCCCTGCCTCCGCCGCCTCCGCTCGCGCACGGTGCCCATGTCCCCGACCGCCGCCCTTCCTGCCGACGCCGAGCCCTGGTCGACCTGGCGCCTCAACGGCCTGGTCGGCACCACCCGCCGGCGTCGCGCCGGCGCCGCGAACGTCGCGCTGCTGCACGGCGCGCTCGGCGACTCCGCGCGCCTCGCGCATCTCGCGCCGCTGCTCGACGACTGCAATCTCGCCTTCCTCGACCTGCGCGGCCACGGCCGCTCGCACCGGCCGGCCACGGGCTATGCGATCGACGAGCTCGCGCGCGAGACCACCGCGCCCCTGCGCCACGCTTTCGACGCGCAGCCCTTCGTGCTGATCGCGGAATCATTCTCGGGCCTGATCGGCCTCGCCCTCGGCGGCCAGCTTCCCGAGCTCGCGCACGTCTTCCTGATCGACACGCCGTTCGACACCACGCGCATGCAGGCCTCGCACGTCGCGCTGCGCCGGGCCCACGCGCGCACGGCCGCCGAGCACCGGCCCGCCCTCGAGGCGCTGTGCCGCGAGTTCTTCGGCCTCGACGTCGAGACCGGCCGGGTCACGGCGCGCCGCTACCACGCCTACCTCGCCGAGCGCGCCACGCCGTCGACGGTGATCACCGGCAGCCGCAAGGCCAGCATGGAGGCCGCGGCCAGCGGCGAGCCCGCGGCCTATTTCGACGCCGCCGATCTCGCGGCCGCCTCGCCCGACGCCGATCGGCCGCCGCTGACCGTGGTCGAGATCGAGGGCGGCGGCCATCGCCTGCTCAAGACCCATCCCCAGGCCGTGATCCAGGCGGTCCGTCGAGTCCTCGCCGATTCCGGCTAACCGCCAGTTCATCGTAAGCCGACGGTTAACCATTGCCGGCCGATGATGCGCGCCTCCCCCTTCGCGCGCGTGACATCGATGTCCGATCCCCGTCCCATCGTCTGGCTTGCCGGCTACCCGAGCTCCGGCAACATCAAGGCCCAGATCGGCCTGGCCAATCTGCTGTTCGGCCGGGTCACCTCGATCACCGATCTCGATTCCAAGATCCCGCCGATGACGGTCCAGTTCCGGCTGCCGTCGAGTCCGGCGTCTCGGGACCAGAACTACGTCTTCACCCATCTCGTCGCGACCGACGGGCTGATCAACTGCGGCCCGATCGCGGGCATCGTCTACGTGCTGCGCGATCCGATCGACGCGGGAATCTCCTCCGCCGGCTATCTGCTGCCGCGCGCACTCGACTATGCCGCGGCCACGCCCGAGCAGATCGAGACGGCGCGCGCGACCCTGATCGACTTCTACATGCGCTTCGGCACCTACGAGCCCTACATCGCCTACGGCTACGGAACCTGGGCGTCGCACGTGCTGAGCTGGCTCAATCTCGCGGTGCTGCGCAAGGTTCCGTTCCACATCATCCGCTTCTCGGACATGCGCGATCGCGGCGAGGAGACGCTGCGCGCCGCGGCGGGCTTCCTCGGCCTGGCGCCGAGCGACGACCAGATCGCGGACGCGCTCGACAACTGGTCCCTTGCGCGCAGTCGCGAGCTCGAGGAGAAGGCGATCGCCGGCCGCGAGCGCTCGCGGTTCTACAAGCCGATGCTCGACTCCGCCTATCGCAAGGGCTGGCGCTATCACGGCGCCGGCGGCATCGGTTACGGCCGCGACCGCCTCTCCGATGCGCAATGGCAGAGCGCCAGGTTCATCTTCGGGCCGATGGCCGACGCCATGAACCTGCCGATCGGCCCGTGATCCGCGCGACGATCCCGGCACCCGTGTTCTGGATCACCGGCCTGTCCGGCGCGGGCAAGACGACCGTCGCCGAGCTGCTGCGCGCGCGCCTCGTCGCGGCCGGCGCGCCGACCGTGTTGCTCGACGGCGACCGGATGCGCCGCGTGCTCGGCGCCGAGACCCGCCACGCGCCCGAGGACCGGCGCTGGCTCGCAGGCGTCTACGGCCGGCTGTGCGCCGAGCTGTCGGGACAGGGCCTCCACGTCGTCTGCGCGACGATCTGCATGTTCCGGGAGGTCTACGCCTGGAACCGCGCGAACATCGCGGGCTATCGCGAGATTTTCCTGCGCGTGCCGCTCCACGAGCGGCAGCGACGCGACCCCAAGCGCCTCTACGCGGCCGCCCGCGACGGCCAGGCCGGGCCGATGCCGGGTCTCGACACGCGCCATGACGAGCCGACGGCCGCGGATCTCGTGATCGACAACCACGGCGCCTGCTCGGCCGAGAGCGCCGCGGACCTGATCTGGCGGCGACTGGCGGTGCCGGTCGCGGCGACCGGCTGACTTCCGCGAGGACGACGATGACCCAGTCTGCACTCAAGCACGGCGACTTCACGGGGCTCGCAGCCAACTATTCGAAATACCGTCCCGCCTACGCGCCGTCGGTGGTTCCGGCGCTGCTCGGACTGATGGACAAGCCGCCCGCCGCGATCGAGGCCGCCGATGTCGGCGCCGGCACCGGCATCTGGACGCGGATGCTCGCGACCCTCGTGCGCCACGTCACTGCCGTCGAGCCCAACGACGACATGCGCGGGCACGGCATCCGCGACTGCGCCCGGCACCGCGTGAGTTATCGCGAGGGCAGTGCCGAGGCGACCGGCCTGGAGACCTCCAGCGTCGATCTCGTGTCGATGGCCTCCTCGTTCCACTGGGCCGACTTCGAGCGCGCGACGCGCGAGTTCCATCGCCTCCTGCGGCCGGGCGGGCGCTTCGTGGCGCTGTGGAACCCGCGCCTGCTCGAGGCCAATCCGATCCTGGTCGAGATCGAGGCCGAACTGCGCACGCTCGCGCCCGACATGAAGCGAGTCTCCTCGGGCAATTCGGGCATCACCGAGACCCTGACCGAGCGCCTGCTCGGCTCCGAGCTCTTCACCGACGTCGTGTACGTCGAGGGCCGCCACACCGTGGCGCAGAGCCCGTCGCAGTATCTCGGCGTGTGGGACTCGGTGAACGACATCCGCGTCCAGCTCGGCCCCGAGCGCTGGGCGAGGTTCATGGCCGTCGTCGCGGAGCGCATCAGCGGCCTCGACGCGATCGTCACGACCTACCGCACCCGCGCGTGGTCGGCACGACGGATCTGACGCCCGCGCCATGGCGCTCGCCTTCGGCACCAAGTCCGAGACCCTGGAGCGCGCCGGCACGCGCCTCGTCTCGGCGCGCGTGCTGCCCCAGCGGCGAATCGCGCACGCCGACTGGCGCGCGGCGCGCGACGCGGCCCTCGAAGGCATCCTCGCCGAGGACTGGGCACGCGGTCCCCTGATCGCCCGCTCGAGCGCGCGCAACGAGGACGGCGCGGCCGCGTCCCAAGCCGGAAAATACCTCTCCATTCCCCACCTGCTCAGCCGCGATGCGCTCGCCGCCGCGATCGACGGGGTCTTCGCCTCCTACGGCGACGCCGGAGACGACGAACAGGTATTCGTCCAGCCGATGCTCCGCGACGTATCGCTGAGCGGCGTCGCATTCACCCGCGACCCGAACACGGGCGCGCCCTACGTCGTGGTCAACTACGACCAGTCCGGCGACACCGCCGCCGTCACCGCGGGCCGCGCCGGCGGCCTGCGCACCTATGTGCACTGGAAACATCACGCCAAGCCGGCGCCGGCGCCGCTCGACCGCGTCCTCGACCTCGCCCGCGAGCTCGAGATCCTCTTCGCGGCCGACGCGCTGGACATCGAGTTCGCGCTGACGCGCGGCGGCGACCTGGTGCTGCTTCAGGTCCGGCCGCTCGCCGCCGCCGGCGGCGACGGGCGCGTCGAGCGGGAGTCCCACGCCGGATCGCTCGCCGCGATCGCCGCCAAGCTCGCCGCCGCCGACCGGCCGCATCCCTATCTGCGCGGCCGGCGCACCGTGTTCGGCGTCATGCCGGACTGGAATCCGGCGGAGATCGTCGGCGTGCGACCGCGACCGCTGGCGCTGTCCCTGTACCGCAGCCTGGTGACGGACAGCATCTGGGCATACCAGCGCCACAACTACGGGTACCGCAATCTCCGCAGCTTCCCGCTGCTGCTCTCGTTCCACGGCCTGCCCTATGTCGACGTGCGCGTCAGCTTCAACTCGTTCATCCCGCAGGACGTCGACGACGCCCTCGCCGACCGGCTGGTCGACCACTATGTCGGCGAGCTCCTCGCCGCGCCCGCGCTGCACGACAAGGTCGAGTTCGAGATCGTCTTCTCTTGCTACACCTTCGATCTCGCGCATCGCATGGCGCGCCTCGGCGAGGCCGGCTTCGCGGCCGCCGAGATCGACTCGCTCGCCGACAGCCTGCGCCGGCTCACCAACAGGGTGATCTCCTCGCGTACCGGCCTGTGGCGGCAGGACAGCGAGCGCATCCGCGAGCTCGAGGAGCGCCAGGCGGCGCTCGCGAAGGCGGACCTCGATCCGGTCACGCGGCTCTACTGGCTGATCGAGGACTGCAAGCGCTACGGAACGCTGCCCTTCGCCGGACTCGCGCGCGCCGGGTTCATCGCCGTGCAGATGCTCAACTCCCTTGTCGCGGTCGGCGCCATCGACGCGCCGCAGCGCGAGCAGTTCCTCGCGGGGCTCGACACGGTCAGCACGCGCCTTGCCAGCGATTTCGCGGCGATGCCGCGCGAGGCCTTCCTGGAGCGCTACGGCCATCTCCGGCCGGGGACCTACGACATCCTCTCGCCGCGCTACGACGAGGCGCCGGAGCGCTATTTCGACTGGTCGCGGCCGGCGGCGGCCGAGCCCGCGGCGCACGCGCCCTTCGCGCTGTCGGTTCCGCAGATGCGCCGCATCGAGCGGCTGATCGCCGAGCACCGACTGGACATCGACGTCGTCGGGCTCTTCGAGTTCCTGCAGGCCGCGATCCAGGGCCGCGAATACGCCAAGTTCGTCTTCACCCGCTCGCTCAGCGACGTCCTCAAGCAGCTCGGCGCGCTCGGCGAGGCGATGGGATTCGCCCGCGAGGACGTCGCCTATCTCGACGCCCGCGTCGTCGAGACCCTGCACGCCTCCAGCGAGGACCAGCGCGACGCCTTCGCGCGCTCGATCGCGGCAGGGAGGGCCGCGCATGCCCTGACCCGCGCCATCGTGCTGCCGCCGCTGCTGGCGCGCCCCGAGGACGTCTACGCCTTCGAGCTGCCGCCGACCGATCCGAACTTCATCACGCAGAACGCGGCCGAGGGGCCCGCCGTCGGCGCCAACGCCCCGGCCGAGCGCCTGCGCGGCGCCATCGTCTGCATCCCCAACGCCGACCCGGGCTTCGACTGGCTGTTCGCCCGCGGCATCGCCGGCCTGGTGACCGCCTATGGCGGAATCAATTCGCACATGGCCATCCGCGCGGCGGAGCTCAAGCTTCCGGCCGTGATCGGCGCCGGCGAGACGCAGTACGCGCGCTGGAGCAAGGCGCGGCTGCTCCGCCTGGACTGCGGCAACCGGCGCGTCGAGGCGCACGGATGACGCGGCGCATCGCCATCACGCAGCGTGTGGACGTTCTCGCCGATCGTGGCGAGCGGCGCGATGCGCTCGACCAGCGCTGGACCTCGTTCCTCGCCGCCTGCGGCGGCCTCGTCATTCCCGTGCCGAACCGCGCGCCCGACGCGGCCGCGTGGGCCGAGGCGCTCGGGATCCAGTCCGTGCTCCTGTCCGGTGGCGAGGATCTCGCGGATCTCGGCGGCCCCAGTCCGGAGCGCGACGCCACCGAGATCGCGCTCCTGGCGTGGGCCGAGCGCCGGCGCGTGCCGGTGCTCGCCGTCTGCCGCGGACTCCAGCTCCTGGCCTACCGTGCCGGCGCACGGCTCCGCCGGCTCGAAGGCCACATCGCCGTGCATCACAACATTGTTGCCGCGACCGGGCCGGACCACGTGAACAGCTTTCACAGCTGGGGCTTCGACGAGGTGCCGCGCGCCTTTCGCAGCCTCGCCACCGCCGAGGACGGCTCGATCGAGGCGATGCGGCACGAATCGCTGCCGATCACCGGGATCATGTGGCATCCCGAGCGCTGCCATCCCTTCCGCGAGGCGGACGTCGATGCCGCGCGTCGCGCCCTCGAGGGGCGGCGATGATGCGCGCCGTCATCCTCGCGGCCGGTCGCGGCAGCCGCATGGGCGCGCTCACCGAAGCGAAGCCCAAATGCCTTACCGAGCTGGCCGGCCGTCCGCTCCTCGCCATGCAGTGCGCCGCGCTCGCGGCCGCCGGCGTATCAGAGGTCGGCATCGTCACCGGCTACCGCGCCGAGCTGCTCGCGCTGCCAGGATTGTCGCGGTTCCACAATCCGCGGTGGGAAACGACCAACATGGTCGCCTCACTCGCCTGCGCTGCGGCCTGGCTGGAGGCCGGCCCCTGCCTCGTGAGCTACGCCGACATCTTCTACGCGGCCGAGACCGTGCGCCGGCTCGCCGTCGCCACAGCGCCGATCGCCGTGGCCTACGATCCGGATTGGCGCCGCCTATGGGAGGGCCGCTTCGAAGATCCTCTCAGCGATGCCGAGACTTTCCGCCTTCAGGGCGACCGCATCGTCGACATCGGGCGCAGGCCGCGCAGCATCGACGACATCGAAGGCCAGTACATGGGCCTGCTGCGCTTCACGCCGGCGGCCTGGCAGGCGGCGCAGCGCCATCGCGCGACACTGGATGCGCCGGCATGCGACCGGCTCGACATGACGAGCCTTCTGCGCGCGCTCATCCATGCGGACACCGAGATCCGGGCCGTGCCGACCGTGCCCGGCTGGGGCGAGATCGATTCCGCAA
This sequence comes from Alphaproteobacteria bacterium, assembly GCA_016793165.1. Taxonomy (GTDB): domain Bacteria; phylum Pseudomonadota; class Alphaproteobacteria; order CACIAM-22H2; family CACIAM-22H2; genus CAIOSQ01. The sequence continues at coordinate 152,432 of JAEULA010000065.1, read as the reverse complement.
GCGACCTCGCCTTCTACGAGGCCCAGCTCGCCGCCGGGCGATTGTCCCTTCCGGCCTGAGACGCCGCCCCGGCGACGCTCACGTCGCCAGCAACTGGCCGGCGCGCCGGTAGAGCGTCGGCAGGCTGCGCGGCGGCCGCGACCGCGTCACCTCGTCGACCAGCTGGCGAAGCTCGCGCATGTGACCGCCATGCGCGGCGGCATCGGCCATGACCTGCCAGAGGATGTCGCGCTGGGCATGGCTGCCGCCGAGCCGCACGATCTCGTGGCGCACCGGAAAGAGGCTGCTCAGCGCCCTGTCCCATTCGCGCCGGCGATGTGCCCGCACGCATTCGGCCGCCGGAATGGCGACACGCGCGACGACGTCGGCCTCGCTCGCGCCCGACCGGGCGGCGTGGTCGCGCATCGCCGCCAGAAGCTCGTCCGTCTTCGCCCAGCGCTCGGCCGCGGCAAGAGCCATCATCCAGTGCGGCACGGTGAAGAGGACGACGTGATCGCCGATCCGCTTCTCGGCCTTGTCGGCAAGCTCGGTCCAGCGATCGCCGACCGGCACGTCGAGGAGCTCCAGCCGCATGAGCAGCGCCGCGGCGTTCTGAACGTCGATGTACAGGTCGGGCTGCCCGGCAACCAGCGGCGAGCCGAGATCGCGGACCTCGCGATCGTAGGCGTCGAGGACGTCGCCGATCCGTCCGCCCTCGAGAAGGAACAGCGCGCGATGCCAGGCGAGATGGAACTTGAAGTTCGTCGCCTCGGCCGTCGCTGCGCGATGCGCCTCGACCCAGCTCGCGCCCTCGCCATGGCGGGCCTGCATCTCCATCACGTGCGCCACGGCGTGGATCGCCCACAGGTCGGCGGGATTGCGCGCGATCGCCGCGAGCCCCTGCCTCTCCGCCTCGACATAGTCGCCGGACTCCTCGCAGGCGAAGGCTTGCATGCCGAGCACGAAGCCGTAGCCCGGCATCGCCGGGTCCCAGCGACCGAGCGCCCGCTCGACGGAGCTGCGCATTCGACGCGCGTCGCCGGTCGTCCAGAAATAGCTGAAATGCGCGAGGCGAAGCGCCGCGAGATCATGCGGATGCTCGGCGAGGATCGCCTCCCACGCGGCCAGCGCCTCGTCGTTGCGCCCGACGCGCCAGGCCTTGAGCGCGACCAAATGCAGCCGCTCGCGCTTCGTCGCGGTGGCCGCCGATGCCTCGGCCGCGGCGATGCGCTGGTCGACCGCGCCCAGGACGCCGGCGTTGGACAGCAGCATCGTCAGGCAGCCCTTCAGGCAATTCGCCATGACGCAGGCGGGATCCGCCTTGAGCGCCGCGTTCACATGCTGCGCCGCATCGACGCGGAAGCCGAGATAGGATTCCTGCGTCGCGTCGAGCGCGGCCACGCAGTCGCGCGAGGACGTCGTCACCTCGTGGCCGAGCGCATCACGCATCCGGCGATCTCCGTCCGCTCATGTCGTCGTCCGCCATGCCATCGCCCGTGTCGCGAGGGGCTCGAGATTCGGCAGCACGTCGAGCCCGCACGTCGCGATCGCCGGCGGCCGGATCCAGCGCAGGTCAGAGACCTCGTCGGAGAGGCCGCCGTCGCCGCTGCGCCAGCGGCAGATCACCGGTATCAGCAGCCAGTGCGCCTGGATGCGTCCCTCGCCATCGGGCCGGATCACGTCGAAGCCCGGCATCGCCTCGATCGCCTCCGCGACGATGCCGGTCTCCTCGGCGAGTTCCCGCTCCGCCGCCTGAAGCACCGTCTCGCCCAGCTCCTGCACGCCCCCGGGAAAGCCCCAGCGTCCAATGCTCGGCGCCCGGCCGCGCTGCACGATCAGGACCTCGCCGTCTCGCTGCACCACGGCGAGCACGCCGACGATCGGCCGGTGGGGATACTCGCGTTGCATCAGCTCGATTTTGGGTCGAGGGCCGAGACGACGGCAAGCGCATCGCGCAAGGCGGCAGGCAGGTCGCTGGCGATCAGGCCCGGGCCGAAACCTTGCGCCGCCTCGCCATGGAGCCAGGCGGCGGCGCACGCGGCATCGAAGGCCCCGACGCCCCGCGCGAGCAGCCCGACGACGATGCCCGCGAGCACGTCGCCCGATCCCGCCGTCGCCAGGCTCGGCGGCGCGTTCGCGTTGACCACCGCGCGCCCGTCCGGATGGGCGACGACGGTATCGGCGCCCTTGAGCAGCACGACCGCGCCGCTGATCGCGGCGGCTTGGCGCGCACGCGAAAGCTTGTCGCCGGCAACGTCGAACAGCCGCGCGAACTCGCCCTCGTGCGGGGTCATGACCACCGGGCCGCGGATCGCGCCGAACAGGCGCGCCGGCGCCTCGCCGGCGACGCTCAGCGCATCGGCGTCGAGCACGACCGGCCGGCCGGTGGCCAGCGCCGCCTGCGTCCAGTCGCGCGTCTCGCCGCCACGACCGTTCCCCGGCCCGACCAGGATGGCGCGGCGGCGGGGGTCATCGAGATGGGCGGCCAGACCTCTGCCGCCGTCGAGCGCCTCGACCATGACCGCCGGCTCGCCGGCGCGGTGGATCGTCGATGCCGGACCCGGGGCGACGATGGTGACCAGGCCCGCCCCCGCGCGCAGCGCCGCGCGCGCGGCGAGTTGGGCCGCGCCGGTCAGGGCCGCGCCGCCGACGACCAACGCGTGGCCGCGACGGAACTTGTGATCGGCGGTCGCCGAGCGCGGCAGCGCGTTGCGCCAGAGCGCCGGGTGGTTCTCGGCCGTCGCGGGATCGATCGCCGGCAGGATCGAGTCCGGCAGCCCGATATCGGTAAGGATCAGGTCGCCGCAGAGGTCGCGCCCCGGCAGCAGAAGATGACCGGGCTTCTTGCGGAAGAAGGTGACGGTCGCGGAGGCCGGCGCGGCGGCGCCGCGGACCAGGCCGCTGTCGCCGTCGAGCCCGGACGGCACGTCGATCGCGACGACCGGCTTGCCGCTTCGCGCCAGCGCCTCGACCAGCGCCAGCGCCTCGCCGGCGAGCGGCCGGCTTAGCCCGGCCCCGAACAGCGCGTCGACGACGATGTCGCAATCCACGATCGACCCGGCATCCGCGCGGGGGATCCGCGCGTCCCAGCGCTGCGCGGCACGCCCCGCCGCGCCGGTCGCCGGCGGCGGATCGCCGAGGCTGGCTGCCGTGACCGACCGACCGCGCGCCCGCAGGGCGGCGGCCGCGACGTAGCCGTCGCCGCCATTGTTGCCGGGGCCGCACAGCACGAGCACGCGGCCGCGCGGAAATCGTGCCATCACGACGGTGGCGACCGCGCAGCCTGCGGCGCGCATGAGCGCATCCACGGGTGACCCGGCCGCCTCGGCGAGGGCATCGGCGCGCGCCATCTCCGCATTGGTCAGGACCGCCGAGAGCATCGTCGAGAAGCGCATGGGTCGTCGCCCGTCCTGCCGTGTCCGTCTCCCAAATTTGCCATATTCGAACGGGATCTTGCGCAGGATGTCGCGCCGGTTCGCCGTACTTCTCGCAACGCTGCTGCTCGCCGCAGTTCCCTTCCTCCCGCTCCCACGCGTCTTGACGCCGTCGGCTCTCGCCCAGGACCGGCCAGTCGACGTCCACCTCGTGCTCGCCGTCGACTCCTCGTCGTCGGTGACGATGGACGAGTACTATCTGCAGCTCGAAGGCTATGCGAAGGCCTTCGCCCATCCCGAGCTCTGGGCGGCGATCCGGGACGGCGCGCATGGCGCCGTCGCGGTCGCGCTGTTCGAGTGGGCCGGCGCAGGCCAGCAGGTGGTGAACTTCGAGTGGCGCGTGCTCGACAGCGAGGCGGCGTTGCAGCGCTTCGCCGGCGAGCTCGCCCTGGCGCCGCGGCTCGTGATCGGCGGCGAGACCGCGCTCGGCGAGGCCCTGCTCTACGCCCTCGCCCTGCTCGAGACCGCGCCCGGAGTCGCGGCCCGGCGCGTGATCGACATATCCGGGGATGGCGAAAGCAACCGCGGAATCGCGGTCGCTCCGGCCCGCGCCGAGGTGCTCAGTCGCGGAGTCGTCATTAACGGATTGCCCGTCGTCAACGAGGTGCCGGGTCTCGCCGCCTACTACGCCGACCAGGTCATCGGCGGGCATGGCAGCTTCGTCCTAAGTGCCAGGGACTATGACGACTTTCGCGACGTGATCCTGCGCAAGCTGGTGCGCGAACTGCGCCTCGTCGCGGCCGCGCCGCATGCTCCGTTAACTGCGGATTAACTGAACTCGTTCACCTTCGCCGGTGTCCCAACACGGTGATTCGCCGGTGCTTGCCGCCGTCCTCGACAAGATCCGTCCCCGCTTCGGCACGAGCTACGCCATCGCGTCGCTCGGCATCGGATTCATCGTCGCGCTGGTCATCGTCCTGGTGCTCCATCTCCAGGCGCTGCGGCGCGGCGAGATCGCGCGCGGCGTCGAGCGGACCGAGCGGCTCGCCCAGGCGGTCGAGAGCCATGCCGCGCGCACGCTCGACAGCGCCGCACTGACGCTGGAACGCGTGCGCGACCAGCTTGCCGTCAATCCCGACGCACGCCGTCTCGACGATTCCGGATTTCGCGCCACGCTGCAGCGGATCACCGCCCATCTCCCGACGGCACGGATCCACGTCCTCGACGCCCAGGGCCGCCTGCGCCATGCCGCGCCGGGCGAGCTGGGATCGGCGATCGACTTCAGCCGGCTCGGCGCCTTCGCCGAGCACCGCAGCGGCTTCACGGGCATGCGCATCGCCCATCCGCTTCGCAGTCCGGCGACCGGCGAATGGCAGGTCGTCCTGACCTCGCGCCTCGACGACGAGCGCGGGCGCTTCGGCGGCATGCTCGCCCTCACGATCCCGATGCGCAGCTTCACGGCGATCCACGAGACCCTGCGCGGCGTCGGGGTCGAGAGCGTGGCGCTCCATCTTCTCGACGGCACCACCCTCGTCCAGTCGCCCTTCGATCCGGACCGTTTCGGCGCGGCCGAGCCCGACCGGGCGACGCTGGCGACCAAGTTCGAGCAGGCCAGCGGCGCCGACCTCGTCAGCGGCGCCGACGGCGACGGCACCCAGCGCATCGTCCGCTACCGGAGGCTCAGCGACTGGCCGGTCCTGGTCGTCATCACCTCCGACGCCGCCGAGCTGCGCGCCCGCTGGCTCTCGCAGGTCACCGGCTATTCGGTCCTGGCGCTGGTCGTCGGCGCGATGGTCCTGGGCCTGGTGACGCTGCTGATCCGGCAGGTCGAGCACCGCCAGGCGAGCGAGCGTCGCCTGCGCGGCGCGCTCGACAACGTCACCGAGGCGCTCGCGATCTTCGACCAGCACGACCGCCTCGTGCTCTGCACGCGAGCCTTTGCCCTGCACTTCGCGGGGCTCGACACCCCCGAGACGCTGGTGGGGGAACCCTACGAATCGATCACCCGGCGGTCGATCGAGCTCGGCGAGAAGCCCGACGACGGCTACAGCGCCGAGGACTGGGTGCGCCTGTGCATCGACCGTCACGCCAATCCGCCGCCGGCGCCCTGGATCCGCCGCCTCGCCGGCGAGCGGTTCGCGATGGTCAGCGAGCGCCGCCTCCCCGACGGCGGCACGGTCGGCGTGATCTCCGACGTCACGACGATCAAGCAGCGCGAGCAGCAGATCGAGCTGGCGCGCCACGACGCGGAGCTCGCCAACCGCGCCAAGACCCGCTTCCTCGCCGCGATGAGCCACGAGCTGCGCACGCCGCTCAACGCGATCCTCGGCTTCTCCGAGGTCATCCGGGACCTGCGCTTCGGTCGCACCGCGATCGAGCGCTACGCGAGCTATGCCGGCGACATCCACCGCTCGGGCACGCACCTGCTCGACCTCATCAGCGACATCCTCGACACCTCGAAGATCGAGGCCGGGCGGTACACGCTGCACGAGGACCAGCTCGACCCCCTGTCGGTGATCAACGAGGCCGTCAACATGCTGCGCGAGCGAGCGCGCAACGCCGGCGTGCGGCTTCGCGTCCACGTCGAGGAGGAGCTGCCGCTGCTCTATGCCGACGAGCGCGCCATCCGCCAGGTGCTGATCAACCTGCTCACCAACGCGATCAAGTTCACCCCCAAGAACGGCCGCGCCGAGATCTACGCGGCGATCGACGAGGACGACTGGCTGCGCATCGCGGTCGGCGACACCGGAACCGGCATTCCCGATGCGGTCCGCCCCCGCCTCTTCGAGCCCTTCGCGCAGGCGGGCTCGGCGATGGTCCGCAACCAGGAGGGCACCGGGCTCGGGCTGGCGATCTGCCGCGGCCTGGTCGACCTGCACGGCGGCACGATCGGCATCGAGAGCGAGGCCGGGATCGGCACCATCGTCACCGTGCGCCTGCCGCCGGCGCGGCTGCGCGCGCGCCCCGAGCCGCCGCTGCTGCGCGCGAGCTGAGTCCTATTCGGCGAGCATGGCGTCGCGCAGCCGCGACGCGTTGTATCGCATCATCGTCATGTAGGTCGCCGCCGGACCGGCGGCACCGGACAGGGCATCCGAATACAGCCGTCCCCCCATCTGCGCCCCGCCCTCGCGGGCGACCTGCTCGATCATGCGCGGGTCGCTGATGTTCTCGAGGAACACGACCTTGACCTTCTCCCGCCGGATCTCGCGGATGAGCCGCGCGATGTCGGCGGCCGAGGGCTCGGTCTCGGTGCTGACGCCGCGCGGCGCGCGGAAATCGATCTTGAACCGGTCCTCGAAATACGCGAACGCGTCGTGGCTCGTGACGATCCGGCGGCGCTCGGGCGGCACGGCGGCGAGATCCTGCGCGATCGCGGCCTCGAGGGCCGCAAGCCGCTCGGCATAGGCGCGGGCATTGGCTTCGTAGATCGCGGCGCGCGCCGGGTCCGCGGCGGCGAGGCCGCGCGCGATGTTCCGCACCATCGCCTGCGCGCGCCTCGGGTCCTGCCAGACATGCGGGTCGCTGCCCGCGGCGCGATGGCTATGGCCATGGCCGCCGCCATGGCCGGGGTCGCCGCGCGATGCCGCGCGCAGCGTCTTTATCCCCTCGCTGGCAACGACGCGAACACCGGCGAAGCCGGACGCCTTGACCAGCCGCTCGAGCCAGCCCTCGAACCCGAGCCCGTTGACCACCACGACCTTCGCCCCGGCGAGGGTCCTGGCATCCGCCGGGCTCGGCTCGAAGACATGGGCGTCCTGGTCCGGGCCCACGAGCGTCTTCAGGTCGACCGCGTCGCCGGCGATCTCGCGCACGAAGTCGCCGAGGATCGAGAAGCTCGCGACGACCGTAATCCTCGTCGGCGCCGCGGTCTGTGCGCGGGCGCGCGGCAGGGTCGCGAGGATGCCGGCGGCGGCGAGCAGGACGCGACGCTTCATCGGACCCTCCGGTCGGTGCTCAGGCTTCGAGATGGCGACGCGGCACCAGCCGCGAGGCGAGCCCGCCCTCGAGGCCGCCGAGCAGCGACGCGACATAGATCGCGCCGGCGGTGAGGACGATCGCCGGCCCCGACGGCAGGTCGAAGGCAAAGGAGAGGACGAGGCCGAGATACCCGCTTGCGAGCGCCAATGCGACCGCGAGCGCGATCAACGGCGCCACCCCGCGGGTCCAGAAGCGCGCCGCCGCCGCGGGCAGCATCATCAGGCCGACGGCCATCAGCGTGCCCAAGGCCTGGAACGAGGCCACCAGGTTGACGACCACGAGGACCACGAACACGGCGTGGATGCGCGCGCTGGGGCCGCCGACGGCGCGCAGGAACTCGGGGTCGAAGCATTCCACGACCAGCGGCCGGAACAGCACCGCGATGGTGGCCATGGACACGGTCGCGATCGCGGCGACGATGATCAGTGCCGTGTCGTCGACCCCCAGGACCGACCCGAACAGCACGTGCATGAGATCGATGTTGGAACCGTGCATCGAAACGATCAGGACGCCGGCCGCCAGCGAGATCAGGTAGAAGGCCGCGAAGGTCGCGTCCTCCCGCAGCACGGTCAGCCGCGACGCGAACACCGCCGCGATTGCGGTGAGCAGGCCCGCCGCGACGCCGCCGAGCGCCATCGCCGGGATCGACAGGCCGGCGAGCAGATAGCCGATCGCCGCGCCGGGCAGGATCGCGTGACTCATCGCGTCGCCGATCAGGCTCATCCGCCGCAGGATCAGGAAGACGCCGACCGGCGCGCATCCCAGCGCCAGCGCGAGCGCCGCCACGAGCGCCCGGCGCATGAAGGCGAATTCGAGGAACGGCGCGATGAAGGCGTCGAACAGCATCGGGCGATTCCGGTCGGCTCAGGCCGCGCCGCGATGGCAGGCTTCGGCCGAGGGCAGCCAGGCCTCGGCCATCGCGCGGGCGCGCAGCTGGTTCGCGGGCGTGATGACGCTGCCGGTCGGGCCCCAGCCGATCGCCTCGCGCGCGAGATAGAGCGTCTGCGGGAAATGGGCGCGGACCTGCTCGAAGTCGTGGAGCACCGCGACGATCGTGCGGCGCTCGTCATGCCAGCGACGGACGACGGCCAGGAGATCGGCCGTCGTCGACTGGTCGATCGCCGCGAAGGGCTCGTCGAGAAGCACGACCTTGGCGTCCTGTAGCAGCAGGCGCGCGAACAGCACGCGCTGGAATTGACCGGCGGACAGCGTACCGATCAACCGGCGTTCGAACCCGGCGAGGCCGACCGCCGCGATCGCCGCGGTCGCGCGGGCGCGCACGGCGGCGTCGACGCCGCCGAACAGGCCGCTGCGCGCCCAGTCGCCGAGCAGGACGGTGTCGAGGACGCCGATCGGGAAGCTGCGATCGATCGCCGATTGCTGCGGCAGGTAGGCGATGTCGCGGGCGGCGAGTCCGCCGAGTTCGAGCCGGCCTTCGGCGGGACGCAGCGAGCCGGCAAGCGCCTTCAGCAGCGTCGACTTGCCGGCGCCGTTGGGGCCGACGACCGCCGTCATCGACCCGGTATCGAAGGCGCCGGACAGATGATGGACGGCCGGCCGCCGGTCATAGGCCAGCGTGAGGTCCTCGAGCCGGATCATGGACGCAGCGCCCACCAGACCGCCGCCCACAGGAGCGCCGCAACACCAAGCACCACGGCGAGCCGCAGCGCCGCCGGCGCGGCGAGCGCCGAGCGCAGGCCCGCGGCGTCGACGGCGACGGACGAGCGGACGGCGGTGTGGGCGTGACCAGGTGACAAGGGCGCGACCGGATCTGGGGTGGAGACACGGGTGTTATAGTGTAGCGAATGCGCCCCTGACAAGCGGAGGCCCGGCTTTACACCGCGCATCGTCCCGACGCAGGCTCGCGCCCCCGCGACCGAGACTCCATCGTCGCTCCACATCGAACCGGCCGCCCGGCCGGCGCTTCAGCAGGATTGGCGAGGATGATCCCGTCGAATGGCTCCGCTCCCTACGTGACGCCGGCGACGGCGGCGATCCTGGCACGCATGCGCGCCGCCGCCCCGATCGACTACGCGACGATGCCGATCGCCGAGGGTCGCCGGGCGTTCATCCAGTCCAACCAGATGTGGAACGAGCAGCCGCCTCCGGTGACGGACGTCCGCGACCTTTCGGTGCGCGGCGCCACCGGCCCGATGCGCGCGCGCCTGTTCCGCCCGCGGGCGGACGCGCGGCTTCCCGTCGTCGTCTATGTGCACGGCGGCGGATGGACGTTCGGCGACGTCGACACGCACGACCGCTGCATGCGCGTGCTGGCGACAGAGAGCGACGCCTGCGTCCTGGGGATCGACTACCGCCTCGCCCCCGAGCACCCGTTCCCCGCGGCGCTCGACGACACCCTTGCCGCGCTCGACTGGCTGGTGCGGGCGGGACCCGCGGAGGGTCTGGAGCCGTCGACGGTGGCGCTCGCCGGCGACTCCGCTGGCGCGAACATCGCACTCGCGGTCCTGATCGCATCGCGTGACCGGCATCGCTGGTCGCCCGCGACGGCAGCGCTGTTCTACGGCTGCTTCGCGCCGCTGTTCGACACGGCGAGCCACCGCCGCTTCGGGGACGGCAGCTACGGCCTCTCGACCGCGCGCATGCGCTGGTACTGGCGCAACTATCTCGGCGCCCTGCCGGAGACGACGACCGCGCTGGCCGCCCCTTTGCACGCAGACTTCGCGGGGCTGCCGCCGCTGTTCCTCAATGCCGCGGGCCTCGATCCGCTGCTGGACGACACGCTGTTGCTGGCGATGCGCCTTGCCCACGCCGGCACCGCCTGCGAGCTCGACATCGTGCCAGGCGTGCTGCACGGCTTCCTCCAGCAGACGCGCGAGGAACCCGCCGCCGTTACCGCCCTGGAGCGCGCCGGCCGCTTCCTGCGCACGAAGCTCGCCGGCTGACGCCGGCGCCGCCCTCGACACCCTTCCCTTCGCTCGGACCGGAACGCCATGAAGGCACCCAACGCCGTCGGCATCATCTCCATGTTCTACGCCCGTCCCTTCGGGCCGGCGCATCTCTCGCTGTTCCCGCGCATGAAGGCGGCCGGCATGGATTTCGTCGAGCTGCTCGTGCCCGAGGAGGGCGAGCTCGACCTGGCGCGGACCCGGGCCGCGCTGAGCGAGGCCGGCCTCGGCGTCGCGCTGGCCGCGCGCGTGAACCTGCAGCGCGACCTCGCCTCGGCGGACGCCCCGGCGCATCGCGCGGGCATCGCGTACCTGAAGCGTTGCGTCGACGTGGCCGTCGAGCTCGGCGCGACGCTGGTCGGGGGGCCCCTCTACGGCGCGCCGCTCGTGTTCGCCGGTCGCCCGCCCGCGCCCGTCGACGAGCCGACGCGCGCGGCGCGCATCGAGCGCATCGTCGCCGGCCTGAAGGATGCCGCCGGCTACGCGGCGAGCCGGGGGGTGGTGTTCGGCCTCGAACCGCTCAACCGCTTCGAGACGGACATCGCAAACACCACGCGCCACGGCCTCGCCATCGTCGAAGCCGTGGATTCGCCGGCCCTCGGTGTGATGCTCGACACCTTCCACATGAACATGGAGGACCCGGACATCGCGGCCGCGCTTCGGCGGGCCGGCGATCGTCTGGTTCATTTCCAGGCGAACGAGAACGACCGCGGCTTCGTGGGCTCCGGCCACATCGATTGGCCCGCGGTGGCCAAGGCGCTGGCGCATATCGGCTACCGCGGCCCGATCACGCTCGAGCCGTTCCGTCGCGACGACGAGCGGCCCGGCGTGCCGCTGGCGCAATGGCGCGCCCCGGCGCGCGACTACGACGCCGAGCTGTCGGCGAGCGCGGCATTCCTGCGCGCGACCCTCGACGCCGCATGGAGGACGCGATGAAGATCGGCTGGATCGGCTGCGGCCGCCACGCGGGCGAGATGCTGCTGCCGCAGCTCACCCGCTACCCCGTGACTCTGGCCGCGCTCTGCGACGTGGATGCCGCGAAGCTCGCCCAGATCGGACATCGCTACGGCGTCCCCGAATCGCGGCGCTTCGCGACGGCCGAGGCGATGCTCGCCGCCGGCGGCCTCGATGGCGTCGGCATGGCGGTCGGCCCCGATCAGCATCGCGACTTCGCGATCGCGGCGCTTGCCCGCGGCCTGCCCGTCTTCATGGAGAAGCCGCCCGGTCGCAACGGCCACGACGCGCGCGCCATCGCCGACGCGGCGAAGCGCGCCGGCCGACCGGTGATCGTCGGATTCATGAAGCGCTTCAGCACCGCCAACCGCGTCGCGATCAACCTCGCGCGCGGCTTCGGCTGCCGCGCGAGCTTCCTCGGCCAGTACATGACGGCGCCGACCTACTTCGTCGGCGATCCCGACTATACGGGCTTCTACTTGCACCACTGCGTGCACTACCTCGACCTCGTCCCGCATCTGATGGGCAGGCCTGTGCGGCTCCATGCGCGCAAGCACCTGATCGCGCCGGGGAAGCTGATGCTGCATCTCGACTTCGCCTTCGCCGGCGGCGAGCTCGGAACGCTGGTGATGGGCACGAACCAGAGCCGCGCCACGCCGATGGAATGGTGGCAGGTCATGGGCGACCACGAGCGCGTCGAGGTGCGCAACGTGCACGAGGTGCGGCTGTACCGCGCCTCCAGCTTCAAGGTCGACGATCCCGCCGCCACCCTCGCCGACGGCTCCGACGCGATGGTCTGGGAGCCCAACCTCACCGTCGCCGCCAACGAGGACCACAAGGGCTACCACGCGCTGCTCGGCTGCTGGCTCGACGTGCTCGCCGGCAAGCCGCGCGAGGACGCCCCGACGATCGCCGACGGCATCGCCGCGATGGACGTGCTCGACGCGATGGTGCGGTCGATCGAGGCCGGCCGGGCGATGGCGGTCTAGACGGGCCGCCAGCTGGCGGCGACATCGAGCTCGACGGCTTCCGGGCCGATCTCGCCCGCCGGCGCCATCGTCCAGCGCCACGTCTCGTCGGCCGGCGGCGGCGCGACCCCGAACAGCGGGTCGGCCTGCGCCACGACCCGGCCGTCGCGCGCGCGATGCACCCGCCGCGTCTCCGTGATGACGCAGGCCGCACCCGGGCCGTTCCAGATCTCGGCGACCGCCGCGGCAACCAGGTCGGATCGCCAGGACGGCGCGCCCGCGTCGTCGCGGTCGCGCACGAGCGGCAGCTGCGAGACGACCATCGAGGCGACCACGAGATCGGGCACCGGCGCATGCGGCCGCCAGGGCCGGTAGCGCGGCACGGGGCCCTCGAGATCGACGAGGCTCTCGGCGCGGACCTCGACGCCGCCCAGACGCCGGGCGAGGACGCGGGCGTGCAGCGGATGCGCGGCGTCGACGAGGACGACGCGGGCGAACAGGCCGGCGAGCTCTGTCAACGGGATGTCGAGCAGAGCGCCGGAGCCGAGGACGACGACGCAGTCGCGCCGCGCCGTCCGCGCGGCGGCGGCGGCGATCACGCGTCGGCAGTTCGCCAGATGCGGCGTCCAGGCCTTGCGATGGCGCAGCCAGCGGCCGAGCAGCGCCGCCTGGCCGTAGACGAGCCCGGCGCGCCTGGCACCGGGTGCCGCACGCGTCGTCAGATGCGCCAGGGCCTCGACGATCACGGCGCCGATCCGGCCGCGGCCGTCAATCCTGGTTCGCGCGGGTCAATGCACGGTCGAGGTCGCGATAGAGGTCGTCCGGATCCTCGACGCCCACCGACAGGCGCAGCAGATCCGTCGGGCAGGGCGAGCCGACACCCTCGATGCTCGCCCGGTGCTCGACGAGGCTCTCGACGCCGCCCAGCGACGTCGCGCGCTTCCACAAGCGCACGCGTGCGGCCGCGGCGATCGCGGCCGCCTCGCCGCCCTTCACGCGCACCGACAGCATGCCGCCGAAGCCGCCGTGCATCTGGCGCGCGGCGATGGCATGACCGCGGAATCCCGGCAGCCCCGGATAGAGAACCTCCTCGATCATCGGATGCGCGACGAGGCGATCGGCCAGTGCCTGCGCCGAGCGCGCGGCCCAGGTCACGCGCGGATAGAGCGTGCGCATCCCGCGCAGCAGCAGCCATGCCTCGAAGGCGCCGAGGACCGCGCCGAGCTGCTTGCGCACGGCGACCAGCCGCTCCCAGTAGGGATCGACGCTCGCCGTCACGAGTGCGCCCGCGATGAGGTCGGAATGCCCGTTCAGGTACTTGGTGGCGGCGTGCATCACGATGTCGGCGCCCAGCTCGAGCGGCCTGGTGAAGACGGCGGCGGCGACGGTCGAATCGACCGCCAGCCGGGCGCCGGCGCGATGGGCGATCTCCGCGGCGGCCGCGATGTCGCTGACGTGCCAGAGCGGATTTGCCGGCGTCTCCAGCCAGATCAGCTTGGTGCGGCCGGCCTGCACGCCCGCGGCGATCGCGTCGATGTCCCCGGCGTCGACGAAGGTGACATGCAGTCCCCAGCGCGTCGCGAAGCCGAGCAGCCAGTCGCGCAGCGACCAGTACATCACCCGCGGCGCCACCACGTGGTCGCCGGGCTGCAGCGCCATGAAACACGCCGTCGCCGCCGCCATGCCGGAGGCGAAGAGCATCGCCTTCGTGCCGCCCTCGAGCGCCGCAAGGGTCGCCTCGACCTGGTCGAAGCTCGGATTGTCCGCGCGCCCATAGACGCGGCCGGACCGGTACTGGTTGTCCTCGTCGCGCAGGAAGGTCGCGGCGACATGGATCGGCGGCACGATCGCGCGGGTCGTCGGTTCGATCCAGCCGAGGGCCTGCGCGGCGATCGAGGGGCGAGCGAGGTCCGGCCCGGCGTCGGCAGGGGGAACGGGCGGCTTGTCGCGCATGGCTGCGGTCTCCCGGGATTGGCGGCGGCTGGTCCTGTCTTCTATAGTGGACATCATTCCATGAAAAGAGAGAGCCCGTGAAGCGAGTCCGCTCCGCGCCGCCCGATCTCGACGCCCGGATCGCCCGTCGCCTTCGCCAGGAGCGCGATGCGCGCCAGCTGACCCTCGACGCGCTCGCCGAGCGCTCGGGCGTGAGCCGCGCGATGATCTCGCGGATCGAGCGCGGCGAGAGCAGCCCGACAGCCGCGCTGCTCGGCCGCCTCTGCGGCGGCCTGGACATCACCCTTTCGACCCTGTTCGCCGACGTCGACGCCGTCCCGTCGCCGATCGCACGGCGCGACGACCAGACGGTCTGGCGGGATCCCGCGACCGGATATGTCCGCCGCGCGGTGTCGCCGCCGAACACCGGCTCGGTGCAGGACATCGTCGACGTGACGCTGCCGGCCGGCGCACGCGTCGCCTATCCGGCGGCCGCCTATCGCGGCATCGATCAGCACGTGCTGGTGCTCGACGGCGACCTCGAGTTCGGAAACGGCGGCGAGGTCCATCGCCTCGGCCCCGGCGACTGCCTGTTCGTCGCCCACGCGGCCGACAGCTGGTTCCGCAATCCCGGCCGGCGCGCCGCCCGCTATCTCGTGGTGCTGGCCCGCCTCGCCGCCGCGCCCGACGCGACCTCCGGTCGCGCACGGGCGAAGCCGGGGCCGCGACGGCGCACATGACCGTCGGGCCGCCGCGTCGGCGCGCGCTCGTGAGCCTCGTGCCCAGCGAAGCGCGCGGGCCGGGTCTCGGCCACAACGGGGGCCCGCCCCTCGACGGGTCGGGGCTCGCCTGGGCCTGGCGCCGCGCGAGCCAGCGCGCCTGGAAGACACCACCGCGCGAGATCGCGTTGGCGCGGCTTCGCCAGGCCGAAGCGTTGGGACTCTCCTACCGCGAATTCACGGCGGTGCTCATGGATCGCGGCCAGCGCCTCACCGCCGCCGTCGTCGTCATCGACGACGCGCGGACATTCGCCGACCCGATCGCATGCGACCGGATCGCCCGGCTGGGCTCGGCGCGCACCCTCGTCTGCCTGCGCGGCCCCGGGGCCGGAAATCTTCCGGAGGATCTGCGCGCCGCCGTCGATCGGGTCGATCGTCTCGAAGCGTCGGCGGCGCTCGACACGGTGCTCGGGGCGTTTCTCGCCGAGTTCAGCCTGCCGCCGGCGGCGGTCTTCCTGGTCGGAACGCGGCACGACGACCTGCGCACGGCCGAGCGCCACGGGCTGGCCCTGTTCAAGTGGGCAACCAGCTACTTCGCCGGTGCGGCCTGACACATGCGACTGCGCGCGCCGGCGCCGTGACGGGCGCGACGGGACGATTGCGGCAGAGGAAGTTGGGGCGACCGACGGGGCTCGAACCCGCGACAACCGGTACCACAAACCGGTGCTCTACCAGCTGAGCTACGGTCGCCACCGAGACGGCGGCTCACTTACGCCGTCGGCCCGGAGGGGTCAAGATGACACGAAGCGCGCGGCGGGCCGCTTGCGCGGCGCCGGCGACCCGGCCGGCAACGCCCGCTTGGCCCTCGGGGAGCGCCCGGTATAGTGCGCCGCCTTTTCACCGACCCAGCCCCGATGGAGGTCGCCCGATGTCGCTGTCCCTCGCCGCCCGCATGAATGCGCTCGGCACCGAAACCGCCTTCGAAGTGCTGGCGCGCGCCAAGGCGCTGGAAGCCAAGGGCAAGTCGATCATCAATCTCGGCATCGGCCAGCCGGATTTCCGCACGCCCGAGCACATCGTCGAGGCGGCGATCAAGGCGCTGCGCGACGGCCACCACGGCTACACGCCGGCGAATGGCATCCTGCCGCTGCGCGAGGCGGTCGCGAAGGACCTGCATCGCCGCCTCAAGGTCGAGGTGTCGCCGGATCGGGTGCTGATCGTTCCCGGCGGCAAGGTGACGATGTTCTTCGCCATCATCATGTTCGGTGAGCCCGGCGCCGAGATCATCTATCCGAACCCCGGATTCCCGATCTACGAGAGCGTCATCAAGTTCTCGGGCGCAACGCCCGTGCCGATGCCGCTGAAGGAGGCGAAGGGCTTCGCCTTCGACGCCGACGAGGTCCTGTCGCTGATCACCCCGCGGACCCGGCTGCTGATCGTCAATTCGCCGGCCAACCCGACCGGCGGCACCGTGCCGCGCGCCGAGTTCGACAAGCTGGTGAAGGGTCTCGAGAGGCACCCGCAGGTCGCCGTGATGTCGGACGAGATCTACGGCCAGATGCTTTACGACGGCCGCGAACACGTCTCGCTGCTCACCTATCCGAGCCTGCGCGATCGGCTGATCCTGCTCGACGGCTGGTCGAAGACCTACGCGATGACCGGCTGGCGCCTCGGCTATTCGGTGTGGCCCGAGAAGATCTACGCGCAGGCCGAGCGCCTGGCGATCAACTGCCACTCCTGCGTGAATGCCTCAGCGCAGTTCGCCGGCATTGCCGCGCTCGAGGGGCCGCAGGATTCCGCCCACAAGATGGTCGAGGCCTTCGCTGCGCGCCGCAAGGTGATCGTGCGCGCCCTGAACCAGCTTCCGGGCGTGACCTGCGTCGAGCCGGGAGGCGCCTTCTACGCCTTCCCGAACGTCGGCGGCACGGGCCTGTCCAGCCGTGATCTCCAGGACGCGATGCTCAACGAGGCGGGGGTCGCCGCGCTTTCGGGCACCGCCTTCGGTGCCTTCGGCGAGGGCTATCTGCGGTTCTCCTATGCGAACTCGGTCGAAAACATCGAGGAGGCGATGCGGCGCATCGGCAAGCTCCTGGTCGACCGCCTTCCGAATGGGCAGAAGAAAGCCTAATCCTTGAGCACTTGATCGCCGCGCCCCGGGGCTCCGCTCCTGGGCGCGGCGGCAGGCCGGCCGAGAGCCCGCAGACTCCGTATTTCCCGCCGCGCGCGGAGTTGGCACGGGCCCTGCTAGCACGATGCCCGAGGCGGCTCGCACCGCCGGGGGCGCCCCAGGCACGGCGGGACGACGCGAAATGGACGGTCACGGGATGAAAAAGATCGAGGCGATCATCAAGCCCTTCAAGCTCGACGAGGTGAAGGACGCCCTTCACGAGATCGGCCTGAAGGGGATCACCGTCACCGAGGCCAAGGGGTTCGGCCGCCAGAAGGGCCACACCGAACTCTATCGCGGCGCCGAATACGTCGTCGACTTCCTGCCCAAGGTGAAGATCGAGGTCGTCATCGAGGACGCGCTCGTCGAGCGCGCCATCGAAGCCATCCAGAAGGCCGCCCATACCGGCCGGATCGGCGACGGGAAGATCTTCGTCACCAATGTCGAGGAGGCGATCCGCATCCGCACCGGCGAGCGCGGCTCCGAGGCCGTGTAACCGCCGCATCACGTCCCGACGCGACGACCGCGCCGGGGCCGTTCGGTTCGACCGCCGGGAGGGTGACGGCGCCACGGACCTCCGACATCCGTTCACCCGACCCAGCGCATACCGCTCAGGGAACCCAAGCAGAGGACAGGAAAATGGCCAACGCCGACGTCAAGAAAGTGCTGCAGCTGATCAAGGAGAAGGACATCAAGTACGTCGATCTCCGCTTCACGGATCCGCGCGGCAAGTGGCAGCACCTCGCCCACGCCGTGGAGACGATCAACGAGGACGTGTTCGAGGAGGGCCTGATGTTCGACGGCTCGTCGATCGCCGGCTGGAAGGCGATCAACGAGTCCGACATGACCCTCATCCCCGACCCGAAGAGCGCGGTGATCGATCCGTTCGCGGCGCAGGCCTCGCTGATTCTCGTCTGCGACGTCTACGAGCCCGGCACCGGCCAGCCCTACACGCGCGACCCGCGCTCGATCGCCAAGAAGGCCGAGGCCTTCCTCGCGTCGTCCGGCGTCGGCGACACCGCCTATTTCGGACCCGAGATCGAGTTCTTCGTGTTCGACGACGTGCGCTGGAAGATCGGCATGAACACCGTCATGCACACGATCGACAGCGACGAGGGCCCGTACGTCACGGACAAGAAGTATCCGGACGGCAACATGGGCCACCGTCCGCCGATCAAGGGCGGCTACTTCCCGGTCCCGCCCGTCGACGGTGCCTCGGACCTGCGCGCCGAGATGCTGACGGTCATGAAGGACATGGGCCTCTCGATCGAGAAGCATCACCACGAGGTGGCGCCGTCGCAGCACGAGCTCGGCAACGTCTACTCGACCCTCGTGAAGGCGGCCGACGGCGTGCAGATCTACAAGTACGTCGTGCACAACGTCGCCCACCAGTACGGCAAGACGGCGACCTTCATGCCGAAGCCGATCAAGGGCGACAACGGCTCGGGCATGCACGTGCACCAGTCGATCTGGAAGGGCGGTAAGCCGCTCTTCGCGGGCAACGGCTATGCCGACCTGTCCGAGACGGCGCTCTACTACATCGGCGGCATCATCAAGCACGCGAAGGCGATCAACGCCTTCACGAACCCGCTGACCAACTCCTACAAGCGTCTGATCCCGGGCTTCGAGGCGCCGGTGCTGCTCGCCTACTCGGCGCGCAACCGCTCCGCGTCCTGCCGCATCCCGTTCGTCGCCTCGCCGAAGGGCAAGCGCGTCGAGGTGCGCTTCCCGGATCCGGGCGCGAACCCGTATCTCGGCTTCGCGGCGATGATGATGGCCGGCCTGGACGGCATCAAGAACAAGATCCATCCGGGCGACCCGATGGACAAGAACCTCTACGACCTCCCGCCGGAGGAGCTGAAGCAGGTGCCGCAGGTCTGCGGAAGCCTGCGCGAGGCGCTCGAGAACCTCGAGAAGGACCACAAGTTCCTGCTCGCGGGCGACGTCTTCACGCAGGACATGATCAGCTCGTACATGGAGCTGAAGTGGGAAGAGGTCTACAACTTCGAGCACACGCCGCACCCGATCGAGTACGCGATGTACTACTCGGTCTGACGCGCGCATCGCCGATCCCGCATCGGCAAGCAGGGGCCGCCGGTCGCAGGACCGGCGGCCCTTCGCGTTTCAGGCCCTTCGCGTTTCAGGCGACGTCGCCGCGCGCCGCGCCGCCAGACGCGTGGTCGCGCATCAAGACGAACAGGACGTTAATCACGCCGGCTCCCGGCCGATTTGATCGCCTCTCCTTACCGAGCCTTAACCGCGCCTGGCCTAACGAGGAAACGTCGCACCTTCACGTCGTCGAGCCCGCAATGCGGGATCCGCCCTCGACGCCGCGGCGGCGCGACCGTTCTCGCGAGGTGCAGCGTTGCGTCAACCCTTCTCCCGTCGCGGCAACCTGGCCACGATCACCGCCGTCGCGACGATCCCCCTGATGATCGCGGTCGGCCTCGCGGTCGACTACACGCGCGCCTCGGCCGTGCGGAGCGAACTGCAGCGCGCCGTCGACGCGGCATCGCTGGCCGGCGCCCGCGTGCTGGTCAGCTATCCGCTGAACGCCTCGACCGTCGAAGCGGACGCACGGCGCTACTTCTTCGCCAACTACCACGACGGCCTCGCCGACGCGTCGCTGATCAACGGCGGCCCGACGGTCACGATCGTGGCGCCCGGCAACGACAGGGTCGATGTCGGCGCCGCGGCCGACGTGCCGATGGTGTTCGGCCGACTCATCGGGTTCAACAAGCTGCGCGTCTCGGTCAGCGCGCTGACCGAGCGCTATTCGCGCGGCATGGAGCTCGTGCTCGCGCTGGACACCACGAACTCGATGTCGAGCAGCTCGCGCCTGACCAACCTGAAGTCCGGTGCGAACGACCTTCTCGACATCGTGTTCGGCGCGTCGAACAACGAGCGCAGCAAGCAGGTTTGCCCTCCGGGCGGCGGCAACCTCGGCGGCGGCGGCGCCAACTCCGGCAACTCGGGCAACGGCAACAGCGGCGGCGGCTCGAATGCGTGCCCGACGCAGTACACGCTGCTCGTCGGCATCGTTCCCTTCGTCGCGACCGTCAACGTCATGCCCGATCGAGGCCGCAGCGCCTCGGCGATGCCGACGATCGTCGATCCCACGAAGATCTCGGCGATTACCTGGAGCCCGACCTATTGGAAGGGCTGCGTGAAGGCCCGTCCCTATCCCTTCGAGGAGGCCTCCGCCGACGCGACGCCGACGACATCGGCGTTCGATCCGTATCGATGGCCCCCGTCGGCGGCGACGGTGGTGTGGGGCGGGGTCACGTACACGGGGCCCAACGTCTACACCGCAACGTCGACCAGCGAGACCTGGATGAACACCGGCGGCAACGCCGCGAACAGGACGATCAACCGCGAGCGTGTCGGGTGGGGCGCGGGCAACCAGGCCGGCCCGAACAAGGGTTGCGGCTTCCCGATCCTGCCGCTGCAGCCCTACAAGAACATGGCCAAGCAGCACATCAGCGCCCTCGCCGTCGGCGCCACGAACGGCACGGCCGTGTCCGTCGGATTCGCCTGGGGCTGGCGACTGCTCAGCCCGAGCTGGCGCAGCTGGTGGGCCGGCGGCACCTGGAACGCCTTCAACGGGAACGCTCTGACCTCGACCTTCACGCCCACCGGAGCGCCGGTGGACTACGGGACGCTGGTCGACAAGGTCCTGGTGCTCTTCACCGACGGCCAGAACGAGATGGGCGACGGCACGGCGAACTCGGTCCAGTCGTGCTGCTCGAACGCCTATGGCGACTGGTCGGCGAGGCCCCTCGGATCGACCCCGGTCACGGAACTCAATGCGCGCACCGTCGAGGTCTGCAACGCGATCAAGGCCCGCGGGATCAAGATCTTCGTCGTGCTGCTCTACGCCAACCCGCCGGCATCGGTCCTCAACACCTTCAACCAGAACGGCTGCGCGAGCGGCCCCACCTATTTCTACCAGACGGCGGACCCCACGGCGCTACGCACCGTATTCCGCGAGATCGGCTCGGCCCTCAGCAATCTGCGGCTCGTCCGATAAGCGCCTGACCCCATCGCCGGCGTCGCGATAGAGTGGCCGATCGCAGCCCACGCCCGAGGGAGAGCCGCCATCTCGCGCCCGTCCGACCGTCTCGCCGCCGCCTTCGTTTGCGCAGCGCTCCTGGGCACGGCAGCGGCCGATGCCCGGGCCCAGGCGACCGCCGCCGCCGACGGGGTCAACGCGGCGGCCGAGCGACTCTTCGCCGAGGCCACGCGCTACACCGTGCGCGTACGCGTCGCCGTCGAGACTCCGTTCATCGGCGATGGCCGCGGCGCCAGCACCGGCAGCGGCTTCCTCGTCGATCTCCAGCGCGGCTGGATCGTCACCAACGCCCACGTGGCCAAGCGCTCGCCGGCGCGTGTCGAGATCGCATTCAAGGACCGTCCCTTCGTCGCCGGCCGCCGCCATTACGTCGACCCGCATCTCGACCTCGCGATCGTGGAGATCGATAGCGGCGCCGTCCCCAAAGAGGCGCGGACGGCCGAGCTCGGATGCGAGGACCCGTTGCCGCCCGGCCGCAGCGTCGGCGCCTTCGGGCATCCCTGGGGCCTGAATTTCACGGCCACGCGCGGCATCCTGTCGGGCGTGCGCTTCCGCTTCGGCTTCGAGTTCGTCCAGACCGACGCCGCGCTCAATCCGGGAAACTCGGGCGGGCCGCTCATCGATCTCGCCTCCGGACGCGTGCTGGGCGTGAACGCGGCGACGATGTCCCGCCAGACCAGCGAGGGCCTCAACTTCGCCGTGCCGGTGGCCCATGTCTGCCGACTGCTGGCGCTGCTCGCCGCCGGCCGCGACCCGTCGCCGCCCGAGATCCCGTTGCTCTTCGCCAGCGACGACACCAACGAGGAAGCGCTGATCGTGGCGCGCGCCAAGCCCGGCCCTTGGGCCGAGCTCTTCAGGCCGGGAGACCGGATCGTCGCGGTGAACGGAGATCGCGACATCACGAATCTCACGCGGCTCTTGAACCGCCTGCGCGGCGGCCCCGACAGCGTGCGCTTCGAACTCGAGCGCGACGGCGCCAGCGTGGTGGTCGAGACCGCCGTCGCGCGCCAGCCCCAGGTGACGGACCGCACCGGCGTGCGGGTCTCGGGGCTGATCGTCGCGCCATCGGGCGAGCCCGACGCCTTCGAGATCAACCCCGAAAACCTGCTGGTTATCCACTCCGTCGACCAGTCGTCGACGGCGGCGCTGGCCGGAATCCAGGCCGGCGACCTGATCCACTCGATCAATGGTCGCAGCTTCTCCGATCCCGGCGACTTCTACCGCTGGCTCGAAGGCCAGCCGCGCGACGGCAGGCTCACGCTGGTGTTGCGCCGCACCGCCCGCGCCCGCCACCTGTTCTACGAGTATCACACGAAGAGCATCCCGCTGACGCCCCCGCGCATCGTACGCTGAGACGGTAGCGTGACGTTTCGCGCCTTGACCCGGCGCCGCGTCCCGCAGTCCAAACTCTCCATCGTCACGTCTCGGCAAAGGCCCGGATCGCCATGACGCCCGAACGTCGAACCGTCCTGCCGGAGTTCCTGCGCTTCCTGCTCGGCCATTGCCTGGTCGGCGCCGGGATCGGACTCGCCGGCGCGATCGCCATCGTTTGGTTCGACGTGGCCGGCATCGGATCCCTGGTCGCCGGCGGCGCGGGCGCCGGTTGGATCGCCGTCGGCCTGCTTTGCTTCGGCTTCGTCGTCACCTTCGGCAGCCTGGCGATGGGATCGGCGATCTTCATGCTCGCCGGCACGCCGGACCGCGACGACGAGGACGGCGGGCACGAGCGGCCGGAACGCCGCCAGATGGTGCGCGCGCTGGCACCGATCCGACGGCGCCGGCCATCGCGCTGAAACGGCCTTTCGGCCTCAGCCGCCGCGCTGGGCCGCGCGCACGCGTTCGCGGTGGAAGGTGTAGAGGCCGCTCGCGACGATCAGCGCCGCGCCCATCATCGTCACCACGTCGGGAAGATCGCCGAAGATCAGCCAGCCGAACAGCGTGGCGAAGACCAGGAGCAGATAGGTGAAGGGCTGCAGCGTCGATGCCGGCGCCAGGGTGAAGGCGCGCGAGTAGACCATGTGCCCGAAGCCGCCGAGCAGCGTCACCGCGACGAGAATCAGCCAGCCCGCGGCGTCGGGCGGCGTCCAGAACACCGGCCCGACCAGCGAGGTCGCGGCCGCACCCACCAGCGTCGTCCACAGCGCAGTCGTCTCGGCGCTGTCGATGCGGCCGATCACGCGCAGCACGATCTGGTAGACGGCCCAGAGGCTCGCGCCGACCACGGCGTAGATCGTCGCCAGCCCGATGGCCGTGAAGCCCGGGCGCAGGATGACCATCATGCCGAGGAAGCCCACGCCCACTGCGGCCCAGCGGCGCCATCCGACGCGCTCGCCAAGGAACGGCACCGAAAGCGCGGTCACCAGCAGCGGCGCGATCGCGCCGATGGCGTGGACGTCGGCAAGCGGCATCGCGGCGAAGGCGGCGATAAAGAACCACATCTCCACGACGAGGATCAGGACGCGGACGACCTGGAGCCACGGCCGCCGGCTGCGCCACTGCACGCCGCCGCCCGGCCGATAGGCGAGCAGCACCGCGAGCGGGATGAAGAACACGAAGCGGAGCCAGATGATCTGGATGACCGGCATGCGCGAGCCCAGCAGCTTGCTGCCGACATCGATGCCCGCGAACATCAGGATCGCGAACACCGCCAGCAGCATGCCGCGCGACGTTGCGCGCGACCCGGTCGGCGCCGGCGCGGTCACGCGCCGCGGCCCGGACGACGCGTCATGCCGATTCGACGGCGCGCGGGCGGCGATCGATCCCGATCGCCACGTAGGTGAAGGTCCCCTCGGTCACCTTGACGACCTCGCCGCCGTCGCGGCGGCGGACCCAGGTCTCGACATGGATGGTGATCGACGTCCGCCCGATCCGGGCGATCTCGCAATGGCAACTGACCTCGTCGCCGACGAAGACCGGCAGGTGGAAGGTCATCGCCGTGATCGCAACCGTGGCGACCCGTCCGCGCGCGCGCTGGCCCGCGAGATTGCCGCCCGCGAGATCCATCTGCGACAGCAGCCAGCCGCCGAAGATGTCGCCGTTGGGATTGGTGTCGGCCGGCATCGCGATGGCCCGCAGGCACAGCGCGCCTCGCGGCCCCGTCGGCGGGGCGGCGGTCACGGCGAGGCGTCGGTCGAGAATGATCGCATCGCGGCACTCTAGCGGGGCAGCGGGGCGGCAGCGACCATTCGAGCCGCCCGCCTGCCGCAACCCAGCCGCCCGCGCGCCCGTGGCGGCGCGTGCCGGTACCCCGACGTGACTCTTGATCCCGGCGAGTCGACTGCCGCAGCTTGGGCCCCCCTCACAGCGAGTCGCAGAAGCACACCATGGCGGATCTGTTCGGAAACACGCCCAAGTCGAAGGATTCCAAGGCCAAGGGCGCGAAGCCCGCCGCCGCCAAGGACCGCGAGCCGGCCGACCGCGAGCGCGCCCGGTCCAAGGACGGCAGCTACACGGCCAAGGACATCGAGGTCCTCGAGGGCCTGGAGCCCGTCCGGCGTCGCCCCGGGATGTATGTCGGCGGCACCGACGAGCGCGCCCTGCACCATCTCGTCGCCGAGGTCCTCGACAACGCGATGGACGAGGCGGTGGCCGGGCATGCCGACCGGATCGAGGTGGAACTCGGCACCGACGGCTACTGCACGATCCGCGACAACGGCCGCGGCATCCCGATCGACCCGCACCCGAAGTTCCGCAACAAGTCGGCGCTCGAGGTGATCCTCACGACCCTGCATTCGGGCGGCAAGTTCTCGAGCAAGGTCTACTCGACGGCCGGCGGCCTGCACGGCGTCGGCATCTCGGTCGTCAACGCGCTTTCGGACGATCTCGTCGTCGAGGTCGCGCGCGACAAGACGATCTGGCAGCAGGTCTACAGCCGCGGCAAGCCGAAGGGCGCGCTGAAGAAGATCGGCACGACGCCGAACCGCCGCGGGACCACCGTTCGTTTCCATCCGGATCCCGAGATCTTCGGCAAGGGCGCGAAGCTCAAGGCCGCGACGATCTACCGGATGGCGCGCGCCAAGGCCTTCCTCTTCCGCGGCGTCGAGCTGCGCTGGTCCTGCGATCCCTCGCTGGTGAAGGACGACGAGGTGCCGTCGAGCGCGGTCCTGCATTTCCCCGGCGGCCTTGCTGACTCGCTGGCCGAGAGCCTCGGCAAGCGCCCCGCGGTCACCACCAAGCCCTTCGCGGGCGAGGAGAAGCTGCCCGACGGGCTCGGCAAGGTCGAATGGGCCGTGGCCTGGCCGGGCGACGAGCGCGGCGAGGTCCATTCCTACGTCAACACGGTGCCCACGCCGCAGGGCGGCAGCCACGAGCTCGGCCTGCGCTCGGCGCTGTCGCGCGCACTGAAGAGCTACGGCGACCGCCTCAACAACAAGCGCAGCGGCCAGATCACGGCCGAGGACGTCGGCGACGGCGCGATCGTCTTCCTGTCGCTGTTCATCAAGGATCCGCAGTTCCAGGGGCAGACCAAGGACCGCCTCGGCATGCCCGAGGCGCAGCGGATCGTCGACCAGGTCATCAAGGACCATTTCGACCACTGGCTCGCCGACGACGCTGCCAACGGCAGGCAGCTGCTCGAGACGATCATCGAGCGCGCCGAGGACCGCATCCGCCGGCGCAACGAGAAGGAGATGCAGCGCAAGTCGGCCACCCGCAAGCTGCGCCTGCCCGGCAAGCTCGCGGACTGCACGGCCAACGCCTCGGAAGGCACCGAGATCTTCCTGGTCGAGGGCGACAGCGCCGGCGGTTCGGCCAAGCAGGCCCGCGACCGCGCCACGCAGGCCGTGCTGCCGCTGCGCGGCAAGATCCTCAACGTCGCCAGCGCATCGGCCGACAAGCTGCGCCAGAACCAGGAGCTCGCCGACCTGATCCAGGCGCTGGGCTGCGGCACCGGCGACGGATATGACGGCGAGAAGCTGCGCTACGACCGCGTCATCATCATGACCGATGCCGACGTCGACGGAGCCCACATCGCCTCGCTGCTGATGACGTTCTTCTACCGCGAGATGCCGCGCCTGATCGACGAGGGGCATCTCTATCTCGCGCTGCCGCCGCTCTATCGCCTCGCGGCCGGCGGCGTCGTGGTCTATGCGCGCGACGACGCCCACAAGGCCGAGCTGATGGCGACGACGTTCAAGGGCCGGACCAAGGTCGAGATCAGCCGCTTCAAGGGCCTGGGCGAGATGCCGCCCGCGCAGCTCAAGGAGACGACCATGGCGCCGGCCCGGCGGACGCTGCTGCAGGTCCGCATCGCCGACGACGCGGTCAAGCCGACGGCGAAGCTGGTCGAGAGCCTGATGGGCCGGAAGCCCGAGCTGCGGCTGAAGTTCATCCAGGAGAACGCCAAGTTCGCCCGCGATCTCGACGTTTGATAGGCTGAGGCACGATCGGGAGGACGCCATGGGATTGAAGCGCATCGAGCACTACAACATCCACACCGTGAAGCTCGCCGAGACGGTCGACTTCTACACCCGCGTGCTCGGCATGAAGAACGGCGACCGGCCGCCGTTCCAATTCCCCGGCGCTTGGCTCTACGTCGGCGACACGCCGGTCCTGCACCTCGTCGACGTGAGCGGCGACTACAAGACGCCGCGCGCCGGCCAGCACGGCACGGGCGCGCTCGACCACGTCGCCTTCGAGGCCGTCGGCCTGCCGGCGATGCGCGAGCACCTGCGCGGCACCGGCACGAAATTCGAGGAGCGCGTCGTGCCCCGCAGCGGCGTCACGCAGCTCTTCCTGGTCGATCCCAACGGCCTCACGCTCGAGCTCAATTACGCCGAGACCGCCCGCGCCGCGTGATCAGCGCGCGAGCAGCCGCCGCGCCTCGGCGAGGTCGCCGCTGACGCCGTTGCGCAGGT
Source organism: Alphaproteobacteria bacterium (assembly GCA_016793165.1). Taxonomy (GTDB): domain Bacteria; phylum Pseudomonadota; class Alphaproteobacteria; order CACIAM-22H2; family CACIAM-22H2; genus CAIOSQ01. The sequence continues at coordinate 125,528 of JAEULA010000065.1, read as the reverse complement.
TCGCGAGGTCGTCGGCCGCGATCACCAGCCGCGCGCCCTTCGCCACCCATTTTGGCTGCTGCTCCGGCGGCAGGTAGAAGCCCATGCACACGGCGAGGCCCTTCGCGCGCGCAGCGTCGAAGACCTTGTCCATCGCCGCGACCATGGTCGGATGATCGAGCTGCCCGAGCAGGCCGGCCGTCGCCGACATGTCCATCGGCCCGAGACACAGCGCATCGACGCCGGGCACGGAGGCGATCGCCAGTGCGCGGTCCGCGGCCTCGACGTGCTCGATCTGCGGGATCACGAAGGTGGCCCGGTCGGTGCGCGCGATGTAGCCCTGCATGTCGCGGAAATAGTCGCTGGCGCGCCGCGGCCCGAAGCCGCGCCGGCCGGCCGGCGCGTACTTGCACGACGCCACCAGCCGTGCCGCCTGCTCGGCATCCATCGTCATGGGCCCGATCACGCCGTCGGCGCCGATGTCGAGCACGCGCTTGATGCCGGCAGGATCATGGCCCGGCACGCGCACGATCGTCACCGGATCCCAGGCCTTCATCGCCGCGAGGCAGTGATGGAGGTTCTCGAGCGTGATCGAGGTGTGCTCGGTGTCGATCAGGATGATGTCGAAGCCGGAACCGGCGAGCACCTCGGCGACGCCGACATCGTTGAAGGTGAGCCACGCGCTGTAGACGATCTCCCCGCGCTGGAGCTTGGCCTTGACCTCGAGGGCGCGTGCGGACGTCATCGTTCTCTCTCCTGCTGTCGAATCACAGGCGCCGCGGGACGTCGACCCGAAGCTGGCGACCGACGACGGCCAGCTGCTCCCAGGTCTTGTCGTCGAGCGGCACGCCCCTCGCCGCGCGATCGGCGCGCTGACGGGCCTCGTAATCGCCCGGCGACAGCACCTCGCCGCCGGCATCGATCGGCGTGGCGCTGTTGACCCAATCCGATAGATCGCGCGCCGCAGCGGCAAGGGCGCCGCCGCCGGCCAGGCGATCGGGATCGATGTAGAGCGACAGAAGGTTGTTGCCGCGGCCCTCGACGCGCGGGTCCGCGGCGCCGCCGCCGGTCAGGGCGCCGGCCAGCAGGTCGATCATCATGCAGAGCCCGGCGCCCTTGTGCCCGCCGCTCGGCAGCAGCGCGCCCGGCGGCGGGCCGTAGTAGTCGCGCGGATCCCGTGTCGGTCGCCCTTGCGCATCGATCGCGGCACCCTCCGGCAACATCGCGCCCTTGTTGAGCGCAACCTTCACCTTGCCCTCCGGAATCACCGAGGCCGTGATGTCGAGCAGCAGCGGATGTCGTCCCTGCTGCGGCACGGCGATCGCCATCGGGTTCGGCGGCAGACGCCGCTCGCGGCCGCCGAACGGCGCCACCTGGATCCCGCCCTTGCCCGGCGAATTGAGGAAGTGCACCGAGGCGAGCCCGGCCGCCGCGGCGATCTCGGCCCAGCCGCCGAGCCGCCCGAGATGGCCGCAATGCCTGATCCCGATCAGGCCGACGCCATGGGCCCGCGCGCGACGGATGCCTTCCGCCACGGCCATCTCGCCGACGACCTGGCCGTACCCGAATCCCCCGTCGATCAGCGCGACGGCGCCGGCATCCTGCACCACGTCGCCGCGCGGCCCGGCGACGACGATGCCGTCGCGCTGCCAGCCGAGGTACAGCGGCACGCGGATCACGCCGTGGGACTCGTGGCCGGCGACGTTGGATTCGACGAGGTGGTGCGCGATGCGTTCCGCGGCATCGGGCGCGTTGCCGACCCCCGCGAAGACGGCGGCGACGAAGCGCTTGAGGTCGGCGGCGGCGACGCGACATTCGGTCATTTGAGCAGCAGCCTCGGCAGCGTGAGCGTGAGGGCGGGCAGCACCGAGATCAGCAGCAGCACGATCCCGAGCGGCAGGTAGAACGGCACGCAAGCACGGAAGGTGCGCGCCAGCGGCAGGCCGGACAGCCGCGACAGCACGAAGCAGATCGCGCCGATCGGCGGCGTCATCATGCCGATCATCAGGTTGAGGACCATCACGACGCCGAACTGCACCCGGTCGATGCCGAAGCTGTCGAGCACCGGCATGACGATCGGGCTGAAGATCAGCAGGATCGGCAGCGGATCCATGAACATGCCGCACAGGAGCATCGCGACGTTGAGGACCAGCATGCATTGCCAGGGCTCGCTCGCGAAGGACAGCATGAAAGCGACGAACTGGGCGGCGAAGTTCTCGCGGACGAGGACCCAGCCGAACAGGATCGCGCCGGCGGTCATCGTCATCACCACGGCCGTGGTCTCGAACGCGCCGCGCAGCTCCTTGACGAACTGCAGCGGGGTCAACGTGCGCAGCACGACGAAGCCGATGAGCAGCGTGTAGACGGCGGCGACCACGGCGGCCTCCGTCGGCGTGAAGATTCCGAGCAGGATCCCGCCCAGGATGATTCCCGGGGCGAGCAGCACGGGAATGCTGCGCAGGAAGCTGTGGCCGAGCTGCGCCCAGGTCGCGCGCACGGAGCGCGGGTATCCGCGCGCCTTGGCCGCCAGCGCCACGTGGGCATGCAGGAAGATCGCCATCAGCAGGCCCGGCACGATGCCGGCGATGAACAGCGCCCCGATCGACGTACCGGTCGTCACCCCGTAGAGGATCATCGGCAGGCTCGGCGGGATGATCGGCCCCAGTGTCGCGGAGGCCGCGGTGATGCCGACCGCGAACTCGTCGTCGTAACCCTCGTCCTTCATCGCCTTGAGCTCGATGGTGCCGAGGCCGGCGGCATCGGCCATCGCCGTGCCGCTCATGCCCGAGAAGATGAAACTGCCGAAGATGTTGACGTGCCCGAGGCCGCCATGCAGATGGCCGACCGCGTGGCTCGCGAAGGCGTAGAGCCGGTCGGTGATGCCGGCGCTGTTCATCAGGTTTCCGGCGAGAATGAAGAACGGCACCGCGAGCAGCGGGAACTTGTCAACCGAGTCGAACAGCTGCTGGACCACGACCAGCGCCGGCAGGCCGTTCAGCGTGATATACGCCAGCGCCGCGATCCCCGTCGCCGCGAAGACCGGCACCCCGAGAATCAGCAGTCCCAGCATCGCCCCGAAGAGCAGGACCACGGGTCAGCGCTCCCGCGCGACGAGGCCGAGGACGAGGCGCAGCGCGGCGAGGCCGAAGCCCACGGTGACGGCGCCGTAGGGCACCGCCATCGGAACGCCCAGCGCGGAGCTCGGCTGGGTCGAGAAGATCGCCAGCATCTCGATCGAGCTCCAGGCGACATAGGCGAGATAGGCGAGCACGAGCAGGTCGGTGGCGCGCCGGAGCCCGCGGGCGAGCGCCGCCGGCAGCAGATGGTCGATCAGGTCGATGCGGATGTGCTGGTCGCGCCGCGTCGCCGTCGCGGTCCCCAGGAAGACCATCGCGATCAGCAGGTAGCGCGAGAGCTCCTCGGACCAGATCAGCGACTGGTTCAGCACGTAGCGCAGGAAGACCTGGGTGGCCATGACGACGAGCGTCGCCGCCATGGCCGCCGTGCCGAGCCAGTCCTCGACCGGCAGGTCGAGGACGCGGCGCAGGCTGCGCCCGCCGCTCACCCGCCGCTCCCCCGGGGTCCGCGCGTCACTTGACCGCGCGGATGCGGTCGACCAGGGCCTGCGGGAACTCGCCCGCCTTGATCTTGTCGTCGATGACCGAGGCGGTCGCCTTCTGATACGCCGCCATGTCGACGTCGACGAAGCGCACCGCGCCGGCCTTGGTCAGCTGGTCGCGCAGCTCGTCCTCGGCCTTGACGTTGCCTTCCTGCGCGAGCTTCGCGTAGAGCTGACCGCCGGTCTCGACGCATTTCCACTGATCGGCGCTGAGTCGGCGCTTCACATGCGCGCCGGTCAGCAGCAGGCCCATCTCCATCTGGTGGAAGGTCATGCTGATCACCTTCGACACCTCGTGGGCCTTGATCGCGTTGCCGACGGCGAGCGGCAGGTTGGCGCCGTCGATCACGCCCTGGCGCAGCCCCAGGTACACCTCGCCCAGCGCCATCGGCGTGGGCACCGCGTTGATCGCGCGGAAGAACACCATCCAGGAAGGCGCGTCCGGCACGCGGATCTTCTTGCCCTTCATGTCCTCGGGCCTGACGAAGGGCTCCTGAGCGTAGACGTGGAACGCGGACGAGTAGTAGACGCCGATGATGTGCTGACCCGTCGCCTTCTCCCAGCCGCCGGCGAGCTCCTTCATCACGTCGCTGGTGGCATACGCGAGCGCGTGGCTGCGGTCGCGGAAGATGTAGGGCAGCGAGCTGACCGCGAGATGCGCGAAGTTGCGCGACAGGAACGAGGCGCCGGTGTTGGCGAAGTCGACGCCGCCGATGCGGATCTGGTCGTTGAGCGCGCCCTCGTTGCCGAGCTGGCCGCCGGGGAAGATGTCGACCTTCACCTGGTTGTTCGTGCAGCGCGCGATGTGCTCGGCCATCGCCACGCCCGACGTGTGGATCGGGTGCTGGGTGTCGACGATGTGGCCGAACTTGAGCGCGATCTGCGCCTGGGCCGGTGCGGCGAGCGTCAGGCCTGCGGCGAACGCCAGCCCCGAAGCCAGTCCCGTTGACAGAAGACGACGCAGCGACGTCGGCATGGTTCCCTCCCCGTTGAGCGCAGGGCGTTCTTTGGATAGAACAACCTTCTGCTGGCGAAACTGAAGAGTAGCGCCGCCCCGTTGTCAAGCCGCCGGATCCGCCATGCCCCGTCGCCGCGCCGTCGCCCGTCCCCGCCGCCCGGCCCGGCCCCTTGCCGCCAACGTCATCGAGATCAAGCCGCAATCCGTGCCGGCCGTCGCCAAGGCGATCGCCGTGATCCGCCTGCTCAACGGCCGCAGTTCCGCCGGCGCCGCGCTGTCCGATATCTCGGACACGCTGCGGATCACCCGCAGCCACTGCTACAACATCCTCCGGACGCTCGCCGACCACGCGTGGATCGTCTACGACCCGCCGACACGGCTCTATCGCCTCGGACCCGCGCTCGCCGCGGACAGCACGGCGGCACTCCTCTCGCACCCGCATCTTCCGATCGTGCGGCCGGCCATCGACCGCCTCGCGGACGAGATCGGCCTGCCCTGCACCGTGTGCGAGCCGATCGCCGACGGCTCGTTCCTCGTCGTCCACACCGCGCATTATCCCGATCCGACGGTCTCGGCGGCCCCGGTCGGCTACCGGTTCCCGCCGACCGCCGCAGCGCAGTTCAAGGCGCGGCTCGCCTGGCTCGCGCCGGCCGCGCGCGAGGCGGCGTTGTCGATCTGGCAGCCGGTGCAGCACACCAAGACCACGATCATGGATCGGCCCACGCTCGAGCGGGATCTCGATGCGGCCCGCGCACGCGGCTGCGTGCGCAGCAGCGGCGAGTTCGTCGAGGGCTTCGTCACGCTGGCGCTGCCGATCTTCGATCGCGCGGGCGACGTCGTGCTGATCGCGAGCTGCGCCGCGCGCACCGGCGCCCTCGACGGCCGCGAGGCCGAGGTCGCCGCGGCGCTCGCCCGGGCCGTGAACGCCGTCCACGCCACGATCGACGGCCGCCCGCCGATCGACTTTCCGCGGCCGTGACCGCCGCCGCCCGGGAGGCGGCGCGTCACCCGGATTGACAGCCTCGCCGACGGCCCATTCTAATCGTCTCAAATGCAGAACTCGGTTCCGCATAGAGAACGAGGGGGAACGCCATGACGCTGGGCCTGTTCATGATGCCGTACCACGATCCGCGGCGGGACGTGCATCGCGCCCTGCTGGACGACGTCGACACGGCTGTTCATGCGGACCAGGTCGGCTTCGACGAGTTCTGGGTCGGCGAGCACTACTCGGCGCCGAGCGAGCCGATCACCTCGCCCTTCATCTTCCTCGCCAACCTCATCGCGCGCACGAAGCGCATCCGGCTTTGCACCGGCGTCATCAACCTGCCGAACCAGCATCCCGCGGTCGTCGCCGCGCACGCGGCACTGCTCGACCACCTCGCCCAGGGGCGTTTCACCTTCGGCATCAGCACCGGCGGGTTGCCGAGCGACTTCGAGCTGTTCAAGCGCACGGACGGCGCCGAGCGCGCCTCGATGATGGTGGAATCCGCGGACATGATCGCGCGCCTGTGGGCGAGCGACGGTCCCTACGAGCTGCACGGAAAGCATTGGGACATCTCGCTCAAGGACTTCGTCGTGCCCGAGCTTGGTGTCGGCGCGATCCTCAAGCCCCACCAGCGCCCGCATCCGCCGATGGCCGTGTCGGCGGCGAGCCCGTCCTCGGGCAGCGTCCGTCTCGCCGGCGCCCGGGGCTGGCAGTTCATCTCGGCGCATTTCTGCACGCGCGCCAGCATCAAGAGCCATTGGGCGGCCTATCTCGCCGGCTGCGAGTCCGCCGGGCGCCGGCCCGATCCGTCGGCATGGCGGGTCGCCCGCGTGATCCACGTCGCGCGCGACGACGCCGAGGCGCGCGCCTATGTCGAGGATCCCGCCGGCCCCTACTACGACTTCTGGCGCTACCTGCTCGGGCTGCTCCGGCGCGCCGGCCAGATCGGCATGCTCAAGACCGACAAGACCCTGCCCGACGATGCGATCACGCCGGAATACGCGCTGCGCGAATTCGCGATCTACGGGTCGCCGGCGCGCGTCGCTGAGCGGCTGCAGTCGCTGCGCGACGAGGTCGGCCCGTTCACGGGGGTCGTCGCCCTGGCCATCGAGTTCGGCGATCGGCGCAGGGTCCTCGACTCGCTCTCGCTGCTCGCGAGCGAAGTCCGGCCGGCCCTGGCCTGGGCGTGAGACGACGGGCTCAGCTGACCGCGTAGTGCAGCCGGGTGCCGATCGCGCCGAAGCCGTTGGCCCGGAAGAACGCATCGCCGCGCGGGCGCAGCGCTCCCGACGGCGCGCCGGCCTCGAGCCCCCGCCAGCCGCGCGACTTCGCCACGCGACGCGCGGCTGCGACCAGACGTGACCCGAGGCGGCGCGAGCGCAGCAACGGCGCGACGTAGAGCGCCTGGATCTCGCCGATGGCGCCGCCCGCCGCGCTCGATGCGCTGCCGGCGAGGACGACGGTACCGACCGCACGGCCGTCGCCGTCGCGCGCGATCAACGCGACGATGTCCCCAGCGGCGATCGCTTCGCGCAAGATGAGGTCGGCGGGCGCGGCCGCGCCGCCGAGCTCGGCCTGCAACGCCCCGGCGCAGGATGCGACGTCGCCGGCCGTTTCGGACCTCGCCAGCTCGAGCGTGCAACCGTCGTCGGGTCCCGGCCAGGACGGATCGGTCGCGCCGTCGGGCCGGCGGGCGAGCATGGCGACCCGCTTCCCGGGTTCGGGATCGAAGACGGCGATCTCGCGGAACCCCATCGAGCCGTGGAACGCGAGCGAGGCGTCGTTCGGGGGATCGAGATTCACTTCGCAGACGATCGGCCTGTCGTCCGGCGCGCGCGCGACCAGGTCGACATAGGCCGCGCGGCCGAGGCCGCCGCCGCGCCGCGCCGGCGCGACCACGATGCGGTCGACATAGGTGAAGAGCGGCATCTTGCGCTGGTACCATGCGTAGTTCAGCGAGCCGTAGCGGCGCCCCGGCTGCAGCGCGACGAGCATCGCATCGAGCCCGCCGCCGGGCCCGTCGACCACGCGCACCAGCGCCTCGCCGGCGACGAAGCGGTGCCACACCTCGTCGGCGATGACGTTGACCGCCGGCACGGCGGGGTCGTTGAGCGCCGTCAGCGCCGGCACGTCGGCCGCCGTCGCGTCGCGGAAGCGCGCCGCGGTCATGCCGCGAGCCACTGGCGCAGGGCGCGATTGACGGCCGCCGGCTTCTCGAGGGTCGAGAGATGCCCGCACTGCTCGATCACCTCGAGGCGCGCATTGGGAATGTCGGCCGCGATCTCGCGCGCCAACTCGACCGGCGTCGCCTGGTCCTGTCGTCCGCACAGGACGAGCGTCGGCACCCTGATCTGCACGAGGCCCGGCCGCGAGTCCGGCCGGCCCATGATTGCGGTCTGCTGTCGGATGAAGACGTCGCGTCCGACCCGCTGGGTCATCGCCGTCACGGTCGCGACCAGCTCCGGGTCCTTCATGTTCTCCGGATGCACCCATTGGGGCAGCAGGCGCGGCGTGACGCCGCGGAACTCGCCGGTCTGCGCCAGCCGGATCAGGTCGCGGCGCTGCTGCAGGCGCTCCGGCGCGTCGGGCCTCGCCGAGGTATCGAGCAGCGCCAGCCGCGTCACCCGCGCGGGCGCCCGGCGCATGATCTCGAAGGCGACGTAGCCGCCCATCGACAGGCCGGCGAGGGCGAAGCGCTCCGGCGCATCCGCGAGCACCCGGGCCGCCATCGCGGCGATGCTGTCCGTCTGCGTGAGGTCGCCGATCCGAATGTCGGCGACGTCGTTCAACCCGTCGCGCTGCGGCGCCCAGAGCGCGGCGTCGCACAGCAGGCCCGGCAGCAGGATCAGCTCGGGCCGGGTCATTTGATCAGGCGCGAGAGGTCGCGGAACTCCGGCGTCGCGGCGCGCGCCAGCCACTCGAACACCACCATCTCGGCGGTCACGAGGCCGATGCCGGCACGGCCCATGCGCTCGAGCCCCGTGCCGTGGTCGATCGGCTTGCGCGACGCGACGGCGTCCGCCGCCACGAACACCTCCCAGCCGGCGTCGCGCAGGCCGAAGGCCGATTGCAGCACGCAGACATGGGTCTCCGTCCCGCACAGCACGGCCTGTCGTCGCGGGGCCATCAGCCCAAGCTGGGTCCGGACCGCCGGCTCGGCCGCGCAGGAGAAATGGATCTTCGCCACCGTTTCCTCCGGGGTCGCCAAGGCGGCCAGCTCGGGCACGGTGGGCCCCAGGCCCTGTGGATACTGCTCGGTCACCAGCATCGGCACGCCCAGGCGGCGAGCCGCCGTCATCAGCAGGGCGACGCGCCGGACCGTGGCGGCCGGCTCCGCCACCGCGGGCAGGAGCCGTGCCTGCACGTCGATCACGATCAGGATCGAGCTGTCGGCGCGAAGGATCATGGCGGCGGAAGCTACCCCCGAAGGACCCGCGGATGCCATGCTCGGTTGCGTTGACTTGACGCCGATTCTGCCGATAATCCGCGCGTTTTCTGAGGGGGCCGGGCTATCACGCGTAGCGCGGCCCCTTCGCATTGAGCCGGGTTGCGGACCCGGTCGGATCGATCCTCGATCCGGTCGGATCGCGTCGCCCGCCTCGCGCTGAAAGGCAGTCCTCAGGACGATGAGTTTCCAGGATCTCGGCCTCGGGCCCGACGTTCTTCGGGCGGTTGCCGACGCGGGCTACACGGAGCCCACGCCGATCCAGCGCCAAGCGATTCCGCAGGTGCTGGCCGGCCGCGACGTTCTCGGATGCGCGCAGACGGGCACCGGCAAGACCGCGAGCTTCACCCTGCCGATGATCGACATCCTCTTCGGCACGCGCGCACGCGCGCGCATGCCGAGGTCGCTGATCATCGAGCCGACGCGCGAGCTCGCCGCGCAGGTCGCCGAGAACTTCGACATCTACGGCAAGTACCACAAGCTGACGAAGGCGCTGCTGATCGGCGGCGTCCAGTACAGCGACCAGGAGAAGGTGCTCGATCGCGGCGTCGACGTGCTCATCGCGACGCCCGGCCGTCTGCTCGACCATTTCGAGCGCGGCCGCCTGCTGCTCAGCGACGTCAAGCTGCTGGTCATCGACGAAGCCGACCGCATGCTCGACATGGGGTTCATCCCGGACGTCGAGCGCATCGTGTCGCTGCTGCCCAAGAGCCGCCAGACGCTGTTCTTCTCGGCCACGATGCCGCCGGAGATCCGGCGGCTCGCCGACGCGTTCCTGTCCAACCCCAAGGAGATCACCGTCTCGCGCCCGGCGACGACGGCGACGACGGTGACCCAGGGCATCGTGGTCTGCGACGACCGCCAGAAGCGCGAGGTCCTTCGCACCCTGCTGCAGCGCGAGCCCGTGAAGAACGCGCTGATCTTCTGCAATCGCAAGCGCGACGTCGACGTCCTCTACAAGTCGCTCAAGCGCCACGGCTTCAATGCCGGCCAGCTCCATGGCGACATGGACCAGGGCACGCGCACCGCGACGCTCGAGTCGTTCAAGCGCGGCGAGATCACCCTGCTGGTCTGCTCCGACGTCGCGGCCCGCGGGCTCGACATCGACGACATGAGCCACGTCTTCAACTTCGACGTCCCGATCCACGCCGAGGACTACGTGCACCGTATCGGCCGCACCGGCCGGGCCGGACGGTCGGGCGCCGCCTTCACGATCGCCACGCCCGAGGACACGAAGTTCGTGCGCGCGATCGAGAAGCTGATCACCCAGCCCATCCCCAAGATCGCCCTCGATATCGCCCCGCCGCCGCCGCGCGCCGAGGGCGAGGCGGAGGGCGAGCGCGGCCGCCGCGGCGACCGCGATCGTGGCCGGGGTCGAGGCCGGGGAAGCCGTCCGGACCGTCCGCGCCGGCACGAATCCGCGTCCGGTGCGGAGCCCGCAGCACCGATCGAGGCCCAACTCGCTCCGCCGAGCCCGTCGCCCGATGTCGCGACCGTCTCCGCCGCTGTGCCGACCGCAGCACCGACGGCCCCTGCGGCGGCCGCGGCCCCCGCCGCGCCGAAGGCGCATGCGCCGCGTGCCCCGCGGCGCCACGCCCCGCCCGCCGAGCCGCGTACACCGCAAGCTCAGCGCAAGACGCCGGCCCGCGACGACGATGACGACGGCACGCCGTTCGGAAAGGGCGAGAACGTGCCGGCCTTCCTGATGCGCGGCCGCCGCGCGACCGGCTGATCAGCCCGAGGGAGCCGTCATGCAGACGATCTTCATCATGGTGAAATGCGACCTGGGTCGCGCCTACGAGGTCGCCGACCACGCCGTGCAGTCGATCGAGCAGGTCTCGGAAGTCCATTCGATTTCAGGCCAGTACGACCTATTGATGAAGTGCTACCTGACCGACGAACAGGATATCGGGCACTTCGTCATGGGCGTCCAGAAGCTGCCTGGGGTGAAGGACACGTTCACCCTCATCACCTTCAAGGCCTTCGCCTGAACGCAAGGCCGTCGCCTGAACGCAAAGCCTCCGCCTAAACGGTTGAACGCCTACGGCCGCCCCCGTCGGGGTCCGGCCGCCGGTTGCGTGGACGCGCCGCTGACCGACGGCGCCCTGCCGCCGCCGTCAGTGCAGGCGTGTCAATAGCAGTTGAGCGTCCAGGTCAGGTAGACGTCGGCGCCGCGTTGCTCGCGTCCTTCCCGGCGAACCGCATAGCCTTTCGGACATTTCTCGTTGGCTTCGGCGACGCTCAGGATCGGGGTGGCGACGACCTTGTCGCCCTGTGTGTAGAGCTTCTCGATCCGGACCGACGAACCGAACCAGGCCGGCTGGTTCGTTTCCTGGAGTCCGACGCCGCCGGCGACGGTGGAGGCGGCGGCGGTCGCAATGAAGAACAGGGCACTGGGCGCCGGCATCGACGATTCCTCGGGGTTGGGATCCAGATGTCGGAAAGTCTACCGGACGGCGGTTAAGGGAGCGAGGGCTCCGCGGCCTCCGGGACCGCAATCCTGCGGAATCGCTGGATCGCCCGCCCACCTCGTGGTCGAAATCGCGGCATGACCTCGCTCCTGACCCGCCTGCCCGCCGCCCGCATCGCTCCCCGCCACGTCGCGTGGTCGGTGACCGACCGGGTCGCGACCGTCACCCTGAACCGGCCGGAGCGCAAGAACCCCCTCACCTTCGAGAGCTATGCCGAGCTGCGCGACATGTTCCGCGACCTCGCTTATGTCGATGACGTCCGCGCGGTGGTGATCACCGGCGCCGGCGGCAATTTCTGCTCGGGCGGCGACGTGCACGACATCATCGGCCCGCTGGTCGGCATGGAAATGCCCGATCTGTTGCGTTTTACCCGCATGACGGGCGACCTCGTAAAAGCGATCCGCGCCTGTCCCCAGGTCGTGATCAGCGCGATCGACGGCATCTGCGCCGGTGCCGGGGCCTGTGTCGCGATGGCAAGCGACATGCGCCTGGGCACCGCGCGCGCCAAGGTCGCATTCCTCTTCACGCGGGTCGGGCTGGCAGGCGCGGACATGGGCGCCTGCGCGATCCTGCCGCGCATCGTCGGCCAAGGCCGCGCCGCGGAACTCCTCTTCACCGGCCGCAGCCTCGGCGGCGAGGAGGCGGAGCGCTGGGGATTCTTCAACCGGCTCTGCGAGCCCGACGCGCTGCAGGCCGACGCGGCCGGCCTCGCGCGCAGCCTCGCCGACGGGCCGACCTTCGCGCACGCGATGACCAAGCGCCAGCTCGACCACGAATGGAACATGGGCGTGGAGCAGGCGATCGAGGCCGAGGCGCAGGCCCAGGCGATCTGCATGCAGACCGAGGATTTCGCGCGCGCCTACCACGCCTTCGTCGCCAAGCAGAAGCCGCGCTTCGAGGGCAATTGATGGCCGACCGCTCCTTCCTCGCCTGGCCCTTCTTCGAGGACCGCCATCGGGCCCTCGTCCCGGCCCTCGATGCCTGGGCGGCGCGCAGCCTCGCCGGGCTGCCGCACGACGACGTCGACGCGGCCTGCCGCGCGCTGGTCCGACGGCTCGGCGCAGACGGGTGGCTGCAGCATGCCGCCGGCGGCCGGTTCGACGTGCGAACGCTCTGCCTGATCCGCGAGACCCTGGCGCGCCACGACGGCCTCGCGGACTTCGCCTTCGCGATGCAAGGCCTCGGGACCGGCTCGATCGCACTGTTCGGCAGCGACGCGCAGCGGGCCCGCTACCTGCCGCCGGTGGCCCGCGGCGAAGCGATCGCCGCGTTCGCGATGTCCGAGCCCGAGGGCGGCTCCGACGTGGCGGCCCTGCGAACGACCGCGCGGCGCGACGGCGACGGCTACGTGCTCGACGGCACCAAGACGTGGATCTCCAACGGCGGCATCGCCGATCACTACGTGGTCTTTGCCCGCACGGACGACGCGCCGGGCGCGAGAGGGCTCTCGGCCTTCGTCGTCGACGCCGCGTCGCCGGGCCTGTCGATCGCCGAGCGCATCCCGGTCATCGCGCCACATCCGCTCGCGACGCTGCGCTTCACGCGCTGCACCGTCCCCGCCTCGGCGCTGCTCGGCAAGCAAGGCGACGGCTTCAAGATCGCGATGGGCACGCTCGACGTCTTCCGCGCCACCGTCGGCGCGGCCGCGCTCGGCTTCGCGCGGCGCGCGCTCGACGAGGCGCTCGCACGCATCCACGCCCGCGAGGCCTTCGGCCAGAAGCTCAAGGACTTCCAGCTCACCCAGGCGAAGATCGCCGAGATGGCGACCGCGATCGACGCCGCGGCCCTGCTCGTCTATCGCGCGGCCTGGGCCAAGGACAGCGGCGCGCCGCGCGTCACCCGCGAGGCCTCGATGGCCAAGATGCAGGCGACCGAGACGGCGCAGCAGGTGATCGACCACGCCGTGCAGCTCTGGGGCGGGATGGGCGTCGTCGCCGGAAATCGCGTCGAGGCGCTGTATCGCGAGATCCGCGCGCTGCGCATCTACGAGGGCACGACCGAGATCCAGAAGCTTGTCATCGCCGCGCAGGTGATGCAGGCATGGGCCGAGGCGAAGCCATGAAGCTGCTCGAGCCCCTGCGCATCGGGACGATGACGCTGCCGAACCGGGTCGCGGTGCCGGCGATGGTGACGCGGCTTTCCGGCGAGGACGGCTACGTGAACCGGCCGATCATCGACCGCTACGTGCGCTACGCGCAGGGCCATGTCGGGCTGATCGTGGTCGAGGCCATGGCCATCCACGGCTCCAAGTCCGGGCCGCTGCTGCGCATCTCAGACGACGCCTTCATCCCCGGCCATCGCGAGCTGGTGAAGCGCATCCACGACGCCGGCCCGTCGAAGGTGGTTCCCCAGATCATCCACTTCATGAAGGTCGCGCGCTCCGGCTGGCGCCAGACGATCGACATGCTCAGTGCCGGCGAGATCGACGAGATCATCGACCAGTTCGCTGCCGCGGCCGGCCGCGCCCGCGAGGCCGGCTACGACGGTGTCGAGCTCCACTCCGCGCATGCCTACACGCTGTCGTCCTTCCTCTCGCGACACAACCGCCGCCGCGACGAGTACGACGGCCGAACGCTCGAGGGCCGGCTTCGGATGTTCGGCAAGGTCTTCGCTCGGGTGCGCGCGCGCGTCGGCGACGATTTCCCCGTCGGTGTCCGCTTCCTGGCCGAGGAGGCGATCAAGGACGGCTACGCCCTGCCCGACTCCCAGCGCATTGCGCTGCGCATGGCGCAGCTCGGCGCCGCCTACATCTCGCTCTCCGTCGGCGGCAAGTTCGAGGACGCCGTCCGGCGCGAGGGCCAGCCGCTCTACCCCTACACCGGCTATTCCGGCGACCGCTGCATGCCCGGCGACTGGTACCCGCCCCTGCCGCACGCGCATCTCGCCGCCGGCATCAAGGCCTACGTCAACGCCAAGGGCTACGACGTCCCGATCATCTCCGTCGGCAAGATCAGCGACCCCGTCGACGCCGAGGGCCTGCTGCGCGACGGCAAGGCCGACATCGTCGGCATGGCGCGCCAGCTGCTCGCCGATCCGGACTGGGTGCGCAAGGTGGCCGAGGGCCGGCCGGAGGCGATCATCCGCTGCATCTACTGCAACGTCTGCAAGCAGCTCGACGAGAACTTCAAGCTCGTCTCGTGCTTCCTCTGGCCCAAGGGCGCCGAACAGGCGCCGCACGAGGATCGCACCGGCGCCGGCCCGCGCTGGTCCGGGCCGACGACGCTCGCGGCCACCGCGAAGGACGGGACGATCCAGCTCGCCTGGCCCAAGGCGATCGGCGACATCGCGGGCTACGACGTGCACCGCGCCGAGGATGGCGGCATCGCGCGCGTCGTCGAGGCGGTGAAGTCGACGAAGTTCAAGGACGAGGAGGTCCTCGGCGGGATCACGTACCGCTATTTCGTGACCGCCTACGACAGGTCCGGGCGCCAGTCGCCGCCGTCGAACGCCGTGCAGCTGACGATGCCCATCCCCGACTTCTCCCCTTCCGCGGACGAGGCCAGCCATGCCTGAGCCCACGGCGCATGTCGATACGTTCGCGCGCGACAACCTGCCGCCGCGCGACGAATGGCCGGTCATGACCTTCGACCTGCCCGAGCTGAAGTTCCCCGAGCGCCTGAACGCCGCGGTCGAGCTGCTCGACCGCAACGTCGCGGCCGGGAACGGGACGCGGCCCTGCCTTTGGTTCGGCGGCAAGGCCTGGAGCTACGCCGACCTTCTGGATCGCGCCAATCGCATCGCCAACGTCCTGGTGCGCGACCTCGGCCTGAAGCCCGGCAATCGCGTGCTGCTGCGCGCGGCGAACAACCCGATGATGGTGGCTTGCTGGTTCGCCGTGCTGAAGGCCGGCTGCATCGCCGTCGCCACGATGCCGCTGCTGCGCGCGCGCGAACTCGGCTACATCCTCGACAAGGCACGCATCGACCTGTCGCTGTGCGACGCGCGGCTGATCGACGAGCTCGTCGCCGCGGGCGCGCGCGATCTCGTCGCCTTCAACAGCGACGCCTCGGACTCGCTCGATGCGCGCATGGCGCGCCAGCCGGCGACCTTCGCGAACTGCGACACCTACGCCCACGACATGGCGCTGATCGCCTTCACCTCCGGCACGACCGGCCCCGCCAAGGGGACGATGCATTTCCACCGCGACGTGATGGCGATCTGCGACTGCTTCCCGCGCTATATTCTCAGGCCGGGCCCGGACGACATCTTCTGCGGCTCGCCCCCGCTCGCCTTCACATTCGGCCTCGGCGGCCTGGTCACCTTCCCGATGCGCTTCGGGGCCTCGACCGCGCTCGCCGAGAAGGCGTCGCCCGACCTGCTGCCGCGGATCATCCAGGACAACCGGGCCACCATCGTCTTCACCGCGCCGACGGCGTATCGCGCGATGCGCGATACGGCGCCGCGCAGCGCGTTCGCGACCCTGCGCCAGGGCGTCTCCGCCGGCGAGCACCTGCCGCCGCCGATCTTCCAGGCCTGGCACGACTTCACCGGCATCAAGCTCATCGACGGCCTCGGCGCCACGGAAATGCTCCACATCTTCGTCACCTCGGCCGGCGACGAGACGCGGCCCGGCGCGACCGGCAAGGCGATCCCCGGGTACCAGGCGAAGATCGTCGACGATGCCGGGCGCGATCTCCCCGACGGCGAGATCGGTCGCCTGGCGGTGCGCGGCCCGACGGGCTGCCGCTATCTCGCGGATCCGGAGCGCCAGCGCAAATACGTCCAGCACGGATGGAACCTCACGGGCGACGCCTTCAAGCGCGATCGCGACGGCTATTTCTGGTACCAGGCGCGGACCGACGACATGATCGTCTCCGCCGGCTACAACATCTCCGGGCCGGAGGTCGAGACGGTGCTGCTCGAGCATCCGCTGGTCCGCGAATGCGCCGTCGTCGGCGCCCCCGACAGCGAGCGCGGCATGATCGTGAAGGCCTTCGTCGTGCTGCGCGATCCGCGCGACGCGCGGCCGGAGACGGTCAAGGCGATGCAGGACTTCGTGAAGGCCGAGATCGCCCCCTACAAGTATCCGCGCGCGATCGAGTTCATCGACGCCCTGCCGCGGACCGAGACGGGCAAGGTCCAGCGCTACAAGCTGCGCACGGGCGCCGCGACCTGAAGCGGGCCTTCCGGCGCGGGCGGACTTCGCCCGCCGGGGACCGCGGCCCCGGCGTCAACGTTCCGCCGCGGTCCCCTCGACGGGCTCGCAACGCCATTCAAGGAAGAAGAACGGCGCCAGCGCGGACCGGACCGGCGCGCGGGCGATCGCCGCGTCGAGCGCGATCTCGGCCATGGGCATGTTGATCTCCGTCGTCGCCGCGCGCGCCGCGCCCGCATCGATCAGCGCGAGGCGCAGGGTGCCGGAGGCGGTCATCACGAGGCGCAGCACCGCCCCCGCCCCGAGCTCGATCGCCAGCTCGTCGTCCTCGTCGGCGAGGCACCGCAGCGCGTGACGCAGCTCCTCCGCGGTGAATTCGCCGCCCGGCGGCCGGCACGCGCCGTCCGCCATCGCGTAGGTCGCGCGCACGCGCCGCCTTGCCTCGTCACCGGGCGGGCAGGCAGGCGGGCCCGATCGGCTCGAAGGACTTGTAGTTCAGCACGAACTCCTGGTGGCCCAGCGCCTCGGACTTCGTCGGCGCGCCCGCCGCGATGCGCCTGACCAGATCGGCGATCTCGCGGCCCACCTCGTCGACGCTCGCCGCCCCGGCCAGGATCCGGCCCGCGTCGACGTCCATGTCGTCCGACATGCGCGCATAGGTGTCGGGATTGGCGCACACCTTGATCACCGGCGAGATCGCCGAGCCGACCACCGAGCCGCGGCCAGTGGAGAACATCACCATGTGGGCGCCGCAGGCGATCAACTCGGCGAGCTCGGAATTGTCGTTGACGCTCGGGAATCCCCAGCGCGCCTCGCCGTCCGGAATCATGTCCATCAGGTAGAGCCCGCCGCGCGGCGGCACGTCCCCCGGCTTGATCAGGCCCGCGATCGGCTGCGCGCCGCTCTTGGCATAGGCGCCGAGCGATTTCTCCTCGATCGTCGAGAGCCCGCCCTCGGCATTGCCGACGGCGAAGCTCGAATGCCCCATCGTCGCGTAGTAGCGCGCAGTCTTCTCCATGCACGCGACGATCGCGCCGCCGAGCTCCCTCGTCACCGCGCGCTCGGCCATGTAGTTCTCGAGGCCGATCAGCTCGCCGGTCTCCTCGAAGATTCCCGCCGCACCCTCCGCGATCAGGTAGTCGAAGGCGCGCCCCATCGCCGGATTGGCCGTCAGCCCCGAGGTCGCGTCGGAGCCGCCGCATTTCGTGCCGAGGATCAGCTCGCTCAGCGCGACCGGTGCGCGCGGCACCTTGGAGATCTCCTCGAGCGCGGCCCGGATCCAGGCGCGCCCCTCGTCGATCGACTTGCGCGTGCCGCCGGTCTCCTGGATCACGATCGTCTTCACCGGCCGGCCGCTCGCCGCGACGTGCTTGGCGAGATCGAAGCGGTTGAAGCTCTCGCAGCCCAGCGAGCAGATCAGCATCCCGCCGACATTGGGATGCGTCCCCAGCCGCTTCATCATCCGCAGCGCGTGGGCGTTGGGGAAGCAGCCGGAGAAGCCGATGACGTGGACGCCCTGCTCGCGGAAGGGCAGATGGATCTCGCGGGCGACGTGGTGCGCGCATTCCACGAGATAGGCGATCACGATCGTGTTCCGGATCCCCTTGCGACCGTCGGGACGCAGCCAGCCCTGGATCGTCATGCCTTGCCCTCCTCGAACTGCTTGCCCTTCTCGAAGGTGAAGGTCGCGATGTAGTCGCTCTTGATGTTGTGGGTGTGGACGTATTCGCCCGGCGCGATCGCGGTGATCGCCGAGCCGATGGGCACGCGGAACTTGACCACCCGCTCGCCCGCGGCGATCGGCCGGATCGCCACCTTGTGGCCGGTCGGCACGCGGCGGCCGAGCCTGAACACCTGGTCGCCGAAGCGGACCTCCTCGCCCGCCTCGAGGTTGCGCGTCGCCATCGCGACATTGTCGCCGTCCTGCAGCCGCAACAGGCTGCCGCCCCTGTCCACCGTCATCGCGCGTCGTCTCCCCCGCGTTCGTCGAACGACGTATCGTAGGCGACGCACGCGGTTCGCGATACCGGGTGCGACGGGAGGAAGCACGATGACCTGGAATCCGCGGATCGCGGCGCTCGCCGCGGTCCTGGCCGCGGCAGCGCCCGCGCCGGCGCAGACGCCGCCGAACCAGGCGGAGGTCGCGGCCTATTCGGGCCTCCACGCCGCCGCCGCGCGCGGCGACGACGCCGCCATCGTCCGCCTGCTGGCCGCGGGCGCCGACGCCGATGCGCGCGACGGCGCCGGCCGCACGCCCCTGCATGTCGCGGCGTTCCGCGGCCATCGCGACGCCATGCGTCGCCTCGTCGCCGGCGGCGCCGACGCGCGGGCGCTCGAGGGGCGGCGCTACGACGCCGTCACCATCGCCGCGGTGCAGGACGACGTCGCGACGATGCGTGTCGCGCTCGAGCTGGGCGGCGACCCGCGCGCGATCACCAGCCCCTATGACGGCACGGCGCTCATCGCCGCCGCGCATCTCGGGCACGACGAGGTCGTGCGCGCGCTGATCGCGGCCGGGGCGCCGCTGGACCATGTCAACAACCTGGGCTGGACGGCGCTGATCGAGGCGATCGTGCTCGGCGACGGCGGCCCGCGTCACGTCGCCTGCGTCGAGGCCCTCGTCGGTGCCGGTGCGCGGCTCGACCTCGCCGACCGCGCCGGCGCGACGCCGCTGCAGCTGGCGCGCGCACGCGGCCACGCGCGCATGGCCGATATCCTGGCGCGCGCGGGCGCCCGCTGAGCGCCGCTCAGCCGAGGAAGTCCGGCTCCTCGCGGGACAGCACACGGATCACCGCGGCCATGAATCCCTTCGAATAGGCCTTGAAGCGCGGCACGTCCTTCGGGATCGCCGCCATCAGCTGCGTCGGAATCGGCTGCAGCTCCCGTCCGCCGGCCTCGGCCAGCAGCTGCATCTTGCAGGTGTCCTCGAGGTAGAGGAGGCGCAGCAACGCCTCGCCGAGCGACGCGCCGACGACGAGCGGCCCGTGGTTCTCCATCATCAGGATGAAGTCGTCGCCCAGCAGCTTCGCGAGGCGCTCGCCCTCGGCGGGGGTCAGCGCGGGGCCGTCGAAGCCGCGGTCGTAGGCGATGCGCTGGTAGAACGACATCGCCGAGAGGTAGCTCGGCGCGACCACGCCGCCCTTGCGCATGCAGATCGCCGTCGCATGGTGCATGTGCGTATGCAGCACCGCGACGGCATGCGGCAGGACGCGATGGATCGGCGCGTGGATGCAGAAGGCCGTGGTCTCGACGGTGTGGCCGTTCGAGCTGAGGATCTCGCCGTCATGGGTCGTGACGACGAGGTCGCTCACGCGCGCCTCCGACCAGAAATACCCCTCGGGGTTGATCAGCATGAGGTCCGGCCGGCCCGGCACCGCGACCGAGAAATGGTTGCACACCCCGCTCTGGAAGCCCTGCCGTGCCGCCCAGCGCAGGCAGGCGGCGAGCTCGACCTTGGCTTGCCGGAGCGCGGCATCGTCGATCGGCATCTTGGTGCTCATCGGTGCGTCGGATCCCTCGTCCGTTCGGGCGGGCGCCTCGCCCGCCTCGGGTGCCACATGACCGCGCGGGCCCCGGGCCTGTCCAGCGCGAGATCGTCAATCCTGGGGGGCCGCACTCGCGTCCGCCCTTGCGCCGCGCCCCCGAACCCGGGAACGTCCGCCCGGATCCAAGTCGGGAGACTCAACCGCAATGGGAATCATCTCCACCATCGTCATCGGCTTCGTCGTCGGGCTGCTCGCGCGCTTCCTGCTGCCCGGCAAGGACGGGATGGGCTTCGTCATGACGACCGTGCTCGGCATCGGCGGCGCGCTGCTTGCGGGCTTCGCGATGCAAAACCTCGGCTACGCGCAGCCCGGCCAGCCCGCCGGCTTCGTGGCCTCGGTCGTCGGCGCGATCGTGGTGCTGCTGATCTACCGCCGGGTCCGCCGCGACGGCTGAGCCCCGCCGCGCGCTAGCCGACGCTCAGCGCGCCGCGCGCGAGCGCGGCCGCCGTGGCGACCGGTTCGGCACGATGGATGCGAACGCCCGAGCCCGGGCCGAGCTCGCGCCGGAGGCCGTCGACCAGCGCCGGCGAATGGCGCGCGATGCCGCCCGCCACCGCGACGGGAATGACGCCGACGCGCTGCTGCAGGATGACGGCAAGGCGTCCCAGCTCGGATCCCGCGAGCATCAGCAGCGACGACGCCTCGACGTCGCCGCGCTGCGCCACCTCGACGACGCAACGCGCCAGCGCGGCGACCGCCTGCCGGCCGCCACCGTAGACATGCGCACGGATCGTCGGCCAGTCGCCGCCGCCGATCGCCAGGCACAGCGCCTGGTCGAGCGTTGTCATCGTCCGCCCCTCGTCGCGCCGCCGCAGCAGCGCGCGCAGCGCTTGGCGCCCGATCCAGAATCCCCCGCCGGCATCGTCGATCAGGTACCCGTGGCCGCCGACGCGCTCGATGCGCTGGTCGGGCGTCAGGTGGTAGGCGATGGCGCCGGTGCCCGCATAGACGAGGATCCCCTCGCCCGGCCCGAAGGCGCCGAGATAGGCGATGCGCATGTCGTCGAGGATCGCGACGCGGTCGCCCGACAGGCTCAGCGCCTCGATGAAGATGAACTGGATCAGCCGCGCCGCCTCGTCGTCGATCGTCAGGCCGGTGACCCCGGCGACGACGAAGTCCGGCCGGCCGTGCGGGACCACCGCGGCCGCGACGGCCGCGATCGTCGCCGCGGCCGCGGCCTGCGAGTCCGGCGTGAACACGTGGCCGGTCAGGGGCGGCGCCACGCCCTCGTCGACGAGACGACCCGCCTCGTCCTCCAGGCGCCAGCGCGTGCTGGACGCGCCGCCGTCGACGCCGAGGATCATCGTCATGCCGACCGTCCTGCCGCGACGAAGCGCCGGGCGATTTCGCGAGGGTTGGTGATCGCCGTCCCGATGACCACGGCATGGGCGCCGACGGCAAGGGCCCGCGCGACCTCGGCGGGCGTCGTGAAGCGGCCCTCCGCGACGATCGGCACGTCGACGCGCGCGGCGAGCCGCGCGACGAGATCGAAGTCCGGGCCCGCGATGCGCGGCGAGTCGGCCGTGTAGCCCGAGAGGGTCGTCGCCACCAGGTCGCAACCGAGCGCCGCCGCCCGCTCGCCTTCGGCCGGCGTCGCCACGTCGGCCATGATCGGACTGGACCAACGCGCCCTGATCGCCGCGATCAGCGCTGGCAACGGTTCGCCATCGCGACGGCGTCCGGTGGCATCGAGCGCGATGGCCGTCGCGCCGGCGGACAGGATCGCCGCCGCATCGGCCAGCGCGGGCGTGATCTCGACGTCGAAGCCGGGGGTCGCGCGCTTGGCGATGCCGATGATCGGCAGGCCGACCGCCGCCCGGATCGCCGCGATGTCCGCCGCCCCGTTCGCGCGGATGGCGACCGCACCAGCCTCGGCCGCGGCTCGCGCCATCGCCGCCATGAAGGCCGGCCCGTGCAGCGGGTTGTCCGGCCGTGCCTGGCACGAGACGACCAGGCCGCCGCGCGGCAGCCAAGCCGGCGCCCCCGGGCTCACTTGACCGCTCCTTGGGTCAGGCCGGCGATGAACTGCCGCGACAACGCCACGTAAAGGATCGTGATCGGCAGCGAGGCGAGCGCGAGCCCGGCGAAAAGGACGCCCCAGTCGGTGTGGAATTCACCCATGAACACGCTCAGCCCTTGCGGCAACGTCTTGTAGTCGTCGCTCTGGATGAAGACGAGCGGGAAGAAGAAGTCGTTCCAGATCGGCACCGCGGCGTGGATCGCGGTGATGACCAGCGCCGGGCGGGTCAGCGGCAGCATGATGCTCCACAGGATGCGCGCCTCCGAGGCGCCGTCGATCCGCGCCGACTGCTCGAGCTCGCCCGGCAGCGTTCGCAGGAATCCCGTGAGGATGAACACGGCAGCAGGCAGCCCCATCGCGGTGTAGACCAGGACCAGGCCGGCACGGCTGTCGATCAGTCCCAGGTCCTTGAGCTGGATGAACAGCGGGATGATCGCGAGCTTGAGCGGCACCATCAGCCCGGCCAGGAAGAACATGTAGACGAGCTCGCCGCCGCGGAAGGCGTAGCGCGCGATCGCGTGCGCCGCCATCGTGCCGAAGACGAGGATCAGCGCCACCGACGCGGCCGTGACCAGCGCGGAATTCGCCAGATAGCGGGCGAAACGCGTCTCGCTCCACACCTGCTCGAGATTGGCGAAGGACCACGCCTGGGGCAGCGCGAACGGCGTCGAATAGATCTCCGCGGTCGACTTGAACGCGGACAGGAACATCACCGCGATCGGATAGAGCATCACCACGCTGTTGGCGACGAGCAGGGCCTGGATCAGGCCGGTGCGGGCGCGGCCCGGCGCGGGGATTGCCATGCGCTCAGACCTCGATCTCGCGCCGGCGCAGGGCGCGGGTCCACCAGGTCGCGACGACGATGATGAAGGCGAACATCAGCACGGCGAGCGCGCTGCCGCGGCCGAAATCCTGCAGCCCCGAGGTCGGGCTGCCGAAGGCGGTGCGGTAGAAGTAGAGGCCGAGCACGTCGGTCGCGCCGCCGGGCGAGCCGTCGAGCCCGGTCATGACGTAGGGCAGCTCGAACCAGTTGAACGAGCCGATGAACATCAGGATCACGGCGATCGTCGTCGCCGGCGCGACGAGCGGCCAGATGATCCGCCGCATCATCACGCCGTCGCCGGCGCCGTCCAGGCGCGCCGCCTCGATCACCTCGCGCGGGATGCGCTGCATCGCGGCGAGGAAGACCAGCGCCGGAAACCCGATCCAGTGCCACGCGTTCACGACGATCAGGCTGGCGAGCGCGGTCTCCGGCTGCCCGAGCCAGGGCTGCGCCCAGGCCGAGAGGCCGATCGCGACGAGCCCCTGGTTGACCAGGCCGAAGATCGGATTGAGCAGGAGCTTCCACAGGAAGCCGACGATCACGGTCGACAGCACGACCGGCAGGAAGACGGCCACCTGGTGGAAGCGATGCCCCGGCAGCGCGGTCAGCAGCGCGAAGGCGATCAGGTAGGCGAGCGCGTTCTGGACCACCATCAGGCCGCAGAACACGATCGCGTTGTGGGCGAAGGCCCGGAAGGTCCAGCTGCTGAACGGCTCCTGGAACAGGACAAGCCGGAAGTTCTCGAGCCCGGCGAATCCGCCGCGGGCGAGCCCGTTCCAGCTGTAGAGGCTGTAGGCCAGCGCCGACGCCAGCGGCACCACCACGAAAACCGTCATCACCGCCAGGCCGGGCGCCAGCAGGAACGCGATCCACAACCGCCGGCGCCAGGTGCGCTGCATGCGTCCGCGTCCGCGCCGGCGCCGCGGTTCAGCGGTTCTGGAACGGCACGAAGTAGGTCGCGATCCCCTTCGTGATCTCGTCGCCGACCTGTGCCGCCGTGGCCTGGCCGCCCATCAGCCTCTGCACGCCGCCTTGCAGCAGCGTCGAGCCGGTCGGGTCCTGGTAACGGAAGTGCACGGCCATGATGTAGGGCAGCGACTGCTGGTTCAGCCGCGCGACCTTCGCCAGCAGCGCGTCCTCGATCTGCACGTCGCGGATCGGCGAGATGTTGCCCAGAAGCGCCGAGAACCGGTCGCCGAACGCCTTGGTCGACATGTAGCGCACGAGCTTCACGGCGTCGGCCTGGTTCGCGGTCTTCGCGTTGATCGCGTAGCCGCCGTCGTAGAAGACCGAGACCAGCTGCGACTGCCCCGCCGCCGGCGCGGGCGGCGCGACGAAGTCCATCTTGAGGCCCGGATTCTGCCGGCGGAAATTGGCGATCTCGAACGAGCCGCCCGCGAACATCGCCGCGCGCCCGGACAGGAAGAGCTGCTGCATCGTCGCATAGTCGACGCCCATGAACCCCGGCGGCAGCAGGTCGCGCAGCTCGGTGAGCTTGCCCAGCGCCGCGACGTAGCGCGGATCGGAGAAGGTCGCGCGCCCGGCGAGCATGTCCTGCACGAAGTCGCTGCCGAGATAGCTGCCGGTGAAGACGCTGGCGAAGATCTCGACCATGAACGCCGTCGCCATGCCGTTGGCGAGCGGCACGACGTTCTTTTCCTTCAGCGCCTTGCCGGTCTGGATCAGCTCGTCCCACGTCGTCGGCGGCTTGAGGCCGAGACGCTGGAAGATCTCGGTGTTGTAGAAGAGACCGAGCGTCTGGGACGCGAACGGCACCGCGTAGGGGCGGCCATCGGAACGCTGGGACACCGACGCAAGCGCCGTGCCGTCGAAGTTCCCGAGCTCGGGGATCGCCGTCGGGTCGAGCGGCAGCAGGTAGCCGGCGCGGCTGAACTGCTCCAATCCGCCGTAGGCCCGCACATGGATGACGTCCGGTCCCTTGCCGGCGGCAAGCGCCGTCGACAGGACGGTGCCGTAGCTCTGCGGCTCGAAGGCCTCGTACTTGATCTTCACCTCGGGATGCAGCTTGTTGAAATCGGCGAAGAGCTGCGCGTACTGGCTGCGATCCTCCTGGCGCCACGTCCAGAAGGTAAGGTCGCCGGCCCGGGCCGCGCCGCCGAACGGCACGCCGCATGCCAAGCCCCCGGATGCCATCGCGGCGGCCATCGCCGCCAACATCGTCCTGCGCATGCTGTCCCTCCCCATCCGGTCGTGCCGTCCGGCCGCGATTCTACGGCGTTGGCGCAGCGAAGCCAGCGAATTGCCCGCCCGTCGCCGCGTCGATAGCGTGACATCACCATGCCCCAAGCACCCGGATTTCGCCTCGACGGCCGGATCGCCCTCGTCACCGGGGCGGGGCGCGGCATCGGCGCCGCGATCGCCGCGGCCTTCGCCGCCGCCGGCGCGCGGGTCGTCGTCAACGACCGCGATGCGGCGGCCGCGGACCGGACCGCTGCCGAGATCGAGGGCGAGGCCCATCATGGCGACGTCGGCGACGAGCCGACGGTCGACTCCCTGTTCGACGGCATTCGCGCGCGGTACGGCCGGATCGACATCCTCGTCAACAACGCCGGGACGACGCGCGACGAGACGATCTTCGACACGACTCTGGCGAGCTGGAACGAGGTCCTGCGCGTCAACCTGACGAGCGCGTTCCTGTGCTGCCGGCGCGCGATGGAGATGATGCGCGCGCAGCACGGCGGGCGGATCCTGCTGCTGGGCTCCGTCACCGGTCATCAGGGCGCACTGCTCGGCCATGTCCACTACGCCGCCAGCAAAGCCGGGCTGCACGGCGTCGCCAAGACGCTGGCGCGGACGGGGGCGCCGCTCGGCATCACCGTCAATGCCATCGCCCCGGGCATCGTCGAGACGGAGCTGCTCGCCGCAACCCATGGACCGGCCGGCGTCGCGGCGCTGGCGAAGCTCGTGCCGCTGGGGCTCGGCGCGCCCGACGACATTGCCGGGCTCGCGGCCTATCTCGCCTCCGATGCCGCCCGCCACGTCACCGGCGCGGTGTTCGACATCAACGGCGGGATGTACATGCGCTGAGCGGGGACGCTTCAGCCGGGATCGAGCGGGTAGATGGGGCGCCGGACCCTATCGAAACGCAGCCGCTTGTTGTCGGAGGTCGTCACGCCCTCGCCGTCGCAGGTGAAGGTGTGCGAGGCGAGCGGGGCGAAGCCGGCGCGATAGTGGATCCGCGACTTGAGCAGCAGGTAGCGCTGCGTCGTCGGGTCGATGCCGTTGGCGGTGAAGATGCCCGTGTCGAAGGGCTCGTGGTGCCGCGAGACGATCACGATCCGCATGCGGCCCGTATCGAGCACGGCGCTCGGCCCCGTGTCGGCCATGAGGCCGGTGTACATCGGCCCCTCGATCCGCCACCGCCCATCGCCCAGATGTGCGACCGTGCCGGTCACGCGCAGCGGCGCCGGCCGGCCGCCGATCGAGGGCATTGCCGCGCGACCGCCGAGGTCGAGCGCGATCCGCGCGCCGAGCCCCGCGGCCCGCATCGCCTGGACCGCGTCCGGGTCGAAGACGGTCGCGACCGCGACGTCCGGAAGATCCTGGCGCAGGACCTCCGCGATCACGGTCATCACATCGGACGTGCCGCCCGAGGCGACGTTGTCCGCGTGGTCGAGCAGGACCACCGGGCGTCCCGGCGGGATGCCGTTCTGCAGGCGCTTGGCCTCGGCGACCGTCGCCGCCAGGTCGCGGTGGGCGTAGACGAAATCGGCACGCGCCTCCCATGCTCGCGCCAGCAGGCGGTCGCGAACGACGCCGGCCGCGGCGGCATCGCCGTCCGCGACGACGACAGCCGACACCCCGGCATCGTGGATGTCCGCCATCGGGAAGCCGCCGAAGAACGTCGCTGCCAGGATCGGGCCGGCCTCGGCCTCGCGCGCCATGGCCTGCAGCCCGCGCATCGGCTCGTCGGCGGTGCCCATGCGCAGCGTCTGCGCCAGCACCGGGGCATTTGCCCAGACCATCACCGGCCTGATCTCGCCGGCGAGGCTGCGCAGGAAGACGCGGCCGATCCGCTCGCCCACCTCCCGCATGTCGACATGCGGATAGGTCTTGTAGCCGATCATCATCGTGCAGTTGTCGACCATGCGCTGGGTGAGGTTGCAGTGCATGTCGAGCGTGACGCAGATCGGGATGCCCGGCGCCGCGGCCCGGATCCGCGCGAGCAGCTCGCCCTCGCCGTCGTCGTGATGCTCGGCGACCATCGCACCGTGCAGGTCGAGCATCACGCCGTCGCAGCCTCGGGCCACCGCCTCGACGATCGCGCCCGCCATCTCCTCGTAGGCGGCGCGCTGCACGGGCCCCGACGGCGGCGCCTCGGCCGCGATCGGCGTGACGAGCTCGGCCCCCGCGGCGCGCGCGAGGTCGATATAGGCGGCGATCGGGGTGTTGGTGCCGGCGTAGTTCTCGACCACCGCCGCACCGCGATGCAGGCCGCGGCCGCCGAAGCGCGCCAGGTCGGTCGGGACCGGCGAGAACGTGTTGGTCTCGTGCTTCATCATCGCCACGACCAGCCGCATCGTCCGCTCCCCCGTCATCGTTGCCGGAGGCATGATAGCGGGAATGCGCGGCCGCGCGCCTGCGCCGATGTGGCCGGGATCCGCGAGACACGTGGCCCCTCGCCATCGTTGCAGCCCCTCGGCACTCGGATAACATGCGGCCGCTTCGATCCGGAGCGATCTTCAGCCGGCGCAGAACATCATTGGGAGGACCACGACGATGCGACGCAGGAATTTCCTCGGCACCACGGCCCTGGCGGCCTCGACTTCGGCCGCCATCCTCCCGGCGCGTGCCCAGGCGGGCGGCCTCAAGATCGGCATCGTGACGACGCTGTCCGGCCCTTCCGCGGGCCTCGGACGCGAGACGGTCGACGGGTTCAATCTCGGGGTGAAGCACGCGGGCGGCAAGCTCGGCGGGCTGACGACCGAGATCATCACCGGCGACGACCAGTTCAAGCCCGACGTGGGCAAGGCGACCGCCGAGCGCATGGTCCAGCGCGACCGCGTCGACATCATGACCGGCGTGGTGTTCTCCAACATCATGCTCGCGATGGCCGACACGGTCCTGAAGGATCGCCGCGGCGTGTTCTACCTCAGCTCGAATGCCGGCCCGTCCGAGCTCGCGGGCCGCGACTGCCATCCGAACTTCTTTTCGCTGTCCTGGCAGAACGACAACACCCACGAGGCGATGGGTCAGCACATGACCAACGCCGGCATCAAGCGCGCCTACATCATGGCGCCGAACTACCCCGCGGGTAAGGACGCGCTGACCGGCTTCAAGCGCTACTTCAAGGGCGAGATCGTCGCCGAGGTCTACACGCAGCTCGGCCAGACCGACTATGCGGCCGAGATCGCCGCGCTGCGTGCGGCGAAGCCCGAAGCCACGTACTTCTTCTATCCCGGCGGCATGGGGATCGCCTTCGTGCGCCAGTACGCCGCCGCGGGACTCGTGCAGACCGTGCCGCTGTTCGGACCGAGCTTCAGCCTCGACCAGACCATCCTGCCCGGCATCGGCGACGCCGCGCTGGGGCTCTACTCCTCGACCTACTGGTCGGAGAAGCTGGAGAATGCGGCGAACGTGAAATTCGTCAGCGAATTCGAGGCGAGCTTCAACCGCATCCCCTCGCCGTACGCCGCCCAGGCCTACGACACCGCGATCCTCATCGACGCGGCGATCCGCCAGGCCGGCGGCTTCGCGGACAAGGAAAAGTTCCGCAATGCCCTGCGCGCGGCGAGCTTCGCCTCGGTGCGCGGGCCCTTCAAGTTCAACCGCAACCACTTCCCGGTGCAGAACTACTATCTCACGCAGATCCAGAAGGACGCGAAGGGTCGCCTGGTCAACGAACTGCGCGGGATCATCTTCTCGAGCCATTCCGACGCCTATGTCGGACAGTGCAAGATGAAGGGCTGAGCCGGCACGGGCTCCCGCGCCGCCGCGCGATCCCCCGTTCATCCTCGCGCGAGGCGGGACGGGGGACGCAGCCCGCCTCGGTCGAGGGGGCTCGGGGCTCGCGGCGCGCGGCCCGGCGGCAAAAAGCCCGGCGCGCCCACCCGCCATGCCCCTCCTTCTCCTCCTCGAACAGACGCTCAACGGGCTGCAGCTCGGCGTCACGCTGTTCCTGATCGCGGCCGGGCTCACCCTCGTGCTCGGGATCATGAACCTCGTGAACCTCGCGCACGGCTCGCTCTACATGGTCGGCGCCTATCTCGCGGCGACCTTCGCCGGGCTCACCGGCAGCTTCCTGATCGCGCTGCCGCTGGCGCTTGCCGGGGCGGCCCTGGTCGGCATGGTCGTCGAGCTCGTCGTCGTGCGCCGGCTCTACGCCCGCGACCATCTCGACCAGGTGCTGGCGACCTTCGGCCTGATCCTGTTCTTCAACGAGATGACGAAGATCCTCTGGGGACCGATGGCGATCTTCGTCGACGTGCCGCCGGCGCTCGGCGGCCGCGTCGAGCTGCTGCCCGGCGCGCCCTATCCGACCTATCGCCTCGCGGTGCTCGCCGCCGGGCTGCTCGTCGCCGCCTTCCTGTGGTGGCTGATCACGCGCACACGGGTCGGCATGCTGATCCGCGCCGGCGCGTCGAACCGCGAGATGGTCGGCGCGCTGGGCGTCGATATCGACCGCCTCTACACGGCCGTCTTCGCGCTCGGCGCCGCGCTCGCGGCCTTCGCGGGCGCCCTCGCAGGGCCGCTCTACGTCGTCGAGATCGGCATGGGCGACGCCATGCTGATCAAAGTCTTCGTCGTCATCGTGATCGGCGGTATCGGCTCGATCCGCGGCGCCTTCGTGGCCGCTCTGATCGTCGGCATGGTGGACACCTTCGGCCGCATCCTGCCCTCGGCGATGGGGCTGCCCGCGGCGATCGCCGACATGGCGATCTACGTTCTGATGGCCTGCGTGCTGGTCTGGCGGCCCTCCGGCCTGTTCGCGGCGCGGGGCTGAACCGAGATGCGCGACCGCCGCATCCTGTTCATCGCCGTGCTGATGGCGCTGTTCGCCGTGCTGCCGCTCGTCGCCGGCGCGCTGGACCAGGAGTTCTACATCGGCCAGGTGCGCCGGGTGCTGATCTACGCGATCGCGGCGGTGAGTCTCGACCTCATCGTCGGCTACGGCGGCATGGTCAGCCTCGGGCACGCCGCCTTCCTCGGCATCGGCGCCTACGTCGTCGGCATCCTCGCCTGGCATGCCGATCGCGAGGTCCTGCTGTTCGGGCTCGTGCCGGGCACGACGAACGGCGTCGTCGCGGTCGTGGCCGCCGTCGTCGTCGGCGCCGGATTCGCGGCGGTCATCGGCGCCGTCAGCCTGCGCACGACCGGGCTCTATTTCATCATGATCACCCTCGCCTTCGCGCAGATGCTCTACTTCCTGATGGTATCGCTGCGTTTCGAGGACCAGGGCCGCGCCTATGGCGGCGACGACGGCCTGCGCTTCCCGGTGGAGGCGCGGATCCTCGGGCTCGTCGATCCGGCCGACGACGTCGCGTTCTACTATCTCGTCTTGGCGATGCTCGCGCTCGTCCTCGTGCTCGGCCATCGCCTGGTCAACGCGCGTTTCGGCCTCGTGCTGCAGGGACTGCGCGACAACGAGCGGCGCATGCGCGCGATCGGCTTCTCGCCCTTCGCATGCCGGCTCGCGGCGTTCACGCTCGCGGGCGCGGTCACCGGCCTCGCCGGCGCGCTGCTCGCCTACCACGAGGCCTATGTCAGCCCGGCGATCATGCACTGGACGCGATCCGGCGACCTCGTCGTGATGGTCGTGCTCGGCGGGCTCGGCACGCTGTTCGGCCCGGTCGCCGGCGCGGCGGCCTTCCTGCTGCTGGAGAAGTTCCTTCCCGACTACACCGAGCACTGGATGCTCGTCTTCGGGCCGATCCTGGTGGCGGTCGTGCTCTTCGCCAAGCGCGGGCTGATCGGCCTTGCCGAGGGCCGGAACGGCGGGACACGCGATGGCCGCTGAACCGCTCCTCGACGTCCGCGGCCTGGTGAAGCGATTCGGCGGACTCGTCGCCACCGACGGCGTCGATCTCGCCATCGCGCCCGGCGAGATCCATGCAGTGATCGGTCCCAACGGCGCCGGCAAGACGACGCTGATCGCCCAGCTGATGGGCGAGCTGCAGCCGGACCAGGGTTCGATCCGCTTCGCCGGCACCGAGCTGATCGGCATGAGTGCGGCGAGCCGCGCGCGGCTCGGGCTCGCGCGCTCCTTCCAGATCACCCAGATCTTCAAGCGCTTCACAGCGCTCGAGAACGTCATGCTCGCGGTGCTGGCAACCCAGCCAGCCGCGCTGGGCGCATGGCGCCCGGCGCGGAGCGATCCACGGCTGCACGAGCCGGCGCGCGAATTCCTGGCGGTCGTCGGCCTCGCCGCGCGCGCCGGCGTCGCGGCGGCCGCGCTCGCTCACGGCGAGCAGCGCCAGCTCGAGATCGCCATGGCGCTGGCGACGCGACCGCAGCTGCTGCTGCTCGACGAGCCGATGGCCGGCATGGGCAAGGAGGAGTCCGAGCGCATGACCGCACTGCTGCGCGGGCTCAAGGGCCGCGAGACCATCCTGCTCGTCGAACACGACATGGACGTCGTCTTCGCGCTCGCCGACCGGATCACCGTCCTGGTCTATGGCCGCGCGGTGGCTTCCGGCACGCCGGCGGAGATCCGTCGCGATCCGCAGGTCCGCGCGGCGTATCTCGGCGAGGACGACGCGGCATGACGGCGCCCATGCTCCGCGTCCGCGATCTCGCCGCGAGCTACGGCGCGAGTCAGGTGCTGTTCGGCCTCGGCTTCGAGATCGCCGAGGGCGAGGTCGTGACACTGCTCGGCCGCAACGGCATGGGCAAGACGACCACGGTGCGCCGCATCGTCGGCCTGCTGCCCGGCACCGTCGGCACGGTCGAGTTCGCCGGGCGCGCGATCTCCGGCGCACCGGCGCATCGCATCGCGCGCGCCGGCATCGGCCTGGTGCCCGAAGGTCGCCAGATCTTCCCCAACCTCACGGTCGCGGAAAATCTCGTCGCCACCGCCCGGCCGGGCGACTGGACGCTCGAGCGGATCTACGGCCTGTTCCCGCGGCTGCGCGAGCGCGCCGGCAACATGGGCACGCAGCTCTCGGGCGGCGAGCAGCAGATGCTCGCGATCGGCCGCGCCCTGATGACGA
Organism: Alphaproteobacteria bacterium; assembly: GCA_016793165.1. GTDB lineage: Bacteria > Pseudomonadota > Alphaproteobacteria > CACIAM-22H2 > CACIAM-22H2 > CAIOSQ01. The sequence continues at coordinate 93,418 of JAEULA010000065.1, read as the reverse complement.
ATCCGCGGCTGCTGATCCTCGACGAGGCGACCGAGGGCCTGGCGCCGATCATCCGCGCGGAGATCTGGCGCGTGCTCGACGCGCTCAAGCGCAGCGGCCTGTCGATCCTGGTGATCGACAAGAACCTGAAGGCGCTGCTGCGGCTCGCCGACCGCCACGTCGTGATCGAGAAGGGGCGCCTCGTCTGGGAAGGCGATTCGGCATCGCTCGCCGCCTCGCCCGACGTGCAGCACCGCTACCTCGGAGTCTGACGCGCGTGGGGCCGCGAGGCGCCGCGGTCAGCGCGCCGCGGCCAGGACCAGGTCGCTGGCCTTCTCGCCGATCATGATGCAGGCCGCGTTGGTGTTGCCCGACACGACCGTCGGCATCACCGAGCCGTCGGCGACGCGCAGCCGCTCGATGCCGCGCACGCGCAGCTCCGGATCGGTCACCGCCATCGCATCGCCGTCCGGGCCCATCCGGCACGTGCTGGTGGGATGGAAGATCGTGGCTCCCTTGGCGCGCGCGAAGGCGAGCAACTCGGTGTCGCTCGCCGCCGTCGGCCCGGGCAGGAACTCCTCGACGACATGCGGCTTCATCTGCGGCATCGCCATGATCTGGCGGCCGAGGCGCAGGCCGGCGACGATCGTGTCCTGGTCGGTCCGCGTCGACAGGTAGTTGGGCTGGATGGCCGGGTGCTCGCGCGGATCGGCCGATTTCAGCCGGATGGTGCCACGGCTCTCCGGCCGCAGCTGGCAGGCCGACACGGTGAATCCCGGGAAGTCGTGGAACTCGCCGCCCGGCTTGTCGGCGGAGAACGGGATCACGTGATACTGCACGTCGGGCGTGGCGAGCTCCGGCCGCGTGCGGCAGAACAGGCCGACGACACCGGCCCCCACGGTCAGCGGGCCGGATCGGAACAGCGCCCATTCCAGGCCGGCACGCGCCTTCTGCAGCCAGCTGCGCGACAGGTTGTTGAACGAGATCGGCTCGACGCACTTGAACACGAGTCGCGCCTGGTAGTGGTCCTGCAGGCATTCGCCTACGCCGGGCAGATCGACGACCGGGGCGATGCCGCGCTCCTTGAGCAGCGCGGCCGGCCCGATCCCCGAGAGCTGCAGCAGATGCGGCGAATTGATCGCGCCGCCGGCGACGACGATCTCGCCGCGCGCCATCGCGATTCGTTGCTGGCCGCCCTGCAGGTAGGCGACTCCGACGGCGCGTCGGCCATCCAGCACGATCCGCGCGGCAAGCGCGTCGGTTTCGACCTTGAGATTCGTGCGCGTGCGCACCGGCGTCAGATAGGCCTTGGCGGCGCTGACCCGCCAGCCGTTGCGGACCGTGAGCTGGTAGAAGCCGACGCCGTCCTGCGACGGGCCGTTGAAGTCGTCGTTGCGCGCATGACCCGCCGCCGCCGCGGCCTCGACGAATGCGGCGCAATGCATGTGCTTGTAGCGGGCGTTCGCCACGTGGAGCGGGCCGTCGCCGCCATGCAGCGCGTCGCCGCCGCGCTCGTTGCCCTCCGCGCGCCGGAAATACGGCAGGATGTCGTCGAAGCCCCATCCGGTGTTTCCGAGCTGGCGCCAATGGTCGAAATCCTCGCGCTGGCCGCGGATGTAGATCAGGCCGTTGAGCGAGCTCGAGCCGCCAAGGACCTTGCCGCGCGGCCAGACGAGCGACCTCCCGGCGATTCCCGGATCGGGCTCGGTCTGGAAGCCCCAGGACAGCGGCGAATAGATGTTCTTGGCGTAGCCGATCGGCAGGTGGATCCAGAAGTTGCGATCCTCGGGGCCGGCCTCGAGCAGCAGGACGCGATTGCGGGCGTCCGCCGAAAGGCGATTCGCGACCACGCAACCCGCGGATCCCGCACCGACGACGATGTAGTCGAACTCTTCGCTGCTCATGAACGGCCTCCCCCGCGGAGGGCAGTCTATGGAGCCGCTTTCCTCGGCGTCAAAGCGATCGCGGCGGCTTGACGTCGCGGGGCCGCCGCGCACCGGGGCGCCGCCCGATGCGTCCGCCCCGCGTCTGCGCCTCCGGATCACTTGCAACCCGCGGGATCGGGCCTAAGCTCGTCGTCGCCTGACTCGTCAGGCGACGCGGTCCTTTCCGGCCGCGGTGGCCCAACAGGCGGTGTCTCGCGCAATTCTGGCGCCCCGCCTCATCGAAAGGAGGTGATCCAGTGCGCAAAGGATTCATGTTCGTAGCCGGTGCACTGATGGTCGTTTCGGCGGCAGCTCCCGCTTTCGCTGAAGGTGGTTGCGCCTGGTCTACGAAGCAGAGCGTATCGGCCGAAGCGCCGAAGATCTCGGTTCCCGCCACGACGGCATCGACGGGGTCGACCACCCTGCCGTCGTCGGGCAGCTGAGGCGGCTTCGACCGTCGCCTGCCGACATAGTCCCTACGTCGACCCGCCGGGCCGAAAGGTCCGGCGGGTTTTTTCTTTGCGCGTGGGGGCGAATTCCCGGCCGCCGCCGACGAGCGCGCCGTCAGGCGGCCGTGGGAGACGTCGGGGCGCGGGCGGCGCGCGTCGCGACCAGCGGCAGCGTCACCTTGAAGCAGCTCCCCTCGGCGACATCGCTGTCGACCGCGACCGTGCCGCCGTGCAGGGCGACGAGCTCGCGCGCGAGATTGAGCCCGATGCCTGTCCCCGGGAGCCCCTTCGCGGTGCTGGCGCGAAAGAAGCGCGTGAACAGCTTGGGAATCTCCGCGGCCGGAATGCCGATGCCGTAGTCGCGGACGGAGATGTCCACGGCGTCGGCCGCCCGCGAGACCGAGACGTCGATGCGCCGACTCGTTCCGGAGTACTTGATGGCGTTCGCCAGCAGGTTGGAAAACACCTGATCCAGCAGCGGCGGATCGGCCTCGATCTCGAGGCTCGGCAGGTTGCTCGCGACCTTGATCGTGAAGTCGGGAGCGATGCCGGACTGGCGCCGCGCGACGCCCTCGATCAGCGCCACGACGTCGACGGTGGAGAACGACGCCACGATCCGCCCGGCGTCGAGGCGCGCCGAGTTCAGCATGGTATCGATCAGCATCGCCATGCGCGATACCGCGGCGCGGATCTTCTGCGCGCGGCGGTCGACCGCCTCGAGTCCGGCCTCCTCGGCCAGCCGCATCAGCAGCTGCGCCGAGCCGTCGATGATCGTCAGCGGCGTGCGGAACTCGTGCGCCGCGACGGTGACGAAGCGGCGCTGCTCGGCCGCGACCTCGCGCTCCTTGGCGATGGTCTCCGCGAGGCGCCGTTCCTGCTCCTTGCGCTGCGTGATGTCGACATAGATCGTCACGATGCCGCCGCCGGCGATCGCGTCGCGGCGCAGCTCGATGGTCCGGCCGTTCGGGCGCTGCCGCTCGAGGACGCGGGTTCGCCGCTCCCAGTGCGCGACGATGCGCCGATCGGCCTCCTCGTCGGGGTTGCAGGGGCCGAACTCGCCCGCGCATGCCTGGTTGCGCAGGATCTCGCGCAGGGTGATGCCGTCGCGAACACCCGTCGCGCCGGACAGCTCGATGAATCGCTGGTTCCACGCGACCAGGCGGCCGTCATGGTCGAAGACGCTGATCCCCTCGCCCATGGTGTTGACGATGGTGTCGAGCAGGCGCGACTGCCGCTCGAGCTCGTGCTCGCGCCGGCGCGCCTCGGTGACGTCGCGGCCGGTGCCCCGGTGACCGATATAACGCTCCTGGGCGTCGAAGACCGGACGGCCGCTGACGGCGATCAGCGCCCGCCGGCCGTCGCGCAGGACGCCCTCGAACTCCACGTCCTTGAACGCGGTGCGGTTCGCCGTCGCGGCCGCGATCGCGGCGACGCCGGGCTGGCCGCTGGGGACCGTGTAGGGCAGCTGCGCGCGCCGGGCACCGACCAACTCGGCGGGCTGGAATCCGAACCGCGCGATGCCGGCCGACAGATAGGTGAGTCGGCCGTCGGGCCCGGCTTCCCAGAACCAGTCGGATGCCGCCTCGGCATAGTCGCGGAAGCGGGTCTCGCTGGCATCGGCGCGCGCCGTCGCCTCGGCCAGGGCCACGGCGGCCCGCTCCTCGCGGCGCCGGCCGCGCAGGAGCGGCCGCATCCGCTTGGCGAGGCACACCGCAAGCCCGGTCGCGAACCCGCCGGCCGCGAAGGACCAGGCGTCGATCGGCGCGGCGAGAGCGCCGGCGCCGGATTCCGCGGCGGCGGCAGCATCGACGCCGAGCGAGCCGAGAATGAGCAGCGACCCGATGACGACCGTGACGGCCGCCGCGAGCCGGCGCACGACCTCGGGTCGGCGGCCGTATCGGAGACGAGTTCGCACGGACGGCGAGTAACGCTCCCTGAACTAAGGATGCGTTAACGCGGGCGGCGGCAAGCGGCCGCGGCAACTTCAGATCCGGCCTATCCGTCGCAGGTGACGCTCGCGATAGAAGACGTAGATGCCGCTGGCGATGACGATCGCCGCGCCGACCACGGTCCAGCGATCGGGCAGGTCGCCGAAGACGATCCATCCGAGCAGCGTCACCCAGGGCAGCGAAGCGTAGAGGAACGGCGCCAGCGACGACGCCTCGGCATAGCGGTAGGCCTGGATCAGGCACCAATGGCCGACCGTACCGAACACGCCCATCGTGACCATCATCGCCCAATGCAGCGGCGTCGGCGCGCTCCACACGAAAGGAGCGAGAACGCTGAAGAGGACCGCTCCGACCATGCCGGTGAACATGAAGGTGACGCGCGCCGGATCATGCGCGGCGAGGAAGCGCGTCAGCAGGTGATAGCCCGCCCCGAGCACGGCCTGCAGCAGCACGATGCCGGCGGCCCAATGCATGACGCCCGCCCCGGGGCGGATGATCACCAGGACGCCGACGAAGCCGACGAAGACCGCCGCCCAGCGCCGCGGCCCCACATGCTCGCGCAGCACCAGTGCGGCGAGGGCGGTGACCACGAGCGGAGCGACGAAGCTGATCGCCTGGGCCTCCGCGAGCTGGATGAAGCGGATCGCGAAGAAGAACATGATCGACGTCGCGGCGAGGATGCCGGCACGGACGATCTGCAGGCCCGGCCGCGCCGAGCGGAATGCGGCGGCGACCCCGGTGCGTCCCATCCACGGTACCAGGACCAGGACGGCGAAGAAGTACCGGGCCCAGACGACCTGGAGCACGTGGTGGTCGCGCGACAGCCACTTGCCGCTGGCGTCCAGCAGCCCGAAGCACAACGCGCTGCACAGCACGAAAGCGAGTCCGCGCAGGAACGAGGGCGCGACGGCGGTCGGCGGCGGAGCGGCGGGGCTGGGCGAGGTCACGGGCCTGGAGATGACGGGACTTTAACCACCGTCGGTCGCCCCGTGACCTAGAATCGCCGGCGCGCAGGATCTTCGCCGTCCATGCGTGGAAGGCAATGAAGGCAACGGCCTGATGAGCGAGACGGACTGCGCCGAGGACGACGACTTGATGGGACGGGCCGGCCGCGGCGACTCCGCCGCGTTCTCGCGGCTCGTGGCTCGACACGGGCGGCGGGCCGGCGGATTGGCTGCGCGCTTCCTGGGCAATCGCGGCGAGGCGGAGGAGATCGTGCAGGAGGCGTTCACGCGACTCTGGATCAAGGCCCGGAGCTGGGAGCCGGGCGGCGCCCAGGTGTCGACCTGGCTCCACCGCGTCGTCGTCAACCTCTGCCTGGACCGCAAGCGGCGCCCCGGAACGGATCCGCTCGACGCCGCCAGCGACGTCGCCGACCCCTCGCCCCGCGGCGACGAGATCGTCCTGGCCGGCGAGCGCAGCCGCCGCGTGCAGCGGGCAGTGGCCGCCCTGCCGGACCGCCAGCGCGCCGCCCTCGTGCTGTGCCACTTCGACGAGATGTCCAACGTCGAGGCCGCCGCCGTGCTCGAGATCTCGGTCGGCGCGATCGAGTCGCTGCTGGTGCGCGCGCGCCGCAGCCTTCGCGAGGCCCTCGACGATCTGGCGCCAGGCCTTGCAGCCGGGAGGAACGCATGACCGGACCCCGCCCCGAAGCCGTCGCGATCACCGCCGAGCGGCTTCGCGAAATCCTCGACGCCTATGGCGCCGAGCCGCACCGCTGGCCGGCCGACGAGCGCGATGCCGCCCTTGCCCTGATTGCCGCGCAGCCGTCCCTCGCCGCGGAGGTCGCGGCGGCGCGCGACCTCGATGCGATGCTGGCGCTCCATCCCGAACCCCAGATCCCGCCGCTGAACCCGCTCGCCATCGCGGCGGCGGCCCGGCGCGGCGATGGTGCCGGCGGCCGCGCCGTGCGGTCCTGGCTGCCGCAGGTCGCGAGCCTCGCCGCCGCCGCCGTGCTCGGCTTCGCCGTCGGGATCAGCGGCCTCGGCCGCGACCCCCGCCTGCCGGGCGAGGACGGCGATCCCCTCGCCCTGATCATCACCGTCGACGAGGACATGCTGTGAGCTCCCCTGACGCCGCCGCGCGACCGCGCTGGTCCGCGATCGCCCTGCTCGCCTCGCTGGCGACCAATCTGTTCCTGGCCGGGCTCCTCGTCGGCGATTGGCTGCGGCCGCGAGATGTCGGGCCACCGCGGAGCCTGCCGCGCGCTGCCGATGCGCCGCCGAACGGCGGAACGGGCGAGACGCTGATCCGGGGCATCGTCCAGCGCGCACTGGCGGCAATTCCCGCGGATCAGCGCGGCGCGGTCGAGCGGCGTCTCGCCGGCCACCGCCTCGAGATCCAGCGCGCGAGCCGGGAGCTTCGCGCCGCGCGCGAGCGGGTGCGCGATGCCTTCCTCGCCGAGCCGATCGATCGGCCCGCGCTGGAGCGCGCCTATGCCGAGCAGCGCGAGCGGAACCTGGCGCTGCAGGCGGCGACCCAGAACGCCGTGCTCGAGGCGATGGCCGACCTGCCGCTGGAGACGCGCCGCGCCGTCGTGGCGACGCTCGGCCTGGGAGCCCGGCGATGAGCGCCGCCGCCCTGCGTGCCGCCGCCCGATTCGGCCTCGGCGCCCGCCCGGGCGAGCTGGCCGCGATCGCGACCGACCCGCGCGGCTGGGCCCTGGCTCAGATCGAGCGGGCGCCGGCGATGCCCGCGGCGCTTGCCGGACTCGCCAGCGGCGCACAGGCCGCCGCCGAGTTCTCGCGCCAACGCCGGCGCGGCGACGCCGCCGTCCAGCAGCACCTGCGGCAAAGCGCACGCGCGGCGTATCTCGACGAGGCCGGCCGGCGCACGCTCGGCCAGGTGCAAACGGCGCAGCCTCTCGCGGAGCGCCTGGTCGCGTTCTGGTCGAACCATTTCACCGTCTCGGTGCAGCGCCCCGTCGTGCTCGCCCTGGCCGGGCCGTTCGAGCGCGAGGCGATCCGGCCGCACGTTCTCGGGCGATTCCGCGACATGCTGCTGGCGGTGGCGCGCCATCCGGCGATGCTCGGTTACCTCGACCAGGCGATCTCCATCGGGCCGAACTCGCGCGCCGGCCAGCGCCGACAGCGCGGGCTGAACGAGAACCTCGCGCGCGAGATCCTCGAGCTGCACACCCTCGGCGTCGACGGCGGCTACGGCCAGGCCGACGTCACGCAGTTCGCGCGCATCCTCACGGGCTGGTCGATCGGACGCGACCAGGACGATCGCCCGGGCGACTTCATGTTCCGGCCGATGATCCACGAGCCGGGCGAGAAGACGCTGCTCGGCCGCCGCTTTGCGGAGGCGGGCGAGGACGAGGGCATCGTCGCCTTGTCGATGCTCGCCGGACACCGCGCGACGGCGCGGCACGTCGCCACCAAGCTCGCCCGCCATTTCATCGCGGATCGTCCCCCGCCGGGCGTAGTGGAGCGGCTGGCGCAGGTCTTCCTCGCCACCGACGGCGACCTGCGCGCGGTGACGCGCGCCCTGGTGGACGCGCCGGAGGCGTGGACGAGCGACGCCACCAAGGTGAAGACGCCCAACGAGTTCGTCGTCTCCGCGCTGCGCGCCGCCGGTGTCGAGCCCGAGCCTCCGCGCCTCCTGCCCGCGCTGCAACTGCTCGGCCAGCCGCCGTTCGCCGCGCCCTCACCCGCCGGCTGGCCCGACACGGCCGACCAATGGCTCGGGCCCGAGGCGGTGATCCGGCGCGCCGAGTGGGCCGCGGCCTTCGCGACGCGGCTCGGTCGCTCGCGCGAGCCGGCCGAATTGCTCGCCGCCGCGCTCGGCGACGGCGCGCGGCCGGAGACCCGCCTCGCCGTGCAGCGCGCCGCCTCGGTCGGCGACGCGATCGCGATCGTGCTCGCCAGCCCCGAATTCCAGCGGAGATAGACCATGCGCCTGTCCCGACGCACTTCGCTCGCGCTGCTCGGCGGCGCGCTTGCGACACCGGTTCTCGGCCGCGTGGCGCTTGCCGCCGCCGACACGGATCGCCGCCTCGTCGTCGTCATCCTGCGTGGCGCACTCGACGGCCTCGCCGCGGTGCCGCCGTTCTTCGATCCCGAGTATCGCGCCCTGCGCGCGGGGCTCGGCCCCGCCGAGCCCGGCGCGGCCGACGGCGCCCTGCCTCTCGACGGCGGGTACGGCCTGCACCCGGCGCTTGCGACGTTCCACGCGCAGATGGCGCGCGGCGAGGCCGCGATCGTCCATGCCGTGGCGACGCCCTATCGCGAGCGGTCGCATTTCGATGCGCAGGATCTGCTCGAGAACGGCACCATCCGCGCGCGCGGCGCAAGCGACGGCTGGCTCAACCGAGCCCTCGCGCTGCTCGGCCAGGAGAAGTCGCGGCGCGGCATCGCCGTCGGCCAGAGCGTGCCGCTGGTGATCCGCGGGCCGGTCCCGGTCGGCGGCTGGGCGCCTCAGACCATGCCCGGCCTGAACGCCGACTTCGTCGCGCTGCTGCAGCAGGTCTATCGCGGCGACGCCGCCTTCGATGCGGCGTTGCGCGAGGGCCTGCGCGCGCATGCCATGAGCGAGGAAGTCCTCGGCGACGAGAAGGGCATGGGCCGCGGCGCGCGCGGCCCGCAGGCGATCCGCAGCACGGCGACCGCCGTCGGCCGGCTCCTCGCCGCGGCGGACGGGCCGCGGATCGCGGCGATGGACATCGGCGGCTGGGACACGCATTCGGGCCAGAACGCGCGGCTCGCGCAGATGCTGAAGGCGCTCGACGACGGCCTCGCCGCCTTCGAGCACGCGCTCGGCGACGCCTGGCGGCGGACCGTCATCGTCGTCGCGACGGAGTTCGGCCGCACGGCGCGCGCCAACGGGACCGCGGGAACGGACCATGGAACCGCCACCGTCGCGATGCTCGCCGGCGGTGCCGTCGCCGGCGGCAAGGTCCTCGGCACCTGGCCCGGGCTCGCCGAGACCCGGCTGCATCAGGGGCGCGATCTCGCGCCGACCACGGATCTTCGCAGCGTGCTGAAGGGCGTCCTGGGCGGGCATCTCGGCATCGCCCGTGATCGCCTCGACCGCACGGTGTTCCCGGACAGCGCCGACGCCGCGGCGTTGGCCGGTCTCGTCAAGGCCTAGACCGCCTCAGGCGTTGCCGTCGATCGAGCCCGCGCCGCCGATCATCGCGAGGAACTCGCGGCGCGTCGCGTCGTTGTTGCGGAATGCGCCGAGCATGCGGCTCGTCACCATGCTGACGCCCGGCTTGTGGATGCCCCGCGTCGTCATGCACTGGTGGGTGGCCCGCACCACGACGGCGACGCCGCGCGGCCGCAGCACGTCCTGGATCGCATTGGCGATCTGCGCCGTCATCTTCTCCTGGATCTGGAGCCGTTTGGCGTAGAGCTCGATCACCCGCGCGAGCTTGGAGATTCCGACCACGCGCTTGTTCGGCAGATAGGCGACGTGCGCCACGCCGATGATCGGCGCCACGTGGTGCTCGCAGAAGGATTCGAAGCGGATGTCGCGCAGCACGACCATCTCGTCGTAGCCCGCGGTCTCGGAGAAGGTGCGCTCGAGGATCTCGACGGGATCCTCCCGATAACCTGCGAACCACTCCTCGTAGGCGCGCACGACGCGGTCGGGCGTGCCGAGCAGACCCTCGCGGTTCGGGTCGTCGCCGGCCCAGCGCAGCAGCACGCGAACCGCCGCCTCGGCCTCGGCGCGGCTCGGCCGCTCCGAGGAGGAAAATGAAACGGCCATTGGTTCGGCCGTGCCGGACCGCTTGGCGTCGACGAGATCCATGGGCGCTTTCCCCTTGCTGACGCGGCGAGACGGCCGCGGGATCGATCGGATCGTCGAGACGCCTGGTCGACGCCTCCCCCGAACCGGCCGTGAACTGGCGCGCCAAGTCGCCGTTTCAACGCACAAATTTTCGTGATCCGACGCGCGGCGCGCCGCGCAACAACGGCCCGACCGGCCATCCGGCGCGCTGCGCCGGGTCAGCTGCCCCGATAGGTGCTGTAGGACCAGGGGCTGCACAGCAGCGGCACGTGGTAGTGCGCCGCCGCGTCGGCGATCGCGAAGCGCAGGGGCACCTCGTCGAGAAAGGCCGGGTTGGCAAGGGCGACACCGGCGGCCCGGAAATATTCGCCGATCTGGAACACGAGCTCGTAGCGGCCGACCCTCAGGGCCGCGCCCTGGAGCAGCGGCGCGTCGGTGCGGCCGTTGGCGTTGGTCCGCCCCGTCGCGAGCTGCACGCGCGCATCGCCGTCGAGCGCGTACAGCGCCAGCGCCATCCCCGCCGCCGGAATGCCGCGCGCGGTGTCGAGGACGTGGGTCGTCAGGCGGCCGGCCATGATCGCGCCCATGCCTTCAGCCCGCCCTTGCGATGAAGAAGAGGCCGAGCATCAGCGCGACCGCTGCCGGCCAGATCCAGACGCCGTCCTGCGTCCGCCCCTTGTCGTGCAGCAGGAACCAGTGCCGGACGAGCGCGCCGACGACGATGATGCCCGTGAGGATCAGCCAGTTCGACGTGCTGCCCCAGGTCGAGGAAAAGTTCTTCGACAGCATCGTGAACACGACGGGCAGCGTGAGATAGCTGTTGTGCGTCGATCGGATCTTGCCCTGCAGGCCGCGATCGGCGTCCGGGACGCGCCCCGCCCGCAGCGCCTCCACCATGCGACGCTGGTTCGGGATGATGATCATCCAGACATTGGCGACCATCAGCGAGCCGATCAGCGCGCCGACATGGACGTAGGCCACCTGCGGCTGCATCACGCGGCACAGCGCCCAGATCACGGCGACCAGCACCACGAATCCCATCGCGGTCGCCTGCATCGGCCGCGCGCGTCCGAAGCTCGACTTGAACACGGCGTCGTAGAGGGCCCAGCAGATCGCGACCAGGACCGCGAAGATCACACCGGCGCCCAGGCCGCCGAACCGCGCGAAGCCGGGCTCGACGAACACGTCGCCACCCATGCCGACATAGAACACCAGCGTGATCAGCAGCGCGCCGGTGATCCAGGTCATGCCGGCTTCCCACTTGAACCAGTGCAGGCGCGCGGGAAGCGTCTCCGGCGCGACGCCGAACTTCTCGACGCGATAGAAGCCGCCGCCGTGCACCGACCAGAGCTCGCCGGAGACGCCGGCTCGGGGCGGACTCGGCGGTTCGAGCGCGGCGTCGAGCCACATGAAGTAGAGCGACGACCCGATCCACGCGATCGCGAAGAGCACGTGCGCCCAGCGCACGATGAGGTTCAGCCATTCGTGGATCAGCGGGTCCATGGGTCATCCATCACCTGGGATGCGGCCTTCTTACGTCGGCGACCGCAGGCCGTCCACGATCCACAGCGCCGGCCCCAAGCGAATTGACTCGCGAGGCGGGGCCAATACATTCGGGCGCGGACGCCGGCTTGGCACGTCAATTGCTTCGAACCGTGCGACCCAACAACGAGCGATTCGCTTCGAACCGGGAGAGGACCCATGCCGATGTTCAGACGTTGCCTGTTCGCCGCCGCAGCCGCCGCGACCGCCGCCTGGGCGGTGCCCGCCTCGGCGCAGCAGGCGCCGGTCAAGTTCACGCTGGACTTCGTGATCCAGGGCCCGCAGGCGCCGTTCTTTCTTGCCGCCGAGCGCGGCCACTACGCCAAGGAGGGCGTCAACCTGACGGCACTCGATGCCGGGCGCGGCTCCGCCGACACGGTCAACCGCATCGCATCGGGTGCCTACGACATCGGCATCGGCGACATCAATGCCCTGATCGAGTTCAACGCCAAGAATCCCGGCAAGGAACTCGTCGCGGTGATGATGTACTACGACTCGGGCCCCTTCGCGATCATGACCCTGCGCGACAAGGGCATCGCCACGCCGAAGGATCTCGCCGGCAAGAAGGCCGCGGCCCCCTCCTTCGACACGCCGTTCCGGCTGTTCTCGCTGTTCGCCAAGGCGACGGGGATCGATCCGAAGTCGGTCGCCTGGTCGAACGTGGCGCCGCCGCTGCGCGAGCCGATGCTGGCGCAGGGCCAGACCGACCTGATCTCGGGTTTCAGCTTCACCTCGATGCTGGCGCTGCGCAGCCTCGGCGTGCCGGAGAGCCGGCTGAACGTCTTCTACTATCGCGACTACGGCGTGGACCTCTACTCCAACGCCATCATCGTGAAGCCCGAATACGCCAAGGCCAATCCCAAGGTCGTCGCGGGATTCGTCAAGGCGACGATCAAGGGAATGCAGGAGACGATCGCCGAGCCCAAGGCGGCGATCGCGGCGGTCAAGAAGCGCGAGGCGCTGCTCAACGAGAATCTCGAGTTCGAGCGCCTGATGATGGCGATCGGCACGAGCATGATCACCGAGGACGTGAAGAAGAACGGCCTCGGGACGATCCGCCGCGACCGCATGGAGCAGAACATCGCACTGGTGAGCGAGGGCTTCGGCCTCGAGCGGCGCGTGACTCCCGAGCAGGTCTTCGACCCGTCCTATCTGCCGCCGCGCGCAGAGCGCAGCGCCACGCGCTGATCCGCGCCTCGTGTTCGTCCAGCTCGAGAAGGTCGGCCTGCGCTACGGCCAGGGCGACGCGGGAACGCTCGCCCTGGCCGAGGCGTCGATCGGGATCGCCAAGGGCGAGTTCGTCGCGGTCGTGGGCCCGTCGGGCTGCGGCAAGTCCACGCTGCTGAAGCTGATCTCCGGGCTCCACCCCGCGACCACCGGCGCCGTCGTCGTCGGCGGCGCAAGGGTGACGCGGCCACTGCCGATCTGCGGCATGGCCTTCCAGGCGGCGACGCTGCTGCCCTGGCGGACGACGCTCGACAATGTGTTGCTGCCGCTGGAGATCGTCGATCGCCATCGTTCCGCCTATGCGCGCGACCGGGCGCCGTTCGTCGACAAGGCGCGCCGGCTCCTGGCGATGGTCGGGCTCGCCGGCTTCGAGACGAAGTACCCCTGGGAGCTCTCCGGCGGCATGCAGCAACGCACGTCGCTGTGCCGCGCGCTGATCCACGAGCCCGAGCTGCTGCTGCTCGACGAGCCCTTCGGCGCGCTCGACGCGTTCACGCGCGAGGAGCTCTGGGACATCCTGCAAACGCTGTTCCTCGCGCAGCGCCCCACGGTCGTGCTGATCACGCACGACCTGCGGGAGTCGATCTATCTCGCCGACACCGTCTTCGTCATGAGCGCACGGCCGGGCCGCATCATCAGCCGGACGCCGGTCCCCTTCCCGCGGCCGCGAACCCTCGAGGACACGTTCAGGCCCGAGTTCGTCGAGATGGAGCACGCGCTGCGCAACCAGATCGCCCGGCAGAGGCGCGGCTGATGTCCCCGGCACTTATCCGCACGTTGCCCTGGAGCCTGCCGCTCGCGCTCATGATCCTGTGGGAGATCGTTTGCCGGGTCTTCAGCATCCAGGCCTTCATCCTGCCGGCCCCCAGCGCCATCGCCGCCACCACGATCGAGCTCCACGCCGCGATCGTGCAGCACGCGCTGCAGACCCTGTTCACAACGGTGGTCGGCTTCGCGATCGCGGTCGGGTTCGGGCTGCTGCTCGGCATCGCGCTCGGCGCCTCGAAGCCGATCTACGACGCCATGTATCCCATGATGGTCGGATTCAACTCCGTGCCGAAGGTGGCGATCGTGCCGATCCTGGTGATCTGGTTCGGCATCGGCACGGTGCCGGCGATCATCACCGCCTTCCTGATCTCGTTCTTCCCGATCGTCGTCAACGTCGCGACCGGCCTCGCGACCATCGAGCCGGAGCTGCAGGACGTGCTGCGATCGCTCGGTGCGCGCAAGCTGCAGATCCTGGTCAAGGTCGGCATCCCGCGGTCGATGCCCTATTTCTTCGCCGCGCTGAAGGTGGCGATCACGCTCGCCTTCGTCGGCTCGGTCATGTCCGAGATGGTCGCGTCCAACAGCGGCATCGGCTATCTCATGCAGCAGGCGGCCTCGACGTTCAACGGCCCGCTGCTGTTCTCCGGGCTCATCGTGATCGCGATCATGGGCGTGGTGATGTACGAGGCCTTCGTCTGGATCGAACACCGCTTCACCTTCTGGGCGACGCGCGCGCGGGACGCGGTGTCGTGACCGCCGCCCTGCCCGTCATCGACCTGGCCGCGCTCGGCAGCGGCGACGCGGCGGCGGAGCGTCGGACGGCCGCGGCCCTCGGGCAGGCCTGCCGCGAGACCGGGTTCTTCTACGCGACCGGTCACGGGATCGCGCCGGCGCGGATCGCCGCGACCTTCGCCGCGGCGCGCGACTTCTTCGACCGGCCGCTCGACGACAAGCTCGCGGTCGCCATCACCCGGTCGCGGCACAACCGCGGCTATGTCCCGCTCGCCGCCGAGGCGCTCGATCCCGCCCGTCCCGGCGACGCCAAGGAATGCTTCAACATCGGCCGCGAGCTCGCGCCCGACGACCCGGGCCTTCGCGCCGGCCGGCCGTTCCACGGGCCCAACCAGTGGCCGGCGGCGCCGACCGGGTTCCGCGCGATCATGCTCGAGTATTTCGCGGCCATGCAGCGCGTCTGCGAGCGGCTGCATCGAGGCTTCGCGCTCGATCTCGGACTCGCCGCCGATCATTTCGCGCCGTTCATCGACCGGCCGCTCGCGACGCTGCGGCTGCTTCGCTACCCGCCCCACCCCGGCGCCTTCGACGGCAGTCTCTGGGGGGCCGCCCCGCACACCGACTACGGCAACGTCACGATCCTGGCCCAGGGCGACGAGTCCGGCCTGCAGGTGCGGCGGCGCGACGGGACCTGGATCGACGCGCCGGTGATCGCCGACGCGTTCGTCTGCAACATCGGCGACTGCCTGATGCGCTGGTCGAACGACGTCTACGTCTCCACGCCGCATCGCGTCGTCAACCGCGCCGGCCGCCTGCGCCATTCCATGGCCTTCTTCTTCGATCCCAACGACGACGCCCCGGTCGAGTGCCTGCCGACCTGCCGCAGCGACGAGCGCCCGCCGCGCTACGCGCCGACCACCGGTGCGGCCTACCTCAAGGAGCGCCTCGACGCGACCTACGCGTTCCGGCGCGAGGGCTGACGCGCGCCGCGCGCGACGGCCCGCTGCGCGCGCGCCCTGCGCGCTCGATGGGATTGCAGTCGACGCAGACGAGCCGCGCGGTCGCGACCATCGCCTCCGCGGCGCCGGCATGCGAGCCTCACCGCGCATGACTTCCGCGCCCGTCCCGGCCAAGCGCCTGATGATCGTCCCGCTGATCGTCTCGACGGCGCTGTTCATGCAGAACCTGGACTCGACGATCCTGACGACGGCGCTGCCGACCATCGCGACCGACTTCGGCAGCAATCCGCTCCACCTCAAGCTCGCCCTGACGTCCTACCTGCTCGCCCTCGCCGTCTTCATCCCGACGTCGGGATGGATGGCCGACCGCTTCGGCGCGCGGCGCGTCTTCCAGGCGGCGATGGGCGTCTTCGCCCTCGGGTCGATCGGCTGCGCGCTGTCCTTCGACCTCACGAGCATGGTCGCGGCGCGCGTGCTCCAGGGCCTCGGCGGCGCGATGATGATGCCGGTCGGCCGTCTGGTCGTGCTGCGCAGCGTGCCGCGCAGCGAGCTCGTCGCGGCCTTCGCGCTGCTGAGCATGCCCGCCCTGATCGGCCCGATCATGGGCCCGCCGCTCGGCGGCTTCCTCACGACCTTCCTGTCCTGGCACTGGATCTTCTGGATCAACATCCCGATCGCCCTGCTCGGCATCGCGCTTGCCGGGCGGTTCATCCCGATGCTGCGCCAGGACGGGCCGGCGCCGTTCGACGCCGTCGGGTTCGTGCTCATCGGGCCGGGTCTCGCGCTCCTGCTCACCGGCACCATGCTCGTCGGCGTCGACGTGCTGCCGGGCACCACCCTGGCGACTTTCGCGGCCGTCGGCGCCGTCCTGATCGCGCTCTACGTCCTCCATGCCCGCGGCCGCGCCGGCGCCCCGATCGACCTGCGCCTGCTCCGCATCACCAGCTTCCGCGCCGGGATCGTCGGGGGGCTGTTCTTCCGCATCGGCGTCGGCGCCAGCCCGTTCCTGCTGCCGCTGCTCCTTCAGAGCGGCTTCGGCTTCTCCGCCTTCGAAGCCGGATCGCTGACGCTGGCGACCGGCGTCGGCGCCTTGACGATGAAGTTCCTCGCGCCGCGGATCCTCAACCGATTCGGATTCCGCCGCGTGCTCGCGGTCAATGCGGTGCTCGCCGCGCTGCTGCTCGCGGCACCGGGACTCTTCAGCGCGACGATGTCGGGCGGTCTCATCCTCGCCGTGCTTCTGGCCGGCGGATTCTCGCGCTCGCTGCAGTTCACCAGCGTCAATGCGCTGCTCTACTGCGACGTCCAGCAGGACGCGATGAGCCGCGCGACGACGTTCGGGTCCGTGATGCAGGAGCTCGCAGGCGCCGTCGGCGTGACGATCGCCGCGCTGACGCTCGAGCTGACGCAGCGTGCGCTGGGCGGGGCCGAGCTGGCGGCAAGCCACTTCCCGGTCGCCTTCGCCGTCGTGGGCGTCATCGCCGCCATCGCGGCGGTCTTCTTCCAGCGCATGCCCGCGGACACCGGCGCGGCCCTCGTCACGCGCAAGGCGCCGGGCGACCGCTGACGTCGGGCGCCGCCGCCCGGCGGCGCGCCGTCAGCGCTTCGGCGGCTCGAGGCTCGCGCTGAATCGCGTCGCGTCGGCGTAGACGAGATCGTCGATGCGCCAGCCCGCATCGCCGCGGCGGAGCACGAAGTCGGTGGGCCGCGTCCGGCCCTCGTCCGAGAACTGCACCCGCACCGTCGCCTCGCGCCCGCGCACCGCCGCGCGCGCGATCGTGAATCGCGTCGGGTAGTCCTGCGAGTTGGTGATCGGATCGCCGTTGATCGGAGGCGGCTCGTCGTCGGGAAACGGTGCGGCGAAATACGCCGCGATGCGCCGGTTGAGCCCGGCCGTGAACCAGCCGCGCTTGCGCGCGGCGCTCTCGACGGTGAAGCCCATGTCGTGCGTGAAATGGTCGACGAGCAGGCGCGCCACGACCGCCTCGGGAGCGGCGCTCGCCGCCCCCTTCGTCGCCTGGAGGGTCCACACCACGTTGTCGAGCGCGGTCACGAGCCGGCCGGGCCCCGCCAGGTGGTAGTCGAACACGCCCTTGTCGCACGAGACCTGCAACGAGAGCGCCGGCAGCGTCGCGACGCCGGCCTTGCGCGCGCTCGCATCGACCGGCGCCGGCAGACCGCCCTGGAACAGGCCTTCGCCCGGCATCATCGCGAACTCGTAGTGCGCACCGCCGCAACCCAGCGGATGCGGGCCGGCCACGCGGCCGATCGCGAAAGCCAGGGTCTTGCCGACCATCCCCTTCGGGACGCTCGCGCCGCCCGGGCCCGTCACCCAGGGCGCCGGGACGCCGCCGACCAGCTTCCAGGCGCCGCCGGGCTCGATCGGGACGTCCTGCGCCGACGCTGCGACGGCGGACGCGGCCACCAGCAGCGCGCCGAGAACCGCGCGGCGCATCAGCCCAGCCCCATCAGCTTCTCGATCGCCGCAAGCTGGATCACCGCGGAGTCCACCATCTCGGCGACGGGCACGGATTCGTTGGCTGCGTGGCCGGCGACGCCCGATCCCGGACCGATATTGATGATCTCGATGCCGTCGTCGGCGAAGTAGCGGCCATCCGACACGCCGGTCGCGTTGAGGAAGCGCGCGGGCCTGCCGAGCCGTTCCTTGATCGCGGCCGCGAGGGCCGCGATCGCCATGCCGTCGGCCGATCCCTTGAATCCGTTGGTCCCCGTCAGGAACTCGCAGGTCCAGGACCCCTTGGGCTCGCCGGCACGCTTCAACGTGTCCTCGAGCTCCTTGTAGGCGCCCTTCACGCGCTCCTTCGGCAGCAGGCGGCGGTCGATCTCGACCATGCACGACGCCGGCACGACGTTGGTGTTGTGGCCGCCGCGGATCATCCCGACATTCATGGTCGAGCGCATCGGCCCGTCGATGCGCTTGTCGATCTTCGGGGCGAGATTGGCGTCGATCGCCGTCAGCAGCCGGGTCATGCGCGCGATCGCGTTGTCACCCGCGCCCGGATTGCCCGCATGGGCCGCCTTGCCCTTGGTGGTGATACGCGCCCAGAACACGCCGCGCTCCGAGACGATCATCTGGTTCTCGGTCTGAGCGCCGAGGATCAGCGCGTCGGGCTTCACGTGACCCTTGTCGCGCAGGAAGGACATGCCCTCGGGCCCCAGGTTCTCCTCGTCGGCGACGAAGGTGAAGCAGACCTCGCCCTTGCGCGGACCGCCGCGGCGCGCGATCTCCTCGGCGAGCCAGAGCTGCACCGCCATCGAGCCCTTGCAGTTGCCCGCGCCAAGGCCGAAGACGTGGCCGTTCTTCACCACAGCCTTGAACGGATCGGTCTTCCAGTTCTCGCGATCGCCGACGCCGACCGTATCGACATGCGCGTTGAACACGATGCGGGGGTTGCCCTTGCCGAGCTTGGCGACGACGTTGTCGACGCCCTTCTTTCGCGCCAGGACCTGCACCTTGTAGCCTGCCTTCTTGAGCCGCGCGGCCGCGTACCTGCAGATGTCGACGCTTTCGCCCGGCGGATAGGGCGACGGGATCGCGATCAGGTCGCAGAGGATCGCGACGAGCGACTTGGCGAGGGCGGTTTCGTTCATGGTTGCGTGCTCTCGTTTGAGGAGACGTCTCGTGCCCTGCCGTCGCGCGTGAACGCGAAAGGAGGGGTGACCGCGTAGCGGCCGGAAAGGGCAAGCGTAGCTCGGTGAGACGCGATTGACCTTCCCGCCGTCGCTGCGCTGGGGCACCCCGCCTATGCGCGCTGCCGCGCGAACAGGAGGGGATGCAGGGGGACTAGCGGTTCGCGAGCGCGACGAGGGCGTCGACGAGGACGCGCGTGCCGTTGGCGAGATCCCTGGCGGTCGCCGCCTCGGTCTCGTTGTGGCTGATGCCCTTCCAACACGGCACGAAGATCATGCCGGCCGGTGCCACCTTGGCCACATGCATCGCGTCGTGCCCCGCGCCCGAGACCATGTCCATGTGCTTCATGCCAAGCGCCTTGGCGCTGTCGCGCACGAGCGACACGGCATTCGCCTCCATCGGCATCGGTTCGACGGTCGTGTATTCGGTGACCTTCACCGTGCAGCCGCGCTTGGCCGCCTCCGCCTCGCAGATCGGCGCGATGCCGTCGCCCAGCCGCTTGAGCGTGGCGAGATCGGGATGGCGCAGGTCGATGAGGAAATGCACCTTGCTCGGCACCGTCGAGGGCGAGCCCGGATAGATCTCGAAGCGGCCGACGGTGTAGCGCACCGTGTCGGTCGGATCGGCCATCAGCGGCTCGAGGGCGGTCACCATCGAGCAGGCGCTCTTGAGCGCGTCCTTGCGCAGCTTGAGCGGCGTGGTGCCGGAATGCGCCTCCTCGCCGAAGACGTCGATGTAGAAGCGGCGCATGCCCTGGATCAGCGTGACGACGCCGATCTCGTTGCGGGTCGCCTCGAGGATCGGGCCCTGCTCGATATGCGCTTCGAGGTAGGAATCGATCGGGAAGCCGAGCTTCGGCTCGAGCCGCGCCGGCGCGGCCTCGAGCACCTCGGCGAAGGCCTGCTTCACGCTCGTGCCGTGCGGGTCCGTGCCGGCGAGCAGCGTGTCGAGCTCGTAGACGCCGGCGAAGGCGCCCGAGCCCATGCAGCCCGGCTGGAAGCGATTGCCTTCCTCGTTGGTCCAGGCCACGGCCATGATCGGTCGCTTGGTCCGGATGCCGGCATCGTCGAGCGCCTCGAGCGCCTCGAAGGCGGCCAGCACGCCATACGTCCCGTCGAACTTGCCACCGGTCGGCTGGCTGTCGAGATGCGAGCCCGAGAGCACCGGTTTGGCGCCGGCGTCGGTGCCCGGTCGCTTGACGTAGAGATTGCCGATCGGGTCGGTGAAGACCTCCCAGCCGCGCGCGGCTGCCCACTGGCCGAGCAGCTTGCGCGCCCGCGCATCCTCCGCGCTCAGGGCCTGGCGATTCACGCCGCCCTTGGGCGTCGCACCGAACTTCGCCATGTCCATGTGGCGCTGCCACAGGCGGTCTTCGCGCACGTGATCAGAGGCGCGGGCATTGGACCCGCGGGACGCCGTCGCCATGAATTCAGCTCCCGTGTTGGAGAAACGCCGCCCAATTAGGCGCAGTTCGGCACGCGGTTCAAGGCCGCGCGATCAGCGCGGCTTGAGGCCGCCCGCCTTGCAGATGAAGTCGGCCACGTCGGCGACGCCCTTGCCCGCCCTGACATTCGCGAACAGGAAGGGCCGGGTCCCGCGCATGCGCCGGGCGTCGCGGTCCATGACCTCGAGCGAGGCGCCGACGTGCGGCGCCAGGTCGATCTTGTTGATGACCAGAAGGTCCGAGCGGGTGATGCCCGGCCCGCCCTTGCGCGGGATCTTCTCTCCGGCCGCCACGTCGATGACGTAGATCGTGATATCGGCGAGCTCGGGCGAGAAAGTCGCAGCCAGGTTGTCGCCGCCGGACTCGATGAACATCAGCTCCAGGCCGGGAAAGCGCCGGTTCATCTGCTCGACCGCGGCGAGGTTGATCGAGGCGTCCTCGCGGATCGCGGTGTGCGGACAGCCGCCGGTCTCGACACCCATGATGCGCTCGGGCGCCAAGGCCCCGGAGCGCGTCAGGAACTCGGCATCCTCCTTGGTGTAGATGTCGTTGGTGATCGCGGCGACGTCGAGCCGGTCGCGCAGCGACTTGCACAGCGCGTCGACCAGGGCCGTCTTGCCGGAGCCGACGGGGCCGCCGACGCCGACACGCAAGGGACCGGTGCTCATGAGCGGAACAACCTCGTGTACTGGGTCTCGTGACGCATGGAGAGGAGATCGATCATCGGCGCGGCGGAGCCCAGCGCGTCGAGATCGGTCGCGGCGAGTGCCGGCCCGACGGCCGCCGCGACCACGGGCTCCAGCGCCGCCAGCGCGCGCTGCCCGTCGGTCTGGCCGAGAGGGACGAGCCGGACCCCGGCCGAAACCAGGTTCGCGGCGAAGCCGTGCAGGAATCCGGCGATCGTATCGGCGAGGGGAAGCCCGGCCGCCGTCGCGGCAAGTGCGACCGCGATCGGGTGGGTGATCTCGATGCCGGCCGCGCCGAGCACCGCGGCCGGGCGCTCGATCGCCGGGGACGGCCAGGCGGCGCGCACCGTTGCCAGGAAGGCGTGACCCTGCACGCGGCTCTCGAGCGCCAACTCCGCGCTGCCGCGCATCGCCGCGGCGCGCGACGCGACGGAGATCAGTGCCCCGTCGTCCCCGGATTCCATCGCGCGCGCCGCGAGCACCAGCAAGGCCGTGTCGACCCGGCCCGCGCCGCGCGAGAGCGCTGTCGTCGCATAGGCGACGAGGTCGCTCATCCCCTTCACGCGCCCGTCCTCGATCGCCGTTTCGAGCCCGTGGCTGAAGGAGAACGCGCCGGTCGGAAAGGACGGTGACATCCAGGCGAGCAGCCGAAGGAGCGTCGGCGTCTCATCCCCTTCCGCGCCGCGACGCGGCATTGGAGGAGTGGCTCGCGCGGAACGCGTGACGGGGAGGTCGACCGCGTCTCCTGAGCCACGCGTGACCTCCCGGCCCCTGCTGCGCTCGGGCACCCCTCCTGTTCGCGCTATCGCGAGAACAGGAGGGGATGATCTTGGCCCAAGCCGCTCACTCATGGCGATGACGGCGATGATGCCCGTTCCCGTGCCCATGATCACCGTGATCGTGATCACCGTGCTCGTGACGCCCGTGCTCGTGATGCCCGTGCTCGTGACGCCCGTGCTCGTGATGCCCGTGCTCGTGAACACCCTGCTCGTGATGCCCGTGCTTGTGCTGCGCGTACTCGTGCTGCCCGTGATCGTGATCACCGTGCTTGCGATGCCCGTGCTTGTGATGCCCGTGCTGGTGATCATGATGCTCGTGGTGACCGTGCTTGTCCCCATGATGCGCATGCGCCTCGGCCTCCGCCTGGGCATAGGCGCCGGCCTCGGGCGTGAATCCGCCGCGCAGCGGCGTCACGGTGGCGCCGAGGCCGCGCAGCATGGCGACGATGACGTGGTCGTCGCGGATGCGCAGCCGGTCGGCGCGGATCTCGATCGGAAGGTGGCGGTTGCCGAGGTGCCAGGCGAGGCGCGCCAGCGCGGCGGGGCTCTCGGCCGTCACGTCGCAGACCGCCTCGTCGGCGGCGCGCACCTCGACGACGTCGCCATTGTCCAGGATCAGCCCGTCGCCCGGTGCCAGCATCCGCGCCTCGGCGAGGTCGAGCAGGAACTCGACGCCGGCATCGGTCTCGAGCCGGATCCGCCGGCGATGACGATGGTCGAGATCGAGCGTCGCGGTGCCGATGCGCCGCTTCAGCGGCCAGGTACCCTTGGGGACGGCTTCGATCGCGCGACGCATGGCGGCCTCATCTCGGTCTCTCGAACGCGCCCGCTTCGCTGCGACCCGGCAGGCGCTCAGAACAGGAAATAGCGCTGCGCCATCGGTAGCACCGCCGCCGGCTCGCAGACCAGAAGCTCGCCGTCGGCGCGCACCTCGTAGGTCTCCGGGTCGACATGCATGTCGGGCATCGCATCGTTGAGGACCATGTGCTTCTTGGCGATCCTGCGGATCCCGGTCGCGGGCAGCACCCGGCGCGACAGCCCGAGCTTTCGTTTGACGTCGGACTGGTGCGCCGCCTTCGACACGAAGGTGACGCAGGCCGAGCCCAACGCCTTGCCGAAGGCGCCGAACATGGGCCGGTAGTGCACCGGCTGGGGCGTCGGGATCGAGGCGTTGGGATCGCCCATCGGCGCCGCGGCGATCACGCCGCACTTGAGGATCATGTCGGGCTTCACGCCGAAGAAGGCCGGCGACCACACCACGAGGTCGGCGAGCTTGCCGACCTCGACCGAGCCGACATGCGTGGCGAGGCCGTGCGCGAGGGCGGGATTGATCGTGTACTTGGCGATGTAGCGGCGCACCCGGAAATTGTCGTTGTCGCCCTTCTCCTGCGCCAGGCGGCCGCGCTGCGCCTTCATCTTGTGCGCGGTCTGCCAGGTGCGAATGATCACCTCGCCCACGCGACCCATCGCCTGGCTGTCCGACGACATCATCGAGAAGGCGCCGAGGTCGTGCAGGATGTCTTCGGCCGCGATCGTCTCGCGCCGGATGCGGCTCTCGGCGAAGGCGACGTCCTCGGGGATACGCGGGTCCAGGTGATGGCAGACCATGAGCATGTCGAGATGCTCGTCGACCGTGTTCACCGTGAAGGGCCTGGTCGGATTGGTCGAGGACGGCAGCACGTTCGGCAGGCCGCAGACCTTGATGATGTCGGGCGCATGGCCGCCGCCGGCACCCTCGGTGTGAAAGGCGTGGATGTTGCGGCCCTTGAAGGCCGCGACCGTGTCCTCGACGAAGCCGGACTCGTTGAGCGTGTCGGTATGGATCGCGACCTGCACGTCCATCTTTTCGGCGACCGACAGGCAGACGTCGATCGCGTTGGGCGTCGTACCCCAGTCCTCGTGCAGCTTGAGGCCGATGGCGCCCGCCGCGACCATCTCGACCAGCGGCGCCGCGGCCGAGGCGTTGCCCTTGCCGAAGAAGCCGAGATTCACGGGCAGCCCCTCGGCCGCCTCGAGGATTCGCGCCATATGCCAGGGGCCCGGCGTGCAGGTCGTCGCCGAGGTGCCCGCCGCCGGCCCGGTGCCGCCGCCGAGCATCGTCGTGACGCCCGAATAGAGCGCGTCCTCGACCTGCTGCGGGCAGATCAGGTGGATGTGGCTGTCGATGCCGCCGGCCGTGACGATCTTGTTCTCGCCCGCGATGACCTCCGTGCCCGGGCCCACGACGATGTCGACGCCGGGTTGGATGTCGGGGTTGCCGGCCTTTCCGATGGCCGCGATCCGACCGTCGCGCAGGCCGATATCGGCCTTGTAGATGCCGCCGGCCGCATCGACGATCAGCGCGTTGGTGATGACCGTGTCCACCGCGCCCTGGGCGCGGCTGCGCTGCGACTGTCCCATGCCGTCGCGGATCACCTTTCCACCGCCGAACTTCACCTCCTCGCCGTAGGTGGTGAGGTCCCGCTCGACCTCGATGAACAGGTCGGTGTCCGCGAGCCGCACGCGGTCTCCCGTGGTCGGCCCGTACATGCCGGCGTAGGACGCGCGGCTGATCTTCAATGCCATGTTACCTCCGGAGTGACGGCGGTTGCACCGAGCTGGCTGCGCGCGTCAGCGCAGCCCGTCGCGCAGTCCCTTGCCGGGCTTGAACTTCGGGACCTTCGCGCCCGTCGTCTTCGAGCCCGGCTCGATGAGGTCGGTCTTGTTCATGCCGACCCGCTTCGGCGTCGCCGCCTTCTTGCTCTTCGCCTTGGCCTTCCTCTTCGCCGCCATCTTCCCCTCCAGTCTGCCGTTCACGTCGCCGCGGAAGCCGTGGACGATGCGATCGCCGCCGAAGTCGACCAGCCGCACTTCGCGCGTCTGACCGGGCTCGAAGCGCACCGCCGTCCCCGCCGGAATGTCGAGGCGCATGCCGCGCGCCGCCGCGCGATCGAAACGCAGGGCCGCGTTGGTCTCGAAGAAGTGGTAGTGCGAGCCGACCTGGATCGGCCGGTCGCCCGTGTTGGCGATCTCCAGGCTCGCGGTCCGCCGTCCGGCGTTGAGCTCGATCTCGCCGGCAGCAAGCACGTATTCGCCTGGCTTCATGGCTCTCACCGGATCGGGTTGTGCACGGTCACCAGCTTGGTGCCGTCGGGGAAGGTCGCCTCGACCTGAATCTCGTGGATCATCTCGGCGACTCCGGGCATGACCTGGCCGCGCGCGATCACGCCGGCGCCACTGTGCATCAGGTCGGCGACGCTGCGTCCGTCGCGCGCGCCCTCGACGACGTGGTCGGTGATCAATGCGATCGCTTCGGGATGGTTGAGCTTCACGCCGCGCTCGAGCCGGCGGCGCGCCACCATCGCCGCCATCGCAACGAGCAGCTTGTCCTTCTCGCGTGGTGTCAGGTTCATCGTCGTCACCTCCCCGGTCCGGGTGCCGTGCCCGGGCTTCGAAATCCCCGCCGCGCGCGTTTCGACGGCCGCGACACCGCGGTCCGCGAGCCAACCGGCACGTCGAGCGGCCGCATGTCCGGGATCGAGATCCGCCGCTCCGGCAGGAAGAGCGTCGCGAGCCGAAGCGGTTGCATCAAGTGCGTCTGCATCGAGTTTGGTCGCATCGGGTGTGGTTGCATCAAATATGCCAGAGGCGCGGCAGGATCGGCGGCAGGCCCGCCACGCGCGCGCGCAGGTCGGTCCACAGCGTGCCGAACAGGCCGCGCAGGCGACGCGGATCGTCCATCAGGAACCGCACGATCAGGAGGTCGCCCAAGACGGAGGCAGCGCTGCCCGTTTCCGCGCCGATCACGGCGCGAATGGATTCGAGCAGCGCGGGCGCATCCGGCGTCGCGCACATCAGCAGCGCCGCTGCGCGCGCGCCGCCGACGCCGTGCGGGTCGTCGAGGGTGGCCCCCATGTCGCCGTCGAGGCGCAGCGCATCGGCCCAGATCTCGCGCCCCTCGCGCCACAGCGTCCACCCGTCATGCAGGACGCCCGTCGTCAGCCGCTCGCCGCGGGCAAGGCGACCGAAGACGAGGATCTCGCCGGCCAGCAACCGCGCACCGGCCGCGAGATCGATCCGCATGCGGCGTGCGAGCCGGCTGCCGTCGAACAGGATCGTCTCGTTGGGGAGCCATTCGAGCCACGCGTCGACGCCGACGCGCAGGCGATTGTCGATGACGGTGTCGGCACCGGCCGAACGATAGACCTTCTCCGCCGCCTGGCTCGTGACCAGGGCGCGGGCGCCCTCCGCGAGCGTGATCTCGACATCGAGGCGGTCGCCGCCGACCAGGCCGCCCGCGGTGTTGAGCAGGACGACATGCGGCACGATGTCGTCGACGGGCCGCGGCAGCAGTGCCCGGAGCGGGTCGTGCTGCCACAATTCGGTCAGCCGCGTCTCGCCTTCGGCGAAGCGCAATGCGATTCGCACGCCGCCTGCCACGTGCACGGGACCCGATCCGGGCGCGCCATGCATGTTCCACCTCTCGAAATAGCGTCGATGGCGTCCTTGCCAAACCCGTGCCGGACTGTGTGAGATCGCCGTACGAACGCAAAGGGGAAACGCCAGACATGGGTCAGGAACTCGCCGGCCAGCGCGCGCTGGTCACGGCCGGCGCCTCCGGCATCGGCCGCGTGATCGCGCGCCGATTCGCCGCCGCCGGCGCCAAGGTCTTCATCTGCGACGTCGACGAGGCCGCGCTCGCGGCGTTCGCGAGGGAGAACCCGGGAATCGCGACGACGCGCTGCGACGTGTCCGACGTCCGGCAGGTCGACGCGATGTTCGCCGCCGCGACGGCGTCGCTCGGCGGCCTCGACATCATGATCAACAACGCCGGAATCGCCGGCCCGACCGCCCCGGTCGAGGCGATGGCCGTCGCGGACTGGGAGCGCTGCGTCGCGGTCAACCTGCACGCGACCTTCTACTGCACGCGCAAGGCGGTGCCGCTGCTCAAGGCCGCCGGCGGCGGCTCGATCGTGAACCTGTCGTCGGTCGCCGGCCGCCTCGGCTTCCCGCTGCGCACACCCTACGCCGCGTCGAAATGGGCGATCGTCGGCCTGACCAAGAGCCTGGCGATGGAGCTCGGCACCGCCGGGATCCGCGTCAACTGCATCCAGCCGGGCGTCGTCGAGGGCGACCGCATCAATCGCGTCATCTCGGCGAAGGCGCAGGCGCACAACGTGAGCTTCGAGCAGGAGCGCGACGCGATCCTCGAGAACGTCTCGCTGCGCACGATGGTGACCGCGGACGACATCGCGGCGATGGCGCTGTTCGTCTGCTCGGCGGCGGGAGCGCGGATCACCGGACAGGCGCTGAGCGTCTGCGGCGACGTGCAGGTGCTGCAATGACCTCTCCCCGACTGGATGCGACGATCGCGATCATCGGCTCCGGGTTCATCGGGCGCGGCTGGGCCGCGCGCTTCGCGGCGGCCGGCGCGCAGGTGCGGCTGTGGGACGCCGAGCCGGGCGTGCCGGCCAAGGCGCTCGCCTGGCTCGACGAGACGCTGCCCGCGATGGAGAAGCTCGAGCTGATCGCCGACGCCAGGGGCGCACGCGCCCGGGTGACGGGCCACGCGACGCTCGAGGACGCCGTGCGCGGCGTCGACTACATCCAGGAGAACGCGCCCGAGAAGCTGGACCTCAAGCGCGAGCTGCATGCGCGGATCGACGCCGCGGACTGCGCCGGCGCCGTGATCGGCAGCTCCACCTCCACCTTCCCCGGCACGAAGATCTTCACCGGGCTCCGGCACGCGGCGCGCTGCCTCGTCGCCCATCCGGCCAACCCGCCGCACCTCCTGCCCGTGGTCGAGCTCGTGCCGATGCCGGTCACCAGCCCGGCCGCCACCGAGCGCTGCCGCGCGCTGATGGCCGCGGCCGGCCAGGTCCCGGTCCTGCTCAAGAAGGAGATCGAGGGCTTCGTGATGAACCGCCTGCAGGCGGGCGTCATCGGCGAGGCGATGAGCCTGATCGCCGACGGGGTCATCGAGCCCGACGACCTCGACGCCGTCATGCGCCACTCGCTCGGCCTGCGCTGGTCCTTCATGGGCCCCTTCGAGACGATGGACCTCAACGCGCCCGGCGGGTTCATGGACTATGCGACCCGCTACGGCGGCGTGCTCCAGGCGCTGGGCCGCGACCTCGGTGTCGCCAAGCCGTGGACCCGGGAAGCCATGGAGAAGGTCGAAGCCGCCCGCCGCAGCCGCATCCCGGCCGGCGATCTCGTCAAGCGGGGCACCTGGCGCGACCGGCGCCTGATGGCCCTCGCCGCTCACAAGCACGCCACCAATCGCAAGGAAGGGGAGTGACTCCGATGGCCGAAACCCAGCCCACCGCCAAGCCAAAGACCCGCAAGACGATCATCACCTGCGCGGTGACCGGGTCGATCCATACGCCGACGATGTCGCCGTACCTGCCGCTCACGCCGGACGAGATCGCCAAGGACTCGATCGCCGCGGCCGAGGCCGGCGCGGCCATCATCCACCTCCATGCCCGCGACCCGAAGGACGGCCGCCCGACTCCCTCGCCGGACGTGTTCATGCAGTTCCTGCCCCGCATCAAGCAGGCCTGCGACGCGGTCGTGAACATCACGACCGGCGGCGGTCACGGCATGACGCTGGAGCAGCGCCTGGCCGCCCCGCTGCGCGCCTCGCCGGAGATGACCTCGCTGAACATGGGCTCGATGAACTTCGGCCTGTTCCCGATGCTGGAGCGCTACAAGGAGTTCAAGCACGAGTGGGAGCGCCAGCACCTCGAGAACAGCCGGGACTTCATCTTCCGCAACACGTTCAAGGACATCGAAGGCGTCCTCTACGAACTGGGCGAGAAGCACGGAACCAAGTTCGAGTTCGAGTGCTACGACGTCGGCCATCTCTATACGTTGGCTCACTTTCTCGACCGCAAGCTGGTCAAGCCGCCGCTCTTCGTGCAGACGATCTTCGGCATCCTCGGCGGCATCGGCCCGCATCCCGAGGACGTGGCCCATATGCGCCGCACCGCCGACCGGCTGTTCGGCAACCAGTACCAGTGGTCGGTGCTGGCGGCCGGCCGCCACCAGATGCCGATCCTCACGATGGCCGCGACGATGGGCGCCAATGTGCGCGTGGGGCTCGAGGACTCCCTGTGGCTCGGGCCCGGCCAGCTGGCCAAGTCGAACGCCGACCAGGTGAAGAAAATCCGGCTGATCATCGAGAGCCTGGGCGGCCAGATCGCCACCGCGGCCGAAGCACGCGAGATGCTTGCCCTCAAGGGCGGCGATCGCGTCGCCTTCTGAGACGGGCAGGCCGGTCGGCGCCGCCCCGGGGCGACCGGGGCGGCGGCGCCCTTGCGGCGTCCGGAGCCCTCGCCTATTGGCGGAGTTCCCGTCCGCTCCAGGAGCCCCGTCATGGCCTCGTCCCGCACGTCGAACAAGCGTCCCGCCTCGCGCGGCAAGGCCGCGCCGGCAGCGCGCAAGGCCGCCAAGCGTGCCAAGCCGGTGCCCGGGCCCGCCGCCGCGACCGCCGTCTCGGCCAAGGCCTTCGCCGCCGCCCTGGCGCGCATCGACGCGCTCGAGCGCCGGCTTGCAAGCCTCGCGGCGCTGCCGATCCGGGTCGGTGCGGGTGGAGACGTGACGATCGAGGCCGGCGCGACGCTGACGCTGCGCGCGCCGAAGATCGAGCTCGAAGCCGCGGCCACGCTGCAGGCGCAGTCGGGGCAGCTCTCGATCGCCACCGGGCTCGCCGCGATCGACAGCGGCATGGTGCGCGTGTCGGGCGTCGTCAAATGCGACACCCTGCAGACCAACACGGTGATCGCGTCGAGCTACACGCCGGGTGCCGGCAACGTCTGGTGACCGCGGGCGAGTGCGGCGATGTCGCGGGCGACACGGGCCATCACGCTGCCCCAGTCCCTCTCCCGCGGCTGGCGCAGGAGGCGCATCGTCGGATACCAGGGCGTGTCCTCGCGGGCGAGGAGCCAACGCCAATCGGGCGAGTACGGGACCATCGTCCACACCGGCCGCGCGAGGGCGCCGGCGAGATGGACGATGGAGGTGTCCGCCGCCACGAGCAGGTCGAGCGCCGATAGGGCGGCGGCCGTGTCGGCGAAATCCTTGAGTTCGGGGCCGAGGTCGGTGATCGGGCCGAGTGCGGCGAGATCGGCGTCGTCGCCCGTTCGGCGCTGCTTCTGCAGCGAGAAATAGCGCACGCCGGGGACCGCGAAGAGCGGCTTGAAGGCAAGCGGCCGGAAGGACCGGTTGTGATCGTTGCCATGCTGCGGGTTGCCGGCCCAGACGAGGCCGACCTTCAGCGTGCCTTCCGCCGGCAGCCGCGCGCGCCAAGCCGCCAGGGTCCCGGGGTCGACGCCCAGATAAGGCACGTCTGCCGGGATGCTCGTCAGATCGCATCCGAGCGCGCCGGGAATGCTGAGCAGCGGGCAGTGGACGTCGAAATGCGGCAGCGGCGCCCCGCGCTTGACCAGTCGGATGCCCTGGGCGGCGATCGGCGCGAAGAGACGGATCAACTCGCGCGGCACCTCCAGGATCACCGTCGCGCCGAGGCGCTGGACGATCGGGGCATAGCGCGCGAACTGGATCGCATCGCCGAGCCCTTGCTCGACATGGAGCAGGATGGTCTGGCCGACGATCGACTCGCCGCGCCACCAGGGCTGGCGGAAGGGCCGCGGCGGCAGGGCCGGCAGCTTCCAGCGCGCCTCGTACTTGTCCCAGCCCTCGCGGAACTGGCCGAGCACGAGCAGCGCCTGGCTCAGATTGCATTGCGCCTCGGGATAGACCGGCCGCAGCTCGAGCGCGCGGCGGAAATATCCCACCGCCTCGTCGTAGCGGCAGCGGCCCATCGCGGTGATGCCGAGATTGCCGTGCCCGTCGGGATAGTTCGGCCGCAGCGCGAGCGCACGGCGATAGCAGGCCTCGGCCTCGTCCAGCCGGCCGCGGCGGAAATGCACGTTGCCGAGGTTGTTGTGCACGTCGACGTAGTTCGGCCGCAGCTCCAGCGCGCGACGATAGGCGGCCTCCGCCTCGTCGAGCAGCCCCTTGAGCTTGAGCCGGCTGCCGAGGTGGTTGTGCGCCTCGGCATCCGCGGGATTGAGCTCGATCGCCTTGCGCAGCGCCACGATCGCCGCATCGCTCTTGTCCTGCCGCGCCAGCGCCATGCCGAGGCCGCGATGGGCGTCGCCATAGCTCGGCCGGAGGCGGATCGCCTCCTCGAGATGCTTGATTGACTCGTCGACCTGGCCGAGCCCGCGCAGGAGCTGGCCGAGATTGTTGTGCGCCTCGGCGAAGGTCGGCCGCGCCGCCAGCGCCGCCCGATAGCACTGTGCGGCGTCGAGATGGCGCGCGCGCTTCTCGAGCAGCGCGCCGAGATTGTTGTGAGCGTCGGCGTAGTTCGGATCGAGACGGACCGCTTCGCGGTAGTGCTTCTCCGCCTCGTCGAAGCGGCGCAGGGCCTGCAGCGCGGTCGCGAAGTTGCCGTGGAACGGGGCGGCGCGCGGATTGATCGCGAGCGCCGCGCCGATGCGCTCGACCGCCGCCTGGTGCTGTCCGCGCTGGATGTCGACGACGCCCAGGAGATGGAGGGCCCCGGCGTGGCGTGGCTGCGCCGCCAGGATCCGGCGATACCGCTCCTCCGCCTCGACCAGGCGCCGGCTCTGGTGCAGCTTCACGGCCTCGTCGAAGAGCGCCTTCACGTCGAACGGGGTCGAGGCGGCAGCGTCCACGGCGGCGATGCTAGCCGCCGTCGCAGACCCCGTCGATGCGGCTGCGCTTCCGTCCATGGAGGCTTTGCGACGGCGGCGGCGCGACGCTCAGCCTCGGCCGCCGCGTCCCCCGCGGCCGCCGCGCAGCGCGTAGCGCTTCGCTTCGATGAACCGCATCGGGTCCAGCGTGTCGCCCTCGAAGGCGACCTCGTAGTGCAGGTGCGGCCCGGTGCTGCGGCCGGTCGACCCCATGAGGCCGAGCTGGACGCGCGCGCCGACCTCGTCGCCCAGCTTCACGTCGATGCGGCTGAGATGGGCGTAGCGCGTGCGGATGCCGAAGCCGTGATCGATCTCGACCAGGTTGCCGAACTCCCCCTGCCACCCGGCATGGACGACCGTCCCCGCCGCGGTCGCGCGCACCGGCGCGCGCGCCGTCGCGACGAGGTCGAGGCCGTGGTGCATCGCCGCCTGGCCGTTGAACGGATCGCGGCGCACGCCGTAGGTGCTCATGATCGCCGCGTCGGCGACCGGGGACTCCAGCGGCAACGCGGTGAGCGCGCGCCGCAGCGCCTCGAGCCGAGCCATCGCGCCGCCGAGTCCGGGCGCGACCGCATCGGGCATCACGAGATGGTTCTCGGCGAGCTGGATGTAGGGGCCGCCGACCGCGTTCTCGCGGCGGACCGCGGCGATCAGGCGTTCCGGATCGATGCCGGTCCGCGCGACGAGCTTGGCCAGCGCCTCGACGCTGGCGCTCGTCTGCTCGGCGAGACGGCCGAGGGCGACGGATTGGCCGGCGACGAGATCGACCATCTGGCGCTCGCGGTCGGCCATCACCCGCTCGCGCTCGGCGATCTCCTGCCGGCGCGTGAGCGCATCGCTCTGCAGGCGCTGGAATTCGTTCTCGAGGCGGCCGCGCTCGCTTTCGCTGAGGTCGAGGCGACGCTCGAGCGCGCGCAGCCGCTGCTCCGCGAGTTCGAGGAGCGCCCAGCGTCGCGGCTCGTCGGCGTTCGCCGCGGGGGCCGGCGGCGGCGCGACGACGACAACGGCCGGGAGGCCGTGCTCGGCGAGCATGGGCACCGGCGAGGGATTCAGGGCGGCCGGGGCGATCTCGCCCAGCGCTTCGGCGGCGCCGATGAGCTCGGGCGCACCGCGCCACATCGTGCCGCCGACGAGCAGCATCGCCGCCGTCGCGATCGCGCTCGCATGACCGATACGGCGGCGCTCGAACGGCTCGCGCTCGGCCCAGGCTTCCGCGACCGCAAGCACGGCGAAGCGCGCGGCGTCCGCATAGGGATGCCACGCGTGGAGCAAAGCCTTGAGGGGAAACGGGATGGGGCGGCGGGTCATGGCGATGCAGGCAGACTCGCCTGTTAGCCTTAAAGAAGGGTCACCAGACCGCCCCAATGGTTAACGAAGCGTTAAGCCGGCACCCGCCTCTCGCGCCGCGCCCGCGACCAGGCGACGGCGGCCGCGGCCAGTACCAGCGCGACGGCGAGCAGCAGCAGCGTCGCGAGCGCGTTGATCTGCGGCGATACGCCCAGTCGCACGCTGGAGAAGATCAGGATCGGCAGCGTCGTGGCCCCCGGGCCGGACACGAAGCTCGCGATCACCAGGTCGTCCAGAGACAGCGTGAAGGCGAGCAGCCAGCCGGCCGCAAGCGCCGGCTTCATCAGCGGCAGCGTGACCGTGCGCAGGATCGCGAAGGGGCGAGCGCCGAGATCGGCCGCCGCCTCCTCCACCGCGCGATCCTGGTCGGCGAGGCGCGCCTGGACGAGCGTGGCGACGAAGGCGATCGCGAAGGTCGCATGCGCGATCGTCACCGTGGTCGCGCCGCGCTCCGCCGGCCAGCCGAGGACCTGCTCCATCGCCACGAAGAGCAGCAGCAGCGTGACGCCGGTGATCACCTCCGGCATCACCAGCAGCGCCGCGAGGAACACGCGCAGCGGCCCGCGCAGCGCGAAGCGGCCGAGCCGGGCCAGCGCGAAGCCGGCCGCGGCGCCGATGACGGTCGCGATGCTGGCGCTCGCCGCGGCGATCGCGAGACTCAGACCGGCCGCGCCGAGCATCCGCTCGTTGGCCGCGAGCTCGCGGTACCAGCGCAGCGAGAAGCCGCTCCAGCTCGTCAGCAGCGGGGAGTCGTTGAACGAGAACACCACCAGGACGACGATGGGCAGGTAGAGGAACGCGTAGCCGAGGCCGAGCGCCGCATAGAGCCGGCCGCGCGTCCCGGTGCTCACGACCGCGACTCAAGGCGCTGGAACAGCAGGATCGGCCCCCCGAGCACCGCGATCAGCGCGACGGCGAGGGCCGCCGCGGCCGGCCAGTCGCGGTTGCCGAAGAACTCCGTCCATAGCGCGCGGCCGATCAGATTGACCTCGGCGCCGCCGAGCAGCTCGGGGACGATGAACTCCGCCGAGGCCGGGATGAAGACCAGCAGCGCGCCCGCGGCGAGGCCCGGCCAGGTCAGCGGCAGCGTGACCGTCCGGAACGTCGCCCAGGGCCGCGCGCCGAGATCCGCCGCCGCCTCCTCGAGCGCCGGATCGAGCTTCTCGATCGTCGCGTAGAGCGGCAGCACCATGAACGGCAGGTAGACGTAGACGAGGCCGAGATGGACGGCGAACTCGTTGTCGATCAGCGCCAGCGGCTCGGTCACGACGCCGAGCGCGATCAGGGCCTCGTTGATCAGGCCGGTCGGCCGCAGCAGCGCGGTCCAGGCGTAGATGCGGATCAGGAACGAGGTCCAGAACGGCAGCATCACCAGCAGCAGCAGCGCCGGCCGCCGCGCTTCCGGCGCGCGCGCGATCGCATAGGCCATCGGATAGGCCAGCAGCGCGGCGAGCACGGTCACCGTCGCGGCGATGCGGATCGCGGACAGGAAGGCGTCGCGATAGAGCGCGTCGCCGGCGAGGAGCCGCCAGGCGGTCAGGCCCGGCGCATCGAGCCGGAACGGCGGCGCACCGTCGACGACCTCCGCGAAGCTGACCGCCAGCGCGATCAGCAGCGGGCCGAGAAAGAACACGCCGAGCCAGGCGAGCGGCAGGCCGATCATCCAGCGCCGCAACGCGGGCGACCACAGCGGGCTCACGCCGGCACCATCACCGCATCGTCGGCAGCCCAGTCGACCGTGACCCGCGCGCCGCCGGGCGGCGGCGGCGCGAGGGCATCGAGCGCGAGCACGATCTCGCCGCCGAGGTCGAGGGACACCGTCACCGTCACGCTCTCGCCCAGGAACGCCGCATGCTCGACGCGCGCGGGCAGGCCGGCGTCGCCGGCCTCGCCCAGGCGCAGGCGATCGGGACGCAGCACGAGACTGGCGCGCGCGCCGACCGCCAGCGCGCCGCTCGCACGGCCGCGCAGGCGCACGCCGCCGATCGCCTCGAGCTCGGCGTGTCCCCCGGCCCGCGACACGACGCGGCCGTCGATCAGCCCGGCGCGCCCGAGGAAGGCGGCGACGCCGCGATCGACGGGATTCTCGTAGACGTCGCGCGGCGTACCGATCTGGGCGATGCGCCCCGCGCGCATGACCGCCAGCCGGTCGGCGAGGCCCATGGCCTCCTCCTGGTCGTGGGTGACAAGCACGAAGGTCGTTCCCAGGCGGCGCTGCAGGCGAACGAGCTGGCTTCGCGTCTCCTCGCGCAGGCTGCGGTCGAGCGC
This sequence comes from Alphaproteobacteria bacterium, assembly GCA_016793165.1. Lineage (GTDB taxonomy): Bacteria > Pseudomonadota > Alphaproteobacteria > CACIAM-22H2 > CACIAM-22H2 > CAIOSQ01. The sequence continues at coordinate 58,278 of JAEULA010000065.1, read as the reverse complement.
CGCCATCGGCTCGTCGAGCAGGAGGACCCGCGGATGCTTGGCGAGCGCGCGCGCCAGCGCGACGCGCTGGCGCTGGCCGCCCGAGAGCTCGTGCGGCCGCCGGCCCTCGAGGCCCGCGAGCTGCACCAGCCCCAGCATCTCCTCGACGCGGGCGCGGATCGTCGCCTTGTCCGCGCCGTCGCGCTCGAGGCCGTAGGCGACGTTGCGGGCGACGCTGAGATGCGGGAACAGCGCGTAGGACTGGAACACGGTGTTGACCGGCCGCTCCCACGCAGGCAGGCGCGTCGCGTCGGCATCGGCGATGCGGATCGTGCCGCGGTCGGCGCGTTCGAGCCCGGCGATCAGCCGCAGCAGCGTGGTCTTGCCGCAGCCCGAGCCGCCGATCAGCGCGAAGAACTCGCCCTCGCGGATATCGAGCGACACGTCGTCGACCGCGCGCAGCGTGCCGAACGCCTTGCTCACCGCCTCCAGGACGACGGCCGTCATCCCACCCCCGCTCCGTCCCGCGCGGTCAACGGCCGGTCTTCACCCGCGTCCAGGCGCGGTTGCGCAGGCGCTCGTAGTCGAGATCCGCCGGCGAGATCGAGTACAGGCGGCGCTGGACCTCCGCCGGCGGATAGACGCCGGGATCGCTGCGTACGGACTCGTCGAGGCCCGCGCGCGAGGCGGGCACGCCGTTGGCGTAGCCGACGAGGTTCGAGTTGAGCGCCGCGATGTCCGGACGCAGCATGAAGTCGAGGAAGCGGTGCGCGTTGTCGACATTGGCGGCGTCGGCCGGGATCGCCGCCGTGTCGATCCATGTCAGGGCGCCCTCGCTCGGGATCGCGTACTCGACGGTCACGCCCTTGCGCGCGGCGGCCGCCCGCTTCGCGGCCTGCTTGATGTCGCCCGAGTAGCCGAACACGAGGCAGGCGTCGCCGCTCGCCAGCGCATTGATGTAGTCCGACGAATGCCAACGCCGCACGAACGGGCGGATCTTCGCCATCATCGCCGCCGCCTTCTCGAGATCCGCCGGGTTCTTGGAGTCGGGATCCAGGCCGAGATGCAGCAGGGCCGCGGGAAACACGTCGGTCGGCGAATCCAGCACCATCACGCCGCAGCTCTTGAAGCGGGCGACGACCTCCGGATCGAAGATCATGCGCAGCGAGTAGACCGGCGCATCGGGCATGATCTTGAGCACGCGCTCCCGGTTGTAGCCGATGCCCGTCGTGCCCCACATCCACGGCACGCCGTGCTGGTTGCCGGGATCGTAGCGCTCGAGCTGCTTCATCAACGCGGGGTCGAGATTGCCGTAGTTGGTCAGCTTGGCGCGGTCCAGCGGCCGGTAGAGCCTGGCGCGCACCTGGTTGGCCAGGAACGGCGACGCCGTCGGCACGACGAGATCGTAGCCGGTGCGGCCGGCGCGCAGCTTCGCATCGAGGATCTCGTTGGCATCGTAGGTGTCGTAGGTGACCTTGATCCCGGTCTCCTGCTCGAAGCGCTTCAGGGCTTCGGGGGCGACGTAGTCGTTCCAGTTGTAGACCCGCAGCTGGCCTTGCGCCTGGGCCGCGGCGCCGAAGGCCAGCCCGACGAGACCGAAGACGACCTTGCATGCCAGACGACGCAGCATCGAAAGCTCCTTGGGCGGAAGGGCGGGTGGCGCGATTGAGCAGCCCGCGACCCGGCGCGTCAACCATCGGCATGACGGCCGCCCGGATCCCGCGGCCCTTGGCGCTCGGTGCCGCCGCCGCGCTTGTCCACCCGCGCGGCGCACGGGCAGGATGCGGCTCCGCTTCGCCTTCGCTGCCGCCGCCCTCGCCTCACGCCCCGGAGTCCGACCAATGGCCGCCCGCAAGAAGCCCGCCTACCCGCGAGACCTCGTCGGCTACGGCCGCAATCCGCCCAATCCGCGCTGGCCGGGCGGCGCCTGCGTCGCGCTGAGCTTCGTCGTGAACTACGAGGAAGGCGGCGAGCGCAGCGTGCTGCACGGGGACAAGACGTCGGAGGCCTACCTGCACGAGGTCGTCGGCCTGACCCCGCGCAAGGGGAAGCGCGACGAGACCGTCGAGTCGGTCTACGAGTACGGCAGCCGCGCGGGGTTCTGGCGCCTGCTGCGGATGTTCAACGACCGCAAGCTGCAGTTCACCAGCTGGGCGGTCGGCATGGCCGTGGCGCGCAACCCCGAGGCCGCGCAGGCGATGCATGATTCCGGACACGAGGTGGCGAGCCACGGCTGGCGCTGGATCGACTACCAGGACGTCCCGATCGCCGAGGAGCGCAAGCACATGACCCTCGCGATCGAGGCGATCCAGAAGGCCTGCGGCCAGCGTCCGGTCGGCTGGTACACGGGGCGGCTCAGCGCCAATACGCGCAAGCTCGTCGCCGAGGAGGGCGGCTTCCTCTACGACTCGGATTCCTATGCCGACGACCTGCCGTACTGGACGAACGTCGACGGCCGGCAGCATCTGGTGGTGCCCTACACGCTCGACAACAACGACATGAAGTTCGGCGGCGCCCAGGGCTTCAACACCGGCGAGGACTTCTTCCGCTACCTGCGCGACGCGTTCGACACGCTCTACCGCGAAGGCCAGGAAGGGCAGCCGAAGATGATGTCGGTGGGCCTGCATTGCCGGCTCGTCGGCCGCCCCGGGCGGGCGGCGGCCCTTGCCCGGTTCATGGACTACGTGCAGAAACACGACCGCGTCTGGATCTGCCGGCGCGTGGACATCGCGCGACACTGGCGGCAGGTCAATCCGACGAGCCCTATGTGAGGAGACGAGACGATGATCAAGGTGTGGGGACGCAAGAACTCGTCCAACGTGCAGAAGGTGATGTGGGCGATCGGCGAGCTCGGGCTCGGCCATGAGCGCGTCGATATCGGCGGCCCCTTCGGCGGCAACAAGGACGCTCCTTATCTGGCGATGAATCCCAACGGGCTGATCCCGACCATCCAGGACGGCGACCTCACCCTCTGGGAATCGAACGCGATCGTGCGCTACCTCTCGGCGGTCTACGGGGTCGGCAAGCTGCAGCCCGCCGATGCCAAGAAGGCGGCGTTGTGCGGCCAGTGGATGGATTGGCAGCTCGCGGTCGTGGCGCCGGCGATCACGCCGGCCTTCCTCGGCCTCGTGCGCACGCCGCCGGAAAAGCGCGACAACGCCGCCATCGCGGCCTCGCAGGCGAAGACGGTCGAGGCGATGTCGATGCTCGAGGCCGCCCTCGGCCGCACCTCCCATGTCGCCGGCGACGCCTTCACGATGGCGGACATCCCGCTCGGCATCATGGCCTACCGATACTGGCAGCTCGTGCCGCAGCATCCCGCGCATCCGAACCTGAAGCGCTGGTACGGCCAGATCGAGGCGCGCCCGGCATTCAAGACGCACGTGTCGTCGATCCCGATGACCTGACGCCGGCAAGCCCCGCCGCCCTCGACGCCGGCCGGAATCGCCCGGCCCAAGGAGACGCCTGTGAGCCTTCGCATCGCCATCGCCGGACTCGGCGCCATCGGATCCGCCGTCGCCCGCCGACTGGACGCCGGGATCGAAGGCCTCGAGCTGACCGCCGTCGCCGGCCGCGACCCGGCGAAGACGGCCGACCAGGTCGTCGCCTTCCGCCAGGTGCCCCGGGTGATGACGGCCGCGACGTTGAGCGAGGAGGCCGACGTCGTCGTCGACTGCGCGCCGGGGCCGCAGCTCGGCGAGATCGCCGAACCGGCGCTCGATCGCGGCCGCATCGTCATGACGGCGAACGCCGCAGCACTGCTCGACCGCCTCGACCTCGTCGACCGCGCCCGCGCCAAGGGCGGCCGCATCATCGTCCCGACGGGCGCCCTGCTCGGCCTCGACGCGGTGCGCGCGGCGGCGGAGAGCCGGATCGAGCGCGTCACGATGATCACCCGCAAACCGCCCAAGGGCCTCGCCGGGGCGCCCTACCTGGTGAAGAACAACATCGACGTCATGAGCTTCACGGAATCGACGCGCGTCTTCGAGGGCACGGCGCGCGAGGCGGCGCGCGGCTTCCCGGCCAACGTCAACGTCGCGGCGGCGCTCAGCCTCGCGGGCATCGGCCCCGACGAGACGCGGATCGAGATCTGGGCCGAGCCGACCAGCGGTCGCAATCAGCACACGATCGAGGTCGAGGCCGAGGCCGCGCGCTTCACGATGACGATCGCCGGCGTGCCGAGCGCGGAGAACCCGCGCACGGGCCGTCTCACGCCCTTGAGCGTGATCGCCTGCCTGAAGGGGCTGGTTTCGCCGCTGAAGATCGGCTCCTGACCGGCGGCGCGGCCGGAAGCGGCAGGATCAGCGTCGCCTTCGTGCCGCCGCCCGGCGCCGCGGCGAGCGCGACCCGTCCGCCGTGGCGCGCGGTGATCGCGGCGACGATCGCGAGGCCGAGCCCCGGGCCCTCGTGCGAGGGCACGCCGGCCGGCTTGAGCTGGACGAAGGGCTCGAAGACGTGGTCGCGCACGCTGCGCCCCACGCCGACGCCGGAATCGATGACCTGGACGCGCGCGCCCTGCGGGCCGCGATCGACCCGCACGACGACGCGGCCGCCCTCCGGCGTGAAGTTCACGGCATTGCGAACCAGCTCGGTCAGCAGCTCGGCGATGAGCTCGCGGTCGCCGGCGACGACGACGGGCCGTTTGGCCTTCTCGCGGCGCAGCATGATCCGGCGCTTGGCCGCATCGCCGCTCACCGCCTCCAGCGCGGCATGCGCAGCCTGGTCGAGATCGATCGGCGCGGCGCGCAGGCCGATGCCGCCCGCCCGCATGCGGATCAGGCGCTGCAGCCCGTCGATCGTCGCGAGCAGGTTGGCCGCGCTGCGGTGGATGAGCTTGACGTACTCCTGGTAGCGGGCGTTGAGCAGCGGGCCGAACGTTCCCACGGCCATCAGCTCCGAGAAGCCGAGGATCGCGTTGAGCGGTGTCCGCAGCTCGTGGCTCATGCGACCGAGGAGGTCGAACGGCAACGGGTCGGCCTTGGGCGCGGCGCGCTTGCGGGCGGGACGGTCGGCTCGGCGCGGCATCGGACTCTCGTCGGCGACGGGGTGTCGGTGGAAGGGACCCCGGCACCATAACCGGCGATGCGTTCAGCGTCGCTTAACCGCAACCGGCGTCAACTCCGCGCGTGACCGCCGCCCTCCACCAGACCGACCACCCCGCCCGCGTCGATCCCCAGCGCCTGCTGGCGGACGCCGACCAGCGGCTCGCCGCCGGCGACGCCGCCGGCGCCCTCGCGCTGTTCCAGAGCGCGGCCCAGGGCCCCTACGGCGCCTATGCCGAGCTTCGCCGCGGCCAGATTCTCCATGCCCTCGGCCAGCCGGGCGACGCCCGCGCCGCCCTGCTCCGCGCCGACTCGCTCAAGCCCGGCGACGCCCCGATCCTCTTCGCCCTCGCAACCGTCGCGCGCGACCAGGGCGACGTCGCGACGGCCGAGCGCTACTACCTCGCCGCCATGCGGGCGCGGCCGCAGGCGGTCGAGCCGGCCGTCAACCTCGCCACGCTCATGCGGCAGATCGGACGCCTCGACGACGCCGCCCGCGTCATCGAGCGCACGCTCCAGCGCTGCGGCGAGCACGCGCGCCTGCTCGAGCAGCTCGGACTCGTCGCGCTCGACCGCAACCACCCCGCCGACGCGGAGCACGCGTTCCGCCGGGCGCTGGCGCTCGATCCCGACGGCGCGACGCTGCATGCCAATCTCGCCGAAGCCCTCAACGACCAGCACCGCTGGGCCGAGACGGTCGCCGAGCTCGACATCGCCATCGGCCGGCTGCGCGAGCCCGGCCAGGCCCATCTCAACCGCGCCTATGCGCTGTTCGAGCTCGGCCGGTGGGCCGAGGGATGGGTCGACTTCGAGCACCGCTTCAACCGTCCGACGATGGCGGCGGCGGTGCGCCGGCCGGAGCATTTCGCGTTGCCGCGCTGGCGCGGCGAAGCGCTGACGGGGCCGCTCTTCGTGTGGACCGAGCAGGGACTGGGCGACGAGATCCTGATGGGCTCGCTGCTGCCCGCCCTCCTGGCCCGCAATCTCGACGTCGTCTTCGAATGCAGCCCGCGCCTCGCCCCCCTCTTCGCGCGCAGCTTCCCCGCGTTGCGGGTGATTGCGCGCGCCGACAAGCCCGACACGCCGCCGGCAGGTTGCACCGCGCAGATTCCCGCCGGCAGCCTGTTCGGCCTGCTCGACTGGACGCCGCAAGCCGCGCGGCCGGTCGCCTATCTGAAGCCCGATCCCGCCCGCGTGAAGGCGGCGCGCGCGCGCCATCCTCACGACGGCCGCCGCCTGATCGGCCTGAGCTGGGCCAGCCGCAATCCGCGGCTCGGCACGCTCAAGACCCTGCCGCGGCGCGCGCTCGAGCAGCTGCTGGCGGTGCCCAACACGCTGTTCCTCGACCTGCAGTACGGCGAGACCGCCGAGACGCGACTTGCCCTGTCCTCGGGCGCCGGCGTCGAAATCCGCCGCGACGTCGATACCGATGTGGAGAACGACATCGAGGGCCTCGCCGCGCTGCTGGCGGCCTGCGACAAGGTCGTGACGGCGAGCAACGTGACGGCGCATCTCGCCGGCGCGCTCGGCATCGAGACCCATGTCGTCGTCCCGCACGGTCGCGCGCGCATGTGGTACTGGCTCGGCGACCAGCCGGCGTCGCCCTTCTATCCGGCGGTGCGCATCCACCGCCAGGCGGCCGACGGCAGCTGGACGCCGGCCGTCGTCGCCCTGCGCGCCGTGCTCACGCAACCCACTCGCTGACCGGCGCCTTGGCCTCCTGCAGGGGCTGCGAGATCACGTCGACCAGCGTCGGCCCGTCATGCGCCGCGGCCTTCGCCAGCGTCGCGCGCAGCTCGGCCGGATCCTCGACGCGCCAGCTCTTGACGCCGAAGGCAGCCGCCACCGCCGCGTGGTCGGTGCGATTGAAGTCGACCGAGAAATAACGGCCTGAGTAGGCCGTCTTCTGCCCGGCCTTGATCCAGCCGTAGACGCTGTTCGAGACGACGACCATCGTCACCGGCACGCGATGGCGCACGATCGTCTCCATCTCGCCGCAGGCGAAGCCGAAGCTGCCGTCGCCCATCACCGCCACGATCTTGGAGGACGGCCGCCCGTACCAGGCGCCGACCGCGCCGGGCAGCGCATAGCCGAGCGCGCCATGGGCGCGATTGGTGATGAACCAGCGGCCGGCGCGCCGCTTCGGGTAGAACGCCGAGAAATACGGGCATGGCGTGCCGGGGTCGGCCACGATCACCGCGTCGTCGTCCAGCACCGCCGCGAGCTCGGCCACCAGGCGCTCCGGCCGGATCGGCCGCTCGTCCGACGTCGCCAGCGGACGATAGGCCGCTTCCTTCTCGGCGCGCGCCTTGGCCGCGAGCGCCCGGCCCTCGACGTCGCTGCGCTTGCCCACGGCCGCGGCCAGCGCGGCGAGCGCGAGCTTGGCGTCGCCGACGACGCCGGCCTCGGTGCGGAAGTTCGCGCCTATCACGCCGGGCTCGACGTCGATGTGCACGACGCGCGTGCCCGGCGCGGGATGACGCCAGCGCTCGGTCGTGACCGAGCCGGCGCGGCACCCGATGAAGACGATGAGGTCCGCCGCGTCGACAACGGCGCGCGTCGCCGGCACCCCGCCATTCGAGCCGACGACGCCCACATGCAGCGGATGGTTCTCGGGCAGCGAGCCCTGCCCGCTCACGGTCGTGCAGACCGGCGCGCCCAGCCGCTCGGCCAGCGCGGCAAGCTCGGCCTCGGCATTCGACAGGATCGCGCCGCCGCCCAGCACCAGCACCGGGCGCTTGGCGCTCGCAAGCGCCTGCGCCGCGCGCTCGATCGCCGCTGGGTCCGGCGCCACCCTCACCGCCGGAGCGGCGCCGTAGGCGCGCTCGGCCCAGACGTCTGTCTCGTCGACCGGCGCCTTCTGGACGTCGAACGGCAGGCCGAGATGCACGGCGCCGGGCCGCCCGGTCGTCATCGTGCGGAAAGCCCTGCGGAGCACGCTCGGGATGTCGGCGCTGCGGTCGATGACCGAGGTCCATTTCGACACCGGCCGGAACAGCGCCTCCTGGTCGAGCTCGGTCAGCGTGAACTTGCCGCGCGACGAGACCGAGATGTCGGTCGTGACGGCGAGCAGCGGGATCGAGCTCTCGTTCGCCTCGACGACGCCGGGCAGGATGTAGGTCGCGCCGCCCCCCGACGGACCTTCGCAGACGCCGACCTTGCCGGTCAGCCGGGCATAACAGTCCGCCATGTAGGCCGCCGACCGCTCGTCGCGGGTCAGCACATGGGTGATGCCGTGGTCGAGCCGCGCGAGCGCGTCGTACAACGGCAGGCTGGTGTCGCCGCACAGGCCGAAGACATGGGTCACGCCGTGGTGCTGGAGCATGCGCACGAAGGCTTCGGCGCCGGAGAGCTGGTTCATCGTGTTTCCGATCCTGTTGCGGGCGGGCGGGAGCTTAGCTGCCGATCGCGCCCCGTGTGGAGTCGCGTGCGTCGGCGTTGCCGCGGGCACGGCTTGCGGCTAGATCCTTTGCCATGGGGGATACGGCATCCGAGATCGTCGCGACGCTGGTCCGGCTCGGCGTCGCGCGGCCCGGCGAGACCGCCGAGGCCGAGGCGCTGACCGGCGGCGTGTCGTCGGACATCTGGCGCGTCGCGCTGAGCGGCCGCACGGTGTGCGTGAAGCGCGCGCTGGCGAAACTCAAGGTCGCGCAGGACTGGCGCGCACCGGTCGAGCGCAACGCCTACGAGGTCGACTGGATGCGCGTCGCGGCCTCGGCCGTGCCGGAGGCCGTGCCGCCCCTGGTCGCCGTCGACGACGCGGCCAAGCTTTTCGTCATGGCCTATCTCGATCCGGGCCGGTATCCGCTGTGGAAGGCGCAGCTGCGCGACGGCGTCATCGAGCCGGCGACGGCACAGGCGGTCGGCGAGCGGCTCGCGCGCATCCACGCCGCGACGGCCGGCCGGGCCGACATCGCCGCGCGCTTTCCGACCGACTCCATCTTCCACGCGATCCGCCTCGAGCCCTATCTCGAGGCGACCGCCCGCCGCCACGGCGATCTCGCCGAGCGGCTGCACGCCCTCGTCGTGCGGACGGCGGCGACGCGGCGCGCGCTCGTGCACGGCGACGTCAGCCCGAAGAACATCCTGGTCGGGCCGCACGGTCCGGTCTTCCTCGATGCGGAATGCGCGTGGTTCGGCGATCCCGCCTTCGACCTCGCCTTCTGCCTGAACCACCTCCTGCTCAAGTGCGTGTGGCGGCCCGCCGCGGCATCGCGCTACCTCGACCTCTTCGACCGCCTCGCTGCCAGCTATCTTGCCGGCGTCGACTGGGAGCCGCGCGACGAGATCGAGGCGCGCGTCGCGGCGCTGCTGCCCGGCCTGTTCCTGGCGCGCGTCGACGGCAAGTCGCCGGTCGAGTACATCACGACGGATGCCGATCGCGACAAGGTGCGCCGCGTGGCGCACCCGCTGATCGCCGCACCGCCCGCCCGCCTCGCCGCGATCCGCTCGGCCTGGGCGACCGAGATCACCAGCTGGAGCCGAGGATCATGAGCATCACGACCATCGAGCGCGTGCGTGGCCGCCGCGTGTGGGATTCGCGCGGCCGGCCGACCGTCGAGGCCGAGATCGAGCTGGCGAGCGGCACCATCGGCCGCGCGATCGCGCCGGCCGGCGCCTCGACCGGGTCGGGCGAGGCGGTCGACCTGCGCGACGGCGGCGCGCGCCAGGGCGGCTACGACGTCACCCGCGCGATCGCCAATGTCGACGGCGACATCGCGCTGATCCTCAAGGGCATGGACGCCGCCGACCAGGCGGCCGTCGACGGCGAGCTGATCGCGCTCGACGGCACGGCCGAGAAGCGACGGCTCGGCGGCAATGCGATCATCGCGGTGTCGATGGCCGTCGCCCATGCCGCAGCGGCGGCGAAGCGGGTGCCGCTCTGGCGCCATCTCGGCGCGACGGCACCGGCCGTCGCGCTGCCCGAGATCCAGATCATCGGCGGCGGCGCGCATGCCGCGGCACGCGTCGACCTGCAGGACTTCCTGGTCATCGCGACCGGCGCGACCTCGATCGTCGAGGCGCTCGACTGGACCGGCGAGGTCTACCGCGCCGCCGGCGAGATCCTGAAGCAGCGCGGCCTGCTCCAGGGCGTCGCAGACGAGGGCGGCTGGTGGCCGGCCTTCGACTCCAACGAGGCGGCGCTCGAGACGCTCTACGCCGCGATCGAGCGCGCAGGCTTCACGCCGGGCCGGGAGATGTCGATCTCGCTCGACATCGCGGCGACGCAGTTCTTCAGCGACGGCGCCTATCGCCTGCGGCGGGACGGTCGCGACATGGATGCGGCCGCGCTCGGCGCCATGCTGCAGCGCTGGGCACAGGACTACCGCATCGTCGCGATCGAGGATCCCGTCGCGGAGAACGATCGCGACGGCATGATCGCCTTCACCCGCGCGATCGGCGGCCGCTGTCTGGTCGTCGGCGACGACTTCCTGGTGACGAATGCCGATCGCATCCGCGCCGCCGCCGCCGCCGGCGCGTGCAACACCGCGCTGATCAAGCCGAACCAGGCCGGCACGCTGACCGAGACCAGGGCCGCCTTCGACGCGGCGCGCGCCGCGGGCTGGCGCACCATCGTGTCGGCGCGCTCCGGCGAGACCGAGGACGTCACGATCGTGCATCTCGCCGCGGCCTGGGGGGCCGACATCCTCAAGGTCGGCTCCTTCACCCGCGGCGAGCGCACGGCGAAATGGAACGAGAGCTTGCGCCTCGCCGAGATCCAAGGCGCGCGGTTCACGCGCTGGCGCCCGCTCGCCTGATCCATCGCCGAACGACGCCTTCCCCGCACTCACCCAGGCCCGTTGAGCCAGAGGACACCCCGATGCAGATCGACGGCAATTTCGACGGCGGCAATATCGAGGTCCGCGACGCGACCGATCCCGCCGCGATCCGGCTCGCGATCCGGCCGGACCGCTACTCGCACTATTTCCAGTGGTTCGCATTCCGCGTCGTCGGCGCGCGCGGAAAGCCATGCCGGTTCATCCTCGAGAACGCCGCCGAGTCCGGCTACCCCGCGGGCTGGAGCGGCTATCGCGCGGTCGGCGCGCATGATGCCCGGAGCTGGCGGCGCCTCGATACGCATTACGCCGACGGCCGGCTCGTCATCACCGCGACGCCCGACAGCGACGTCTTCTGGATCGCGTATTTCGGCCTCTACACCGAGGCCGACCACGCCGCCTTCCTCGCCCGCACGCTGCGCGACGAGCGCGCGCGGCTGCGCGTGCTGGGCTCGACGCTCGACGGGCGGAGCATGGACCTGCTGACGATCGGAACGCCCGGCAACGGCAAGCGCAACATCTGGGTCATCGCCCGCCAGCACAGCGGCGAGACGATGGCGTCGTGGTTCGTCGACGGTTTCGTCGCGCGCCTGCTCGATCGCAGCGACGCGGTCGCCCAGGACCTGCTGCGGCGTTGCGTCTTCCATGTCGTCCCGAACATGAATCCCGACGGCTCGCGGCGCGGCCACCTGCGCTGCAATGCCGCCGGCGTCGATCTCAATCGCGAATGGGCGACGCCCCGGCCGGGGCGCAGCCCGGAGGTGTTCCTCGTGCGCGCGCGCATGCTGGAGACCGGCGTCGACGGCTTCCTCGACGTGCACGGCGACGAGGTCTGTCCACACAACTTCCTGATCGGCAGCCAGGGGATTCCCAACCAGACGCCGGCGATGTCAGCGATGTTCGACGCCTATCGCGCGGCGCTCGTCACCGCGAGCCCCGACTACCATCCGCACAACGGCAATTGGCAGCCCGATCCGCCGCCGGGGAACCTCACCATCGGCAGCCGCTGGGTCGCCAACCGCTTCGGGTGCCTTGCGATCACCATCGAGATGCCGTTCCAGGACGAGACCGACACGCCCGATGCGGCCGCCGGCTGGTCGCCGGCGCGCAGCGAGGCCTTTGGCCGCGCCCATCTCGACGCGCTCGCGGCCGTCGTGCCCACGTTGCGCTGACGCTCGCGAAGCGATCGCCCGCCTGCCCGCATTCTAGGCAGGCCGGCTAAAGCGTGCTCCCCGCGGGCTGACCCGCGCCGCGCTCCGGACGGGCCGCGAATGCCCGGACGCGAAGACAGCCGGCGCCCTTTGCCCGCCGCTCCGCGACGGCAGCCGAGTGGCCTCGTTCTTGCTCCTGCGATCGCGGGCCGCCGTTTCGGCGGCCCGCGCGACGACGCAGCGGGTCGAGGACGCAGGTGTCAACGGACGTCGAACTGGTGGCGGTGACGAAGCGCTACGGCGCCACGCTCGCCGTCGACTCGGTCAGCCTGCGCATCCCCGGCGGCGCCTATTGCTGCCTCCTGGGACCGTCGGGATGCGGCAAGACGTCGACGCTGCGCATGATCGCCGGGCACGAGGAGGTGAGCGACGGCGACGTCCTGCTCGGCGGCGCCAACGTCACGACCCTGCCGCCGGCGCGGCGCCGCACGGCGATGATGTTCCAGAGCTACGCGCTGTTTCCGCATCTGGACTGCGTCGACAACGTCGCCTTCAGCCTGAAGATGCGCGGCATCGCGAAGTCCGAGAGACGCGCACGCGCACGCGAGATGCTGACCCGCGTGCAGATGGACGGCTTCGCGGCACGCCTGCCCGCGCAGCTCTCGGGCGGCCAGCAGCAGCGCGTGGCACTGGCCCGCGCACTGATCACCGATCCGACCGTCCTGCTGCTCGACGAGCCCCTCTCCGCGCTCGATCCGTTCCTGCGCACCCGCATGCGCGACGAGCTCAAGCGGCTGCAGAAGCGCCTCGGGATCACCTTCATCCACGTCACGCACAGCCAGGAGGAAGCGATGGCGCTCGCCGACCTGGTCGTCGTCATGGACCATGGCCGAATCGTCCAGGCCGCGGGCCCGCGCGAGGTCTTCAACCGGCCTGCAACGCGCTTCGTCGCGCGCTTCATCGGCGGCCATTGCGTGCTGCCCGCGAAGAACGGGGGCAGAGACCTGCTGGTCGCCGGCGCGGTGCGCGCGGCGGCGCCCGCCGGCCTGCGCGATCGCGCCGACGACGTCGTCCACGTGGCCATCCGCGCCGATCGCCTGCGGCTGGGCGCGGCCGACGGGCAAGGACTCGCGGGCGTCGTCGCCGGGATCGAGTATCTCGGGACCGCCGTGCACGTGGGCGTCGAGCTCGATGCCCTCGACCCGATCACGGTCGTCATGACCGAACAGCAGTTCGATGCCGCCGAGCTGGCCGTCGGCCGGGCGGTGCGCGTCGCATGGGATCCCGCCGACATGCACGTCGTCGGGGATTGAGCGGCAACCCTGCCGCCGTAGGCGCAACATGGAGGTGGCCATGACGATGAAGACCAACAAGCGGCTCGCGCGGCGCGCGATTCTGAGGGGCGGCGCCATCGCCGCCGGCACGGCGATCGGCAGCGGTGCCGTCGGCGGCTTCCCGACGATCTGGGCGCAGAACATCAGGAACGTGACGCTGCGCCAGTTCGGCACCGGCGTGTCGAACCAGAACGCCATCGCCGAGAAGTGCAAGCAGGACCTCGGCATCACGCTGCAGATGACCGCGCTCGATTCCGACGCCGTCGTGCAACGCGCGGTGACGCAGCCCAAGTCCTACGACATCGCCGACATCGAGTACTGGATGTGCAAGAAGGTCTTCCCGGCCGGCACGCTGCAGCCGATGGACGTCACGCGGATCAAGAACTTCGACAAGATCGTGCCGATCTTCACGACCGGAAAGCTCACGCCGTCGTCGAACATCGCCCAGGGGACGGCGCCGCACAGCGTCGGCTTCGTCGAGAGCAAGACCTCGACCAAGTTCAGCAAGACGCAGACGAAGTGGTTCACCATGATCCCGACGATCTACAACGCGGACACGCTCGGAATCCGCCCGGACCTCGTCGGCCGCCCGATCACGAACTGGAAGGACATCCTCGATCCGAAGTTCAAGGGCAAGACGTCGATCCTCAACATCCCGTCGATCGGCATCATGGATGCCGCGATGATCTGCGAGTCCGCGGGGATCGTGAAGTACGGCGACAAGGGCAACATGACGAAGGCGGAGATCGACAAGACGATCAACTTCCTGATCGAGACCAAGAAGGCCGGGCAGTTCCGCGCCTTCTGGAAGACCTTCGACGAGAGCGTCAACCTGATGGCCTCGGGCGAGGTCGTGATCCAGTCGATGTGGTCGCCGGCCGTGACGGCCGTGCGCTCCAAGGGCATTCCCTGCGTCTACCAGCCGCTGGCCGAGGGCTATCGCGCCTGGGGCGGCGGGCTCGCGCTCGCCAAAAATCTCACCGGCCTCCAGCTCGACGCCGCCTACGAGTACATCAACTGGTATCTCTCCGGCTGGGTCGGTGCCTACCTGAACCGCCAGGGCTACTACTCGGCCGTGCTCGAGACCGCCAAGCAGCACATGAGCGAGGACGAGTGGGGATTCTGGATGGAGGGCAAGCCCGCGAAGGGCGACATCAAGAACCCGCTCGGTCAGGTCATGGAGAAGGCCGGCGCGGTGCGCGACGGCGGATCGTTCGCGGACCGCATGGGCAAGGTCGCCTGCTGGAACGCCGTCATGGACGAGGACCGGTACATGGTCCAGAAGTGGAACCAGTTCATCGCGGCCTGACGCGCGCGCGGGCGGAGCCCCGAGCTCCGCCCGCCGCGGCGGCTCCCGCGATCGTCCCTCCGCCATGACCCCGCCCCCGACGACGGCGTCCGCGACGATGCGGGCGCTCGCCCCCTACCTCCAGGTCACGCCGCTCGCGGCGGTGTTCCTGATGTTCCTCGTCGTGCCCATCGGCACGATCGTGGTCGTCAGCTTCTGGGACTACGACACCGCGCGCGTGATTCCGGACCTGGTCCTCACCAACTACGAGGAGCTGCTGCTCTCTCCGATCACCTGGCGCACCTACTTCCAGACGATCCAGTTCGCGGCGATGACGTGGGCGCTCACGCTGCTGATCGGCTTCACCGTCGCCTACTTCCTCGCCTTCCACGTCCGCAGCACGACCTGGCAGATGACGCTGTTCGTCGTGTGCACGATCCCGTTCTGGACCTCGAACATCATCCGCATGATCTCCTGGATCCCGTTCCTCGGGCGCAACGGGCTCCTGAACCGGACGCTGATGTCGGTCGGCGCGATCGGCGAGCCGCTGGAATTCCTGCTGTTCTCCGACTTCGCGGTCGTGCTCGCCTATGTCCACCTCTACACCTTGTTCATGGTCGTCCCGATCTTCAACTCGATGGCGCGGATCGACCGCGCCCTGATCGAGGCCGCGCGCGACGCCGGCGCCGGCGCGTGGCAGATCCTCTGGAACGTCGTCGTGCCGCTCGCGAAGCCGGGCGTCGCCATCGGCTCGATCTTCGTCGTCACCATCGTGATGGGCGACTTCGTCACCGTGCGCCTGATGAGCGGCGGGCAGAGCGCATCGGTCGGCCTGATGATGATGAACGCGATGGCGCTGCTCCAGTATCCCGCCGCCGCCGCCAACGCGGTGGTGCTGCTGCTGCTCGTCCTTCTCACCGTCGGCGCGATGCTGCGCGTCGTCGACATCCGCAAGGAGCTGTGAGCCGTGACCGGGGGCGAACGCCGCGAGCCCGGCTTCTGGCCGCTGGCGATCTTCTTCGGCCTGTTCGTGCTGTTCCTCTACGGCCCGATGACGACCATCGTCATCCTGTCGTTCCAGGGCCCGCAGGGCGGCCTCACCTTCCCGATGAACGGCTGGTCGCTGCACTGGTTCGCGAACCTCTTCGAGCAGCAGATGGTCGGCGACTTCGCAGGGGCCTTCGAGCGCTCGATGCTCCTCGGCGTCGCGGTGATGGTCACGACCGTCGCGGTGTCCTTCCTGGCCGGCCTGGCCTTCCGCCGGCGCTTCCGCGGCGCCGGGCTCGTGTTCTATCTGGCGATCGCCAGCCTGATCGTGCCGTCGATCCTCATCAGCCTCGGCATCGGCCTGCTGTTCCGGATCCTCGATTGGGAGCCCGCCTGGCATTCGTCCGCCTTCGGTGCGCATCTCTCCTGGACGCTGCCCTTCGGGTTGCTGATCATGTTCGCCGTCTTCAACCGCTTCGACCGCCGCTACGAGGAGGCGGCGCGCGACCTCGGCGCGACCCCGTGGCAGACGATGCGCCACGTCGTGATCCCGATCCTGCTGCCCAGCCTGATCGGCGTCGGGCTGTTCGGCTTCACGCTGTCCTACGACGAGTTCGCGCGCAGCCTCTACACCGCGGGGACGTTCAACACCCTGCCCCTGGAGATCTACGGCATGACGACGAACGTCACGACCCCCGTGCTCTATGCGCTCGGTACGGTGACGACCGCCCTCTCCTTCGTCGTGATCGCGTTTGCGCTCGGCGCCGTCGCGATCATCCGCGCCCGGCGCGCGCGTCACGGCTCGGACGCCGGCCAAGGCACATGAGCGACGACGCCCTGCGCATCCGGACCATGAGCCGGTCCGAACTCGACGTCGCCGTCGACTGGGCGGCGCGAGAGGGCTGGAATCCCGGGCTCGACGACGCCGACGCCTTCCATGCCGCCGATCCCGGCGGCTTCCTCGTCGCGTGTCGCGGCGTCGTGCCTGCCGCCTCGATCTCCGTGGTGCGCTACGGCGACACCTTCGGCTTCCTCGGCTTCTACATCGCGACTCCCGACGAGCGCGGCCGCGGCACGGGGCTGCGGATCTGGCAGGCCGGCATGGCGCGCCTCGCCGGCCGCGTGGTCGGGCTGGACGGCGTGATCGCGCAGCAGGACAACTACCGCAAGTCGGGCTTCGTCCTCGCCCAACGCAACATCCGCTACGGCGGCAAGGCCGCGGCACCGGACGCCGCGGCCGCACGGGGCCTCGCCATCGTCGACGCGCGCGATCTGCCCTTCGATCGACTGCTGGCCTATGACCGCCGCTTCTTTCCGGCGGAGCGCGCGGCGTTCCTGTCGCTGTGGCTGGGCGCGGGTCGGCGCATCGCCTGCGCGGCGACCCGCGACGGGGAGATCGCGGGTCTCGGAGTCATCAGGTCGTGCCGACGCGGATTCAAGCTCGGCCCGCTCTACGCGGATCGCGCCGCCGTCGCCGAGGCGCTTGTCGCGGCGCTGCACGCGCGCGCCGGTGTCGGCGAACAGGAGGTGTTCCTCGACGTGCCCGAGCCGAACCGCGACGCCGTCGACCTCGCCACCCGCCTGGGCCTGGCTCCCGCCTTCGAGACGGCGCGCATGTATGCCGGACCGGCGCCCGACGTGGACGTCGCCGGCCTCTATGGCGTGACGACGTTCGAGCTCGGGTGAGGTCGCGCGCCGCCGCGACGCCGAGTCCGCGTCGCGGCCCGCGCCCGTCGTCGACCGCTACGCCGGCAGGCGATCGAGATACTGCTTCACGAAATCGCAGCCGACCTCGGCGATGTAGGCATCGGTCAGGCGCTTGGTCACCGGACCGGGGATGCGGCCGTCGGCGATCGACTGCCCGTTGAAGCTGCGCACCGGGCAGATGCACAGGCTCGTCGAGGTGAGGAACATCTCGTCGGCGTTGGCGGCGTCGAACATGTCGATGTCGCGCTCCTCGAAGGCGACGCCGATCTTGCGCGCCATGTCGATCGTCATCTGGCGGCTGACGCCCGGCAGGACGTAGCGCTCCCGCGGGGTCTGCAGCCGGCCCTCGCGCACGATGAAGATGTTGGAGCCCATGCCTTCGGCGAGATTGCCGTTCTCGTCGAGCAGCACCGCCCAGCCGTCGGGATCGTGCGCCTTCACCTGCTGCTCGGCGACGATCATGTTCAGGTAATTGTGGCTCTTGGCGCGCGGGCTGAGCATGTCGGGGGCGATGCGTCGCGCCGCCGGGACCCACACGTCGATGCCGTCGCGATAGTGCTTGGCGCGGCCCTTCAGCGGCAGCGGCGTGCACTCGATCACCACCTGCGGGCCGACATGGTCCCAGCCCTCGTCGCCGTTGGAGTCGACTCCGCGGCTGACGCGCTGCCCGACCCACCAGTCGCCGGCCGCCTGGCGCAGATGCTCGTTGCGCGCGACGAGCTCCTCTGACAGGTCGATCATCTGCTTCGGCGACAGGCCGGGATCGATGCGCAGGTACTTCATCGACCGGTAGAAGCGGTCGATGTGCTCCTTCAGCCGGAAACAGCGGCCGTCGAAGGTCCGCGTCATGTCGAAGGCGCCGTCGCCGTATTTCCAGCTGCGGTCGCGGAACGGGATCAGGACCTGGCTCTCGGGCATGAACTTGCCGTTGAACCAGGCGAGACGTTGGTTGGCGAGCTGCGACATCGGACCCTCTCCCCATGAGGCGCGGAACGAGAGGGGACGCTAGCACGGCGCCGCGGGCGGTCGATCCGCTCAGCGCGCAAAGCCGATGCGTCGGAACGCCTCGGTCGCCGTCTCGCCTGCAAGGAACTCGAGCAGCGCGGCGGTCGCGCCGGTCGCGCCGCTCGCGGGCGCGACGGCGGCGGCGCCATAAACCGTCCAGAGCTGGAGCGGCTCGGGAAGATTTCCGACGAAGCGCACGCGGCGGTTTGCGAGGATCTCGGTCGCCATGCTGACCGCGAGCGCAAACTCGCCTTCGGCCACGGCGCGCACCCCGTCGACGCCGAACGGCACCACCTTGGCATGCGCCGCGACCGCGTCGGCAATCCCGAGCTCGGCGAGGACCTTCCGGAAATGCGTCCCGGCGGTCGCGCCGCGCGCCGGATCGGCATAGGCGAGCGAGGGCGCAGCGAGCAGCACGGCCCTCAGCCTGTCCGGCGTGGAGATGTCGAGCGGCGGCGCCCCCAGCGGCGCCGCCAGGCCGACGCCGGTGCGGCCGAGGTCGCGGCGCGTGCCGGCAGCCAGGCGCCCGGCCGTCGCGAGGGCGTCCAG
The DNA here is from genome assembly GCA_016793165.1 of Alphaproteobacteria bacterium. Taxonomy (GTDB): domain Bacteria; phylum Pseudomonadota; class Alphaproteobacteria; order CACIAM-22H2; family CACIAM-22H2; genus CAIOSQ01. Next base: position 39,459 of record JAEULA010000065.1, on the reverse strand, counting down.
CGCGGGCGCGGAGAGCAGGACGACGTCGGGATTCTCGCCCGCCAGCACGCGATCGCGCAGCGCTCCGACGGTGTCGAAGTTCGCGCGGAGCCGGTGACCCGTGCGCTGCTCGAAGACCGGCGCCACATCCTCCAGGGCCGCCATCGTCGCGCCGGCCGCGAAGACCCGGACCTCGTCGGCGACGGCCGCAGCCGCGCCGGCGAGGATCAGGGCCGCGGCGGCCAGCGCGCGACGGATCACGCGAGCGGCGCCACGACGGGCGTCGTGAGCTTGCCGAGCCCGACGATCTCGCAGGTCATCGTCTCCCCCGCCTTCACCGGGCCGACCCCGTGCGGGGTTCCCGTGTAGATGATGTCGCCCGCGGCCAGTTCGTACTGGGTCGACAGGTTTGCGATGATCTCGTCGACGTTCCAGATCATCGCCTTGAGGTCGGAGTCCTGCTTGACCTCGCCGTTGACCGCGAGGCGGATGAAGCCCTCGCGCGGGTGGCCGACCTTGTCGACGGGATGCAGCGCGGCGATCGGCGCCGAGAAGTCGAAGGACTTGCCGATCTCCCAGGGCTGCTTCTTGTCGCCGGAGGCGCGCTGCAGGTCGCGGCGCGTCATGTCGAGCCCGACCGCGTAGCCGTAGATGTGGTCGCGCGCCTTCTCCTTCGTGATGTTCCGGCCACCCGACTTGAGGGCCACGACGAGCTCGACCTCGTAGTGGAAGTTCTTCGTCAGCGACGGATAGGGGATCGGCTTGCCGTCCATGACCAGGGCGTCGAGCGGCTTCTGGAAGAAGAACGGCGGCTCGCGCTCGTCGTTGCCCATCTCGCGGATGTGCTCCAGATAGTTGCGCCCGACGCAGTAGATGCGGCGGACCGGGAAGAGCTGGTCGGTGCCCGCGATCGGCACGGCAGCCTGCGGCATCGGCATGATGACGTAGCGGCTCTGCGCCTGCGCCGGCGCGGCGGCCGCCACGACGCCGCCGACGGCGGCGCCGGCTCCGAGCTTCAATACGTCGCGACGTTCGACCTTCATGATGGGCCCCCTTCCTGTCCTTGGTTGCGTCGGCCGCCCGAGTTGCCGGGTCAGCCCTTGAGCACGTACCCGTAGCGCAGATTGCTGGGATCGGCGCCCGATCGCAGGTACTCGGCCTTCAGCGCCGCGAACCTGTCGGTCTCGAGCCCGGCCTTCCGGGCATCGTACCTGTACATCCGCGCCGAATTGCCGCCGAAGATCGCGGTCTTGACCGGGCCGTCGGCCGGACCGAGCGGCGCGAAGCCGTGCTTGCTCTGGATGTCCTCGGGGATCTCGAGCCGGCGCAGGGATTCGATCTGCCACTGCGGCGAGCCCGTCCATACCGCGTCGGTGCCCCACACGACGTGGTCGGCGCCGAGCCCCTTCACGAGGATCCCCATCAGCGCGGCGCACAGCCGCGGCTCGACGACCGTCGTCTGCGCGAAGATCTGGCCGAGGTCGCCGTAGACGTTGCTGACACCGTATTTCGCCGGGATCTCGGCGAGGTCGCTGGTCCACTCGACGCGGCCCGTCTGCTCGAACTGCGCCAGACCGTTGGCCGCGTTGCCCTGGCCCGTCCAGCGGAAGGCCGAGTGGTAGATGACGAATCGGATCTGCGGCCAGTCCTTGGCGGCCTTGCCGACGTCGTCGACGCGCGCGAAGGACGTGAGATGCGGGAAGCGCTGCGCGGTCTCGGGCGGGTAGAGGCCCTTGTGGACGCAGACGATGTCGACGCCCGCCTTCAGGATCTTCTCGTAGAAGGGATAGACCAGCTTCTCGTCGTCCATGCGCCAGGGCGTGCGCGCGAGGTGCTTGTTGGTGTTGTCGCCGACCGTGTAGCCCTTGGCGGAATCCGGCTTGTCCTCGGCGAGCGAGCGGTCGACCTCGTCGAGCCAGCCGTCATAGCCCGGCGCGAAGATCATGTGGCTCAGGCAGCGCTTCGAGCCGGCCGCGGCGTTCACCTTGGCGCGCGCGTCGCGCTTCATCTCGTTGGTCAGGAACCAGTCGCGCTTGTCCTCCGAGGGCGAGCCGCTGATCAGCGCCACCTTGGTGTCGCTGTCGAGGAACATCTCCTTGAACCAGTTCGCGTACTTGAGGTCGTCGAGCGTCTGCGGCTTGCCCGCCAGCGCCGGGTTCCATCCGGCCTTGCCGACCGCCTCGCGAGCGCGCACGAAGCCCTCGAGGCGCGTGTCGTCGCGCAGGAAGTGCGTGTGCACGTCCATCACGAACTGGTCCTTGAACTGCGCGAGCCGCGCCTCGGCGGCGCCGGGCACCGCTGCCTCGGCCCGGTTGACCCCGTAGAGCGGGCCGTAGACGTCGTTCATCGCGACGAACGCCGCGGCCATGCCCGCGGTGGTCTTGAAGAACTGCCGACGGTCGAGGCCGCGCTTGCGCCCGAGTTCGTCGGCGAGGTCGTTGAGCCGGGCCTCGACCTTGCGCTGGCGCTCCGTCTGGGGGATCGGCATGAACTCGTCGCTCGAGACCACCTGGGTCGGCAGCGGTGTGGGCGCGGTCGCGTCCTCTGCCGGCTGCAGCCGCGCCATCTCGTCGTCGCTCAGCATGCGCATGCACCCCTCCCGTCACCGGTCTTCATGCGGGACAGAATCGCGCCGGCCCCCGTGCACGGCAAGCCGAAGATCGCCGCTTCCCGAAACCGTGAATGACAGCCTGTTACAACGCCCCCGGATGCCGCCCCGTCAGGTGATCATCCAGCCGCCGGCGACATCGATGGTCTGCCCGCTCACGAAGGCCGCGTCGTCGCTGGTCAGGAAGCACACCGCCCGCGCGACGTCCTCGGGCGTGCCGAGCCGGCCCAGCGGCGTGTCGCGCCGGATCGACTCGTTGATCTCGCTCGCCACGCCGCGCATCAGCGGCGTGTCGATCCTGCCGGGCGCGATCGCATTGACAGTGATGCCGTGCGGGCCGAGCTCGCCGGCCAGATGCTTGGTGAAGCCGATCAGCCCCGCCTTGCTCGCCGCGTAATGGACGCCGGTCAGCGGGTAGTCGCCGTAGAACGTCTTCCCCGCCACCGAGGACTGGTTGACGATCGCGCCGCGCTTCGCCGCGATCATTCCCGGGGCGAGGCGCCGCACGCAGTGGAAGGCGCCGTCCAGGTTCACCGACATCACCCGGCGCCACTCCGCCGGATCCATCTCGTGGATGTCGGCGCGCCGGCCCTGATGCTTGGGCGAGACGCCGGCATTGTTGACCAGGATGTCGACGGTGCCGAACGCGCGCTCGACCGCGGCGCAGGCGGCGTCGACCGCCGCAGGATCGGCGACGTCGCAGGCGAGCCCGATTGCCGCGGCGCCGATCGCCGCGGCCGTGTCGCGCGCCAGCGCCGGGTCGACGTCGAGCACGCCGACCCTCGCGCCGCGCGCGGCCAGGAGCCGCGCGATCCCCTGCCCGATCCCCCGGCCCGCGCCGGTGACGACCGCGATCCGACCTTCATGCGTGCCCGGCATCCAAGCCCCCGCCCGTGATTGCACCGTCGTCGCCGCCCCCGATCGGGCGGCCGCGCTCACTTCATCTCGATCTCGACGAAGACGAACTCGGACTTGTTGGGGTTGATGACGTCGTGCTCGACGCCGGCCTTGCGCGTGTAGCTCACGCCGGCCACGAGGTCCGCGTAGCGCTCGCCCTGCGCATCCTTGAGCTTGAGCTGCCCCGTCGTCATCGGCACGACGACGTAGTCGTAGTCGTGCTTGTGCCAGCCGGTCGCCGCACCCGGCGCGAAGCGCCATTCGATGACCCGGACCCGGTCGTTGTCGATCTGAAGGGTCGGAATCGCCTTGTCGCTCATGTCAGACACCCTGCTTCTGGAGTTGCTGGAGGCAGCGTTCGAAGCCCCCCAGGTCGTGGTAGCGCCGCGCATGCGGCACGTCGGTGATCTCGATCTCGAAGCCCGAGCTGATAATGCCGCCGTCCAGCATGAGATTGTCGACCATCCCCATGCCCTCGATCATCAGCCCTTCGGGATCCTCCACCGCGCCGGACTCGCGCCGGCGCAGCCTGTCCGCGCCGCCGCACGCCGCCGCGGTGCGCGCCGAGATGTCGCCGACGACGTTGGTGTAGCCGAGCACGAGCTTGCCCTGCGCGCGCATGTAGCCCATCTCGTAGGCCGTTCCGACGTCCATCGACGGGCCGCGATACGGCGTCATCTGGGCGAGACAGATGTCGCAGGAATCCATCAGCGCGACGTCGGAATGGTAGATGCGCATCGCCTTCTCGCGCGGCGACAGGTTGGTGAAGTCGAGCACCGCATCGAAGGGGAAGGCGCTGTCGTAGCCGTAGCGCTCGCACAGCGCGCGCTTGCGCGCCGCCTGCTCGAGCGCGTCGCGCAGGAACACGTCGGGCCCCGCGAGGTAGATCCGCTTGCGGCTCATCGCTTCTCCTTCAGGTAGGGGATGCCGATCGCCTTAGGCGCCACCGCCTTGCCGACGAATCCGGCAAGGAGCAGCACGGTGAGGACGTACGGCAGCGCCTGGATCGCCTGGATCGGGATCTCGCCGACGCCCGGCAGCGCCACGCCCTGCAGGCGGATCTGCAGCGCGTCGGTGAAGGCGAAGAGCAGGCACGCCATGACCGCCGGCCACACGCGCCACTTGCCGAAGATCAGCGCGGCGAGCGCGAGGAAGCCCTTGCCCGCGGTCATGTCCTGCTGGAACCCGGCGCCGTGCGCGATCGAGAGATAGGTCCCGGAGATGCCCGTCAGCACGCCGGTGACGAGCAGCGCGCCGTAGCGCAGCCGGGTCACCGACACGCCGGCGGTGTCCACCGCGCTCGGATTCTGGCCGACCGCGCGCAGCCGCAGCCCGAACCGGGTCGAGCGGACGACATAGGCCGCCAGCGGCACCAGCGCGAATGTCGCGTAGACGATGACGTTGTGGCCGCCGACGACGTCGGCGTAGACGGGGCCGAGGACCGGCAGCGGCCGGAGCTGGGCGGCGAAGGGCAGGTCGATCGGCGCGAAACGTGCCGCATCGCCGAGCAGGGGCGTGCGGCCGCCCTGCCGGAACCACGCGTTCGCCAGGACGACGGTCAGGCCGGCGACCACGACGTTGATCGCCATGCCCGACACCATCTGGTTGCCGGCATAGGTGATCGACGCGACCCCGTGCACCCAGGACAGCGCGACCGCGGTGGCGATCCCCGCCGCCAGCGCGATCCAGGCCGAGCCCGTGATCGCCGCCGTCGCCGCCGCGGCGAAGGCGGCGCCGAGCATCTTGCCCTCGAGCGCGATGTTGACGACACCTGCGCGCTCCGAGAACAGCCCTGCGACGGCCGCGAGGATCAGCGGCGCGGCGACGCGCAGCGTCGAGGCCGTCATCGACACGAGGAGATCGACGAGATCCATCCCGCGCCCTCAGGCCGACGCCGTGCGGCGCAGGAAGAGCCGCTCGACCGGCCCGCGGAACAGCCGCTCGAGCGCGCCGCAGAACAGGATCACCAGGCCCTGGATCGCCACGACCATGTCGCGCGTCAGGTTCGGCAGCTCGAAGGAGAGCTCGGTTCCGCCCTGGTAGAGCGCGCCGAACAGCACCGCCGCGACGCAGATGCCGAGCGGATGGTTGCGCCCCATCAGCGCGACCGCGATCCCGACGAAGCCGGCGCCGCCGGCGAAGTTGAGGATCAGGCGGTGCTGCGCGCCCAGCACCTCGTTGAGCGCGACGAAGCCCGACAGCGCGCCCGACATCAGCATCGCCATGACGATCACGCGCGCCGGATCGATGCCGGCATAGACGGCGGCCGACTCGCTGTGGCCGACCGCGCGCAGCGCATAGCCCCAGCGCGTGCGCCACAGGAACAGCCAGACCAGCAGCGCGCAGGCGAGGCTCCAGAAGAAGGCGACGTTGAGCGGCGTCTTCGGCATCGCGACGCCGAGCTGGGCCAGCAGGCCGTGCATCGTCGGCAGCCAGACGTGCTCGGCGAAGTGGCGCGTCTCCGGCGATTGCTGGCCGGGCTTGATCAGCACGTTCACAAGCAGCCAGGTGATGGCGGCGGCGGCGATGAAGTTGAACATGATCGTCGTGATCACGACGTGGCTGCCGCGGCGCGCCTGCAGCCAGCCGGGGATGAAGGCCCAGGCCGCGCCGGCCGCCGCCGACCCGAGCACCGCCAGCGGAATCACGATCGGCCAGGGCAGCCAGTCGAGGCTCAGGCAGATGAGCGTGACGCCGAGCCCGCCGACATAGGCCTGGCCCTCGCCGCCGATGTTGAAAAGGCCGGCGTGGAAGGCCGCCGCCACCGCGAGGCCGGTGAAGATGAAGTTCGTCGCGTAGTAGAGCGTGTAGCCGATCGCCTCGGCATTGCCGACCGAGCCCTCGACCAGCACCCACAGCGCCCGGGTCGGGCTCTCGCCCACGGCCAGCACGACGAGGCCGGAGACGGCCAGGGCGGCCGCGAGGTTGAGCAGCGGCAACAGGCCCCAATCGACCCAGCCGGGGACGCGATCGGCGCGCGCGCTCATGCCGCCTCCGCTCCCGCCATCATCAGGCCGATCGTGCGCTCGTCCGCCGCGGCGATCGGGCGCTGCCCGACGATGCGGCCGTCGAACATCACCATCACCCGGTCGGCGAGCGCCAGGATCTCGTCGAGCTCGACGGAGACGAGCAGCACCCCCGCCCCGCGGTCGCGCATCTCCACCAGGCGACGGTGGATGTACTCGATCGCGCCGATGTCGACGCCGCGGGTCGGCTGCCCCACCAGCAGCAGGTCGGGCGCGCGATCCATCTCGCGCGCGAGGACGATCTTCTGCTGGTTGCCGCCGGAGAACAGCGCCGTCGTCAGCCGCGGCGCACGCGGCCGCACGTCGAAGTCGCCCATCAACCGGTCGCAGTCGCCGACGACCGCGCCGCGCCGCATGAAGGCGCCGGCGTTGTAGCGGCGATCGTCGTGATGGCCGAGGATCGCGCTCTCGTTCGCCTCGAAGGCCGTCACGAGGCCCTGGCGGTGGCGATCCTCGGGCACGTGGCCGAGGCCGAGCTCGCGCAATCCCTTGGCCGTGCGCGCCGGGTCGTCCGTGATATCGCGGCCCTTGAACACGATGCGTCCGGCGGCGATCGGCGTGGTGCCCGCGAGTGCCTCGAGAACCTCGGACTGGCCGTTGCCCGAGACGCCCGCGATGCCGACGATCTCGCCGCGCCGCACCTCGAAGGAGACGCCCTTGACGCGCTCGTGGCCGGCGCGGTCGCGCACGCGCAGGTCGTCGACCTGCAGCACCACCTCGCCCGGCGCGGCCGCCGCCTTGTCGACGCGCAGCAGCACCTTGCGGCCGACCATCAGTTCGGCGAGCTGCTCACGCGTGGCCTCGCGCGTGGGCAGCGTGGCGACCATGGCGCCCTGGCGCATCACCGAGACGTCGTCGGTGACGTCGAGGATCTCGCGCAGCTTGTGCGTGATCAGGACGATCGTCTTGCCCTCGCGCTTGAGCGCGCGAAGGATGCGGAACAGCTGGTCCGCCTCCTGCGGGGTCAGCACCGCGGTCGGCTCGTCGAGCACCAGGATCTCGGCGCCGCGGTAGAGCGCCTTGAGGATCTCGACGCGCTGCTGCAGGCCGACCGGCAGGTCGCCGACGACGGCATCCGGATCGACCTCGAGGCCGTAATCCGTCGCCAGGCGACCGATGGCGGCGCGCGCCTTGGCGAGCCCTGGGCCCAGCCGCCAATCGCCCTCGACGCCGAGGATGAGGTTCTCGAGGACGGTCATGTCGTCCACCAGCATGAAGTGCTGGTGGACCATGCCGATGCCGGCAGCGATCGCCTCGCTCGGCGAGCGCACGACGATGCGCCGCCCGTCGACGCGGATCTCGCCCGCATCGGCCTGGTAGTAGCCGTAGAGGATGCTCATCAGCGTCGACTTGCCGGCTCCGTTCTCGCCGACGATCCCGTGGATCGTGCCCTTCGGCACGGCCAGCGAGATCGCCTTGTTGGCGTGGACGGCGCCGAAGCGCTTGTCGATGCCGACGAGTTCGATCGCCGGCGCCGCGTCGGCGCCGGCGTCTGGCGAGCTCACTGCGCCGGACAGGAGTTGGTCTGGCGGTAGTCCGCGACCTGCAGGCGGCCGGCGATGATGTCGTCGCTGGCCTTCTTCACCGCGGCCTCCATCGCCGCCGTGACGAGCTTGCGGTTGTTGTCGTCGATCGCGACGCCGACCCCGTCCTCCTTGAGGCCGAGGTTGCGCACGCCGGCCTGCCACTTGCCGTCCTTCGCCGCCTTGAACGCCTCGTAGACGGCGACGTCGACGCGCTTGATCATCGAGGTCAGCACGCTGCCGGGATGCAGGTGGTTCTGGTTGGAGTCGACCCCGATCGACAGCTTGCCCTGGTCCTTGGCCGACTGCAGCACGCCCAGACCGGTGCCGCCCGCCGCCGCGTAGACGACGTCGGCACCGCGGTCGAACTGCGAGCGCGCGAGCTCGCCGCCGCGCGTCGGGTCGCGCCAGGCGGCCGGCGTCGTGCCGGTCATGTTCTGGAACACCTCGACCCTGGCGTTGGCGTACTTGGCGCCCTGCACGTAGCCGCAGGCGAAGGCGCGGATCAGCGGGATGTCCATGCCGCCGATGAAGCCGACCTTGCCGGACTTCGAGGCCTGCGCGGCCATGATGCCGGCGAGGAACGAGCCCTCGTGCTCCTTGAACACGAAGCTCTGCACGTTCGGCAGCTCGACGACGGAGTCGATGATGTTGAACTTGACGTTCGGGAACTCCTTGGCCGCCGCCTCGACCGGCACCGCCTGGGCGAAGCCGACGGCGACGATCACGGTCGCGCCGCGGCGCGCGAGATTGCGCAGCGCCTGGTCGCGCTGGGCCTCGTTGGTGACCTCGAACTCGCGGTAGGCGACGCCGGTCTCCTTCTTGAACCTCTCCGCGCCGTTGTACGCGGCCTCGTTGAACGACTTGTCGAACTTGCCGCCCATGTCGAACACGATCGCGGGGACGACGTCCTGCGCGGTCGCGACGCCGACGCCGCCGGCGACGACGCCGACGATGGCAAGGAGTGCGATCTGCTTCATGGGTTCCTCTTTTCCGTTGGCGGGGTGCCTGCCCTGACGGCGCTGAAGCTAGCGCCCCGCCCTCGCTTGTCCAAGTTGCTCGCGCGCCGCCGCTCGCGAAGGACCGCGCACCGGCGTAGGTTGCCGTCGTCGTCGACTCGATCGCGGGAGTGCCACCAGCGCCATGGATCTCGATCCGACCACCCTGGCCATCGGCCTGCGCCAGACCGAACGGCTGCTGATCGTCCTCGGCGGCATCCTGGCAGTGCTGCTGGGCTACCGGCTGTTCATGAACCTGCCCATGCTCGAGCGCGGGGCGGGAAAGATCCAGCTTCCCGGCGGAATCTCGATCTTCCTGACCCGGATCGGGCCCGGCGTGTTCTTCGCCCTGTTCGGCACGGGGGTCCTCGCCTATTCGCTGCACCAGGAAATCAACATCAGCGCCGGCGCGCCGGCGGCAACGGTCCCCGGCGGCGGGCCGCAGGCCGCCGCCTCGGACCGCCTCGTGTACGGCGGGTCATCCTCGGCCGCGCGCGCCGCCGCCGACGCCGAGGTCCGCCAGGCCGAGCGCAACGGCGTGGTCGGCACGATCCGTGTGCTGCGCGCGATCGAGGGAACGGTCGAATCGACCTGGCAGGGCCAGGCCAAGCTCTCGGCGCTGATCGGCCTGGACGACGCCAAGGCCCGCCTCATGCGCGGCGTCTGGGACGATCGCGACTGGGGTCCGCGCGACGCCTTCGAGGCCTGGCGCAATGCCGGCATGCCCCAGCCCGCCCCGGCCGCGATCGCCCGCGCCGCCGACGTCTTTGGAGAATCCCGCCGATGAAGCACTTCGCCGCCTTCGCCTTCGTCTTCCTCGCCTGGCTGGCGCCCGCCCAGGCCGTCGATCTGGGCCGAATGTACGACGCCGCCGCGCTCGTCCCGTGGCAGCAGAACTACGTCGGCTTCGTCCGCCAGCAGCTGGCGCCGATCTACGAGCAGCTGACGCCCGACGAGCGCGCGCGCATCCCGCGCCTCAATGTCGACGTGCCGGTCCACGGCACCTTGCGCGCGCCTTTCGAGTTCCGCAGCCAGATCGCCGACGGCGTGCGCATCGACATGGCGGCGAGCGCGATCAAGTTCCTCGGCGACACGATGACCGCGGCGACATGGATCGGCCGCAACGGCTACGACCTCCGCCCGCTCAACGACTATCTCGGCCTCCTCAAGTACGAGCCCGTGTCGCCGCCCGGCGGCCGCCTTCCCGATCCGCAGTCGGCGCTCGGCGTGCCGCGGGGCGCGGGCGAGGACCCCGCGCTCCAGCGCGATGTCGGCGCCCTGCTGACGAGCGCGCTGCGTTTCGCCCTCCTGCACGAGATCGGCCACGCCGTCACCAACAGCGACCCGGCCGCGACGGGCGACCTGGCGCGCGCCCAGGACATCCGCGCCGACGCCTTCGCACTCGACGTGATGCGCCGCCTCGGCGCGATGCCGAACGGGATCGCGCTCATGCTTTGGGTGCAGGGCCAGCTGCAGCCCCATGCGCTCGATCTCGCGGACGCCCCGAAATGGACGGACGCGCTCGCCCTGTTCCGCCGCCCCATCACGGCCGCGCGCGCCGCCACCCTCGCCGCCACGCTATCGCGCGATGCGCCCGGCTTCGCCGCGCGCCAGGCCGATCCTGCCGCCGCGGCCGCCGTCGTCAACGCCACGGCGCAGCAGCTGGCCGCGTTCGCGAATACGCTCGACAGCCGCGACCATCAGGCGATGAACCGCCGCATCGGCAACACCGCACGCTGGACGCTCCTGCAGCCGGTCAAGGCCGGCGAGCTGATCGCGGTGCCGGACGGCCTCGCGGCCGGCAACGGCCCAAACAACTTCCACGGCGCATTCGACGGCGCCGTCCGGGTCGGCGACCAGACGACCGCGGTCCGCATCCTGCTGTGGCGCACCGGCGACGACGTGATCGGCGTCGCCGCGAACGCGCTCTACATGACGCATCTCACCGGGCGCGCGAGCGGCAACAGCCTGCGCTTCACCTACGAGGCCTTCGACCTGCGCGGCGCGGGGACGCTGCAGATGGACGCGGGTGCCGACACGCTGACGGGGGCCTACGGCGACGGCACCGCCGCGAGCGGCAGCGGAACCATCGCCGCGCGTCGTCGCAAGCCGTGAGCCGACGCCGCGCCGGTTGGTGGCGAGCCTGGCTGCTGGCCGGGCTCCTGCTCGCCGTCGCCCGGCCCCTGGCCGCCGCCGCCGATCTCGGGACGATCTACGACGACGCCACGCTGCAGGCGAAGGCCGCCGACTACCGCGAGGTGGTCCAATGGAACCTGGACAACGTCTTCCTGCCGCAGATGTCGCCGGCCGAGCGTCGCGCCCTCGCCGGGCTGCGGCTCGAGTTCCCGCTGCGCGGGCCGACGCGCTCGCCCTTCGACTTCCTGGCCTATGCGGGCCCGCGCGTCGTGCTGCCGCTGATGTCGATCAAGTTCCTCGCCGACATCTCGGTCGCCCATGCCTGGCTCGAGACCAACGGCTACGCGGCGGAGACCGTCGCCGAGTATCTCGGGATGCTGAAGTACCAGCCCGCGACGGCGGGGCGCCCGCCCGATCCGCGCACCGCGCTGCGCATTCCCGCCGACGCGACCGACAACCCGCGCGTCGACCAGCTCTCGCAGCAGATCCTGAACCAGGCGCTCACCTTCATCCTGCTGCACGAGCTCGGCCACGTCGTGCATGCCCATCCCGGCTACGCCCCCGACGTCCCGCGCGCCGCGGCGCGGGAGAACGAGGCCGAAGCCGATCGCTTCGCGCTGGAGATCATGCGCCGCATCGGCCAGCCGCCGACCGGGATCTTCTTCTTCTTCAATGCCGTCGCCTACTTCACGCCGTCGCGCGGCGACTTCGCGAGCGACGATGCCCATGCCGCCTTCATGGCGCGCGACACGCACCCGATCGGAGCGGCGCGGATCCGGGCGGTCGCGGCCTTCATGCGCGAGAACGCCGGCGACTTCGCCAAGCTGCAGACCAGCGTCGCGCGCGCCACGATCGCCGTGCGCCATATCGCCGACCAGCTCGAGCAGATCGCAACCTTCCTCGCCGATCCCGGGTTGCAGCGCCTGGCGGCGATGCGCGGGCGCGCCGCGACCATCGAGGGCCTCGCCCCGCGGCGCCCCGGCGAGGTGCTCGCCGCCCCGCCGCGCGGCACGACAGGGAAGACGACGACCGCAGACAGCCTCGCCTTCCATGGCGTCTACGACGGCAAGATCACGGACGGCACCGCCGAGCTCGACGTGCGATTCGTGCTCGAGCGCAGCGCGGCGCGCGTCACCGGCCGCTACAGCTTCGGCGGCGGCGAGGGGCGCCTGACCGGCCTCGTCGAGGGCGACGGGATGACCTTCGCCTGGCGCTCCGGCGACGGCCATGGCTACGGCCGCCTGCGGCTCGATGCCTCGGGCGGCCTCGCCGGGAGCTGGGGGAACGGCGAGGAGGCCGCCGGCGGCGGGACGATCGTCGCGCGCCGCGCTCAGTAGGGCGACACGACCACCACGGTCTCGCCGAAGCCGTCGTCGCGCGCCACGGCCACCGTCGTCGTGCGGCCGCGCTTGTCCGCGGGAACCTGCAGGTAGCGGATCGACGCCGGATCGGCGGTGAATTCCTTCACCGGCCGGATCGCGAACACCTCGGCCGACTTCATCGTCTCCTGCTGCTGCTGGGCGACGCTCGTCATGATCTCCTGAACCGCCTTCATGTCGCCGCGCGCCATCGCCGCCTGGACGCGCTTCTGCACGTCCGCCATCGACTGCTCCAGCGCCTTCTGCTGCTTCGGCGCGTCGCCGAGCTGCGCGCCCGTGAACACCTTCCGCCCCTGGCCGATCGCGGCGATGACCTGATCGGGCGTCATCTTCGTCGTGAACACCGAACGCTCGTCGCCGCTGGCGAAGGCGCGAAAGCGCACCGCCTTGAGCGCCCCGAGCCCCATCGCCGCGAGGTCCGGCGGCGCATCAGGGACCAACGCCTCGAAGCCCTGGCGGTGCGACGAGTGCCACCAGCGCCCCTGCTTCGCCTTCCATTCGGGCTCGGCCGCCTCGAGCTGGCGACGCGCCACCTCGCGCACGGCGGGGGCCGGATGCTCGACGGCCGCGAGAACCACATCCCGGTCCTCGGGCGACTGGATGCGCTCGAGCCGGCGCAGCGCCAGCTCCGCGAGCGGCGGGAAGTTCGCCGCCGCCGCCGCCCGCAGCGTCTCGCGGTCGACCGCGGCGCGCGCCGTCCCGAGCTCGCGCAGGTCGGCATACAGCGCGACTTCCAGCTGGGTGCGCATCGCGGGGCAATCCGGGGCCCAGCGGCCGTCGACGCATTCGGCCTCGAAGCGGCGATCGAGCTCGGCCGGCGGCAGGTCGAGGCGCGTTCCGGCGATGACCAGGGCGATCGCGAAGAGTGCGTCCGTCATGGCGTCCTCACTTGCTCGCGCGGCGCAGCATCCTGCCGCGCGCCGCAGTGTTGCGCTGGAGGTCGCCGACCTGCTGCGGGGTCGGCACGACCTGGGTGCCGTCGGGCTTCACGGCGCTGGTCGAGCCCGACCACGCGCAGCGCCGTGCGAGCTCCGCGATGTGCTTGCGCAGCACCGCGACGCCGGCCTGGTAGGAGTCGCGGTCGTCCTGCACGAAGAAGCCCACGCTCTGCAGCTGCTTCTCCTTGCCCTGCGACCACGCGGCGCGGCAGGACTGCTGGTGGTGGCCCTCGTGCGCGATCAGGTACTCGGCCATCGGCGTGCAGTGCTTCTTGCGGATGTCCTCCGGCGTGACCGGCCGCGTCGTCGTCTTGCCGTCCTTGCCGGTGGTGTACTCGACCAGGCGGCAATCCTTCGTGCTCATGTCGGTGCCGTAGGCAGGCGCCGCGACCGGCGTCGCGCCGTCCCCGCTCCCGCCGCCGCCGGGCGCGCCGAGCACGCCGAAGAAGTCGCCGCTCATCGCCGTGTTGAGATCGCGCAGCGCCACGCGCTGCATCTCCTCGACCGTGACGGGGAAGTACTGTTCGCGGATCCAGCGATCGAAGCGTCGCAGCAGGAACTCCTGCTCGAGCAGCTCGCGATAGAGGTCCGCGAGATCGCTGCACCGGTCGCAGCCCGGCGACAGGGCCCGGGCCGGCGCGATCAGGAGCAGGCAGGCGACGAGCAAGCAGCTCAGGCGTTTCATCGGACGGCATCCTCTCGCGCGGTCGATAGCATCAGGCTCAAGGCGAACTCGGCATCGGCGATCTTCGCGGCGCCCGGGTCGAGGCCGCGGGCGACGGCGATCCAGCGCCGCGCCGCCGCGACGTCGCCGGCCTCGAGCTCGGCGACGGCGCGATTGATCCAAGCGCGCGCGGAGCCCGGATTGCGCGTCGCCGCCTCCCGCCACACGGCGACGGGCTCGGCCCAGACCTCGGCGCGCCAAGCCGACAGGGCCGCCAGCGCCAGCATCGCCGCAGCGGCGAGCCCGGCGCGCAGCCGCCCCGGGGCGCGCGTGATCGCCGCCGCCAGCGCACCCAGCGCGAGGCAAGGCCCGATCCAGGCGGCGTAGAGCGGCTTCTCGACGATCACGTCGAGGCGCGCGATCACGGAGTGCGTCGGCAGCAGCAGCACCAGGGGCCAGAGCAGCGCGAGCGCGAGCAGCGGCCGCGCACGGCGCTGCTGGACCGCGAGCGCGATCATCGCCGCGACGACCGCGGCGCCCGCGATTGTCGCCAGCGCCCCCGTCGGCGCGGGATGCTCGATCGCCAGCGACCAGGGGCGAACCCAGAGCGACAGCGTCGCCGGCACCGCGGCGAGATGGGCGGCGAGCGCCGCATCGGGCGTGGCCAGCGCAAAGGAAAACTGCAACAGCTCGCGCAGCCGCGGGCTCGCGAACAGCATCGCCGCGCCGCCGAGCCCGGCGAGGATGATCGACGGCGTCGCGCGTCGCAGCGCCGTGCGCCACCCGGGAAACTCGGCCCGCGTCGTTTCCCAGAGCAGAACGACAAGCGGGAAGACCAGCGCCACCTCCTTCGCGAGGCAGGCCACCGCCATCAGGAGGAGCGCCGGCGCCTGGCGCGACGCGCCGGGTCGGCGCACCGCGCGCTCGTGCGCGAGCAGCGCGGCGACGAGCAGCAGCGTCGACAGGCCGGTCGACCGCCCGCTCGACCACGCGACCACGGCGCCGTGCGCCGGCTGCAGCGCGAAGATCGCCGCCGCGGCGAGGGCCGCCGCGGGCTCGGCCAGGCGCCGGCAGGCCAGTCGCCATACGAGCAGCACGGTCACCGCGTGCAGGACGAGGTTGGTGGCGAGGAATCCCGCGGCGTCGAAGCCCCAGAGCGCGTGATCGAGCGCGTAGCTGAGCCGCAGCAGCGGCCGGAAGCCGTTGGCGAGACGCTCCGCCAGCGCGGCCCCGCCCGCGGTCGCCGGATCGAGCACGATGTTCGGGAGGTCGTCGAAATGGAAGCCGCCGCGGAGCGCGGGGGCCCAGGCGGCGGCCGCGATCGCGGCGAGCAGCAGCGGCGCGAGCCACGCGCGCGGCGCCTCGTTTCCCGTCGACGCCGCGATCCGGGCTTCGGCCGCAAGCGGGCCCGCCCGGCTCATGGCGTCGCGGCAAGCGCGACGGCGATGCGGGCCGCGACGGCTGCGTTGTTGCGGATCAGCGCGATGTTCGCCGTCAGGCTGCGGCCGCCGGTGGCCTCGCCGATCCGCGCGAGCAGGTAGGGCGTCACGGCCTTGCCGACGATGCCCGCGCGCGCCGCGGCATCGAGCGCGGCCCCGATATGACGTGCGAGCTCGGCCGCGGGAATCTCGTCGGCGGCCGGGATCGGGTTGGCGACCAGCATGCCGCCGTCGATGCCGAGCGCGGCCCGCGTGCGCATCAGCCGCGCGACGTCGGCGGCTTCGTCGAGGCGAAGCGGCACGCGCAAGCCGCTCGTCCGGCTCCAGAAGGCGGGCAGCTCGTCCGTGCCGAAACCGACCACCGGCACACCGCGCGTCTCCAGCACCTCGAGGGTCTTGGGCAGATCGAGGATCGCCTTCGCGCCCGCGGCGACGACGGTCACCTGCGTGCGCGCCAGCTCGTCGAGATCGGCGGAGATGTCGAAGCTGGATTCGGCGCCGCGATGGACGCCCCCGATGCCGCCGGTCGCGAACACGGCGATCCCGGCGCGCGCCGCGCAGATCATCGTGGCTGCGACGGTGGTCGATCCGTGCCGGCCCATGGCGACGGCATAGGGCAGGTCGGCCCGGCTGAGCTTCATCACCTCGCCGACGCCGCCGAGCCAGTCGAGCCGCTCGGCCGTCAGTCCGACCGTGATCCGTCCGGCGATCACGGCGATCGTGGCCGGCACGGCGCCCTCCGCGCGCACCACGGACTCGACCGCGCGCGCCGTCGCGACATTCGCCGGATGCGGCATGCCGTGGGTGATGATCGTGGATTCGAGCGCGACCACCGGGCGTCGCGCCGCCAGCGCGGCGGCGACTTCGGGATGCAGATCGATCGGCAGCTTGGAGTCGGTCATCACGGCGGCGCCCATGATAGCTGCGGCAACCGGCCGCGCGAGGCGTCAAGCAGTCCCATGTCGAGATCCTCGCGCACCGCCCCGGCCGCTTCGATGGTGAGGGCAGCCGCCAGCGTGCCGGCACGCACAGCCTCGACGAGGTCGTCGCCCAGCGAAAGCCGCGCGAGCGTCGTCGCGGTCAGCGCGTCGCCCGCACCGGTCGCGTCGCGAAGCGCGGCGCGCACCGCGGGCACATGGACGATCCGCCCCGATGTCGCGACGAGAGCGCCCGCGGGACCCAGGGTCAGCACCACGGCGGCGACGCCGCGTGCGACCAGGGCGTGCGCCAATGCCTCCGGGGTCGCATCGGCGCCCGGCGGCACCAGCGCGCGCGCCTCGTCGCGATTGAGGAACAGCAGGCCCAGGCGGCCGAGGACGGCGGCGAGGCGCGGTGCCTTGGCGACCGACACGGCATCGACCGCGAGCGCGCCCTGCGACCGCGCAGCGATATCGGCCAGGGCCGCAAAGGCGGCGGGCGAGAGGTTGCAGTCCGCGAAGATCCAACCCGCCGGCCCGCGCGCCGCGAACGCCGTCGCCAGGCGCGCGGGCGTGAGCGCATCGAGCACCGCCATGTCGGAGAGGCCGAAGGCGAGCGCGCCGTCGGGCTCGAGCACCGCGACATAGCTGGCGCTCGCCGCGCCCGGCTGCGTCGCGAGCCCCGCGACGTCGACGCCGCAAGCGACGAGATGCGCGCGGATCGCCTGCCCGGCCGCGTCGTCGCCGAGCGCCGAGACGAGCGCGCTCGGCACGCCCAGGCGGGCCAGCGTCTCGGCGACATTGCGCGCGACGCCGCCGAAGCCCGTGACCCGGCGCACCGGATTCGAGCTGTCGCGGATCAGCGGCTCGAGAGCGCGATAGCTGTGGTCGATCGCCGCGCCGCCGACGCAGACGACGGCCGCCGGCCTTTCCCGGATTGGCTCCATTGCGGGCGTGACAATCGCACGATCCCGCGCCGCCGCGAGGCCCGCGATGCGCGGCATCGGCCTGCGGGGTGCGGCAATCTATCGCTTGTCCGCCGCCGCCGCGTGCCGACATCAATCCGCGTGTCGTCCATCACGCAGCGGAGCACGCAATGAAGCCCGTCGCCGGCAAGGCGGAAGTCGGGATCGACTTCCCGGACAAGGCCTACATGGGAAGCTTCGGCCAGGGCGCCGGGCTCGACTGCCATGTCGACGCCGGTGGCGTCACGATCCGGCTGGTGCGCAGCGGCGCCGAAAAGCGCGAGGTGGACCTGCACCTGCGCCACGAGCTGTTCGTCGAGATCATCGAGGAGGCGGCCCAGTCGATCGCCGAAGCGAAGCGGCTGGATGCCGACCGGAGGAAGGCGCTCGCCGATGCCGCGCGCGCCCTGCTGAAGGCCGTTACCTGAGGCAGTCGGCGCTGGGCGTCAGCCGCGGCCGAAGCGAAGGTGGTCGTCCCAGGCGCGCTCGAGGTTGCGCAGGACGCGGAAGGCGTTGTCGAGTTCCTGCGGCCCGCCTTCGTTGCCGTTCGAGGTCGGCACGGCGTCAAGCCGCGCCTTGAGCACCGCGCAGAGCGCGGCCCCCTTGTCGGTCAGCTTGACGCGCAGCGCGCGGCGATCGGTCGGCGAGCGCGACGGCTCGAGATAGCCGGTCTGGCTCAGCTTGCGCACGTTGTAGAGCGCGTTCGACCCGATGTAGTGGCCGCGGTCGATCAGCTCCTGGACGGTCATCTCGTCCTCGATGTCGAGGAGCTGCATGGCCTGGACGGGATTGAGATCGGCGGCGTCGAGCCGGGTGAGCTCCGCGCGCACGATGTCGAGGAAGCGCCGATGCATGCGCTCGATCAGCCGCGGCAGGTCGATCGACAGCTCGTAGTTGGATCCCGGGAGCCGGGTGGGCGCCGCCGCACCGACCGAATTGGCCGCATTGCCGGTCTTTGAGACGGGCCGGGACAGGGAGAAGGCATTGCTCGACGACATCGCGCAGGAGGCTAGTCCGCCGGATCTTACCCGCCGGTTAACGCCCCCCGGCGGTCTCAGGAAAGTCCCAGCTCCGCGAGGATCCGCGCGCGGTCGGCATCGAGCGCCGGTGCCGGCCGGCGCGTCGCCGGGTCGGCGACGCCGGAGAGCTTGATCGGATTGCCGGCCATCTTCAGCTCGCCGACATCCGGATCGTCGACGCTGACCACCATGTTGCGCGCCTGGATCTGCGGATCGGTCAACGCCTGCTCGACGTTGTTGATCGGACCGCAGGGCACCCCCGCCGCGTCGATGCGCTCGAGCCAAGCCGCCGTGCCGGCCGCCGCCAGTGCGGCCTCGATCTCGACCTTCAGGGCGGGCGCGTTGCGCGTGCGCAGGTCGTTGCTCGCGAAGCGCGGATCGTCGCAGAGATCGCCGCGGCCGAGCACGTCGGCCAGCTTGCGGAAGAGCGGCTCGTTGCCGGCGGCGATGATCATCCAGCCGTCGGCCGTCTTGAACGCCTCGAACGGCGTGATCGAGGGATGGCGCGCGCCGAGCGGCCCCGGGATCTGCCCGGTCGAGAAATAGCGCGCGATCGCGTTCTCGAGGATCGCGATCTGGCAATCGAGCATCGCGACGTCGACCTTGCGGCCCTTGCCGGACTTCTCGCGCTCGAACAGCGCGGCGTTGATCCCGATCGCGGTGAACAGGCCCGCGGTGATGTCGCCGACCGAGGTCCCGACCCGCGTCGGCGGGCTGCCGGGATGGCCCGTCAGGCTCATGATGCCGCCCATCCCCTGCACGACCATGTCGTAGGCGGCGCGCGTCCGATACGGGCCGTGGTGGCCGAAGCCGGACGCCGCCGCGTAGATCAGGCGCGGGTAGCGCGGATGCAGCGTCTCCCAGCCGTAGCCGAGCTTCTCCATCGTGCCGCCGCGGTAGTTCTCGACCAGCACGTCGGCGACGGACAGGAGCTTCTCGAAGATCGCGCGGTCGGCGGGCGCCTTGAGGTCGAGCGCCATCGACTCCTTGCCGCGGTTGATCGACATGAAATAAGCGGACTTGCCCTTGATGAACGGGCCGATGGCGCGGGAATCGTCGCCGACCTTCGGCGGCTCGAGCTTGACGACGCGCGCGCCGAGATCGGACAGCACCATCGTGCAGTAGGGACCGGCGAGCACTCGCGTGAGGTCGAGCACCAGGACGCCCGAGAGCGGACCCGTCGTCATCAACAGACCTTTCGGAACAGGGGGCGGAAAGCGCGCGATGAAGCCGCAGCCGCGCGCGAGCCGTCAACGGGAAAGGCGGCCCGCTTCGCGCGGCTCCCTGCCCTCGCCGCCGGCGGCGCCCCGCCGACGCGACGCCGCGTCAGCGCTTCGCGCGGCCCGGTCGCGGATCCTGGGGCACCGGCGCCGGCTTCGCCTCGTCGGCCTCGGCCGGGATCTCCAGGCCGAGCACGTCGACGAGGTCGCCCATCGCCGCGAGCAGGCGGTAGGCCGAGAAGGTCCGGGTCTGGTCGGCGCTGACCAGGCGGCCGCGCGACACGAACAGCTCGTTCTCGGCGTTGAGGACGTCGATCAGGCTGCGCTGGCCCTGGTTGAAGAACTGGTCGTTGTAGGCGTTGCGCACCCGCCGGTTGCGGTCGATGGCGTTGCGCAGCGGCTGCAGGCGGTCGTTGGCGGTCGTGTACTGGACCCAGGAGCGCCGCGCCTCCTCCTCGGCGTTGCGCGCCGCGACCTGGCGCTGCGCCATCGCCTGCGACATGCGCCCCAGCGCGACCCGGCGCTGTGCGATGTCGGACCCGCCGCGATAGAGGTTCCAGCGCATGACCACCAGGGCCGAGACGTCGTTGTCGTCGCCCTTGGCGCCGTCGATGTCGCGATTGCGCGTCGCGCCGACCTCCAGATTGACGCGCGGATAGAACGGCGCATCGGCCGCATCGATCTCGCGTTCGGCAACGACGACGTCGGACTCGGTGATGCGCAGCGTGCGGTTCTGGCGGCGCGCCCGCTCGACGGCCGCGTCGGCCGACGACGCCCGATCCAGCGCCTGGCGCGGGAACTCGGCCGGCCCCAGCGCGCCGGGCCGGCGGTGGACGATGAACTCGTAGCGGTTCTCGGCGTCCTCGAGCGCGCCGCGGGTCTCGATCAGGATGGCGTCGGCGTTCTCGAGCCTCGCCCGCGCCTGGTCGACATCGGCCATCGGCGCGGCGCCGTTGCCGGCGCGCTGGCGCACGCGGCCGAGGATGCGGCGGTGCACCTCGAGATTGTCCTGGGCGAGCCGCACGAGCTCGCGCTGCCGCAGGACGTCGATATGCGCCTCGATCGCGTCGAGCGCGACGATCTCCGACGTCTCGCCGACGCGCCGCGCCGCGGATTGCCCGCGCGCCTTCTGGCGCTCGACCTCGCTGTCCGTCTCCCAGCCGTCGAACAGGCGCTGCGTCACGAACACGCCGGACTCCCGGCGCGTGCGATACGCCCAGTTGTCGCCGCGCGCGCGCGTCGTACCGTTCTCCGACCACTCGGGGCCCACCCCGGCGCGCAGGTCGACCTGCGGCAGGTACTGGCCGCGTGCGCGCGCCAGCTCCTGCTCGACCGCCTGGCGGTTGTTCGTCACCACGTCGAGCCGCGGGTTCGTCTTCACCGCCTGCTGCGCGGAATCACGCAACGACTGCGCCTCGGCGACGCCCGTCGCGAGGACGAACATCGCGAGGACGGCAATCGCGAGGACGGTCATCGCGACCAGAACGCCGCGCAGCCGCCGCCCGAGGAACACGCCCGCCACCCTCTTCATCGCCCCACACGCCTCGCTGAATTCGCACCCGCCGGACCGGCCCCGAAGCCGGGGACACCAGCGTGCGCAGGCCGACACCGACACGCAAGCCGACACCGGGTAGTCGACGCCATGGGACGAAGCGTCGCGTGCCGAGATCGACATGGATGCGGATTCGCCGCGCGGGGGTCCCGAGTCCCGTCACCGGTCCGACGTCGGGCGATAACGCCCAAACGCTTCCCGGTCGTCAACTTGATTTGACGGGTCTAGATTGCGCCGCATCGCGTTGAATCGATCGCCAACGGCGGGCCGCGCGGTGACTGCGCGCTCCGCCTTCCGGCGTGTCCAGGTTTCGGCAAAGGATGAAATTGGCCTCGAACGCGTCCCCCGGCGCCCCGACGGAAGGCTTGCGCGCGGCTGCGGATCCGCGCCCCGCGCCGGCCGGCGCCGAGGGCGCATGGGACGATGCCCTGCTGGGCTGTCTCACGATTGTCACGGCCCTGCTCGGCAAGCCGACGAGCATCGAGACGCTGCGCGCCGGCCTGCCCCTCCACGACGCCGGCATGTCCGTCGGCCTGTTCGTGCGCGCGGCCAGACGCGCGGGCTTCGCCGCGCGCGCCGCCCGGCGCCGCTCGATCGAGGAGATCGCGACCGCGAACCTCCCCTGCGTGCTGGTGCTACGCGGCGGGCGCGCCTGCGTGCTGGCGCGCCGGACCGGCGACACGCTGACGGTGCTGGAGCCGGATTCGGCCGGCGGCGAGCGCAACCTGGAATTGGGCGAGCTCGCACCGCTCTTCGACGGCACCGCGATCTTCGTGCGCCCGCTGCACGCCCCCGACGCCCGGGCCGGCCACGCGCTGCCCCCGACCCGCGGCGACTGGTTCTGGAGCGCGATCGCCGAGCTCTGGCCGATCTACGGACATGTCTTCGTCGCCGCGTTCGCGATCAACGTGCTGGGACTGGCCGGCTCCGTCTACGCGATGAACGTCTACGACCGCGTCGTGCCCAACAACGCCACCGAGACGCTGTGGGTGCTGACGCTCGGCGTCCTGCTCGTCTACGTCTTCGACGTCGTCCTGCGCACGGCGCGCGCCTATTTCGTCGACGCCGCCGGCAAGGGCGCCGATGCGGTGATCGGCGCGCGGCTGTTCGAGCAGGTGATGGCGATCCGCCTCGAGGCGCGCCCCGCCTCGACCGGCGCTCTGGCGAGCACGCTGCGCGACTACGAATCGCTGCGCGAGTTCTTCACCTCGGCGACGCTGGTGGCGGTGATCGACCTGCCGTTCGTGGCGCTCTACATCGTCGTCGCGTGGCTGATCGCGGGGCCGGTCGCCTGGGTCGCGCTCGCCGCGGTCCCCGTCGTGCTCGCCTTCGGCCTCGCGCTGCAGCTGCCGCTCGCGCGCGCCGTCGAGCGCAACCAGGCCGAGGCGGCGCAGAAGCACGCGATCCTCGTCGAGGCGATCGAGGGCCTGGAGACGCTCAAGGTCGCGCGCGCCGAGGGGCGAACGCAGGGGCTCTGGGAGCGCTTCGTCGCCGCTTCGGCGCGATCGTCGATGGCGAGCCGCGTCTATGCGACGCTGGCGATCAACTTCACCGCCTTCGCAACCTCGGTCGCGAGCGCGCTGGTCATCCTGCTCGGCGTGCACGAGATCGGCGCCGGACGATTGACCATGGGCGCGCTGATCGCGGCGACGATCCTCACCGGGCGCGCGCTCGCGCCGCTCGGGCAGGTCGCGGCCCTCGTGGTGCGCGTGAACCAGTCGCTGGTCGCGCTGCGTGCGCTCGACAAGCTGATGGCGGCGCCGCGCGAGCGCGACGCGGCCGCCAGCTATGTCAGCCGGCCCGGCCTGCGCGGCCAGGTCGCGCTGCAGGAGCTGAGCTTCGCCTACCCGCCGACCGCCGGCAGCCTGCTCGGGCTCGGCGCGCCGGTCGCGCTGTCGGGACTCAACCTGTTCATCGATGCGGGCGAGCGCGTCGGCATCGTCGGCCGCGTCGGCTCCGGCAAGAGCACGATCGCGCGCCTGATCGCCGGGCTCTACCAGCCCACCTCCGGCGCGGTGCTGATCGACGGCACCGACATCCGCCAGCTCGATCCGGCAGAGCTGCGCCGCCAGATCGGCTACGTTCCGCAGGACGCCTTCCTCGTCTTCGGCTCGGTCAAGGACAACATCGTCATCGGCGCGCCGGGCGCCGACGACGAGGCGCTGCTGCGCGCCGCGACCATCGCCGGCGTCGACGACTTCGTGAAGGCGCGGCCGCAGGGCTACGACCTGCCGGTCGGCGAGCGCGGCCAGTACCTCTCGGGCGGCCAGCGCGCGGCGGTGACGATCGCCCGCGCGCTGGTGACGGACCCGCCGATCCTGCTGTTCGACGAGCCGACCGGGGAGATGGATTCGACGTCGGAGCAGCGGCTCAAGGCGCGCCTGGCGCAGATCCTGCCGGGACGGACACTGATCCTGATCACCCATCGCGGCTCGATGCTGTCGCTCGTCGACCGCCTGGTCGTGGTCGACCAGGGCCGCATCGTCGCCGACGGCCCGAAGGACAAGGTGCTCGAGGAACTGCAGGGCGGCGGCGTGCGCGGCGCCGCGCGGATCGGCCCATGAACCTGCGGGGCATCGTCGAGGCCGAATTCGCCCCGCCGGGCACCGGCGCGAGCAATGCCGCGATCCGCCGGCTCGGCTGGGCGGTGAGCGCGCTCGTCGTCGTCTTCATCGGCGGGTTCCTGTGGTGGGCGTCGATCGCGGCGCTCGACGAGGTGACGCGCGGCGACGGCCGCGTGATCCCGTCGCAGCGCGTGCAGGTGGTCCAGAATCTCGAGGGCGGCATCGTCTCTGAGATCCTCGTGCGCGAGGGCCAGATCGTCGCGCGCGACGCCGTGCTCGTGCGCATCGCCAACACCGCGGCCGAGGCCGACCTCCAGGGCAACCGCGCCCAGGCCTTCGCCCTCCAGGCCGCGATCGCGCGGCTCGAGGCCGAGATCACCGGCGCCGCGGCGCCGAGCTTCAGCGACGAGCTCCTGCGCGCGGCCCCGGAGATCGCCGAGTCCGAGCGCCGGCTCATGCGCACGCGCGCCGAGCAGCTCGATGCCCAGCTCGCCGTGATCCGCGACCAGGTCGACCAGCGCCGCAACGAGATCGCCGAGCTCGAGGGCCGGATCGCCGCGCTCGAGCGCTCGCGCGGCCTCGCGCAGTCCGAGCTCGCCATCGTCGAGCCCCTCGTCGCCCGCGGCTCGGCCGCGCGCCTCGAGCTCGTGCGCATCCAGCAGCGCATCAGCGACCTGCAGGGCCAGCTCACGGCGGCCGAACTCGCGGTCCCGCGCTCGCGCTCGGCGCTGGCCGAGGCCCGCAAGCGCCTCGAGGAGCGCGGCGCCACGTTCCGTTCCGACGCCAATGCCGACCTCAACCAGAAGCGCGCGCAGCTCGCCGGGGTGACCGAGAAGCTGCTGGCCGACCGCGACCGGGTCACGCGCACCGAGGTGCGCTCGCCCGTCCGCGGCACGGTCAAGGAACTCAAGATCACGACGGTCGGCGGCGTGATCCGGCCCGGCCAGGACATCGTCGACGTCGTGCCGCTCGAGGACTCGCTGCTGGTCGAGGCGCAGATCCGGCCCGCCGACATCGCCTTCGTGCGACCGGGGCAGCCGGCCGTGATCAAGATCACCGCCTACGACTTCGCGATCTACGGCGGCCTGAAGGCGGAGCTCGAGCAGATCAGCGCGGACACGATCCAGGACGAGCGCGGCGAACGCTGGTTCCGCGTCCGCCTGCGCACCGCCAAGGCCCATCTCGGGCCCGACGACTCCCCGCTGCCGATCATTCCGGGCATGACCGCGGGCGTCGAGATCCTGACCGGACGCAAGACGGTGCTCGACTACCTCCTCAAGCCGATCCTCAAGGCGCGCGACCGCGCGCTGCGCGAGCGCTGACATGCCGTATGTGGAGCGCGACGACCGCGGCGCCATCGCCAGGCTGCGCGATCAGCCGACCGCGACGGCGCTCGAATTCCTCGCGCCCGACGCGGCCGAGGTCCTCGCCTTCGTGCGGCGGGCGGCGCACGCAACCGCCCTGCTCGAAAGCCTGCGCGGGACCGATGCGGACCTCGTGCGCGTGGTCGAGGACCTCGTCGACCTGCTCGCGACCAAAGGCGTCATCCGCACCGAGGAGCTGCCCGAAGCCGTGCGACGCAAGCTCGAAGCCCGGGCCAGCCTGCGCCGCCAGTACCGCGACACGCCGCTGCTGAAGTTCGACGACGACATCGTCTGAATCGCGGCCGCGGCGGAGAGTCGCGCGTAATCCTCCGTCAGCCTTCCCTGAACGATAGTCGGGACCTCCCTGCCGGTGCCGCCTGCGCCGGTTCGTCCCGCGAGGTCCTGAATGCCCCTGACGATCCGCTCGAAGCTCCTCGCCGTGCTGCTCTCGCTCGGCCTGCTCGTGGTCGCCATCGTCGCGATCGCCTGGGCCACCCTGGTGGTGAGCCGCGACTCCCTTCGCACCGTCCAGGACGACCGGGTCATCCCGCTCAAGCAGCTCAAGATCGTCTCGGACATGTACGCCGTGAACATCGTCGACACCGCGCACAAGCTGCGCAACGGCGGCATGGACTGGCCCGCCGGACTCACCGCGATCGACGAGGCGACGACGCGGATCCGCGGCGAGTGGTCGGCCTATGTCGGCACCTATCTCACGCCCGAGGAGGCCGCCCTCGTCGCCGACGCCAGGCGCCTGATGGCGACCGCCGACCAGGCCGTCGCGACGCTGCGCGCCACGGTCGTCGCCAAGGACCGGGCCGCGCTCGACGGCTTCGTCGTCGGGAATCTCTATCCGGCGATCGATCCCGTGACCGAGCGGATCGGCGCCCTCGTCGACCTGCAGCTGCGCGTTGTCGAGACCGAGGTCGCCGCGACCCAGTCGACGCTGGCGCTCAGTCGCGGCGTGCAGATCGCCCTCGCGGCCCTCGCCATAACCCTGCTGGTCGGCGGCGGCCTGATCGTGACCCGCGGCGTGATCGCGCCGCTCGGCGGCATGGTCGGGGCGATGGAGGCGATTGCGGCCGGCGGGCTCGACACCCCGGTTCCGGCGGTGGGGCGCCGGGACGAGATCGGCTCCATGGCGGCGGCGCTGCAACGCTTCCGCGACGGGCTCGCGGAGGCCGCGCGCCTCACCGCCGCCGAGGCGGCGACACGCCAGCGCGAAACGGCGCGCGCGGCGGCGATGGCCAAGGCCGTCGCGGAATTCGAGGCGGCCAGTGCCGCCGCCGTCACCACCGTGTCCGCCGCGGCGACGGAGCTGCACCGCTCCGCCGAGGCCATGCGCGGGACGGCGTCCCAGGCGTCGGAGCAGAGCGCGACGGTCTCGCGCGTCACCGAAGCCTCCGCGGCCAACACCCAGGCTGTCGCGTCGGCGACCGAGCAGCTGTCGGCTTCTGTCGCCGAGATCGGACGACAGACGACCCAGACCGCCGAGGTCATGGCCCGGGCGGTGACCGAGGCCGGCACGACGGATGCGAAGATCCAGAGTCTCGCCGAGGCGGCCGTGCGCATCGGCGACGTGGTCAAGCTGATCAGCGACATCGCCGCGCAGACGAATCTATTGGCCCTCAACGCGACGATCGAGGCGGCGCGCGCCGGCGAGGCGGGCAAGGGCTTCGCGGTCGTGGCGGCGGAAGTGAAGAGCCTCGCGAACCAGACGGCGAAGGCGACGGAGGACATCACCGGCCAGATCGCCGCCATCCAGGGCGCGACGCGGGAGTCGGTCGGCGCGATCCAGTCGATTCGCAAGACGATCAGCGCGCTCAACCAGACCGCCACCGGGATCTCCGCCGCGATCGAGGAGCAGAACGCCGCGACGCGGGAGATCGCACGCAATGTCGGCGAGGTCGCCGAGGGCACGAAAACCGTGGCGCAGAGCATCGCGGCGGTGACCGAGGCCGCGCACCACACCGGCGACGCCGCTGCGGGCGTGCTCGGCGCCGCGGGCGAGCTCTCGGTCCAGGCCGAGACGCTCCGCGCCCAAGTCGGGACCTTCCTCGACCGCGTGCGCGCGGCCTAGCCCGCCGCGGCCGGCGCCGGCGGCGCGCGGCCGAGGATCAGGTCCGCCGCGCGCTCGGCGATCATGATCGCGGTGGCGTGGGTGTTGGTGCTGGTGATCGTCGGCATGATCGAGGCGTCGACGACGCGCAGCGCCTCGAGTCCGTGCACGCGCAGCGATTCATCCACCACGGCATCGACGCCGGGACCCATGCGGCAGGTGCCGGCGGCGTGGAACACCGTGTCGGCGTTGTTGCGCACCCATTCGTCGATCTGCGTGGGCGTGCGCACAGCCGGCCCGGGCGACAGCTCCTCACCGCGGAACGGATCGAAGGCGCGCTGCGCGAAGATCTCGCGCAGCAGCTCGACGGCCCGCCGCATCACCAGGCGGTCCTTCACGGCGGAGAGATAGCGCGGCTGGATGCGCGGAGGCGCCATCGGATCGGCGCTCGCCAGCGTCAGCTCGCCGCGGCTCTCGGGCCGCATCTGATAGGCATTGGCGAAGAAGCCGTGGCCGTCATGGCGCAGCTTCGGCGGCTTCAGGCCCGGCAGGCGCAGGGCCGCGGTCGAGAGGCCCGGCAGGAAATGGCACTGCAGATCGGGCAGATCGAGCGCCCTGTCGGACTTGAGGTAGCCGCCGGCCTCCAGCGGGAAGCGGGTCATCGGCCCGCGCCTGAAGGCCAGCGCCGAGATGAATGCGAGCGCGGCGCGATCGAAGCGCATCAGGCCGTGCAGCGTCACCGGCTGCGTGCAGACGTGCTCGACGCGGACCAGGAGGTGGTCCTGCAGGTTGCGTCCCACCGGCTTGAGGTCGTGGACCGGCGTGATGCCGAGCGGGCGCAGCGCGTCGGCGTCGCCGATGCCGGAAAGCAGCAGCAGCTGCGGCGAGTTGACGACCCCGCCGCAGAGCAGGACCTCGCGCCGCGCGCGGAATAGCTGCGGCTTGCCGCGCACGGCCGCCTCGACCGCGACCGCGCGACGGCCTTCGAGGGCGATGCGCAGCGCATGCGCGCGCGTGACGACCTGGACATTGCCGCGACGCAGCGCCGGCGCGAGGAAGGCGCGCGCCGTGCTCCAGCGCTGGCCGCCGGAGATGTTGAAGTCGTAGCGGCCGACCCCCTCGGGCGACGGCCCGTTGAAATCCGTCGACTCCGGAAAGCCGGCCTGGCGTCCCGCCGCGACGAAGGCGTCGGAGGCGGGGCTCGACGACGGCGGCCGCGACGTGCGCAACGGCCCGTCGGCGCCGTGGGTCGCGTCGCCGCCGCCGTCGTAGCGCTCGGAGCGGCGGAAATAGGGCTGCACGCGGTCCCACGACCACGACGGCAGGCCGAACTGCGCCCAGGTGTCGAAGTCCGACGGCAACCCGCGCACATAGACCATGCCGTTGATCGACGACGAGCCGCCCAGCACCTTGCCGCGCGGCCAGAAGATGCGCCGGCCGCCGAGATCGGGCTCAGGCTCGGTGTGGTAGAACCAGTTCGCGTAGCGATTGCGCAGCAGCACGCCCGTCATCAGCGGGATCCGGAATACCGGATTCCAGTCGCGGCCGCCGGCCTCGAGCACCGCGATCCGCAGGCTCGGATCCTCGCCGAGCCGTGCCGCAAGGACGCAGCCGGCGGTGCCGCCGCCGACGATGACGTAGTCGAATTCGACGTCGTCCACCTGAACCCGCTCCGCCTGTCGCGCGCACGTCCCCGCCGGCGCGTCGCCGTCCCGACCTTGCGCGCGCACCGCGCGCCGCGAGACCGGCTGCCTCGTGCCGCGATCTTGGCTATACCAAGCCCGCGCCCGTCAGGGCCATGACGAATCCCGGGAGAGACCGCCATGCCACGCTTCGACGCCATCGACCGCCGCGACGCCCTCAAGGCCGGCCTGCTCTTCGGATCGGCGGGCGCCCTCGTGCCGCTGCTGGCGCGCGGTCAGGCTCCGGCCGAGCTCAAGAGCCTGCGCTCCACCGCCAAGTCCTGGCTCTGGGCCGCGGAGGATTTCGCGATGGGCAACGGCGACTACGAGCGCAACGGGCTGAAGATCGCCGCGACCGCGACGGGCCGCGGCGTCAATACCGACGGCCTGCTGTCCGGCGCGACGGACGTGCTGCTCGGCGCCGCGACCCAGACCATGCGCGTCCAGATCCTCGGCCGGCCGGTGAAGATGATCGCCGGCATGGTGAACAAGTACGCGAGCCACGTCGTCGTGAAGAAGGCGCTGATGGACAAGGCCGGAGTCACCGAGGGCTCGCCGGTCGCGCAGAAGGTGGCCGTGCTCAAGGGGCTCAAGCTCGGCACCACCGGCCCGGGCGCGGCGCCGGACTCGCTGTTCCGCTACCTGCTCGGCCTCGGCGGCCTCGATCCCAATCGCGACTGCGAGCTGGTCAGCATCCAGGGCGGCGGACCGGCGATGCTCGCCGGCTTCGAGCGCGGCGTGATCGACGGCTTCACCCTCTCCTCCCCGACCTCCGACCTCGCCGTGCAGCGCTTCGCCGGTGCCTATCTCTTCGACATGACGCGCAATCCGCCGGCGCAGCTCGCGGACTACCTCTACATCGCCGTCTCGGTGACCGATCGCATGATGGCGGAGAAGACGGCGCAGCTGCAGGCCTACGTGAAGGCGCTCGGCGCGGCGCTGAAGGTCATCAACGACAATCCCGAGGCCTTCAAGACCTGGGCGAAGGCGTTCTTCTCGGACATGGACGCCGAGCTCTTCGAGCGCTCCTTCGCGTCGGAGCGCTCGATCTACTCGAAGTCGCCCGTCGTCAGCGAGGCGCAGTTCCGTCTCAACGTCGAGTTCCTCGATCGCGAGCTCAAGCTGCTCGGGCAGAGCGGCGTGCCCGCGACCTTCAAATACGCGGACGCCTACGACATGCGCTTCGCCGAGGCGGCCGCCCGCGGCTGACGCCCGGCGCCCCGCGATGCAGATCGAGCTTGCCGGGATCGCCAAGCGCTTCGTCGCGCGCGGCCGCGTCGTCGAGGCGCTGGCCGAGGCGTCGCTGACCGTCGCGCGCGGCGAGTTCGTGGCGCTGATCGGGCCGTCGGGCTGCGGGAAGTCGACGCTGCTCAACATGGTCGCGGGGCTGATGAGACCGTCGGCAGGCTCGGTGCGCTACGCGGGCCGC
This sequence comes from Alphaproteobacteria bacterium, assembly GCA_016793165.1. GTDB lineage: Bacteria > Pseudomonadota > Alphaproteobacteria > CACIAM-22H2 > CACIAM-22H2 > CAIOSQ01. The sequence goes on along the minus strand of JAEULA010000065.1, from coordinate 9,101 downwards.
GCCGTGAGCGACGTCAACCGCGACGTCGGCTACATGACGCAAGCCGATGCGCTGCTGCCGTGGCGCACGGCCGAGGCCAACGTGATGCTGCCGCTGCTGCTGCGCGGGGTCGGCCGCCAGGCGGCGCGCGACCGCGCCCGCGAGCAGCTCGCCCGCGTCGGACTTGCCGGCTTCGCCGATGCCTACCCGCGCGAGCTCTCCGGGGGCATGCGCAAGCGCGCCGCCCTCGCGCAGCTCCTGGTGTACGAGCCGGAGACGCTGCTGCTCGACGAGCCGTTCGGCGCGCTCGACGCACAGCTCAAGCTCGTGCTCGCGCAGGAGCTCGCGCAGCTCCACGCGCGCACCGCCAAGACGGTCCTCTTCGTCACGCACGACCTCGGCGAGGCGATCGCGCTCGCCGACCGCGTCGTCGTGTTCACGGGGCGGCCCGGCCGGCTGAAGCGGATGGAGACGATCGAGCTGCCGCGGCCGCGCGACATGTTCCGCGTGCGCTTCGAGCCGCGCTTCCAGGCGCATTACGAATCGCTGTGGGACGCGCTCGCGCCCGAGATCCGGGAGGTCGCATGAGCGATCCCGCGGGAACGCTCGAGGGCGGCGAGAGCGCGCCGCCGCAGGCCGACGCGCCGGTCAACGCGTGGCTCATCCGCGGCGGCCAGCTCGCGGTGGGCGTCGCGATCATCGGCGCCTGGCATCTCGCCTCGGGCCCGCTCGTCGATCCGTTCTTCATCAGCGCACCGGGCGACGTCGCGGCCAAGCTCGTGAAGTGGACCGGCGACGGCACGCTCGCCCTCCACGCGGGCTACACGCTGCGGGCGATGGCGCTGGGCTTCCTCCTCGGCGCGACCCTCGGCTTCGCGAGCGGGTTCGTGCTCGGGCGCAACGACACCCTGGCGCGAATCTTCGATCCGTACATCACGGCGGTGTACTGCCTGCCGAAGATCGCGCTCGCGCCCCTGTTCCTGTTGTGGTTCGGCATCGGCATCGAGTCGAAGATCGCGATGGCGGCGGCGATCGTGTTCTTCCTTGTCTTCCTCAACACCTTCGCCGGCGTGCGCGCGGTCGAGCGGCTGCATCTCGACGCGGTGCGCATCATGGGCGGCGGCACGTTCGCGCAGCTGCGCTACGTGGTCGTGCCGTCCGCCGCCGCCTGGGTCCTGACCGGCCTCAAGGTCTCGGTGCCCTACGCGTTGATCGGGGCGGTGGTGAGCGAGCTGATCTCGTCGAACCGCGGTATCGGCTTCCTCATCGGGCAGGCGAGCGGCCTGTTCGACACGGCCGGCGTCTTCGCCGGCCTGACGGTCCTGGCGCTCGCCGGCGTCGTGCTCAACGGCGCCCTCAAGGCGCTGGAACGCCGACTCCTGCGCTGGCGCGCCTAGACCGCCCGGCGCCACCGGATCCATCCGGAATTCCCCCTAGGCCTTATGGTCTAGTTGCCCGGCCGGCCCCGGGCATCCGAGCGTCCGTCTCGAGGCGCGGCCTGCACCCTTTTCGACCATTGCCTGAAAGTCGGGCACGGATCGCGCGTGCGGGTTTTCGCCACCATTCATCCGGTTGTTGGCGAAGCCGGGCCCAAGGAATCGGGTCGGCGCGACCCCATCAAGGTTCCCGCATGCCGAGTCCCGCCTCCCCTTCCCCCGTCGTCTATGTCGTGCACGCCGACCGCGGGTTCCTCGAGCTGGTCCATGCAGCGGCGGCTCAGGGCGGTTTGACCGTGGTGGACATCCACCGCATCGAAGCGCTGGCGCCCGCGATCATCCCGACGCGGCGGGGCTGCGTCCTGGTCGATGCCGGGATGGCCGGCGCGCGGATCGGCGATGTGATCGCCGAACTTCGAGGCCACGGGGCCACCCTTCCCGTGATCACGGTCGCCGCCCACGGCGATGTCGCGGCGGCGGTCGAGGCGATCCGCGGCGGCGCCCACGACGTCGTCGAGTTGGGGCTCGACCAGGAATCCCTCCTGATGGTCATGCGACGCGGCGTCGCGGCCGATCGCGGCCCCATGCCGCGTCATCCCGACGCGCACGACTTCCGGCGCGACCTGGACGGCCTGACCGAGCGCGAGCGCGAGGTCTTCGACCGCATGATCCTCGGCCAGCAGAACAAGATCGTCGCGCACGCGCTCGGAATCAGCACCCGGACCGTGGAGATCCATCGCTCGCGGATCCTGCGGAAATTCGGCATGACGCGCGTCATCGAGCTCACGATCGCCGCGGCGCGAGCGGGACTGCTCGACATGCCGTATGCGGTGCCGCGCGCCGCCGCCGTGCACGGGCGTTAACGCCGTGTCCACGATCGCCGCCTGCTCCGCGGGGGGCCGCGGCGCGATCAGTATGAGAGCGCGCCGCAACTAGGGGCATCCGCGCGTAGCGCTCCGCACCTCTAGGCCGTCTGGCCGAATTGCCCGGATGCGGCGCATGGCTGACAGTCCAAACATGCATTCCCTCCAAACCTCCATCGGTGGCGCCGTCGTCATCGGATCGCCCAGCCAGCTCCTGGAACTGCTCGACGACATCCTGCGGCAGGAGACGGCGACCACGCCGATGGCCGCGGCGCAGGTCCTCGATTGCCTGACATGCAGCGTGATCCGGCGACCGTCGCGCTGCGAGCTGTGCAGCTTCAGCGGCCTGCCCTGCCGCTACGGCGACGGCGCGACGCCATTGCCGGGAGTCCAGGCGCCGCCGACGCCCGGATCGCCCGCGCTGCGCCAGATCTGCGATCGCGCCCCCGATCTCGAGACGGCGCTGATGAAGCACGGTACCGATGCGCTGCTCACGCTGATCAAGCTCATCCACGAGGAGTTCCCGGACCATTTCACCTCGATGCTCGACATCGCCCGCCTGGCGACGGCGATCGCATACCGGCTCGGCTTCCGTGAGGCGGGAATCCACAGCGTGACGATGGCCGCCCTGTTCCAGGATCTCGGCCTGGTCCTCGTCCTCGCACGCGCCGAAGCCGGGCGGCCGCCGAGCTGGAAAATCCCGCGCGGGCGCGATGGCCGCCGCGAGCTGACGGACCGTCTGCTCGCGGCCGGCGGCGCGTCCGAACTCATCCGTCGCATCGTCGACGGGCGCGGCACGACGATTAACGGCACGGATTCGGCGTCGCTGGTACGCGCGGCGGCGATCGTCCGCATCAGCCGCCACATCCATGACCGGCTGCACGGCCCGACGGACTCGCGCAGCGACACGCCGGCGTCGCTGGCCGGCGCCTTGCGCGATGCGGCCGCCGCCGACGCCGATCCCCATGTCTTGCGCGCCGCCGCCGAGGTCGTGGCGGCCTTCGAGGACCGTATCGTCGCGAATTGAAGGACTGCGACGCTCAGAGCACGCGGACCGGGAACACGGCCTGCATCGCCTCGAGGATCGCCGTGCCCGCGACCGGCTTGATCAGGTAGGGCACGCCGGACCGGTCGAGGACCTCCAGCGTCTCCGGCGCCATGTCGCCCGTGACGATCATGAAACGTGCCGGCGGCGGGCAGCGGCGGCGCAGCGTCGCGACCACCGCCAGGCCGTCTTGCGCGCCGCCGAGATCGAGGTCGACGATGAAGCCGTCGAAGGTGCCGATGTCCGCGGCGAACAGCTCCGCCGCGGTCCCGAATGTGCTCACGCTGCTGCCCTGGTCGACGAGGTCGCGCGCGATGGCGTCGCGGATCCGGGCGTCGTCGTCGAGCACGGCCAGGGTCATGGCGCGCCGCCGGACCACCGGGGCCGCCTGCTCCTCGCGGCCGGCGCCGGGCGCCGCGGCGTCGATGGTCACCGAGAAGCACGAGCCGCGCCTCGGCTGACTGCGCAGCCCGATCGCTGCGCCGACGACACGTGCGAGGCGCGAGACGATCGCGAGCCCGAGGCCCATGCCGGGATCACCGCTCGCGCCGCGCGCGCTGCCGCGCTCGAATTCGCGGAAGATGCGCTCGCGCTCCGCGGCGGCGATGCCAGGCCCGGTATCGACGACCCAGATGGCGACCCGCCCGCCGACGCGGCGGCAGCCGACCAGGACGCCGCCGCTGGACGTGTAGCGCAGCGCGTTGCCGATGAGATTGCGCAGCATCGTCTCCAGCAGGGTGGCGTCGGTGCTGGCCCACAGCCCGGTATCGACGACGCGCAGCGCGAGCCCGGCATTGCGGGCCTGCATCGCGAACTCGTCCGCGAGTTTCCGCAGGAGCGGCGACAGCGCGGTCGGCCGGATGTTCGGCACGACCACGCCGGCATCGAGGCGCGAGAGATCGAGCAGCGCGCCGAGCATCGACGACATGGATGCCGCCGCCCCCTTCAGGCTGGCGAGGATCCCCGCCGCCTCGGAATCGGTGATCCGCCGCTCCAGCGCCCGGATCAGCAGCCCCTGCGCATGCAGCGGCTGGCGCAGGTCGTGGCTCGCCGCGGCGATCACGCGCGACTTCTCGATCGTCGCTGCCGTCGCGTCGCGCTCGGCGGTGATGTCGGAGAAGGACGAGATCACGAATTCGAGCCGGCCGTCCTCGGCCCGCACCATGCTGGTGTTGACCGAGATCCAGCGGCGCTCGCCGCCGGGCCGGTGCACCCCGATGATCGCGGCGCGCAGCTCGCCCTCCCCGCCCAGCGTGCGCATCGGCGGCGTGTCGCGCGCGGCGAGCGGATGGCCGTCCTGGTCGACGGGCCGCCAGGGCACGCCGCGCGCGAAGTCGACGCCGACGATCTGTTCGCGCGGCAAGCCGAGGATCCGGCACGCCGCCCCGTTCGTATCGACGACCGTGCCGCTCGGATCGCGCACGAGCACGCCCTCGGCCAGCGCCTCGAGCACGCTCGTGGTCCGGCGGTAGGTCTCTGCCAGTGCTAGCGCCGCGCGCTTCTCCGCGGTCACGTCGCGATGGATGATGAACAGGCCGCCGTCGCTGGTGACGTCCTCGTGCGACAGGATCCACCGGCCGTCGCCGAGCTGCCGCTCGAAGCTATGCGGCGAGCGCCGCCGACGCTCCTCCAGCCGGTTCGCAATGAACTCCTCCTCCCGTCCGAGCGCGGCGGCGATATGGCCGTCGCGGACGCGGGCGCGCAGCAGCACGGCGAACGGCGTTCCGGGCACGAGCTCCGCGTCGCTCTCCGGGAACATGCGGCGGGCCGCGTCGTTCGCGTAGATCAGGCAGTCGTCGGAGTCCCAGAGCATCAGCGCCTCCGAGAAGCCCGCGGCCGCCGTTCGCAGCTGGCGATCGAGCTTGCGGCCGCGTTCGATCTCCACGTCGCGGGCCTTGATGGCCGTCAATGCGCGGTTCGCCGCCCGGGCGATGTGGCGCAGCTCGGCAAGGCCGCTCGTCCGCGGCACGCTGGAGGGGGAGACGGGATCGAACGCCTCCAACGCGGCCGCCATGCGGCGCAGAGGCCGCAGCAGCGCGAAGGTGAGAACCATGCCGGCGCCGACGACGGCGACCACCCCGAACAGCGAAGAGGCGAGCAGCGGCGTCACGCGCGAGACCACGGTCTCGACGAAGACGCGCTCCGGCAGGATGCTCGCCACGGTCCAGCCGGTTCCGGCGATCCGCCCTTCACGATGGACGATTCGCACCCCGTCGAGTTCCCCGGTGGCCTTGCCCGGCGGCCCCGGCGTCCCGACCGCGGCGACAAACGCGGCCGGCAGCGTCGTCGCGAGGCGGTCGCGCGTGCTGGCCGCGACCACCCGGGCGTCGCCATCGAAGACGACGACCTCGGAGCCGTCGTCGGAGAGGACCCCGGAGATCAGCTGGGAAAGCACGACGAGGTCGAGCGAGAGCACCACGACACCGCGGACGCCGTGACCGTCCCGGATCGCGATGCCGATGCCGACCGTCGGGGCGGCCGGATCGCCGGCCAGGCCCGAGGGCCCGATCACGGGCTTCTCCGAGGCCGTGAGCGCCGCCGACGGCAGCCCGAGTGCCTCCGGCGATGGCGGCATCACCCCGTCCTGACAGACCGGCCGACCCGTCGTGTCGAAGGTCGCCACGCCGCGCATGTAGGCCACGGCGGGGCCAAGCGCCGCGCGAAGCGACCGGCAACGGGCGGGGTCCAGCCCGGCGACATCGGCATCGCGCGCCATGGCTGACAGCGTGCGATCGAGGGCGACGATGATCCGCTCGTAGCGGTCCTGCACGAACTGTGTCCGCCGTAGCAGGCCGCGATCCATGTTCGCGAGGACGTCGGCACGGGTCCCGAACCAAGCGATTGCCACGCCGGCGATCGCGATCACCGACATCGCGGCGACGAGCCCGGCGATCAGGCCGGTGCCGGTCATGCGCAGCATCAGCCGCGCGATCGGTCGGCGCAAGCGACGGAACATTCCCCCACTCATTCTCTGGCTTCGCGCCGCACCGCGACGGCTCGAATGCTTTTCCGGTCGCGAAGGCGCGGATACAGTTGAGGCAGCTCAATTAGGATTCGGACTTGTAGGTAGGATGCCGAGTTCACGTGACACGGGCTCCGCGCTAGTCGTCGACGACCATGCCCTGATCCGTCAGGCGATGCAGCTGATGCTTCAGGACAGCTTCGGGTTCGCCCGGGTCCTGCTCGCGCGCGACCTCGACGAGGCGCTGATGCTCGCGCGGGACCTGCCGGCGCTGGGCTTGGCCGTGATCGACCTGACGATGCCGGGACTTGCCGGTCCGCCCGGCATCGAGGCGTTCCACCTCGCCTTCCCGGAGACGACGATCGTCGTGCTGTCGGGGACGACGGATGCCGCGACGATCGAGGCGGTGCGGGCGGCCGGCGCAATCAGCTTCGTGTCGAAGGCGAGCGCGCCCGACGAGATCGAGGCGGCGCTGCGCGCCGCGCTCGCGACGACGGGGCCGCCGGTGGTCGACAAGCCGCCGGTCACGCCGCGGCAGCGCGAGGTGCTTTCCTGCCTCGCGCGCGGGCTGTCCACCAAGGAAATCTGCCGCGAGGTCGGCCTCGCCGAGGGGACGGTCAAGATCCACCTCGCCGGCCTGTATCGCAATCTCGGCGCGCGCAATCGCACCGAGGCCGCGCTCAAGGCGCGGCAGCTGGGCATTCACCTGCGCGACTGAAGCGCCGTCACGATCTCGACCAGGCGACCGGGCGCGATCGGCTTCTCCACGATCATCGGGCGCCGGTTGGGAAGGCTCCGCGACCAATGGGCCGAGCCGCCCAGGACGATGATCGGCGCCGCCCGTTGCAGCAGGGTGTCGACCCGCGCGGCGATGGGCCCGATGCCGTCGCCGTCCTCGGCGATCCGCGCATCGATCAGCGCGAGCGCGACGGAGCCGCCCCGGCCGATCCCGTTCGGGACCAGACGCGGCGAGCGGATCACCTCGGCGACATAGCCCAGCTCGTCGCACAGCAGGCGCAGGCCCTCGCCGCTGTAGATGTCGGGGTCGAGCACCAGCGCCCGGCGCATGGCCGGCGGCACGGAATTCATCGACACATCATCCGCCCGGCGGCGCCGCGCGACCATTAGGCCTGACGGCCTATCGAACGGCGCACACGGACCGAGTCCCGCGACATTCCGCCGCCGCCGCGCACGCCCGGCCGGCGATCAGAGCACTGCCGCGATGCCGTCCGCGAACTTCTCGGCGATCATGATCGTCGGGATGTTGAGGTTCGCGCGCGGGACGGTGGGCATCACCGACGCATCGACCACATGCAGCCCTTCGACGCCGTGCACGCGCGCCGCCTGCGGATCGACCACGGCATCGCGGTCCTCGGCGGGTCCCATGCGGCACGTGCCGCAGGGGTGCCATTGTCCGAACGCCCGCGCGCGGACATGCGCCTCGAGCGCATCCGGATCCGCGACCAGCGCCTCGAGCGTCGTCCCGCCCCCGACCCAGCGCCGGAACACGTGGCGCCGGAATGCCGGCAGCAGGTCGAGGCCGAGCGCCGTCGGCGCCGTGATCGCGAGATTGCGCAGCGTCTGACGGCCGAGCGCGCTGGCGAAGCCGGAATAGCTCGCCGCGGCGCATTCGCTGACAAGGGCCGCGAGCGGCGGCGTCGCGACGAGGCGCGCCATGAAGCGCACGGAGTCCACCAGACGTGCGGCGTCGCGCGGATCGGCGAGGAAGTTGAAGCTGGCGAGCGGGCCCTGGCGCGGATCCGTGCTGCGCAGCGTCACGTGGCCGCGCGAATGGATCTTGTTGATCCACGCGATCAGCGTGCCGACGCGCCGGCCCACGGGATGCCAGGCCGACTTCGCCGCGAACATCATGTACATGTCCGAAGCCGGGCTCCCCGCATGGCCCGAGCTGTAGCGCAGCGCCGCGTGGACGTGCCGCCGCGTCGTGGTGCCGAGACGCGCCGCGGGGGCCAGGAACGCGGCCACCGAGATGCCGGGATGCTCCTGCAGATTGCGCCCAACGCCGGGGAGGTCGCAGAGGCGCGCGATGCCGAGCGCGTGCAGGTCGCCCGCCGGCCCGATGCCGGCGCGCAGCAGGATCGCCGGCGACTGCAGCGCGCCCGCCGCGAGGATCGTCGCGCGCGCCGCGAGGGTGGCGCGGTGTCCGCCCTGCTCCACCGCCACGCCCGTGATCCGTCGCCCGTCGGCGACGAGCCCCATCACCTGCGCCTCGGCGAGGATGACGAGGTTCGCGCGCGCGCGGGTCGCGGCGTCGAGATATCCCATCGCCGCCGAGACGCGATGGCGGCCGTCGCTCGACAGGCTCTGCGCGAACCAGCCGTCCTCGTAGCAGCCGTTCTGGTCGGCGATGTCGCGATGGCCGTGGGCGGCGAGCGCCTCGACCGCGGCGACGGAGAAGCGCGGCCAGGCGGCGCGCGGAATGCGGTGGATCGGGATCGGCCCGTCTTTCCCGTGCAGCGGCCCGTCGAAGTCGAGGTCGCGCTCCAGTCGCTTGAAGTACGGCAGCACGCCCTGCCAGTCCCAGCCGCGCGCGCCCAGCGCCGCCCACTCGTCGTAGTCGGCCGGCGTGCCGCGATTGGCGACCTGGCCGTTGATGCTCGAGCCGCCGCCGATCAGCCGCGCCTGCTCGTAGTGACGCAGCGGCGGGCGCTCCTGGGAATTGTGCCCGACCGGCTGGAGATGCGCGGCGATGTCCGGCCAGTGGTTGGCGGGATCGAAGGCCGCCCGACCAGGATACATGTCGAGGATCGCGCTCGACTCCGTGCCCGGCGGCACGTCGCGCCCCGCCTCGACCA